>CAWAXX010000017.1:0-310451 GCA_963786105.1 Vulcanimicrobiota bacterium
AACTTCTCGTCGACGCCCGGCTCGGGATCGGGGAGATTCGCGCCCACGTAAACGAAGAGGCGATCGTCGGAATAAACGCCGGGCGCCCCGAGAGGCTCGCCCGCGACCGGCACGATACCTTTGCCGTGCTTGCCCGTCGATTCGGCGATGAGCTGCTCGGCCCACGCGCCGAACGCTTTGACGTCGGGATGCGCGACGATCGTCAGCTTGTCGCGCCCATCCACCGCGAGGCCCCCAAACGCCGCGCCGAGGCGGACGCCCGGCGCGCTCTTGACGTCGAACCGTCTTATCGTTTGCATGCATTGCCCCGAGCGCGCGGTCGAGCAGTAAGTTGATGTCGTATCCCGCAACCGCGGACGGCGCAATGCCGACGTACGACAGCGCCGAGTCACGCCCGCCGATGTTCGGATCGTTATCGAAGCAGACCAGGAAGCTGCATTCTTTCGCCTCGGCCTCGAGCGGACTTCCGGGATCGGTAATGGCGACGAAGTTTCGACCCGCAACCGAAGCCCCAACCTGTTTTGAAACCTTTTCGTGAAAGTATGCATAGAACGCGTTCGGCTCGGTCGTCGTGCCGCTCTTGCTGGAGATGATGAAAAGCGTGTCGGCAATCCGAATGCGCTCCTCGAGTTCTCGAATTTGTTGCGGACAGGTCGAGTCGAGCACCAAGAGTTCGGGATATCCGCCGAATTGTCCGAACGTATCCGCGAGGATATCGGGTGCCAGCGAGCTGCCCCCCATACCGCAGACCACCGCGAAGTCGAACTTCTCTTTCACGTCGGCGCCGAACGCGCGCAGCTCCGGGACCGATTCGAGCATGTGCTGCTGAAATTGTCAGCCATCCCAACGATTTCTTGATGATCTCGGCATCCGCGGGCTCGCTCGACCACAGGGTCGGATCGTGCGCCCAGAGGCGCGTGAGGAAGTCGGCAGACGTTAGCGATTCCAGCGCTTTGTCGAACGACGGCTGCGAGGGGCCGAGCGAAAGATGGACGCGGTCGGCTCCGCCCCCCTCGAGAAGCTTCTGCTTGTAGACGATGGCGCCGAGCAATGCGGCAAACGAGTCTGAGAAGAGCGTAACTCCCTCCGTCTGGAGTTGCTCGGTCACGTCGAACAGCGAGATTTTCGCGTCCTGCAGCGCCTTCATAATGGCGTAAACGCCGGGGAGATCGGTTTCGACGGTGTCGGGAACGATGTTCCCGTGATCGATCAACGCATCGAGCGTCTGCGGCGGCATGGTGTTCACGGTATCGGGCCCGACGACGCTCTCGACGTACATGAGGTCGGGATAATGCGGGTCTTTGGTGGACGTCGAAGCCCACAACGGGCGCTGAACCGCGCCGCCCGCGGCCTTGACCGGCGCGAACTCGTCGCCGAGGAAAATCTCTTTGAATTTCTGATAGGTAAGCTTCGAAATTGGCGATGCCCGTTTTGCCGAGAAGCGGCTCGAGCTTTTCGCCCTTAGCGATGCGTGCGTGCAGCATCTTGTCGACGGCGCTGTCTATGCGGCTGACGAACACCGAGTTGACCGATCGGATCGTATCGATGGGCTTGTTCTCGGCGATCCGCCGCTGCAGCCCCTTCACGTAGGCGCGCGCCGCCTTCTCGTACATGTCGACCGAGAAAATCAGCGTGACGTTGATGTTGACGCCTTCGTAAATGCACTCTTCGATCGCGGGCAAGCCCTCTTTGGTCCCGGGAATTTTAACCATCAGATTGGGCCGGCCGACGCGCGCCCACAACTCCTTGGCCATGGCGATCGTGCCCTGCGTCTCGCGCGCGAGCAGCGGCGAGACTTCAAGGCTCACGAATCCGTCGTTCCCTCCTGACGACTGGTAGACGGGCGCGAACTCGTCGCAGGCGTGCTGAATGTCCGCAATCGCGAGGTCCCAAAAGAGCGCTTCCGCGTTCTTTTCCGATCCGACGAGCTGCCGGAGCTGGTCGTCGTAATCGTTGCCGGCGCCGATCGCCTTCTCGAAGATCGTTGGATTGCTGGTCATGCCGCGCAACCCGCGCTCGATCATTCGCTTGAGCTCACCCGAGGCGAACATGCTGCGGCGGAGGTTGTCGATCCAAACGCTCTGTCCGGCATCGAGCAGCTGCTGCAGTTGGTTTTTCACGATAGTCCGTCTCCTAAGCTCATGACGTGGCGAGTGCGAATTTATCGAGAGCGAGTTGCGCGACGTGGTCGGGCGTGAATCCGAAACCCTTGGCGATGGCCGCTGCAGGCGCCGACGCGCCGAAGTGGTCGATTCCGAAAGCGAATCCACGGTCGCCGACGTAGCGAGCCCAGCCCAGCGTGGCGGCCGCTTCGATCGACATGCGAGCGGTTACCGCCGGTGGAAGGACGGAATCTTTGTATGTCTGCGGCTGCTCGTCGAACAGTTCCCAGCACGGCATCGAGACCACGCGCGTGCGCGTTCCCTTGTCGTCGAGAATCTTCTTCGCGTCGACCGCGAGCGAAACTTCCGAGCCCGTCGCGATAAGAATGAGGTCGGGGTTCCCGCCTTGCGCGTCGGCCAAGACGTAGGCGCCCTTCGCCACGGCCGCGTCGCGCACGCCCAGGAATGGAAGTTTTTGGCGGGACAGAACCAAGACCCACGGCGTGCCTTTGACGCTCACGGCCAGCTTCCAGGCTTCGAGTACCTCGAGCGAATCCGCCGGACGCACGACGTTGCAGTTCGGCGTCGCGCGCAGCATTGCGAGCTGCTCGATGGGTTCGTGCGTCGGACCGTCTTCGCCCAAAAACACCGAGTCGTGCGTGAAAACGAAGATGCAGTGCAGCTCGGTGAGACATGCCAAGCGCACCGCCGGCTTGCAGTAGTCGACGAAGTTGAAGAAGGTTGCCGAGAACGGCAGCAATGCGCCGTGTAGCGCGATCCCATTGGTAATTGCCACCATTGCGTGTTCGCGCACGCCGTAATGGATGTTGCGGCCGGCGTAGTTTCCGGGCGTAAAATCACCGCAGTTCTTCAGATACGTCTTCGTCGAAGGATCGAGATCGGCCGAGCCGCCGACCAGCTCCGGCAGGCCTTCGGCGATGGCGTTCATCACGGCGCCGCCGGCGTCGCGCGTCGCCAAGTTGCCGTTTTGATCGGTGAACTGCGGCCACGGAAGGTTCGCGGGAACGTCGCCGCGCAACGCGCGTTCTAGCTGGGCTGCCGGCCCGGTGTTGGCGGTCTTCCAACCGTCGTACATCGCTTGCCAGCGCGCTTCCAGATCGGCGCCCTTTGCGCCGGCCTCGCGAAAGAATTTTAGAACGTCGTCGGGCACGTAGAAATCGGGCTCGAGCGGCCAGCCGAGTTCCTCTTTCGATTTCTTGACGTTTTCTGGACCGAGCGCTTCGCCGTGCGCCAAGTAGTTGTCTTGACGCGGCGACCCGTAACCGATGTGCGTTCGCACCACGATCAACGAGGGACGGTCGATTACGTTTTTGGCGACGACGATCGCCTGGTCGATGGTGTCCACGTCGTTGCCGTGAGCGACGTCGACGAACTGCGTGTGCCAACCGCTCGCCTCGAAACGCTCGGCGGCTTCGTCGGTGAGCGTAATATCGGTCGGTCCCGCCAGCGACACCAGGTTATCGTCGTAGAAGGCGATGAGTTTGCCGAGCTTTAGGTGACCCGCCAGCGACAGCGCCTCCTGGCTGATGCCTTCCATTAAATCACCGTCGCCGCAGATGACGTAGGTGAAATGGTCGACGACCGGTTCGTCCTCGCGATTGTAGACCGCCCCGAGGTGCGCTTCGGCGATCGCCATGCCGACGGCGTTAGCAATTCCCTGCCCTAACGGACCGGTCGTTGCCTCGACGCCCGGGGTTCGCCCGGCTTCCGGATGGCCGGGCGTTTTGCTTCCCCACTGCCGAAACGACTTGATGTCGTCGAGGGTAACATCGTATCCGGTGAGGTACAGCAGCGCGTACAGCAGCATCGAACCGTGGCCGGCTGAAAGCACGAACCGATCGCGATTGAACCAATGCGGATCTTTGGGATTGAAGTGCATGTGCCGCGTCCACAGCGTGTAGGCCATTGCGGCTGCGCCCATCGGCATGCCCGGGTGGCCGGAGTTGGCCTTCTGAACGGCATCGACCGCCAAGAACCGGATTGCGTTGATGCGCTGCTCGTCAGCGGGGGAGTTGGACACGCGTTCTCCTTTGGAATTTCGACCGGCACGCGGGCGAAGAAAAGACACCCTTCGGGAGGGATGAGGTCATTTCGCCCTTCCTCCTTTATTCCTTACCGGCGAGGCGCCGGCCGGCACCGATTCGGCATGGTACTGCGAACGCGGCGACGTAAAGCGGCCACTACCACTATGAACCGGGATGAGTTGCGCGACGGGATCGAGGCGCTGGTGCGCGGCGACGGCGACGTGCGCGGGCGAGAAGGCCGCGTCGTCGACCGCGTGATGGAAGCGCTCGACGACGGCGATCTGCGCGTCGCCGAGCCGGCGGGCGACGACTGGGTGACCAACGTATGGGTGAAGCAAGCGATCCTGCTGTACTTCCAGCGCCGCGACTCTGGCTGGATGGGCAGTCGCGATGACGACGCGCTGGTTTTCTACGATAAGCTCCCGGTAAAACGGAACTACAAAAAGCTCGGCGTGCGCTGCGTTCCACCCGGCGTCGCGCGGTACGGCAGCTTTCTCGGCCGCGGCGTGATTCTGATGCCCGGTTACGTGAACGTCGGCGCCTACGTCGACGAAGGCAGCATGATCGACACCTGGGCGACGGTCGGGTCCTGCGCGCAAATCGGGAAGAACGTGCACCTTTCCGGTGGCGTTGGTATCGGTGGGGTACTCGAACCGCCGCAAGCCACGCCGGTGATCGTCGAAGATGGTGCCTTCGTCGGTTCGCGCTGCATCGTGGTCGAAGGCGTGCGGGTGGCACGGGAAGCGGTGCTCGGTGCGGGGGTCGTCTTGACGGCCAGCACGCCGATCGTCGACGTGCGGGGAAGCGAGCCGGTCGTCGTGCGGGGGCTCGTGCCCGCGCGCGCGGTCGTCATTCCCGGTATGCAGCCAAAGACGTTCCCGGCCGGCGAGTTCGGCACGCCGTGCGCGCTCATCGTCGGTACGCGCGACGCATCGACCGATCGCAAAACGTCGCTCAACGCGGCGCTGCGCGAATACGAGATCGCCGTGTGAACCCGCGCGTCCGCGCAATCCCCGGCTCGCTGATCCGACAGGTTGCCGCACGCAAGCGTCAGACGTCGATCGATCTCGGTTTGGGCGAACCGACGCTGCTTCCGGCGCGCGCGCACTTCGACTACGCCATGCAGCACGTCGCCGACCGCGGCGTCAAGTATACGCCCAACGCGGGCGATCCGGCGTTACGCGAAGCGATCGCGCGCCATTATCGGTATCCGGGTCTCGAGCGCGCGGCCAACGTGTGCGTGACGGCCGGCTCGCAGGAAGCGATGTACGTGACCCTTATGACGCTGCTCGACCCGGCGCGAGACGAGCTGCTGGTCGTCGAGCCGGCCTTTCCCTCGTACGTTAAAATGGCTGCGCTCCACGGCGTAGCGTGCCGGACCGCGAGCATGCGCGAGGACGACGGCTTCGCGTTCGACGCCGACCGCATTCTCGCAGGCGTCAACGAGGCGACACGCGCGATCGTGCTGTGTTCGCCGTGCAATCCGACGGGGCGCGTCCTCTCACGCGACCAGGCCGACGTTCTCGCGCGCGCACTCGAGAAGCGCCCAGGTGAGCCCGTGTGGCTGATTCACGACGAAATCTATCGCGAGCAGACGTTCGTCGACGGCGCGGCGTATTTGGCGCAACGCTATCCGCATACGATCGTAACCAACTCGGTGAGTAAGAGCAATGCCTTGACGGGCCTGCGGCTAGGCTGGATTCTGGCGCCGGAGCGCGTCATGGAGCAGGCGATCAAAGCGCACGCGTGGGTCACCTCGTGCACCGACACGTTCGCGCAGCAGGTTGCCCTGCACGTCTTCGCGTCGGCCGACGGCGTGCGCGAACACGCAGCCTGGTACGCCGAGCAACGCCGAGCCGTCCTCTCCGCACTCACCGAACACGGTCTGCGTTTCGTTCCCATCGACGGCGCGTTCTACGTGTGCGTGCGCCTGCCCGACGGCGTGCGTTCGCTGGACGCTGCCAACGATCTGATCGAGAGCCACGACGTGCTGACGATTCCGGGAATCGCGTTCGGGCCTGCGTTGGAAGGTTGGCTGCGGTTGAGTTGGGTCGCACCGGTGCAGGACGTTCGCGAAGGCATCGCGCGCATCGCCCGCTACTTCCTGTCATCCTGAGCGCAGCGCTGTGTCATCCTTAGCGCAGCGCTGTGTCATCCTGAGCGGAGCGAGCGCAGCGAGCGCAGTCGAAGGACGCAAGTGCAAAGGACGTGCAAATCCGAGGGCGTCTGGACGCGGAGCGAAGGCACGGATGCCGAGAGCGACGCGCCAGCCGAGTAGCGTTTTCGCATGGACGCGAAAACGCGAACGTCCCGAGGATGGCACGTCGTTTGCTCTTGCGTCCTTCGACTACGCGCCTACGGCGCTACGCTTAGGATGACATAGTGAACGCCGCTCCGCTCAGGATGACATCGCGGGCCCGAGCCAGATGGTTTGGATGTTGGTGAACTCGTGAACGCCGTAGTGCGAAAGCTCGCGGCCGTACCCGCTTTTCTTGACGCCTCCGAACGGCAGGCGCGGATCGCTGGCGACCATTCCGTTGACGAAGACCGCGCCGGCTTGCACGCGGGCGGCGAGCGTTTCGGCGACCGCGGTATCGCGCGTCCACATGCTGAAGCCTAGTCCGTAGCTCGACGCGTTGGCCAGTGCGATCGCTTCGTCAGCGTTCTTCGCGCGCACGACCGCGGCGGCCGGTCCGAAGACCTCTTCGTCGAACATGCGCATTCCCGGAAGCACGTCGGCGACGATCGTCGGTTCGTAGAAATATCCCGGTCCTTCGATGGGCTTGCCGCCGAGCATCAAGCGGGCTCCTCCATCGACCGTTGCGCGGACTTGCGCGTGCACGTTGTCGCGCAGGTCGCTGCGCGCGCAGGGGCCGAGTGCGTTCCGTTGGTCCATCGGGTTGCCGACGCGTTGCTCCGTCGCTAATGCGACGAAGCGCTCGAGAAACTTGTCGTAAATTGGCTGCGTCGCGATAAAGCGCTTGGCGGCGATGCAGCTCTGGCCGTTATTTTGAAAGCGTGCGGTGACGGCCGTTTTGGCGGCGAGTTCTACGTCGGCATCGTCGAGCACCAGGAAGGCGTCGGAACCGCCGAGTTCGAGCACGCACTTCTTCAAGGCCAATCCGGCTGCGGAGGCGACGGCGACGCCCGCGCGCTCGGATCCGGTTAGGGTTACTGCGGAGATGCGCGGGTCGGCGATGAGCGCGTCGACGTCTTCGTTGGTCATCAGCAGCGTCGCGAATAGGCCGTCCTGGGCTCCCGCCTCGTGAAAAATGCGCTCGATTTCGAGCGCACAGCGCGTCGTATTCTCGGCGTGCTTGAGGGCGATCGCGTTTCCGGCCAGAAGTGCGGGCACCGCGGCCCGAAAAACCTGCCAGTAGGGGAAGTTCCAGGGCATGATTGCCAGCACGACGCCGAGCGGGCGAAATGCGACGTAGCTGCGCGCTGCGTTCGACGACGCGATCTGCGGCGCCAGCATGGCCGGACCGCTCTCGGCGAAGAACTCGCAACACCACGCGCATTTTTCGACTTCTGCGCGCGCTTGGGCGATCGGCTTGCCCATCTCGCGGACCGACGTCGTCGCGAGCGCGTTGCATTCGGAACGCAGTTGGGAGGCCACGGCACGAAGCATTTCGGCGCGCCGTCCTGGGCCGGCGGCAGCCCACGGGCGAGCAGCTGCAGTGGACGCGGTCAGCTTGGCATCCACTGTACGCGCATCAAAATACTCGAAGCGCTCGAGCACGCTGCCGGTAGTCGGGTCGACGGTCGCGATCACGATGCCACCGCAGCTCTAGATTCCCTGCGACCAGGGACCGCTTGGCCCCGCGTAAACTTGGACCAAAAGCCCGGGCTTCAGGTAGGTTTTGGCGACGCGCTGCACGTCGGCGGCGGTGATCCGTGCGAAACGGTCGTTGAGGGTGCGATAGTAGTTCAGCGGCAGATCGTTGTCCAAAATGTCGAGCAACTGCTTGGCTTGGCCGGTCGACGACGATTCCTCAAGCAGGGCATCGCTTACCAACCGGATCTTGGCCTCTTGCAGTTCGGTGGCGGAAACGGGCTCGTTTTGGAGTCGCTCGAGTTCCTGACGTACGAACTTCACGGCTTCGACGACGCGTTGCGGCGATGCGCTCAACTCGACTCGAAAATCACCACGGTCGGCGTTGGCAGCGATCGAGCTGCTGACGCTGTACACCAGCCCGCGCTTCTGGCGGAGCTCTTGCCACAGCCGCGATTCGAACGCACCGCTGCCGCCGAGAATTTGGCTAAGCACCATGAAGGTGTCGTAGTCGGGATTCGAGCGCGACACCGCCGGCTGACCCAATCGAATATAGACTTGATTGGACGCGGTTCCGATGTAGTCGTGTCCTTTCGATGCGGGCGGCATAGCCATGAGATGAGCGTTAGGCTTCGGTCCCGAGGCTTGCCAGGGGGCAAAGGCCGATTCGAGCGCCGCCTGCACGCGCGCCGGCGAGACGTTGCCGACGACGGCGATCGTCGTGAGATCGGGACGCCAGTAACGGCCGGCATACGTTAAGAGATCGTCGCGGGTGATTCCGTCGACGCTCTGCGGAGTCGGCTGATGCAACGACGGATCGTCGCTCGCCAGCAGCAGCTCGTTGTACGCACGATCGATCATGACGCCGGAGATGCTGCTTTCAGATTGAAGGCTATTAGCGAGTTGCGAGCGTTCGAGCGAAAGCCACGGATCGGCGAAGGTGGGATGCGCTTCCCCGTCGGCGACGATGTCGACGATGGATTCGAAGTCGCGCGATTCGCCTCGAGCGGAGAACGCCTGTCCGGTTTCGACGAATGCACCCATGTCGTCGGTTGCCTTGCGCCGTTGCGCAAAGGGATATTTTGCGCTGCCGTAATCGGCCACCGCTGACGCAAGGCGCGAAATACCCTCGCGACCCGGCGACTGGAATGCCGGCGACGATGCGATGCTCCCGCGCAAAACGAAGGTCGGGCGGTCGCTCTTCTGCTGGACGATGACGCGAAGACCGTTCGACAGTCTAAACGTCACCGGTGCGAGCACGCTGCGCGCCGTCGTCGGCGTTCGCACCGCTTTCGCGATCCAGGCGGGTTCGACGATCGGCCCGCTGGGAACGCGCTTTGAGAAGTCGTCGTCGGCAGCCGAGTTACTCTTGCTCGAGTTGCCTTTCGGCGGGCTTGCGTTCGGTCGCAGATGTCCGACCACCGTCGGCCGGCTCAAATACGTGCGCGCGGCCGCGAGCAAGTCGTCGCCGGTCAAGGCTGCGAGCCGGCGGTCTTCGTCGGAGATCTTCTCGCCGACGATGCCGTAGGTGTATCCCGCGAGTCCGCCGATGCCGTCAATCGAGTCGGCCGAAAACAGCCGGTCGGCGATCGTCAAGCGTTTGGCCGCCGTCACCATGTCGGGGCTGAAGCCGCTTTTTAGCGCTTGATCGAGCGTCGCCTGAAAGACTGCTTGAGCTTCGGCGCCGCTGTGTCCAGGATTGAGAATGATGAACACGTTGAGCAGGCCGCCGCGCAACTGCGTATCGGCATCGGTTTCGATTGCGAGCGCGATGTTGCTTTGCACCAATGCCTGGTAAAAAGGAGACCGTTGATTCTCTAAAAGCGTAGCCAGCGTGCTGATCGCGGGTTCGCCCTCCTGTTTGTCGCCGGGCACCGAATAGGCCAGGTCCAGAACTTCAAACGGAAAAGGGAACTCCGCTTCGACGGTTTGACCGGTTGCGGCGACTGGATTGCGCTCGGGCGACGACGGCAGCTTCTTATTGGGAATTGCCCCGAAGTACCGTGTCGCCTTGGCAAAAACTGCTTGATGCGATACGTCGCCGGCGACCACCAGCGTAGCGTTGTTCGGAGCGTACCATTCGTGGTAGTAGCGCGCGATGTCGGCGACGGTCGCGTTCGCGACGTCGTTGCGGTTGCCCACCGGAGTGCGTCCCGCCGGCTGATTGGGGAAAGCGGCCGCGCGAACCCGCGCCAGCAGGTTGAAAAACGGCGAGCTGGCATCGCCGTCGAGTTCGTTGAGCACCGCGTTGCGCTCGACCGCCCAGTCGGATGCCCGCAACGCTGCGTGCTGCATGCGGTCGGCCTCGGTAAAGAGCGCGACGTCGATCTTGTCCGACGGCATTTCGAAATAGAACTGCGTGTAGTCGTAGGTCGTTTCGCCGTTCATTTGTGCACCGAGCCGTGCGACGATGTCGTCGAGGCCGCCGGCCGAAATCTCGCTGGTTCCGCGGAACATCATGTGTTCGAGCGCGTGCGCTAAGCCGGTCTTTCCGGGCGTCTCCTCGAGCGACCCAAAACCGTACCACACCGACGTTTGAATGACCGGCGCCGCGTGGTCCTCGGCCACCACGACTTTGAGCCCGTTCGCGAGGGTCGTGGTGTAGATGCCGCCGTCTCCCGGACCGCCTTGAGCGGGCGCCGGAATCGGAAGGAGGGCGATCAGTGCAAACGCCATCCATGCGGGCGCGAGGTTCTTCACAGTGTGGTAACTCCTAAGTAATAGGCTGCCGTCGCCTCGACGGCCGCTCGTGGGACGCAGCCGACCAGTTCGCTGCGCGCCAGCTCGATGCCGCGTTTGGCTGCTAAGCCCCGAATTAGCTCGACTACTCGATATAGCGGAGTGGATGCGGCGTCGGTGACGTTGAGAGATACTTGGACCCGCCCTTTCAAAGGAAAGGCGAGTGCTCGGAGCCCGCGCAGGCCGCCGTCGCGCTCCCGAACGGCGCGGGCGATGTCTCGTGCGGCCACCAAGTCGTCGCTTGCTAGTTCAACGTTGAAGGCGATAAGGACGTCACGCGCCCCGATCGCGATGGCGCCCGCACTTTCGTGTTTGGCGACGTCGCCTTCATCCGGAGCCCAGCCGGGATCGGCAAAGCGATCCTCGAGACCTTCGAATCCGCCTCGTCTGACCGCTGGTAGCGCACGCCGCGTTGCGTTTCGGGCGGCCGCGCCGTAGTAGAACGACGGTACGCGATGCTGCTGCCAGATTGCCGCGCCTGCCCGATGCGCCAGCGCGGCAGCTTCCTCTAAACTCGCGCCCGCGAGCGGCACGAAGGGCAAGACGTCGAGCGCGCCGATCCGCGGATGAAGACCGCGGTGCCGGCGCAAGTCGATGCGTTCGACCGCCAGGCCCGCCAGCGCGATCCCGGCCGCGACCACCTCATCTCCACCACCGGCGACGGTAAGTACGCTGCGGTGGTGGTCGGCGTCGCTCGTGCTATGCAGGACGCGCGCGCCGGTCGGCACGACGGCCGCCGTGGCGGCGTCGAGGAAGGAGGGGTCGCGGCCTTCCGAGAGATTCGGAACGATTTCGAAGAGAGACATCGGTGTGACGGTTCTGTTCATCGCCGCGCGGACGCTAGCCGATCACCTTGCGGATCGCCGCAGCGATGTCGGCGACGTTCTTCGGCCAGACGACGTCGGTGTAGCCGAGTTTGCGGGCTTCGGCGCAGCGGCGGTCGGCGGCGTGCACCGCGCGAACTTCACCCGAGAGACCCAGTTCGCCGAAGACGGCAACGTCCGGCGCGAGCGCCACGTTCCGGAACGACGACGCGATCGCGAGCGCGATCCCCAAGTCGGCGGCGGGCTCGTTGACGCGCAGCCCGCCGGCGACCGACGCGTAAACGTCGTGTGTCCCGAGGTGCAGGCCCGCGCGGCGCTCCAGCACCGCCAAAATCATGGCCAAGCGCTGCTGGTCCAAGTTGTTTGCCAGCCGGCGGGGCGTGCCATATGCGGCTTCACCGACGAGCGCCTGAACCTCGATAAGCACCGGGCGCGAGCCGACGATCGAGGCGACCACGCACGAACCGCTCGGGCGCTGCGCACGCTCGCCCAAAAAAAGCTCCGACGGGTTGGAGACTTCGCTCAAGCCGTCGTCGCGCATCGCGAAGACGCAAATCTCGTCGATGGAACCGAACCGGTTCTTATATGCGCGCAGTATGCGGTATTCGCCGTTGGCGTCACCTTCGAAGTACAGCACTGTGTCGACCAAGTGCTCGAGCAACCGGGGGCCGGCAATCGCGCCGTCCTTGGTGACGTGCCCTACGATGAACGTCGCGCAGCCGCGGCGCTTGGAGTATTCCACCAGCGCCTGCGTGCAGTCGCGAATCTGTGCGACGCTGCCGGCATACGTTTCGGATTCGGGCAACCATACCGTTTGAATCGAATCGACAACCAGCGCGAGCGGATTGCGGCCTTCGAGGCGGTCGAGCACCGCGCGCAGGTTGGTTTCGGGAAAGACGACCAACGGCGCGTCGATCGCCAGCCGCTGCGCGCGCAACTTCACTTGCGCTGCCGACTCCTCGCCGCAGACGTACACGACCTCGCCCGATCGCGTCAGCTGCGCGGCGATTTGCAGCACCAGCGTCGACTTTCCGGCACCCGGAGGCCCGCCTATGAGTGTGAGGCTGCCGGGAACGATTCCGCCGCCGAGCACCGCGTCGAACTCCGGCATGCCGACGCGCAGGCGCAGGAGCCGCTCGCCGTCGACGTCACGCAGCGACACGGGTTCGACGGTCGCCGGACTCGAGATGCGCGCCCGGCGCGAGCTCGCGACCGCAAAGGGTTGCTGATCGAAGGAGTTCCACGCGTCGCAGCTCGGGCAGCGTCCGAGCCAGCGGGGCGATTCAAAACCGCAGGCCGAACAAAAATATACCGAACGCGTCTTAGCCACCAAGTTTGCCTTCTGCGGGGGTATGGCTTTGCCTGGGGGAATGCGGCGCCGGTGACGTTCACGCCGCTCCTGCAAATTGCGATCGACGGGCCGGCTGCCTCCGGGAAAACGACGGTTGCGCGGCTGGTTGCCCGGCGTTTGCGCGTGCTCTATCTCGACACCGGTGCGATGTACCGCGCGCTTGCCTATCTCGCTCTGCAAACGCGCACCGATGCCGATAATGGTGCGGCGCTGGCGCGCTTGGCGGCGACGCAGCCGATTGCGGTCGATATCGACGAATCGGCGCCTCTCGGATTTCGGATCGCGGCGGCCGGCCGAGAGCTCACCGAGGCGATGTTGCAAGGCAACGACGTCACCGCGATCGTTTCCACCGTTGCGGCTCACGCGGAAGTGCGCTCGGCCATGGTCGCGGCCCAGCGGCGCATCGCACTAAGCGGCCCGGTCGTGATGGCCGGACGCGATATCGGGACCGTCGTATTGCCGAACGCCGCCGTAAAGATTTACTTGACCGCTTCGGCGGCAGCGCGGGTCGATCGTCGTCGCGCGCAGCTCGAACGGGCGGGGTTAAACGTCGACGTGCACGATCTGCGCCAGGAGATCGAGGAACGCGACCGTCTCGACCGCACGCGCGCGGTCTCGCCGCTCGAGCCGGCCTCCGACGCGCACGTCATCGATTCCAGCGATCTTTCCGTGCAACGCGTAGTGGACGAGATTTGCGCGATCGTCGTGCGAGTGGAGGCCGGCACCCAGTGAATCCCCGGCTCTACGACTTTGCGGCCTCGCTGTTGAGGGTGATCTTCGTCACCGCGTTTCGCGCACGCGCCTATGGAACCGAAAACGTGCCGCGCGAGGGCCCGCTGATCGTCGCCTGCAACCACATTTCCTACCTCGATCCCCCAGCGTTGTGCTTCTGCCCCCGCCGCATCAGCTTCATGGCGAAGAAGGAGCTTTTCGAAATCCCGGTGCTCGGGCCGGCCATTCGAGGCGTGGGCGCGTATCCGGTGGACCGTCACGGCAGCGCCAAGGCCGCGATCAAACGTTCGCTCGCCGTGCTTCAAAGCGGCGGCGTCGTGGGTATCTTCCCCGAGGGAACCAGAAACCTGAAGGGAGACATCGTGCCGCAAACGGGCGTCGCGCTGCTGGCCTCGATGTCCGGGGCGCCGGTGCTCCCGGCATGCGTGGTGGGGGGCGATCGTGCGTCGAAGTTGGGTCAGATGAAAGTCGCATTCGGCAAACCGCTGGTGCTCGCCACCGGGGGGAAAGCAACGCGCGACGATTTGGCGAAGTTTACGCAAGAAATCATGAGCGCGATCCAAGCGCTCGCTGGGAGTATCGGTGGAAATTCGTAAGGCGTCGGTCCAGGGCTTCTGCTTCGGCGTTGCCATCACCGTAAAGAAGGCCGAAGAAGCGATCGCGTCGCGCGGGGAAGTAACGACGCTGGGACACGTCGTCCACAATCCTCAAATGGTCGAGTCTTTGGCGGCGCGCGGTCTGCGCAACGCCCAGTCGGTCGAAGAGGTCGACGCGGGCGCGCTCTTCGTGCGCGCGCACGGGCTTCCGGTGGAAGTCTTCGAGGAAGCTAAGGGCAAGGGGCTCGAGATCATCGACGCCACGTGTCCGATGGTGACGAAGATCCACGTTCAAGCCGAGAAGCTCAAGGCCGACGGCTATAAGATTATCGTGATCGGCGATCCCGCGCATCCGGAAGTGAAGGGGACGCTGAGCCACGTTCCGGGCGCGTGGTGCATTCAAAGAGTCGAAGACGTCGAAACGCTTCCGCGTTCCAGCCGGGTCGGCGTGGTCGTGCAATCGACGTGGTCGGGCCAAGGCTTCACCGACGTCGTGCGGGCGCTCGCCGCGAAATATTACGAGGTGCGCGCAGTGAACACGATTTGCACCGACACCCACAACCGGCAGGACGAAGCGCTGCGCCTCGCGCGCGATGTCGAAGTTATGGTCGTCGTCGGCGGAAAAACGTCGGCGAACACCAAGCACCTGGCAGAGCTCTCCGAATCACACGGTGCGCACGCGTATCACATCGAGAGCGCCGCCGAGCTGCAGCCGCAGTGGTTCGAAGGCGTTAAGGTCGCCGGACTGATGTCGGGCGCGTCGACGCCCGGCTGGCTGGTCGACGAAGTCGAGACGCGGATGGAGGAGCTTAGCCGTCAACCTGCTTGAGCGCTTCGAAGGCGCCCTCGAGGAACGGATTATCAGCTATCGGGGATCGCGCGAGATCTCCGATATGCTTTTGCGCCATTTTGGTTACGGAAGATATGGGCCGGCTCGGCGCGGCAAGCGTTTGCGGCCACACATGGTCATGCGCGTGGCCGCCGGCGAAGGCGCTCCGCCGGAGAACGCGCTGGACGCAGCGGTCGCCGTCGAGATTTTTCACAACTACTCGCTGGTCCACGACGACATCGAAGACCGCGATGAGTTGCGACACGGGCGGCGCACGCTGTGGAGCGCGTACGGGGTCGGTCAAGCCATCAACGCGGGGGACGCGATGTGCGCGCTGAGCTTTTTGAGCTTGGAACGTGCGGCCGAACGCTTGGACGCGCGCCGCGTGCTGCAGATGATCGCGTTGCTGCACGAAGCGCACGCCGTCATGTGTGAAGGGCAGTCGCTCGATCTCCACTTCGAAAGCGAGGCGATCGTGGATCTCGACGGATACCATCGCATGATCGCTTGCAAGACCGCGCAACTTTTCGACGCGTCGTGCCGTTTGGGCGCGCACGCGGCCGGATGCAGCGAAGAGGCGATCGCGGGATATGGCGACGTTGGCCGCGCGTACGGGATGGCGTTTCAAATTCGCGACGACGTGTCGGGCATTTGGTCCTCGCTAGACGAAACCGGCAAGATTACCGGCATCGACGTTGCCCGGCGCAAATGGACGTTTCCGGTGGTTTGGGCGATCGCGCAGCCGCGGTCGCCGGCCCGCAACGCCGTCGCGAACGCGTACGCGCTGGCGCGTCCGCTCGACGTCCTCGAGGTTGACCGGGTGATCGCCGCGCTCGACGAGCTCGGCGCGCGAGAAGCCGCCCGCAGAGCGGCCGCGGAACACGTTGCGGTCATCGAGCACCATGGCAATGGCGAGTTTCGCGATTTCTTGCTGCGTACGCTCGATCTTACGGCTCGATCCCCGGAGGTGCAATCCGCGTGAACGCCGTCGGGAACGCGCGTACGTCGAAAGATACTTCGCTCGCATGGGCGCTGCCCGCCCTCGTTTTTGTCGGCCTGGTCGTGCGGCTATTCTTCATCGGCAACGAAGGTTTCAAGACCGACGTGCAAACGTTCGAGTCGTGGGCGATCTCGTTGGCCGAGCACGGCTACGCGAAGTTCTACACATCTGCCGGCTTTGCCGACTATCCGCCCGGCTATTTTTACATTCTCGGCATCGTCGGCTGGATTTGGGAGGCGCTGTTCAAGAGCACCGACGGCGGTCATTACACCGTGCTCAAAGCGCTCGTCAAGCTCCCCGCGATTTTCGCCGACCTGGGAATCGGCGTTCTCGCGTACGCGGTCGTGCGGCGTTTCGCCGGCGCCGGCATGGCGCTCGGCGCGGCCGCGCTCTACCTGCTCAATCCCGCGGTGATCTACAATTCTGCGGCGTGGGGGCAAGTCGATGCGATCGCCGGAGGTCTGGCACTCTTCGCTATTTATTGCCTGCTGCGTTCGGAGGACGACGCACCCGATCGGCCGAGCTGGTGGATCGTCGCGGGTTGGCTGCTCATCGCCTATTCGTTACTCATCAAACCACAAGCGGCGGTGTTGTTGCCCCTGATGCTGGCGTTTGCGTTCGTCGATCCCCAGCGCCGCCGCGCCCGTCTCGTTTCGACTGCGATCGGTATCGCTGCGGCCGTGCTGCTCGCGCTGGTCATCGTCGAACCCTTTCACCCCAGCAACCCGGCGGAGGCGTTCGCGTGGCTTTACGGCCGGTACAGCTACGGCTCGAGCGTCTATGCGTTCAACAGCGTGAACGCGTTCAATCTCTGGGCGATTCGCGGCTCGTTTTGGCAGCCGGATACGACGCCGATCAACGCCTTCGGAACGCTCTCGCTGGGCCCACAGTACCTGTGGGGGATCCTGCTCGTATTGGCGGCAGTCGCCTTGGTCGTTTGGCGCTACGTTCAGGATCGCACGCCGCGCGCGCTGCTGGAAGGCTGCGCCGTCGCGACGATCGCGTTCTTCGTATTGGCCACCCGCATGCACGAGCGGTACCTGTTTAACGGGCTGCTGTTTACGATCGTCTGCCTGCCGTTCGCCCGCCGCTACTTGTGGGGTGCGCTGGCGCTGACCGTGGTACTGTTCGCGAATTTGCAATACTCGCTGCAGTATCTCAACGTCATGGAGAATCACGTCCCCGGCGTCAACGCGCAAAATCTCTGGGGACCGGCCACATCGGTCTTCGCCCTGATCGCGGTCGGCACGTTTTTTTGGCTCGGGTATCAGTTCCTCGGCGGAGAGACGACCGAGGCCGTCGTCGAGCCGGCGGCGCCGGGCCGGCCCGGGAAAACCGGCGCGCTCTCGCAATCGGCGGTCGCCGCGTGGAGCGGCACGCGACACTGGTTCGATCCTCGCGAAGGCCTGTCGGCCATGCGCGTCCCGCTCGACTATGCGATTGCGGCGGCATTCGGCGCGTTCAACTTCGTGCTGTCGTTCGTCGGCTATTGGTGGCCGCCCGATAAAGTCTTCGACGAAATCTACTTCGCGCGCGCCGGCGAAGAGTATTTACAAAATCTACGCATTTACGAAAACACGCATCCTCCGCTGACCAAGTTGCTGGTCACCCTGTCGATGATGCTCTTCGGGGGCATGCCGCACGGCCACGGCTTGGGCGGGTGGACGGGCTTGAACGGCATCATCGGTCACTTGGCGAACGGCGATAACGCGTACGGCTGGCGTTTTCTCGACGTGGTGTTCGGGGCGCTGGCCGTCATGCTGCTTTACGTTTTTGCCAAGCGCGTCACCGGTTCGACGGTATTTGCGGCCATCGCCGCGCTGCTGCTAACGGCCGACGGTATGCACTTCGTGCAGTCGCGCATCGCCACGCCGGAAGGCTTCGTGATCTTCTTCGCAACCCTGGCGACGTATGCGTTCTACCGTTTTTGGATCAGCGCCCAGGTTGGAGACCGGCCGCACGTCGACGTTCCCGAGTGGGGATTTGCCGCCGCCGCGGCGGCGTCGCTAGTGGCCGGCCTCGTTATCGCACTCGTCGGGCGCGCCGTATGGAAGTTCGACTTTGCAGCGACGACGATCGTGACGCTGTACGTCGGCTGCGGCGTCTACCTGCTGGTTCGCTACGTCGTATTTCCACGAATATTCGGCGACGGCCATCGAGAGCTGAGCTTCGGCGAAGGGTCGTTTGCGTTGCAGCGGGACGGCGAAGCAATGGTGTATGCCGCTGACGGCGGCACCATCGATTCGCGCGGAAAGGTCGTGCGCGGGGCGCTTTCGCAAAGCCGCAGCGGCAAGCTGGTGTACGACGACGCGCCGCTAACCATTGAATATCGCCGCGATGCTAGCGTGGAGTATCAAACACCGTCGGGCAATGCGACGTATGCGCAGGACGAAGTGCGGGCGGGCAATGGCGTCGCGCAGGGCAAGTCTTCAAAGCTGTGGCTGATCGTCTTCACCGTTGCGCTCGGATGCCTGGTGAGCAGCAAGTGGTACGGCGTAATGGGCTTCGGCGTGAGCTTCGCGGTGCTGATCGGCGTCTTTTTGCAGCGCTATCTCATGAAGCAGCGACCGGCGCTCTGGGGGAATCCGCGAGGTTTTCGCATCGACGGCGCGCTCGTCGCAATCCTATTCGTGAGCGCCACCGTCTACGCGCTCGCCTGGGGACCGGATCTCCTGCGGCATTCCGATGATCCCAACGAAGTACACAATCTCAACGACGTCGTGTTGCGGCAGCAAACGATGTTCGACTATCACGACACGCTCAAAGCGACCCATCCGTACTCTTCGAAGTGGTGGGAGTGGCCGCTCGACTTAGTCCCCGTCGCGTATTTCTATCAGGACCATCGCGCCAATCCGAGCGACCCGAAAGGCTGCTGTATCTACGAGATCACCTCGATGCCCAATCCTGCGATCCTCTGGTTCGGTCTGTTGTGCGTACCGCTGGTCGGAGTGCTGGCATGGCGCGAGCGCAACAAAGGCTACGCCCTAATCGTCCTTACGTACCTCTTGCAGTGGCTGCCGTGGATGCGATCTCCGCGGATCACCTTTGCCTACCATTTCTACGTGGATATTCCGCTCATTTGTCTCTGCAACGTGATCGTCTTGCAACGCCTGTGGGAGTGGGGCAAACGCCACGTAGAGGGGCACGGTATGTGGGTCGGCGGCCTCGCGGTCGGCGCGTACGTCGCGGTTGCAGTGGGGACGTTCGTCTACTTCTATCCGATCCTCGCCGCACACCCTATTGCATGGGACGCCTGGCACCAGCGAATGTGGATCGGCTATTGGGTCATCGGGCCGGGATAGCACCGCCTTCTATCGAAGGCTGATTCGAGGATTCATCGATGTCCGGACATTCGAAGTGGCATAACATCAAGCTGAAGAAGGGGAAAGTCGACGCGCAGCGCGGCGCGCTCTTCACCAAACTCAGCAAGGAGATCATTCTGGCCGCCAAGGGCGGCTCGCCGGATCCCGAGGCGAACTACCGCTTGAAAATGGCGGTCGAAAAGGCGCGCGAGTTCAACATGCCGCAGGATAACATCAAGCGTGCCATCGCACGCGGCGCGGGCCAGACCGGTGAACGCGAAATCGAAGAGATTCGCTACGAGGGCTACGGTCCGCACGGCGTCGCCGTCGTGGTCGATGCCGCTACCGACAATCGCAATCGCACGGCCGGGGAGCTCCGCTTTCTCTTCGTCAAACACGGCGGCACGCTCGGAGAGACGGGCAGCGTCGGTTGGATGTTCGACGCGGTCGGCGTGGTCGAAGCCGGCCCGGCTGGAAAATCTGAAGACCGTTTCACCGAAGATGCTTTGGTAGACGGCGTTGAGGACGTCGAGTTCGACGCCGACGTCGCGTCGATTTACACCAGCCCGGCGAAGCTCGCGAGCGCGCGCGACGCGCTGCAAGGTCGCGGATTGAAGATCTCCGACGTTTACCTCGGCATGCGCGCGAAAACGCGAGTCGAGCTGGAGGGGAGCGAACTCGCCGCGGCTCTCAACTTTCTGGAAGCCTTAGACGAGCACGAAGACGTGCAGCGCGTCTTCAGCAACCTCGACGTCGGCAACGTGTCGCTGGAGGCGCTTGCCTGAAAACCACGCGCAACACGGTCGCAGAGTACCTGCCGCGCGATTGGATCTTTCCGATCGTTCTCGCGATTTTCGTCGCGGTCGTCGTTTGGTTTGGGCGCCAAATTCACGACTTTCTGCTGCCGCCCTCGGATACCGTGACGTTACCGTCGTTCGTCGGTCAAACGCTGACCGACGCGAATGCCGAAATTGCGCGCTTGAAACTCTCGTCGTCGGTCGTCGACCATACGCCCAGCGATCGCTATCCCAAAAACGTCGTGATCATGCAACGGCCTGAGGCGGGCGAACAAGCCCGTGAAGGCCGGCAGATATCGTTCGTGATTAGCGACGGCATCGTCGCGCACCTGATGCCGGATCTGCGCTATCAATCGATGCGCGAAGTGCAGCTCGACCTCTCGCGCGTGCACATGAAACTCGGGAAAGTGACGTACGTGAAGAGCGACATCATTCCCGAAGGCCACGTCATTTCGCAAGATCCGGCGCCGTTATCGAGCGTCCAGGAAGGCGATCCGGTCACGCTGGTCGTCAGTCGCGGCGGCCTATCGGTATTGCAGGTGCCGACCTTCACCGGCATGCGCATCGACGACGCGCGGGCGCTTGCGCAACGGTCCGGCGTGAAACTCGGGCAAATCGTGTGGACGCCGCTCGGTCCAAACGGTCCCCCGCACGGCGCAGTGGTTCGCCAAATTCCGGAGCCGAAGGGAAAGATTGCCTCCTTCGAGCCGGTGTCGTTGCAAGTCAGCGCCGGACCGTTCGAGTCGGGATATCTCATTCGGCAAGTGCGCGTGCTGGTTTCGGTCCCGGTGCCGGATCAGACGCAGAACGGCCAGCAACTCGACGTGAGACTGACGGTCACCGATGCAACCGGAAAATACGATCTCTATCGTGCCTTCGCCGAGCCGGGTCAGAAGTTGGACTTCACGGTGACGGCCGTCGGTACGTCGCTCGTCGATATGTACGTCAACGACGTGCTGGTCGGCGAAACGCGGCTGGGCGCCGAGCCGCCGGTAGTCTACGGTAAGAAACCGGCGTCGCCGCGGCCGGAGAGTTCGCCATGACGGAGGTGAAGCTCGCGCCGTCGCTGTTGTCGGCGAATTTCGCCCGCATAGCCGACCAAATCGCCGACGTGCAGAACGCCGGTGCCGACTACCTGCACCTCGACGTCATGGACGGACGGTTCGTCCCCAACATCACGTGGGGTCCGAAGATCATCGGCGATTTGCGACCGCTCTCGCCGCTGGTATTCGACGCACACCTAATGATCGTCGAACCCGAGCGCTACGTCGACGAGTTTCGTGCGGTGGGCTGCGATCGCATCACGTTCCATCTCGAGGCGACGCCCCACGCCCAGCGTTTGCTCGTGCACGTCCGCTCGATCGGAGCGAAGGCCGGCGTTGCGATTACGCCGCAAACCCCCGTGGCGATGTTGCAAGACATTATCGAAGACTGCGATACGGTGTTGGTGATGAGCGTCAACCCCGGCTTCTCGGGACAAACGTTCATCGCACGCACGTTCGAGAAAGTCCGCGAAGCACGTGCGATGATCGACGACCGAGGCGTTCACTGTTCGATCGAAGTCGACGGCGGGGTCGGCGAGCGGAACGCGCGCGAATTGGTGGATGCCGGAGCCGACGTGCTGGTCATGGGCTCGACCATCTTCGATGCCCCCGACCCTGGCGCGGAACTGCGCCGCATTCGCGCCCTCGTTTCGTGAAAGCCACGATCGCGGGCCCGCCCCTGCGCGAAGACGACGTCATCGCGGCGATTCGCACGATGGTCGAACCCGGTCTTCATCGTCGCGTCGTGCTCGGCATCGGCGACGACGCCGCGTTGTGGCAGCCTTCGCGCTCGCATCGCAGCGCGATCACGACCGACATGCTGGTCGAGGGCGTGCACTTTACGCGCTCGCTGATGTCGCTGCGCGACGCCGGATGGCGCGCGATGATGGCCAACGCGAGCGATCTGGCGGCAATGGGGGCGCGCCCGTTACTTGCGACGGTCGCGCTCGGCGTGCCGCCAGACGCCGGATTCGACGACGTGCGCGAACTCTACGGTGGGCTCGCCGAGGCCGCGAAGGCCGCCGGCCTGGATATCGTCGGCGGCGATCTTTCGCGCGCACCGGCGCTGACGATGGCGATCGCCGCGATCGGCGAAGTGCGGGCATCGAACGTCAAAACACGCGCCGGCGGCGGCCCGGGGGCGATATTGGCGGTCACGGGCGAACTCGGCGCGGCGCGGGCGGGTTTGGATGCCGCCGGCAATCCGCGTCTACTTCCGGAGCAGCTCGCGCGCGACGCGCTGGCGGCCTTTCGCCGTCCGCATGCGCGGTGCGCCGAAGGACGGTTCTTCGGCGCGAGCCGAAACGTGCGAGCGATGATGGATTGTTCCGATGGATTGTCCACCGATCTCGACCGTTTGTGCGCCGCCAGCCGTTGCGGAGCACTCGTCGAGAGCGTGCCGGTGGCCGGCGCCGCCCGAGCGGCGGCTACCCGATTAGGTGAAGATCCGGAGCGATATGCACTGGCCGGCGGTGAGGATTTTGAGCTGCTGGTTGCCGTCGTGCCGCGCGCGTTCGCCCATATCGCGCAACGCTTTGCCGCCCGATTTGCGCGGCCGCTTCATCGCGTCGGCGTGCTGCGCGCGGCGCCTGGGATCGAATTTCGCGGCGAACGGCTGCAGCGCTCCGGCTGGGACCACTTTACGGCGTGAGCCGTGGATAACGCCGACGCGTTCGACATCCGCTTGGGTAACGCCGAGACCGCGCACCTCCGTATGGAAGTCGTCGGCTACGAGCATCCCGAGGTTGCCGAGCCCCACGGATTCGACTTGCTGCAGTGCAACGCACACGCGAGCGCTGCGCCCGTGCAGGCGACGTTTGCGTATTCGGTTCGGGTCATCGAATTGCTCGAGCTGCGGGCGTACCTCGCGCAAATCAACTCGGGCAACGGACCGCCCGCGGCCTTCGCAATCGCCGGCGGACTATTAAATCTGTCGTTCGCTCCCAGCCGCCGCGGGCCGGTGCTGTGCGCGGTTCTGCTCAAGAACATCGACGTCTCGCACGTGCGCTTAGAGTTCATGATCGCGCTCGAGCCGCCTGATATCTCGCTTGCGCTCGAAGACCTCAGCCGTCTTCCGCGGAACTAGGCTTTGCGGGTTATGCGCTTGGAGCGCAGGCACTGCGTGCACACCTTTGCGGTGCGGTGCGTGCCGCGTTCGTCTACCTTCACCGACTGCAGATTGGGCAGCCAGCGACGCCGCGTTTTATTCATGGCGTGGCTGACGTTGTTGCCCGCTCGGGGGCCTTTGCCACAGACTTCACAGCGCTTCGCCATTGGGGTTCCTTCTTCGCGTAGGTGATGAGATAAACGTCGCAACCGGGCCATTCGCGCCTTCGCGACGACAACCCACGAATAGTATCACGGCGGCCCGGTGGCGAGCAAGGAATCCTCGCGGTGCTCCCAAAGACGGCCCGCCGTGGACGTGATCGTCTTGGACGGCCGAGGGTATGCCAAGTTCCTTGCCGCCGGCACCTACTTCCTCAGGAAGTATCGACAGGTTCTCAACGACCTGAACGTCTTTCCGGTTCCGGACGGGGACACCGGTACCAATATGTATCTGACGCTGCGCTCCGCGATGCTTGAAACGGCCAAGCTCGGGGATGCCTCGCTGTCGGAAGTGGCCGCTCGGGCCGCGCAGGGCAGCCTCATGGGGGCGCGCGGTAACTCCGGAGTCATCATTTCGCAGATGCTCCGCGGGTTCGCGCATCACGTGCGCAACCGGGATCGCATCGATACCTTCGTGTTGGCTACGGGGATGCGCGAGGCGGCCGCGGCCGCGCGTCAAGCACTCGTGCGTCCGGTCGAGGGGACCATCATTTCGGTGGCCGACGCCGCCGCTGACGCCGCTTACCGGCTGGCCATCAAGGAACCGGACTTCTACCGGTTCGTCGCCGGTGTGCTGCGAGCCGCAAACGAGGCGCTCGATCGTACTCCGGATCAGCTGCCCGCACTAAAGGAGGCGGGCGTCGTCGATGCGGGCGGCGCCGGTTTCGTGTATTTCCTCGAGGGCATTCTCCGCTTCTTACCCGAGACGAAGGTGCGCGCGACGGCGTTTCCCCGCCGTCCGTCGCGTGCCAGCGTCTTCACGCCGCAGCAACGCGTCGGCGAAAACAAATTCTGCACCGAGTTCGTGCTCGAAAACGCGAACGTCGGCGTGGCGGAGTTGCGCCGCCTGCTCGAACCGCGCGGCGAATCGCTGCTGGTGATCGGAGCCGAACCGACCCTCAAGGTGCATATTCATACGGACAATCCGGAGAAAGTTCAAGAAACGGCCGCCAAGCACGGCACGCTCAGCCGGCTCAAAGTCGACAATATGGAGCGCCAACACACGGTGCTGGTCGTCGACAGGCCGGAACGCCGGTACTCCATCGTTGCGTTGGTTCCGGGCGACGGCTTCGAACGCATCGTTCGCGAACTCGGGGCCGAAGTCGTGGTTTCGAACGCGAAAAATCCGAGCGTACGCGACCTGTTGCTGGCCGTCAACAAATGCTTGAACGACGACGTGTACCTCTTCGTCAACGACGCGAACGTGACGCTCGCCGCCGCCGAAGTCGCGCGGCTGACCGACAAAACGGTTCACGTCATCCCGACCCGCGACGTCGTTGGCGGGATCGCCGGTCTGTTCGCGTTCGGCCTGGCTAGCGGCGACGGCCCTCCCGACGATGCGGCGTTGCTGGCCTCCGCCGATCGGGTGCGCAGCGCGCACGTATTCTTTGCCGGTAAAGACGCGACGATCGGCGGCGTATCGGTTGCCAAAGGCCGGCCGGCAGGAGCCTACGACGGCGCGCTGTTGGGAGGCGAAACCCTTGCTGACGTTGCGCAGGCGGCGTTGCTCGCGATGGGGGCTGCGGCCGGAGGGCTCATCACGCTCTATTATGGCGGCTCGCAAAAGGAAAAAGACGCGCAACGCCTGAGCGAACAGTTGCAAGCGGCTTTTCAGGATACCGGCGTCGAATACTACTACGGCGGTATGAAAAACGCCGAATACTGGTTATCGCTGGATGTATAGAAGCCCGGAGGCTCTCCGGCCGCCGCGGATCGCCGTCGACGCCATGGGGGGCGACCACGCCCCCGAAGAGGTCGTTGCCGGCGCGCTGCTCGCTGCGCAAGAATCGAACGCGGAGATCGTTTTGGTCGGCGATGAGCCGCGCGTTCGTGCCTTGCTGCGCGGTTCCAAGACCGGGACGATTTCGGTGCTGCACGCCCCCGAGGCGGTCCCGATGGCGCAAAGCGCGTCGGCGGCGCTGCGTTCGGCCGAGAGAACGTCGCTCGGCATCGCGGTCGGCCTGGTCAAACGCGGCGAAGCGGACGCGGTCGTCTCGGCCGGGAACAGCGGCGCATTCTTGGCAATCGCGCTTATCAAGCTGCGCACCATCGAGGGCGTTTCCCGCCCCGCCATCGCCACCGTCTGGCCCGCGCTCAATGGCCCGACCGTATTGCTCGATTCGGGGGCGAACGTCGACTGCCGCCCGGAGTGGTTGGTGCAGTTCGGGATCATGGGATCGGCCTATTCGAAGGGCGTGCTCAACGTCGAGAACCCGCGCGTTGCCGTACTTTCGGTCGGCGAAGAGCGTACCAAAGGCAATCAACTGGTACTCGAGACGGCCAAGTTGCTGGAAGCCGCACCGATCAACTTCATCGGCAACGTCGAGGGGCGCGATCTGTTTCACAACATCGCCGACGTTATCGTCGCGGATGGCTTCGTCGGCAACATCGTGCTGAAGACCGGTGAAGGCATGATCGCCGACCTGGCCATGGTGATGCGCGAGACGTTGCTTGGCGGCAGTTTGCTCACGAAACTCGGCACGGCGTTGCTCGCCCCGGCGCTGCGCGGGCTTCGCCGCAAATTCGATTACGAGACCTACGGCGGGGCGCCGTTGCTCGGGTTGCGCGGTAACTGCATCGTGACGCACGGGCGCGCCAGCCGTAACGCGATAAAACACGCAACGCTGGCGGCCGTTCAAGAAGTGAATCACGACGTCGTCGGCAAGATCAGCGAGATGATGGCAACGTCGCATCCCGCAGCCGAGGAGGCATAGGGAACCGGTGAAGGGGTCCATGCACCGATCGCAACCGCTGTGTCATCCTGAGCGGAGCAGCTTTGTCATCCTGAGCGGAGGCGCGAAGCGCCGCAGTCGAAGGACAAGCCGTTTCAAAACTACTCGCCACCTTCGGGACGCGCGCGTTTCCGCGTCCGTGCGTGCGTCGACTTCTTCAGAGGTTCCCTAGCGCTTCGTGCCGGTGGCGATCGTTACCGATTCGACGTCGGACATCGAGCCTGCCAAAGCGCGATCGGCCGGCGTTACCGTGGTGCCGCTGTTCGTCGTATTCGGCGGTCGCAGTTATAAGGACTACGTCGAGCTGTCGCGTGAAGAGTTCTACCACAAGCTGCAAACCGAACCGGCATTGCCGACCACCTCGCAACCGACCGCGGCGATGTTCGAAGAGGCGTTCGCCCCGGCGGTTAAAGCCGGCGAAGACGTCCTTTGCATCGTGATCTCGTCGCAGCTCTCCGGTACGATGAACTCAGCGCAAGTGGCCGCGCGGCGTTTTCCAAACGCACGCATTCACGTATACGACTCGCGAACGGTGGCCGGCGGGCTGGGAATGATGGTGCTGCACGCGCGCGCGCTAGCCGAACGCGGCGCGGCGTTGAACGACATCACGGCGTCGCTCGACGATTGGCGTCAAAGCCAGCGCCTATACGCCTGCCTGCCAGACCTCTCGCATTTGCAGCGCACCGGACGCATCGGTCGCGCTCGGGCGACACTCGGCACGATGATGAAGATCGTTCCGGTGCTGTGCCTCAAAGACGGCCAAGTCGCGGCGGAAGCACAAGTGCGAACGTTTGCACGCGCGCAGGAAACGATGCTGGACTTGATTCTCAAAGCGGCTCCGGCTACGCCGAAGGCGCGGTTCTTGGTGATGCATACCAACGCGCCGCATCTCGCGCAGGCGGCGGCGCAGAAGCTGCGGGAGCGGCTCGGCGGCGCCGAACCCGCGTTTCTCGAAATTTCGGGAGGCCGGCCCGGTGATCGCGACCCACGGCGGCCCCGGCGCAGTCGGTATTTTCGTCGCGCGGGGGGCCTGAACTGACTTCGGGGCGCTTGGGTGTCTACGTCCACCTTCCGTTCTGTCCGTATCTCTGTCCGTATTGCGATTTCGCCAAATGGCCTATGCGTGCGACCAGCGCCGCGCGTTATCTTGACGCGCTGTATGCCGAAATCGAGCGCGAACCGCGGGTTTGGGCCGCAACGCTTTTCTTGGGAGGCGGAACTCCGAACGCATACGAAGCGAGAACCGTGACCGAGCTCGTCGAGCGCCTACGCGCCCATTTCGGCGAATTTGAGGAAACGACGATCGAGTTGAACCCCGAGTTGGTTCGCGCGGAAGACTCTTTGCGCTACCGCGAAGCCGGAATCACGCGGCTCTCCATCGGCGTCCAATCGTTCGATTCGGGCGAAATCGAAACGTTGGGTCGCAAGCACACGCCCGAGCAAATAGAACGGGCAGTCGAGTGGGGCCGCGCCGCCGGTGTGCCGTCTATCTCGCTCGATCTCATCTTCGGTGTACCGGGACAAACGGCGGCAAGTTGGCGCCGTTCGCTGGAACGCACGATCGGTCTCGAGGTCGATCACGTCTCAACCTACGGTCTGACCGTCGAAGCCGGCACTCCGTACGCAGCGTGGCACGAGCGCGAACCTGCGGCGTTCCTCGACGACACCGCGGAAGCCGAGTTGTACGGGCTCGCTATCGACACCTTACAATCGGCCGGATACGAGCAATACGAAATCAGCAATTTCGCGCGTGCAGGCCATCGCTGCCGGCACAATGCGAACTACTGGGCCAACGGTGAGTATCTCGGGCTCGGCGTCGGCGCGGCTTCGTATCGCAACGGCGACCGTTCGGTGCATACGCGTTCGCTCGACGCCTACGTCGAAGCGGCGCTGGCGAACCGCCCCATTCCTTCGGAAACCGAACGCTTGGAAGGTCCCAAGCGTGTTGGCGAGGCGATCATGCTGGCGCTGCGCACGGCGCAAGGTGTCGGCCTAGGCGACTTCAAAAGGCGCTATGGTATCGACGTCGTTCGTCACTACGCACCGGTCGTGTCGCGCTTTACCGAGGCGGGACTGCTCGAACGAACGGAGGATCGCATGCGGCTTACCGAGCGCGGCCGCTTCCTCGCCAATGACGTTTGCGGAGCATTTGTAACATTCGACTGAACCCGGGCAAACTCACGGACCGTAACCTCGCAGGAACGGTCCTGCGCGCCGCGTTCATCGTCGTGTTCGGCGTCACCGGCTTCTTGCTGGGGCGCGAAGCCTACCTTCACGTATTTTCGCTTCACTTTGCAAGCGAAGGACTGCAGCTCGCATTTCTCGTGCTGTCGCCGGTCGCCGGCGCAATCGTCGGCGCACTGATCGCACCGCTCGCGCAATCGCTGTTCGAAGGCGAGCTTGATGTAGCGGAGCGCGCGATGGAGCGGCTTTCGCCCGCCGAAGTCGCCGGCGGGGCCGTCGGCTTGATCGTGGGATTGATCGTAGCGTTTCTCATCAAGAGCATTATTTTCGAGGTGGTCTCCGGAATCGGGCGCGCCGGAACGTACGTCGCGATCGTGCTCTACTTGATCTTTGCGATTTTCGCGGCCTACCTGGGCGCGCGCGTCGGAGCGAAAATTCGCATCGTCCCGATTCCGAAAGAGTCCGCTGCGGGCGGTTCCGGTAACGCAACCAAGGTCGTCGACACGTCGTCGATCGTCGACGGACGCATCGTGAAAATCGTGGAGTGCGGTTTTCTCGAGGGCGCGCTCATCGTTCCCCGCTTCGTGCTGCGCGAGTTGCAAGCAATCTCCGACTCGGTCGATCCGCTCAAGCGAATGCGCGGCCGGCGCGGATTCGACGTGCTTAGCCGCCTGCAGGAGCTTACGACGGTGGAAATCAGCGAGCGCGACTTCGACGACATGGCGCTGGGAAACGTCGACGCGCGCCTGGTGCGGCTGGCTCAAGAGCTTGGCGCGAAGCTCATTACGAACGATTACAATCTCAACCGCGTCGCCCACGTCGAAGGCGTCGAAGCGCTCAACGTCAACGAACTCGCCGATGCCGTCAAGCCGGTGGTCTTGCCCGGCGAAGAACTGCACGTCGCAGTCATTCGCGAAGGCAAGGAGATGAACCAGGGCGTCGGCTATCTGGAAGATGGAACGATGATCGTCGTCGAGCAAGGACGCCGTCTGATCGGCGAAGAGACCGACGTCGTGGTGACCAGCGTGTTGCAGACGGTCGCCGGCCGAATGATCTTCGCGCGTCCGAAACGTGAGAACGCGCCGGAGCCGCGGTAGTCCGGCACGTGCGTTCGCGATCGGATTTCGCGGCCGTGATCGTGGCGGCCGGACGCGGGGAACGCTTCGGCCGCCCCAAACAGTTTCTCGATCTGGCCGGTCTCCCGATGGCCGGCTGGTCGATTCGCACGTTCGCAGAGATGCCCGAAGTCGCCGAGATCGTGGTCGTCACCGAATCGCCGTGGCTCGACCGGATGCGCGATTTGTGCGCGCGGATCGCGCCCGATCGCGCGATTGGCGTGGTCGAAGGTGGCGCGACGCGTCAGGAAAGCGTTCGTAACGGGTTGCGAGCCGTGCCGGAACGCTGCGGCGCGGTGCTGGTGCACGACGGCGCGCGACCGTTGGTTCGTGCCGGCGACGTGCGTGCCGCCATGGCCGGCGTCGGCGAGGGACGCGCGACCCTCCTCGCCCGCCGCGTCGTCGATACGGTCAAAGTCGTCGATCCAGCCTCGCTCGTCGTGGTCAGCACCCCAAATCGCGAAACGTTGTGGGCGGCGCAAACGCCGCAATGCGCGTTGACGTCCGATTTGCGACGCGCCCACGAGCGCGCACAACTTGAGAGCATTGAGGCGACCGACGATGCGGCACTGCTGGAGCGAATCGGCGTGCGGGTTACCATCGTTCCCGCATCGCACGAGAACTTCAAGGTAACGCTGCCCGAGGACGTCGGGCGCGCGGAAGCGCTGCTGCAGGATCGCACGTCGACGGCGGCGCGGAGGGCGTGACGGTGCGTGTCGGTCACGGCTTCGACGCCCACCGTCTGGTTGACGGCCGCGCGTTGGTTCTCGGCGGCGTCGACGTACCGTTCGAACGCGGCGCGCTCGGACATTCCGATGCCGACGTGCTCGCGCACGCACTAGCCGACGCGCTACTGGGAGCCGCTGCCCTCGGCGATTTGGGAGGGCGCTTCCCCGACACCGACGCGCGCTGGAAGGATGCCGACTCGATGGAGTTGCTGGGGTCGTGTGCGCGCGAGGTCCGCGAGGCCGGTTTCAGCATAACCAACGTGGATGCGACCATCGTCGTCGAGCGTCCGAAGCTCGGGCCGCACGTCGCGCGGATGCGCGAAAACGTCGCCTCGCGTCTGGCGATCCCACCGGCGTGCGTGAGCGTGAAGGCCAAGACTAGCGAAGGCATGGGATATACCGGCGATGGACGCGGCATCGCAGCCTACGCCGTCGTCTCGTTGACGGAGAACGCAGCGCGGTGATCGCGTTGACGGTTGCCGAACTTACCGGCGCCATGCAGCGCTGGGGGTTCTTGGAAGAACCGGCGCCGGCGGCGGCGCTGCGCTGGATCGAAACGTTTCTCGAAGCGTACGGCGAAACGCTCGATCGCGTCGACGACGCGTTCCCGCAGATATCGGCTCTGCGAGAAGAGTCGTGCATCATCCCGGCGCTCGAGTTGGAACGATTGCGCTCGCGCGACGTGCTGTTCTTCTTGGACGCGGTCGGGCAGTACGTCGATCACCAACCGGAACTGCGCGGGCTGCCGCTCGACCACGATCTGCCGGCGATCGCCGACGAGTTCGGCCTCGCGGGAGACGATGCAAGGGCTGCGCTGCGGATGGCGCTGACCGGCAGCAAGACAGGACCGCCGCTCGAGCTGCTCTTTCCGCTGCTCGGGCACGACCGGATTCTGATCCGCATCGGCGCGGTCAACTCCCGGTTGCTTCACGGCCGCGGTTTGGAGCCGATTGCGCACGGCCCCGACGGCCGGCCGTTCGAGCCTATACGCGGGAAGAAGCCATCGCCGGAGCACGCTCCCGCGGAATCCACGGGCAGGCTGCCTGGGTTAGAGTGAGGGATGCCGTTTAAACCCCTAGAGACCTTGGCGGCCGATCTGCGCGCGCCGCTCGAACGCGATCCGGCAGCCCGCAGCTGGGTCGACGTCGTGCTCTCGTATCCGGGGTTTCACGCGATTGTCGCGCACCGCTTGATTCACCCGCTCGCCGGCGTGCCGGTGCTGGCCCGCTTCCTCTCAAATGTCGCGCGCTTCTTTACGGGCATCGAGATCCATCCGGCCGCGAAAATCGGCAAAGGGGTGTTCATCGACCACGGCATGGGCGTCGTGATCGGCGAGACGAGCGAAGTCGGCGAAGACTGCACCATTTATCAAGGGGTGACGCTCGGCGGTACCAGTCTTTCGCATGGAAAGCGCCACCCCACCCTCGGCCGTAACGTGACGGTCGGCGTGCACTCCGTCGTGCTCGGCGCGATCACGCTTGGCGACAACGTCAAGGTCGGTGGGGGGTCGGTCGTTGTGAAGGACGTGCCGGCGAATTCGACGGTCGTCGGCGTGCCTGCGCGCGTCGTCGCGCAAGACGGCAAACCGATCCGCGCGGTGTCGGATCGTCCGCAGGTCGAGATGCCCGACCCGACCGCGGATGCGATTACGCGCCTGCGCCGGACGGTCGAGCGACTGGAGGCGCGCGTGAGCGAACTCGAGAGCGCCGAGGAACCATCGCAAGAGTCCTGGAGCTGGGTCATCTGAAGCTCTATAACTCACGGACGCGCGCCGTCGAAGCCTTCGAACCGCTTCGCGACCGCGAAGTGCGGATATACGTTTGCGGCATGACGCCTTCCGCGCGAGCGCACCTCGGCCACGCGCGTTCGTTTTTGTTTTTCGACGTCTTGCGGCGTTATCTGACGCACCTCGGCTATCGGGTCACGTACGTTCAAAACGTCACCGACATCGACGATCGCAGCATCAAAGCGGCCAAGGAAACCGGCGAGAGCTACCGTGCGATCATCGACCGCCACTACGGCGAGTTCAAAGCATCGATGCGTAAGCTCGGCGTGCTCGAATACGATAGCGAGCCGTATGCGACCGCGTTCGTTCCTGCGATCCAGGAAATGATTCGCAAGCTGATCGCCGCGGGCAACGCGTACGTTTCCAACGACGGCATCTACTATCGCGTCGCATCGTTTGCAAACTACGGACGCCTGGCCAATCGCAATATTGACGAGCTGGAAGCCGGTGCGCGCATCGAGATCGACGAACAAAAGGAAGATCCGCTCGACTTCGCGCTGTGGAAGTTTGCCAAACCCGACGAGCCGAAGTGGCCGTTCGAGCCGTACGGCAACGGCCGCCCGGGATGGCATATCGAATGCTCGGCAATGGCGCACGCGCTGCTCGATCCGGAGGGCGAGGGTTTCGACATCCACGGGGGCGGAGCGGATCTCATCTTTCCGCATCACGAAAACGAAATCGCGCAAAGCGAGCCGCTCATGACCCAGCCGCCGATGGCGAACTTTTGGGTTCACGGCGGATTGCTGCTTTTCGATAACAAGAAGATGTCGAAATCGTTGGGGAATTACGAGCCGCTCTCCGACCTTCTCGAACGCCACGATCCGCAAGCGATTCGCTTGTCGATGTTGCAGACGAGCTACGCTAAAGTGAAGAATTTCACCGACGAGTCGGTTGCGGGCGCCGCGGTGGCGCTGCGGCAACTCAAGAAAGCGTATCGCACGCTGCACGCCCGTTCTAAGCCGGTCGAGACCGGCCTCGGCAAAACCGGATACGCCGGGCGCGTCGAAGCCGAACTCAACGCGGATATGAACACGGCGGCCGCGTTGGCCGTCATGCTGGAGTTCGCCGGGAAAGCCGACGAGGTCGCCGAACGAGCGGGCGCAGGAGAGACGCTCTACGAGTACTCGTATCTGCTCGCCATGCTCGGTCTCGTGCCGAACGGCGAATGGCTCGACGAACCGAAACTTTCGCTGCCTGCCGATTTCCTCGAACGATTGAGCTCCACACTGCACGAGCGCTTCGACGGCGCGACGCCGGAAGCAGCCATCGAACGCGTCATCGCGATGCGGCACGAAGCGCGTGCACGCAAGGATTGGGCGGCATCGGACCGGCTGCGCGACGCGTTGCTGGAATGCGGCGTTGCGCTGAAAGACTCGAAGGAAGGCAGCTCGTGGAGCGTCGCGGCCGACTGAACGCGCTCGATTTCGACGACGTCGTCTACGGCATCCACGCAACCGCAGAAGCCCTCGCCGGCGGCGAGCGGTTGCGGGCGATTCACGTCGCTGCCGACCGCAAGCGAGACGCGGCGCTGCGCGATCTGCTCGGACGCGCGAAGGATACGAACGTCCCGGTGCGCTTCGAGGACCGCGCGTTTTTTGCCAGGCTGCCGTTCAAGGCGCATCAAGGGGTGGTGGCGATCGCTCCTCCGTTCGCCTACGTCTCGTTGCACGACGTGCTCGGCGCGCGCCCTCGCGGTGAAAAGCGCCTATATGTCGTGCTCGATCACCTGACCGACCCGCATAACGTGGGTGCGATCGTGCGTACCGCCGAGTGCGCGGGCGCGGATGCGATCGTTCTTCCGGACCGGCGCTCGGCCGGCATCAATGCGACCGTACGCAAGTCGGCCGCCGGCGCGGCCGCTCACTTGCCCATCGCGCGCGTCGCCAACCTCGCCGATGCCATTCGCGTGATGAAAAAAGCCGGCGTATGGATCGTCGGAGCCGACTCTGCGCCGCCGGCTGTAGAAATGACTCGGGCCGATCTCAACCGGGATCTCGCTTTAGTCGTCGGCGCCGAGGGCGCGGGCCTATCGCAACTAGTCAAGCGCGAGTGCGACTACCTCGCTCGCATTCCAATGCGCGGTGAAGTGGCGTCGCTGAACGCTTCGGTGGCTGCGGGCGTGCTGTTGTACGAAGCGCTGCGCCAGCGGCAGGGATAACCTCTTTCGAAGGCGCCTCGTAAAGGCGCCTCGTTCGGAGAGCGGAATACGCTGCTTTCGGGTACGCTTGCCTGTAACGGAGGCTACGGTGCTGGATGAAAACCAAGAAGAAAACTAAGGACGATACCAAAGCGGCCAACGGCAAACCCGTGGTCGCGAAGCCGCATTACGTCGAAGGCGACCCGGCTGAAAAAGTGCAGTTCTTCGATGCTAAGCTGATTTTGAAACCCGACTTCTTCGATTCGATGCGGGGCTTCAAGATGTTCAGTGACCTGGTTGCGGAAGCCGTCGGCAGGGTCCGCGGGGTTACGTACGAGCAGTTCAACCTCACCAAAGCGCGCCCGCGAATTCGAGAAGTGATGTTCGTCGATACCGCCGACTTCCGGCTTTACAACAACTCGTTCATCCTGCGTAGGCGGACCGAGTATCAGGATGGATTTCCGATCGGCGATCCCGAGATCGTCTTCAAGTATCGGAGTAACGATCTGGAGACGACGCGGGCGGTCGACGTGCGGCCGCAGATCGCCGGACCGTATCGCATCAAGTTCAAGATGGAAGGCCTTCCGCTGAAGGACCAAGTCGGCAGCTATCGCTTGCTGTACGCGCACAACTGCATCTTCCCGGTAAGTTCGGTGCACGCGGGAGACCGAACGAATCTAAAAACGATCGCAAAGGCGCTTCCGGCGATTGCCGGGCTGATCGGCGAGATGGAAGGCAAGGTCGAGTTGGTCAATTCGACGCTCGTCGAGGAAGTGCTGCTGGATCTGGGCATGATCGATTTCGGCAAAGGGATGGTAGCGAAGGCGAACATCTCGTTGTGGCGCTCTCTCGGCGACCATAAGGTCATGTGCGGAGAGTTCGCGTATCAGACGCGTTTCGAGCGCGGAGACGAGGTCGACGCGTTGGTTAGACAGCGCGTTGAGGAACTGTTTATCAAGCTTCAGCAAATCGCATCCGGCTGGTTACTCCTGGGTACGACCAAGACCGGGCTCGTTTATCGTCTGAAAGGAAATCCGCCGCAAAGCCATGAGTGAAACCGTCGCCGCACAGCCGGCCGTCGCGGCGTCAAGGCCCAAAATCTCGTTGAGCGAGATGTTCTTAACGTTCCTGCAAATCGGCGCGACGAGCTTCGGTGGTGGAGTCGTCGCGTATTTGCGAAGCGCGCTGGTCGGAAAGAAGAAGTGGCTCGACGACGTCGAGTTTCTCGAGTTGATGTCGATTAGCAACACGCTTCCCGGCTTGAATGCGACGAATATGGCGATCTTAGCCGGTGACCGCCTCTGTGGAACCGTCGGTTCGGTCGCCGCGATGCTGGGGATGTGTTTGCCGGCCTTCATCTTCATGACCGCGGCGGGAATCGCATACGACAGCTCGAGCGGCGGTCGACCGCTGGTGACCGCCGCGCTTCGCGGCGTTGCCGCGGCGGCAGTCGGTCTTATTGCGGCGACGTGGTATCAGATTGGAAAGAAGTCGGTCAAAGGATTTTACGACGCGTTCTTCATCCTCGCTGCGGTGCTGGGCGTGAACCACTTTAAATTCTCGGTTCCGGCAGTCCTGATCGCGGTAGGCGCGGTAGCGATCTTTGCGTACCGCCCGCGGAAGCCCGAAAAGGAGGACACCGAACAGTGGATCAGTTCTCTGCGCTAGCCGGCGTCTTCTCGTACCTGTCGCTGCTGACGGTCGGTGGCGGCATGGCCGCGTGGCCGGAAATGAAAACGCTCGTCGTCGCCACCCACCATTGGATGACCGAGGCCCAGCTCGTCCACGTCTATTCGGTCGGGCAGATGTCGCCGGGGCCAAACATGATGATGGTCGCCGCCGTCGGTGTGAAGGTGGCGTGGATTCCGGGCGCGCTGATCGCGGCGCTGGCGTTCTTTTTGCCGACCGGCATCCTGACGTTCGCGGTCGGGCGGTTATGGACGAGGCTGGCCAACTGGCCGTGGCGCGAATCGATTCAACGCGGGCTAGGTCCGGTAGCAATTGGCTTGGCGGTTGCCGGCCTCCTGAGCTTCGGCCGCGGCTCGATCACGGGCTGGGTGACCTTGACGGTGGCGCTGGCCGTGTTTTTCACGACCATCCGCACGAAAATCAACCCGGCCGTGCTCATTCTCGGCGGCGCGGTGGTCGGCGTCGTTGCCCTCCGGTAACCCGGAGCGGCGGACCGAGCTTCCGCCTGCCGGACCCGGCCGCTCGTAACGTCCTTGACGCTGGAGGGGTGCCCTCCTATACTTACGTGGATGTGCCGCGCCCGATGGGCTACGGCCCGCGCATGCGGCACACGCACCCAAAAGGCAGACAGCGACTATGGCAATGACCCATCCCGTGACGGATGGTCTGGAGTACCACGAGCGGGCCGACGAAGAGCTCGTGGCCATCGCGAAAACCGGCGACAACCTCGCGATGGAATACCTTCTCAACAAATATAAAAACTTCGTCCGTATTAAGGCGAAGAGCTATTTCTTAATCGGCGCCGACCGCGAAGACATCATTCAAGAAGGGATGATCGGCTTGTACAAAGCCGTCCGCGACTTCAAAGCCGACAAGCTCTCGAGCTTTCGGGCGTTTGCCGAGTTGTGCATAACCCGGCAAATCATCACCGCGATCAAGACCGCGACCCGTCAAAAGCACATTCCGCTCAACCAATACATCTCGCTCAACAAGCCCATTTACGACGAGGACAGCGAACGCACGCTGCTCGACGTCATGGCGTCGCAGAAAACCTCGGATCCCGAGGAGCTGGTGGTTACGCAAGAGGTTTCCGACGACATCCGGCAACGGATTCGTCAAAATCTCTCCGAGCTCGAGTCGCAAGTTCTCGAGTCGTATCTGGAAGGCAAGAGCTACCAGGAGATGGCGCGCGACCTCGGCCGTCACGTGAAGTCGATCGATAACGCGCTGCAGCGCGTGAAGCGGAAGATAGAAAAGAATCTCGCCGAGTTCGAATTCCAGTAGGTTTTGATTCGTCCAGCTCTTCGTCGACTCGGGTCTCATTTACCGTAGTAAACTTCGACCCTCGTCTTCTCGATCTGAACGGAATCAAAGCCTACTGTGCGGATGTTCCGAGCAGTTCTAGGATCTTAGCGTAGAGAGCGTCTTTGTCGGCGACCGGGTCGACGACGAAGACGTGCGTTTCACCGTGCTCGGGCTCGACGGCCACGGTCACGCGACCTCGTGCGCAGACGTCCATGCAACTCGTATTTATCGCGCGAATCGCGCCCCATCGCTCGTCGGCTTTCAGTCTTGCCTTGAGCCAATCGCGCAAATGAAAATCTCCGAACCGCGCCGCAGCGGCCGGATCTTCTTCGGGGATGCGCTCTTTCGAGCAGCGCTCGCAAACGAGGACGAGGCCTTTCGCGAGCCATTTTGGCGTAACGTCTTGCATGGTTTGTTTAGAGGGTTTTCCGAGCCGACGGCCGGATTCGAACCGGCGATGCCTTTCGGACGTGATTACAAATCACGCGCCTTCAACCGCTCAGCCACGTCGGCAGGATCGTCGGTGATAACCGGTTGCAGACCGCCTGAGTTTCAACGACACCTCGGACGACCCTTCGAAGGCCGTTGCTGCAATGATTGAAATCCAGCGCGCGACCATCGAGCACCTCGACGCACTCTTGCCCATGGTCCAGGCGTATCGTGTCTTTTACAAGCAAGTTCCGGATGCGCGGCGCGAGCGGGACCTGATCGCCGAGCACGTGCGCCACGGCAGGTCGACGATCTTTCTGGCGCGCGACGAACGCGGGGTTCCGGTCGGGTTCGCGCAGCTCTTTCTAACGTACAGCACCGTTTGTCTCGGGCCGCAGCTCATTCTGGAAGACTTGTTCGTCGTGCCGCAAGCGCGGCGCCGCGGCGTAGCAACGAAGCTGCTGAGTCGTGCAATCGAGTATTCGCGCGAAATCGGGGCGACCGGAATGTACCTCGAGACGGCAATAGACAACGTGGCGGCACAGCGCGCGTACGAGCGGGCAGGTTGGTCGCGAGAGGCCAAATTTTATAAGTATAACGCGCCCGCGTAGGAGAGTCGCGTTTTCGGACTACGTCACAACGGTCCAGTCGACCAAACGGTATTGTGCTCCGGTGCTCGTGATCGTCAGAACCCCGCTGCCGAATGCGTCGGAGAAGAGGTTGGCGACGTGCGTTTTTCCGTTGGTGAGCAGGCCGCTGACGGCAAGTGTCCCGGTTCGATTCCTTAGGTTCTTGCTGCTCGCGAGATCGAGCGTGAAGCCTCCTGAAAACGAAGCACGGAATACCGTCAAACTCGAGAGTCTACCGTGTCGATACACGGCGCGGATGGGAATCGTGAACGCGCTTGCCGCCGTGGCTCCGGCGAGTGCGTATGCCGTCGCGGCGTTGGCACAGGCTTTTCGCGGCGCGCCGGCAAGGAACGAGAGCGAACCGATGGGTCCGGCCACGGCGCTGCCGATTCGCGTCGTCGACACGGTTACTCCGCCGCTCCGATCGTCGCGACGGATCGACCTCGGCGAATCGACCGTAGTCCCTTGCCAGCCGAACGTCGCATCGAGAGACGGGATGCCGGTGGCGTCGTATCCGGCAGAGCCGGCGCACAAGGAGTTACCGTCGTCCCCCCTGGCCGGCATCATCACGATTTGCGAACTGGAGATGCTGCGTCTTTGGTTTGAAACCAGCAGTTGGCGTGTCGTAGCCCGTGCGAAGCCGTCGCGGACGATCGGAAAGCCGAGCGCGTCGAACTTGGCGCCGGTAATCCGCGAGCTCTCAAGGCGAAGGGCGAGCGGCGCCGCGGTGTTACGCGCGTAAATCGAAACGGCCACGGCCTCGCTTTCGGTTCCAGTCCCGAGGGGCGCGAACGTGCGAACGGTGTCGCGGGCCAGCTGCGTGCAGCCGGCGTCGAAAAACTCTCGCGTCTCCGTGGATCTAGGGTCGCCGGTGCGGCTGGGGGCAAGAAATTCGGCACCCTCTCGGCAGTCGCGGCCCATCGCATTGCTCCCGCCGGCGTCGGCGAGTTCTTTTACCAGGGAGCCGACTGAATCTACCGCGCCGATGGCCGCGGCGGCATACTGCGAGCCGGTCGGCCGGTGCGCCACGATGGCGGCCGCGTCGTCGACCGTCTCCAAACCGTTGCCGCTCGTCGAAAAGCCCGAGTAGCCGCCCCGGCTGCTACAGCCGGCAAGCGCAAAAGCGCATACGGCTACAATGGCAAAAAATCGGGATCGGGCCATACGAGTCTCTCCTGACCGCGGTCTACCGGGATTCCGTTACTTGCTATGGTAGGTGAAAGTGATGAAGGCCGCCTGAAAAGGACGTGAGAGGAGTGCGATTTCGCCGCTTGCCGAGGACTAGACCCGCGCGGTATCGTACCCTGGTCTGCCGATTTGTGGGTAGGTGGCCGAGCGGTTAATGGCACCAGGCTGTAAACTTGGCGCGCGAAAGCGCTACGCTGGTTCGAATCCAGCCCTGCCCACCATTTCTTCGCGGGCGTTGCATAGTGGTAATGCCCTTGCCTTCCAAGCAAGAGTCGCGGGTTCGATTCCCGCCGCCCGCTCCACCAAACCCCTGATTTCATGCGGGATTGCGCGTCAACGATGCGTCCGCGGTTGCCATTCGGTCGCATATCGCGGTACTTCTTGGGTGGGGCATGACGCCCGGCGCAGCGATGGTCACATTTGGTCGCAATCGTGGGAGTCCGTTACGTTAGTTCTTGTTCGACGTCATGAACATGCGGCCGTGCGGGTAGTCGAACACGTAGTCAAAGTGCTTGAGGAAGTCGTAGCCTAGCAACGCGTAGTCGGCGGCCATGCAGCAGGCTTCCCAGCCGCCGATCTGATAGTGGATCGGCCCGAGCGTCAACGTCCGCGGGTTGAACGGATAGTGCTTCTTCACGAGATCGTAACTGAAGAGTACGGCACTAGGGTTCCCGGTGTCGAGGACGGCATTGACGGTCATCGAGTCGTCCAACGTCATCGGCACCGTCAGCTCGCCATCGGTAAGGTCGACAAAAACCGGAAGCATCTTCAGCGACGATAGATCGGTCGACGGATCGAGTATCGACATCGTGGAGTCGTAGACGTTCAGCTTAACAATCGCGCCGGCGAAGAAGTCGGAGCCGATCAACCCCGCGTAGCCCTTGGCATCGAGGCCTTTGTAGTTCCAGCGCTCAAAACTTTCCGAGTAGACGAGCACGTTCTGCAGATGCGCGTTACCGAAGTCCATGTCGGTAACGCTGCGAACGCGATTCTTCGTTTCGTCGTAGAGCGTGTATGACGTAGAATTTCCCTTGAGCGTTTCCACGTGCGCGGCATCGGCGAACTTATCGTCAAGCCGAATAGCATCCGATCCGGTGTCAAGGATAAATGTTCCCTTTACGCCGTTGATCGTGGCATCGACCAGAATGCGGTCGTGCGTGAGGTGGATCGGCACAGGCTGGTCCGACGTGAAGATCCACGTGGCCGTCGGTTTGGGCGGGTGCAGATCCTCATTGGTCACGGCCGCGTTGGGCTCGAACTTCTCGTTGGTGTGCGTCTCGTCGCTGTCATCGATGCGGTAGGAGCCGATCATCTTCTTCCCCGGCTGAACGTTGGCATACGAGAGAATGTGATACGTCGCTTCGAAAGCGCCGCCGGGATCGACCGTCGCCTGGACGTAGGCGCCAGTTGACGGATCGACGTACAGATCGATTGGGTCGCCGTGGAGCATCGTTACACGCACGACGCCGACCGATTTGCCGTCGACGGTCTTGTTGCCGCGGAAAGTGCCGGGCAATCCGGGGGTGCCTTCTTGCATCAACATCGTGTAGGCGGCGAGTGCTTTGGCGCCTTCGCCGTAGACCGGCGTCGTGAAGCCGCTCGTAAAGCACTGCCAAAACACCGTGCCGGTAAAGCCGACGTGTTGTGTGATGTTGTCTTGCTTGAGCATCGTGTGCGTTTCGTGGAACGCAAGACCGGCTTCGTTGAGGGCAACGCTTTCGAGCTTCTCGCCTTTCTTGTTCGTCACTGTGCCCGAAATGCGGATCGTTTGAAACGTCCCGTCGCCGAGTTGCCAGCCGACGTATGCACGGTGTTTTTGCAACAGGTCCTGAGCCTGGGTATCGGATTGCACTTCGGCAGCGCGTCCTGCGGACACAAACGTAATCAGAATCGCCCAAATGACGAGAACGGCGATGGTCATGCGGTTCATACTCGAGCCTTCGGCCGGAAGCAGACGAGGTCTTCCTTGCCTAACGATACCGAACGGCTTTGCCATCGCCGAACGCCTGACGAACTTGCGTCCGAGCTTGCAAGTTCACGAGCGAGGGGAACACGGGTTTCGATTCCATTTCCATTCGTTCAACGTCGCCGTGCCGCCGAGCTTGGAAGCGTAGTGCTGGTCGGCGCCGTCGGAGTTTTTCTAGGGTCTCGGCGTCGTGAGCGCAGAGCGTTCGAACTTGGAGTTCCGGATGCCGGAGCGAACCAAGGTCGACGTAGTCGTATTCCACGCTGGCGCAAGGCCGCTCGTCGGCTGCGGACGAAATCGCCCAGCCCCCGAGGTTCAATGGTGGAGATCGGCGTCTCGGGCATTTCGTTAGCCAAGGAGTCGTTTCGGACGAGGAGGTGACCATGCGTGAAGCTCGGGTAGTCGTCGTCGGGGGCGGCCCTTCGGGACTGAGTACGGCCGGAGCGCTAAAGGCCGTCGGCGTGCAATCGGTGGTGGTCTTAGATGGTGACGATCGCATTGGAGGCTCGTGGTCACGCCGATACGAGCGTTTGCATCTGCATACAGTCAGCCGGCTCTCCGGCCTTGCTCATTACCCAATCCCGAAGCATTACCCAAAATACGTTTCTAAAGACCAGTATGCGGAATATCTGCAATCGTACGCAAACCACTTTGAACTGCAGACCGAACTCAATACTGAAGTCGTCAGCGTTCGCCGTGACGTAGTCGTTGGCGGCGAGCCAGCCTACATCGTCGACACCGAGAACGGCGCCTGGCGCTGCGGCAACGTGGTTATCGCGACCGGAAAATATCGCGAGCCCACCATCCCGGCTTTTCCGGATATGGATCGATATCGAGGGACCAGTCTTCACGCTGCGCGTTACCTGACTGGTCGGGACTACGCGGGCAAGTGCGTTCTCGTTGCAGGCATCGGGAACACCGGAGCCGAGATTGCCGCGGACCTCGTCGAGCAGGGCGCGGCCGCGGTCACGATCAGCATTCGATCGATGCCGACCATCGTGCCGCGCGACATTTTCGGCCGGCCGGTCCAACAAACGGGCATCACGTTGTCACGGTTGCCGCCGCACGTTGCCGACGGCATCGGAAAGATCGTCGCCCGCTTCACGGTCGGCGATCTGAGTCGCTATGGAATTGGAGCGCCACAATGGTCGCCCTTTATCGACCAACGCCCGCCCGTGATCGATGTTGGCTTCCTAGATCACCTCCGGGCGAATCGAATTGCAGTGCGGCCTAACATCGCGCGCTTCGTGAGCGATGGCGTCGTTTATACCGACGGCCGGGAAGAGGGCTTCGATGCGGTCATCTTTGCAACCGGATTCGTCACCGGTCTCGAGAGGCTCCTCAAGATTCCTGGACTTCTGGATGAATCGGCTAATCCGAGATTCGCATCGGGCGCTCCGACTTCCGAGCCGGGGCTCTACTTCATTGGTTTCTTGCAAAGCAACCGCGGCGTTCTCTACGAAATGGAGATCCACTCGCGTCGTCTCGCGGCCACCATCGCCGCACCAAAAGCTCGCGAACGCGGGTTCTCCGAGCAAAAACTCTCTGCGTAGCAAAAAGGCGGCCTAGGGCGTCAGGGTGAGAAGGGCGGCATTAGCGAACTCCGCCGATCGAATCGTTGGAGCCCGCGCGGTAATCTACGCCGCCATCACGTCTGTTCCCGTTGCGCTCTTGGCCCTCGCCGATTGGCTCTTCGCGCGGCGCCTCGAAGACGCGCGGTTAGCCACCGTGTTCGAGGTGGCGATCGCGCTAGCGTTCAGCTTTTGGCTGCGGGCTCTGCACAAACGGATTGACCGGTTTGCCGAGCGAGTCTTTTTCGGTTCACGCCACCGCGCGTTCGAGCGCATCCACCACGTGGCCCACGCGTTGCCGTTTACGGAGAGCGTTTCGACCATCGAAAGGATGCTGGCGATCGAGGCGGCCCAGTCCCTGCAGTTTTCGTCCGGGGCACTCTTTCGCGTCGCCGACGGCGTCTATTCGCGAACTGCCTCGACAGGATGGGACGGCGCCGCGGAAAGGCTCGACGCCGACGATTCGCTCGTGCTCTTCGCCCGTTCCGAGCGGCGCGGTGTGCGATTGAGCGTTACCCCGCCATCGAAGGCATGTGTTCCGAACGGAAATGCGAAGCCGATCTTCGCGTTGCCGGTGATTGCCGGGCGCAATACGATCGCCGTCGTTCTGTACGGCAGTCATCGCGACGGCGAAGCCATCGACGCTGAAGAAGAGCAACTGCTCAATGCACTCGGACAGGCGGCGGCCACCGCTTACGAGCATCTCCACGCCGAGGAGCGTGAGCGCGAGAACGTGGCGCTGCGGGAACGGCTGAAGCAGTTGGGCGTAGCGTACTAGAGCGGCGAAAAAGGCTCGGGTGAGCGCGGCGCGGCATCACCGTAGCGGAATCGATGCAAGGGGCAAAAGAATCGCACGTAAGGGGCGGGTACCGAGCCCTCTATCGCGAAAGAACTACAGTCCTCGAACGCATCTTCGGGATGTCTTGCGCTACGGTCGCAGGTCCGCACATAGACTCACTTGCCGGCCCTCACCGAGAAAAACCTTAAGCCGCCGATCTTCTATGGGCCGGCAACGGGTATTTTCGAATGCCGGACGCTCCCGCAGCGACTGTCCTCACAGGCAATCTCTTCCTCGACAACCTGCCAAGCCGCGCCATGGACGCCCTTCGTCACTCGCTCGCGCCGGTGGCGATGGCAAGTGCCGAAATCGTATACGACTACGCCCAACCGATGGGCCGGATACTGTTTCCAACCGGTAGCGTCATTTCCGTTGTCCTGCAAATGTTGGATGGAAATATCGCTGAAGTTGGCATCATCGGCCGCGAGGGTATGACCGGTCTGGCGATCGCGCTCGGGCAGTCGAGTACCAATCAGCGCAGTATCGTGCAAATCCCAGACGGAGCATTGAGTTTGCCCGCCGAGGAGTTTCGAGCGGTCGTCGAGAGCGACCCCGAGCTGAAAGCCTTTAGCCTCCGATACGCACAAGCCGTCCTTATGACGACGGTACAGCTAGCCGCTTGCAACTCGCTGCATCCCGTGAACGAACGCTGTGCGCGGTGGCTTCTAATGGCGCACGATCGCGTAGGCGAGAACCTTTTGCTGCTGACACAAGAGTTCTTGAGTCAAATGCTTGGCGTACGGCGCGCAAGCGTCGTGGTTGCGGCGTCGGAACTCCAAGCCGCTGGATTCATTTCCTACACCCGCGGGCAGATCACCATTCTGAGCCGATCCGGCTTGGAATCGGTTTCGTGTGAGTGCTACGAAACCATGGAGCGAGAGTGGAAGAAGATTATGGGCTATAGCGTCCGCAAGTCGGACGCGATCCCCGTCAATGGCGGCCACTGATTGATTTACGAGCTGGCATAAGTACGGTACCGCACTTGCGCAATGTCGCGAAAGTCGTATCATTACAGCGCGGGCTTTCAAGCGTTTGGCGCAACGAGGTATGCCAAAGGTATGAACAAAGAGTTCGCGATCGGCGCAGAATTTGTGGTCCCGCTGACCGACCTCCATCTGGGGTCAACCGAATACGCCGAAGCCGAGTTTTGCGGGCCGGAAGATAGCGAGAACATCGTCAGGTTCGTCTTAATGGCTCGTGAAGCAGATTGTTACGCCGAAGCCGGCCCGGGCAGATGCATATTGCGAGGAAAGATCCCGGCGGCCGCGAGTCCCGGCGAGTACAAACTCAGCCGCCTCGTTATCCATCAGCAAGTTGGCCCCGGATGGTCGCAGGAGTGGCCCCAAGCTCAGTTACCGGATGTGACCTTCGTCGTTACGGCGAATGCGTCGGACTTGCCGACGGGAACGGTACCGACGGAAGGGGCTGGATGGTGATTGACGGCAGTGGTGTTGGAACCATCGGAGTCGCCGACGGCGATGGTGCGGGCGTCGGTATCGACTGAGCAGTCGCGAAAACAGAAGCCGCGACGACGATAATCGCCGCTCCAATCAGGCCGAGAAACCATCGATTCATTGCGCCCTCCGGTAGGGTGGATGCTGATTCTCTGTTTCTTCCCACGGGAGCGCGGTACGAACCTTTACGCGCTCGGCGCGGCAGGTTTGGTTACAAGAAAAACATATAGGAGCCGCATGGATAGGGTCCCATTAGCCGTTGCGCCGATAAGCGTCGAATCGATCGAGGCCGCCCGGATCCGAATCGCTCGTACGATCGTACGAACGCCGTTGATTCGGCTGGGGACTAGTACCGACGGTCCCGAGATCTACCTCAAGCTAGAGAACTTGCAGCCGGTGAACTCGTTCAAGCTACGCGGAGCGGCGAATGCCGTGGCGATGCTCTCGCCCGAACGTCGTTCGCTGGGCGTTTGGACCATCAGTGCCGGTAATGCGGGCCAAGGCGTCGCATACGCGGCTCGTCAAGCGGGCGTGCCGTGCACGGTCGTCACCATCGAAACGGCGCCCGAAACCAAAACCGGGAGGATGCGCGCGCTCGGCGCGCACTTGGTGAAAGCGTCTTTCGACGCGTGCTGGGAAGCTATGGAGCGGCGCACCTTCCCCGGCGTCACGGGAACGTTCGTTCACCCGTTCGACGACGACGACTTCATCGCGGGCAACGCGACGATGGGGTTCGAGATCGTCGAGGACCTGCCTGAGGTCGCGACGGTCGTGACGGCCATGGGCGGAGGCGGGCTCGCGACGGGCGTGGCCTCCGGCGTGCGCGCTCGCAAGCCTGGCGTGCGCGTGCTGGTTGCGGAACCGGAAACGGCCGCGCCGGCCTCGCTTTCCTTTTCTATGGGCAAAGCATCGGCGTTTGAGGGATGGCAAGCGACGTTCGTCGACGGGGCCGGCGGCAAGAGCGTTTTTCCCCGGATGTGGGAGCGGATGCGGCGCTTGGTCGATGGATCGATCGTGGTGACTCTCCAGGAAACCAAAGACGCCATGCGCGTGCTCGCGGAGAAGTCGCGAGTGATCGCCGAAGGCGCCGGGGCGCTCGCCGTTGCCGCTGCCCTGAGCGGCAAGGCCGGCGACGGTCCGATCGTCGCCGTCGTATCGGGCGGCAACATCGACTTGTCGACGTTTTGCGAACTGATCGGCGCCGCGACGTGAACGCAGCTACGGCGGAGTGCCGCCCTCAATCCAACGCCGGACCGTCGCAACGTTTTCGGGGGGCCACGCGCCGTCGCACGGCATGGACCCGCTGCTGACCGCGCTCAAAATCTCCGGCGCGTGTCGAACCACGTCGTCGTAGCTCCAGAGATCGAAAGCGCCCTTCATCGCGGTACGGTCCTTCTCGCGAAACAGCGGCTTGACGTCTTCGCTGAAGCTGATTTTTACGTCGCGATCGTCATTCATGGCTCCCTCGCCTTTCACTCATCGCTAGTTACTGTTGCTTGATTGCCTCGACATCGATGACGATGTCGACTCCTCGGCTGACGACGATTCCGCCGTCGGGCATGCTATCGTTCCAGCTCACGCCGTAGTCGTAGCGGTCGATGCGCGTGCGGGCCGTAAAGCCTGCCCGCATCTTTGGCCCTTTGTCGACTCCGTCTTCCCACCATGGCGTTTGCCACGCGCCAAGATACCGGACGTCGAGAACCTCCGGGCGCGTTACGCCCCTAATGGTGAGATCGCCGGTTACTCGATAGTCGACCGGACCGATTTCGACGACACCCGTACTCTTGAAGCGAATTTCGGCATATCGTTCGCAGTCCAAGAAATCCGGACTTCGAAGATGGTTGTCGCGCGCCGGCTCGCCCGTCCAGCACGTCGAAGCGCTGATGATCGCTTCGACGGCGAGTTGCCGGGGCTGAGCCGGATCGAACTCAAGACTCCCGTTGACTTGCTTGAACGATCCGCGGACCCACGTCACCATCATGTGCCGCGCACGAAATTCGGCGGCGCTGTGCCCGGGCTCAAAGACCCACTTCATACCGTCCTCCTCCGTGTGAGATCTAGTATCGCAGCCTTTAGCGCATGAGGACGAACTTGCCGCCGTCGGTGAACAAGACGACGGTCAGCATCGAGATGAGGGTTATCTCGTACGACCACCCCAGGCCCTCTTTTCCCCAGAAGCCGGTCTTCCAGACGAAGATTTTTTTCTGAATCGCGCCCAGCATGATAAGGACTAGTCCGATCGCCGCCGGCTGCTGCAGCACGCCGAGAATCACCGCCGCGCCGCCCGCCAGCTCGGCCGCCGCTAGAAATATCGTGAATCCTTTGGACGTCCCGATACTCTTGCTGCGCCCGTCCGGATCCTTAAGGTCGTTGTATCCGCTGTCGACAAAAATTGCGCCGACGGCGATTCTCAGAAACAACAAGCCGTAATCCGTGAATCCTTCGAGGTGAAACATCGCAAGGACGCGTTTCGGCCATCGGCGCCTGCTCTCCCACGAGCCGTGCCCGATGCCGGCCGGAATAACCCGGGAGAGAGTTTAAAATAACACAAACGCGAGGATTCATAAATCCGGGAGAACCAGCCCATGAACGCCTTCGAATTTCTGCTCCCCCATAAAGGCGGCGACTATCGATCGCATCCCGCGGCGCCGGACGTCAACTTGATCCACGCAAGCGGCCTCTCGCCGACCGAACGTTTCTGTCAACGGATTGCCGAGAGTACCGGTGCCCCCGCGACTCTGGTTGCCGTCATCGTCTTTCAATTTCTTTGGATTGTCGTCGGTCAAGTTACGAGAATGGATCCGTTTCCATACATCTTTATGCTGACCGTTTCGAACGTGATTCAGCTAGTTCTCATCGTCGTGCTGGCCGTAGCCGGAAAACAACAGGCGGCGCATGCCGAAATTCGCGCCGAAGAAGATCACGCTTCGCTCTCGCGCATGCTGTATCACCAGCAAACGCAGGAAGCGATCCTTCTCGATCTGGCCGCCCATGCCGGCATCGATACGCATGAATACGAACGTGCGGTCAACGAGTTATCCATGCCGAACGCGCGCGATCGAGCATAGCAGGTGGAATCGTTCTTCTCGGGAATTGCTGCCAGTCCATGACGTACTCGAGCGTTAGCAAACCCACGAAACTCTATCGCATCGATGAACGTGGCGGATTTGAGATTGCGGCGCGAGGATTCGACGTGCTGCGAACCCCCCAGATCAACAAGGGCACGGCATTCACGCACGCTGAACGACGGGCACTAGGCCTGACGGGCCTGCTTCCACCAGCCGTTCTAACGATCGAGCAACAGGCCGAGCGCGCCTACCAACTCTTCAAGAGCCAACCGAACGATCTCGCCAAGTACGCATTCCTAACCGCGATGCAGGAGCGCAACGAAACGCTCCTCTTCCATTTGCTCGCCGCTCACGTCGTCGAAATGCTGCCCATCGTCTACACGCCCACCGTGGGTTTGGCGATCCAGCAATACAGTCATCAGTTCCGCCGGCCGCGCGGCATTTTTCTTTCGATCGACCGCCCCGATGAAATCGAAGAAGCGCTCGCTCAGGGCGGCGCTGGCGCGGACGACGTCGATCTTCTGGTGGCAACCGACGCCGAAGCGATTCTCGGAATCGGCGATTGGGGCGTTGGCGGAATCGACATCTGCGTTGGTAAGTTATCGGTGTATACTGCCGCCGCGGGAATCGACCCGCTGCGCGCGATTCCGGTCATGCTCGACGCCGGCACCGACCGTCAATCGCTGCTCGACGATCCCCAGTACCTCGGATATCGTCATCCGCGTATCCGCGGCGAGCAATACCACGCGTTCGTCGATAAGTACGTCTCGGCCGCCTTGCGCTTGTACCCACATGCCCTGTTGCACTGGGAAGACTTTAATGCGGTGAATGCGCGATGGATCCTCGACACCTATCGCTCGTCGACATGTACGTTCAACGACGACATTCAGGGCACGGCCGGGATCGTGCTGGCTGCCGTGATGTCGGCAATAAAAGTCGCTGGTGGAAGACTACGTGACCAAAAAGTCGCGATCTTCGGGCCGGGCACCGCCGGTTGCGGTATTGCCGATCTCATCCGCAACGCGATGATGAACGAGGGGCTCTCGGACGAAGCCGCCGCCCGCCGATTCTGGTTAGTCGGCCGGAGCGGTCTGCTGACCGGCGATATGGGAGGTCTTCGCGATTTCCAGAGACCGTACGCGCGGCCGGCAGACGAGGTCGCCGCATTCGATCGCGACGGCGAGCGCGGCATCGGCCTGGAGGAAGTGGTGCGCCGAGTTCAACCGACGATTCTCATCGGGTCGTCGGCCGTCGCCGGAGCGTTCACCGAGGCGATCGTACGCGAGATGGCAAAGGGCACGCCACGCCCGATCATTCTGCCGCTTTCGAATCCTACCGCGCTCGCCGAAGCCGTACCGGTGGATCTGATTCGATGGACCGGCGGCAAGGCGCTGATTGCGACCGGAAGTCCTTTCGAACCGACGATTTACGACGCCGCGACGTACACGATCGCGCAAGCGAACAATGCCATGCTGTTCCCGGGTCTTGGTTTGGGGACGATCGTTACTCGCGCTCGATTGATCAGCGATGGGATGTTTACAGCGGCTGCGTGCACGATTGCCGACATGGTGGATGCATCGCAGCTCGGCGCGTCAATCCTTCCCGCGGTCGCGAACGTTCGAGAGGTGTCGGTGCACGTCGCCGTCGCCGTGGCCGAACGCGCGATACGCGAGGGTCTCGCGCGAATCAATCCGCCTAACCTCGAAACGGCGGTTCGCAACGCCATGTGGGAGCCGAAGTACCGCTCCATCAATGCGGTGTAAGCTTCGGCCGTCCTCAGTGGGGCATTTCGTCGTCGCTGAGTCCAAAGTAGTGCCCGAGTTCGTGAATCAAGGTGTCGCGAATTTCCCGCACCGCCTCGTCGCGTGATCGAGTAACGCGAGCGATCGGACCTCGAAAGAGCGCGATCTCGTCAGGTAATAACGGCATATTATGCGTCCGATCGGTAAGCGCGACGCCCCGGTAGATACCTAGGAGCTCCGAATCGCCGCCGCCGCCGTCGTCGTCGATGCTCTCGAGATCGTCCGCGCTGGGCTCGTCCTCGACGGCAATGACGACGTTCTCGACTAGGTCGGCAAACCGCTTCGGAAGCGACTCCAATGCTTCGCCAACTACCCGTTCGAATTCGTCCTTCGTCATACTGCTCTCGGGCAGGGGAAAACCCGAAGTCGTGGGCTAACGGGCACGATCATCCTCCGAAATCCACCGCCGTCGTTCTAAGGCATGTTTGGCGAACTGACATCGAGCGCAATCGAGGCTCTGCTCCACGAAGAGGTCGTAGCTAGAATCGCCTACGTCGATCGCCGAGGTTTGCCGTGCATCGTCCCGATTACCTACGCCTACGACGGTCGCGCCCTCTACGGATATAGTTTGTTGGGAGCAAAGATCGAGAGCATGAGTGCCCATCCACGGGTGTGTGCCGAAGTCGATCGGGTCATTAATGCAGCGGATTGGTACTCGGTCGTCGTTCGCGGAACCTTTGAACAACTCCACGGCGATGCCGCCGTCGATGCCGTCGATCGGATTTCGAGTCGCCTCAGGAACATCGCAGCCGCCGCCCAAGCCCCAGCGATGGCGTGGCGAACGTTCGTCGGGCGCACGGGCGGACCGGGCATCGCCTACCGCATTCAGATAACGGAGAAGCACGGCCGCTACTCAACATCCGAGACCGAGTGAATCGCGCTCGTGCGCCATGCGCTCCGCCGACGCCCACCCCGTGGGTGACGCCGTACCGCTTCGTGTCACCCACCGCCTCCGATACGCCGGTAAGCGCCTATTACGCCGGCAGCGCCTGCACCGACTGCGAGAACGTCACCGCCGGTGTCCTAGGAGCGAATTCGTACGATATTCAGCTGCGCATCGAATACGACGACCGCGTGGTCGGCCGGGTTTTCGAGTAGCATCACGCGGCGGTCGTGGGGCTTGAGCCCGCCAATGCTCCATTCGGCGACGCGCGCGTCGGGCAGTTTCGTCTTCGCGATCGCTTCGCGCTCCATTTGCGCGAGCCGCGCAAACGGAACGGCCTTCGGGTCGAAGACGAGCCGAGCGATTTGCGGCGGGGTAATAACGACGCCGGCAGGCGAGACGAGTTTTTCGGGTATCGGACCTAACATCGTGCCGTTGGTCTGAATTAAATATCGGACGAGATTGCCGTGGCGGGCAGGCGACCGCACGTCGACCGTCAGGCCCCCAGCTGCACTCGCGCTGATCAAGACAATCCGCAGCGGTAGCCCCGCGCTAGCCGCCACCGCGTCGAGCCCGCGCGTCACGGTTTGTCCGTCCGTGAGAAACGGATTGATCGCTCCGGTAACGGCGGGCATGCCCAGTTTGGGGTCGCCGGTCCCATATGAGACGCTCGCGGCGTTCTTCGATCCGGAGCAGGCGGTCAGCAACGCAATCGTTGCAGCGATCGTGGCGGTCGATAAAAAGCGCATCATGAACGCGCATTTTACTCTATCGATTGGGAAAACGCAACGTTTGCAGAATAGCCGGTACGAGCTTTGTCTGAAAGCTATTCCAGACGGGATATTGATCGTAGTTTGCGGCCGCGATCATTATCGCCAGATCGAGGTCCGGGAAGACGTAGAGTAACTGCCCGCCGTTGCCGCCTGCGTTGATCGCTCGAACGGTACGGCCTTGATAGGCATAGTCGACCAGATGCCATCCGTAGCCGTAGTTCCCGCCGCCGTCTTCGATGTAGGAATGTTTCGTCGATACGAGCGTTAGCCACGCGGGGTCGATGACGGGGGTATCGTGCCAGCGCCCTCGTCTGAGAAAAAGTTCGCCGAATTTCAGAAAATCGCGCGGCCGAAAGAGATCGCCGCCGGCCATGTATGCATCGTCGACTGGAGGCGGTACCAACCACATACCATACGCGCCGAACTCCATCGGGCGCGCGAAGCGCTCGTAAAAATACTCGGGAAGCCAGCGTCCCGTTTCTTTGGCGACGATTGCCCCCAAGAGATTGATTTCGGCGCTGCAATAGAGGGCGCGCGTACCCGGTGTGAAGAGCATGGGTAAGTCGAGGGTGTAGCGATACCAGTCGGGCTGCACTTTCTGCGCCTGCATCCGGTCTTCGTTGCCGGGAGAAGCATCGTCGTTGTCGTCACATGCGTATCCAGCCGACATCGACATCAGATCGGCGACGGTAATGGCCTGCTTGCGAGCGTCGTCGTTCTCGAATGGCAGGTACGACGTGAGAATCGTCGCGATGCGGGTATCCGGCGAAAACGGTGCGCCGTCGGAAATGGCGCGTCCTACCAATAAGGTCGTGACGCTCTTGCCGGCAGAGCGAACGTCGTGCGGGCGATCGGCAGCGTAACCGTTAAAGTATTCGTCGAGTACCAGCTTTCCGTGACGCTCGATCAGCACGCCTTGAATGTAGGGAGCCTTCAGAGCGGGCACCGTGGCGGCGATATCGTCGACGATCCGCGCGATCGCCGGTTCGTCGAATCCAGTTTCCGCCAGCGACCCAACTCGCCAGCCGTCGCCGCCGGCCGCCGGCATTCGGTACGCGTACGGCGTCGCAACGGGCGCCGGCGATTCGCGTGTGAAGACGAACGTGCCGGGCAAAATCGGATCCCGGAGCGTTAGGGAATTGCGATCGTACGGTGACCACGACCCGATGATGTCGCGGGCACCCGTTCGTTTCAGACGAAGAGTGCTACCGCGTAGGCTGACCGAGCGCAAACCGATGAACGCTCCGACGTTTTGTTCGGGGTTGCGCATGAACGCCGTCAGCCCGCCGCCCGACGCCGGTTGAATAAACAGGCACAGGTGTTGCACGTCCGGGAGGGGGTCGATCGTGCCTTCCCACGCCTCGGGAAGCGACGCCATCGCGTCCACCGGGATGGCAATGGGCGAAGGGTTGTCGGCGTTGCCGGGCTGGATCCATTGCACTGCAGGGCGACCCCCCGGGCGCACTCTGAGCCGGCTCCGGTTAACCACCGCCGGGCCGGCAGTGTACTCGCGTTGCGCGCCCCATATTCCGATCAAAGAGCCTGGACCGGATTGAGGCGCGGAGACGGCGAGCAGCGGGCCGAAAAGCATACGTCGATCGTGACGGACTGCCGTCGTAAGGTCCTCAAGAAAGGATCAATTCGTGTACCGCTTTGCGAACTTCACCCTCGACCCCGATCGATCGGTCCTGGCTGCCGGCGGAGTTCCGATTCCGCTCGCGCGCAAAGCCGTCGACACGTTGAGCGCGCTGGTTGAAAACGCCGGCAACGTCACGAGCAAGACCGAGCTGATGGATCGCTTGTGGCCCGAGGGTTTCGTTGAAGAGTCCAACCTGACGCAGTACGTGTACTTGCTGCGCCGGACGTTTCTGGCGTATGGCATTCGCGAGGCGATTGCGACCGTTCCCCGACGCGGCTATCGTTTTACGCTGCCGCTGCGCACGGCAGGCGAACGCGCGCCGGAGCGAGTCCGGCCAAAGTGGTGGCGCGCCATCGCAGCGGGACCGCTGCTCGTGCTCGGATTCGCGCTGCTCGGGCCCTCGGGGAACGGGGGCGCCCAATCGCTCGGGCCTGACGACCGGCAGTCGTACCTCGTCGGGCGTTACTACTGGACGCTGCGCACGGTTCCCGCGTTATTCCGAAGCATCGAATACTTTCAACGCGTTGCGCGCGATGCGCCGGCCAATGCGCTGGCTTTCTCCGGATTGGCCGATGCGTACGTCGGCCTGTACGATTACGCGTGCAACGACCGACGCTCGTGCGCTCGATACGCAGCGCTCGCGCAGCGTTACGCGCGCCGCGGCGTATCGATCGACCCAGACTCGGCGGCGGCGCGTACGTCGTTTGCGATGGTGCTCCACGTCTTCGCTCGGGACGACGGGCGTGCGGACGAAGAGTTTCAGCGCGCCGTCGCGCTCGACTCCAGCTACGCGTTGGCGCACGAGTGGTACGGAAACTCCCTGCTCGTTCGAGGACGCTTGCAACCTGCGTTGCGCGAGCTCAAGATCGCAGCGGCGTTGGATCCTATCGCCCCGGCCACGTACGGGTGGCTCGCGCGCACCGAATACTACGCGCATCGTTACCCGGCGGCGATCGCCTACGCGCACGAAGCGCTGGCCATCGATCCAACGCGCTCCGAGACGCGACTGGTCCTCGGCCTAGCCTACGACCGGGCGGGTGACCGGCGCAACGCGATCGACACACTCGGAGGGATGGCGAACGCGCCGGCATTGATTGCCGGCGTCGAGGCGCATTTCGGCCACTCGGAGCGCGCGCGCGTGCTCATCGCTCGCGGAGCGAACGACGATCTCGACGTGGCGCTCGACCTCGTCGCGCTTCGGCGGTTCGACGACGCACTGCGCCGCTTGAAACGCGTGCGACACCTCGACCCGATGTCGCGCGCATTTTTGGCTCTGGATCCGCGCTTGGATTCCGTCCGTTCGGACCACCGCTTCAAAGAATGGACCTGACACGAAGAGCGCGAAAGCGGCGGCCCCTGGAGGTAGACAATGGCCCTGCGTAAATTCATCATCGAACGCGATATCCCCGGCGTCGGAACCCTGGAACGCGAGCAGCTTCGCGAAGCCGCCGGGAAGTCGAACGCCGCTCTCAATCAACTCGCTCCCGACATTCAGTGGGTCGAAAGCTACGTCACCGGCGATAAGACGTTCTGCGTATATCTCGCCAAAGACGAAAGCTTGATTCACAAGCATGCCGAGATATCCGGCTTTCCCGCAACGAAGATTACCGAAGTCCGCAAAATGATCGATCCGACGACCGAAGCGCCCGCATAGTTTCCCGAAAACGAAAATGCCATACGCATGGCACAATTCGATCCTACAATCCGTGCATGGAACAACCACGTCTAAAACGCGACACCAAACGGATTGGCGATCGGTCCGAGATTGAAGCTCTCGCCGCGTTAACACGAGCGGGATATCACGTGTCCGTCCCTTTCGGAGAGAGCCGGCGATACGATCTCATCGCCGACAAGGACGGAACGTTACTGCGCGTGCAAGTTAAAACGGGACGTTTGCGAAACGGGGCTATTCAGTTCAACTGCTACAGCACTCATTCACATCGGCATGGCTCCTCATGTCGGACGTATGCCGGTCAAATCGAAGCGTTCGCCGTTTACTGCCCCGACGTCGAGGCGGTCTTCTTGGTCCCCGCGCAGGCCGTCACTACGTGCGGATTCTTGCGCTGGGCGCCGGCTAAGAATGGCCAGAACCGTAAAGTCCGCTTGGCGAGGCGGTATCTGCTGCCCGGGAGCTCCACCCACGAGGTAGGGGGCCAGCCAGCAGATGGAGTATCCGAAGCTGGCGCGTCCCCTGGATTGCCGTTGTAGCTTAGTGGTAAAGCACGTCATTGGTAATGACGAGAGCGCGGGTTCAATCCCCGCCAACGGCTCCACTTTACCCTCGTCGTTTCGCCAGCCGGCAGCCTTTTGGGTGACGGATGGGTGACGGAACGGCTAAACGTATATGAACGATACCTGTCGCCTTTGTGGTAAGAGCGCTGACCTTCGTAACAGCTACCTCATACCTAATTTTGTTTTGAAGCGCTTCTATCGCACGTCGCCGACCGGCGGCGCACGCACTGTTGGCGAGCCAAACCGGCGAGTGCAAGGAACCTACGATGAAAGGCCGCTGCTTTGCTCGGATTGCGAGGTCTCGTTTGGCCGTCGCGAGACGATCTGGGCTCCGATGGATCGGCGTCTTTCGGGGACTTTGCCCTGGGCGTTAGAGTGCTTAGAGGAGCACCGATATTTCGCCGCGTCAATTGTGTGGCGCACGCTCAAATGGCGCTGCGATGCGGCGGACCCAGGTTGGCATTCGTTTACAGATGATGACAAGGAGGCGATTCGCAACGCCGAGGAGAGTCTTCGAGCGTACCTGCTCGGCGAGCGAGCCTGGGCTGACGACTGTCCATGGCTCCATCTCATTGTTCCGCCTCACGGATTCACTGATGGTCCGAAAAACGTAAATACGTATCTAAGGGCTGGCCTGGACACCACCGTCAACGGTCACGATGACGGCCTTTACTGTGTCGTGGTGCTCGCTGGGTACCTCGTGGCGGCCGTTTTGCGCGTAAACGGAGATCACCTCATTACGTGGACGTTAGGAACCGAGCTACGGCCCGGCAACACTGTCCACGCAAATCCGTATGCGTTTCCGCAAGACCCAAACTTTCGGGAAGTTTTGGCTTGGCGTGCGGCCGAAATCAAAAGGGGTATCCTAAGCAGCACTCAGCAACAAAATGTCAACCGAAGGCTCGAGGCCGCGATTGATCCCGCAAAAGCAGCGAGCGCGTTAGCCACACTGATAGCTACACTTCCAAGGAGTTTCAGCGAGTGCGCGAAGCGTTGCTTGCGTGCAACGACGCTGATCGTGCGTATCTCCGTCGGTGGATGCTGCGCTGGATCGATAACTACGGGCACGTCCGTCCCGAAGCGGAGAAGTTGCCCGAGAAAGGCTGCTAGTGCGAACGGAAGTGGAAAACTGCTGCGAGAGGTGAGTAGCGTGCACGACGTTCGGGGTGCGCCGACGACTACGGAATGCGCGGCTGCATCGCGGGCGATTGGTACGTCCCGTGTGAGAATCCGAAGTGTGCGGGGTTTTGCGAACCTGATGGCTGTAAATGCCACGGCGCAACGACATTACCCGCGTAGGAGCGCACCAACGCCGATCAGCGCCGCAATCGCGGCTCGACGCCTTCTTGGTGAAAGCCATAGCTAACGCCACAGGTTTATCGCTTGCGGCCTGCCCGCGCATCCTGTGGGACTGGCGTTCCGCATCTACGGCATTTGGGATACGGCCTGCTGGTCGGCACCCGCGACAGCTTGATGGCAGGTTGAGCAAGGGCTTGCTTTCCAGGCCGATTGGGAGCATGATTCAGGAAGGCCGCGGTCCGCCAGCGCCGCCAGTTTTGCGCGCGGCGCGCCTCTCCGTTGCACGCCGTGGTCGCCGTCTTTCGATGACACGTTAGCGGCTGTCATCCAGAGAGAAAGAGCGGAATCATTATGCGTATTCAACTGCCGCGTTTAGCGTCTAACGCGGTCGCGTTTTTCTTTGCCAGCGCCCTCCTCGTCGGCTGTAGCGCCACGAATGTCACGCCGTCGCAAATGCCGCAGCAGCTCATGCCTGCGGGCGCCGCGCGGAGCTTGTCGGGAAAATCATGCCGCATTGCCGCCTGCATCTACGTCGCGAACGGTGACGACCGCGTGACCGTGTATGCCGCCCAGGCCAACGGCAACGTCAAACCGACCCGAACGATCAGCGGTTCGAATACTGACCTGGTTTCCCCCGCTGGCATTGCAGTGGACGCCGGTAAGAATATGTACGTCACGAACTTCCTGAACCCAGGCGAGTACTTCGTAACTGTCTACGCCGCCGGGGCGCGCGGTAACGCCGCGCCGATCCGGACGATCCGCGGCTCGAACACAGGGCTGTATGGTCCCACCGGCATCGCGCTCGACTCCACCGGCGCGACCTACGTCGTGAACGCACTCGTTGCTCATTGGGCTGTGAACGTCTACGCCGCCGGCGCGAACGGCAACGTTGCGCCGATTCGGACCATCAGCGGCGGGAGCACGGGCTTAGTCTGGTCGAGTGGCGTTGCCTTAGATACGAACGCGGAGGTTTACGTTACGAGTGACTATGGTTGCGACCGCGGCCGTTGTTCAGGCACCGACCAAGTGACAGTGTACGCAGCGGGCGCTGACGGCAACGTTGCACCGATTCGGACGATCAGCGGCTCCGCAACCAAATTGATGAGTCCGTCCGGCATTGCACTGGACGCCAACAACAACATTTACGTGGTCAGCGGGACGTTTACCGACAGGGGGGGTACCCTCGACAGCATCAACGTATATGCTGCCGGCGCAAACGGCAACGTTGCGCCCATCCGCACCATCACTGGCCCGAACACCCGCCTGAAAAATCCAGATGGCGTCGCGGTGGGGGCCGATGGCACGACTTACGTCGCGAACTTTGGTACGGTCGAGCACGGATCCGAGGAGAATCCGAAAATAACCGTGTATGCCGCTGGAGCAAACGGTAACGTCGCACCGATTCGGACCATTCACGGCACTGCGACCATGTTGGGCGGACCGAAAATTGCCGTCCACTAGCCTCAAATCGCAAACTGGGATCACCTCCGGTCAGAAGTAACGCCGTGCTGCGACAAGCGCGCAGCTAGCGAGAAAGATTTGGTAACATATGCATATTCCTATGTCGCGTTTTGCACCTAACGCGGTCGCGCTTTTTGTTGCGAGTGTTTTTTTCGCTAGTTGTAGCAGCGCCACGAATGTCACTCCGTGGCAAGGCGCTGGGTTAGGGCCAAACTCGAACTGGGCAGCCCCCGGCGTCGCTCACAGAGTTACGGAGCCAAACATCATCACGGATAGAGAGAAACTCCTTTCAACCAGTGGAAGCGGTGGCGGGGGAGGCTGTGGTGCGGGTGTCACTGTAAGCGGTAAGGCGCGGGGACCGTATCACGGAACATTCACAGGAGGTGCGCAGTTTGGTACCTGCGGATTCTCCCCTTTCTTCGGGTCGTTCGTGATAACTTCAGGCGCGAATACAATCACGGGCTCGTTTTCCGGGATGGGACAAGGCTCGTGTGGCAGGGGCGGCTGCGGTAACGGCGGCAAAATGACCTACACTGCGACGCTCGAACCCGGTGGCAAGACCTTCTCAGGCAAAGGGCACGCAGGGATGAGCGTTTTCGGCACTGGTGGTAGGATGGACCTATACCTACAGCGCTTCATGTAAAATCCCGAAAGCTACGCGCCGTTCGCAGAAGCATCTTTTCACCTCGTAATTCGGCTGGACGCGCTATCGTGACGTGATGAGCTAATCGATCATCGACGCGAGTGCGGCGTCGTCGAAGGCTTGCGCCGGACGAACGTAGCCTATGAGGACGGCGAGGCTCTTGTGACGGGTCGTGCGCGCAATTGAATCAAGCGACACCTTCGCCTTTGCCACGCTCGTAACGAAACCGGCGCGTAACGAATGCGCGGAAAAGTTCCCTTCAACGTGCGCCTCGCGAGCAAGGGTTTTCACCAGCCTCGCGACGTCCTGGCCGGTGATGCTCCGCTCGGTAATCGTGTGACCGAGTGAGAACGAGCGAAAAAGCGCGCCGTCGGCGACTGCAGCGACGTCGATACATTCCCGAACGGTGTGAGCCGCGCAAAGAGCGCGATCAGCAACGAAGGGGATGGCAATCTCGACGCCCAGGCCGGTTTGGTCGGTCTTGGATCGGCGGATGGTGAGGCTCAGACCTTCACGGACAGATCGCAAATCAAGCCGGAGGCTGGGTGACGTTTGGGTGACGAGTAACTGGAAAAACTGAAGAAACCGAGTGCGTAGTATGTTCAAGATGGCCTGATTTGTGCTTGCCGGTTGCCTCAGTTTCCCCCGGTTTCCAATAGGACAAAGGTTCAATCCCCGCCAACGGCTCCATCTTTCCCTCGTCGTTTCGCCCGCGGCAGCCTTTTGGGTGACGGATCAAGCTTGATAGCAGCGCGACCGACTGCCGCCGGGCCTTAGACGGTCACAGTAACGCCGCCGTCGGCCAGCATCCCTTGCGCACGCATGACCAGCTCGAGCGACGCGCGTGTCTCGCGCACCGCCGCCAACGCATACGGTCATCACCAGCGCCCGCAGCACGGCTCAGAATCGTCTGCGCGTCGTCGAACAAGTGCTCAGCACGAGGGAGTAGCTCGTCGGATCTGCACCTTCAGAATCGAACCGCCCCGAACCAGCAGCGTCTGTCGGCGAGTTTTCGGGCGACTCGCTCAGAGCTCACGTGCGTCAAGCGCCTTGATCGTCGTAGTTCGCCGGGAAAACCGAACATCGAGGCCGCCTTTCTCGCGTCTGACGGGCCCGCTTACTTGACACAGCGACAAAGTGCGAGCATGTTTACTCTCTATTTTGATCCGTGCAAGACCCTTAGACGGGGGACTCCAACCACCTTGCAAATAAGCGTAAAGCCTTTATTCGTGATGGAACCGCCTTATGTCGTTCGCATGGTCGCGACAGGTTACTTCGGGTGTATCCGTCGCTTGTTGCGTGCGCTAATCGAAAAGCGACCAAGTCCTACTTGAAGGAAGTTTACCGATGATCACGGTAGCGCAGCAGAGGGGTAACGGTACCACAGCTGCTCGCCGTATAGTCACTTGCACGGATGACTACGTCGCCTGTATATATATACGCGCTATCTGAAATGGAGTCAGCAATGGCTGAAACGCAAGTCGAGCAATCGAGCTATCAGATGCCTCCTAAGGAGGGGTTTACCGTTACACATTTTATCACCGTCGCCGACATCGACCGATCGGCTGATTTTTATGAAAAGGTCTTTGGCGGCCGAGTGCTAAGCAGAGGCGATAGCAAAGGCGCGTCTGGGCACATTCAGATCGCGAATACGTGGCTCATTGTCAACGTCGGGGGCGGCCCCACCCCGGACAAGCCGACGGTAACGCTCAGCGTCCCCGCCGACCCGGATAAGCTCAGCAGCTTTATGAATATTCGCGTTGCGGATATTCAAGCGTGCTATGAATTATGGAAAAGTCGAGGAGCCGAGTTCCTCACGGAACCGATTGCTAAGTACGGCGAAATTCGCTGCTACATCCGCGATCCTGACGGCTATATTATCGAGGTCGGACAGAGCACCGATCTCCCGTACGGTTAACGCTAGCCCGAATGAAAGCATCTGTCGTGAGCGCCTACGGCGGCCCGGAAGTGATGAAATATCAGGACATGCCTGATCCCAGCCTGGGCGCGGGCGATGTTCTCATCAAGGCGGCCGGCATCGGCATCAACCGGGAGGACATGCTCGAGCGCAACGGCGGCTTGAAGGATTGGCAGTTGCACTTTCCAGCGATCATCGGTCTCGACGTATCCGGAACGGTGATCGCGACGGGCGACGGCGTAATCGACCTCATTGCCGGCGACCGTGTCTGCGGATGGTCTTACCACAAGTACGCTGCGCTGGTCGCCGACAAGGCGACGCTTTTCGCCAAGGTGCCGGAGACGATGGACCTGGTAGATGCGGCCGCGATTCCGCTCGTGGGCGTCACCGGAAGCCAATTGATCTCCGTCGCAAGCAGCGTGCACTCTGGCCAGACGGTGCTGGTCTCCGGCGCGGCCGGAGCCGTCGGTCGTTGCGCGCGCGGCGTCGGACGTATAGATACTCGTTGTCTGAAATGGAGTTGATAATGGACGAAGTACGAGTCGAGCAATCGAGTTTTAGGATGCCGCCCCGAGAGGGGTTCACCATCGCGCACTTTCTCACAGTTGCCGACATCGAGCGATCCGTCGAATTCTACTCAAAGGTGTTCGGTGGAGAAATCGTAAGCAGCGGCGACGAGGAAGGCGCACCGCCGTACATCAAAATTGCAAACACTTGGCTCATTGTCAACGTTGGCGGTGGTCCGACACCGGACAAACCGACCGTAATGCTCCAACCCCCTCCCGACCCCAATGAGATTAGCAGCTTCATGAATATCCGCGTCGCGGACATTCAAGCGTGCTACGAGCTCTGGAAAAGCCGCGGAGCGACCTTTCTGACCGAACCCATAGACAAGTATGGCGAGATACGATGCTACATCCGCGATCCTGACGGTTATATCATCGAAGTCGGGCAAAGCAAGCCCGGGTTCAGGTATGGCTAAAGAAAAGGTCGCGGTGATAACGGGCGCATCCCACGGTATTGGCGCGAACCTCGTAACTGCGTATAGCGAAGCTGGCTACAATGTCGTTGCGAATTCGCGCTCGATCGGGGCCAGCGCGGATCCGAGCATTGTCAACATCGCGGGCGACATTGGCGAGCCGGACACAGCCAACCGCATCATGCACGAAGGCGTCGGAAGATTCGGGCGCCTCGATACGCTCGTTAACAACGCGGGCGTGTTTATTTCAAAGCCCTTCACGGAGTACACGCAGGCGGACTACGACGTAATGCTTGCGACGAACATCGCTGGATTTTTTTATTTGACGCAGCGCGCGGTGCGCGTCATGGACCGTCAAGGATGGGGACACATTGTGAATATCACAACAACCGCCGCGGAACAACCAATCAATGGTTCGCCGGCCCTTTTGGCATCTCTGACGAAAGGCGGTCTCAACGCCGCGACAAAAGCGCTGGCGATCGAATTCGCGCAACGCGGTATTCGCGTGAACGCGGTCTCGCTCGGGATCATAAAAACCCAAGCGGCAGATTCCTACGCGGGACTCGAATCGTCGGAGCCGCTGCACCGTTTGGGCGAGATCGCCGACGTTGTATCAGCAGTAATGTACTTGGAACACGCTGGGTTTGTAACCGGTGAGATCTCGCACGTGGATGGCGGCCAAAGCGCGGGCCACTGGTAGGCTCGCACGCCCAACATCCATTTTTCCCTCGCCACTCGACCCGGAAGCGCAAACGCATGACGACTTCCAAACCCCGCTACCGCGTCGAATCAGGGCACTGCGGAGAGCATCTTGCCGCGCCGCCGCAATCGCGCGATAATCAAGCGAGCGCGAATGCGCTGAGGAGGCGAACGCATGGCTTCACGCCATTTCGTCGCGGTCTTGACGGCCGTCGGGTTTCTCGTCGGCTGCGCAGGGCAAGGCGGCTCACCGCCGGTATCCGCACGGGCCGCCCCTGACGGTCGAGCCGCCACTCCGATCTCGACGGTCATTCCATTGCGGGGAGTGAGTCCGGAGACGCTTCGGGCGCAGTCCGACGCCGGCACCACCGTCCCATTCTATAGCGGCTCGGTCCAGTCGCCTCTCGACGGAAAGACCTACAAGTACTCGATCGTCGGAAGTGACCCCACAAGGAGCAATACGACTACGGCCATCTCGTACGTTCCGATCGAAGTCATCGTGACGTTCCCGGACGGCACCGTGCTCGATCCAACCCAACCCGCTTGCAACGACACGGTTTCCGTTTCCAACCGCCTCTATAAAGGACCGGACTTCGTCAAGACACCGTTAACGTCGAACGGCGTCAACGTCGGGAAGACGCAGCTCATCGATGCGTTCCAGCGGGCCGAGTTTTGGAGCATTCTCAAAGGCCATCGATATCACACGGTGCTCAAAGCCGCGAGCGCCCCCATCATCGCGAACTATACGACGCGCGATGGCACGACGAAGCTGGGACCGATTTGCCATGATGCGAGGCATCGAGTCGGCAGCATCCCTTTTACCGAGTTCGATAACGTTGTCACCAGTCTCGCATTAAAATACGTGAAGCCGAACCAAGTCGCGATCGTCGCTACGTACAACGTTTATTTGAGCAGCGCGAGCTTCACGTACGCCGGCTACCATAGCGCGTTTACCGTGGCCGGCGGGGGCACGCAAGTTTACGCGGTGGCGACCTACAGCGATCCGCTTAGCTTAAATGACAACCCCGGCATCACCGATATTTCAATAGTCACCCACGAGCTCGGCGAGTTGTTCAACGATCCATTCGGCCACAATGCAACGCCTGCGTGGGGTCATATTGGGCAGGTCACGGGCTGCCAAGCAAATTTCGAGGTCGGCGATCCGCTCACCGGGCATAACTTCAACCTCGAGTACAATGGGTTTAAGTATCATCCCCAGGAGCTGGCATTCTTTTCGTGGTACTACCGCACGCCGTCAACGGGTACCGACGGAAAATATTCTTTTGAAGGAGCGTTTACGCAGACGCAGGGACTGTGCACGTAGCAAGCGGCCGTTCTCGACGAACGGCTTTTTCCTCACTTACCTTCACCGTCATTATTCTTGCTGGGTGCTCCGTCGCGCCCCAATCGAATCTCACTCCGAGCGCCGCGCCGATTGGTGCGGCCTTCTCGACGACGACCTACACGTACGTCGATCTCGGCGCCGGACCAAACGGCAAAGGTGCGTACGGCTACGGTGAGAGTCCCAAGGCGCAGGGGGGTGCGTACTTCGATCACACCATCTCGTGCGGCAAAGATTGCTCGGCTAAGATCTACTATCCGCTTGCGTGGTCTGGACCCGGCTCGAGCCCGGTCGTTCTTTTGCCCCAATTCTATGCCGAGGGATGGGCGTATGGCGCAGGCGGCTCGCTGATCGTCGGTACCCTCATCACGAATAATGGCGGCTTCTTCGGATTCGCCCACGCCGCGTTGTGGCAGGGTTCTTCGCATAACTTCACCGACCTCAACCCGGCCGGCAGTTGCGGAAGTTGTTCGCCGGGATCGAATGCGTACGGCACCGACGGAACGTTTATCGCCGGGTCCGGCGGATCACCGGCACACGCGCTCCTATGGAAGCTCGGGCAGTTGAAGACGCCCGTCGACCTGAATCCGGCCGGCTTTGCGTATTCCGAAGCCTACGTAGTGCGCGGTACCGTGCAGGCGGGCTACGCTTTCTCGAGCACGACGAATACCAACCACGCCGTTCTTTGGAATGGCACCGCTGCGAGTGTGGTCGACCTCACGCCGTCTACGGTGTCGACCGCCTATGCCACGGGGTTAGGGCATCGGAGCGAGGTCGGCTGCGGCATACCCGCCGGGATGAGCGTGACCCACGCGCTTCTGTGGCACGGCACTGCCGCGAGCATGATCGATCTTCAACCAGCAGGATTCACGGATTCGTGCGCTCGTGCTGCCCATGGGAACGTGCAAGTGGGATACGGACACGTCAGCGGCTCGAATGCGCTGCATGCGTTGCTCTGGAATGGTAGCGCGAAGACCGCGGTCGACCTCCAGCAGTACTTGCCGAACACGTTTACGAGTTCGCAGGCGTATGCGATCGACACGGCCGGCGCTATCCTCGGGTCCGCGTACTCGACGAGCACGGCAACGTGGCACGCGGTGGTTTGGGTCCCGTGAGCGAGACGGCGCCGCTCTCCGTTCTTCGACCGAGGTTCCCAAAACCGATCGGCGATCTCGCGGCGATGCTGCCCTCGTATTGGCGCACTAGGCGCCTGAAGGCAAATTCACCGACGGTAGCCTAAGAGGCGTTTGGCTGTATGCCGATCGGACGGTGCCTATGACTAAAACGCCTTGCGCGATGATGTTCTTGGTGACGCTCGCTTTAGCCGGGCGTGCCGCGCCGAGCGATGCCGCGCTTACATGTTATCCGCTGATCCCCGCGCAAATGGTCACGACCGTCGATTCCGCGCAGGGCTTCTCGGGCCAAGTCTTTCAGTTCAAGACGACCGAAACGGTATCAAGCAACGGCCTTAGCGTCCCGGCCGGCTCGATGGGGTACGGAGTCGTACTCAACGCAATTCCCGCCAGCAATCGAGCGCGCAACGGCATCGTCGTTCTCGAACCGCGCTTCTTACTCGTCGGCGGCCAGCAGGTCCAAGTTGCAGGCGATCCGGCGGACGGTTCGATTCTGACCCACGACCCATCGGCGATCGCCTTAGGGGCGAACGTGATCCCATTTGGAGGCGGACTCGCGGCAAGCGAGGCCATCAAAGGGACCAACATCACGGTGGGGCCGGGCTACTCGTTCCACATCGTCCCAATCGGGAATCTGCAGGAGCGAGGTCCCTGCGTGCAATCCACCGCGACCCGGTAGATCGCTCCGCTGGGCAAGGAAGGTGGCGCTCACGAACGCAGAACGAGTAGCCGCTATGAGAATACTCGCACGGGCGTGCACCTTGCTGGCGTTGACGCTGGTAGGGGCGGGGAGCGCGCAGACGGCCTCGATGGATCTCCTCAGCCGAGCCGCCAATCCAAATCCTACGCTAAAATCGTATACCGCTGCGGTTGTGCTCTCGGCAACGCTGCATGCAGTCATCCCGGTGCACCAGACCCTTAACGGTACGGTCTATTACCTCAAGCCCAAGCGAAAGATCGCGTTTCAGAACGTTCCTGGGCCGCTTAGCCGGTTTAAGGACCTCGCTGCTTCTACCCCGACCTACGACGAGGCCGTCGCTCGGTACACCATCACTCCGCTTACGGACGACGGCACGACGTCGACCTATTCGCTCGTTCCAAAGGACACCGGCAGCCGCGTCAAGAGCGTTACGCTCAACGTCGACGACCACGCCGCGCTCATCAATCGAGCGCAATGGGCCTACACCAACGGCGGCAGTTTGATTTTTAATCCGTCATACACGCACGTGGGCAGCTTCAATCTTCCTTCCAAGACCGTGATCGCGGCCCGGTTCCCCGGATACAGCGTCGACGGCACGCTGATGTTTTCAAACTATCAACCGAACGCCACCGTATCGCCGTCGGTCTTTGCGTCCCCTTAGTTGCTGTTGTTCAAAGGAGACGACTGAGATGAGTTTGTCGCGCAAGCAGCTGCTCGAAACGGCAGCGTCGCTGGGGCTTCTCGCGGCCGTTCGCTCACCGGTGTCCGCAGCGGTGACCGCGCCGGCCGCGAACGCCGCCGCAGTTGTAGGAGCGTGGAAGCTGGAGAGCTTCGTCGTCGACGCATCGTCGGAGTCGGAGAAGCCGCGCTTCGGAATCAATCCGATCGGATACCTCATCTACACGGCCAGCGGTCGGATGTCGGCGACCTTGATGGCGGCGCATCGCGCAAAACTCGACTCGCCGAAAGGCGCGACCTCGACGCTAGACGAGCTGACGCAATCGCTCGCCAACTTCCTATCGTATGCGGGGACGTACGAAATCCGCGGCAATCGCGTTTTCCACCGCGTCGAAGTGAGCGTTTTTACCAACCTCGTCGGTACGACCCTCGAGCGTGAGTTCAGTCTTTCCGGCGATACGCTGACCATTCGAACGCTGCCGCCCGAAATTTGGGGAACCTCAAACCGCCTCGTGTGGAAGCGCGCCTAAGTACTACGTTTGCCCCCCAGATCGTGCCACGATGCCTCGGTCAGCTCGACGTCGTAGTGCTTCGCGGCTTTCTTGATGTTCGCAAACGCCTGGGCGCGGTCGGCCTCCGAAGCGTCGGTCACTTGATCGAAACGTGCCAGCGCGTTGCGCACGTGGCGTGCGTCGGTAAGGGGTTCCTTTCGCTGCTTCGGAAACGCGTATACGCTCGACGGGAGATCGCTGCGCTTGGTCAGGCGGCCGTGCTTTTCATGAGGTTTCCACGTTGCTCGCATGAACGGGTTATACCCGGACGGCGCCGTGCTTAACGCGTCACCAAAGCGCGCCCTCAGCCACCAGGATATAGAGGATTGGACCCAGGCCCCAGATGATGCTGACGATGAACCAGACGATCTTGGTGAACGTGGAAAGGTCGCCGCGGGCGATCAGATTGATCCACATCAGGATCATGGCAATCGGATGCAAGATGACCGACAGAAGGATCTCGAGCAACAGCTTCATGCCGCCCTATTCGCGGCCGCATCGCGTGGCCGCCTTTGCCGGTTTTGCGTAGCGATGGACGACACCCGATGACGATGCCGGTATTGTTCCTTGGCCATGGTAGCCCGATGAACGCCATCGAACGCAACGGCTACTCGGATGCCTGGCGCTCCGCCGGCGAGGCGCTCCCCCGGCCCAGCGCCGTCGTAGTGATTTCGGCGCACTGGTATCGCAGCGGCGCTGCCGTGACCGTCATGGAGCGTCCGCGTACTATCCACGATTTCTATGGATTTCCACCGGCGTTGTACGCCGTACGCTACCCTGCGCCGGGCTCGCCCGAGCTTGCGAAACGGGTAGCGGCGCTGGCCGCGCCCGTGGACGTCCAGCTCGACGAGGCGTGGGGGTTGGATCACGGCGCGTGGTCGGTGCTCGTGCATCTGTTGCCAGCGGCGGACGTCCCGGTTATTCAGTTGGCAATCGACGCGCGGCAGCCGGCGGCGTTTCACTGGAACCTTGGTGCCACGCTCGCGCCGCTTCGCGACGAAGGCGTGCTGATCGTGGGCAGTGGCAACGTCGTGCACAACCTGCGCCTGGCCGACTTCGGTCTGGGCGGTGGTTACGACTGGGCCGTCACCTTTGACGACCTGATGAGAGAGGCGCTCGAGGACGGGGATCGGGAGGCGCTGGTCGACTATGGGCGTCACCCCGGCGGGAGGCTAGCCGTGCCGACCCCCGATCACTATTTGCCGCTGCTGTACGCGGCGGCCCTTAGGCGCCCCGGTGAAGGCGTCGCCACGGTCGTCGACGGTTTGGAGGCTGGCTCGCTTTCGATGCGCTCCATTCGAATCGGATAGGATCGCACGAGAGAAGTGCATCCGGGAAGCGGCCGGCGAGCGTTCTAAGCGTGTATGCGTCACGACATTACGCCAGAAATCCAGAAAACCGAAGAGCAGTGGAAGACCGAGCTCGGTCCGGAACGTTACCATATCCTGCGCGAGGCCGGGACCGAGGCGCCGTTCACCGGAAGTTTGCTCAACCTCCGCGACGACGGCACTTACGTCTGCGGAGCGTGCGGCAATCCGCTCTTTTCCTCGAACGCGAAGTTCGACTCGCACTGCGGCTGGCCGAGTTTCACGCATCCCGATCAGCAACAGAACGTGCGCCTCCTCGACGACAACGCTTTCGGCATGCACCGAACGGAAGTACGCTGCAAACGGTGCGATTCGCATTTAGGCCATGTCTTCGACGATGGACCTGGGCCGGCCGGCACGCGCTTCTGCATTAACTCGCGCTCGCTCGATTTTAAGCAATCGCAAGAGTCGTAAGCGATGGCGCGGCTACGGTCGCGTCGTGTGGGTGATGAGAATACTGGTGACGTTCGGTTTGTCGGATGAGATTTGCACCGCGACCGCGTCCGGCGCGGTTTGATTTCCGACCTGAAATGATGCGACCGAACCGTTCCCGCTGGTAACGTTCATGCGCTCTGCACCGGCCGGCAGCTGCTGCTTGTAGTACGCGTAGACCTTATCGAAAGCGTCGGCGGTCGTAAAGCTGGCGATGACGGTGGATCCGCCGGCGGTTGCCGTCGTAATGCTCGCGGGTTCACCCGCCTGGGCGCCGGGATAGACGGGCACGCCGAGCTGGGCGGGATTCACGCCTTGACCGACGGCTATTGTTCCGTCGTTCGTCTTTACGGTGACGTTCTTGTCATCGTTGCTGGTGGTCACGGTCGCCGTTCCGTTTCGCGTCTGGATCGTCGTTTTGTGCGACGCGCAGGCGACCGGCGCCACGGTCAGTAACATCGCGAAAAGCGGGATCGTGGCATGCCTCATGCGATCCCGTCTTCTTCGGGAAACGCCGGCTCTCATTTGGGGTTACGAAAGGCATGACGGTTAAAGCGCAGTTTCCGGACGAGCAGTCCACCGCCGGCGAGTTCGTTCGTCAGGACGACGTCTTTCGCAACTGGGTGCGCGCCGACGGCAGTTCGGACTATCCGGCGGCGGCGGCACGCTACCACCTCTACGTCTCGTTGGCGTGCCCCTGGGCCCATCGTACGATCGTCGTCCGCAAGCTCAAGCGCCTCGAGCGCGTCATCGGGATGACGGTCGTCGATCCGATTCGTGACGAACGGGGGTGGCAGTTCCCGCAGCCCGATCCGATCAACGGATGGGCGTTTCTGAGCGAAGCGTATTGGGCAACCGATCCGGCATACCGCGGACGCGTCACCGTTCCGGTGCTGTGGGATACGCGTCGGAGGCGCATCGTGAGCAATTCCGACGACGACATCATGCGCATGTTCGAACTCGAGTTCGAGGCCTTCGGCGACGCCGGCATCGCGCTTTACCCGCGCGAGCGGCGCGCCGAGATCGACGCGCTCAACGAAGTGCTCTACGAGACCGTCAACAACGGCGTCTATCGGGCTGGATTTGCCACCAGCCAAGCTTCCTACGAAAAAGCCGTCTACCAGATTTTCGAAACGCTCGACGCGATGGAGGAACGGCTTGAAACGCGGCGCTACCTCTTTGGACCCCAACCACTGGAGAGCGACTGGCGTTTCTTCGTAACGCTCGTGCGTTTCGATGCGGTGTATTATGGCCACTTCAAGTGCAATCTTCGCCGCATAGCGGAATACCGAAACCTGTTCGGCTACTTGCGCGATCTCTATCAAATCGACGGCGTCGCCGAGACGGTGAACTTCGATCACATCAAGCGGCACTACTATTACACCCACGACGACATCAATCCGACACGAATCGTGCCGGTCGGGCCCCTTGTGGACCTGAACGCCCCGCACGGCCGGGAACGGCTAGGGTAAGTATCAACGAATGCGGTCGAGCGAGCGTTTCTCAGCCTAATTTAGGCATCCCGGGTGTATGATCTCCACACTATGAAGAAACTCTGGATAGCGCTGGCTTTAGCGCTCGTCGCCATGCCGATAGCAGCGTGGGCCGACGGCAACGATTCCGCCGCGGCTGCGCCGCCGTCGATGACTCCCGCTCAGCGGCAGGCCGTCATGAAAACGATGCAGACCTTTCGCGACAAAGAAAGGACGATGCACCAACAGATGCGCTCGCAGATTTTGGCCGCCCTCTCGCCCGACCATCGCACCGCCGTAGCCGGCGTCATCGGTGAAATGGTGATCTCTGAGAACCCCGACCCGGTCGCCGCCGCGAAGCAGATCGACGGCATCCTTTCACCGGGCGAACAGCGGGCGATTCTGGCCGCGCACACGTCCTTCGTCACGCAAAGCCAGCAGCTCATGCAGCAAATGCACGCCCAACTCCAAAGCGAGATGCCGGCTGGGGCTCAAGGTCACCGCAACTGGGCGACTTCGATGCGTCCTCCGAGCAACTTGACCAACGACGCCGGTGGCGTCTTGATGATGGTATTGGCGCATCGAGCGCCGATGGGAATGGAAATGAGCGACCATCATCCCGGAGATATGGACGACCATCATTCCGGAATGCCCGCCGGACCGCCGCCACCGGGTGGGCCGCCTCCGCCGCCGTAACGACGGCGTTAAGTAGGCGCTCGGTAGAGCGTCTCGTGTTCGGCGAGGATGCGGCTTTGGGTAGCAAGGTCGGCCTCGAGCGACGAGTTGCCGAATTGGAACGTCCCGCCGATCACGACGCCGTCATCGCGTGGGAACATGTACAAGCCCTCGGCCACGTAGGCGTAATCGACCTCGGGCTGCGGCTCGAGAATCGAGAGTTGCCCGCGAACCGGTTCCAATTCCGCGTCGCCGAATAGCGCGCGAGAACCCAGGCCGGTGCAGTTGAAGACGACCGCCTCGTCGAGCGATGCGATGCCTGCGGCATCGGCGAACGTGCGAATGACGATTCGACCTTCCCGCAAGAAGAAGTCCCGTTCGACGGCCGGGAGAAACGTATTGGGCGCGATCTGCATGGTCGCAAACCGGCGAACGATCGGTGTTGCAAAAGGCGTCGAGGACGGCACGATGTTTTCGACGTCGGCATACAGATCTTCGATGCCGACCGATTGCGCGTAGTCGAGTTCGTCCCGGTCGCTGGCGACGTGCTTCAGCGCGTAGGTGTCGATCCAGCGAACGCCATACGTCGGGCCGGCCATCAGCTGAAACGCGCGATTTGCGGTTTTCGAGACGCGGCGGAAGGTTTCGAGAAAATCCGGAGAGACCGCGTCGCGCACGAAAACCGTCGATGGCGTCCATTGGGCTCCGGCAACGTTCGACGTCGTATCCGGCGGCGTACTCGACGCGTAGATGGTCACCGTCCACCCGCGGTCTTGCAGGGTGCGCGCGGTCGTGAGTCCGATCACGCCGCATCCGATAACCGCCGCACGTTGTGGCGAGCGGCCGGAGACGAGATCGGCCGCCATCTCCGCGCACCCCCACGATAGGCTGAAACCTCCGCCGCCGTGGCCGTAATTATGGACCAGCAGTTTGTCGCCCGAGCGCTCGGCGCGTAGCACGAACCCCGTTCGCCGGTATGGCCGCAAGCCGACCACGATGCGTATCACGCGATCGGCATCTAACTTGACCGGAACGAGCGGTTTAGTCGGGCGGCGCAGCGACGGCGATTGCTGGGCACGCGTTCGTGCCGGCAAGGCCGCGGCGGCACTCAATCCGGCGGCAATGAAGCTCTTTCGGGTGATGCCGGCCGTGGCGTACCGTCGCACGTTAGAAGGTCGACTCCGCGAACGCGCGCACGAGCGTTTCGATCCCGAACCGGTCGTCTTCGGTGAAGCGCCCGACGCGCGGGCTATCGACGTCGAACACACCGATGACGTTGCCGCCGGCGGACAGCGGCACGACGATCTCCGAGCGCGAGGCCGAATCGCAGACGATGTGATCGGCAAACGCGCTCACGTCGTCGACGACGATGGTCTGGCCGCGCGTAATCGCGGCCCCGCAAACGCCACGGCCCGGCGGCAGGCGCGTGCAAGCCGGCCGGCCGCCGAACGGTCCGAGCACCAGCTCGCCCGTCTCCTCCAAGTAATAGAGGCCGGCCCAGGTCACGTCGGGGAGTTCGTGATACACGAACGCGGCGAAGTTGGCGGCGTTGGCAACGGCGTTGCTTTCACCAGCGAGCAGTGCGCGAACTTGCCGCTCCAGCAGGTCGTACGAAACGGACACGGGCCGTCCTTTCGACGTCGGCGCTAGGCGCCTCCGCTCCGCTCAGGATGACAGGGGTATGGAGTGGATCGAGCCGACCCGGCGTCCCGCGCGATTGCGAACCGGCGCTCGCGCGAACGGCTCCAGGCTTGCCAACGCGGCGGCGTCGAGCAGGCTCAGGTGCCGCGCTACCGCCAGAGCCGCCGGCGCGCATGCTCGCGCCGCTCCGTCGACGACTTTGAGTGCCAGACCGGTTCCGGAGGCGATGTCGGCGAGGCCGTGCACGCCCTCGGCACCAGATTTCGCGGCGATGTCGCCGGCGCCCGCGCGCATCAGCGCCGTATCGAATTCGCCCGTTCCGGCGACGTACTGGGGATAAGCGATCATCGCATCGCGGACGGTCCGCAGCGCGGCGGCGTCCCGCTCGTCGAAGCCGTCGAGGGTCGCGAAACGGGCGAACGCGTGTGCCGCGTTGCGCAGGGGGATCGCGAAGACGGGAATTCCGCACCCGTCAACCCCAAGCGGAAGCTCCTCGACTGATTGCCCGCACGCGCGCGCACACAACTCGAGAATGCGCTGTTGTGCCGGGTTGTCCGGTTCGCGGTAGGTGGCGACGTCGGCGCCGGCGAGCATGCACAGCGCGAGAATACCGGCGTGCTTCCCCGAGCAGTTGTTATGAATGGGCGAGAAATCGACGCCCTCGCGTATAAGGGCGTCGGCCGATGCCGGATCGTAGGGTGCGTGGGCGCCGCAAGCCAATGCCGTTTCCGGCAGCCCGATCTTGCGCAGCATCGAACGAACCGCCGCGATATGAAAGGGTTCCCCGTTGTGCGACGCCGCCATGAGCGCGATTTCATGCTGTTCGAAACCGAAGCGCTCGACGACGCCTTCGCGCACCGACGCCGCAGCGATGAATGGTTTGGCGGTCGAACGCAAGTAAATCGGGCACGTCGATCGCGCCCATTGCAAAAGCGACGCGGCCACGACCATCGACGGCGCACGCGGAAACCCGGTGCACGGACTCGGTGATCTCACCGCGGGTTACTTCCACCAGCGGCTCGCCGTCTAGCGCCGGCAACGGTTGCGACACCCGACGATGCTCGTTTCATCGCTGGTACGGGTCCCTGCTATAGAAGGGTGTGCGCGAGCCGTCGACCGTAATCGCGTACCACGCGTCGGACGCGGTCTTGTGCAGAAGATCGAATCGCTCGCCGTTGCGCGCGACGTGCGATACCTCGACGGTGTAGCGAATCGGCCCGTCCCGGTTCAAGCGGATCGGGCGGCGTGCCGCGAACGAGATATGCGCCCTGCCTCCCGGACGCGTTGAAAACGGTCGCAGCCGTCCGGATCCGACGCCGACGGCGCTGGCCTGATCGATGCCGAGACCGTAGACCGTTTTCGACGCCGGCAAGCAGGCGTCGGAATAATGCGGGCGAGGAAGACGACCGTGCGCCCGAACCGGTTGCGCACGACGAAGTGCGTGTCGGTGATCGTGTCGGATAGCGCCGGCCACGAAAATAGGCCGGTCGTGAAACTGATGCTCTTTTCGAACGGAAACGCAACCGCATCGGCCGTGTCGGTTTCGACGTCAAAACGATCGGCGGCAACCGAGTCGAAGATGACCGCGCCCTGAATGGCCAGGCCGGCACTGCCTCCTCCGACGACGCCGCCGCGAACGTACACGCGTCGACGGCGTCCATGAGCTTGCTGCTTTTCCAGACCACGTAATGCGACTGATCGCCGCCCGCGAAGTAGACGGCATCGGCGTGATCGACGACGTCGGCGAACCGGTCGACCTGCGCGCGCGACGCACACGGCGGGATGCGGACGTCTGCACCGACGCGAAGTTGCCGTACTGGTACGAACGGTTTGTCGTAGAGGTTCGAGCCGGAAGCCCGCAGCACGACGACGTTGCCGCCGCGTTGCGTCACTTTGGCCGGTGAGACGACGGTGTAGCCCATGCGAACGCCGCCGGCGGAACTTCGAGCGCGCCGCCACCCTCGAGCAGCAGGCCGGGACCGTGCAACCGATCGCTGCGAACGTAACGCCCGTACGCGGGGAAGGCGATGCGTCGCAAGGTCGGCTTTCGCCGATCGGGCCGGCCAACTCGGCCCGACGGCAGCCGCGATGACGCCGGCGATGAAGAAGCATCGAACGCTCATGGCTTCAGATACCGGTCGAACCATCCGAGCCAGCGCCGGTACACGTCCGCGAGTCGAACCGGACCGCGCGGCAAGATGTCCGCGCGCTCGGATACGCAAAGAACGCAACCGGAACGCCGTTGTCGCGCAGGGCGTGATACATCTCGTACTGTTCGACGATCGGAACGCGGATGTCGTACACGTTGCCGAACATCAACAGCGGCGTACGGATGTCCTTGAAATACGTGATCGGCGACTGTCGTTGCCATACCGTCAGCTCGTTTCCGACGAACGGCGAATCGAGTAAACGAAACGCGATCGGCGTCGATGTCGTCGGCGATGGTGTAGTCGACTACCAGGTCGTTGACCGCGGCACCGGTGACGGCGCACTTCCAGATCTGGTAGTGTCCGATCATCCACGACGTGAGTTGGCCGCCGTACGACCAGCCCGATACCCCGATTCGTGACTCGTCGACGATGCCGAGTTTCTCGACCGCCTCGATCCCCGCCATGACGTCTCTTCCGGGGCCTTCGCTGGCGTCGTTAAAGATCGCATGCTCGAATGCGTTGCCGAGATTGCTGCTGCCACGGTAGTTGGGCGCGAAGACGAGGTAGCCGTGCGCCGCCGCCAGTTGATAGAACGGCTCGAACATGGCTTCCGACGTTTCGGTCGGGCCGCCGTGAATGCGCAGCACCATCGGATAGCGCTTGCCGGCGACGTAGCCTGGAGGGTATGTCAGCACGCCGGCTTCGTGAAAGCCGTCCGGCGAGTCCCAGCGCAGGGTCGCCACGCGCCCGAGCTGCAGGCCCGCGATCGCGGCGTTGAAGTTGGTGAGCCGCTCGGGCCCGCTTGCGCCCGGCGCCAGCTCGTAAAGTTCGCCGGCGCGCGCGCCTTCGGTTCCGACGAATGCAATCGTTCCGTTGCGCGATACGCTTTGAACCGGTTCGATTTCCGCGTCGATGACGTCGCCGAGCGGCAGGCGCCGCGCCGCGCCGTGCCGGGGCTGCAGGTAGAGCGGACCGCCGGTCACATCGTAGACTTTGACGAGCGCGGCTTGGGCGCCGGGCATCCATGCTGCCGTCGAGACGTGACGATCCAGGTCGCGCGTGAGATCGCTTTCCGTTGTGCCGCCGTCCGTCGCGTTCATGACGGTCGTTGCGTCGGCCGGGTCGCCGTCGCGCGGGTACAAATAGAGCACGTGCGTTCCGTCGGGTGACCACACGGCCTGGTCTTCGTATGCCGAATGCGCGGTCAACGGTCGCGAGGCAGCCGACGAAGCGTCTATGACGTACGCCGTTGCGCGATCGTTTACGCCGTGGATCGCGCTTGGGAGGCGTAAGTACGCGAGTCGGCCGCCGTCCGGCGACCACGAAAGAGTCGCGTCGGCGACGCTCCACGTCCCGGAGGTCAAGCGGCGTTCGTCGTGGCGGAGCAGGTTCGCCAGCCACAGATGCGAAGGCGGCACGGCCGCGGTAGCAAGATAGGCGTTGTCCGTTACCTCAAACGCGTCTTCGTAGGACGCCTCACCCTGCTTCGGCGGCGTCGAATCAGGACGCGTAAAGGCGATGGCGCCGTCGCCGGGACGCCACGCATAGTCTTCAACGCCGGTTTGCCCCGACGTCACGCGACGCGGCTTCGTGCGCCCGCCATCGAGAACGAAGATCTGGCTTGCGTGCGTGGCGGAGTCATTCGCGAGAAACGCGAGCGCCGTTCCCGTCTGTGACCACTGCGGAGCCGAATAGGCTCCGAGCGCCTCGTCGAGAAGCTGAAGGCGGCGTGAGCGAAGGTCGTAGAGCCATAGCTGTCCACGATAAGTATTGGTTTCGAGAACGGCGTGCGACGCAACGAATGCGATATGGCTACCGTCGGGTGAGATGGCGGCATCCGAGAGAGTGACGACGTGCGCCAGCGCGTCGAGCGAAAATGCCGCTGCGACGGCGAAAATGGGCAGCACGGCCGTTAGAGTTTTACCTGAAGCTGCAGATAGAAATTGATTGGAAGCGGATAATTGAACGAGTTGACGTCGCCGTACGACGGAATGAAGGCGTTCTGGAAAAAGGGGTTCAGCGGCACCCCGTTGGCGGCGACGTCGTTGGGGCTGGTACCGTTGTAGAAGTTGCTGATGTAGAACAGATTCGGGGAATATCCGCAGACCGTCCCGCTGGGCGGGAACTGCTGGCTCCACTGCGTCACCGACCCGCCAAAGCACGCGTTTACGAGATTCGCAACGGTCAAGTTTGCGCTGACGCGCGGGCTAACGTCGTAGTGCATCTGAAGGCCCATATTGAACTGCCAGGGCTGAGTGAACTGCCCGAACGTATCGAACTTTCCGGTCGCGGGGTTGGGGATGTAGAGCGAGCCGGCCGGCGTCGCGGCGAGCGAGCACGACGTGTAATCGGCGGTATGCGGATTGGGGTTCGCGATGCCGACGCTTCCCTGATTGGCCGTGCACACGCGCGGATCGAGCCCTTGGAAGTCGGCCGACGTACCGTATGCCGCCCCCTGGTTGAGCGTGAGCGCGGGCGTAATCGAGAAGCGGTCGTGCTTGTAGTTCAGGATCAGCGAGAATACGTTAGGCGACGTGTACGGAAAATCGAGACCGGTTACGTACCAGGCGTTCGGGTCGAGCAGCGGCTGTAACGGCTGGTTGTAATACGGATTGAAAATCGTGTCGGGTCCGCAACGCGCCGCGGGCTTGGCTTGGCCTGCGCTGCCGTAGCACCGCGCGCCGCCGCCGGCTTTCGTCAACGCATTGTATTGTTGAATGTACTGGTTGTACGGGCTCACGGCGTTCACGCTCACACCTTGAAAGTTGTTCCATTTCTCCTTCGAATTCAAATAGGTGTACGAGAAGATACCCGACAGGCCGTTGCGGTTGAAGTCGCCTTTGGTCACTTGCAGCTCGACTCCGTAGCTGTATTGCGTCCCGGCGTTGAGCGCCGGCGAAGCTAGCAGGGTCGGGATGAAGACGGCCTCGTCGAGTTGTTGGGTGGCGTAGCGATAATATGGCGTAACTTTTATCGAGGTGTCGGTACCTTTGAAGCGATGCTCGTACGAAACGTCGTAGTTGTCGGAGAACTGCGCCTGTGCGTTGTGAAACGGCGTAGTAAAGCCGAAGGGCAGAAATCCAACGAGCTGCTCGGCGAGGTTCTCTTCTTCGGTGTTGTACTGGATTTCGTAGTTTTGCGGTTCCTGCGCGTACCGTCCAGCCGACGCGCGCAATACCGTATCGGGGTCGAGCGTATACGTCAGACCGAGCCGTGGCTGCCAATACGTTTGGGTGTAAACCGGCGGGTAAACGTTCGAAAGCAGGAGGTGTCCGTTCTTGCCGTCCGGATGCACCGTTTGCACCGGTTTCCCGGTCGATTTATCGATCGGGCAGTTGAAACCGACGAACGGCTCAATGACCGATGCGTTCTGCGGCTTTTGTGGAATGATGACGGGCTCGAACGTAACGGGGTTGTAGCAAAATTCGGCCTGCGCCGCGGCGAACCAGAAATTCTTACCCGGGGTGTTGGTGTCTTGCAGATCGAACTGGTCGTCGGCATACTTGACCGCGACGCTGACGTCGAGTTTGTCGTTGGGGCGCCATTCGTCGCCGAGCGCAACGTCGGTGAAGATCGGGGTAACGCCGTTGACGAGGGCCTGGTTTCCGGTGTAAGTGAGGCGCCAGGTAGCGCCGGCCTGGCACGCCGGCGTGTTGGACGCAATCTTTCCGGCGGCGCACGGGTCGAGCGGCTGATTGTAGTAGCCGGTGGGATCGGTGAAAAATCCCTGGCTCGTATTGGAGTTGCACGGAGCCCGCTGGCCCTTGTCCGCGCCGGCGAAAGCGTAGCAATACTTGCCGTTGGTCAAGTTGCTGACTTGCTGGCCCGACGTGTTCAGATAGTTGAAGTTGTTGACGCGTAGGGTCGTCGACGTGATGTAGTTGACGTTTGCCGTCAGCAGGTTCGCACTGTCGATCTGATCGCCGAAGTCGAGTTGCAGGCCGCGCGTATGCCCGTCTACTTCGTAGTCGTAGTTCTGCACGCCGTAGCCGCTTCCGATGCCGCGCCGGCTGGCGCCGCTGCGATTTGTATTAGAGTAGAACGTGTAGCCGAAAAGTCTGAGGTACGCGTTGCTGCCGAAGTTTTTCTGGTATTGAAGCTTGACGATGCTCGCCGTGTCCCAGCGAGCGTCGCGATAGTCGTTGGGAAGCAACGCATACGTACCGTCGGGGCAGGCTCCCGGGACGCCGCTAACGTTGGCGCACCGGTCGGTGGGCGATCCGGGGAACCGATACGCGATGGGTTGAGCGTTCGCAGGCGCTAGGAACTGCGTGTTGCCCGGATAGGTGTAATAGTCCGGCCAGTGCGGCGGCCGGCTGATCCAGTCGTTATTGACGAGTCCGTTCGCTAGCTGGAGCCCGCCGTCGTTCACGCCGCTGTAGTACTGGCGGAATTGGGCCGACGACGTGTAGAGCAGTTGAACGTCGTCACGTCCCGCGTCTCGCCGGTGCGGAATGCCAATATGGAAATTCCCTACGACCTCGCGTCCCGCGATGTACGAGACTTCACTATAGGCCGGATTAAAGGCCGAAAAGCATCCCGGATCGCTGCTCAAAAACGTCGTTGCGGGATTAGAGTAGGTGGCGTTCGCCGTGCACGTCGGATACACGGCAGGGTAAAACGACAGGAGCGTCGTGAGATTGCTCGGACCGGCGCCGTAGGGGAACGTGCTCATCAGATCGCCGCCATTGGCCTGATCGAGATAGCGAAAGTCCTGATTGTAGCCGCTGGTTCCGATGTAATACGAAAACAGCCGGTCGGGCGTCGAGCCGCCGGCTTCGACCGAAAGGTCGTGATAGAACGTCGGCGTGCCTATTTGTCCCGATATCGTAGCGTAGCCCGGATACGTGCCGGTCTTGACGACTTGGTTGATGAAACCGGCAAGTCCGGTGGCGTTGGCGCTGGCGCCGCCGCCGCCGGCATAGATCTGCAACTCCTGTTGCCCGAGCGTCGACGCCGAGTGCGCCGGATAGTTGTCGAACGACCGGTTCACCGGAACGCCGTCGTATTCGTAACCGATCTGATCGTAATATCCGCCGCGGATGTACACGGTTTGATTGACGCCCATCTGCCCGTTGGGCACGAACGCACCCGGCATCGCGGCAATCGCCGAGTAGACGTTGTTTAATCCGCCGCCGCCGCCGATCGGCGCGGCGGCCTTGGTCACCGCCGGATTGACCGAATAGACGTCGGTGATGGTTCCGGGGCGTACCTGGTTGAGGGAGGAGCGCGCCTGGACTTGCGCGATCGTCTTGAGGTTTTTCTGCAGCCGGAACGTCATCGTCTGAGCCTGATCCGCAAAGATGCTGATGCCGCTCGACGCGAGCGGCTCGTAGCCGGTTCGCTCGAACGAGAGCGTGTACGTGTCGGGTGCGAGCGAGAGAAAGACGAAGTTTCCGCGGGCGTCGGTGTGGGTTACCGCGACTTGCGACGGACTGCTCGCAGTGACCGTTGCGTTCGCAATCGGCGTTGCGGTGGCGCCCTCGAAAACGGTTCCGGCTAAACTGCCGGTCGTACCGGCCCAGGTTGGGTGCGCAACGAACGCGAGCGAAATTACGATCCCAAACGCGATCGAACGGCTTAGCAACGAGCGAACTCCGGCCATCGTCAGCTCCTTCCGGTCTTGACGACGATTATACGGAGGCTCGGCAGCGGGCGGTATCCTGGATTCCCGCCATGCTGGGGATCCCTAGGGGCCGTGAGCGATGTGCGCCGCCAGCGCCGAACGTGACCGCAAGCCGAGGCGAGAGAAGATCGTGGAGAGGTGATGCTCGACGGTATGCTCGCTGATGTGCAGTCGTTGCGCGATGGATCGGTTCGTTTCGCCATCGGCGACCAGGCGCGCGACTTCCATCTGCCGCGGACTCAGGGCGACCAGCCCCGGGTTTTCGACCGGTCGCGCCGTTCGCAGACGCTCCGCGTCGCGGACGTTACCCATCTGCACGTAAATCGCCAGCGCCTCGGCCGGGCGTGCGGCGGCCTCCAGCGCGCGCGCTTCGTACAGGCGCCAGCCGATATGCGAAAAGGCTCCTGCGGCGAGCGCGGCCATGCGCAGCACGCGCGGCGTAGGACGGTCGGCCGCGGTCAACGCTGCCAAGAAGAGCCGGCACGCGCGGCGCACTCGCGGACGCGTACCCGAAAGCGAAAGCATGTCCGCGGCCCATTGCTGCGTTTGAGCGTCACCCGCAGACGCGATGTGGAGAAACAGGCTCGTGCAGCGATGCGGACGAGGAATGAAGTCAACCGCGCCGGCGACCAAACCGCGTGCTTCGTCGCTCGCGCCTTGAGCCGACCGTAGTTCGGCAAATGCCGCCGATACCGAGGCGATTCGCTGGACTTCTCGCGACCGCGCGGCATAGATCAGCGCATCCTCGTCTGCGCAGGCTTCGAGCAACTGCCGGTCGTTGAGCAGCAGCGCGAGTGGAACGCCGACGGCGGCGGCCTTCGTTTTGAACGTCGCGGTGTTCACGCCGCTCTCGATCGCCTCCCACACCAGGTCGCGCGCCCGTTTCAGCTCGCCGGCGAGCATGAGGGTATTTGCGTAGTTGAGCGCCGAGTACGCGACCCGCCAGCTCATCGATGTGCGCCGGGCTTCGGCGAGGGCGATTTCGTGACGCTCGACCGCCAACGCGGGTTCGCCCAAGTCGGCTGCCACCAGCGCGAAGTTGTTTTCGATTTGAGCGATCAACTCGCTGATTCCCGACTCGTTCGCCAGGCTCGACGCACGGCGGCAGTCGTCGAGCGCCGACTTGGCGTCCCCCAAGGCCGCGAGCGTTTCGGCGCGCACCTCGTGAAAGCTCGCCCGCAACGGAACGTCGAAATGCGCGCTCAGAGCTTCGGCGGCGGCCAACTGCGCCTGCGCGAGCGCGACGTCGCCCAGCGTGATCGAGTAGCGAGCCAGTGCGAGGATCGCTTCGGCCGACATCGCGGGCTCTCGCAGCGTATCGAGGATCGCCGACGCCTGCGACGCCGCCTCGAGACTCTCCGCGGTACGCGCGTCGACCCAAAACTGATCCGCCAGGCGGAGCAAAGCGTGCGAAGTCCCCGCCGCGTCGGCGAGCCGGGCGTATTCGGCGCGGCTCTTTTCAAACCAGACGGTCGGTTCTTCACCGCAGCCTTCAATATAGAGGAGGGTGCCGAGCCTATCGTAGACGGCGGCGCGCTGCGGTCCAGGCGGGTATTCCCAGCGCAACGCCATGCTGTAAAAGCCGATGGCATCGCGATACGCGTAGAGGTTCCAGGCGGCTTCGGCGGCGCGCTCGTTGTGAAACCGGGCGCGATCGGCAACCCGCGCGGCCGACCAATGATAGGCCAACTCCGCCTCTCGCTGCTCGCCGTCCGGGAGATTCTGCAGTTCCTGCGCTATTCGGACGTGCAGCGGGGCGGCAACCCCGACGATGAGCTGATCGGCCAGCGCTTGACGAATCATGGCGTGACGGAACGTAAACTCGAAGGCGGACGACGGCGAAGCGACCACGATGCCGGCGAGAACGGCGCGCTGTAACACCGCGAGGACTTCTTCCAGTCGAAGATCGAGGATGGTCGCGAGGAACTCCGCGTCGAAGCGCCGGCCGACGATGGCGGCACGGACGAGTACGGCGCGTTCTTGCTCGAGAAGCGGCGTCAGGCGTTCGCTCAGCATCGCCTGAAGCGACAGCGGCGCGTGAGTCGCGAGGTTCAGGCCGCCGCTTTCACGCACGACGTGGACGAGCTCTTCGGCGAAGAGCGGATTACCTTCGGAAAGCGATTCGATCTCAGCGAGCGTTTCTGGTGGAACCGACGTGCCGAGTCGCGCGAGCCGCTGCGTCACGAGGTAGCGTATTTCGTTGCGATGCAGTCCGCGTAGCGGTACCGCAGCGACGCGATTGCGCGCAGCGTAATGCCGGAAAGAGGCCAGCGCCGCATCGTTTGCGGCGCCTTCGGTTCGAAGCGAGACGAGAATCAGCACGCGGGCGGCGCCCAAGCCCTGCATGAGGTACTTTAGTAACTCGAGCGTCGCCGAGTCGGCCCACTGGAGATCTTCGAGAATGGCAACGACCGGCTTTCGCTGAGCGACTCGCTGCAGCAGCCGCGCCGTAGTTTCAAAGAAGGCGGCTTTCTCTGCCGCGTTTCCACGGCGTGTGCGCGGTTCGAGCCCGCGGCCGATTCCGCGCGTGTCGACGGAAGAAAGCATTGCGGAGAACGGACGATACGGGCTGCGCACGTGTTCGCTGCAATGTCCCGAAGCGATCGTCGCGCTGGACGCGATGGACGCGACGAACTCCTCGATCAGCCGGGACTTTCCGATCCCGGCGTCACCTTCGATCGGGACGAAACGCGAACGCTCGTCGCGCGCGCACGCAAACGCTTCGTGCAGGAACGCCAACTCCTCGCGGCGTCCGACGAACCCTTCGTAGCCGAACGCGCGTGAAATCATGCCATCGTGCGACCGACGGCGAACACGGCTAACGCAATTGCCACGACGTCCTCCAGGATTGCCGCGGGAACCGCGCCGACCGCGGCGATAGCCATCATTCGGACTGCGAGCCCACCGTATGCGCCGACGCCCACCCCGGCAAGAGCGACCAAAGCTCCGGCAGCTCCAGAAGTGCCACTCGTAACGGCAAGCGACCAACCGACAAAGGCTCCGCTTGCTATGCGAGCAACTAGGCCCGGCGCCTTCGTTCGCGCGGGCGTTCTTGGATACAGATCTCCGGCGTATTCTAGGACGGCGAGAATCCCGAACACGATCGCCCAAAGACCGCCGTGGCGCGCGATCCAAAGTACGGCAGGGGCGGTAAATGCACGCAGTCCGGCGGCGATGCCTAAGAGAAAAATTGCCAAAAACACCAGGAACATGAATTTGTCCTTCGGGCCATACGACGGCGCGCCTTCGGCAAGCCGTTCGAGGCGCGACCTCCGGCTAGGATTCCGCGGCGTTTTTCGCGTAGGCTGTACCACTCCACTCGCGCTCGGAAAGGTAATCGTGATAGCCCCACGTTTGGCAATCGTCACGTCGCTGGTCTTTGCTACGATTGCGTTCGGCGGATGCGCGGGAGGATCGCACTCGGCGTCACCTGCCGGCGCGCCGCTGGTACCGGCGGTCGGGACGAAGGATCTGCTGCAGAGCCTCGGCGGCAGCGGCAGCGAGAAAATCAAACACATCGTCATTATCGTTCAAGAAAATCGCAGTTTCGACAATCTCTTTCAGGGGTATCCAGGTGCGGACACCGTACCGAACGGCAAGGATTCGCGTGGGAAAACGATCCAGCTGCGCCCAGTAAGTTTAGCGACGCAGTACGTCATCGATCATTCCATGTCGTCGATGATCGCGGCTTGCGACGGGACCGGCAAACTGCCGGGTACCGAGTGCCGGATGGACGGGTTCGATCGGGAACCGCACTGGGGCGGTCCCCCTAAACCCGAATACGTTTACGTGCCGCACACGGATTCGAAGCCCTATTTCGACATGGCGCACGAATGGGTCGTCGGCGACCGTATGTTCCAGTCGCATCTCGACGAAAGCTTCGTCTCGCACCAGTATATTATTGCGGCGCAGGCGCATTCGAGCGTCGACCTGCCGTACGGATATTGGGGATGCGATGGCGGCCCTAGCGACCAGGTGCAGACGGTCACAAAAGACCGTACCTACGGGCCAACGCAGAGAGCCTGTTTTGACTACACCACGCTCGGCGACGAACTCGACAGCGCCGGACTGTCGTGGCGCTTCTATACCAGCACGATCAGCAACGACGGAGGCGAATGGTCCGGCTATCAAGCGGTTCGCCACATCCGCTACGGAAACGACTGGAAGCAAGATGTCATTACTCCGCAGAAGCAGTTCATCACCGACGTCGGTAAGGGTACCCTCGCGAACGTGACCTGGATCACGCCGCTTTGCAACGACTCCGATCACGTCAACTGCGGCGGTGGCTTCGGGCCGTCGTGGGTGACGTCGCTGGTCAACGCCGTCGGCCAGAGCCAGTTTTGGGATAGCACCGCAATCTTCGTCATGTGGGACGACTGGGGAGGCCTTTACGATCACGTGCCGCCGCCGCATCTCGATGACGATGGGCTGGGCTTTCGCGTGCCGCTTCTCGTGATCTCGCCCTACGCCAAGAAAGGCTACGTCTCACACGTGCAATACGAAACCGGAAGTATACTCAGGTTCGCCGAGGACGTTTTTGGATTGGGTCGTTTGGCCGCCAGCGATGCGCGTGCGAACTCGCCGGCATCCGACTGCTTCGATTTTAACGGGGCGCCGCGAGCGTTCGTTCCGATCGACGCTCCTAAGAACCGTTCGTTCTTCCTCAAGCAGATCAACGACGGCCGGGCACCCGACTACGAATGAGTAGCAAAGCCATCGCAGCGCCACAGATCGCTGCGCTTTTCATGCTGACGGCGTGCGGCGGTCAGCAGGCTTCTTCGACTCCGCCGTCGGGTAATGCCGGTTTGCCTATCATGGCCGTTCGGCAGGCGACGACGCCGATTACCCACGTCGTCATCATCGTTCAAGAAAACCGTACCCCCGACTATCTCTTCCAGGGCGTCCCCGGCGCCGACATCTCGCAGACCGCGATCGATTCACGCGGCCAAACCGTTTCGCTGCAGCCCGTGTCGCTTGCGGCTCCGTACGATTTACCCCACGGCCACAGCAACTGGCTGACCGACTACGATGGCGGTAGAATGGATGGCTTCGATCGAGGTCTCTCCCAAAGAAGTCGCATGCGCCCGTTCGGCTACGCCCCGCGTTCGGAAGTTCAGCCGTATTATGACATGGCGACGCAGTACGTTTTTGCCGACCACATGTTTCAGACTAACCAGGCCGATAGTTTTCCGGCGCATCAGTATCTGGTTAGCGGAACCGCGTCGGCACTGCCGGCGACGTCGTTCAACGTTTCGGGTAATGCCATTAACCGTTATACCGGCCGCCCGGGAGCTGACGGTTGCGATGCGCCTAGCTCCTCGGTCGTTCCGACCATCAATCCGGGTAACGGAAATCCCGGTCCTACTCCGGCTCCGTGCTTCGATCGACCGGTGCTTTCGGATTTGCTCGACAAACAGCACGTGACGTGGCGCTACTATCAGCGCGGATTCGGCGTCGGCCTTTGGCACGCGTTCGATGCTATCCAACACGTCCGGTACGGGCAAGACTACAGCAACATCATTTCGCCGTCCAAAACGATTCTCACGAATATTTCGAACAACCAGCTGCCGGGATTGTCGTGGGTAATCCCGGCGGGCGATGCCTATTCAGACCATGCCGGAACGCGGAGTGCGAAAGGGCCGTCGTGGGTTGCAGCCGTCGTGAACGCCATCGGCGAGAGCCCGTATTGGAACTCGACCGCGATCTTCATCGTCTGGGACGATTGGGGGGGATGGTACGACCACGTGCAGCCCGAGCAGTTCAATAACTATTACGAGTTGGGATTCCGGGTTCCGCTGGTCGTCATTTCGCCGTATGCAAAACGAGCCTACGTCTCTAAAGTGCAGCACGAGTTCGGCAGCCTCTTGGCATTCTCAGAGGAAGCCTTCGGGATACCAAAGGGTGCGCTCGGTACGACGGACGTGCGCGCCGACGACCTTTCGGATTGCTTCGATTTCACGCAGCATCCGCGCTCGTTTACACCGATCAAGGCACCACCTTTCAAGAAACACGACGCACTAGTAGCCCCGCCCGACGTCGAGGATCCCTAGCGCGCGCCGACTGGTGCCTATTGCGGCAACGGAACGCCGGGATCCAAAAGTTCGCTGGACGGCGCACGCTGTTCCAAGGAGACGTTTTTATGCGATTCAGTTTCAACGCGGTCCGGATGCTGCCGGTCGCGGCCATGGCGCTCTTGGTTTGCTCCTGCAGTACCGGAGGCGGATTGGGCGCGTCCCCCAGGTTGCCGGCAGCGGACACGCAATCCGAGCAAGGCCAGCGTCACGGCCGCTCGAGCGGCAAGATCCAACACGTCATCATCATCGTGCAAGAGAATCGGAGCTTCAACAATCTCTTTTACGGCTTTCCCGGCGCGAAGACGGCAAAGTACGGCTTCGACTCCAACGGTCAAAAGATTGTGCTGCAACCAGTCGGTCTCGAAACTACTTGGGATATCGACCATAGCTCGAACTCGTTTTTTGCCGCTTGCAACGGCACCGGAAGCATCCCCGGTACCAACTGCCGGATGAACGGGTTCAACAACGAATACGTCGGTTGCGGTAATTCCGGACCGCCCTGTCCGAACAAGAATCCAACGTATAGCTACGTGCCGCACACGGAGACGAAGCCCTATTTTGAAATGGCCAAGCAATACGTCCTGGCCGATCAAATGTTCGCCTCGAACTTCGACGCGAGCAGTTTCATTTCGCACCAGTACATCATCTCCGGGCAGGCGGAATCGGCGGTCAACTATCCCAATGGTGCGTGGGGCTGTCCCGGTGGAACCGGCGACAAAATCTCCATGGTGGGACAGCAGCGCCAGATTCCGTCGGGGAACGAGGTGGTGTGCTGGGATCCGACGACCCTCGGAGACGAACTCGACAACGCGGGCGTTTCGTGGGGATTCTACACCGCACCGGTCAATGGCGATTTGGGTATTTGGAGCGCTTATCAGGCGATCAAGCACATCTATACCGGTCAGGATTGGAAGACGGACATCATCACGCCGCAGACGCAATTCTTTAGCGATGTTTCGAACGGCAATTTGCGTGCGGTCAGCTGGATTACGCCGACGTGGGAGAATTCCGACCATGCCGGCAGCGGGTCGAACACCGGACCGTCGTGGGTCACGTCGCTGGTTAATGCCGTCGGCAAGTCCAAGTATTGGAACTCGACCGCAATCTTTATCTTCTGGGACGACTACGGTGGATGGTACGACCCGGTCGCGCCCGCCTTCGTCGACTACGACGGACTCGGCTTGCGGTTGCCGATGCTGATCGTTTCGCCGTACGCCAAAGCCGGGTACGTGTCGCACGTCCCCTACGAGCATGGCAGCATCCTGCGATTTACGGAAGACCAATTCAGCTTAGGACGGTTATCGGCCAGCGACACGCGGGCGAACTCGCCTGCGTCGGATGCGTTCGACTTCTCACAACCGCCACGGAAGTTCGTGAAGATCCCGGCGCCGCTCGACCAGCGCTTCTTCATGAGCCAGCCCACGAGCCACCGAATGCCCGATAATCAGTGAGAGACGCTCCGCCGGGATCGTCGCCTGAGACGGCGGTCCCGGCGGGGCTTTGGGATGCGGTACGGTGTTCGAGATCGTTCCGTAGCGCGGGTCGCGCCGGAATCGGAGGGCAGCATGCAGAACAAGCCGTCCCTTCAATGCGTTCATGCTTATATGAGAGGCATCACCATGAGCCGTCTTGATTTAGCGCGTTATGCGGCAGCATGTTGTGCGGCCTCCGTAGTGTTTGCGGGATGCGGTGGATCGCCGTCGGAAAACGTGCCGGCCGTCCCGATGGCGCGAAGTGCCGTTGTCCGTCCCGAAACGGCGCGTACTTGGATGACGCCGCAGGCAACGCGTATGGATCTTCTCTACGTTTCGGACGTCCGGAAGCAAACCGTCGACGTGTACTCGTATCCTATGGGTGGGCTCGTCGGGAAACTCACCGGCTTCGGCCGGCCAAAGGGTGAGTGCGCCGATCGGACGGGGAACGTGTGGATCGCCGACGCCGGGGGCTTTGACGTCATCGAGTATCCTCACGGTGCAAGCAAACCAATCGTGGCTCTCGACACCCCAGGTAGCCCGACGGGGTGCTCCGTCGATCCCCTTACCGGCAATCTCGCCGTCACGGGCGGGACGAACGGCATCGTGCTTTCGGTTTATCGGCGCACTAAGGGCGGCGGATGGCGTTCGCCCGTGAAATACTCGACTTCGAACGTTCGCGCGGCCTATTTTTGCGGATACGACGACCAGGGAAATCTCTTCATCGACGGGGAGGGCGACGGAGGATTTCAATTTGCCGAACTTCGCCGCGGCGGCGCCGCACTCAAACCCGTCACGTTGAATCAGTCTATCGCCGTTCCAGCCCAGGTCCAGTGGGATGGCCATAACGTTGCCGTTGGGGATTCCGGCATTTCTCCGTCGGTAATATACCAATTTTCGATTAGCGGAAGCGCCGGAACCGAAGTCGGCTCTACGACGCTCGGCGGTACGAAGAGCGTGCGGCAGTTTTGGATTGCGGGCAGCACGGTCGTCGGGCCCGACGTCAGCGGCCGCGATGTCGGTCTTTTCAACTATCCGGCCGGTGGTTCGCCGAGCTCTACCATCGCGGCCCCGCATGCATTTGGTGCGGCCGTGAGCCTCGCTCAATAACGGCCAACCAGTTTGAATTTTATAAGGAGAAGTTCCGTGCCACGACGCTTTCTCGCCGTCGTTATCGCCTGCGCTTGGGTTGCCGGATGCGGCGGCCAATCGAGCACGCCCGCCCTTCCAGGACCCCTTGCGGTTCCGCCCGTGGGCCGATCGTCGGTACTGCCGGCCGGCAAGAATCCCAACGAGCTTCCCGAGCCGCCCGTCGTAAAAGCAGTCAACGGCGTCGCTAGAGTTTCGCTCACCGCGGAGATCGATCAAACGAGCAATCTTCCGACTTTCGACTACGAAGGCGCGAAAAACGTTATCCCAACGATCAGTGTGAAGCCCGGCGAAACCTTCGTCGTCGAGGTTGTCGATGCGTTGCAGCATACGCGGAGCATGGCGGACGAGATTAATCTGCACTTCCACGGCCTCGGCGTGTCGCCGAAGGCCCCCGGCGACGACGTTCTTGGGACCTTTGCAAGACCCGGACAGAAGGTCCGTTACGTGGTGCACGTTCCAAAGAATCAGGAGCCGGGGCTGTATTGGTATCATCCGCACATTCACGGACAGGTAAACCTACAAGTCGGTCAAGGCGGAATGTCGGGTGCTATTATCGTCGAGGGGCTGGAACGTCATTTGCCCGGGTTGGGTAAATTGAAGCAGCGCGTGATCGTCGTTCGAGACACGGGGACCAGCTCGACCCTCAAGACGAACGGCGCTGGCGACGGCTCGTCCGATATGCTTGGTGACGGCAGCATGCCGGACTCGGGGATCCTCCGTCCGCACTTCGTTAACAACGATCCCTGCGGTCCTGAGATGGGCCTTACGCCCACGATTAACGGAGCCATCAATCCCGTCATAACGATTGCACCCGGAGAACAGCAGTTCTTTCGGGTCGTAAACGCGACGGGGCACAAGACGTTAAAGCTCGCCGTCGATGGTGAATCGGTCCAGCTGGTCGCGATCGACGGCTTCGCTCTGGATACGCGCCCCGGCAATCCGCCGACGCTGACCGTGCCCTTCGTCATCGTTCCGCCCGCCGCGCGTGCGGAGTTCATCGTAACCGGTCCGCAAAACCGATCGACGAAGTTCCGCAGCCTTTGCTACGACACCGGGCCGGGCGGGGATCGGGACCCCGACATCGAGCTCGCCGTCATTCACGCACCTTTCCATCACCCCAGCCGCAGCCGGCCCACAAACGCTCGGCCACTCACGGTCGGCGATCCACTTCCGACGAACGCGTACACGACTCAGCTTCCACCGGCTTCCGTCAAGCGCACCGTCGTTTTTAGCGAAGGACCAAAACACTTCCGCATCAACGGTAAGATATTCTCGATAAACGCTCCGCCGATGTACGTGGTGCACGTCGGGACGATCGAGGAATGGCATATCGTGAACGTCAGCACGGAAGTGCACGACTTTCACATCCACCAGATACATTTCTTGGTAAAAGAAGTCAACGGCGTCAAACCGCAATACCCGTACTGGGCCGACAGCGTCGTCATCCCGCATCGGCGAGGTGACGGACAACCCGGCACCCTCGTGTTGCTCATGGATTTCCGCGATCCACTCATCAAGGGCACGTTTGTGTTCCACTGTCACATACTCGATCACGAGGACGGTGGAATGATGGCGAAAATTCAAGCGATCTAACGGATTAAGGAACTAAGGGAACACTACATGAGAAATCGAGGCTCTCGTCGCCGCGTACTATGCATTGGCGCGCTCGCCGCGTTGCTCGCCGGCTGTGCCGCTCCGCAAAGTCAGACCTCGCTGCCTCCGGCGTCCGCGCTTGGACCGCTGCACGCCGCCCATTCGGGGCGTGCTGCCTCGTGGATGAATCCGGAAGCAATGAAAACCAACCTTCTTTACGTATCCGACGATCAAGGCACCGTCGACGTTTTTTCGTATCCGGACGGCAAACGAGAGGGGACGCTGACGGGCTTCAGCGGGCCCTCCGGCCTCTGCTCCGACCCGAAGGGCGACGTCTTCGTTACCGATACAGGGAATGGAGACATCGTCGAATACGCACACGGTGCGACGGAACCCGTCGCGACGCTGTTTGAGTTCGGCGTCTATCCCGAGGGCTGTTCGATCGACCGTACGACCGGGAATCTAGCCGTTACGAACTTTGGCAGTAATCCCAGCGGCGCGGGCAGCGTAGCCATTTTCGATCACGCGCAAGGTGCCGCACATCTGTATACCGATCCGAACTTTAACGTGTATTTGTTCTGTGGCTATGACAACGCTGGGAACCTCTACATCGACGGTGCGGACTCGGGGACGACCCAGGCGCTATTCGCGGTCCTCCCTGCGGGCGGCACTTCGTTTACCGACCTGGCCTTAAATCAGAGTATCGGATATCCGGGCGGCATTCAGTGGGACGGCAAGAACTTGGCGATTGAAGACGTGTCCACCGATACGCTTTACCGCGTGAAAGTGTCGGGTTCGAGCGGAAGCGTCGTGGGCACGACCCATCTGAGCGCTCGGAGTCACCTCGTCGTCCAATTCTGGATACAAGGCCGAACCATCGTCGTACCCTACGGGACGTTGAATCGCGAAGTCAAGAAAGTTGGTTTTTGGCCATATCCGGCGGGCGGATCTCCGTCGAAAAGTATCGGTGTCCGCAAGGCGGCGGAACTCATTGGTGCGACCGTGAGCCTTGCGAAGTAGCGTGGCTCGCCGGCGCCTTTGCGATTTTGTGTCATCCTGAACGGAGCGCCGAAGGCGCGCCGTCGAAGGACGGCGACGGCGCGATTCGATCCATTTTGTGTCATCCAATGACCGTGACGCCCGTGAACGTCCCGGAAGCATTGTTGGCGACCATTACTTGAGGCGGAACGGTGGCCCGCGATTTGCGCAATCGCGGTTTCTCGCCGCGACGTCTGGATGCGAATATGCCGAACCCGGCAACTCGGCGGCTTGCCGGATGGGGTTCGTCGGGATGGCCGAAGCGCAGCCCGCAACCAAGCTCGCAAGGCAGAGTGCAGTGCAACGCGCAAAGGAACACGCCATGAGCACACTTTTAAACTTCGGATTCTGAATCACCGATGAGGATCGCCGCGTTTCTGTGTGGCTGCGCGATGTTTTTTGCGGCCTGCTCGAAAGCCGGCATTCCAACGCAATCGAACCGCGCCACACTCATCGTCGCCGTCCCGGCCGAACCCGTGTCGCTGAACCCCCTGTACCTTGAAGGAGAACTTGGCTACGTCGTGAGCGAGCTCGGGTATTCGTACTTGACCAACTACGACGCGCACGGAAACGTCGTTCCCGACCTCGCAAGCCAGGTGCCGACGCTCCGAAACGGCGGTGTCTCCCACGACGGCACGCGCATCACGTATCGATTGCGCCGCGGCGTGCGCTGGGCAGACGGCACTGCGCTGACCTCCCGCGACGTCGCTTTCACCTACCGAGCCATTATGAGTCCCGCCAACAACATTCCGTCGCGGTATGGCTACGATCAAGTCGCCGGGATCGAAGTACCGGACGAACGCACCGTCGTCGTACGGCTGAGACGCGCGTACTCGCCGATCGTTTCGTACTTCTTCGGCGGCGACAGCAACTACCCAGTCTTGCCGGCGCATCTCCTGGCGCGTCTTCCTAACCTCAACCACGCGACGTTCAACGACGCTCCGGTCGGCTCGGGGCCGTACGCCTTCGCGCGATGGTCGCGCGGCGACTACATCACGGCAAGCGCGAACCCGTCGTATTTCGCGGGAAGGCCGGCGATCGACCGCATCACCCTGCGGTTTTTGCACGACTCGTCGACCACGGTCGCACAGTTGACGACGCGCGAGGTCGACGCAACGTTTTTTGCCGACGTTACCAGGATCGCCACGCTGCGCGAGATCCCCGATCATCGCATCGTGGTGACGCCGGTACCGTACTTCTACGCACTCCTTTTCAACATCACCGATCCGCTCGCCGGCGACGGCGCCGTACGCCGTGCCTTCGCCCGCGCGATCGACCGCCGGGCACTGGTCGCGAAGATGACCCACGGGCTTTACGACGCCGACACCGGCATGCGCGGTCTCTTCACGTGGGCGTTCGATCCGCATCTAGGCAACCTGCCGTACGATCCCCGCGCCGCCGAAAGGGCGCTCGCGAGCGACGGATGGATTCCGGGTCCGGACGGAATTCGCATCAAGGGTGGCCGGCGGCTCGAGTTGGAGATCGCGCTTCGGACGGGCATGGAAATCGACGCCGGATTCGCAACTTTGATCGCGGCGCAAGAACGCGCGGTCGGGATCGATGTTACGCTGAAGCAGTATGCTCGCGAGCAATTCCTCGCACTCGGCGGCCCGATAACACAAGGACGCTATCAGGTAGCCCTGTACGGCTACCAGTCCAGTTACGATCCGGACGTTTCGTGGCTGCTCGCGTGCAGTCAACGCGGCCCGCACGGTTTTAACGACGCGCGCTACTGCAATACGGCGGTGGACCGGGCGCTTCGTGAGGCATCGTCGTCGTTCGACCGGGCGACGCGCTCGCGCGACTACCGCTTCGTTCAGCGGCAGGTCTTGACCGATGTGCCCTACGATTTTCTATGCCAGATCTCCGAAGTCGACGTAATCCCCTCGATCCTGATGGGCTACGATCCACCGCTGCTCTCACCGTTTAGAACGGTCGCGCGCTGGCACTTTCGCCCTTAAAATAGGGCGCCGAAAGTCGCACCAGCAGTTCGTTCGATTCGAACGTGCGCGCGTTGCCTTATGCCGAACGAATCCACGCTCTCGCGTAAAAAATCGCGCGAGTCGATTCGCACCGGAACGAAACACGCTGCAACCGAAAAGCGTAGTACCGTGTTGGAAATACTAAAAGAGCTAAAGCTTAAATACAGAGGAAAGGAGAGAAAATGGGTTTCCATAATGGAGTACCGATCACGGTCGTCAGCGGAATTCAGAGTATGCCGACGCCGACGGAATCCACGTCCCGGCGTCGCGCAGAAGAAGACGCGCGGTTCGACGACACCAACGCAGCCAAGCTCTCGGGTTGCCGAATTCATCAACCGCGCTAGCTCGGCCTAGAGAAGAGCTAGCGAGCAAGCACCCGGCCCGGTTTTGGGAATATGCCGGACTACCATGCAGCTCGCAGCGGTCATTTTGAGCCTTGCGCTTGCCGCGATCCCCGTCGCCTCGAGAGTAACCACCTCCGGGCCGCTTCCGCGGATCGGCGTCAGGGCGGGCACCCCCCGCGCGGAGTTTTACAACGTCGCCACCGGTGCGCGATTTTCCCCGGGCGGCTTCAACTACACGATTCTAGATCGGGCGTCTAACCGGCGGACGGCTCCGTCGAGGCCGACGTACGCGCACGTAACGCTCGACCCGGGATTTTACGATCCCCAGGGCATCGACGGCGTGCTCGCTTCGATGCACGACAATGGCTTCACCGTCGTTCGCGTCATTCTCGACAGCGGTGACAGCGTGCATCAAGACCGGGGCCAATACGGGATAGCCGGGCCGGCCGACAGCCAAGGTCTCTACAAGCCTTACGTCGACAACTTCGTCGATTTCTTGCGGCGTGCCCGGAGTCACAACATGCACGTTATGGTGGCGTTGCACGCTTTTCCGGAAAACCGCGGCTTCAAGAGCATCGCGGAATCCGGCCGGCTCGCGAACGTTACCGGCATCAACCAGTACTATTTTTCGCCGGGCGGCATTCGCGCAAAGGTCGCCTACGCGCGGGAGCTGGTCCACGACGTGGCTTCCATCGAAGCGGGATCGCTGCTGAGCACGGTCTTCGCGTGGGAGATTCAAGTCGAAATATTCGTAAACGACGCGTGGGAACCGTTCTCGCTTCATTCGGGAACGGTCACGACGGCCGACGGCCGAAGTTACGACATGGGCAACGCCGCATCGCGACAACAGTGCATGGATGCGAACTTAGTCAATTGGGCAAACCAGGTGTCCGCGGCAATCCGCTCGCAAGATCCGCAGGCACTGGTGACCGCTGGGTCCGCGACGTACAATGCCGTCCACAAAAGCGGACCAAACGGCTTGATTCGGACGTCCGACAGCGATTCGCGCTATCCCCCACGCCCGCTCGTGTTCGCGCGCAGCCGGGCGCTGTCGTTTATCGACGTCCACGCTTACCCTCGAAGCTACCCGGGCTATTCGCTTGAGGGGGACCTCGACTCGAACGAGTTTCGCAACTGGGATCTGCGCGCCACGCCGGTCGTTCTGGGCGAGTTCGGCGCCAGCCAGAAGCAGTTTCCGACGATAGACTCAGCCATCGCAGCGCTCCGCCGGCAACAGCAGGAAGCGTTGCGTTTGGGAATCGCCGGAACGGTCTACTGGACGTGGAACACGCTGCCCGACAATAATAAATGGTGGAGCGCCGTCGAAGACGACGGGGCCATTTTGAAGGCCCTTCTGCGTCCGCAGTAACCGCGCAGGACCGCCGCCGCACTGGTGGGACGAGGAGGTCCCCAACCGCCGGCCAAACGCCTACCCCATGAAAACGATTGCGCCGATGTCTTTTGACCTGCAAGTCCGATCAATCATCGACGAGTGGCACTTGCTGCGCCACCCTTTTTACGTTGCCTGGTCGAAGGGCGAACTATCCCGCGCACAGCTCAAACGGTATGCCGGCCAGTACATGCATCACGTGCTGGCAGAGCCGACGTACCTTAGCGCCGTGCACTCGAACACGCCGCACTTCGATGGTGACGGCAAAAGCGACCTCGGCCCGCGGCAGACCATCCTGCAAAACCTCATCGACGAAGAGTACGGACCGAACAATCACCCGGCACTGTGGAAACGCTTCGCAAAGGCCCTCGGGCTTTCCGAGGAGGACCTCGCGGCCGCCGCGCCCCTGACGGCTACCCAACAGCTCGTGGGCACGTTTACGGGGTTGTGCCGCAATCGCCCCTACTACGCCGGCTTGGCAGCGCTCCACGCATTCGAATCACAAGTGCCGGCGATCGCGGCCGTCAAGGTCGAAGGACTGAAGCGCCATTACGGCTTCATGGATGCGGGCGATTACGAGTTCTTCACGGTGCACGAGGAAGCGGACGTCGCTCATTCAGCTGCCGAATGGCGTTTGATAGATCGAGGCGCGGATTCGCCCGCGAAGCGTGCGGAGGTTTTGGCGGCGACGAGTCAGGCGTGCGAGGCGCTCTGGAGGTTCTTAGGGGGCGTTTACGACACGTGACCGCGATGACGCGAACGCGAAACCGGTAGCGGCGACGACGTGGGTAAAGCCTCGACGGAGATTTGCTTTTCCGCCCGTTGAATCAATCCGGCGGCTACCGCGGGCCATCGATCGAATGCGTCACCCCCCTTCCGAAGGCGGCCAGCCGAGAGTCGGGTCGGAGCGAGATCTTCGCTGTAGATAATCATCAGCTCGTTGCGGCGATCGCTGAGTAGGTGCACGAAACGGGCCGACATCATTTAACCCGGCAAAGACCACCAACCTAGCGAGACAGACCGACACGTTAGCGCACGGTGTTGAACGTGCTCGTCAAGGTCAGATCGAATTCTGCGTCGACCTTACCGCCGCCCACGGCGGCGTCGTCGATATGCAGTTTGCCGGCGAGGTGGCCAGGTTCGCTCGTTGAAAGCGTAAATGCCTGTGCGTTGGTACCGCCTGAATACTGGAGACGTTCGCCGTTGAGCCTAAGCGCGTAGCCAAGATAGGTAGCGTCGCCAAAATCGACCATTGCTCCATCTTTTAACGCGCTATCCGCGCACGATAGCGTGTGGCACGCGTCGATCTCCGAGCCGATGTCGACGCTCGACAAGTACATCCGGAGTACGGTCTTGCCCTTATTCATTTCGTCGGGTCCGCGAACGAGCCATCCGTACTTGATCGAACTCGAGTGTGCGTCGAGCGACACGTTGCCCTTAGCGTAGCCGGCACCGAGCGCGCAACTCGATGCGGCTAGCACCAACGACGAGAGCAACAACGTGGTGAGAATCGCGCGCATAGCGTCATTTTAGCACACTCGCCGGCACCTGGGTCGATCGTTGCAGCCTGGGAGCCGGGGCGCACGCGGTCTGTGTTGAAGAAGAACCAGCGTAAGGAGATTTTGATGCCGAAATATTTGATTCACGCTACGTACACCGCCGAGGGTGCAAAAGGCCTATTAAAGAGCGGCGGCACGGCACGCCGCAAGGCCGTCGAGACATTACTCGCATCGGTGAACGGAACGCTGGAAGCTATGTATTTCACCTTCGGGGACGAGGACGCTATTCTCATCATCGATCTTCCCGATCAAGTCGCCGTTACGGCCATAGGCCTTACGGTTGCCGCCTCCGGAGCGATACGAACCCGATCTACCGTCCTGATATCTCCCGAAGAGGTCGATCAAGCGGTAAAGAGAGTGGTCCACTTCCATCCACCTGGAGACTAGCGCCGACGGATGGGTTGCACCGCGCTACGCGACGCATCCGAGCGCTCCCGACCCGGACCTAGGCAACGCGTCCGGATCGAATTAGCCCCGCCTATTTTATGAAGCGGGGCTTTTCGATGGTGAGGTTGCTACGGCGCTAGGAGGATTGGCGCTGACACGCTATTTTGAAGTTCGGAGTGGTGCCCGTCGTGGTGGCGTAGCCCGTAAATGTGTAGTGGTCGTTATCGGTGCGGACGGCCTGACCGTGTCCGAGTTTGCCATCGCTGTTTGACAGGTCAGTCCATTGTTCGGTATTTCCAGTCCACGTAGGTGCGGACGACACACCCCAGGATCCGTAGTTATCGAGCGTCGTTTGGATATACCGGCCTTTGCCGTCGTAAGACGTTACGAAAGTCAGATAGTAAGGTGCTTTCATCCCCGATTGCACCGGAATTGACACACTTGAATTCAACACGTCCCCGTTCATGACAGCCGTGACATTCGCGGTGCTTGGCGGCGAGCCGACGGGGCCGCCGACGCACGTCCATGTCCCGACGTAGTAACCCATGGCACTCATACCTCCCGCCTGCTGTGCACCAGCTGGCGCAACCGCAACGAGGGCCAAGATAAAAACAGCCAGAATTTGCTTCATAGATAGTCCTTTCAACGCCGTCTAGATACCGAGTGGCGTACCGGCGGCGTGCCTCTGTTCCGTTAGGCCACATTCGCGGCGGCCCTGCCAACCGGCCCGGTTTTTACCGGCAACGGCCTCTCTTCGCGGCGGCACGACGGCCTTCGGGGAAGATCGAGAGCAACTATGAGAACGCGACCCACCCCGTGGCAACGTTATAGATTCCCCCAATCACCCGCACCTCTCCGTCGTTAACCTTCTCCGAGACGATCTCTGAGCCGGCGACGAGGGCCTCTACGTTGCGCGCGACGTTATGCGCGATGGCGTTTTCGAGCCAGTCGCCCGGGAAGCCCTGCGCAGCTTGTACCGACGGCACGAGAGCGTCGATGATTTCCGGAATGCGACCGCGCTGCCTCGTGCCATCGCGCACGTATGCGAGGGCCGTGCGGAGAGCGCCACAGCGAGAATGCCCAAGAACCAGGACCAGCGACGATTTCAGAACATCGATTGCAAACTCGATCGACGCGAAATTGCAGTCGTCGATAACATTTCCAGCGACTCGCACCACGAATATGTTTCCGGGAACCTGATCGAAGATGGTCTCGATGGGCACGCGCGCATCGGAACAGCCGAGAACGACTGCAAAGGGATGTGGATCGCTCGCAAACTCCGCTACGCGGGGACCGTACGGTCCGCATTGCGGCTTCCCGGCAACAAATCGCATATTGCCGGCCTTCAGCTGTTCGACCGCATCGGCAGACGTTAGGCGAGACATCACGACAATCGGCTGGCTTCTCGCAAGCAGGTTTCAAATCCTCAAAATTGCCTAGGGAATTTTCGAGCAAGATCCGTACCGGTTTAAAATCACCTACTACCCGAATATTCGGAAATCGTGATCGGCGCAGCAGTGATTGCTTCTCGGTGGACGCGTTTCGAGCGTTACGCCATTCTAGCGTTACGCCATTCTAGCGTTTGCCATACTCGATGCAGGCGTCGAGATCACGATCTTGGCACGATTGCTTTACGAAATAGCAAATAGGCCGGCGAATTTAGACGCAATCGTGCTGTTTACGCTCATCTATTGGCGCCTCGATCGCGGCGGCCCCGACGGGCGCACCGGAGTTTGGCAGGGGCAGGCCCATTTCCACTTTCCTCGCGGCGATGCTGCCGAAGGCGTTTCCGGCGATTGGCAGCCTTCGTTCGTCGATTACTTATATCTAGCGTTCACGACCAGCACTGCGTTCAGCCCGAGTGAAATCTATCCGCTCACCGATCGAGCGAAGATACTGCATATCGTGCAAAGCCTGATCTCGCTGCTTACCATCGTTGCCCTCGCTACGCGAGCGATCAACATTTTGGGTCAGTAAAATGCACCTCGCGGGGGCGCTCAGGAATGAAAGGGCCCCGAACGAATTCAGGGCCCTTCATTCAACCTGCTGTCGTCTTATTGGCCTTCGCCGCAGACGAATTTAACGCTATCGAGCGTCACACTATAATGGCCATTGCCGTCGGTGCTGGCGTCAACCTTGACGCGGACAGAGTCGCCTGCGTCCGGCCCACTGCCGACGAAGACGGCGTGGCCAAGGCCTGCGCCGTGCAGCACTTGGCCGTTGGGTATCACGAGTCGGGCACGGCCACCGCCGCTAAAGGTATACGGGTTGCCGTTGGAGTCGGTCCCGGTAAGACCTACCCACTTCGTGCGGACGAGGATAACCGTTTTATCCTGCCCGACGATGGTGAACGCATTATACGCCACCGAGCCGCCGAACGTCATGTCTAATCCGCCCGGGCACGGATCCGATTTCGTAAAAGTTGGAACCTGAAAAGTGCCGTGGGAGAATGTGCCGCTGCGATCGGGGGATACGGGACTGGCCGGTCCCGCGGCGGGTATGCCCGCGGTCGGCGAGGTGCCGTTTCCACCGCTGCATGCCGCGAACGCGATCGCGGAGACCAGAACTGGGAAAAGTAGACGGAATTGTCGCATTTGAGCTCCTTCATAAGCTATAGAGAGCTCGGCCCACCCTCAGCGAGCCGAGGATGGTTTTTCGGCGGCGTATTATACCATCCCTCCAAGCGGCTTGCAACCGCCTACAGGGCAAGCGGCTTGAAACCGCTTACCCTGCGCTAAACGGTTATCGCGTCAACAAAACAGCAACGTACCTCGAGCGGCTTGATCTCGTGAAACGTAAGGTCGCGCGCCTCGTTTGAGGCTCCGAAGGCGATGCGTTCGCCGAGCACGTTCCTCTAACCGAAGACCGAGCCGATCTGGTACTCGCATCGTCAAACAGCCTCTAGGGGCCGAAGCCCAATGCGTGTGGGTAGCTCACACCGGTCGAGATCGTTCGCTTGGGCTGGAGCTTCCCCGGCGCGTATACGGTGACGGTGCTGTTGTCGGAGTTGCCGACGTACAAGCTCCCCCCAGCGTCGAAGGCCAGCGATCCCGGGAATTGCACTTTCTGCGAAATGGTCCGGAGCACGAGCTCGGAGCCGGAAGCGTATACCGTCACCGTGTTTGCGTTGTAGTTCGAAACGTAGAGATTTTCGGATCCGTCGAAGGCCAGCGCATACGGAAAGTCCACACCCTCGGAGATGGTTCTCAGCAGCGACGAGCTTCCCGGCGCGTACACCGTCACCGAACTGCTGCCGTCGTTTGCGACGTACAGGTTGCCGGCGTCATCGAAGGCTAATGCGCCGGGCGAGCTAATGCCCTGGGAAATCGTTAATAAGGGGGGGTAGTCGTGCCAGGAGCGTAGACCGTCACGCTGGCGTTGTCGTAGTTTGCAACGTACAAGTTGCCGGCGCTATCAAAGGCCAACGCAGCCGGCTCGCCGACGCCCTGTAAGATCGTTCTCTTTAACTTGGTTTTCCCCGGTGCGTAAACGGTGACGGTATTTGCGCTGCCATTAGCTACGTATACGCTGTTGTCTCGGCTCAATGCCACGGCGTACGGGAGGTGAACCCCCTGGGCGATCGTTCGCAATATCGACGTGGTGCCTGGGGCATACACGGTCACCGAGTTGCCACCGCCGTTTGCGACATAGAGATTCCCATGAGTGTCGAACGCGAGCTGAAATGGACCATTTATACCCCGCGAGATCGTGCGCAGTACCGACGCGCTGCCCGGCGCGTATTCGGTGACCGTAGCATTCCCATTATTCACAACGTAGAGATTAGGATCGCTAGCCGGTCGGCTCACCCTCTGATGGGCCGCGCTGTGCTCGGTCAAACCGGCTGGATTGACCTGCGCGGAACCTCCGTTGCAGCCCGCCAGAATCGCAGTTGCGATCCCAATGGCCAGTGCCATCCTGAACAACGTCGAAGAGCACGGAATGGTGAACTCAGCCATGCTGTCCAACCTCATAACGGGCGGCCTTCCAGCCGAGGACGCGGGAACGTACGAGTCTACGCCTCTCCTGTTCGGCGCTAGCAGCGAAGCCCCTTATCGAGTGATCCGTTCATCATTGAAGATGATGTCGCCGCTGCTCGTGTTTCTCACGCTAGACCCTTAACGGGCTCGGTGTCGTTGTGCTTAAACAGAGGAAACATGCAATCACGAATACGCGCGGCGGTTGTCGACACGTTTAGCAGAATCTCGCTGCGTTGAACCGCGCGCCGCACAACTTCCTACATGTGGAGAGCAAGGCACCCGCGACGAAGGAGTATACATGCGTGAGCCAGCCGTCGCCTCGGGTTTCGGTGATGGTACCCTGATTCGCTTTGCCAACTCCATTTGGACCGCTACAACGCCAATTCGTTTTGCAGGAACGTGGTTTCCTCACGTAATGTCGATCGTGCGCCTTGGCGACGACAGCCTTCTGATACACTCGCCCTGCCAGCCAAGTTCCGATCTGCTCCATGCCATCGCGCAAATTGGGATCGTCGCCCACGTTGTCGCGCCTAACTGGTTTCATGATCTCTACTTGGCGCACTACCGAAAACTGTATCCGAGCGCAACATTCTGGGCACCGCCATTCTTGAAGCGTCAACGGGCTTCAATTATCGACTGCGCGCTCGATGTGGCGGCTCGGCCGCCCTGGTTTGATGAAATGCCTCATACCGTGCTTTCAGGACTGTTGGCCCTCGACGAGTGTATCTTTTTCCACCGTTCGACGCGTTACGTTGATCGTAGCCGACTTCTTGATGAATGCCTCCGCACGCGCCGACCTGCCTTTAGCCATGAGGCTTGGTTATCGCGTCCTACGTCTAGACGGAAGCGTAAAAGTCTTTCCAGTACTTCGATGGTTCGGATTTACAAGCCGATCGTCGCTGCGGCGTGTGGCGCAAGACATCTTGGAATGGAAGCCAGATCGGCTCATCGTGGGGCACGGAAGACCGATCGACCAAAACGTCGGCAGCCAGCTTGACACCGCACTTCAGTGGCTGGTCGCTTAACCCGGAATTGAGGCCCACGGAAGGCGCTTCCGGGACCCATCCGCCGAGTCCCGCGCGCTAGGAGCCCCGGCTACGAGTCGTTCAAGATTGCTTGCAGCAAACGTTTCGCTTCGTCCGGTACGTTGATGGTGACGCGTCCGATCAGATGAATTGAACCCGTCGTGTACGCTTTGCCGGTCGACGTAATCAGGCTCATCGCACCGTTACCGCCCTTTGAAGAGAGATGCGAGATCGTGAGGGTTTTGACAACTCCCTCTTCGACGAGCGTGACTTTATAGTGTCCCGTTTTTAGGTTCACGAAGCCGTCCGTAAACCCGTTGTAATTGGAATTCGGGAAGTCCTGACCTTTGGTAGTCGCCTCCAGATAGGCACATCCGTTTTGTTTGTTCTTTGTCGCAAACGTGCCATAGTACAAGTAATACGAGTACGGTTTCGGCGTCGGCGTGGGCTTTGGCGTCGGCGTCGGTTTGGGTGTCGGCGTCGGTTTTGTCACGGCGTATTTCTCAAGTATCCACGCCGACTCGGCCGACTTGCCGGTGTAGGCCTTGAACGTTCCTCGACTGACCTTACCGGCGGCGTAGTAGAACAGCCACGTTCCGGCGCCCTTCTTGGGTGCACTGCAAGCCGGAATTCCCAACGAGTCCGCAGCCTGCGATGGCGACAACTGCGCCGACGACTCCGCAGAGGTACCTTGCGGCGCGGCAGGATTGTAGCCCCCGCCGACGCCGCGACATGCGACCAGCGACGCCACGATAAAGAGCGCCGCGCTCGCACTAGGCAGATATACTTTTCTCATAGCGTCCTCCAAGCGTTAAGGGCCAAACGATCGCTTTTGTGAGTGTTTCGTAACGCGCGCCGTGTTCCTGGAGCGTTTTGCATGAGAGGGACGCGGCGGGACCGGCCGGCGTTCCAACTACTCCGCGGCCGCGAGCCGGCGAACGAATCACCTTCTATCGGGAGCGGCCTTGCCTTCGTGGCGGATTGGGAGCATGATTGAGCGAGGTGGGCGTCCTAACGGCGCCTCTTTAGTATTGGAGCAAAAATGACTTCTCGAGTTTGCAGCGCCGTCGTTGCTGCGTGTCTCAGCACGGGGCTATTGACTGCCTGTAGCAGCGGCAACACGCCGTATTCGGCAGTTCCCGCCCCAATCGCCCATTCGAATGCCGTTTTGCCGTCCTCCGCGCGCAAAAATCTCTACGTCGCAAACTTCGTCACGGGCTGTCGACAGTGCGGGAGCACCGTAACCGTCTACGCTCCGGGCACCACCTCGGTACTACGAACGATCTCAGATGGAGTGAGAAAGCCGCTCGCGCTGGCGTTCGATGCAGCGGGCAATCTCTACGTCGCCAACTATCGCCTTAGCTGTAGAGGTTGCGGCGGAAGCGTGACCGTCTACGCCCCGGGCAGCACGTCGGTAATGCGAACGATCACGCAAGGCATTAACTTCCCGACGGCGCTAGCTTTTGACGAATCGGGCAATCTCTACGTCGCAAATTGTTGTAACGTGGCATCGCGCGGATACGGAGGAGCCACCGTATCGGTGTACGCCCCCGGCAGCTCGTCCGTCTTACGAACGATTACTAACGGAGTGAACTATCCTGAAGACCTGGCGTTTGGCGGCCGCGGCTCTCTTTACGTCGCAAACTATTATGCACCTAGCGTGACCGTCTATGCAGCGGGAGGCATCCGCCTGCTGCGCACGATATCGCAGGGAGTGTCAACCCCGTTTCGATTGGCGTTGGACGCTTCCAACAACCTGTACGTTGCAAACCTTTACGGTAACGACGTCGAGGTTTACAAGCCGGGCAGCGGCTCGGTACTACGGTCGATCTCTCAAGGGGTGCATCTGCCGAATGCGCTGGCGTTCGACCGGAAAGGGAACCTCTACCTTTCAAATCGCAGGGCCGTGACGGTGTACGCGCCAGGAAGCACGTCGATCTTGCGGACGATTTCTCAAGGGCTGCATGGCCCGGGCGCGCTGGCGTTCGGGCCCAACGGCGACCTTTTCGTTGCCAATGGCGGCGATGCCATAACCGTCTATCCAGCCGGAAAGACGAAGCCGATGCGGACGATTACCGACGGCTTACACATCCCTACTGCACTCGTTTTCGGACCGTAACGCTTAGACGATACGCTGTCGGCGGCAGTCATTGAGGAAACTGGAAACGCTGGTGAGCACAACAGCCGACTCGTTTACCCCGACTTGGGGCCACCTTTGTTGCTTTCCTGGCGGATTGGGAGCATGATTCAGGAAGGCCGCGGTCCGCCGGCGTCGCTATTTGAACAGCGGCGCGCCTTCTCCGTTGGACGCCGTGGTCGCCGTCTTTCGATGACACGTTAGCGGGTGTCATCCATTGAGAAAGAGCGGAATCGTAAAGCCATGAAACGTCATGACGCGATCTTCGGAGCGTGGCTTAGTGCTGCACTGCTGGTTGGGTGCGGAATCAACGATGGTAGGTTATCGCCAACAATGCCGTTAGCGTTTGCGTCGGTCAGCGGTGCCCACGCCGGTCGTAATCTTTATGTGCTAAACGGAGGAAGCAATACCGTCACGCTGTACGCGCCCGGACAAAAAACCGTGCTGCGGACAATCTCTCAAGGGATAAAAGACGCTTTCGCAATGGCGTTGGATTCCTCCGGTAACCTCTACGTCGCTAACGCGTACGTCAACAAGGTAACGGTCTACGCTGCAGGCAGCGGGACCCTGTTGCGTTCGATCACAGAGGACGTGAACGCACCGCTGGCGCTGGCGCTTGACATGTCCGGCAATCTCTACGTCGCGAACTATGGGTGTACCCATTGCGCCGGCTCCGTGACCGTCTACGCACCGGGCAGTACGACCGTGCTGCGGAAGATTTCTGAGGGTGTGAGCAGACCGATTGTGCTGGCGTTCGATGGTTCGGGCAATCTCTACGTCGCAAATCTAGGCGATAGCACGGTCACGGTCTACGCTTCCGGCAGCGGCTCGGTGCTGCGAACAATTTCCCAAGGGATCGTCGACCCTAACGCGCTAGCGTTCGACAGCTCCGGGAATCTTTACGTCGCAAACTACGTATTTGGCAACACGGTGACGGTTTACGCTCCAGGGAGCAATCAAGTGCTGCGGACGATCTCCCAGGGCCTAAAGCATCCGGATGCGCTGGCATTTGGTCGTTCCGGCAACCTCTTCGTGACAAATTCGAACAAACATAGCGCCGTAAGCGTCTACGCTCCGGGGAGCGACCAAGTGTTGCGGACAATCTCGCAAGCCGTACGCTATCCGCGCGCGCTCTCATTTGACGGCGCCGGCAACCTATACGTCGCGGACCTCCATCAAGTGGCCGTTTTTGCTCCGGGAAGCTCGCAGGTGCTGCGGATCATTAGTCAGGGCATTAGCTTTCCCACTGCACTCGCATTCGGGCCATGACCCAGCGATGGTCTTTGGGAGCCGACGCGGCGCAAACCCGCATAAAATAAGCAAAGCCGAGCGCGCCCGTAGCCAAAACGACGGCAACCGTTTGGCAACCGTGAGGATGCGGTTCTCGCTTTCGCGCTGGTAATCGCGTGCCGCATCCGAGGCATTGGGAAGCGCTAATGTCGCTTAGTAAGAAGGAAGGGCGCTCGGCTTAAACCCCGCATCGCTAACGCGATTCGAGCCCAAAACCTTCAACGAAAATCGCGGCGGCGCACGAGGACACGGGAATGATGCGGAACCTCTTGATCGAATGAGGGATTGCCGTCAGTAAAAGGAGATGGAATGAATCGCAAAGAGTTGGCATGCGCTGCGGTCGGAGCCGTGTTGGGTGCAGCCGGATGTTCGCCCGCAATGAGATCGCTCGCCGTACCCGCCGTCAACGCCGAGGAGCGTGCGCCGGCAATCGACGACCGGCTCGCCGTTGAAAACACTCCGCACGTAGAGGAGGCTGTGATCACGCTCATCTCCGGCACGACGAGGGACGTATCCAGCGCACTCTTTTATCTCTTGCCGAAGTCAGGCTGGAGCATTAGCAGCAGTGATCCTCGGCTTCAGGTTTCAATCGAGAGGGAGCACGTGGCGACGCTGATTGCTCCCGAAGACGAAAAAGTGATGTTCATCGCAAGGGCAACCATATCGCACACGAGTGGAATGCAGCTCGTGGTGCGCTGCCACGTCGAGGTAACCTGTGCTAACTGAGCAAGGGGTTCGGACTCCTTAGCAATCCTCGCCCTGAGACGAAGGCGTGAGCGCCGAGGAACTTCGCTGGCGGAACCAGGATCGTATCGTAAATTAGCGGTGGCTCGCGGATTGTAGAGCGTTCGCGGTCACAGCAAAGGGGGCTGGCAGCGGCAACGACCAAAATCCCGATCACCGGAAGAGACTGCTGCTCATTTTGGATAACTGCGAGCATGTCTTGGAGCCGGTCGCAGCGATCGCCGACGCGATCACCCGCGGTTGTCCCGATGTGCGACTGCTGGCCACCTCTCGCCAGGCGCTCGAGGACGCGATCGCGGCAGCGCAGGCGCGTCATGCGGCCGGTCAGAATTGACGCTCGGGGAAAGCCGCTCCCGGACCCGCACGGCAACCGTTTGGTAACCGCGAGCGGTTCGAGGGCGATCGTTTACGAGGTCAATGCGGCGCAAACCCACATAAAATAAGGCAAAGCCGAGCGCGCCCGTAGCTCAAACTGGATAGAGCAGGGGACTCCTAAGCCCAAGGTTGCCAGTTCGATTCTGGCCGGGCGCAGGCTATCTACAGGCTATCTAAAGGGAGGAGCCGTCAGATCTCTTACTAAGCCTAGCAGAGCAAGCAGTCAAATTGCGGTTGCGAACCGGTTCGCTCTGTGCTAGCATGGGAGGTCGAACGGACCAGCGGTCCGTTTTATTCATGTTTGTGATAGGCTGATGGCGAAGAAAGAAACACGCGTGATGATCGTGATGGCGTGCACGGAGTGCAAGCGCCGGAACTATAATACGCAGAAGAACAAGCAGAAAACGACGGAACGGCTGGAGCGCAGCAAGTATTGTCGCTGGTGCCGCTGTCACCGGTCCCATCGCGAGACGAAGTAGCGGCTGCGGCCGCAGTCGAGTCTTTTCGGTTCTGGCGAGGCGACGAGGTGGCGAAGTGAACTAGGGTTCACGAGCCCCGAGCCAACGATGCCAGAGACGAAAAAGTAGGGCGGTGGCGCAATTGGTAGCGCAGCGGTCTCCAAAATCGCCGGCTGCAGGTTCGAGTCCTGTCCGCCCTGCCAGTTTTTCGGGAGAGAACCTTTGGTGAACGAGCAAAAGAAGACGGCTCAGCGATTAGTCGGACAAGATTTCGTCCGAGGCGTGATCGCCGAGCTTCGGCGCGTCACGTGGCCGACGCGCGAGGAGTGGATCTCCGCGACGATTCTGACAATCGGACTAGTCGTCGGTATCGGCTTGTTTACGTTCCTTCTCGACCAACTCTTCGGATGGCTCTTCAGCTTGATCCATCCAATCACCAACGGGTAAATGCAGGACACTATGTTTGAAACCGGCCGCGAGCCGTTGTTCGAGCAAGCCGACGAGCTTCGCGAAGAAACCGTCGTCGACGATTCGCAAATGGGCGACGTCGCCGGCACCGTCGACCTGCAGCCCGAAGCCGAGGCGCCTGCCGACCTGCCCGACGAGCAGGCCGAAGACGAGCCCGTCGAAGACGCGGTGGAGCGCGCTCCCGCCGGCGCTCGCAAGGATAACCGAAACTGGTTCGTCGTGCATACGTATTCGGGCTACGAAAACAAAGTCAAAGCGAACCTCGAACGCCGCATTCATTCGATGGGCATGCAGGACAAGATCTTCCGCGTCCTCGTCCCGATGGAAGACGAAGTCGAGTTCAAAGACGGCAAGCGCAAGATCACGCCGAAAAAGGTGTTTCCGGGCTACGTGCTCGTCGAGATGATCATGGACGATCAGTCGTGGTACGTCGTGCGCAACACGCAGGGCGTGACCGGTTTCGTCGGTAGCCCAGGACCCGGCGAAAAGCCGGTGCCGCTGCAAGACAAAGAAGTCAAAACGATCCTCAAACAAATGGGCATCGAGGCGCCTAAGCTGAAGATCGATTTCAAAAAGGGCGACCGCGTCAAAGTTACGTCCGGCCCGTTCTTCGACTTCACGGGCGTGGTCGACGAAATCGCACCGGAGAAAGAACGCTTGCGCGCCCTGATTTCGATCTTCGGCCGCGAAACGCCGGTCGAACTCGAGTTCTTCCAGGTGGAGAAGGTCTAAAGATTTCCTCGCGGGTTTGACCCCGGCTCGCGAGATAACCGAGGGGCAGAAGCATCGCTCGCGATGCATCGTTAAGGAGAGTATTCGTGGCCAAAAAAGTCGTAGGCAAAATCGGCCTACAAATTCCCGCCGGAAAGGCGACGCCGGCGCCGCCGATCGGCCCCGCGCTAGGACCCTACTCGCTCAACATCATGGATTTCTGCAAGCAGTATAATGAGCGGACTGCTTCGCAGGCGGGTATGATCATTCCGGTTGAAATCACGGTCTTCGAAGACCGGACGTTTACGTTCATCACCAAGACGCCGCCCGCGTCGTTCCTCATCAAGCAGGCGCTCAAGATCGAGTCGGGCAGCAAAGAGCCCAATCGCAATAAGGTTGGAAAACTCACGCAAGCGCAGCTCGAATCCATTGCCAAAGTAAAGATGCCGGACATCAACGCCAACGACATCGAGGCTGCTAAGAACATTATCGCCGGTACTGCACGCTCGATGGGCGTGGAGGTGGAAGCGTAATGCCGCAGCATCATGGAAAGCGGTACAAGAAGCTGGCCGCGGAGTACGATCGCAAGCAGCTGTTCACACCGCCCGAGGCGGTCGCGCTGGTGAAGAAGAACGCGAATGCCAAGTTCGCTGAAACCGTCGAGGCGCACATTCGTCTCGGCGTCGATCCCAAGAAGAGCGATCAGAACGTGCGCGGCACCGTGCTGCTGCCGCATGGCACCGGTCGCATCGTGCGCGTCATCGCGTTCGCGAAGGGCGACAATGCGAAAGCGGCGCAAGAGGCCGGCGCGGACAGCGTTGGCGATCAGGATTTGATCGACCGCGTGAAAGCCGGATTTGCCGACTTCGACGTCGCGGTCGCGACGCCCGATATGATGGCGCAGGTCGGTAAGGAACTAGGCCGCATTCTGGCGCAGAAGATGCCGAATCCCAAAGCCGGAACGGTCACGCCGAATATCGGCGGCGCCATTCGCGACATCAAGGCCGGTAAGGTCGAATTCCGCCTCGATAAGACGGGAATCATTCACACGATCGTCGGCAAGGCCAACTTCGACGAGCAGCACTTGATCGAAAACGTTGCGACGTTGCTCGATGCGGTCGTGCGCGCCAAACCGGCCGCCGCGAAGGGCACGTACCTGCGCAGCGTAACGCTTACGAGCACGATGGGTCCGGGCGTGAAAGTCGATCCGAACCGGATCAAAGCGACGGCGTAAGCGCGCTGATTCGGCCCGAATGGAATCGTAAACGGTACCGACGATCAGGATTTTGTTGGCTTTGACGGCCAATTGTGCTTGCGACGGTTCCGAAGCTGTGGTACTCTACCCCAGGCTCCGAAGACCGTAGGCGGCCTCGTTTGGCCGTAATCGTCTCGACCTCCTTATCGCGATTCGCGACAAGGAAGGCGCGACGGCCTGCCGAGGACGCGATACGCGAATCTTTCGACGTCTCTGCGCGCCCTCCGGACGGATGGAGCGCGTTTTTCGTTTTCCGACGCTGTAGGAAGCCAAAAAAAGGGAACGTCCTATGCCAACCGCCCGAAAAGAAACTGCGGTCAAAGAGCTGCGCGAACAGCTAGCCGCCGCGCAAAACTTATTCTTGACGGATTATCAAGGTTTAACCGTTGAAGAGATTACGAAGCTTCGCGGCGAGCTTCGCAAAGACGGCAGCACGTACTCCGTGGTAAAGAACACGCTCTTTCGTATCGCTGCCGGCGACACCGCCGCGCAGCTGGAGGAGTTCCTTGCCGGTCCAACAGGCATCGTCTTTGCCGGCGCGGATCCGGTAGCACCGGCCAAAGCGCTCAAGACTTTTAGCGATGCCACCAAAAAGCTGTCCATCAAAGCGGCTTTCCTCGACGGTTACGTCGTTGGCGCCGCGCAAGTCAACGTGCTTGCCAAACTGCCTCCCAAAATCGAACTCATTGCTAGGCTGGTCGGCTCGCTCGCCAGCCCGCTGCGCGGTCTCGTGACCGTGCTTTCCGGAAATCAGAGCGGCCTCGTCCGCGTGCTTACTGCCATCCGCGAGCAAAAAGAAGCCGCGGCACCAAACGCTTAAGGAGACTACACGTATCATGGCACTTGCCGAACTCATCGAACAAATCGACAAACTCACCGTTCTCGAACTCGCGGACCTCGTGAAGCAGCTCGAGGAAAAGTATGGCGTCTCGGCTGCGGCTCCCGCTGCGGTGATGGCCGCGCCGGCGGCGGCCGCCGCTCCGGCTGCCGAGCAAACCGAATTCGACGTCATTCTCGCCGAAGCCGGACCCGAGAAGATCAAGGTGATCAAGGCCGTTCGCGAGCTCACCAGCCTCGGACTCACCGAAGCCAAATCGTTCGTCGAGAGCGCCCCGAAGGCCGTGAAAGAGGGCGTCACCAAAGACGAAGCCGAGCAGGTCAAGAAGAAGCTCGAAGAAGCCGGCGCAAAGGTGGAGATCAAATAAGGAATCCGCCGGCTACTGGAAAAACGGGAGTGAGATTCGCTCCCGTTTTTGTTAGGCGCGTGGAGTCTTGACGATGCAACCGAGTTCGAACGTGCCGTGGTGGGTGCAACTGCTGCCGCTGGTCGTGGTGGTGGTTGTGCTGGCGATTCGTTTCGTTCGTCCGCAGCGAATCAGCGTGACCCGCATGTTCATCCAGCCGCTGATTTTGGTTGCGTTAACGGGCTGGACGATCTATGCAACGGAGGCGCTCAATCCGGCGCCGGGTTGGGAGATCGCCGTCGCCCTGGTCGTGGGAGGCATCGCAGGAATTCCGTTTGGAATTCTGCGCGGAATGCACACCGACGTTCGACCGACCGAGCGACCGGGCGTGATGTACCTTGGTTCGTCGTGGGTGACGATAGTAATTTTTGCGGTCGCATTCGGCCTGCGCGCGTTGGTGCGCCTGGTCATGCCGCATCGAGGCAGCCTTTCAAGCGCAATCGGCGACGCGCTGCTGGCGTTTGCGATTGTGTTTATCGCTGCCAGCTATATCGTAATCTATCGAAAGTACAAAATGGAGGCCGCGGGACGGCTTTCCGCTCCGCCGGCACCGCCGGAAGACGTGAAATCAGGGTAAGCATAAGGCATGAGCGGACTAAGGGTCCTTGTTCAGTCAGGCAAAACGATTCGACCGCGTAGAGCGGTTGCGAGCAAGTTCGACTATCCGGCCACCGAGGCCGGCGTGAACGGAAAGGTGACCGTTTACTACGATTCGGCGTTGGGATCGGGTGGCCTTACAATCGCGAAGCGGCTGTGATTTCTCGAGCGGTGGCGTCATCTATCTCGATGCAACCTTTGACGCGACCGTCGTCGATCCGTTGAGCCTCCAAATCGCGCTATACGTCGCCGAACTGAGCGAGTGTTTCATGGGTCTTCAGGGTTCGGGGTGGAACTGCGCGTTTAGCACCGGGGAAGGCTTGTCGCGCTTTTGCGCGGAGGCCGAGACGTCTCTGCAAACGCTATCGCCGTTTTATACCGGTCCCTCGTGGGCGCAAGCCAGCTTCCCGGATTGGGTCGGCAAGACCGAACAAACCGATGGAAATGCGATTTCGACCGGATGCGCCATCGTGTATTTATACTGGATGCGCAGCTTGGGATTCGCCGTCGCGGAAATCGTCAAAGCTGCCGGCGCGACGCTCAGCGACAACTATAAAACGTTGACTGGGAAGACCACCGCCTACCAGGATTTGCGTAACGCGCTTACCGGCGTGAACGTTACGACCGACAATCCGTTTCCGACCGCTAGTTAACCCGGCGGTTGCGGGTAGCCTGGCTGCGGCGGATAGCCTTGCTGCGGCGGATAGCCTTGCTGCGGCGGATAGCCTTGCTGCGGCGGATAGCCTTGCTGCGGCGGATAGCCTTGCTGCGGCGGATAGCCTCGCTGCGGCGGATAGCCTTGCTGCGGCGGATAGTTTTGCTGCGGCGAGGGCGTGGCCAGCGGCGTTCCTTGCGATTCGTCCGCACTGAAACGGCCGAATGTCGCAGGGTCGCTGTGAAAGAGATTCTCCAGGTCGGAAACGCGATGGTCGTCACGCGGGTGATCCGACAGCATTTCGAGCGAGCCGTGTTGCTTCGATTGGAAATGTTCGAACAGCCAAACTAATCCGTACGGATTGTAACCGGCTTGAGCGCAGGTATACGCGCCGGTACGGTCGGCGTTCGACTCGACCGTGCGCGAAAACGTCATTGCTTGCGCGCCGGCTCCGAGACCCACCGCCATCTGTCCGAGAATGTTATTCCCCACTAACATGCCGAGCACGCTCGCCGCGGTTTGCAGGCCCTGATCCTTGTGGGCATTGTTGTAGACGTCGTGATGGATATCGTGCGAAACCTCGTGACAAAGCACGCCGGCGAGTTCGTCCTGGTTCTTGGCAAACGTCATCATGGCGGTCGTCACGTAGACGTTTCCGCCCGGAACTGCAAACGCGTTCGGCGACTGCTCGTTGACCAAGATGAAGTGAAAAGGCGCGAAGTACTGCGGACCCGCTACGTCGGCGATTCGGGTTGCGATCGGGTTGAGCACGCTGTAGTACGGTGACGACTGCACGATTTCGCCGCGCTGGGCCAGTTGCATGAACTGCTGGCTTCCGGCTTGCATCTCCCACTGTTCCTGCTGCGGATCGCCGGCCGCCACCGCGCCGGTGCCGGACGTCACGAATACCGCCATCGACAAAGCGGCAAGAGCCCGCCCGGCAAGAGTGGTCGTCATGCGCCCATTGTAAGCCAAGCCGCGCGCGTCACGGCGGCGTACCCGTCCGGAAAAGGCTAAAAATCGATGAGAAAGGCCCGCGAGGCTACACCACGGCTTTGCGTTTGTGCAGGACGACGCTGTTGCCTTCGGTGTCCGCGATCATGGCCATGAAGCAGACGCCGGTTTCGTGCTCCATCAGCACCGGAATATTGCGCGCCTTTACCGCGGAAACGGCCGCCTCGAGATCGTCGACCGCGAACAGAATGCCGTTGCTGGGCTGAAAGGGGATCATGTCGCCTCCGCCCCACAGCCCGAAGGCGGTTCCGTCGGCGAATTCGTATTCGGCGCCTTGATTGTTGGGATAGACCATGGTCGGTTCGAGCCCAAGCACGTCGCGGTAGAACGCGATCGCGCGCGCCGCATCTTTTACCATGTACGCGCTGAGGTCCATGCCGGTGACCTTGAATGACTGTTGCATAGCGGCCACCATTCACGCTTGGAGGGAGCGCTCCTCGTCCGCTCGGAGCGCATGAATTGCCGAACGGTCGGCCGAACCCGCTCGGCCGATGGCGATCGCGCGGACGCTGTTGTGGATTGCGGCGCTTGCCGGCTGTGCGTTCGGCGGTACGCCCGTACGCGCGTTGGCCCAAGCACCCGCACCATCGCCATCTCCGAGCGCGTCGCCGGCAGATCCGTGCGGCGGCCACGGGCGCCTGCTCGCAACGGCCAACCGTCCGACCGTCGGCTACAGTACGTGTGCCGTCCAAGCGCAGACCGCCGTGTTCGAGTTGGGGTATCAGAATCAAGTTACCGGCACTGCCGCGGCGGGTTCGGTCCAGAGTCAAGTCCCGCAAAACTTTCTACGACTGGGTATCGTTCCGCACGTCGAGTTCGACGTCATCGGACCGAACTACGTGGGCACGCGCAGCTACGCGGACGGGACGCCCGGCGCGGTTACCCACGGCGTCACCGATTCCGGCCTCGGCCTCAAGTTCCAGCTTCCGACGTACGGACGGCTCACGATTGCCTTCGACGCACTCGACACGCCGCCGAACGGCTCGCCCTTCCTCACCGCGGGCAACGCGACGTTAACGGGAAATTTCGACGCGAGTTATGCGCTCAGCCCGGCGACCAGCATCGGGACGACGATCGCCGTCGCCGCAACCGGGGGATACACTCCGGAAAACGTGCACCAGCGATACGGCGTAACGACGCCGTCGCTCGTGTTGACCACGCAAATTCCTAAGTTCTATCAATTCTACGCCGAATACGTGTACGTTTCGAAGATCGCAGCGAACCTGGGCGGTCGCGCCTTCATCGATGCGGGCATCCAAAAGCTCCTCGGAACGCGAACCGAAGTGGACGTCGAGTACGGCCACTCGCTCATCGGCGACCCAGGCTTAACGTTCAGCTACGTCGGCGCGGGTCTGGTCATTCAGCTGCGATAATAGCGCCCCTCAGACCGCACGCGGGCGAATCAGTGCACCAGGAAGCCGACGAGCAACAGGGCGACGATGTTGAGCACCTTGATCATCGGATTGATCGCGGGGCCGGCCGTGTCTTTGTAGGGATCGCCCACGGTGTCGCCGGTGACGGCCGCTTGGTGCGCGATCGAACCCTTACCGCCGTAGTGACCGTCTTCGATGTACTTCTTCGCATTGTCCCAGGCGCCGCCCCCGGTCGTCATCGAGATGGCTACGAACAATCCGGTGACGATGGAGCCGACCAGGATGCCGCCCATCACCTGCGCTCCGGTCGTACCGGGAAGAACGTTGAAGTACGAGAGCAGCACGACGATGATCGGAACGCCGACTGGAATGAGCGCGGGAAGGATCATCTCCTTGAGCGCGCGTTGTGTCACGATATCAACGGTAGTGGCATAATTCGGCTTGGACGTTCCGGCCATGATGCCCGGATTTTCACGGAACTGGCGGCGCACTTCTTCGACGACGGCGCCACCCGCGCTGCCGACCGCCTTCATCGAAAGCGATGCGAACAGATACGGCAGCAGGCCGCCGATGAACAACCCGCACAGAACGTACGGATCGCCGATCGCGAACAAATTCCTCACCGACTCGACGCATCCGCCGACGTCGCCGCCCGGACACTTGTACTTGATCAGCTCCTTTGAGAACGCGGCGAAGAGCACGACTGCCGCCAACGCGGCCGAACCGATGGCGTAGCCCTTAGTGACGGCCTTGGTCGTGTTCCCGACGGCGTCGAGCGGATCGGTGACGTTGCGCACGTCCTCGGGCATGTCCGCCATTTCGGCTATGCCGCCCGCATTATCGGTGATTGGTCCGAACGAGTCGATCGCGACGACGATGCCCGCGAGCGACAGCATCGACATCACCGCGATGCCGACGCCGTAGATGCCGGCAAAGCCAAAGCTCACCAATATTCCGATCACGATCACAATAGCCGGGCCGGCCGTGCCTTCCATCGAGACGGCGAGACCGGCAATGATGTTAGTGGCGTGACCGGTGACCGACGCTTTCGCGATGTCGCGAACGGGCCTAAACTGCGAGCCGGTATAGTATTCGGTGATCAACGTGATGGCGGCCGTGATGACGACGCCGACCAAGGCGCAGACGAAAACTGCCACCGGCGTGATGCCGGTGGCGTTGGCGAACGTCTGATTCGCAGCGAACCAGAAGCCGATGAGTGCGAGAACGCTGGCGATCGCCATGCCGAGGTACAGCGCGCCCATGATCCGGCCCTTGTCGACTTTGCCGATGCCGACGAAGAGCGTTCCAATGATGGAGGCGACGATCGACAACGCGCCCAGCACGAGCGGGAAGGTCGTCGCACTCGGAACGCTGCTGCCGAAGATCAAGTTCCCGAGCAGCATCGCGGCAACGGTCGTAACGCAGTACGTCTCGAAAAGATCGGCCGCCATACCGGCGCAGTCGCCGACGTTGTCGCCGACGTTGTCGGCGATGACGGCCGGATTGCGCGGATCGTCTTCGGGAATGCCGGCTTCGACCTTACCAACCAAATCCGCGCCGACATCGGCGGCCTTCGTATATATCCCGCCACCCAGACGCGCGAAGACCGAGATCAGCGAGCACCCGAACGCGAGCCCGACCATCGCGTTGAGCGACGTCGTGGCGTCTCCGTCGTTGACTTTCAGCAAGATCCCGTAATAACCCGAAACGGCCAACAACCCCAAACCCACGACCAGCATCCCGGTCACGGTGCCGCCGCGGAACGCGACGTTCAACGCCGGTTTCAGGCCGCCGCGGGCGGCTTCGGCGGTGCGAACGTTGGCCCGCACCGACACGATCATCCCAATGAATCCGGCCGCTCCCGAAAGAACTGCCCCGATCAAAAATCCGATCGCGGCTTCCTTGCCTAACGTCGGCGCAAACAGAATCACGATCGCAAGTACCACCGCGACGATGCCGATGGTGAAATACTGACGCTGCAGGAAGGCCATCGCGCCTTCCTGGATGGCGGCGGCGATCTCTTTCATCCGGTCGTTCCCGGCGGGCTGCGCCAGCACCCAAAACGTCAGGGCAATTCCGTAAACTACGGCGAGGGCGCCACCGATTAAACCGGCTCCGATCGCGGTCTGTGCGGTCATTCCAATCCTTATTCAGCAGGGCAGTAGAAAGGAGGCCCGCTAGCGGGCCCGCCGTTTTGCCTACTGCGGGGTCCCGATGGAGTCCTCTAAGGGAACCCGAGCAAGGGCTTGATGCGTCGCCGGAGTCAGGGGCTAACCGCTGCCGCGATGGGCGCGGTGAGGCCCGAAATCGTTTTTACGGACGAGCCGCCGCCGGGGTACTTGTAGAAGCGCACCTTGCCGCCGATGTAGTCGGGCGCGATGACTAGCGAGCCCTGTATCCAAAACTGATCGACGTACAGCGAACCCTTGAGCGGCGTGGAACCGACCTTCGTTCCCTTTCCGCCGCTCATCTTGAAACGGTAGATCACGGCGGCATTGACGTCGCCGACCGCCAGGTTCGTACCGTCCCACTGAACGCCACCGGCGGTGGCGATGGCCTGATTCAACGTGATGGATTGGATTTTGCTTCCGCCCTTGGGAAGTTCGCCGAACACGACCGCGTGTTTCCCGGTATAGCCATCGAAAAAGAGATTGCCCGCACCATCGTATCCGCAATAGGACATGTGCGGAATGCTCGCATCATAAAAGACTTTCGGCTTGCCTGCGGCGTGCGCGTAGATCGCGAGCGCGCCGTGACCGTTCGAGCCCGTATAGCTGGTGACGGCGAGGTTACCGGTCGCCGGATCGACGGCACAGCCCAGGGGGTCGTAGCCGGGATCGGTTATCGTGCGGACGGGCTTCGTGCCGCCATGTGCGTACACGAGAATCGTCGACTTATTCGAGTTCGCGATAAAAACGTTGCCCGATTTGCTGACGCATTCGCCCGCCGGTTGTGCGATCGCGAGCGTGCCGGCAGGGTTTCCTTGCGGATAGGAATACACCGCGACCTCTCGGTTGGGTTGGTCGGAAACGTAGAGGAGCGCGGTGGTGCTCGGCCCCATCGAGAACGGTATCGGTGCGTTCGGTTGCGTCCACGATGCCGGCTCCAGGCTGGATCCGCGGTAACCGCTGCAGGCCGTTAACAAGCCAAGCGTCGCGCAAACTCCGAAAGCGCAGCGACCAAGAGTCCCCAACGTCGTCATGCCGGTTGGCTTTTTTCTCGAGCCTGCGATTGCCTCTGTTTACACGGGAGCAATTCGTTCGCGCAGCCGAGAAAATAGCGAACCGTGGAAGCCGTGGACTTGCTCGTGGTCGGATGCGGGCCCGCCGGCGCGACCGCCGCCCGCGAAGCGGCGCGTGCCGGCTTGGAGACCGTGGTCCTCGAGAAGGACGCCGTCGTCGGCGCGAAGCGCGTCTGCGCCGCCGGGTTGCGTCCGGGCTTCTGCGATACCTTCGACTTGCCCACCGATATCCTGCACTGCGTCACGCCGCGCATCGCCCTTTTCGATATCGAAGGCGTCGAGCACGAGTTTCTCTTCGGGCCCGGACACACGAGCACGCGCGAAGAGCTCGACGGAACCATGGGACGGCTCGCCCGCGACGAAGGCGCGCAGATTCGAACGCAGGCTCTGTTTCGCAGTATTGAAAGCGACGGTGCCGGCAAACGCGCGATCGTCGAGTACGCCGATCTGATCGCCGGCGAACGGCGACGGGTGGCGGCACGGAACGTCTTTCTCGCTCCCGGCGCGACGGTGAACGTCGAGAACGTTCGGGCGGGCGGCGACTGCGCGCCGAACCGCTTAGCGTTTCCGCGATGGCGCGACGGCTTGATTACGACGCTGCAGTACCGGGTGTATCTCGACGGAAAAGCGGTTGAGATTGCCTATCGCACGCTTGAGTTGCACTACTATCTCACGCAAAGCGGCCGGCAAATCGTGTCGTGGATGTTTCCCAAGCGCGACCACCTGGCCATCGGTTTGGGTGTGATGGGAAAAATTGACGGCGCGAGCCTGCGCGTCGAACTCGACGCCTTTACGGAACGCGTTTGCCGGCGGCTTTGCCCCGACGCCGGCATCCGTCACCTGAAGGAAGAAGGGCATCTACTCTACGGTGGGGTCCCGCGACCGGTCTTTGCCGATGGAAGCGTCTTGCTGGGCGGAACCGCCGCTGGACTGGTCGACGCCACCAACGGCGAGGGCATCTACGAAGCCGCCATGAGTGGCCGCTTGGCGGCCGAAGCGGTCGCGGCAGAACGCGATAATCCGGTCCGCGCCGCGACACGGTACGCGACCAGCGTAGCGAGCCGTTTTGCGCGGCGGCTCGCGCACCGCGTGAAGCTCATGCGATTCCTCGAGCGCCGCCCGGCGCGCTTCACCGTGCTCTTCGAACTGCTGGCGCGCAGCCCGCGCTTTGCCGACGTTCTGCAGAAAGAAGATCTCGAACGAACGCTGGGCGACCGGCTCTACCTCTACTGGCAAGTAGCGCGTTTCGCCGCCCGTTCGGCCTTGTGATAGCGAACAGGAGTTCGATAATCGACCTGGAAGACGTTCGCCCGTGAACTGGTTTGGGCGGCTGCGCGCCTCGCTCGGAAAGGCCCGGGAAGCGTTCTCCGCGGTCCAAAAGCTGGGCCGCGCCGGAACGCCCCTGACCCCCGAGTTTTGGGACGAGCTCGAGGACACGCTGATTCTGGCCGATTTCGGCGTCCCGACCACGCAGAAGATCGTCACCGCGCTCCAGACGGTGGCCAAACAGGAAGCCTGGAAAACCTCCGATCAAGTGGTGGCGCGCTTTCGCAAGGACGTCGAACGCTTCCTGACCCTTCCGGGCTCGCAGCTTCGTCTCGATCGCCGTCCGGCGGTGATGCTGATCGTCGGCGTGAACGGCAGCGGAAAAACGACGACCATCGGAAAGCTCGCGACCCAGTTGCGCGCGCAGCGGAAACGCGTGTTGCTGGTCGCAGCCGACACCTTTCGCGCTGCGGCCGCCGAGCAGTTAGGAATTTGGGCGGCGCGCAGCGGCAGCGAACTAATCCGCGGCGCGGAGGGCGCCGACCCGGCTTCGGTGGTCTTCGACGGACTTCGTGCCGGCAAGGCGCGCGACGTCGACGTTATCCTCATCGACACCGCCGGACGGCTGCAAACCAAGACCAACTTAATGGAAGAGCTCAAGAAAATTCGGCGTGTCGTCGAACGCGAGTTGGGCGAACCGCCGGCTGAAACGCTTCTCGTGGTGGACGGCACGACCGGTCAGAATGCGATCTCGCAGGCCAAACTCTTCAACGCGACCGCCGAACTCACGGGAATCGTCATTACCAAACTCGACTCGACGGCTAAGGGCGGGGTGATGGTTGCGATCGTCGACGAGTTGGAGATCCCGGTCAAGTTCGTCGGTCTGGGCGAGACGCCGGACGCTCTCCGGCCTTTCGTCGCCGGCGAGTTCGTCGATGCGCTGTTCGACGAGACTCCGGATGCCACCCAGTTGGCACCGGCCCGTGCGAGCGTGATAGGCACGACGTAATCACTCTATTTGAAAAGGGGAAGAGCATGGCAGCACAAGACGAACGGCAACTCGCCCTGAACAGCGCGCTGGCCCAGATCGAGCGGCAGTTCGGCAAAGGCTCGATTATGCGCATGGGCGATTTTCAGGAGCGCATGGCGTTTGAAGTCATCCCCACCGGGTCGATCGCGCTCGATCTCGCACTCGGGATCGGAGGTTTGCCGCGCGGGCGCATCGTCGAAATCTACGGTCCGGAGTCGAGCGGCAAAACGACGCTGGCGCTCCACGCCATCGCGGAAGCGCAAAAAATGGGCGGCACGGCGGCGTTCGTCGACGTCGAGCACGCACTCGATCCAAGCTACGCGGCCGCACTCGGCGTGGATCTCGAGAACCTTCTCGTTTCACAACCCGACACCGGCGAACAGGCGCTCGAAATCGCAGAGATGCTGACGCGCAGCAACGCCGTCGACGTCATCGTCGTCGACTCGGTCGCGGCCCTGGTGACTAAAGCGGAGCTCGAAGGCGATATGGGCGATGCCCACGTCGGCCTGCAAGCGCGCCTTATGTCCCAGGCGTTGCGCAAACTGACCGCCGCGATCTCACGCAGCAAGGCGGTGATGATCTTCATTAACCAGCTGCGTGAGAAAGTCGGCGTGATGTTCGGCAATCCCGAGACGACGTCGGGTGGCCGGGCGTTAAAATTCTACGCGTCGGTGCGCCTCGACGTACGCAAGCTCGAGACGATCAAAGTCGGGCAAGACGTGGTAGGTACCCGCACGCGCGTAAAGGTTGTAAAAAACAAGGTTGCGCCGCCATTCCGTCAAGCCGAGTTCGACATCACGTATGGCCACGGCATCTCCAGGATGGGTTCGATTCTCGACGTTGCGCTCGAGCAAAACATCGTTGGAAAGAGCGGTTCGTGGTATACGTACGGCGATCAGCGCATCGGCCAAGGACGTGAAAACGCAAAAGCCTTCTTGGAAGAACACTCCGACATGGCCGGCGAGATCGAAACGAAAATTCGCGAAGCACTTGGAAAGACCACGTCGAAGAATGGGGCGGTAGTCGTAGGAGCCGCAACGCCCGGAGAGCAGTGATTCGTTCCAGTTCGAGGTGACGAGGGTCGAAGTGGAAGCGTACGCGTGTGCGTTGAGAATGCTGGCGCGGCAGCGTCTTACCGAGGCGCAACTCTGGCAACGTCTCGATCGAAAGGGGTACGGAGACGAGTCGATCCGTAACGCCGTCGAGCGTTCGAAGCGCGACGGCTTCGTCGACGACCGGCTCTACGCAAGGCTCTACGTCGAAGGAAAGCGTAAAGCCGTCGGTGATGCTCGTCTCGTCGGTGACTTGATTCGACGAGGCGTCGATCGCGAGGCGGCCGCACAGGCGGTGCGCGATCTCGAATGCGGCGAACACGAACGCTGCATCGCCGCATTTAGATCGGTTACCGCAAAGGCGCCGGCAATCGGCTACGCCTCGGCCGCACGCCGGCTAGAGCGACTCGGCTTCCCTGCGCCAACGATCTACCGCGTGCTCCGCGGTCATGCTGCGACGTTTGGCCCATTTGCCGGCATGCACGTCGAATAATCGCCTGCAGCGCTGAAGGCTCGACCTGGCAAAGTTCGAACAAGGCGGCATGATTGGAGTTCTGCGAAGATTTATCGTTGGTGCCGCCGTCGTCGCAATCGCCGGCTGCAGCGCGAACCAGCCGCCCAAGTGGACGTTGTGGTACATCCCCAACGAGCCGAAGGGCGGCGTCACGCTGGCGAAGCTGTGCCACACGTTTATTTTTGCGAGCGCCCCGGAACCCAAGACGTTTCGCGTGGCCGTGGTGAAGCAACTTTCCGGGGGCAGAATCGGAGAACAGCAAGCCTACCTTCAGGCCGGCGATGCGTTTAGCGGTCCCCTCGAACTGGGCCCGGCTAGCATTCACGACGAAAGCACCGGTTACGACTTGAACGTCGACGTGGTCTACAAGATCGATGCCTACGTCGCCGCCAAGGCACGGGCCGACGCCGATTGTCCGCCAATCAAACACGTACCGCTCGTTCGAGCATCGCCAAGTCCGTCGTCACCGGCTCCTTCGCGCACATAGGGTCGGGTTCTCCGAGCGCCGATGGACGGTTTGGCCTTCATTCACGGGCTCGTTTGGACGTCGCCGATGCCGATGGCCCGGCTGTTTGGTTTCGAGTTAGTCGAGGCCGCACGGGGGGCCGTTCTGGCAAGGGCGCTGCCAACCGCGAAACACGCGAACCCGCTCGGCGTAACGCAAGGCGGCTTCGCGGGAACGGTCCTCGACATGACGCTGGGCCTGGTGTCAATTTCAATGCTCGATGGGGACGCCGACGGCGTCGCGACGGTCGATTTGAGCATCCGATACTTTCGATCTATCGGCGAATCGACCGGAATCATGGAAATCCGCGGCGAGATTCTGCATAGCGGGCGCACGACAGTCGTGGCGGAAGCGAAACTTTTCGACTCGGCCGGAAAGTTGCATGCATCGGCACAGTCGACGAGCATCGTTATTCGCGGACGGGCTGAAGCTCGCTTTGAACCCTAAGGGGCACTCATCGCGGTATGCCCGTGCAAACCATCGTCGTCGCCGAAGACGACGCCGCAATCCGCGACCTTCTCACGCATCACCTCGAGCGTGAGGGATTCGCGGTCGTGGGGGTAGCCGACGGCCAAACGGCGTTGCGGCGGTCGCGAGGCGTCGCCGACCTCGTGGTTCTCGACGTTGGTTTGCCGGGCATCGACGGCTTCGACGTTGCGCGTACGCTGCGCCGCGAGCGGCACGCGGTACCGATCGTGATGGTAACCGCTCGGGCAGACGAGATTGACCGGGTCGTTGGGTTCGAACTGGGAGCCGACGACTACGTGTGCAAGCCGTTCTCACCACGCGAACTGGTCGCGCGCGTTAAAGCGATTCTTCGAAGATGCGGTACTCCGGTCACGCGCGAACGTCCGACGTTAGCCTTCGGCCGGCTCGAAATCGACGAGCGGGCTCGAGAAGCACGCGTGGATGGCAGCGACGTTCGTCTCAAACCGCGGGAGTTCGCATTGCTCATGGAGTTGGCCAGCAATCCAGGGGTCGCGCTGTCGCGCGAGCGGCTTCTGCAGAAAGTTTGGGGATTCGATTTCAACGGTGACGAGCGTACGGTTGACGTTCACGTTCATCGCTTGCGCTTAAAGATCGAAGCGACGTGGCAATTGCCGCCGCTCGTTCGCACGGTGCACGGATTCGGTTACAAGTTCCAGCGCCCGTAGTTCCGATGCTCGCCTTCGATCGTTTTGCCGAAGCCATCGGTGACCGGCTCGATCGCGACGCCTACGTTCCGTTGCTCGCCTTTCGCGTCCCCGAATTCGAGCAGGTTGCCTGGAATATCGGACGCCGGGATGCGCGCGGCCTCGAACGGCGCACCGTCGTAGCGTTCGCCGCTGCGGCGCGGCACATTCTGCGGCACGACGATCTGTTGGCGCATGAAGACGGCAGCGACCGGTTTGCAGTGGCGCTGATGTCGCCGTCTCGCGACGGCCATCCACCCGAGTCGAACGAGGTCCGCGGCGCGCTCGGGCGGATCGCCGAGGCACTAACTCGCTCAACCGGGCGCCGCTTGGAAACGGGTTGGTGGCCGGTAGAGCGGCGCGCCGAAGTCGAGGCGCTCGCGGCCACGATCGATGCGGCACTCGAGCGGGGCGCGCGCGAACGGCAGCATGGCGAAATGCTGGCGACGGTGGGCCACGAGCTGCGAACCCCGCTGACGTCGATTCGCGGCTATATCGAGACGTTGCTCGACGGCGATCTCGACGCCGCGACGGCCCGCCGGTTTCTCGAGACCGCGCGGCGCGAAGCCTTACGCCTGGGACGCCTGGTCGACGGGATGCTGGAGTTCTCGTTGCTCGATCTTTCGGCGCGAGGACGTAACGCGCGTTGCGACGTCGTCGAGCAAGCGCGAGCCGCAATCGACGCCGCGGTTCCGCTCGCGCGCGTTCGGCGCGTCGCGATTCGGGCTCGGCTTCCGGCAACGGCACCGGCTCGTATCGACGGCGACGCCTGCATGCACGCGCTCGTTAACCTGGTCGAAAACGGTGTGAAGTATTGTGGGGATGACGGCACCGTCGAGGTTTCGTGCGCGTGCGACAAGCGATTCATCATCGTAACCGTCGACGACGACGGTCCTGGCGTAGCACCGTTCGAACGCGACACGATCTTCGATTTGGGGATCCGCGGCAATTCCGCAGGCCGGTCGGGAACCGGCATCGGCCTCGCCGTCGTGAAAGCGATCGCCGATCGAGCGGGAGGCGACGTGCGGGCGGCGCCATCGCCGCTCGGAGGCGCGCGCTTCGTCCTTCGCCTTCCAACCCTTCCCGAAGCCGGCACGGACGAGCCGGCCGCTGCGAGAAGATGACGACGGCGCTCGGCGAAGGCTCGATCATGATACGGATACCGGGCGGCACGTTTAGCATGGGATCCGATCGGTTCTATCCTGAAGAAGCGCCTGTCCGTAACGTCGACGTCGAGAGTTTCTCGATCGACGCGCACACGGTTACGAACGAAGAGTTTTCGAAGTTCGTGCGCAAGACCGGATACGTGACCGTCGCCGAGCGCGCGCTCGATCCAGCCGATTTTCCCGGCGCCCCAATCGAGAATCTCGTTCCCGGCGCACTGGTCTTTCACATGACGGCAGGACCGGTGGATTTGCGCGACTACTCACAATGGTGGTCGTGGGTTCCGGGCGCATCGTGGAAACATCCTGAAGGACCAGGCAGCTCGGTGAAGGCGCGACCCGATCATCCGGTCGTGCACGTCGCGTTCGAAGACGCCGAAGCGTACGCGCGGTGGGCAGGCAAGCGTCTTCCGACCGAAGCCGAGTGGGAGTTTGCGGCGCGCGGCGGTCTCGACGCGAGAGACTTCGTCTGGGGCGATGAGATGGAACCCGGTGGAAAACCCTTTGCGAACACGTGGCAGGGTGAGTTCCCGTGGCAGAATCTTGGCACCGACGGTTACGAGAGAACGGCGCCGGTTGGACGCTTTCCGCCTAACGGATACGGGCTCTACGATATGGCCGGCAACGTCTGGGAGTGGACGACCGACTGGTATACCCGCGACCGAAGTATCGTGCAGTCACCGTGCTGCGCGGGCGACGCGCGCGAAGGCAGCTACGACCCTTGTCAGCCCGGAACCCGCATTCCGCGCAAGGTCCTCAAGGGTGGATCGTTCTTATGTGCGCCGAGCTACTGCTTGCGTTTTCGCCCGGCGGCGCGTTCGCCGCAGGCGATCGATACCGGCATGTCGCACCTCGGCTTTCGCTGCGTCGGCGACTAGTGCCGCACGGTAGCGAAAATTTCGGGCCTGCGTTTTTCGGATAGGCCACTCGAGGTCGCGCCTTTACAATCCAGCGTGGAGGATCCTTATCTTAAAATGAAGCGCCGATTTTCGCTCCTGTCGATCGTTGTTTTTGGCCTGGCCGCTGCTACGGCTACTGCTCGCGCTCAAGAGCCGCCGGCGCCGGAAACGACGCCGGCACCCGTCGCCGCGCCGGCGCCCGAGCATCCAACGCTCATGGATCAGGCCTACGATGGAAAGCTGCACGTCACGCTCGCGCCGTACGCCTGGCTTCCAACCGTTAAGACGAACCTGCAGTATACGATCCCAACGCTCCCGCATCGCCCGGGCGGCATCGTTCAGAGCAACGTGCAAGTCGGGCCGAGCGATTACGCTTCGAAGATCAACTCCGCGGCCATGTTTGCGTTCGATGCGCGTATGGGCGCCGCGACCTTCTTCGGCGACTACATCTACAGCAACGTTTCCACGAACGCGACCGTCGTTTCGTCGATTACCGGTCCGTTAGGCCACGTCTCCATCCCGGTTACGTTTACGACCAACGCGCGTCTGGCGGATTCCATTTGGGAACTTGCCGCCGGCTTCTCGATCGCGCACGGTCACGACGCCGACCTCAACGCGTTCGTGGGCTGGCGCCAGTTTCCAACGAATCTGACGTTAGCGTACAATGCCACCATCGGGAAAAGGGGAATCATTAACCCATCGGGGACCGTCGTCAGCCATCAGCTTGCTAACGACGTGATCTTCGGGTTGCGAGGTAAGGCCTTTTTCGGCGACGGCCGCTGGTTCGTACCGTACTACATCGATGCGGGCGACGGCGCGAACAATCAGACGTGGGAAGGCTACACCGGAGCGGGCTACGCGTTCAACCACGGCCAAACGATCCTCTTAGCGTACCGCAGCCTCAACTACTACGGTTTCCCGGCTGGTTCGTTGGTACAAAAGCTGACTATGGGCGGACCGCTTCTCGGATATACGTTCCAGCTATGAGCCCGCAGCCGTAAGCTTGCGTACGCGCGACTTGTGGCGGCGGACGGCAAGCAGCCACGCCCCGAGTGAAAGGGCGACAATGAGGACTTCCCACTCAACGTAGCGAGGCACGAGCTGCCGCCTGCGCTGTACGGTCATTCGTTCCCACTGCTGTGTTGAAAAGCCGGGGTTGCTGGCGTTCATGGCCTGCCGATATTCGTAGAGATCGAAGAGCGAGCAGACCACCGCGAAGATCACGATGATCCAGCCGACGATCTTGAGCCGCGCGTACTCCCTGCGCAGCATCTCTTTGCCTTGCATGCGTCCTGACTTTTCGTGCAAGTGCCGCTGTGTCATCCTCATATCATGAGAGGTAGGGGATAGCTTTAAAGACTATCCCCTACGCGGTGTCAGAGCGCCGTTGTCAGCCTTGGGCCGTTGAGCCCGCCGCTCAGATCGGCGCTCGCACCAACTTTCCTAGCGAACCAGATCGAACGGTATCGTGGGTCGCTGAACCCGAATGTATGAGGTCGATCACCGGTTCGCTACATCGTTGGAAGGGAGATTTCCTCGGTGGACGTGCTTGGGATCGACGTTTCAAAGGCCGACTTTCATGCCTGCTTGATTCAGGGGTCGAAGCGCAGCCGCAAAAGCTTCCCCAACGCCGTTGCCGGATACCGGCAGCTGCGCAGCTGGATGAAGAATCGGCAGACCTCCAAGGTACACGCGTGCATGGAGGCGACCGGTGCCTACTGGATGGGCTTGGCAACGGCCCTCTACGATGCCGGCTTGGTCGTCAGTGTGGTCAATCCAAACCGCACGGTGATGTTCGCACGCAGCCAGTTGCTGCGCACGAAGACCGACCAAGTCGACGCGGAGATGATTGCGGAGTTTTGTAAAACGCAAAAGCCAACTCCGTGGAGTCCTCCGCCAGCGGAAATCCTTGAACTCCGCGGGCTTTTAAGCTATCGCCACCATCTGGTGAAGGAGAAACTTCGCCTGCGGCAAGTCGCCAGCCAGATTTATGTTGGCCGCGAGCTCAAGAAGTTGCACGCTCAACAGCTGAAAACCCACGAGCAAACCATCGCCGCTCTCGAGCGCCAACTGCGCTCGTTCTTAAAGACCCACCAAGCTCTGTCCAAGGCCGTTGACCGCTTGACCGCCGTTTCCGGTATTGGATTGCTGACGGCTCTAGCGATCGTGGCCAAGCTTCCCGTGGATCGGTTACGCGATGGGAAGGCCGCAGCAGCGTATATTGGCGTTACCCCCAGCGAGCGGCAATCGGGGACGTCGGTGCACGGAAAACCACGGATTTGCAAAACCGGCAACGGCAGCTTGCGCCGGGACCTCTACATGCCTGCAGCTGTCGCTATGCGACATAACCCGATCCTCAAGTCTTTTTCCGAGCGTTTGAAGGCAACGGGCAAACCACCCAAGGTTATCCTCATTGCCGTCATGCGCAAGCTCATCGTTCTCGCCTTCAGCATCCTAAAGCGTGGGCTCACGCCCTCCCTCGCCTGAACAGCTGAGCCTTGACTTTCAAGTCGGTATCTGAGCGGAGTTCCGAAGGCGCGTAGGCGAAGGACGCCTCCGCACAGGATGCGCGAGCGTCCTAGTTCAGGTGCCTTCCGCAGTCGGCTCTACACCCGCACGTTCGAGGAATTCGAACTCGGCACGGGTGGCGAAATTGTGGCCGGATTCCAGCAGCACCGTGCGTCGATCGAACGGTAGACGCGGAACTAGCGCCATCGTTACCGCGGTCTAGCCGGCGGAAGGCGCTTCAGCGGTTTGCGAATCGCCTCGCGGTGTCGCGGCATCGTCCGACGGCCTAACGCGATTCGGACGTCCGAAGACGTCCGCGTTGGCTGCGCTGATTTCGGATCGCCGCGTCGCAGCGTCTAAAGCCGGGAACAACCGTACGAATGCGTACTTCACGATCGATTTCTTATTGCCAGATGCCGGTGATCAGAGGGGCGCTACAGTCGTATTTGATGCACGGCAGGCCGAATATGGATTCGACGGTGTGCAGCACCGCATAGTGGTCGAGATTCTGCGCGTCGATGCTGCCTGGCGTAATCATCGGCCCGATGAGAATCGTTGCGACTTGGTTGGTGTGATTGCGATCCGGCGCGGCTTCATCGAATGTCACGACGAGCAAGCCGTCGTGCTGACGATTCCAGTTCAGAATGGATGGGAGATTCTGCGAAAGCCACTTGTCGCCGTGAACGATTCGGCAGTCGTGCATATCGTTGCAGAGATTCGGCGTTATCCAAACTAGTGACGGCGGCGAAGATGGGAATCCGCGATAGACGAGATTTACGGAGCTGGGTAAGTTCGTGAAATCCACCCAGGGGCTATGCTTGCGAGCGTACTTCGCAGTCTCGCAGCCGGTGTAGCCGTCATGCGGCATCGATTCGGAATAGCCCGCAAAAGTATCGCCCGCGGCGATGAGTTCGGAGGCTACGTTGGCACTCTTGAACGTCGTCGGGCACGGATCTCCGTGAATGCCGTGGGTAGATCCGGAAAAGAGTGCGAGATAGTTCGGCTCGCTAGGATGACCGACGGCATGCATGTCGGTCAAGAGCGCTCCATTCGGAATGAGCGTGCCGTTGATGTACGGTGCTTCTGCGCTGCCGACGATGCGATCGTAGTCTTTGTTTTCCATCACGACGATCGTCACTTGTGAAGCGTGAGGCGACGAGTTCGGCGCTGCGTTTTGGGTCGCCATCGTTGAGGCCGAGCCCGGAAGCCCTATGCCGGAGCTGCCGGCGCAGCCGGCTAGCGCGGTTAGCAACGAAAGGGCGATAAACGATGAGAACCTAAGCCGAGATGCTCCGGTCATAGAACTCCACTATACCGGTCGACGTTTAAGTCCGCCTTAACCGCTCGCGTACGACCCCGTGCGCAAATCGTCGAGGATCGTGCCGAGGCCTGGGCGCCAGCCCAGTTGTTCGCGAGCGCGTTGCGAGCTGATGCGCGAGTCCAGGGCGAGCGCGTCGGCAAACGCACCCAGCGCCGTTCGGGCATCCTCGAGCGGCCACGAGGTTACGGCGCCTTTTCGGCCGGCGCCCTGACTGGCCGCTTCGGCCATCTCCCGAACCGTGAACCACGTATCGTCGCCGGCGTTATAGATCGCGCCCGGCGCGGCGCCCTCGATTGCCAATGCGTAGAGTTGCGCCAAATCGTAGCGGTCGATCATCGCCCAATGATTCGTGCCGTCTCCGACGAAACGCGCCACGCCCGATTCGCGAGCCGACTGTACCAACATAGCCGGAATGCCTCCCCCGGCTCCGTACACGTCGCCCGGGCGGATCACGACTGCGCGGACGCCGCGAGCGACACCGTCGAGGACCGTTCGTTCGAGTCGCGGGCGATGGGCGACCAGAGGCGTTGGGTTCAGCGCGGCATCTTCGTCGACTGCTCGCTCCCCGGTGCTTCCGTAAATCCACACGCCGCTCGTGTAGAGCAAAGGCTTATTGCTGCCGGCAAGCGCATCGACCAGCCCGCGGAGCGCCTCGCTTTCAACGCGAGCCGCGTCGTCGCCGTTGTATTGCACGGCGTAAACGACACCGTCGGACCGTCGTGCGGCAGCGGCCAGCGACGACGGCCGGGTTACGTCTCCGTTCGCGGGCTCGACTCCGGCATCGCGCAACTTCCGAGCCGTATCCTCGGTTCGAGCCGAGCCGGCGACTTCATGGCCGTGATTGCGAAGAGCTTTTGCGATGGCGGATCCGACGTAGCCGCTCGCCCCGACGACGAAAAATCGCATGGTTGCGCACCTCCGTCGCAGAAAACCGTCGATGGGCCCGGAGGTTTCACACGATGGTTCTCCTTGCTTTGCACGTTATCGTCGCGTTTGCAGCGGTAGGGTTCTTAGTGGTCCCCGGCGCGATACTGGTGGCGGCCTCGAAATCGCAGGACGTTCCGTTCATTCGGCGCGTTTTCGCGCTGGGGGCCTTTCACGGGAAGATCGGCGGCCCGCTCGCGATCCTCGCGGGGATTCTCGGCTTTGCGGTTGCTGGGATTACCCATACGCCCTTAGGGTCGGGATGGTTGATTGCGTCGTACGTTGCGTACGTCTTGGTAGTGATCGTAGGCATCGGCTACCACGCCCGATGGGAGATTCGGGTGTTTCAAGCGGCGCAAGCATCGCCCGACGGCGAGCCGTCACCCGAGCTTGTGGCGCTCGTCGCCGACCCGATAGGCGCTCCGATGATGTGGTTGAGCGCTTTCCTGTGGATCGCGATCATCTATCTCATGGTGGCAAGACCGTTCTAAGGGGGGCGGTGGCCGCGTTCCGGGCGGCGGGAAGGGAGCCGCCAGGCGTCGTAGATTACAGCCCGTGGCTACGTCACGGGGCCCATTTGCACACGCGAGCGAAGCCGAACTCGCACAACTCTTCGACTTCTATCGAGTTCCATGGCAATATGAGCCCCGCACATTTCCAATTTGCTGGAACGAGCAAGGACAACCGATCGAGTTCTTCACACCGGATTTTTATCTTCCAGAGTACGATCTGTACATTGAAGTCACCGTCGCAAAACCCATTCGGAATTCGCGAAAGAACCGGAAGGTACGCTTGCTTCGCTCGAATCATCCGCACGTCAACGTCAAGCTCTTTACGCGCCGCGACGTCGAACGCGTACTCGCCCGTTCGGCCAAAGCGGTGTCCGCGTGATCGGCGAGCCGCTCTTCGACTCGGAAGCGATCGCCGCTCGCGTGGGGGAGATGGGCGCGGGCATTTCGCGGGATTATGCCGGCCACGTTCCGCTCCTGATCGGTCTCTTCAGCGTCTCCACCCCCTTCCTGGCCGATCTGTCGAGAGCGATTTCAATACCGTGCGAGCTGGACGCTATTTCCGTCAACCGCTACGGCGAGGGCGAGGGAATTGAGCTTGCGAAAGACGCGGCTATCCCTCTCGAAGGTCGCCACGTGATTCTGGTCGGCGACACCATCGACACTGGGTTGACGCTGCAGTACGTTCTCAAGCGGGCGTTGGCTCGTGGACCCGCGTCGCTGTCGGTATGCGTGCTGCTCGACCGCCCGCACCGCAGGATTGCCGACGTCGAAGTCCGGTATCGGGGATTCGAGGCCCCCGACGTCTACGTCGTCGGCTACGGCCTCGATTACCTTGGACGCTATCGCGAGTTGCCGGCGCTCTACGCTCATGGAACGTGGCCTCGGTGACGAAGAAAGGCCTGTCCTCGCTCGCTCTGCTGGTCGCCGTCGTGATGGGCGCGATTCCGCTGCGGTCGCCGGCGCTCGAACTGCACTCCATCGAGCAAGCCGCTGCCGACTATCGCAGCTCGAACGAACAACTCCAGGAAATGTTTCGCGCGGCGCTGCTCGACACGAGCAAGCTGGCAGAATATGCGCCCGACGGCACCGCTTACGTAAAGACGGGCGACATTCCGGCCGAGTGGCTGCGCGACGCGAGCGCTCAGTCGCGGCCGTACTTATTCTTCGCCAAGAGCGATCCCGACGTTCGCCGCTTGCTCCAAGCCATAACCGCGCGAATGGCCAAGTACTTGCAGATCGATCCCTATGCGAACGCCTACACCTTGGACTATCGCGTTTGGGAGCAGAAGTTCGAGCTGGATTCCCTCGCGTATCCGACCGCACTCGCGTGGAGTTACTGGAAAACAACCGGCGATGCGTCGATTTTCACGCCGGAATTTTCGAAGATGCTCGACGCCGTTTTGGCGACCATGCAGCGCGAGCAAGACCACCCACGCAACTCCAGCTACACGCATAAGGAGCTGTTCAACGACGGCAAAGGGCGTCCGGTCGGATACACCGGCATGATTTGGACAGGCTTCCGGCCGTCGGACGACGCCTGCTACTACAATTTTCTCATCCCGTCGGAGATGTTCGCGGTGGTTGCGCTGGGCGATATGGCGGAGATCGAACGCGACGTTTACCACAACGTCGTGAAAGCGCGTGAGGCGAAGGCGTTGCGCGACGAAGTGCAGCGCGGCATTCAAACCTACGGGCTGGTTCTGGTACCGAAATACGGCTACGTGTACGCCTACGAAGTGGACGGGCTGGGCCACGCGATTTTGACCGACGACGCCAACATTCCGAGCCTGCTGTCGGCGCCGTACATCGGGTACACCGGTGCCAACGACCGGTACTACGACAACACTCGCCGCTTCTTGCTCTCGCAAGACAATCCGTCGTTCTACCAGGGCCATCGGGCGCGCGGTATCGGCAGCTACCATACGCCCGATCACTGGGTCTGGCCGCTGGCGCTAATCGTGCAAGGCATGACCGCGACCAGCAGCGCCGAGAAGCAAGACGTCCTGACGCAACTGCTGGCCAGCGATCCCGGCGATCACCTTTTGCACGAATCGTTTAATCCGGACGACCCTCGGCAGTTTACCCGGCAGGATTTCGGCTGGCCCAACGCGCTGTTTTCCGAGTTCGTCATGACGCAGTTCCAAGGCGTCAGCGCGATACCGATGGGCGACACCGGCGACTTGGAGTTCCGCTCTGAGTAGTTCCGGCCGCAAAGCCGACGTCGTTGTTGGAATTCAGTGGGGTGACGAAGGGAAAGGGCGGATCGTCGACCTGTACGCCCAGGACTACGACGTCGTGGCACGGTTCGGCGGCGGCGACAACGCCGGGCATTCGATCGTCGTCGGCGACACGAAGCTCGCCTTACGCATCGTTCCGTCCGGCGCGCTCAACCGGAATGCCGAGCTGTTCGTCGGCGGCGGAACGGTCGTCAACCCGGCGACCTTGCTCGACGAGATTGCGCGCTTGGCGGCGCTCGGCATCGACGTCGAGCGCATCAAGATTTCGGATCGCGCGCACCTCGTGCTACCCTATCACGCCGCCGCCGATAGCGCCGCGGAGCGCGCTCGAGGCGCGCACGCGCTCGGAACGACGGGCCGGGGAATAGGGCCGGCCTACGTCGACAAAGTCGCTCGCGCCGGGATTCTCTTCGCCGACCTCGCGCGGCGTGATATGCTCGCGCAGAAAATTCGCCTGAACCTTGAGCAACGCCGGACGTTCCTCAGTTCGGAGGAAGCGCTGCCAAGCGATGGCGACCTCGTCGCGCAAACGCTCGACGCCGCCGAGCGATTGATCCCGCACGTGGTCGATGGCGTCGGCTACATGCACGAGAAACTGGCCGGCGGTAAACGCGTTCTGATCGAGGGTGCTCAAGGGTCGCTGTTGGACGTGGGCTATGGAACCTATCCGTACGTCACCAGTTCGCATACGATCGCCGGCGGGGCATGCATCGGCCTGGGCATCGGTCCTACCGCCATCGGTCGCGTTATCGGCATCGTCAAAGCCTACTGCACGCGCGTCGGCGCCGGCCCGCTGCCTTCGGAGTTGCACGACGAACGCGGCGAAAAACTTCGCCGCCAAGGCAACGAGTTCGGAACCGTCACCGGGCGGCCGCGCCGCTGCGGCTGGCTGGATGCGGTTGCCGGCCGTTACGCGGTCGCGCTTAATGGCTTGAGCAGCGCCGTTATCACCAAACTCGACGTGTTGACCGGCTTCGAGCGCCTCGGCATCGTCACCGGATACCGTTTGGATGGGAGGCCGGCTGGATTCGCCGACGCGTCGACTCCCGGTTTGGAAGTCGAGGTCGAAGAGGTTCCCGGATGGATGGAGCCGATCGGTGAATGCCGGCGCATCGCCGATCTTCCCGGCGCGGCGCGCCGCTACGTGGCTCGCGTGCAAGAACTCCTCGCGACGCCGATCGATTTCGTCTCCGTCGGCCCCGAACGCAGCCAACTAGCGAAATAGCGCTGCCGGCGGGACGGTATGTCGTGCGGAAGAACGCGTTCGGTCTCCAGGCGGTGCTCGCGCACCGCAAGCACCTCGAAGATGCGGCGTTCGAGGCGTTCGCCGCTCGACGTCGCACCTTTGAGGCGGCCGCGCTCGAACTCGCCCTGCGGCACGAGGAGCTTCGCCGGAGCGAGCTCGAGATGCCGGGTGCCGCGGCCGGCGTGAGAGTCGTCGACTTGCAACGGTGCGAAGCACGCCTGTTGTTTCTACGGCGATTTGTCGAGACGCACGTTCGTGCACTCTCCGATGCGCGCTCAGAACTCGACGCCGCTCGGCAGGCGGCCATCGATGCCCGGACGCAGCGAAAGCTGATCGACGCGCTGCGCGACCGCAAGATCGCAGCGTTGGCAGCTGCCGAAATGCGCGCTGACCAAACCGAACTCGACGACGCGAACGCGATCGCGCGTGCCGTTGCAAAATAGAGTCACGCCGTTCGGCGACATCGTGGCGCTGCCGGGCCGCGGGCTCGTGATGGGAAATCGCGGTATTCTGCACGACGACTCTCGACGGATCGTGCGGCCATTCCAGGTGCGGCGGTGGATCGCGTGCCGGACGGAATTCCGCCGCCGCACGCGTTCGATCATGCAGCCGCACTCCTATACGGAGTTGTTTTTTCTCGACGAAGCCACCGCATTCGGCGCCGGGCATCGGCCGTGCGCCGAGTGTCGCTACGACGACTACCAACGATTTCGCGGGTTGTGGCAGACGTGTCACGGCACGCCCGCCAACGCCGACGGCATCGATGCAAAGCTTCACACCGAACGCCTCCACGACCGGAAGAAACGCACCTATCGCGACAACCTCGCAGGTCTGCCCGACGGTACGTTCGTAGCGGTGGAGGGCCGTGCGTGGCTGCTCTGGGAAGGCGGCCTGTTCGAATGGTCGGACGGCGCCTATTCGCTCCGGAGGCGGCGGCCGGCAAGAGGCGAGGTCGACGTGCTAACGCCGCCGTCGATCGTTGCCGTCTTTGCCGCCGGTTACCGGCCTGCCGTTCATCCAGGAGTTACCGGCGTTCCCTTGGCATAGCGAGTCGCCGGATGTATGCTTGGTAACCTAACCGTAAAAGGAGGCTCACCATGCGATTTGTCAGTCTAGTGATCGCCGTGCTCGCGCTCTCGTCGGCGTTCGTTCTCGGCCGGGTAACGGCTTTGCCGACGTCGGCGCAGGCGGCAGTACCGTTCGCAGTAACGTTTTCGCATTTCGAGTGTTACGCGGCCAAGTTCCAAGGCCAGTTCGGCGGTGCGAACGTCGAACTCACGGATCAGTTCCAGCAGTTTCAAACGGGGGTGGGCGCTCCGCAGCTCTTCTGCACGCCCGTTACTAAGAAAGTCATTTCCGGTCCGAACATGAGAGTTCCGGCTCCGGCCGATCACCTCACGTGCTATCCGATTCAAGGCCCGACGCTCCAGCAGACTCGCGTCTTCCGCAATCAGTTCGAAAAGGGTAACGTTACGGTCGGCACGCCGAACATGCTGTGCTTGCCGACGCATAAAGTGGGATAAGAAGAAGGCGTAAAGCCGGCTAGATCGCGCCGCGTTCGTCGTGATCGGAAAACGTGACGTGGCGAGCGGCGCTCGATTTTCTATTTCCTGCGCAGTGTGCCGGATGCAACGCGCTCGGCAGCGGGCTTTGTTCCGCGTGCGCACCGCTTGACGCTCGAAGGGTACTCGTGCGGCTTCGCTCGCTGTCGGTGGTCGCATACGGCTCGTACGAAGGAGTTCTGCGCTCCGCCATCTTGGCGCTCAAAGACGGACGGCGCGACGTTGCCGAGGCGCTCGGCGAACGGATCGCGCCGCTCGTGCGCCCGCGGGCGTGGCTGGTTCCAGTTCCGACGACGGCGCAGCGACGCCGCGTACGCGGCGTCGACGGTGTGGCGCTGCTCGCGAAGCGGGCCGCTCGAATATCCGGTGCCCGCGTGCTCGCTGCGCTGGAACAACACGCCGGTGACGCGCAACGCGGACGTACGCGCGGCGAGCGTTTGGCAGCGCGAGGCCGCTTTTGGTGCGACGCTCCATCGGTTGCCGGTAAGCGCGTTACGCTCGTCGACGACGTCTGCACGACCGGAGGGACGCTCGAAGATTGCGTGCGAGCGGTCGCAGCAGCCGGCGGGACGGTGGAAGGGGCCGTGGTTGTGGCGGCGACGAACAGCGGGCCTTCGTGGATACCGGCACCCATGCGGCACTGAGCCCGCTCGATCGTCTTTACCTCGAACGCGCGTACGAACTGGCGGCGCGCGGCATCGGAAGCACTGCTCCGAATCCGCCGGTCGGAGCGGTAGTCGTGCGCGACGGCGTGATCCGGGGTGAGGGATATCATCATCGCGCGGGCGCGCACCACGCCGAGACTAACGCGTTAGCGCACGCCGCTGAAGCGGCGCTCGGGGCCACGCTGTACGTGTCACTCGAGCCGTGCGTGCGCCCCGGTCGCGTTCCGGCCTGCGCGCCGGCGCTCGCGACCGCGGGCATCGCTCGCATCGTCTGCGGCGTTCGCGATCCGAACCCGGAAAACGACGGTAGCGGCATCGCCTACTTGCGCGAGCGCGGCATCGTCGTCGACGTCGCCGGCGAGCGCCGGGCTCGCGAGCTGATCGAAATCTTCGCGGGCTCGGTTGCAGCCGCGCGTCCGTATGTGACGCTTAAGATGGCGATGTCGCTCGACGGTGCGATCACCTCGCAGCCCGGCGTGCAAGAGTGGATTACGTCGGAAGCGGAGCGGCTGTTCGTCCGCGAACTGCGAATCGCTTACGATGCGGTGATGGTGGGGGCCGGAACGGTGCGCGTCGACAACCCGCAATTGACGGTCCGGCCGCCGCATCATCGTTTGCGACCCTTCGTTCGCGTCGTCGCCTGCGAAACCGAAACCATCGATGCGTCGAGCCGGATTCTCGCAAGCGTGGAAGATTACGCGCAGACGATCGTGCTGGCGCCCGCCGGTTTGCACCGGCAGTTTGACAACCTGCGTGGCGCCGCCAACGTGCTGTTCGTCGGCGGTCCGAGCGACGAACGGCTCGACTTGCCGGCGGCGATGAACGCCTTGCGCGCGGCGAGCGTGTTCAGCGTCCTGTGCGAAGGAGGACCGACGCTCGGCGCGCGGTTGATTGCCGCGGGCGTCGTCGATAGTTTTTATTGGGCGATCGCGCCGGTCTTGCTCGGTAACGCACGGGCCGTTCCAGTGCTGGCGGGAGTGGATTTCGCCGCTCTGCGCACGCGGTTGCGTTTCGAGCGCGCGATGCAGGTCGGCGAAGATATCGTGGTTTCGGGGAGGTTCGGCGTTGTTTAGCGGCATTGTCGGTTACCGTGGAGACGTTACCGCCATCGACGCGTTGCCCGGCGGCGGCGTCGCTTTAAGCGTGCGCTGCGACGGCGTCGAACGCGAGAGGCCCGAGCCGAAGGACTCGATCGCCGTTGACGGTGTGTGTCTCACGGCGACGGCAATCGCAAAGGACGTCGTCTCGTTTGACGTGATTCCCGAAACGCTCGCGCGCAGCACGCTGGGCCGGCGCGTACTCGGCGACGCGGTCAACGTCGAGTTCGCGCTGCGCGTCGGCGACCGCCTGGGCGGCCACTTCGTCTACGGCCATATCGATGTGACGGCGCGCGTTCTTTCCCGGCAGCCGGAGGGCCAGGGCGAGCGCGTTCGCATCGAACGGCCCGAGAGGCTCTACTTCGCCCTCGTCGACAAGGCGTTCGTCGCCGTCGACGGCGTGAGCTTGACGGTCGCGGCCGCCGGCGACGGGTGGTTCGAAGTCGCGCTGATTCCCGAGACGCTCGCCCGCACCACGTTGGGGAATCGCCCCGCCGGCAGTAGCGTGAACGTTGAAATCGATCCTTTGGCGCGCTATGCGTTCGCGAGTCATCGTGCGCTATAAGGAGGTGCTGCCTCCGGGCGCGCGCGTGTTTTCGACGCGGGTTCAAAGCCAGTGGTCGGACGTCGACGTCGCGGGCATCGTCTATTTCGCCGCATACTGGCGGTTCGTCGAACGGGCCGAGATGGAGTTTTTCCGCGAGCTCGGCTTTCCGTACGATCGCATCTTCGAACGGCATGACTTCTGGCTGCCGCGTGTGCGATGCGAAGCCGAGTATCACGCGCCGGCGTTGATGGACGACTGGCTGCGTCTACGGACGCACGTCGAAAAGGTCGGCGCGTCGAGCATTCGCTGGAAGACGGTCGTTTTCAACGAACGCACCGGCGAACCGGGTGCGGAGTTCACGCTTACCGTGGCCTGCATCGATCGCGAAACGAAACGAAGTCGCCCGCTGCCGGAGCCGATTCGCGCCGCACTGCTGGCGTGCGTGGCCGCAGGCGCACCGTGAGTGCGAACGGGACGTCGCGCGTAGCTATGCTGATTGCTCCGCGCCGGATCGAACTGCGCGAAGAGGCCCGGCCGCAACCCGCCCCCGGAGGAATCGTGGTGCGGGTGCGTGCGGCGCTCACCGACGGAACGGACCTCAAGGCGTACCGGCGGGGACATCCGCAAATGCCCATGCCCACGCGATTCGGCCACGAATTCTCCGGCGACGTCGCCGCGGTAGGCGAAGGCGTTACCGCGTGGCGCGAAGGCGACCCGGTGATGTGCGTGCACTCGGCACCGTGCGGACGGTGCTATTGGTGTGCCTGCGAGGAAGAGGAACTCTGCGAGTCGGTGATGTCGACCAAGATTCTCGGGGCGTATGCGGACTACGTAGCGGTGCCGGCCCATATCCTCGACCGCAACCTTTTTCGCAAACCCGCGGACGTTTCGTATCCGGAGGCGGCCTTCTTAGAACCCTTGGCGTGCGTCGTGCACTCGGTGGCGTTTCTCGCTCCGAAAAAAGGTTCGATCGTCGCCGTCCTCGGCGACGGCGGCTTCGGCATCCTTCATGCCCTGGCGCTGCTCCACGAAGGCGTGCAAACCGTGCTGGCCGGGCGTCGCCGGGAGCGGTTGGCGTTGGCACGCGACCTGGGCATCGACGCGATCGATTCCTCCGCAGAACCCTTGCGCGAGGCGTTGCGTGAGCGGACCGGCGGACGCGGAGCCGACGCAGCGATCGAATGCACGGGCAGCGAGGATGTGTGGGAGAGCGCGCCGGAACTCGTGCGCCGGGGCGGCACCGTGTCGTTCTTCGGCGGTTTGCCGGCGGCGGCGCGCGTCTCCTTTGCTGCGGCGCGGCTGCACTACGACGAAGTTCGGCTCGTCAGCCCGTTTCATTTCTCGCCGCGTGATGTCCGCCGCGCCTACGACCTGATTTCGACGCACGCCATTCCGGTGACGCGACTCCTTTCCAACTCGTATCGGTTGGCCGACGTCGCCGCCGCGTTCGGCGTGCTCGACGCCGGGGCGGCGCTGAAGATGCTGATCGAGCCATGATGCCGCGCAAGACGATGCGCGCCGCGGTGTTGTACGATGTCGACGACATTCGCGTCGAGGAGCGAGCGGTGCCGGAACTGGGTGCGGGCGAACTCCTCGTCAAAACGATGGCCAGCGGCATTTGCAGCGGCGACGTCATGGCCTGGTACGTTCGGCGTAAAGCACCGCTCGTGCTGGGACACGAGCCGGCCGGGGTGATCGCGGCCATCGGGGCCGGTGCGCAAGCGCGCGACGAAGATGGCGAAGCGTTCGCGGTCGGTGACCGCGTTTTCGTCCACCATCATGCGCCATGCTTCGCGTGCCGCGCCTGTGACCGCGGCGATTTCGTGCAATGCGCGACTTGGCGCGCAACCAAGATCGACCCCGGCGGAATCGCCGAGTACTTTCGCGTCTCGATCGACAATCAGCGCGACACGCTGCGGCTACCCGACTCGGTAGCGTTCGTGGATGCCTCGTTAGTCGAGCCGTTGGCGTGCGTCGTGAAATCGCTACGCCGCGGCGGCGCCCAGGCGGGAGACGCGCTCTGCGTGGTCGGGCTCGGCGTGATGGGCCTCATGCACGTCATCGTCGGTAAAATGCTCGGCGCGCGCGTATTCGCTGCCGATTTCATCCCCGAGCGGCGATCGCTCGCGGAAGCACGCGGGGCAATTGCCTTTCATCCCGACGACGCCGAAGCGGTCCTGGGCGAGGGCGCCGACGTGACGATCTGCGGTCCGGGAACGCTGCGCGCGCTGCAGTCGGCGTTAGCGGCAACGGCGCCCGGTGGAACGGTCGTAATGTTCGCGCCGCTCGAGCCGGGGACGGCGATGGAAATGGACGCGCAACGTTTCTACTTCAACGATCTGCGGGTCGTCGCGAGCTACTCGTGCGGGCCCGACGATACGCGCGCGGCCTTGCACTTGATTGAAGACGGGGTTGTAACGGCGGAGAAGCTCGGAGCGACGCCGGTTTCACTGGAGGAAACGCCGCGCGCTTATCGCGATTTAGCCGAATCTCGCATCGTCAAGCCGATCGTGATGTTCGACGGAGGTTAGCTCCAGACGGATCACGTCAGCGGGATTCCCCTCGTTTCCGGAGCCCACAGGAGGGCGACGACGAATCCCGCCGCCGACAGTACCGCCGCCCCGACGACGATCGACGTGATGCCATAACGCGCGAGCAGCAGCGGCAGGGCGAACGTTCCCGCAAACGCACCGATGCGGCTAACCGCAGCGGCAAAGCCCGTCGCCGTTGCGCGAATCGCCGTGGGGAAGAGTTCCGCCGGATAGATCAGTTCGAGTCCGCTGGCGGCGCCGGCTCCTATCGCATATGCGACGAAGCAGACGAGAACGACGGTCGGGTTTCCGATCGCCAGGAAGCCGAACGCGACGACAGCGACGGCAAAGCCGAGAATGCACAGCAGGCGCCTCCCCCATCGTTCGACCAGCCACATGGAAGCAAACGAGCCGACCGCGAACGCCGCCGTAATCGCGACGCTCCCGGCGGGCGACGAGCTGTCGTTTAAGCCCAGAGCGGAAAGCACCGTGGGCGCAAAGGTGTAGATTGCGAAGAGCGGCACGACCTGCAAGAGCCACATAGCCGAAACAAACGTGAGCGCGGACCGGAACTTCGAGTGAAATATGGTCGCAAACGATACGTGGGGCCGATCGCTCGCGCCGCGCGCCGCCAACCACATCGGCGTTTCCGGCGCCGACGCCCGTAGCAACAGACCGGCCGCGGCAAACACCGCAGGGCTGGCCAGAATCCATTTCCAGCTGTTCGCGCCGGTTGCGAGCAACCCATAGCCGGCGACGTAGGCAACGGCCGCGCCGACGAACCAGGTCGCTTCGAGCGCGTTGAGAGCGGCGCCGCGCAGCTTCGCCGGCATGAACTCCGCGACCATGGCGGTGGCGATCGGGTAGTCGGCCCCGATGGCGACGCCCAGCAGAAAGCGAAGCGCGATCAGTTCCCAGACGTTCGTCACGAAGATCTGCAGCAGGGCGATGACGACGAAGGCCGCCAAGTCGAAGATCATGAGCGTGCGCCGTCCGTGACGGTCGGCGAGATGACCGAACAGCGGGGCGCCCACGAGAATTCCAAAGAGGGTTGCCGCTCCGATCGACCCGGTCGTGACGGCGTCCAAATGAAAACGCGGTCCGAGGGTGACGAGCGCGAGGCCGACGCTGCTCAAGATGTATCCATCGCAAAACACGCCGGCGTTGGCATACAGAAGCAGCCTGACGTAAAAGCGCATCGACGGTCCGTCCTTCGCCTCGAAGAAGCCGAGGACCTGACCGGTGCCGGAAGAATCGAGAGCGCATGCAACAGACGAATCTGCCCAACGAGTCCGAGGAGTACCGCGCTCGTCGCGAAGAGCTGAGGCTTGCCGAGATCGAGGAGATGCGCCAGCGCGAACGGGTTGCGGAGCTACGCCGGAACCTGCCGCCGGGCGCCGTAGTCGAAGATTATATTTTCTACGAAGGCCCGGCGGATCTTCGTGCAGGCGACGAACCCGTTCGCAGCGTCCGCATGAGCGAGCTCTTTACGCAACCGAATCGCCCGCTCGTGATCTATCATTTCATGTACGGCAAGAAGCAGACCAGCCCGTGTCCGATGTGTACGATGTGGATCGACGGATATAACGGCGTTGCCCAGCATCTCGCCCAGAATGTGGATTTCGCGATCGCTGCGGCGGCCGAGCCTGGCGTGTTGCGTGCGTATGCGCGCGAGCGCGGTTGGACGAACCTTCGCCTTTTGAGTTGCAGCGAAAGTTCGTTTAAGTACGATCTTGCCAGCGAGGACACCGAGGGCAATCAGGACTCGACGCTCTCCGTTATCACGCGCGATGCCGACGGAAGGCTCCGTCATTTTTACACCATGCATCCATGGATGGCCGACGAGATCGAGCAACGCGGTATCGATTTGCTCACGCCGGTCTACAACATGCTCGATCTGACGCCGGCGGGTCGTGGCGACTGGTATGCCTCGCTCTCCTACCCGGCTTAGGTAACGGCGTTGGTCAGAGCGTCGAGCGCGCGATCCATGGTAATAATTTGAGCTTCGAGTCCCGTCATCGAGTAGCGAGCGGCGATTTCGGACATCGGCACGAAAGACACGTTCACGCACCCGCGTTCTTCCCAAACGAGCACCTTGAGCGGAAGGTCGAGCGCGACGAGCGGAAACGCTTGCATGAGCGGCGTGCCGCCTTTTGGATTGCCGAAAATGATAAGCGTCGTCGGCCGCATCGTAAGGCCTACGTCCTTGGCTGCGGCAGTTTGATAGTGTCCGAGTAGGAGAAACGGCTCCGTTTCGTCACGATCTCTCCGGCAAGTTGAGTTTGAGAACGATCGCTCTTATCGGGCGATCTCGAATACCGTGCCTTCACCGAGGCCGGTCCGGGGCCGCCGAAGCGCCGGTTCCGCGCGCCGTGCGCCTGAACTCGAACACCGTTCCGCGGCCGGTGGCGACCCCACGGAACCTACAGGCGCCGGGCTGACCGGGCGGCGTTCGGACCGGCGCCCGGCGATGACTGCGAGCCGCACACATTAGGTAACAAAGCCGCGAGCGCCACGCAGGCCTGGCAAAGAGCGTAAGCGACCGGTCGCACTGCGAAGACGGTGCGCCGATTTCGCGCCATTCCTTTGGTGACTCCGCCGGTGAAATCTATGGGTGTAAGAAGGGCTGAACGGCGGAACTTCACAGGATTTTCCCAGGTCTTTCCTAGAAGGGAAACGGCTGTCCTTCGAATGGCGGATCCGGAGGCGACGCCACTTCCGTTCAGGTTTTGGCGTCATCATCCGCCTGGATTAGTGAGGATCATTGCAATGAAGTGCATCACTCGATTTTGGAGTCCGGGTATCGTGATGCGAACCATCGCGCTCCCGTTCTTAGCGGCTATAGCGTGCGGCTTGGCGTCGGTGCCGGTGTGGGCTGAAGGCACGATTACCATCCAACACTACAACGGCGCGATCAATACGTACAACGATGTCGCGATCAAGGTCATTCACAGCGCGCTCTACGTCACGTCGGCCGACGGTAAGGGGACGATCGTTTTCAACCGCGCCGCCTGCTCCTATCAAGGGGATACGTACGTATGTCTGCCGACGAGCGTGACGCTCGTCCAGAGCGGTTCGGCCGAGCTGGTCGACCTCTCGAACGGCACGATTTATGCGAACATGACGGACCAGCCGCAGCAGCTTTCGCTATCATCGCAGCATTTGCCGCCGCATAGCATCCTGCTTTCTATCACAACGAAAAAAGGAACCTATATAAACCTTAGCGGCACGATCGACAAGGTGATGAAATGAAACGGTATATTGCGGTAATCGCCGCCCTCGCGATCGCACTCACGCCGGCATTGAGCGCGGCAGGTCCGCGCGGCGGTGGAGGCGGAGGCGGTGGTGGCCGCGGTGGCGGTGGCGGTGGCGGTGGCGGCGGCGGGCGCGGCGCGAGCGCGTCGCGTGCGGCTCCCTCGCGGTCGGGCGGAGGGCAGTCTCGCTCTGCGTCGCGCCCGGCATCTCAGCCGGCGAGGTCATCCGGCGGCGGAAGGTCGTCGGGGGGCAGCGGTTTCAATCTCCAGGGCGATACGAGGCCTTCATCCGCAGCGAGCCGCCCCACAAACAACGCCGGTCGCGGCAACGGGGCCGGCAATAATAACCGCGGCAACGGGGCTGGCAATAATAACAACCGCGGCAACGGTGCTGGCAATAACAACCGCGGCAACGGTGCTGGCAATAACAACCGCGGCAACGGAAATGGCAATAACAACCGTGGCAACGGAAACGGAAATAATAACCGTGGCAACGGAAACGGTAATAACAACCGTGGCAACGGGAATGGTAACGGAAACAAAGTCAACAACGGCGGAAACAAGACGAACGTCAATAACGGTAATCGCAACAACGTCAACGTTAGTGGGAATACCGTCAACCGGACGGTGGTCGCCAATCCCGTTTACGGAAACAGCGGAGCGTGGGGCTGGAATCACGGAGCCGCCTGGGCGCCCGCGGCGGGCTATTGGGGCGGTGGTTTTTGGGGCGCGATGGCTGTGGGCGCAACCTCCGCGGCGATTTACGGCTCGATCGTCAACTCGGCAAATAACCAGTCCTACACCTCGTACCAAGTCCAACCGAGCAGTCCGGGATCGAACGTCCTCTCCAACTATCAACTGCAGCAGACGCAGTGCGGCGGCTCCGGTCAGGTCGTGATCTACGGACCGAGCAACAGCGTCATCTGCGCCAGTCCGAACAATCTCGTCGCGGCGGGCGAGTACAACCTCGATACGTCGACCCTTTCGCTCTCGGCCATCTAGGGACGCTCGCGGCGTCAAACGAGCAAATGGCGGCGGCCTTTGGGGCCGCCGCCGTTGCTCTTGGTAGAACAAAGAACGAGACGCAGGCGAGGAGAAGTAGCAGTTGTGACCCCATTCAAAATCGCTGCGGTCGTTACGCTTGTGTCGCTGATGCTCGGCACCGGTCTGCAGTGCGATCGCAAGCTCTTGGGCGCGGCGCTAAAGAATCACTGGCTTTTCGCGCGCGCGTTCCTGGCAAATTTCGTGGTCGTGCCGTTGATCGCGGTCGCGGTGGTGCGCGTGTTCCAGCTCAACGGGCCCGTATCGGTTGGAATTCTGCTCATGGCGATGGCGCCGGGCGCCCCGTTCCTTGCTCGGTCCGCTGCAACCAAAATCGGCGGCAACCTCGGCTTTGCGATCGCATTGGCAATTCTGATGCCGGCGCTCGCGATCGCGACGATTCCCATCACAGCGGGCCTCGTTCTGCCGCCCGGAGCGGAGGCGCAGCTGCCGTGGCTGCCGCTCGCGCTAAAGCTCATCGCTTTCCAATTCATACCGCTCTTGATCGGAATACTCATAGCCGATCGCGCTCCGGAGCTTGCGGGTAAGCTCGAAAAACCGCTTGGCCTGATCATGCTCGCGGGGGTTCTCGCCGTGTTCTACTTTATCGTGCCGCCGTTCGTGAAGGCGTTCTTATCGGTAAAAGGTGAGAACGGCATCTGGGCGATGGCCGCCGTCGTCGCGCTCTCGCTGATCGCGGGCTGGCTGTTCGGCGGCGCGCGACGCGAGTTCCGGCGTACGTTGAGCATCGGCACCGGCGTTAAAAACGTTGGACTCGGCCTTCTCGTTGCAACGACGAGCTTCGACGATAAACTCGTCGCCGCCACGGTGATGGCCTATTTCCTCGTCCAACTCGTCATCGTCACGGTCGTGCGCTTATTTCTGGTGCGAACGGCGCAAGCCTCATAGCCAAAGATGAAAGCGCTGCCATTGTTCGTAGCGGCGCTGCTTCCCCTCGGCGCAATCGCGCAAAGCTCGCAGCCGGGAGCGCCGGCGTCACCCGTGCCGGTAGCCTCACCGGCGGCCACGCCGGCGGCGGCCGAGTTCGATATCAGCAAACTGACGCCCGAGTAGCAGGCGGCCCTTCAGCAAGCCATCATTAAGATCTCGCAGAACCCGGTGGGCAATATCGCGATCGTCCCGTTTCAGAATAACTTTAACTACGGCGTGGGACCGTACACGCGGTACCAATACAACTTGAACGTTCAACCGGTCGTGCCGTTCATGCTCAGCAAGAATATGAATCTGGTTGCGCGTACCATCATTCCGCTCATCGACAATCCGTCGTTCGCGCCGCCGCAGGTTTGTGCGTCGACCGGTTGCCCGTGGACGTTCGGCTTGGGCGACATCCAAGAGCAACTCTATTTTGCTCCGAAAGTAAAGCCCGGCGCGCTGATTTGGGGAGCGGGTCCAATATTTCAGTTTCCAAGCGCATCGCCGAGCACGCTCGGCGCGGGAAAGTGGGCGGTGGGACCGGCTTTTGCCGGGTTGATCATGCCGGGTCATATCGTCGCCGGCATGCTCGTCACGCAACTCTGGTCCTTTGCCGGTCAGGCGAATCGTCCCAACGTCAACGCCGCGCTCTTTCAGCCGTTCTTCAACTATAATTTGAAAGGCGGCTGGGCCATTTCGACCGCACCGATCGTCACGGCGAACTGGACCGCGTCGCAGAATAAGTGGGGGCGGTTCCTCTTGGCGGCGGAGTCGCCCGGACGTTTAAGGTCGGCGATCAGCTGATGCAGCTAAGCGCGTTATACTACACGTACGTAACGCGTCCGATTACCAATCCTCAAACGAACTTGAAAGTCGTATGGAGTCTGTTGTATCCGATAAAGCGCGGCATCGACATACAGGAGCTCGTCAAGCAGAACCAGTAGCCGATCCACCAGTCCGATCACCCATCCACATAAGAAATTGGCGCCGGCTCTGGAATCTGCAGGACGACGTCGTCGCTGCGCGTGGTGACGCGCCAGGCTAGAACGAACGCGCCGGCATACATGAGTGCGGCGAGATACCAGGGCGCTCCCGGAAGTCCGAACGATCGCCACGGACCGATGAATTGCGCGAAGACGACCGTGAAGAGACCCGGGCCGACGAGCATCGAAATGCCGCGAATCGAGCCAAGGGCTCCTTGAAGCTCGCCTTGTTCCGACGCGCTGACGTGGCGCGTCATCAACGCCTGCGAGGTGGCATTGTACATCGGCAGGCACACGATCACGAGGGCGATCAGGAAGACGATTCCATTGGCTGCGCCCATCAGCGCGCAGCCGACGGTCGCCAGCACGAGGCTTGCCAGCAGAACGCGGCGCTCGCCGAACTTCGCGACCACCGGACCGACCATGGTCGCTTGATTGACGGCGGTGAGAACGCCCATCAACGTCAACGTCAAGCCGACGCTGCCGGTGCTCCAGCCGAACACGGCGATGCAAAAGATGACCCACACGTTGGGGAAAACCTCGTGCGCGACGTAGCTGACGAAGTTCATCCACGTCAGACCCCATAGCTCGTGGTGCGAACGCAGGAGCTTTAGCGAACCAATTGGATTTGCGCGCTTCCACTCTAGACGTGCCGTCCGCTTGTCCGGCGAGAGCGACTCGGGCAAGACGAAGATGCCGTACAGCGTATTGATCAAGCTGCAAAGCGCCGCCGCCCAGAACGTCAACCGCGGATCGATATTGCCGACGAGCCCGCCGATTGCCGGGCCGAGAATGAAGCCCAATCCGAACGCGCTGCCGAGTACGCCGAAGGCCTTCGCGCGCTTTTCGGGCGGCGTCACGTCGGCAATGTAGGCACTGGCCGCAGTCATGTTCGCCGTCGCGATGCCGGAAAGCACCCGGCCGGCGAATAGCCACATCAAGTTCGGTGCCAACGCCATGATGACGTAGTCGATCGCGGTCACGGCGTTCGAAAGAAGAATGACCGGCCGCCGTCCGACGCGATCGGAGATCATGCCCAACAGCGGCGACATAAAGAACTGCATTGCCGCCCACACGGTCGCAAAGATGCCGATCGTGAGCGCGGCGTTGGCCATATTTCCGCCGACGAAGCTCGCGATGAGTTTCGGCAGCACCGGTCCGATCATGCCGAAGGTCAGCATGTCGAGCATGACCGTGACGAAAATAAACGACGTCGCCGCGGTTCGGCGCGACGAGAAATCAAGCGGTTTCATCGGCGGGTTCTTTCGTGGACGAAGCGTAGTCGAGCATCGAGAGCCAGAGATCGACCGCACGGTCGATGCGCGCGCGATCGTGGGTCGCGCACAGGTCGAGCAGAAATCCGCGGAAGCCGGCGATCATCACGGTTGCAAAAGCACGCGCGTCGTCGTGAGAGAAGCCCGGGCGGCGACAGCACGTTTCGAGTGCCGCCAGCCAGTCGTCGACGGCGCCGTCGAGGAATCCGGGAAAGCGCGAGCGATCTTGCAGCGCGAGGCCGTAGACTTCGAAGAAGAGCCGCATGAGCGGTTCCCAGCGCGGCTCGCTGAACTGCCGCCAGAGTATTCGGGTGACCTCGCGGGGGCTCAGCGAAGATGTGAGCTTGAGGTTGGCCATCGTCGCGCGTTGGCGTTCCCTCCCGCGCCGGATGATCTCGACCACGAGCGCTTCCTTCGAGCCGAAGTAGTACAGCAGAAGCCGAGGACTCGCACCGGTGGCCTTAGCCAGCGGCCGCAGCGAAAGCTGGGCCAGACCCTGCGCGAGGACGTAGTCTACGGCCCGGTCGAGCAAGCTGATCCGCCGAGCATCGTCGGCAGTCCGAGACATGCGCCTAGCCTAGCATACTTGAAACGACTGTTTCAAGTATGCTGCCGGACGCTTTTGGCGAATACAGGACCGGTGATCTACGTGGCGTTTCTCCGCGCCGTGAACGTGGGCGGAATCTCGGTGGCGATGGGCGATCTGCGGGCGTTGATGGCTGAAGTCGGGTTCCCAGACACGCGCACGCTGCTCCAGAGCGGCAACGTCATTTTCAAAGCCTCGCGGCGCGCGATCCGGCAACTGGAGCCGGCGATAGAATCAGCGTGCGCGGACCGTCTCGGCTTGCGAACGACCGTAATGGTGCGCAGCGCCGGCGACCTTGCCGAAATCGTGTCTGGCAATCCGTTTCCGAGCGAGGCCGTGCACGATCCCGCGCATCTGCTTGCCGTCCTATTGAAGGAAGCTCCCGAGACGGCGAGCGTCCGCACCTTATCGGACGCGATCGCGGGGCGTGAACGCGTCGCCCTGCGAGGTCGTACCCTATACGCCGTATATCCCGACGGCGTCGGACGCTCAAAACTGACGGCCGCCCTGATCGATCGAACGCTCGCGACGAAGGGCACCGCGCGCAACTGGAATACCATTTCGAAACTCGAGGCGGCCTGCCGCGCTATGGCTTGACATCTGTCAGCCGAACGTACTTGAATCCCGATCCGTTGATGCCGCCAGCGCAATGAGGCAGTAATTCGATGGCTGTGGGCACTTACTGAGCGCGGTTGTGGCATTTCGTCTTGACATTTGTCAAGGTGCGACCTACGCTCGGACGGTGGAAACCTTCGCCGTTCGTCTCGAGACCGCCATGGACGCGGCTAGTCTCTCGGCCGCCGAGTTGGCGGCCAGTGCCGGACTGACGGAATCGGCCATCTCGTTGCTGCGCTCCGGCCGGCGCGAGCCGTCGTATCGAACGCTGCAGCGACTTGCGCAAGTGTTACCCGGTCTTGGTGCGCAGGTCGGCGAAGCACTGAGTCCGTTCGATTCGATTGAAGGCGCCATCGAAGACGTACGCGCGGGCAAAATGGTGGTCGTCCTCGACGACGAGGATCGCGAGAACGAAGGCGACCTGGTCATGGCGGCGCAGACCGTCACCGCCGACGCGATCAACTTCATGCGCAAGGAAGCCGGGGGCCTAATCTGCGTGCCATTGCCGGGCCGCCGGCTCGACGAGCTGCAGATTCCGCAGATGGTGAGCGATAACACAGCGGTACACGAAACGGCCTTCACCGTTTCGGTGGAAGCGCGCGGGCTGACGACCACGGGCATTTCCGCGCACGATCGGGCTGCAACCATCAAGAAACTGCTCGATCCCGATGCGCGACCGTCGGATTTTTTGCGTCCCGGGCATACGTTTCCATTACGCGCGCGGGATGGCGGCGTGCTGGTGCGCGCCGGCCAGACCGAGGCGTCCGTAGATCTCGCTCGGCTAGCGGGGCTCTATCCGGCCGGGGTGATTTGCGAAATCATGGCCGCCGACGGGACCATGGAGCGCTTCGACGGATTGCGAGCCTACGCCGATCGCCACGGGCTAAAACTCATTACCGTCAAGGATTTGATTGCGTATCGTATGCGCAACGAGAAGCTGGTGAAGCGAGTTGCCGAATTTGACTTACCGACGACGAAGGGTAACTGGAGAGGAGCCGCTTACGAGACGACGATCGACGCGAACACGCACGTCGCGCTGGTAATGGGCGAGATCGGCGACGGCAAGGACCTCCCGGTGCGAGTGCATTCCGAGTGTCTCACCGGCGACGCGCTTCACTCTATTCGCTGCGATTGCGCGGCGCAACGCGACGGCGCGATGGAACTGATTGCGAAAGAAGGGCGCGGCGTCTTCCTCTATCTCCGTCAGGAAGGCCGCGGAATCGGGTTGGCCAACAAGTTGCGCGCGTACGAGCTCCAAGACCGCGGCGCCGATACGGTTGAGGCGAACGTCGCACTCGGGCTTCCGGTGGATAAGCGCGATTACGGAATCGGCTCGCAAATCTTGGTGGATCTCGGCGTGCGCGAGATGCGGTTGATCACGAACAATCCTCGCAAAATCTTCGGGCTCGAGGGCTACGGCCTGAAGATCGTCGGGCGCATGCCGATGCAAACCACGCCGACGCGCTACAACCGGCACTATATGGACACCAAGCGTGCCAAGCTCGGCCATATGTTCGACGATTCGGAGGCGGTATCGTGAAGAAGGGCGGCAACGGCCAGACCGGCCGGGACGAAAGGACGCCCGACTGCGCGGGCAGGCGTTTTGCACTCGTCGTCGCGCGATTTTATCCCGAGCTGGCCGACCAGCTCGTCGATGGTGCGAAACGCGCTTTGCGCGATTGCGGCGTTGCCGAGGGCGACATCGACGTATTCGACGTTCCCGGCTGCTTCGAGCTTCCGCTGGCCTGCCAAAACGTATTCGATACAGGACGCTACCACGGACTGGTCGCACTCGGCTCGGTCGTGCGCGGTGAAACCCCGCATTTCCATTTCGTCGCCGGAGAGTGCGCGCGCGGCCTCATGGACGTGCAGCTGGCGACAGGCGCGCCGATCGGCTTCGGCGTGCTGACCACGGACACATTCGCCCAAGCGGAAGAGCGCGCCGATCCCGAGCGCGGCGACAAGGGATACCATGCGGCCATCGCCGCCGCCACGCTGTTGCGGCTCGCGGCCAACGCGCCGCGAGCCGGGTTTCGCTGACGTGCGGGTATCACCGGGCGTAGTAAGAGCGGTCTGGATTGCGCTCGTTCTCTCACCGCTCGTCGTCAGCTGCCGCGGCGCCGGTCCGACGCCCGGCGTGGTGCCGCCGGCTGCGTTGGCGAACGCGCCGCGAGAGCAATCGTTTCGCGCCGTGCCTGCTTCAGGTTTCGGAAACGGAAAGATCAAACACGTCGTGATCGTGATGCAAGAGAACCGGTCGTTCGACAATCTCTTTAATGGATTTCCGGGAGCCGATACCGTGGACTACGGCTACGGTCACGGCAAGAAGTACGTCCTGAAGACCTTCAGCCTCGCCAATGGTTGGGACATCAATCATACGCACCTCCAGTTCTTGGAAGATTACGACGGCGGCAAAAACGACGGATTCGACCGGGAGATTAACGGATTCAAGCCGTCGTGCCCGTTTCCGAGGAATCATCCGTCCTGCTGGCAGTTCTGGGGACCACCGCATCTGTCGACGGCGTTTTCTTTCGTTCCACGCTCCGAGATCGGACCGTATTGGACGATGGCGGCGCAGTACGCGTTGAGCGATCGCACCTTCGCGTCGAACAACGGTCCGAGCTACACCTCGCACCAGTACATGATTGCCGGGCAGGCGGCTCACGTTAATGAAAATCCGTTCTTCCCCACGCCGACGCCGCCACCGCCGAACCCATGGGGATGCGACGCGCCGTCCAGCCAGACGACGTACCTGCTGCGATACGGCTCGTCTAAGCCACCGGCGTTTTCGAAGCAGACCGGAATAGAAGTGCTCGGTCCGTACCCGTGCTTCACCTACGAAACGATTGCCGGCCGACTCGACAAGGCCGGGATTACGTGGGCATACTACGCGCCGACCGTCGGCGGGATCAACCAAGGACAAATCTGGTCGGCGTTCGACGCGATCTGGCAGGTGCGCTTCGGGAAGGACTGGGTGCGGAACGTGAAATCGCCCGAAACGACGATTTTCAACGATATCGCGCAAAGGAATTTGCCCGCGGTGTCGTGGGTCGTGCCGTCCTGGATCAACTCCGACCACGCCGGCTCGCTCAGCGCGACCGGACCGGATTGGGTGGGCTCGATCGTCAACGCCATCGGCGAAAGCCCGTATTGGAACTCGACCGCAATCGTGGTGATGTGGGACGACTGGGGAGGATGGTACGACCACGTCGCGCCCCCGCAGTATCCCGACCCGCACACGCACGCGTTCGAAGGGCTGGGGTTCCGCGTTCCCGCAATCGTCATTTCACCCTACGCCAAAGCCGGTTACGTGTCGCACGCTCAACATGAAATTGCCGGCTCGCTCCATTTGATCGAAGCGGTATTCGGACTGCATTCGCTGGGCGGTGCCGATACGCGTGCCGATGCGTTCGGGGACATGTTCGATTTCTCGCAGGCCCCGATACCGTTCCGCAAGATTCCAACACGATTTCACGCGAGCGACTTCGTCCGACAAACTCCCTCGAGGGAGCCTCCGGACGACTAACGGAGGGGACGAAGATGACGGCGGCGCCCCAGCAGGCAGCCGGAGGAACTCCCCAACGCGGGTCGCATTAAGGCCGCTTAGCCTTGAGGCTGCACGCGTTGGAGATTCGACCATTGGAAGACAAGATGCTCACCTGCAAGGACTGCACCACGCAGTTCGTCTTCTCGGCGAGAGAGCAACAGTTTTTTGCCGAAAAGGGATTTCAGAATCAGCCGCTGCGCTGCCGCGATTGCCGGCAGGCTCGGCGCACTCAGGGCGGCGGCGACCCGCAGCGACCCGGCCGGCCGAGCTACGAGGCCGTGTGCGCGGCGTGCGGAGTCGAAACGACGGTGCCGTTCCGTCCGCGGGGCGACCGGCCCGTGTATTGCCGTACGTGCTTTTCAGCGCAGGTTCCGGCAGGGGTGTGAACCCGCGAGCCTCGCGCGAACTCTTTTGTAACCCAGCGCGTCCGCGATGACGGACCTCATTTATCAGTCGAACCCGTGGGTGTTTCCCGCACTGGTATTCGTCTCGCTGGCGGCGGCGATCGAGTTGCCGTACCGTTTGGGGCGTCCGTTTGCTACGAAATTGACGAAGCAGTTCGATGCGTTCAACTCGATACAAGCCGGCCTCTTCACCCTCGCCTCTTTCGTCTTGGGGCTCTCGTTCGCGCAAGCGTCGGCGCGTTTCGATACCCGTCGCGACCTGGTCGTCAAAGAAGCCAACGTCATCGGAACGACGTGGCTGCGCGCCGATCAACTCGACCCCGTGCGGGCGAGGCGGTTTCGCCGAATACTTACCGACTATACCGCTGCCAGGCTGAAGGCCTACTCGACACCCCACGACCAAGCTCTCCATGCTAGGACGCTCCTCCAGAGCAGCGAAGATCAAGACGCGGTGTGGGCGATTGCTTCGTCGGCACTTCACGCCAACCAAAGCAAGATCGGGTTATCGCTGCTGATGCAGACGCTCAACGATACGATCGACGTTTCCGCCGAACAGCTCCAGGCGCTCACCACCCACGTTCCGACGATCGTGGTCGAACTTACGGTGGCTTTAGTGTTGCTCGGAGCGTTGTCGCTCGGACTTCGCTTCGCGATCGACGGAGCTCGGCCGATGTTCTTGAGCGCGATTTACGTCGTCGCCTACGTATTCGTCATCGGCATGATGGTCGACTACGACCGTCCACAAACGGGTTTCGTTACGGTGAATCTGAATCCGCTGACGTTGCAGCTTCAAACGATGCAGCGCGAGGAGTGAATCCGCTCGAGGTCGTCGCCTGGGACGGCGATGCGATCGTGTATCTCGATCAGCGCCTGTTGCCGCACGAAGTGCGCTACGAACGGGCGCGCTCGGTCGAGGAGATCGAAAGCGCAATCGCCAGCTTAGCGGTGCGTGGCGCGCCGTGCATCGGCGTTTTCGGCGCGTACGGCGTGGCATTGCTGCGGCAGTCGATTGCCGACGATGGGGCTTTCGAGCGCGCGGCCCAACGCGTGCGCGCCGCTCGGCCGACGGCCGTAAACCTCGCCTGGGCGGTCGACCGAGTGCTGGCCGCCGGCGACATGTTGGCCGAAGCGCAAGCGATCGCCGCGGAGCAAGTCCGCATCGACGCGGCGATCGCCGAGCACGGCCTCGATCTCATCGCGAAGGACGCCCGGATCATCACGCACTGCAATACCGGGCCGCTGGCGACCGCCGGCGGCGGAACGGCGCTCGGCGTCATCCTTGCCGCGCACCGGAGCGGCAAAAGCCCGCGCGTCTTCGTTGATGAGACGCGACCGCTGTTACAGGGCGCGCGGCTGAGCTACCTCGAGTTGCAGAATGCCGGGGTGGACGCGGTGCTTCAAAGCGACGCGGCCGCCGCTATCGCGATGCAGCGGCAAGGAATCGACCTGGCGATCGTCGGCGCCGACCGCATCGCGCGAAACGGCGACACCGCCAACAAGGTTGGTACGTACGGTCTGGCGATTCTGGCGGCGCACCACGGTATACCGTTCTACGTTGCGGCGCCGCGTTCGACGTTCGATTTCACGCTGAAAAGCGGTGAAGAGATTCCTATAGAGGAGCGCGCCGCTCGAGAGGTCACCGAGTTCGCCGGAAGGCGCGTCGCACCCGAAGGTGCGGTGGCGTATAATCCGGCGTTCGACGTGACGCCCGCGCATCTGATTACGGCCTTCGTCACCGAATTCGGCGTCGTGCGGCCGCCTTACGGCGAATCGATTTCCGACCTCGAGTTTCGTGAAATTCTACGACTTTCTCGATAAAGAGCCGGCGATCGGCAGGCTGGTGATCGTCGAGGGAACCGAACGCGTTCTCGCCGACCGCGCGCTCGACGTCATTCTCGACCGGTTGCTGCCGCCGGACGTGCGCGACCTCAACGTGCAGCGTTTCGGGCCGGACGACGTTGATGACGCGGCCCGCGTGCGCGAGGCCGCCCAGGCGATGCCGTTTTTGGCCGAGCGTCGCGTCACCATCGTCGGCGACGCGCAGGCGTTGCGGGCCCAGCCGCGGCGCGATCTTTGGGCGGTGGCTCAAGCCGCGCCCGAGGGAAACACCTTGGTTATCGCCGATTTAATGTCGCCGCGCTCGGAGCGACCGCAAGCCTTTGGCGCACTGGCGGGGCGCGCCGCCTTGCGGATCGACACGACCGCCACCGACGACGTGCGCGAGCGATTCGTGGACGAGACGCTGGAACGCCTCGGCGCCAAGGCTGAGGCGCGCGTCGTCGACGCGCTCGTGCGCAGCGGCGCCGATCTCGCGTCGGTACGTAACGACCTCGAAAAGCTGGCGTTGGAGGGAACGAAGATCGCGTTGCACGACTTAGAGCGAGAATCGTTATCGATAGAAGATCCTAAGGCCTACAAGTATGCCGGCGCACTTGTCGAGGGACGCATTGCGGCGGCGCTGGAAATTGCGCACGAATGCTTTGCCAGCGAGCCGCGGAATGCGGCGATTTCGCTGCTCTCGGCGCTTGCAACCGAATGCGGATATCTCTGGGAGTTAGCCCGGCCGGGCGGCTCGCTTCCAGCGCGCCTCCGCTGGCGCGAACGCGTGCTGCGGCCGGTCGCCCAGCGCGTCGGCGAACGGCGCGCGCGAATTGCCCACGAGCGCGCCGTGCGGGGCATCGAAGCGATCGTCACCGGCCGCGCCGGCAGCGATCCCGACGAGCATCGAACGCTGGTCGAGCGGATCAGCGTGGAACTGTCGGGCATCTCCTCACGTCCTAAGCAACCGGCACCCGCGAAGGGTTAGTCCGCGCGGCGGCAACGAGCGGCCGCAGGAAGCGTTCCGCCGCTGCGGCCGCGTCGCTTCCAACTCGACCGGCGAGTGCGTCCACGAGTGCGCTCCCGACGACGAGCGCCTCGGCCGCAGGAGCGAGAAGCGCAATTTGGGAGCTATTCGACAGTCCGAAGCCTACGGCAATTGGACGCTTCACGCGTGCGCGTAGTGCTCCGAGGCGATCTTGAAGGGTCTGAATGTCGGGCGCGCTCGAGGCACCAGTGACTCCGAGACGCGAGACGAGGTACACGAACGCGTCGCTCGCCTGCGCGATACGAACCGCCCGCTCGAGCGGCGTGGTCGGCGACGCGATCAGCACGAGCGCGATGCCGCTCGCGCGCAGCGTCGTCGCGAGAAGCGAGATTTCCTCGAACGGCAAATCCGCGACGATCGCGCCGGCGACGCCGGCCCGCTTGGCATCGAGGGCAAACTTCTCGACGCCGTACCGTACGATCGGATTGAGATATCCAAACAGGACGATCGCCGGACCGCCGCGCGCGTGTGCGCAAAGCTCGAGCGTCTGCGCGAGCGTCGTTCCCGAGTCGAGCGCTCGCTGCGCGGCATGAGCGATGGTTTTTCCGTCGCCCACCGGATCGCTAAACGGCATGCCGACCTCGACGATCTCCGCACCGGCGTGCGCGAGCCCTTGGATCACGGCGCGCGACGTTGCGATGTCCGGATCGCCGGCGCAAACGTACGGAATGACGAGACTGCGCCCGTCGGAAGCGCGCGCGAAAATCGCGTCCAGACGATTCATATGCGCGCGAGATCCTTGTCGCCGCGGCCGCTGAAACTTACCAGGATGAGATCGTCGGGAGCGCTTCGCCGGCTCAGTTGCTCGACGAACGCGAGAGCGTGCGCCGTCTCCAGTGCGGGGAGAATTCCTTCGAGAGTAGCGCAGCGCCGGAATGCCGCCACCGCTTGTTCGTCGGTCGCGCTCACGTATCGAACGCGACCGGTTTCGTGCAGGTGTGCGTGCTCCGGTCCGACGCCCGGATAGTCCAGGCCCGCCGCTACCGACTGCGTTTCGCGGATTTGCCCGTCGCCGTCTTGCAGCACGTACGAACGAGCGCCGTGCAAGTAACCCATGCTACCGGTCCCCAGGGTGGCGGCGGTGTCGTTCCGATCGATGCCGTTGCCCGCCGCTTCGACGCCCCACAAACGCACCGCCGGATCGGCGAGAAATGCCGAGAACATGCCGATCGCGTTGCTGCCTCCCCCCACGCAGGCCACCACGTCGGTCGGCAAGCGGCCGTACCGATGCACGATCGTTTCGCGCGCTTCGCGACCGATCGTGCGCTGGAATTCTCGGACGAGGTACGGGTAGGGATGCGGTCCGACGACGCTGCCGACAAGATAGTATGCGTCGGTGCAGGAGCCGGCCCACTCGCGTAGCGCCTCGCCGGTTGCGTCCTTGAGCGTTTTCGTTCCGCTCTCGACGCGGACGAGGGTTGCTCCGAGGGCGTTCATCGCGCGCACGTTGGCGGCTTGACGTTCGGCGTCGCGAGCTCCCATGAAGATTTCGACCGGCAAACCGAGTCGTGCGCCGATGGTTGCCGCGGCAACGCCGTGCTGTCCGGCACCGGTTTCCGCGATGATGCGCGATTTACGCATCCGCCGTGCCAGCAACCCTTGCCCTACGGCGTTGTTGATCTTGTGCGAACCGGTGTGATTCAGGTCTTCGCGCTTGAAAACGACGACGGCCGGCCCACCCGCGAACGCGCGCGACGATTCCAGCAGCGGTGAAGGACGCCCGACGAAATCGCGCAACAACGCGGCGTATTCGTCCCAAAAAGCCGGGTCGGCGAACGCTTTGGCAACGCCGCGCTCCAGTTCGGTCAGCGCCTGGTGCAAGACTTCAGGAACGAAGCGTCCGCCGAAGGCGCCGTAGTACCCGCTACGAAGCGTAGACTGCTGCATCGGCTTCTCGAACGGCACGAACGAAGGCATGCATCTTGGCGAGCGACTTTTGCTGCGCCGCTTCGATTCCCGAGCGCACGTCGACACCGAACGGCCGCGTGATGCGGATGCAGGTGCCCACGTTGCTCGAATCGAGGCCGCCGGCGACCATCACGGCGCGACGGGCGGCGATGCCGGCGATTCGATCCCAGCAAAAAGCGCGTCCGGTCCCGCCTAGGCGATCGACGCTCGCCGTATCGAACACCGGAATCTCTTCGGGCGCGTACGCAACGTCCACCGCCGTGCGTTCCCACGGCGACAAACGAACCACGCGCAGATACGGTGCGCCGCCGGTCAAACGACGTGCGCTTGCGGCATCGATCGGCGCCGCAAACTGAATGGTGAATCCGGCGTCGCGTAGTCGCGGCACCACGGACACGTCTTCGCCGACGACCGCAACCAACGAGCGCGGGCGTGGCTGCGATTTCGCGAGCTCGCCGGCCATGCGCAGATCGATTCGTCGCGGGCTGGGCGCGAGAATCGCGCCGATGGCGTCGGCGCCGGCTTCGAACGCTAGGGCGGCCTCGTGCGCGTTGGTGATGCCGCAGAACTTGATCGTCGTTCGCGGGCGCTCGCTCGTTCGTACCACCGGTAGCGTCATCGGCCGCCGGATTCCCGAGCGCGATCGAAGACCTTGCGCGCGGCTCCCGAATGAAGGGCTTGGCGCGCCAGCGCCAGTCCTTCGCGGAGCGAATCCACGCGCTCGGCGACTTGGAGGGCGAGAGCCGCGTTGAGCGCGACGACGTCCGCTCGAGGCGAGTGTTCCCCATCGAGAATCGCCAGCAGTGCCGCCGCATTAGCGCAGACGTCTCCTCCGGCGAGTGCTGCGCGCGGCGCGGCGATGCCGTAGTCGGCGGGTTCGATCTCGTAACGCAGTACGCCGCTTCGGTCGAAACGATAGACGGAGGTCGGTCCGTCACCGGCGACTTCGTCCAGACCGCTCTTCGAGTGAATCACGGCGGCAGCTTCGGTTCCGAGCGCGCGGAGCGCGCTTCCGACGAGTTCGACGTGTTCCGGCCGCGCAACGCCGACGATTTGCCGGGTCGCGCGCGCGGGGTTGGCGAGCGGGCCGATCACGTTAAAGATCGTCCGGACGCCTAGCTCGCGACGAATCGGAGCGACGTTTTTCAACGCGGGGTGATAGTACTGGGCGAACAAAAACGCAAACCGCTCGCCTTCGAGGCATCGGGCCGCCTGCTCGGGTGGGCGATCGAGCGATATTCCCAGGTACTCGAGGACGTCGGCGCTTCCGCAGCGGCTGGATGCGGCCCGGTTGCCATGCTTGGCTAGCGGCACGCCGCAAGCTGCGACGATGAATGCGGCGCAGGTAGAGACGTTGATCGTTCCGGCTCGATCGCCCCCGGTTCCGCAGACGTCCATCACCAGCGGAAGATCGTGAGGAACGATCCGCGAACGCGCGCGCAGCGCTCGAGCGGCGCCCACCAGCTCGCAAATTACCTCGCCCTTTCCCGCGAGCGCGGCGAGGAACCCGGCGCCTTGAGCCGGCGTCCAAAAACCGTCGACGAGCGCGCCGACGGCCGTCGACATGGCTTCGGCGTCGAGGTGACGGCGAGCAAGCATGCCGCTTATTACGTCCGGGAACGGCGGCAGATCGGTTGTTGAGGGAAACGCGGATTGCGGCGATAGCACGGAAGCCTCTCTACTCGGCGATGCAGCGAATAAAAAAAAACCGCCCGGTGCGGGCGGCTCATACGACCAAGGGTCGAACGCGCGCGGCTACGCCACCGGAACTCTGACGTTCGGAAGCCACCACCACGCGGTAAGAGCAAGAATACGATTCATTGGAGTCGACTCTAGCACACGGTTGACATCATCGCAAGAGCGTGCTACCGTCGGCCACATGATTCTACGTCGCGGTAACGGCCGCTGGGGATGGCGCAACAACTCATGAATTCGTGAGGTTGTAACGCCATTGCGCCGCCGCACTTTTGCCGACCACCTCACTCGAGGTGGTTTTTTATTGGTCTTCCTGCCTTCGGGAGAATGTCGTCATGCCCTCAATCGCAGATCGGCTCGAGGTCGACGTTCGGGAGCTCTCTGCCGCGGAGCTGACGCCGGCGTCCGCGTATGAAGCACTGCGCGGTTGCGGTAGCGGCGCACTCGTCGAAAACGCCGCAAGAGCGAAAGGTGGTGCACCCGACGCGCTGATCGCGTTGGATCCGATTGAGACGATGGTGCACAACGACGATCCGGGCATGCTGGAAAAGATCCGGTCGACCTTCGAACGGTATCGGCTCGCCCTCGCATCGCCGCCGCCAGGTTACGGCTTGATCTGCGCGTTCGCATACGATGCGGCCCTGGCAATTCACGGCATCGCGGCGAGACCGCGAGCAAACCGGTTTTTTGGTGACGCCTGCGCGTTCGTTCCGGGAACGTGGGTATGGTTCGACCCGGATGCGGGCCGCGTGTCGCTGGCGGGGATATTCGGCAGCCGCGCGGAGCAGATCGCGGTAGCCCGGCGGCTCGACGAATACGTTCGCCGTCTGTCGAACGTTGCGCGCAAAGCGAATCCTTCGACTACGCGCCTGCGGCGCTCCGCTCAGGATGACACCACTACGCGCCTGCGGCGCTTCGCTCCGGATCAACAGGAAATTTCGGCGTCGCTCTCACGGCGTGCTTTTCTCGCCAGAGTTGCGAAGGCGCAACGCGCGATCAGGCGCGGTGACGTGTACCAACTCGTCGTGGGCATCCAGTTTTCGTGCCCCTATCGCCACGATGCGCTCGCGTTGTACGAGCGCTTGTCGGTGCGAAATCCTTCGCCGTGCAAGTTCTTAATCGAACTCGGCGGCCGCGCGCTGGTGGGTGCGTCGCCGGAGTTCCTCGTGCGTCTCGAAGGCCGGCGTGCGGAGGTTCGGCCGCTGGCCGGAACGCGCCAGCGCGGAGAAACGGCGGAACGCGATGCAGATTTGGCGGCCGAGCTGCGCGGCGACGCGAAGGAGCGAGCCGAACACGTGATGCTGGTCGACTTGGGTCGCAACGACCTATCCCGCGTATGCCAAGTGGGCAGCGTTCGCGTCGACCGAGCGCTTGCGCTCGAACGCTACAGCCACGTCATGCACCTCGCTTCGCAGGTGTCGGGCCGACTTGCGGACGGACGCGATGCGTTCGATTTGTTTGGAGCGACGTTTCCAGCCGGCACCGTTACCGGAACCCCCAAGCGCCGGGCGATGGAGTTGATCGAGGCGCTCGAGCCGACGGCGCGAGATGCGTATGCGGGTAGCGTCGCCCACTTTCGTTTCGACGGATCGCTCGACGCTGCGCTAACGCTGCGCAGCATCGTGCTCGCCGGCGATCGAGCGATCTGGCAGGCCGGCGCGGGAATCGTACATCCCAGCGATCCCGCGTGCGAATACGCCGAAGTGCTGGCAAAGGCGAGGATTTCACGCATCGTGCTCGGTCTGGAGGAAGCCGGCGTTGCGTAGATCGGTCTTACTCGTGGACAGCTACGATTCGTTTACCCAGAATATCGCGCACGCGATGGCCATGATGGGTCCCGCCGTTGACGTCGTGACCGTCGACGACGTCGGTCCGAAAGACATGGTCCGATGCGACGCCGTCGTCCTAGGTCCTGGCCCGGGCGCGCCGCACGACGGCGACCGTCTCGCGCAAATTTTGTTGCAGACGATCGAAGCCGGGCTACCGGCATTGGGCATCTGTTTGGGAATGCAAGCAATCGCGCGCTATTACGGCGCGCGCGTCGTTCGAGCTCCGCGACCGGTACACGGTGAAGTTGCCACCGTCGATCACGACGGACGAGGACTCTTCGAAGGCATTCCGTCCCCGTTACGGGCGATGCGGTACCACTCGCTCTGCGTTGCGCCCGAGACGCTTCCCGCGACCCTGCGCGTTAACGCCACCAGCCGGGACGGCGTCGTTCAAGGAATCCACGATTGCGAACGTCCGGTCTATGGACTGCAGTTCCATCCGGAGTCGTTTTTGTCCGAGCACGGCAGCGCCCTATTGGCCAATTTTCTGGCGCGCTCGCGGGAAACGGCACGTGCCGGTTAACGTGCTCGAACGGATCTACGCGTCAAAGGCGGCGGCGCAGGATCTTGAAATGATGCGCGAACCGTACGAAGCTCTGCGATCGCGTGCGCTGAAGCGGACGAACGGACGCCGGCCGTTTCTCCAAGCGCTCTGCCGGAAGCCGAATCTGGCGGTCGTCGCCGAGGTTAAGCGCGCGTCACCATCGGCCGGGCTCATCGCCAAGGCCTTCGATCCGCGGCGGATCGCAAGAGACTACGAGGCGGCTGGTGCCGCGGCGATCAGCGTGCTTACGGAAGAAGAACATTTTCTCGGCAGTTTGTCGTACCTCGACCTAGTTCGAAGCGTGACGTCGCTCCCGCTTCTGCGAAAAGATTTTCTCTGGACGAGGTACCAGGTCGCGCAATCGGCGGCTCGCGGCGCAGACTGCATTTTGTTGATCCTTGCCGGCATAGACGACGGAGCGCTGCACGACTGCCTCGACGAGGCGCGCCGGTACGCCCTCGACGTGCTGGTTGAAGTACACGACGAGGCAGACCTAGCACGGGCAAAAGCGGTTGGAGCGGACCTCATAGGCATCAACAATCGCGATCTCCGGACCTTCGCGATCGACCTTGGGGTGAGCGAACGTCTGTTGCCGAGCGTGCCGTCCGGCGTTTTCGCGATGAGTGAGAGCGGCATACGATGCGGCTTGGATGCCGCTCGCGTGCGCCGGGCCGGGGCGCGGGGGCTTCTGATCGGCGAGTCGCTGATGCGAGCCGCCGACCCAGGTGTATTTATCGCAGGGCTGACTTCTGCGATTGCGCTACGGAAAGACCGGAAAGGCCAGAAAGACGACGCCCAGCAAAGCGATGAATCCTCCGCTTAAGACTTCGCCGTACCGCTCGACGGGACCCAGGTTCATTTTTTGAGCGCTTCGCGCGGATAAGACGCATACGATCGCGTACGTCGCGATCGTCGAGAACGCGAAGACCAGCGCCATCGTGAGTAAGAGCCCGATGCCGTACCGGCTCGCCGCGAAAAACGCCGGTATACCTTCGACCATCGGAGACGAGCCGACGATCAGCAGCAGCGCGGTCCGCGCCGACGTATCGTGAGCGTGTTCGTGAGCTGCTTTCGACGGGCCGGTACCGGCGTGCCAGTCATCTTCGTGGTGCTCGTGCCAGTGGCGATGTTCGAGGCCTTCGTGTCGATGGACGTGAGCGTGGCCGTGGTGCGAGTGGCCATGAGAACGGTCGTGCCGGCGGATGTCGCGTAGGCTACTCGAGGCAATCCACCCTCCGAAGACGACGAGCGCGATGCTCGAGAGCGTCGAAACGAGGTGGCCATAGTGCAGCGCCAGACCGGCCCCTGCGAGCCAAAATACGATCGCGATCGCCAGCGTCGAAATCGTATGACCCATTCCGGCAACGGCCGCAGTGCGTGCCGTTTGCGCCACCGTCCATCCTCGTTGTCGTGCGAGCAGCGCAATAGGCGCCCAATGGTCCGGAACGAGTGTGTGGAGAACGCCGACGAGAGCTACGGCTAAGACCAACAAGTAGGCTGATGCGCCGGACACGCATTCACAATTCACGCAACCGTCACGATATCCCGCGCTCGAGCGCTGGGCGTTCCATGCGGGTCTTGGCGCTGGCGGCGGCTCTACTCGCCTTCGTGGCGGCGACGGCTCCGCGCGAACTCGTCTACACGTATTCGTTCGAGAGCGATCGGCGCGACGAATCGGACAAGGCGTACGGGAGCGATAAAATGGACCCCGGTGGCGGCGGGACGTTTCTGTTCCGTAACGTCAATCAGCATTACCGGTCGCCGAGTTTCGACGGACCGCAGTCGCGCTCGGGTTCGATCGAGGTGCGCGTGGAACGCGAGCAGCCCGGCGGCGGATTGGTACTTGCGGTGCGCGAGTTCCCGGCGCCGGCAGCCGGTGCCGATCCGGTCACGTGCGTAGCCTTCGGTGACACTACGGTCGTGTGCGATCCCAGCCGCGACGTAACCCCCGAAGTATCGACGCTTTTGGCGACGCTGGGAACCGGCTTTGTCGACGCCTCGCGTCTCGACGCCGCGCGGCACTGGCGCATCGATCCGCGCGCGGACTATGGGACGATCGCCGACTTTTCGATCGTCCGCAGTGCCGGCACGGTGTTGGAGATCGACGAAACGGGCGTCCGCACGCGGAGCGGGTCACCTCGCAAGACGACGATCGGCGCCACGATCGAATACGATGCGGCGCGCTCCGTGCCGCTATCGCTCGATGCGTCGACCGTCGAACACGCCCAGCGGGGTGTCGTCTCCGAAACGATATCGACGCACACGACGCTAAAGCTCGAGACCGACACATCGCCTAGATGACGCGGCGCTAGATGCTCCATTGCCAAGCGTTCCAGGATTCGGTGACCGGGTTGGGTTTGAACCCTTTGAAGTCCACGCTGATCGCTTCTTGCTGGCGCTGCCACCAGAAGAAGACGTAGGGATTGTCGCGCTCGAGCAGGTGCTCGATTCGACCGTACGCGACCGCGCGCATTGCTTGATCGTAGGTGTCGAGCGCTTTCTTCTGGGCGGCTTCCATATCGGGATTGCAGTAGCGTGCGGTATTATAGCCGCCCGGGGGAATCATCGCGCACGTGAACTGCGACGAGTCGTCGGGATCGATGCCTCCGTACCAGGGTGCTAAGGTTAGATCGAATTTTCCACCCTGAACGATGCCGCCCATCGGAGCAGACGCATACAGAAGGTTCTGCGGGTAGTATTTAACTTCGACCTCGATCCCGATGCGACTCAATGCCTCCTGCACCAGCAAGCTCTCTTCGCGATGGGTTGCGTTGGCCGTGTCGGTAGCCAGCAGAAGCTGCAGAGCGTGCCCGCCCTTGCGAGCGATCCCATCGTCGCCATAAACGTAGCCGGCCCGGCTCAAGAGCTTTTTAGCGGCCGCCACGTCGTACGGATGCGACTTGACCGTCGGGTCGAACGCCCACATCCAGTCGGGAAGGTCTTCCGTCGCGACCTTGTCCACATCGTGCGTCAAACGGCTTACCAAGCCGGCCTTCTCAAAGGCGTGGGCGATAGCGAGCCGCACGCGCGGATCCGACAAAGCTGGATGCGAGACGTTGAACTGCAGGCCCTCAAACGCATTGGCGTTCACGAACACCAGCTTCGTGCCGGCGAGGTTCTTTAGCGCGGGATTCGTGCTGACGGAGGGTTGATAAAAATAGTCGATCGCGTGCGTTTGCAGCAAGTTGATCGCCGTATTCTCGTCGGGTACGAATTCGATCAGCACGCGGTCGAGAGCGGGCTTCCTCTCAAAGAATGCGGCGTTCGCTTGAAGGAGGAGGCGATCGCCATGCGTCCACGAGACGAAGCGGAATGGTCCGTCGCCAACCACCGGAGCTTGGTTGAAGGCCATCTGATTGACGTTCGGATACTTCGAAAGCACGTGTGCCGGGACGACGTCGTAGGGCTGGTCGCTCTCGGCAAAAAACGTGTTGACGAACGGCGCGAAGCGGTGCTTGAGATGCACGACGACGGTGTGGGCGTCGGGGGTGTCGACGGCTCTCACCATGTCGTAGCCGTGACGCGAGATGACGTTATCGTTCGGATTGACGATCGCTTGCCAGGACCACCGCACGTCGGCCGAAGTAACCGGAATGCCGTCGGTCCACTTGGCATCCTGGCGCAAGTGGTACGTAATGGTGAGACCGTCGCGGCTGATTCCGCCATTTTCGGTCGTCGGAACCATAATCGCCAGCATCGGCAGCGGGTTTCCGCGCGGGTCGGCCGTCAGCAGCGGCTCGAACATCAATCGGGCGATGAAGCCGTCGTTGGTGGTCACCGCGAGCAGAGGGTTGAGGCTCTTGGGTTCTTGCACCATGGCAACGCGGAGCACGCTCGGCTGCGTCCACGCGTGCCGGCCGGCCTGGGTGCCGGGCGAGCCGGCCTTGCTGCAAGCCGCAACCAGCACGGCGACAAGGCTGGCGACCGCGACCGCTTTCATATACCTGGCACCTAATTGATAGCACGCCGCCGGAGCCCTTCGTCCTTCGACGGCGCTCTTTGCTCGCTCCGCTCAGGATGACACCGGGCGACAGGCTCGGGCCGTTGCGGGGCGGAACGGAAATCCCGACCCATGGATTATCGTACGTACGCCTCGCCGTTCTCCTGGAGATACGGTCGCACGGCCCTTCGCTCGCTTTTCTCCGAACGCACGCGTCGCCGGCTGTGGCGCGCGGTTTGGGTCGCGCTGGCCGAAGCGCAGGGCGCCGAGGGACTCATCAGTGAGGCGGAAGTCGACGATTTGCGAGCGCAGGCACATCGTATCGACATCGGGGCGGCGTTGGAGATCGAGCGCGAGATCCACCACGATCTCATGGCCGAGATTGCGGTTTTTTCGTCGCAGGCGACGGTGGGAGGCGGCAAAATCCATCTCGGCGCGACCTCGATGGACGTCGAGGATACGGTCGAGACGTACCGGCTGCGCTTGGCTCTTGCGTGGATAGGCGAAAGCCTCCAGGAGCTGCTAAAAGCGTTCGGCGAGAAAATACGCCGGTACGCCGACGTCGTGTGCATGGGCTTCACGCATTTGCAGCCGGCCGAACCGACGACGCTGGGGTACCGGCTGGCAGTCTACGCACAAGATCTTCTCATCGACGATGCCAACCTGCGCTTCGTTTTCGAAAACCTCACGACCAAAGGCTTGCGCGGCGCGGTCGGCACGGCCGCGTCGTACGAACGGCTGCTGGACGACTCCGGACGGTCGTCCGAGATCGAAGACTACGTCCTCGAACGGTTCGGGCTGGAAGCGCGCGAGATCAGTACCCAAACCTACCCGCGTAAGCTCGATTACTTGCTGCTCTCGGGTTTGGCCGGACTGGGGGCGTCGCTCTCGAAGTTCGCCGCCGACGTGCGGGTTTTGAGCAGTCCCGAGTTCGGCGAAATCGGCGAGCCGTTCGGTCGCGCGCAGGTCGGGAGTTCGGCCATGCCGTTCAAGCGCAACCCGATCCTGTGCGAACGGATCGATTCGCTGGCGCGCCTGCTGATCGGCTATAGCGATTGCGCGTGGCAGAATGCCGCGACGAATTTGCTCGAGCGGACCCTGGACGACAGCGCGAACCGCCGCACGATCTTGCCCGAAGCCATGCTGTGCACGGACGAGATCGTCTCGTTGGCGCGCCGGGTCGTCGAAGGACTACGCGTCGACGAACGCCGGATCGCGCAAAACTTGCGAACGTACGGACCGTTTGCCGGGACTGAATCCGTGATGATGGAAGCGGTTCGATCGGGTGGCGACCGGCAACGGCTCCACGAGACGCTCCGGCTCGCTTCGATGGAATCCTGGGAGGCGTTGGCGCGCGGACAGGACAATCCGCTTTCGCGGTTGCTCACCGAGGACCGCGCCCTTACGACGTTGATCGACCCGGCGGAGATTCGCTTGCTGCTCGAACCGGGCAAGCACGTCGGTACGGCGCCTCAACGTGCGCGCCTGTTGGCAGACCGGATCGAGCAGCTCGAACCGTTTCCCCGGCAAGAGGAAGTCACACTCACACACCCCCAGGATGACGTTACGGATGAATAAGGGCATCGAGATCGCGCGCGGCAAGACCAAGGTACTGTACGAGGTTCCCGGACAGCCGGCTCAATTGGTGGTCGCACAAACCGATCAAATTTCCGCGGGAGACGGAGCGCGCCGGCACGTGATCTTAGGGAAGGGCCGCCTCGCGGCGCAGACGACCGCTCGCGTGTTCCGGCTGCTTAACCTGTGCGGGCTGCCGACGCACTACCTCAACGGCGGCGAAGACGACGACGACAACGAGATGGTCGTGCGGCGCTGCAACATGATTCCGCTGGAAGTCGTAACCCGCGGCGTGGCTGCCGGATCGTTCGTCAAGCGTAATCCGGCCGCAGCCCGTGGCGCGCTGCTGGTGCCGCGGGTGGTCGAGTTCTTCGTGAAAGACGACGCCAACCACGATCCACTCATCGCACCCGATCAAATCGTCGCACAGAACGTCGCGGCGCCGCACGAAGTGGCGACGATGACCGAGCTGGCGCGGTTGGTCTTCGATATACTTGCCCACGCCTGGCGCCGGCGCGATGTGATGCTGGTCGACCTCAAGATCGAGTTCGGACGGCTTGCGAGCGGCGAAAATCAGGGGCAACTAGTGATTGCCGACGTGATCGACAACGACTCCTGGCGTATCTGGCCGCAGGGTCGCGAAGATCTGATGCTCGACAAGCAGATGTACCGTAATCTCGAATCCGTCGACGATGAAGCCCTTGCAAACGTTAAGCGTGCCTACGAGCGAGTCGCCGAACTCGTCGGATCGTTTCCGGTGATGCGCCCCGGCATGGTGGCAATCGTCGCCGACTCCGCCGGCGGCGTGGAGCGAGCCAACGAAATCGCGGCCGCGCTGGGGCAGCTTGGCCTGCCGACGGTGCGTCACGTCGCGAGTCCGGCGACCACGCCGGGCTACGTGCTGCAACTCGTCCAACAAATCGAGACGACCTTCGCACGGTTGGCGTTCGTATCGGTCGGCGAAGACGATCTGTTGCGCGCTATGCTGGATGCGGCATCATCGTCCCCGGTGCTCGACGGCGGCTTGGACCCCGCGCAGCTGGCGCTGCAATGCGCCAAGGTCTTCGGACTAGAAGACACGGTACTATTCGGGCGTACGCTGTTGATGCAGGCCAACGCGCGATCGAGCGTCATCGCGGCCGACTCGTCACTCCAGCAGCAAATGCAGGTTCCGCAGGGGGCGGTCATTGGTTAATCCCCAGGCACCGCAACTGCGCGTGGCCCTGTCGGACGACGAACTGCTCGCGATCTCGCGGCACTTGGGACGCGCACCCTCGCCGGTAGAGTTATACGCGTTCGACGCCCAATGGAGCGAGCATTGCAGCTATAAGTCGAGCAGGCGGCATCTGAAGAAGCTGCCGAGCAGCGGCGCAAACGTGGTGTTGGGTCCCGGAGAAGATTCCGGCATTCTGCATCTTGGCGAACACGATGGCGAACGATACGGCATCGTGGTGGCACACGAGTCTCACAACCATCCGTCGCAAGTCGTACCGTTCGAAGGGGCGGCAACCGGCATCGGCGGCATCGTCCGCGACGTGCTGTGCATGGGTTCGAGGGTGATCGCGGTCGCGGACCCGCTACGCTTCGGGCGTGTCGACGATCCGCAGTCGCATCAGCGTTACGTGGCGCGCAGCGTGGTCGATGGAATCGGCGCTTACGGCAACGCGATCGGCGTGCCGAATCTCGCCGGCGATGCTTACTTCGATGAAGGTTTCGACGACAACTGTCTGGTGAACGTCGTCGCCCTCGGCATCGTCAAAGAATCGGAGATCATTCGTTCGCACGCTCCGCCCGGAGCTGACGGGTGGGACGTCGTGCTCGTTGGAAAGGCAACCGATCCCAGCGGGTTCGGCGGAGCGTCGTTTTCATCGGTTACGCTCGACTCGACCGACGAAGAATCCAACAAGGGCGCCGTCCAAGTTCCCGATCCCTTTCTCGAGAACGTGCTGATGCGGGCGAGCTATCGCGTATTCGCGTTGTTGCACGAGCGCGGCATCGTCGCGGCTTTCAAGGATCTCGGCGCGGGCGGTATCATGGGCTGCTCGGCAGAGATCGTGGCGAGCGGCGGCTACGGCGCCGATCTCAATCTCGACGAGGTCAACGTGGCCGTCGGTGGGCTGCCGCCCGAAGTGATCGCCGTCGGCGAGACGCAAGAACGCCTGCTGTGGGTGCTACCGCCCGACCTGACCCCAGACGTGTTGGCCATCTATAACGACGAATTCACCTTGCCGCAGGTGGCCTTCAACGCGCGCGCGACGGTGGTGGGCCGCGTAACGCACGCGAAGCGCTACGTGTTGCGTTATCGCGGTGCGATCGTTATGGACGTCGACATTGACTTTCTCACCGGTCGCATCGACGACGAGTTGCCGTACGTCGAAGCGATTCGCCACGAGCCCGGGCGTCGCGAGCTTCCGGCGGTTGACGTGGATGACGTGTTTCCGAAAATTCTCGCCCATCCCGACGTGTGTTCGCGCGAGCCGCTCTACCGGCGATACGACTGGGTGGTACGCGGCGCGACGGTGCTGCCTCGCGGCGCCGCCGATGCCGGCGTCGTGGCGCCCTTGCCCGGCTCGACGCTCGGCGTTGCGCTGAGCGTCGCCGGCAATCCACGCTACGGCCGCGTCAACCCGCGCGCGGCCGCGGAGCTGGCGGTACTCGAGGCGGTTCATCGCGTGATCGCGGTCGGTGCGCGACCGCTCGGATTGACCGACTGTTTGAATTTCGGCAATCCCCATAAGCCCGAACAATACGGCGAGCTGGTTGCGGCGATCGACGGCCTGGGACACGCGGCGCGGGAGTTAGGTTTGGCGTTCGTTTCCGGAAATGTGAGCCTGTATAACGAGTCAAAATCCGGCGGAGCGATTCCGCCGTCGGCGATCGTCGCCTGCATCGGGGCATTTCGCGACGTATCGCGCGCGATCACACCGGGACTCAAGCGCGCCGGCTCCGTCCTCTTGTGGGTCGGTAGCCGCGAGCTGGTCGTGGGCGGCTCGGTGCTGGCCGACGTGCTCGGCATGGATGGTCCGCTGCCAGAGATCTCGTACGACTCGGAACGTACCGCCATCGGGATCGTCGAAACGGCAATCTCCGCAGGCGTCCTGTTGTCGTGCCGGGTCATTTCCGACGGCGGAATGCTGACCGCCCTCGCGCGGCTCGCATTCGACGCGCGTAACGCCGGACGGCACCTCGGCGCCGAGTTGGATTTCGGCAATCCGCTGTGCGAGGCCGGCGGTTTTCTCTGCGAGGTGAGCGACGACGCATTGCTCGACGTAACCGGGAGTTTGAAGGTCGGTACGGTCGTTGACGAACCACGCCTGGTGGTGAACGGAACGAGTTTCGACGTTGCCGCCCTGTACGACGTGTGGTCGAAGCCGCTGGCGGAGATCTACCCGTGAACCCGGTGAGGCGGATTGCGGTGTTGGTGTTTCCGGGCACGAACTCGGAGGACGAAACGCTTCGCCTGTTGCGAGCCTGCGGCGGGAATGCGGAACTCGTGCATTGGTCGCGCGCGCAGCGTCTGGCCGAATACGACGCCTACGTCTTGCCCGGCGGCTTCGCGTACGAGGACCGGATACGCGCTGGCGCGGTTTCGGCGCACGATAGCATGATGGACGACGTGATTGCGGGCGCCGCGTCGGGCAAGCTGGTCTTCGGCGTGTGCAACGGAGCGCAGATTTTGTTGGAAGCCGGATTGGTTCCCGGGACCGGCCCCATACGCCGGCCGACCGCAGCGTTTACCGGCAACGGTCCGCTGCCTCATTTCGTATGCCGGCACGTGTACATGAAGCTCGCCATCGAGCCGTCGCGCTGTGCGATGACCACGCGGCTGCCGGACGGCGCGGCGATCCCCGCATACGCAGCTCATGGTGAGGGACGCTTAGCGGCAAGTGCGCAGCACTTGCAGGAGATCGTCGACGGCGAGCACCTGGCGTTCGTGTACGCGCACGGCGACGGGCGCGTCGACGCGGAGGCCGTTCCCAACGGATCGGCGCTGGGTTGTGCCGGGCTGGTGAACCGGGAAGGCAACGTCCTCGCGATTATGCCGCATCCCGAACGCGACGCGTGGAACTTCAATCATCTCGATCGGCAAGAAGGCAGCGACGTGTTGGCGCCGTCGGGCGGTGCGGTATTGTTCCGCAGCTTCGTCGACGCGGTGAACGGCCGATGACCGAGCGCGTCGTGGCGATCGAGCTGAAGATTCCCGACAACGAGGCGTATACCGCGCTGACGGCGTTGCAACGAATGGGCCTCACCGTCGATCGGGTCGAGCGCAGCGAAGTTTGGCATCTCGACGATGCCGGCGAGCCCGCCACGCTGGCTGCGCGCGTCGAAGCCAACGCGACGATTTTCAATCCAAATAAGCACCGGCTGGAAGTGCTCGAGCGGCATTCCCCGCGTGCAGGCGAGACGTGGATCGAAGAGGCCGGCGAGCACGACGAAGTTCGCGAGCACCTCGGAGGCACGAACATCGCGGGTGTCGGCCGCTCGAGCCGCTCGGTAGGTTGGCGGCTGCACGGTCCGGATGGCGCGCCCGTCTCTCGTGAGACGCTCGTGCGTGCCGTCGAAGGGTTACTCTGCAATCCCGCCATCGAGAAAGCGCGTTATGAAGGTGAGTAGTACCACGTGTCATCGGCAGCGCAGGCGCTCCGCGCCGCAGTCGCAGGACGTCCCATGAACCGCCCTTACACCATCGCTACGCTCGGGTCTCACTCGGCGCTTCAAATCCTCAAAGGTGCGCACGATGAGGGATTCAAGACGCTGGCGATCTCCAATCGCGACACCGAGCGCTTGTACCACTCCTTCGGATTTGTCGACGAGGTGATCGCGCTGGGCAGCTACTCCGAGTTCATGGGGCAAGTCGACGAGCTTGCCCGCCGCAAGGTCATCATCGTGCCTCACGGTTCCTTCGTTGCCTACCTGTCGCTTGACGAACAGAAGAAGATGACGATTCCGTATTTCGGCAACAAGGCGGTGCTCGATTGGGAAGCGAGTCGCGAGCTGCAGCGCGAGTGGTTGTCGCGGGCGGGCTTGACCCTTCCACGCCAGTTTAAGAGCGGCGCTGAAATCGACCGGCCTGTCATCGTGAAGCTCTACGGCGCTGCCGGCGGCAAGGGCTACATGTTCATTCAAGACGCCAACGACTTCGAAGTCCGTGCGGCTCATCTTAAAGAAGAGCACATCATCCAGGAGTACATTATCGGCGTTCCGCTCTACATTCACTACTTCTACTCGCCGTTAGAAAACAAGCTCGAGATCATGTCGATGGATCGCCGCTACGAAACGAACGTCGATTCGCTTGGGCGCATTCCGGCCGCCGCGCAGGGAAGCATGGACGTGAGCCCTTCGTACGTCGTCGTCGGCAACCAGCCGGTGTCGCTGCGCGAGTCGATGCTGGCCGAAGCGCTGCGAATGGGCGACAACGTGATACGGGTCAGCAAAGAGATCTGCGGACCGAAAGGCCTGTTCGGGGCGTTCTGCATCGAGACGATCATTACGCCCGACATCCAGTTCTACGTCATGGAAATTTCGGCGCGAATCGTGGCCGGAACCAACCTCTTCATCGACGGCTCGCCGTACTCGTACCTAAACTACTCCGAGCCGATGTCGACCGGACGCCGTATTGCCCGAGAACTCAAAAACGCACTCCTCACGAACAACCTTCGTTTAGTACTAGATGACTCGAGCATTCTGTAGACGTTTCCTCACCATAACCGCACTCGTCGGCGCGATGTCACTTCCGGTCGTGGCCAGAGCGACGCTCGTAGCGGATCCGGCCGTGCTGTACCAGCAGATGAAGGACGCCTACGCTAAGGGCAGCGCCAATGGCTGGAGTTACCGCTCGCAAGAGTATTACCTCTCGACGATCTTCAATGCGGGGCGCGCGTATTCGCTGCAGTACCCCGGCGATCCGGCGTACGGCGAACTGGCGACCCTCACCGTGCAGATCGGCACGGGGCTGCACTACAATCCGTTGACCAATCACGACGCGGCGGTGTGGTGGGTGCGCGAGGCGAGCGACTGGATCGCGAAACACTCGCAGGACGGGATGTTGATCTCCCAAGCCGTCGGCATGCTACAGCGCGTGAACTCAGAAGACGACCCGGAAAACCTGGCGCGCCTGGCCGACGCCGACGCCACCGCCAATTTGCAGACGTATCCGCGCGACGTCGATGCGATGTTGACGCAGGTCGAGGCGAACTGGCGCGGCTGGGTGCTCACGCACAATCCTTCGTGGCGGAGCCTCGCGCTGCAGCGCGCGGCGGCTCCGGACTTTCCGATCGCGCACTTGCCGACGACGTGGGGCAACGATTTCATTGCGGCGGCGGATTCGGCCACGGTTGGGCGCGTCGGATTTACGCCGGCTGACGTGCAGAACTCGGCGACGATCGTCCGGCGCCTCAAGGCGGTCGATCCGATTCGAGTAATCGCGACGGTAACGGCGTTGCCGCACGACGCGTACATGACCACCCTCGCGCCCGCCGACGAATACTTCGGTCGTATGGGCATGTCGATTCTGGGAATCGAAAACCAGCTCAAGCACATCAACCTCATGCTCGACTACAATTATGGCGACCGCGAGAGTGCCGAGACGGTGCTGGTTGCCGAATCGATCGACGACATGCACAAGGTCTACCCGCGGGACCGCGACCTGCCGATGCTGCTGTATTGGTGCTATACCACCTTGCAGCGAATGGGCGATAAGGAATCGCGGGAGGCGGCTTCGCGTTTGAGGGCGATTCTCACCGTGGAGTATCAAGACAGTCCACAAGCGCGCAAAATTCTAAGCGGCCAGACGTGAGCGCGGTTTTCTAATGGATGCGGTGCTGGCCGACCGGCTGCAGTTTGCCTTCACCGTCATGTTCCATTATTTGTTTCCGATCGGCACGATGGGGTTGGCGCCGTTCGTAGCCTACTATACCTGGAGGGCGGCGTACGCCGACGACGCCGAGGCGGCCAAGGCAGCGCGCTTCTGGACCAAGATCTTCTCGATAAACTTCGCCGCCGGCGTCGTAACCGGAATCCCGATGGAGTTCCAGTTCGGAACCAACTGGGCGGAATTCTCGCGTGTCAGTGGGAGCGTCGTCGGCCAGCCGCTCGCCATGGAAGCCGTCTTTGCGTTTTTTCTCGAGTCGATCTTTCTGGGCGTGTTGCTTTACGGCAGCCGCGGCCATCCTTCGCGCTTCGTCGCCTGGTCGGCCGTCCTGGTCGGTATCGGCTCCTGGCTCTCTGGGTATTTCGTCGTCGCCGCCAATGCGTGGATGCAGCACCCGGTGGGTTACGCGATCGGACGGGACGGAAAAATCGAACTGCAAAGTATCGGCGCGCTCTTGCTGTCCACCTGGGCCTGGTGGCAGTTCGCGCACGTGCTCGCCGGCGCACTGGTGGCCGGCGCGTTCGTCGTCGCGGGGTGCGGCGCGTACTACTTGCTGGCGAAGCGAGAAGCGACGCTCGGCCGGCGTTTCGTGCGCGCCGGGACGATCGCCGCCTTCATTTTTGCGGCGATTGCCGCCTTTCCCACCGGCGACGGCAACGCCAACGATGTCACGCAGTATCAGCCGATAAAGCTGGCCGCCATGGAGGGACTCTTCAAATCGACGAACGGTGCCCCGCTGGCCATTATCGGGATGCCCGACACGGTGACCGGCACGCTGGTCGATCCAATTTTCGTTCCGGGATTTCTGAGCTACCTCGCGTACGGCAATACTAATGCCGGCGTCAAAGGGCTGAGCGCGTACGCGCGCGCGCAGTGGCCGCCCGTGGAGCTAACGTACTACGCGTATCACGTCATGGTCGGGCTGGGCACGATCTTCGGAGCAATCGGCGGGATCGCACTGGTAGCGCTGCTCCTCGGGCGGCTGTACACCGCCCGTTGGATCTTGTGGCTGCTCATGCTGCTCATGCCGTTTCCATACATCGCTAACGAAGCGGGTTGGATGGTCAGCGAAGTCGGACGCCAGCCATGGGTCGTGTACGGAATCATGCACACCGCGGTAGCTAGTTCGCCTAGCGTCAACAGCGGCGAGGTCGTCTTTACGACTATCGGATTTGCAGGTATGTACTTCTTGCTCGGCGTGCTCTTCATTCTGCTAATACTGCGCGAGATCGGTCGCGGCCCTTCGCAGGCAGCCGAGAACGCCTAGTGTTGCCTTCGATCGCTTTCGGCGTCATCGCGTTCATGTTGACCGCCTATGTCCTGCTCGACGGCTACGACCTCGGCATCGCCGCAATCTCGCCGCTGATTGCGCGCACCGACCGCGAGCGGGCCGCGACCATGGCGAGCATCGGGCCTTTTTGGAACGGTAACGAGGTGTGGCTGATTGCCGCCGGCGGCGCCTTGTTTGCGCTCTTTCCATCGGCTTACGCGTCGTCTTTCTCGGGTTTCTACCTTCCGCTTGTGGTGATGCTATGGATGCTGATGTTCCGCGGCATCGCTATGGAGCTACGCGACCATCTCGCGTCGCATCTGTGGCGCCAGTTTTGGGACGCGGCGTTCTGGCTCTCGAGTACGTTCCTCATCGTGCTCTTCGGCGTCGCGCTGGGAAACCTGCTGCGCGGCGTGCCGCTGGACGCGCACGGGTATTTTGCCGGCACGTTTGCCTTTCTGCTCAATCCATACGCGCTGTTGCTTTCGGTCTTCGCACTCGTAACGCTCGCGCAGCACGGGGCCGCGTTCGCGATGGTGCGGATCGACGGCGATCCGGCGTTACGGGCCGCGCGCCTGCTGCGGTGGTTATGGTGGGCGGCGTTGGCGCTCTATCTCGTTACGAGCGTGGCGACCTTCGCAGTGCGCGGCGCGCCGGCGAGTGCGTGGCTCTACGTCGTGCCGGCCGTATCCGTCGGCGCGCTGGCCGTCTTGCAGTGGTCGCTGCGGCATGGTCGAGCCGGAGCGGCGTTTGCGTCGTCGTCGACGTTCATCGCTTCGCTGCTGCTGGAAGCTGCTGGGACGCTGTATCCATATTTGTTGCCGGCATTTCCGGCCGGCCGTAGCGCCGGCATATCTATTGAGGGCGCAATCCCGTCGCCTCCGGCGTTGACGGTTGCGCTCACGGTGACCGTGGCCGGCAGCATTGCCGCGCTGGCCTATGGGTCGGTGGTATGGCGACGAATGGCGGGCAAGGTTCGCGTCGAATGAACGCATGGTGACGAATTACGTGGCGCGTGCGCTGGCCTCGTACGATCGCTCGCGATTGACGCTGGCCTCGATCGGTAGCCATTCGGCGCTCGATGTCGCCTATGGTGCGCGCGCGCAAGGATTACGCAATCTCGTGATTACGGCCAGAGGGCGAGAGCGAACCTACACCGAGCATTTCAGACGGCGCGAATCCCCCGGGCCGCCGCGCGGCTGCGTGGACGACGTGCTCGAACTGGACGAATTTCCCGAGATCCTGCGTGACGACGTGCAGCGCCGCCTGCTCGCCGACAACGTCATCTTCGTGCCGAACCGGTCCTTCGAAGTCTACCTTCATCAACGCTACGGCTACGACGAAATCGAACGCGGCATGCTGGTTCCGTTTTTCGGCAATCGGGGACTACTTCGTGCCGAGGAGCGCGACGAGGCGCGCAATCAATACGCGCTGATGGACCGAGCGGGGATCCGGTATCCTAAACGTTTTGCGTCCCCGTACGACATCGATCGCTTGGTGATGGTGAAAGCGCCCCACGCACGGGTGAGTTTCGAGCGGGCGTTCTTCCTTGTTTCCTCACCGAAGGAATTCGAGAGCTCGGTGAACCGGCTCGTGAGCGACGGCATGCTAACCGAAGACGGACTCGCGGGCGCGGTGATTGAGGAGTATGCGCTGGGACCGTCCGTCAACCTAAACTTCTTTCAGTCGCCGGTTTTGGGAGAACTCGAGTTGAGCGGAACCGACACGCGGCGCCAGACGAATCTTGAGGGCTTCCGCAATCTCCCCCCATCGGCGCTCGAGGCGCTGCGTGAAGTACCGATGCGCCTCGAGGAGGCCGGTCACATCGCAACCACGCTCACCGAGTCGATGCTCGAAAAGGCGTTCGAGTTGGGGGAGCGCTTCGTGGCGGCGGCGGCCGCGGAAAACCCGCCCGGCGTGATCGGCCCGTTCGCCCTACAGTGCATCATCGTTGCCGGGCCGCCGAAAGAGTTCGTATGCTATGATGTATCGCTGCGCATTCCTGGATCGCCGGGGACTCGTTACACGCCGTACTCGGCATATCGCTGGGGGCGCGACGTGTCGGTCGGCGAGCGCATCGCCATGGAAATTTCGATGGCGCGTGACACCAATCGCTTAGAATCGGTTTTGACCTAACATATAGCCGTTGAAACCGTTTGGGAGGCAGTATGAGCGCGCAAAACGTGCAGGAACGTAGCGGAGTGGTGACGTTCAAAGGTAAACCGATGACTTTGCAGGGCCCGGCTCTGCAGGAGGGCGCCCCGGCGCCGGAATTTCGACTGACGGCCGGCGATCTCGCGAGCGTGTCCGTGGACGAACTGGTGGACGCCGGCAAGCGCGCCGCGCTGCTGATCGTGGTCCCCTCACTCGACACGAGCGTCTGCTCGCTCGAATCGCAGAAGTTCAACCAACGCCTCGGCGAACTTCCCGCCGGCGTGAGCGCATGGGTCGTGAGCATGGATCTTCCGTTCGCGCAAGCGCGCTGGTCGAGCGCGCAGGAAGGCGACGTACGGCTAGGGATGCTGTCGGACTACCGCGATCGGAGTTTCGGACTCAACTACGGGCTGCTTATCGCCGAGCTGGACTTACTGGCGCGCGCGATCGTCGTCATCGGAAAAGACAAGAATGTGGCCTACGTGCAGATCGTCCCGGAGGTTGCGCAAGAGCCCGACTACGACGCGGCGTTGAAGGCGGCGGCCGCTGCCGCCTGACGCCGAAGCGGTGACGCGCCGCACCGTTTTCATTCTCGACTTCGGCGCACAGTACAGCCAGCTAATCGCGCGGCGCACGCGTGAGTTGGGTGCCTATTGCGAGATCGTGCCGTTCGACACGCCGTGGAGCGAGCTCGCGGCGCGGGCGCCGGCGGCGTTGATCCTCTCGGGTGGTCCCGCGAGCACGCTGGTTGAGGATGCACCCGGAATCGATCCCGCGATCGTGGCCAGCGGCGTTCCGATGTTGGGGATCTGCTACGGCATGCAACTGCTGGCGCGCGAACTCGGAGCGGAGTTGGTGAAACTGGATCACGCGGAGTACGGCCCGGCGACGTTGCGCGTCGTGGACCGCTCCACGCCCCTCTTCGACGACGTGCCTGCCGAGATTCGCGTGTGGATGTCGCACGGCGACTCGGTGGTGCGGCTGCCTGCCGGTTTTTCGGCCCTGGGGTCGACGCAGCGCTGCAACGTCGCAGCGATGGCCGACCCGCAACGGCGAGTCTACGCCGTGCAATTTCATCCCGAGGTGGTACACACCGAGCATGGGCGCGCGATCTTACAAAACTTTCTGCAGAAGGTTGCCGGTCTCGCGGACGAGTGGCGGATGGAGTCGTTCGTCGATTCGGCGATCGAAGCGATACGTGCGAAGATCGGAGGCGACAAGGTCATCTGCGCGTTATCGGGCGGGGTCGACTCGGCGGTGGCGGCGACCCTGGTATCGCGCGCGATCGGCGAGCAGCTAACCTGCATTTTCGTCGATCACGGCCTGCTGCGTAAGAACGAAGCCGAGCAAGTCGTTGCGGCGTTTCGCGACGTGATGCACCTCAACGTGTTGGCGATCGACGCTCGCAAGCGCTTCTTGAAAAAACTCAAAGGCGTGACCGATCCCGAAAAAAAGCGGGTGATTATCGGTCACGAATTCATCCGCGTGTTTGAAAAACAGGCCGAGAAGATCCCCGGTGTCAAGTTTTTGGTACAGGGCACGCTGTATCCGGACGTGATCGAATCCAAGACGCCGGAAAGCAAAGCGGGCCACAAGATTAAGTCGCATCACAACGTGGGCGGCCTACCAGAGAAGATGAACTTCGGTTTAATCGAGCCGCTACGACTGCTCTTTAAGGATGAAGTCCGCGAGCTCGGGCGCGTGCTTGGATTGCCCGAAGACATCGTGCGGCGCCAGCCGTTTCCCGGACCGGGCTTGGCCGTCCGCATCATCGGAGCCGTCACTCCCGAACGCCTGGAGATCGTCCGCGAAGCCGACGCGATCGTCCGCGAGGAGATCGACGCCGCACCCCTCGACCCGCATCCTTGGCAGTACTTTGCGGTCCTCACCCCGGTTCGGAGCGTTGGTGTGATGGGCGATGGCCGCACCTATGCAAATCTGGTTGCCGTTCGCGCGATCACCAGCGAAGACGGAATGACGGCGGACTGGGCGCGCCTGCCGCACGCATTGCTCGAGCGGATATCGTCGCGCGTCGTTAACGAGGTGAACGGCGTGAACCGCGTCGCCTACGACGTAACGACCAAGCCGCCGGCGACGGTGGAGTGGGAATAGCGGCACGTGCGTATCCTGGTCATCGGAAACGGAGCGCGGGAGGACGCGCTATCGTGGCGGCTGGCGCAGTCGCCATCGTGCGACGCAATCTTCGCCGCACCCGGAAATGCGGGCACGGCATCGCGCGGCGAGAACTGGAACGTGGCCGCCACCGACGGCAAAGCACTGGTCGAAAAATGCCGTGAGGAACGCATCGATTTCGTCGTGATCGGTCCGGAAACGGCGATTGCGGCGGGCGTCGGCGACCATCTGCGCGAGGCGGGGCTTGCCGTATTTGGGCCCAACCGCTCGGGCGGACGCCTCGAATCGAGTAAAGTGTTTGCCAAGCGATTCATGGAGCGCCATAGCATTCCGACGGCGCGGGCCGTGGTGGTGCATGCGCTCGACGGTGCGATGAAGGCGCTGGACGCCTGGAAAAGCGGTGGCGTAGTCATCAAGGCCGACGGCTTGGCTGCGGGTAAAGGCGTTATCGTCTGCGCGGACACCGATTCCGCACGCGCGGCGTTGGCGCAGTGGTACGCGAGGAACAAAGTACCGGGCGGCGGCTCCGACGTGTTGCTGGAAGAAGTCCTCGAGGGCCGGGAAGTGAGCGTGTTCGCACTCGCCGACGGCCGCGCGATGGCACCGATGTCGGCGGCGTGCGACTACAAGCGCGCCGGAGACGGCGACACCGGTCCGAACACCGGCGGCATGGGTGCGTACTCGCCGCCGAGCGGGTTTCCCGAGGATTTGTACGACCGCGTGCGCGAGCGTATTCTGGCGCCGGTGTTGCGCGGATTGTTGGCGGAGGGCGAGGAGTACGTCGGCGTCTTGTACTGCGGTCTAATGTGGACGGCCGACGGCCCGTACGTCATCGAGTTCAACGTTCGTTTCGGCGATCCGGAGACGCAGGTTCTGATGCCGCGCATCGGCGGCGACTTCGCGCAGCTGCTCAAATCGGCCGCCGACGGCGCGATGGATCTTTCGCTCGCGACGCTCTCGGCACAGAGCTGCGTCGGCGTCGTGCTCGCGACCGGCGACTACCCTCGCAGCAACACGGCGCTTCGCGACTTGAGCGCCGACGTCGCCCTTGGCGAGGGCTGTCAGGCATTTTGGGGCAGCTCGACGCGCGTCGACGGAAAGGTTAACACCGGCGGCGGTCGCGTCCTGACGGTCACCGCGCTCGGCGACGACCTGGAACGGGCCCGGAATCGCGCCTACGAGTCGGTCAGAACGCTGGCGCTGCGCCTCGGAACGAACGCGCTGACCTACCGGACGGATATCGGAAAAATCGCCGGCGCTACGGGCTAGCGCCGGCCAGGGCCGTGCCGCGACGACTTCGGGGCAGGCGGCTCCGCGGGTTGGTTGTAACTTCGGGGCTGGACGGAGGTTCATAGCTAACGTATGGCTTTTCGATTTCAACAGCCGCCGCGGTCGCCGTACGGCGCTCCGCTGGCGCCGGCGATACCGACTCATTCACTGCTCGCGCAGGTACTCGGCATCACCGCCCTGGGTCTGTGCGTAACGGCGCTGGCGGCGTACGTCGCGCAGGGCGTGTCGCCGGGCCTTGGCTTAGTCGCATTGATCGGCGGCTTCATTCTGCTGTTTGCGATCAACGGGACGCGGAACAACGCAGCGCTGTCGCTGACGCTGTTTTATGCGTTCGCATTCCTGGAAGGCGTCGGCATCGCTCCGACGATCGGCCGGTACGTTCAGACGGTCGGGCCGAGCGTCGTCGTCAACGCAGCGCTGACGACGGGTTTGGGCATGTTTGCCTTGGCCGCCATCGTGTATGCGACCGGTCTGGATCTGCGGCGTTTCCAAGGGATCTTCTTTATCGCGCTGCTGGGTTTGGTCGTCTTCGGCATCGTCTCGATCTTCGTACGCTTCGTGCATCCCGAGGTCTACGCGTGGCTGACCCTGGTCATTTTTACCGGCCTCGTGCTGATCGATTTCGCGCGGATTCGGGCGGGGGGCGACGGACTCACTCCGGTGCAGATGGCGGTCAGCATCTATCTCGACGTGATTAACATTTTCCTCGCCTTGCTTCAGATTTTCGGCGGTCGCCGATCGAGCGATTGACGTGGACCGGCTCGACCCGGGACGAAATCGGGCCGGGCCTGGTATAATGTAAGGAGATGTGCGGGATTACGGGGGTCTTTGCGCCGGGTCGCGACGCAGCCCGCCTCGCGTACTTCGCGCTATTCGCCCTTCAGCATCGCGGCCAGGAGTCGGCGGGCATCGCTGCCGCCGACGGCGGAACGATTCGGTCGCACAAAGAGATGGGGTTGCTGAGCGCCATTTTCGACGAAAGCATCCTCGCGCAACTCAGCGGACACATTGCCGTCGGCCACACGCGCTACTCGACGACGGGATCGTCGATCGTGGTCAACGCGCAGCCGCTGCTCGAGCGAACCGAGCTCGGCGACTTCGCGTTCGTGCACAATGGGAACATTACCAACACCGACGAGTTGCGTGAAACGCTCTCGCCGACGACCGTCCTGCAGGCCAGCTCCGATTCCGAAGTCGTCGCCAAGTTGTTGGTCGAGTCAAAGGGCTCGATGGTCGACCGGATCAAGGCGGTGCTCGCGTCAGCGCGCGGTGCGTATTCGGTCGTCCTCTGCACGCAGGACGAGTTGTACGCGTTTCGGGATCCCTGGGGCGTGCGCCCGCTCTGTCTGGGAACTCTAAGCGACGGCGGCTACGTGGTCGCGTCGGAGTCGTGTGCGTTGGGGACCATCGGCGCGCAGTACGTGCGCGAAATCGAGCGCGGCGAAATCTTGCGCATTACCTCCGGGGGGATCGAGTCGTTTCAAACCGATGTCGAAACGGCAACCCCGGCGCTGTGCATGTTCGAATACATCTACTTCGCGCGTCCCGATTCAAAGTTCAACGAACGTTCGATTTACATGGCGCGATACGCCATGGGCCGCCAACTCGCTAAGGAACATCCGGTCGAGGCCGACGTCGTTATGGCGGTCCCCGACTCGGCGGTCCCCGGCGGTATCGGCTACGCGACCGAGAGCGGCTTGCCGTACATCGAGGGTCTCATCAAGAACCGCTACATCGGGCGAACGTTCATCAGCCCGGATCAATCGATGCGATCCCGCGGCGTCCATCTTAAGTTCAATCCGGTCGTCGAGAATCTCATCGGCCAGCGGGTAATCGTCGTGGACGACTCGATCGTGCGAGGCACGACGACGCCACGCATCGTCGCCCTGCTGCGCGAGGCCGGAGCGACCGAAGTTCACCTGCGCATCACGTCGCCGCCGATCAAACACCCGTGCTATCTTGGCGTCGACATGGCGACGTACGACGAACTCGTGGCGGCGAACTATACGGTAGAACAGATTCGCGAACGAACCGGCGCCGACTCACTCGGGTACCTCAGCCTAGCCGGACTGATTGCCGCGAGCGGTCGCAAACGCGAGGAGATGTGCCTAGGCTGTCTGACCGGGGAGTATCCGAACGCGCCGGCGACGCACCAGGTACGTATGCTCGCAGAACCGAAAGTTGCGGGCGTATCTACCTAAGAGGACGCTGATGAGCCGTTGGTATCCATTTTTTTCTGTGGCGTGGATCGTGGCGCTGACGGCGTGCGAATCGTCTCACGTATCCCCGTTGCCGCAGAACGGCGGAAGCGCGTGGAACGCGAGCGATGCCGTTGTGCCGGAAGTAAACCCGATTTTGCAAAACGGGTCGTTTGAGACGCCGGTCGTCCCCTCTGGATCGTATACGAGCTATAACACGGGTCAGAACTTCTCGCATTGGACGGTCGTGGGCGCGGCCGGCAACGTCTCCGTCGTAAGCGATTCCTTCGTTTACAATGGGTACAACTTTCCGGCCGGATGCGGCAAGCAGTGGCTTGACCTGACGGGCACGAGCCAGTCAAAGACCGGCGTGCTTGCGCACATCCAGACGGTGTCGGGGAAGACGTACGCGATTGCGTTCGAGGTTGGGAATGCGTATGACCCGACTGGTAATATCGGCACGTCCAGCACCGTATTCGTCTATGTCAATGGGAAGAAGATCTTTTCGGCAAAGAACACAAAAGGCAAGGGCGTAAAGCATCAAGTGTGGCAGAAGTTTTCCACGCAGTTCACGGCACAGTCGACAAAAGCGTCGATCAAGTTCCTCAACGGCGACCCGCCAACGGATACGGATAACGGACTCGATTGCGTCGCGGTGACGCAGGTCTGATGCAAAACGGTTTCTAGCCGCCGACTCCTTAGGCGGCCGGAAAGGTCCCGTCGCGGACGTCGCGGGCATAGGCGCCCAGCGCTTCGGTCGCGAGGCGGCCTACCTCTGCATAGCGCTTTGCGAACGAGGGGGAGTGCGAGTACATCCCGAGGATGTCATGAAGCACCAGCACTTGCGAGTCGCAGTGCGGTCCTGAGCCGATGCCGATCGTGGGAATCGATAACATCTCCGTGATCTCACGCGAGATTTCGTGGTCGACCACTTCGAGGACGATCGCATATGCGCCGGCGGATTCAATCGCGCGGGCGTCGTCGATCAAGCGATCGCGATGCGTGCGCATTTTGAATCCCGGACCGAGCCCGGCGGTCTGCGGCGTTACGCCGATGTGTCCCACGACCGGAATCCCACTGCGCGCGATGGCCCGGACGCGCTCGGCTTCGTAGACGCCGCCTTCGAGTTTTACCGAACAAGCGCCGCCGTCTTTGATAAACCGAATCGCCGAGCGGAGCGCGTCTTCATTGCTGACTTGATACGAGCCGAAAGGCATGTCGGCGATGATGTGGGCGCGAGCCGTTCCTCGTACGACCGCCTGCGAATGGTGAATGATTTGCTCGATCGTGACCGGGGTCGTCTCGTCGTATCCGAGCACCACGTTGCCGACGCTGTCGCCGACGAGAATGACGTCGATGCCGGCGTCTTCGACGAACTGACCGAACGGCGCGTCGTAGGCGGTCGCGACCGGAAAGCGGGTTTTGCCTTTGCGGCGCTTGATCGCTCCGGCGGTGAGGCGGCGGATGGCCGGATTTTTTTCAGGCTCGTACGGACGGGCGTCGGCTGCCCCGTTCAGTGCCTTTTTTACTGAGGTGTACACGGTACCAGAGCCGTTCGTTGAGGGCGCGCCAAACCCCCGTCCTGCGTCCTTCGTCCTGCGACTACGCGAGCTTCGCTCGCTCCGCTCAGGATGACAAAACGGCGGCTTTGCTCAGGATGACAACGCTTCGGCGAGCGCGACGAAGGTGCGCACCGGAATCGCAGTTGGACCTTTTGCCTGCCAGGCGGATTCGTTATCGAGATACGCGGTGCCTGCGATATCGACGTGGATCCACGGCGTCTTCTCGACGAACGCGCGCAAGAACGCCGCGGCCGTCAGCGTTCCAGCGGCGCGGCCGCCGGTGTTTTTCAAATCGGCGATATCGCTCTTCATTTGCGTGGAATAGTCGTCGTAATAGGGAAGTTGCCAAAAGCGCTCACCACTCGGTTTGGCTGCCGCAAGAAAATCCTTGACGAACGCGTCGTCGTTCGAGACGACCGCCGCCGCGGCATGACCGAGCGCGATCACGACGGCACCGGTCAAGGTGGCGACGTCGATGATTTTGGTTGCACCGAGCTTTTCGGCATAGCAAAGCCCGTCGGCAAGAACGAGGCGCCCTTCAGCATCGGTGTTGATTACCTCGATCGTCTTCCCGTTCATCGCTTTCACGATGTCGCCCGGTTTGGTCGCCTTGCCACCGGGCATGTTTTCGGTGGCCGGCACGATGCCGACTACGTTGATTTTCGGCTTGAGTTTTCCCAGCGCCGACATGGTCGCGACGACCGCTGCGCCCCCGGACATGTCGTACTTCATCTCTTCCATACGCTCGGCGGGTTTGATCGAGATGCCGCCGCTGTCGAAGGTAATGCCTTTGCCGACGAGCGCGAGGAGCTCTTTACTCCCCGGATCGCCGTTATAGCGCATGACGATGAACTTGGGCGGTTGAACGCTTCCCTGCGCGACCGAAAGGAAGGAACCCATGCCCTCTTTCCGCGCGCGCGCTTCGTCGAAAACCTCAATATCGACCGACGCGCTCTTGGCGGCAGCGGTCGCCTGTTCGGCGAGGATTGCCGGCGTCATATCGTTCGCGGGAGTGATCGCCAGCCGGCGAGCAAAGTTGACGGCGTCGCCAAGGATGGTTCCGCGCGCGACCCCGCGCTCCAGCGCCTTCGCATCGAGTCCGCCGGCAAGCAGATCGATCGCCTCGACGCCGATCTTCTTCTCGGGCGACGCTTGATAGACGGTCGTCTCGAACGATCCCGCAATGGCGCCTTCGGCGACGAACGAACCGGCGGCCGCGGCGTCGGTGCCTACCTGGTTCGGCAGCGCGATCGCAAACGTCGTGAGGTTTCTCCGCCCGAGGTAGCGGACCGCAATGGCCGCATAGCGAGCGAGCAGCGGAAGTTCGAACTTCGCACTTTCGCCCAGACCCACCCCAAGAACTCGGCGGAATGGCTGGTCCTTGGCGTACGCGAGTACGGTCTCGCCAAGTTTTCCCTTGACCTCGCCCGCCGCGAGCGCGTCGGAAATCGGACCGCCGACGGCGGCGTCAACGTCCTTGGACGTGCCATCGAGCGCGGTACTTTCGAAAATCGGCACAACGAGTGCCTCGGTGCGCACGCCGAGCGGCGCATCCCCAACGATACGGATTTGCATGGTGAACCTTTCGCGCGGTGAACTACTGCTCACAGATGAGCCAGCCCTGCGAACCAGACGCGTGACCGACATAGGTCGCAGCCCCGATGCATACGCTCGCGCCGGCGTCGACATTGCCGCCGGCAACATTGCCGTCGCGCGCTACCGGGAGTTGCTGGGCCAGTGGCGGCATCCCGGTCAGCTCGACGCTATCGGCGGCTTCGGCGGCATCTTCCGGATGCCTGGGGACGATCGCCGAGCGCTGGTCGCTTCTAACGACGGCGTTGGGACGAAGATCCTCATTGCCTCGGAACTCGAGCGATACGATACGGTCGGCGCCGATCTGGTCAATCACTGCGTTAACGACATTTTAGTCGTGAACGCGACGCCGCTGTTCTTCTTGGATTATTTTGCCGTCGGCAAGCTCGACCCGGCGGTGGCCGCGGAGGTCGTCGGCGGATGCGCTCGAGCGTGCCGCGCTCACAACTGCGCGTTGCTCGGCGGCGAAACCGCCGAAATGCCGGGTCTCTACGCGCCGGGGCACTTCGACCTCGCCGGAACGATCGTGGGCATGGTCGAGGTCGCCGAGATCCCGAAGCCGGCCGACGTGATTCCGGGCGATGCTATCGTCGGCTTGCCAGCCATCGGGCTGCACACCAACGGCTACTCGCTTGCGCGTGCGCTCATTCCCAGCGACCAGTGGAACTCGCCGATGGCCGAAGGAGGAACGACGTACGGCGACGCGCTGTTGGCCGCGCATCCTTCGTACTACGACGCCGTGCGAGCTATACAGCGCGTCGCCCGCGTGAAAACGATGGCGCATATCACCGGCGGCGGTTTGCTCGAAAACGTTCCGCGCACGCTGCCCGACGGCGTGAAGGCGATTTTCGAGCAGCAGCGCTGGACCGTACCGGCGATCGAACGCGAGCTGGTGCGGCGGGGAAAACTCGACGTCGAGGAGCGGTATCGCACGCTGAACATGGGCATCGGGTACACGCTCGTCGTTCCTCTGGCGGACGCCGCCAATGCGGTGACCGCCAGTCCGGGGGCGAGCGTGGTCGGTTGGATCGAAGCGCGTGGCGGATCGGAACCACGGGTCGTCGTTCATCCGGCGAGAGAAGACGCATGACCGGCTCGACGGTTCGCGAGCTCGCGGCCGCTCTCGATACGCTCGACGTGCGCGAGGTGCGCGCACGCCGGGCTGCCGAGATCGTGCGGTCGGCGCGTAACTACCGGTGGGTCGGCATCTATGACGTCGACGACGATCGCATCGAGTTGGTGGGACACACCGGCGTTCAGGCGCCGGTCTTCATCGAGTTTTCCACGGCGGAAGGGTTGAGCGGCGAAGCGGTACGTACGCGCGCAACGGTGATCAGCAACGACGTTGCAAACGATGCGCGCTATCTTACCGCGTTCGAGTCAACCGGCTCCGAGATGATCGTGCCGATCCTTGGCGCCGAGAGCGGAATCGCGATCGGCACGCTCGACGTCGAAAGCGATCGCGTGGGCGCGTTTTCCGACGACGATCGCAATTTCGTGGAACGCTGCGCGACCGCGCTCATGCCGCTGTTCGAATAGCGACGACCGCCGGCGTGGGGGACCTGCTCAATCTCGTCGTCGATTTGGACGAGCGGTTTGCGCTCTCTCGCGAAGCCGAGCGCGCACTGCGTCATTCGGTCGCGGGGGTGAATATTGTGGCGTCGACGGCCGCCGGCGGAAAGACGTTGGCGTGGATCGATCGGGAGTTCGGCGGAGCGTGGAGTTCGGAGGCGCACGCCGGTATCAACGCGCTGGCATTTCGCGACGAGGCTCCGGTTGGATTCGCAACGTTCGATGCGAAGGGCTTACGCTTTCGGTGGTTGCGCGGAGTCGCGCGCGAGCGCGACGTAGGCCTCTTCGGGCCGTTTGGGGTGGCGCCCGCCGAGCGCGGATCCGATTTAGGCTTGATTTTGTTGCAGCTCGCACTAGGCGGTTTGCGGGAGCGAGGTTACGCTCGCGCGCTGATTGCGGCGGTCGGCGAGAAACGGCTAGTTCGGTATTACGCAGACGCGGTCGGTGCGCGCGTCGTGGAGCGCTACGAGCGAGCGATACTGATTGCGCCGCGTCCGCGCGCGCTGATAATGGCGTCGGGCAGCGGCACCAACTTTCAGGCGGTGATGGATGGCGTTAGCCGCGGCCGGCTTCCGATCCAGGTTGTCGGTTTGCTTACGAACAACCCGGACGCTTTGGTTGTCGACCGCGCGCGGGCAGCGGCTGTCGAGTCGATTGCGGTGCTGCCGTGGCGGCGAAAAGAGGAAGCGCGAGAAGCGTACGATGCGCGAGTGCTCGAGGCGGTTTCGGACTTGCGGCCCGACCTCGTGTTGTTGTTGGGCTGGATGCATCTGCTCGATGAAACGTTCGTGCGTGCGTTCCCGAACCTCGTCAACGTGCATCCGGCGTTTCTGCCGTTGGACCCCGAGGACGACGACGTCACCATGCCGGACGGTTCGATCGTTCCGGCGTTTCGCGGACCGCGTGCCGTGCGCGACGCGCTGGCCGCAGGCAGCGGTTGGGTTGGGGCTACCGTGCATTTAGTCACGTCCGTGACCGATCGCGGTCCCGTTCTCGCACGCAAGCCGCTGCGCGTGCGCGACGGAGAAGACGAAGCGCAGGTAATGAAGCGGCTGCATCCGGTGGAGCACCAGCTGGTATCCACCGGCATCATGCGCTGGTTGTACGAACGGGAATAGCTTCAACGCTTGCTAGCGCCGGTCCGCTCGGTTAGGCGGGCGTTGTCGACTTATTCTAGGTAGGCCAGATCGGCAAGGTCTTGCGGTCGCGCCGCGGCCTTTTTGTTGGCGATCAACTCCTGCTTTCCGATATAGCAGACGGGAACGCCGCCATACGTTGATGCGACGCGCGTCGCCCAAGCCCGCTCGAAGGTTACGCCGTCGATGGCGGTAATGATGTCAATCTGATTGGGTGGTCGACCCATGATGTAGAAGGTTCCCGGCGATTCAAGATCGCCCAAACGCAAATCTGCCATCGGCGCGCCAAAAGCGGCTAGAGCGTTCCAGACCTTCCGGGCATTTTCCGGATTCGATCCAACAAAGAGATCGACGTCTTTGGTCGCGCGCGAACGGCCGTGAAACGCAAGCGCGTAGGCCCCTACGATAAGATACTCAGCGTCCTCGGCGTTCAACGCGCCCAAGAGATCGATCAAGTCGATATTCGGCTGCATTCTCTCCCCATGGCATACGCAGAACCAACTCCCAGATCATCTCAGCACGTTGTGACGGTGACATGGCGTTCTCCGCATTCCGCTCGTACGACGCGGCCTCGGCCGGCGAGCGTGCGACGAAAGCCGACCACGTCGTCTGTCGAGCGAACCGTCGCTGAGAAAAATCCATTCAGCGTACTTCCACGCGGCCTGCCTGCCTTCCGGTAGAGTACCGTGAGACCGAAAGTAAACCGCGGTGGCCGTTGAATGGAGACGGAATTATGGTTGCCAGCGTACGGATCGCGGAGGACGAGGCGGACTTTCGCCGGTTTCGCGACCTCGTCGAGGAATATGAGGAGAGTTTGCCCGACGACCTCAAGCACGCCTCGTTCGAGCGCGAAGTCGCCAATTTGCCGACCCAATATGGTCCACCGGGTGCGGCGTTCGTCGCGACGGTCGACGAACGGTCCGCCGGTTGCGTAGCACTAAACGTGCTCGACGAGTCGACCGCAGTTATCAAGAAGCTCTACGTTGCCCCGGCATACCGCAAACTGGGATTGGGGCGCCGGCTTCTGGCCGATCTGATCGCGTTCGCGCGCGATCGTCGAGTAGCGCGTCTGGTTCTCGACACCGAACGCGATCGGTTACCGGCCGCCTACAAGCTCTACCTCTCGCTGGGTTTCCGCGAATGCGCGCCCTACGGCGAAGTCGACTACCGCTGCCCGACGTTCATGCAACTGGATCTTTCGGTATCGCCTTAAGAGGCGCGTAACCTTACCCGCCGGGGAAACGATTCGCGAATCGTTGAACTCGGCTGCCGTGGTTCGAATCGAGCTGCTCGTTCCCGAGCTGTGGCAGTTGCTTGGCGGCGTCATGCAGCTGCGCGGCGATGCGTACCTCGCGGCACTCTCGGTCGAAGGCAGCGCGGTCGCGGCGCTCGCGATCGTGCTGGCGGCCGGCTTGAGCGAGGCCGTCGCGCAAAGCATCGTGCTGTTTGCAAACCGCGTCAAGCCCGCACGATTCCTTTTTAGTTTGCTCGTCGACGCCGTGCTGTTTACGTTTGGCTACGGCTTCGTGGTACTGAGCACGTGGGCCGTGTGCCATCTCCCGGGTACGCCGCACATCGCGCTCGGCGATCTCGCACTCGTGCTGGCAATGAGCTACGCACCGATGCTGTTTGCATTCCTGGGCGCGCTGCCGTACCTCGGTTCGCGCTTGCTGAGCGCGTTGCGCGTGTGGCACTTCTTGGCGATGGTTGTGGGCGTCGCCGCGCTCGGACGCGTCGACGTGTTTGCCGCCGCGACCTACGTGTGGCTGGGCTGGCTCGTGATGGTACTGGCGCAGCGCAGTTTCGGCAAACCGATCGTCTCGCTGGCAACGCGGATCCTCGATGCGGTCGCCGGCGTGCCGATCGTCGATGACGCGCAGGCGGCCATTGGTCGCGTAGAAACCGGTGCCGATCGCGGAAAGCGCACGGCGCACGTCGCCACAAGCCGAAAAGCGTCCAAGCACCCACGATGGTGGATCGGCGTCGTCGGGTTCGGCGGGGTCGCGTTGCTTACGGTCATCGTCGCGCTGGCGCTGCAGCCGGTCCGGCACGCGGCGCTCGGGTGGCAAGAGCACCTTCCGCAAGTTTTGCAGCTTCCGCTGGATTTAGTTTGGTTAGCGATTGTCGGGATAGTCGTGGCCGCATTCATGGCGCCTCTCGAAACCCTTGGGTGGTGGGCTGGGTGGTATGGCGACAAAATCGATACCAGCGAGAAAACACGGCCGTCGAAACCGTCGGCTGCGGGCAAGAAGGTGGTCCGCTACTTGGTGTACCTCGACGGCATCGCCCAATCGAGTGGCAAGTACACGCCAGACATCGAGACGTTTCTCGACGCGCTTTCGCCGGAACTGCCCGCGAACGTGCGTCTGATTCGCGGCGTGATGTGCTATTCGGTGCTGAATAAGCCGCTCGAGGACGACCCAATTTTCTCTCGGTTTTGGAAAGTCGTGGACGCCAGCCGCAGCCGGAACGTAAACTCGTTGCTTGGGATGTTGATTAATCTTCGCAACGTCACCATCGTGGCGGTCTCGGCCGATCCTCGCTACGGGCCGATGTATAACTTCGGAATCGCCGACGTGATCTATCGGTCGCTCATCGCCGGCGGATATCAAAAGAAGAGCGGCGTGCCGGTGACGCTCCTTGGGTATAGCGGCGGCGGACAGATGGCGTGCGGATCGGCGTCGTTTCTCAAGCACGCGCTCGACGCGCCGGTCGACGTGATTTCGCTCGGTGGAGTGATGAGTGGTGACAACCCGATTCTCCAACTCGAGCATTTGTACCATTTGGTGGGTGAGAAAGATGCCGTCGAGCGCATCGGTCCGATCATGTTCGCATCGCGCTGGCCGATTGCGCTGTTATCGTTTTGGAACCGTGCCAAGCGCCTCGGCTCGTTGACGTGCGTATCCCTCGGTCCGGTAGGACATCAGGTCCCGGGCGGAATGCTGGATCCCGGCGCAAAGCTGCCCGATGGGCGCTCGAATCTAAGGCAGACGCTCGACTACGTCGAAAGCATCGTCGCCGATCGTTTCGTCGTGAAAAGCGATTTGATCAAACGCCCGAGCAACTATCAGCGCTACGTCGACGCGCCGGCCGTGAAGCTCGATGGAAGCGCGGTACGGGCCGGGTACCTTCCGGTCGCACCGTGGGCCGGACGCCTAATTCTGCCGGCGCGCGAGGAGCGCTTCGGAGGCGTCTTCTTCGAGGTGAAGCTCGCGCCGGCGGCACACGCCCACTTGGTAGGCGCCACGGTGCGCCTCTGCTGGAGCGACGATCCCGCCGTTCGCCGGCGCGTGCGCGCCGTCGTGCGCGACGTGAACTTCAGCGCGGAAGCACGGTCCGCGAGCATTTACGGCGGCTTGATCATGCCGGTGCGATTGAATCGTTGGCGGCTGGTCGATCCGCTCGAGTCGCTGGCGGGTTCGCATCCGATTGACGACGTCCTCGTGAAACTCGCCGGCGACGTGAACGTTCGGGAAACGAGCCACGGCACCGCAAGTTTGTTCGTCGAGCGCGAACCGGTGCAGATTACCGGCCTGTACTACGGGCTGTACACGTTTCGCGGCCCCGCCCCCGATAGCAGCGATGGCTATACGGCCGTGCACTTCGATCGAAACGTTCGTGCGTTTTGCGGCGCCCAGGAAACCGTGCGCATGCCGCCGATCGTTCCGGACTTGGCCGGCGTGCCGAACTCCGTGACTGCCGGCATCGAGCGCTCGCCACTCAACGCCGACGGCTGGTACGCTTATGGGGCGTTTGACGATAACGGCGCGTTCGTCGTTCAAGCGCTGGCTCCGCGCGCACTTCTGCGCGCGGATGGTGCCGCGAAGTCTTTAGGGCCGAGGCTGGCGGCGTACCGCTACGCGCGGCATGAGGCTTGGCGCGAGTTGATCGCGGCGAAGGGCGGCATCATCGCCGCACGGACGCATGCCTGGAAGAGCGGCGACGTCGGCTTGGTCGTTCATACCTACGGCGGTATCGGCGGCGAGAAGCGCGAGAAAGCGGCGTCGGGACCAATCTACTTCGGCCACTTTGCGTACGGCGTCGCCAAAGTGCTCGACGATCCGCTCGCGGGCGAGCTGCGCTTCGAGATCACTTACCATCAGGTCTACACGCAGAATAGCGACGGATTGATCGCCGGCGCGTTGGATTGGTCGCGATACATGGGCGACCGGCAGTTCGGGTGGGCCGGCGTGCGCCCGGTTTGTGAAGCGATTCTGCAATTGGATGCGTTCGCCGGCGACTTCACGCTCGATGGCGGTGAGCGCACGAACGCGTTCGATGCGCTGCAGCTCCAGCTCGAAGCGATGACGGCGCGCTACCGGATCGGCGACGGGACCGGCGGGACTTTTGTCGGCGCGGCTAATAACTGCTCGCAAGACTCCAACCGTGCACTGTTCGCGACGCTGACGGCGCTGCAACGATACGTCGAAGATCATCCGTCGTTCGCGCAGTGGGTTGCGCGGTCGCCGGCGGAGTTCGCGCGTTACGGCGCGTTGATCGCGCTCGTAAAAGACCTTCGGAAAAAGCTGCAGCCCTTTGGCGCGCCACGGCGCGACTGGAGCGACAACGAGTATAATCTCGGGACCACCATCGAAGACGCGCCGATTGCGAACCTCATCACCGCAATGGGAAGCTGGCGCTGCATCCTACCGCGCCTGGCGTTCGACACGATCGTGGGCACGTTCTTGCGGCACGGCGCATCGTTGACGATTCTCGGAACCGATCAGATTGGCGGGGAGCGCTCGGACATCGCGCCGGTTGTGCCGACAGCGTTCTAGGAGCGGTCGTCGAACGCTCCGAGGGGAGGGGCGGAATCGAGCGACCTGGTACGAAGTACGGATGGACAAGAATCGTCACGAATTTCACAAAACCGACCTCGAGGAGCGGATCGGCGAGTTTCGAGAAGGCGTGATCGATGCGGATTCTACCGGCATGGTCGCCGACGAAGAGCGCGTCGCCGAAGCGGAGATTTTGCGACCGCTTCTGTCCGAGCGGCCGGCGTTGCCGCACGTCGATCTCCACGCGGCGCTCCCCCAAGGTCATCCCGCGCACGCGACCATCGATAGGCTCCACGCCGAAATCGAGGGTTCCGAGCCCAGCCGCAACTCGATCGAATCGCACGTTACGGATCTGCGCTCGTTGCCCGAGCTCGAAGCCATCGTCGCGAACTGGTGGGATCACCCCAATACGCAACGCTTCGTCTGGAACCTCAGCCAAATCGGACTGTAGCACCCCCCTAGGGCGCCGGGTTTGGATTGACCCACGCCGTGCCGTCGGCGTAAACGACCTTCGTGACGACGCAGCGGGCAGAGCTGAGCCCCAACGGTGAGGTGTCGGGAGGCAACCCAAACACGTGGTTGATTTGCGTACCGCTTTCGAACTTCCCGACTTCCCGGACCGTCGCAATGAGACCGGTGTTGTCGACAATCGAGAAATCCACTTCGGTGGCCGCCGCCGGAGCGGCATTCTTATAGGCGATTCTCAACGGCGGCTTATCGAGCTGCGCGTGACAGGTCGTGATGGTAATGTTCGATCCGGGCGTCTGCGCAGGATCGGCCAACGCCGCCATCCCCGGCGCCGCCAGCGCCGCGATCGCGGCTAGGACTCGTCGCGTTCGGGATCTCCGATTCATCATGAAGGCCTTGTTCTATTCATGGTCTCCGAGGCGCTCCTTCCGGTAGGAATTCGAATGGAAGGTTCGGATCGGCGGAAAGCGTCAACGGGTCGACGCCCGCGACCTCGCGCTGATAGTAGGCTGCGGCGGCGATCATGGCGGCGTTGTCGGTACAGTATTCGGGCGGCGGAATGAAGGCGTTGCTCGCGTTGCGATCGCTCCACGAGCGAAATGCGGCCTGAAGTGCCGAGTTTGCCGCAACGCCGCCGGACAAGACCACGGCACGATAGCGATCGGGTTGGTACGCCGCGCGCACGCGCGCCATCAATACGTCCACGACCGCAGCTTGGAACGACGCCGCGACGTCCTCGCGTTTGGCCTCTCGACCCGCAGGCGATTCGAGGAAGTAACGCACGGCCGTCTTTAATCCCGAGAACGAGAGGTCGAGCGAATCGGTTGGGGGCCGGTGGCGCGGAAATGCATACGCACGCGGATCTCCTCCTCGTGCGAGCCGGTCGAGCTCCGGCCCGCCGGGATACGGCAAACCGAGCAATCGCGCGGTTTTATCGAACGCCTCACCGGCGGCGTCGTCGCGGGTGCGCCCGATGACGCGCATGTCGGTTGCGGACTCGACAGCGACGAGTTGCGTATGGCCGCCGGAGACAAGGAGCGCCAAGAACGGATACGGCGGCCGTTCGGGGCGGCCGAGAAACGGCGCGAAGATGTGTCCGTGAAGGTGATTGACGCCGTAAAGCGGTTTGCCGAGCGCGAACGCCAGGGCTTTCGCCGATGCCACACCGACAACGAGGCTACCGATCAGACCGGGACCGCGGGTCACCGCGATGCCGTCGACCCGCGAGAAATCCAGTCGCGCACGGCCGAGCGCATCCTCGACGGCGGCCGACAGCAGGGCGACGTGACGGCGGCTGGCGATCTCGGGAACGATGCCGCCATACTTCGCGTGGAAGGCGTCTTGGTTGGTCGAAACGCTTGCCAGCACGTCGTGCCCGTCGCGGACGAGCGCGGTCGCCGTGTCGTCGCACGAGGTCTCGATTCCCAGCAAAATCATGAAGCAAGCGGTTCGATGCCGGCGCGCCAGGAACCGGGTCGGGCCCGCGAAAAGCGTCGAGGCATGCACGATGTAAACGAAACGATGCGGCTGCCCTCGCCGGCGCCGCGCCCACAGTCGATTGCATTCGACGGCGAAAAACTGTGGATGGGGTCGATCGAGACCTGCCGGCTCTACGCGATCGACCCGCATCATTGGACGGTCGGTGAAGAAGATCGCGCTCCCGGAAAACCGTGGGGGATGACCGTGGTCGGCGACGAGTTGCGGGTAATCTGCGGCGAAGGTGACGACGATTCGCGCATCATCCGCCGCTTTGTTCCCGGCCACGGCTTTAAGGACTCGGATGCGATCGGATGTCCGGACGACACGGGATCGCAGTTGAGCTACGACGGCGTGCGGCTCTACGTCAGCCAATGGTACAACAAGAGGATTTTGGGCATCGACGAACGCGGCGGCGTGGTTCGAACTATCGACGTGCCGCGCGGAATCTGCGGACAGTGCTACTCCGACGGTGCGTTCTACGTGCTCACTACCGACGACGAGGACTCGACGGACTATTTTCTCGGCCGCGTCAGCGTCAACGGCGGAGAGACTGCATACGAGGATCTCGCCCGCTTGCCGTTTGCCGCGCGTGCGCTGGCGAGCGATGGAAGCCGGTTTTGGACCAATCACCGGGAGCACAACCAGATCGTCGCGTTTACGGTTTGAAGCCTGGGCCATCACAGCGGCGGCAACGCAAGCGCTATACTAGGCTTATGAGTTTGCGGGAGCTTGCGGTAGGGGTGGCGGCGTTGCTGCTAGGCGCCGGCTCGAGCGACGTCGGCGCAACGCTGGAGGCGACGGCCGCATCCTACTATGCGAAGGCGCCCCAAATCGCGCACGTCACCGGGCGCGACACGACGATGGATTACTACCAGCGCCTGTTAGACGATATCGACCTCTTAAAAATGCCGGTTCCGAGTGATTACCCGCCCGAAGTCTGGCAGCGTTCCATCGACGGTATCACGCGTCTCGATCTCAGCCTCGCCGAGCAGCTCACGAACGGTTCGTATCAATCGATAGCGTCGATTCGCGGACTTGGCGAGACGCTCATCCGGGCTTCAAAAGATGGGACGATGCAGCCGGTTGCGCTGTACGTGCCGACCACCTACGTACCGGGCCGCGTAGCGCCGTTGATGGTATTTCTCCACGGGCATCCGCAGTCGGAGTCGTCGCTCATCGCTCCGCAGTTCATCGACGATTTGGCCGAGCGAACCGGCACCATCATCGTCGCGCCCTACGGCCGCGGCTACTACGATTTCCAGGGCTCGGAGAGCGACGTCTATGACGCGCTCGCCGCCGCCGAACGAGCGTTTACGATCGATCCTCGCAAGCGCTACCTGGCGGGCTACTCGATGGGAGGATTCTCGGTTTACTTGATTGCGCCGATGCACCCGAGCGCGTGGTCGGCGGTGATGTCGATCGCCGGCGCCCTGCTGGGTTCGCGCTCGCACCTCGTCACGGCAATGTTGCCGACGACGCCGTTCTACATCCTCACCGGTTCGCGCGACGACAGCATTCCCACGCAGTACCCGACGACGACCGCCGTTTTCTTGCGCAACGCCGGCATCCCCGTGACGTTCTACTCGGATCCAAACGCGACGCACCGCCTTTACACGCTGCGAACGATCCTCGAGCAAGCTTGGACCGACATGGAAGCCGGCACCGTTCGCACGCCCTGGTCGCTGACGGCCAGCGGGCCGCTTCTCGGAGCACCCCCGCCGTCATTAAAGACGTAACGATAAGCAGCGCCGGCGGCGCTTACGACGATTCGAGGAAATCTCGATGACGGCGCTCGGGGCCAACCAAATACCCGAGCGCCGTCAGCACGAAGACGCTCGCCAACGCGATTACCGCGATAATAGCCATTGCTTTGGCGTAGTTAGCGCCGCCGCCCGGCAACGGGAACTTCAGCGCGAAGGCCGCCTCCATTTGGGCGGCGCCGGCGCTTATCGCATTGCCGAGCTGGTAGGTGAAGCCTGGAAACGTTCCGCGGGCGTCGGCGGGCGATAACTCGTTGAGATGCGCGGGAATCACGCCCCAGGCCCCCTGCACCATGAATTGAATGGCGAAGGCCCCGACGCCCAACAGGACGGCGGTTTGGCCGAACGCCCAAAGCGGGATCGTCGTCGCACCGAGCACGGCACAAATCAAGATGCACGCCCTCCGGCCCCAGTGCTGCGAGACCGCCCCGAAAGCGATGCCTCCGCCGATGGCGCCGAACGCGGCGACCACCGACAGCGTAAAAACGGTCCCGGTTGAAAAGCCTCGCTGCTTTTGCAAAAACGTCGCGTAGAGATCTTGGGTACCGTGCGACATAAAGTTCAGTGCCGACATGAACAATATGACGTAAACGACCAGCGGCCAGTGGCGCGCCAGCGAGCGCAGGACGAAGAGCGGTGCCGTCGTCACGTGCTGCGTACGCCGTGCCATCCAAGCCGGTGATTCCGGCACGTACGCGCGAATGTAGAAAATCACGAGCGCGGGCAGCACGCCGACCACGAACAGGATGCGCCAGTTCCATTGCGAGAAGCCCAGCGCCGCGGCGAAATGAAAAACGAGAAAGTAGGCAGCCGCGGCAAGGAGGTAGCCGACCATGTAGCCTTCTTGCAGAATGCCGCTGAAGAGTCCGCGGCGGCGCGGCGGCAGCACTTCCATCGCCATGGCAGCTCCCAGCCCCCATTCGCCGCCCATCGCAATGCCGTACAGCGCGCGGAGTACGAGAAAAACCGTAAAGTTTGGCGAGAACGCCGTGAGCAGCTCCACGACGGAGTAGAACGCGATGTCGATCATCAGCGGCGTACGGCGCCCGTACCGGTCGGCGATCCATCCGAAAACGAACGCGCCAACCGGCCTACATAAGAGCGTCAAAGTGATGGCGCCGGTGACTTCGGCAATGCCGCGGTTGAAGTCGGCGGCGATTCGGGTGACGACGAACGTCAGGAGAAAGAAATCGAACGCGTCGAGGGACCAGCCGAGAAAGCTGGCGACGAACGTTTTGCGAGCAGGCGAGCTAAGTTCGCTCCAGGCGCTCATCGGGCGTCCTTCGACTACGCCCCTTCGGGGCTCCGCTCGTCCTTCGACTACGGCGCTTCGCGCCTCCGCTCAGGATGACACGGGGCTAGGGCGTCGGTGATGGACTCGTGGACGGCGACGACGAGGGCGCGGCGGAGCTGGCCGGTGATGGCGAGGGCGTCGGCGTCATTCCCGGCGGATACTGGAAGCCGTAAAGCGCAAGCAACCAAATTTGTCCGCGTTTGACGGTCACTCGAGGCGTCGCGAACGTGAACTGCACGGTGGTGTCGCCGACCGTCGCTTTCGTGTAGGTCGCGAGGTACTGGTCGGTCCGCTTTCCGCGTAAGGCGCTTTCGTTGTATAGCTGGATCGCGAAGGAGCGGGTGGCGACCTGTGCGCGCGGCATGGTGTATTGCACGGCGGCATTGCCGTTGAGCGAGAAGTCCGTGTCGCTCTGCAGGCGGATCGCGACCATCGGCGCGACGCGCATCGCACGAGGGTCGGGATTGGTCATCGCCGGTACGTCCTTCGGGAGAGGTTCCATTTGCAGCGTAATGGTGCCAGGTGGCGTAGGCGCGGGGCTGCTCATGTCCGACGAGTCGTCGCCGCTATCGTCGGATCCGCTCGATGCACTCGGCGATGGCGACGGCGATGGCGTGGGCGATGGAGTGGGTTTCGGCGTCGATCCGGGCGAGCTAGACGGCCCCGGGGTCGGCATATTGAAACTCACCGTGCACGCGAACTGCTGTACGACGGGGCATTTGACGCCGTTCGGACCGTCGCCGACCGCGAACTGCGATTCGTTCGGCGCAAGCGTCGAGCCAGGCGCGGTCAACTCGGCTTGTCCGTTCGCGCCAATCGTGGGGCCTTGCATTGCGCCGGTTCCCATCGGACCCGGTTGAGAAACCGGGGGTCCCATCATACCCCCCATACCGCCGCCGCTGTCGAGCCCACCTTGGCAGGCTCCCAACGCGAGCGCAATCGCGGCGAAAGCGACGCGAACGTCGAACTTCATAAAAATTATTTCTTGGCCTCAACGACGGATTGGAGTTCTTCCGCGAACGTGCCGATGGAAACGGTGCGTTTGTTCCCAACGCCTCGCTCGTTCACGTTCACCGTGCCCTCGGCGGCCTCTTGCTTTCCGACGACCAGAATGTACGGCACTTTCTGCGTTTTCCAGTGACGGATTTTGTAGCCGAGCTTTTCGTTGCTCCCGTCGACGTCGACGCGGTGGCCCATCCCGGCGAGACGAGCGGCCACTTGGCGCGCGTACGCTTCCTGGTTCTCCGAAATCGGCACGACGACCGCTTGCACCGGCGCCAGCCAGGCGGGGAAGGCACCGGCGAAATGCTCGATGGCGATACCGAAAAAGCGTTCTATCGATCCGGCCAGCGCCCGGTGGATCATCACCGGGATGTGATCGTGCCCATCGCTTCCGCGATACTTCAACTCGAAACGAGCGGGGAGAATGAAATCGACCTGCACGGTGCCGAGCTGCCACTTTCGGCCGATCGCGTCGCGTACGTTGATGTCGAGTTTAGGTCCGTAAAATGCGCCGCCGCCGGGATCGACGCTGTGCGGCAGGCCGTAGCGTTCTAGCGCCTTACGAATGGCGTCTTCGGCTAAGGGATCGGTTTGCGTACGCAGCCGATCCTCGCGCGTGGACAGGACGTACTCGAAATCGGTGAAGCCGAAGGCGTTCATCAGGCGCATCGCCTCGTCGAGCGTGAGCTCGAATTCACCCTGCAGTTGCTCGGGCGTGCAAAAGATGTGGGCGTCGTCCTGGGTGAAGCCGCGTACGCGCAGCAATCCATGCACGACGCCGGATCGCTCGTAGCGGTATACCGTGCCGAACTCGCTGTAGCGGAGCGGAAGCTCGCGGTAACTGTGCATCCGGCTACGATAAATCAGGATGTGTCCGGGGCAGTTCATCGGCTTCAGACGGAAGCGTTGTTCCTCGACCTCGACCGGCCCGAACATGTTTTGCGCGAAGTTTTCCAGGTGGCCGGAAATCTCGTACAACTTCTCGCTGACGACGTGCGGCGTGACCACGGGTTGATACCCGCGATCGCGCAGCCCTTGGCGGATGAAATCCTCGATGAGCCCGCGCACGATGGCGCCCTTGGGATGCCAGAAAATTAGCCCAGCCCCAGCGTCCTCCTCGATCGAGTACAGATCGAGATCGGCGCCGAGTTTGCGGTGGTCGCGCTGGAGCGCCTCTTCGACCTGGGCGAGATACGCGTCGAGCTCGGCGCGGTCGTACCACGCCGTTCCGTAGATGCGTTGCAGCATCGGCCTGCGCTCGTCGCCGCGCCAATAGGCGCCGGCTACGCTCGTCAGCTTGAGCGCCCCAACCTCACCCGTAGAATCGGCATGACCGCCGCGGCACAGGTCGGTGAATTCGCCTATGGTGTAGAGCGTTATCGGCTCGCCCTCCGGGATTTCGCTAGCGATCTCTACCTTATAGGGGTTGCCCCTGAAAATGCTGAGCGCTTCGGCGCGGGTGACGGCCTGCCCGGTCATCGGGTAGTTGGCCTTCACGATTTCGGCCATCCGCGTCTCAAGGCGGGCGAGATCCTCGGTCGTGAACGGCTCGGCCCGGTCGAAATCGTAGTAGAAACCGTTTTCGATCGCCGGGCCGATGGTCGGCTTGGCGTCGGGAAAGAGATCCTGCACGGCGTAGGCCAGCACGTGGGCGGCGGTGTGACGCAGCTCGGGAAGGGGCGTTCTTACCTGGGGCTCGGACATAGAGCACGCGCTTTCGGCGGCGGCGTGGCCGGAAGCCTTTGAGCGGCTTCGGCGGCGCCGGGGAGGCGGGCATCTTAAGCCCTTCCCTATATGCTCTTAATCTGTTCTTAGCATTCGGCCGTGAGAATGGGAAGAGTTTTCATCGATACGGCGTTGCACCTCGCGTGCAAAGGAGCATTAATGCGGAAAAGACTTGCCCTAATGGCAGCGGCGCTTTTTGTCACGGCGATCCTCCCGGCAATGGCCGCAACGCAGCTGACGGGCGCCGGCTCTACCTGGGATTACCCGTACTTCTCGAAGGCGTTTTACGAGTACAGCAAGAGCCACGGCGACGTGCAGGTCAACTACCAGTCCATCGGCAGCGGCGGCGGCATCGCGCAGTTCACGCAACGAACGGTTGACTTTGGTGCGACCGACGTGCCGATGAACGCCGGCGAGGTGAAGGCGGCCGAGGCTTCGGGTGGTCCCGTGCTGCAAGCGCCGGTAGTGCTTGGCGGCGTTTCGGTCATCTACAACGTCCCCGGCGTCGCGAGCGGGTTGCACTTGTCTGCCTCGGTTCTGGCAAATATCTTCTTGGGAAAGATCGCGAACTGGAGCGATCCGCAAATCGCCAAACTCAACGGCGGCATGAAGCTGCCGAACACGCCGATCGTGGTCGTCCATCGTTCCGACGGCTCGGGCACGACGTATATCTTCACCGACTATCTCAGCAACGTTTCGGCGGAATGGAAATCCAAGGTCGGCACCGGCAAGAGCGTTACCTGGTCGGCTCCGAGCGCGATCGGCGGCAAGGGCAGCGAAGGGCTCGCAGGGCAAGTGACTAACAATCCGGGCGCCATCGGCTATGTGGAACTCGCCTACGCCATCCAGAACAAGATGTCGCAAGCGACGTTACAGAATGCCGCTGGAAAATTCATTTCCGATGCCCCCGGCGGCGTTCGCGCGGCGGCGGCAGCGAAACCCGACGTGAGCGCCACGAACTTCTCGATCGTCGACATGAAGTGCGCGACGTGCTACCCGATCGCCGGATACAGCTGGGTGGTCGTCTACGAAAATCCCGCGGACAAGGTGAAGGGAAAAATGCTGCAGCAGATTCTTACGTGGTTGACCGGTGACGACGCTCAGAAGATCGCCGGCGGACTGGACTACGTTCCGCTTCCCGATAACATCCAAGCGCTTTCGCACAAGACGCTTGCAAAGATGCACGTGTAGCGAGTTTTCGGCCCATCGTGTGAAGGTAGGGGGCGCCTCGATCGTGTATTGAGGCGTTCCTTGTGCTCCGCCGTGAGGACATGAAGAATCGAAACTATGCCGCCATAGCTGCGGCGGATCGAATTTTTCTGCTGGTGGTGTACGCCGCTGCCGGACTGTTCGTGCTGCTCGTCGCCATGCTATTCGTGGAGCTGGTGCACGGATCGTGGCCGTCGATCCAAGCCTTCAAACTAAAGTTCCTGTGGACGTCGGAATGGAATCCGGTGACCGGGCAGTTCGGCGCATTACCGCTCATATACGGCACGCTGGTCAGCTCTCTGATCGCCATCGTTTTAGCCGGCGTGGTCGGAGTATTGGCAGCGGCCTATCTAGCCGAGTTCGCACCCCGCTGGATTTCGCGACCGCTGGGGTTCGTGATCGAACTGCTGGCCGCCGTTCCCAGCGTCGTCTTCGGGTTGTGGGGCCTGTTCGTTCTCGCCCCGTTCGTGCGCACGATACTCGGACCGTTCTTGCAAAAGACGCTGGGATTCTTGCCGCTTTTTCAGGGTTCGATCAGCGGCGTCGGCATGCTAACGGCGGGGCTGATTCTCGCGTTGATGGTTTTGCCGACGGTTACGGCGATCAGCCGCGAAGTGATCGTGGCCATTGGAACGGATCTGCGCGAGGCGTCGATGTCGTTGGGGGCAACCAAGTGGGAAACCGTTGCCCGAGTGGTCCTCCCCGCATCCCGAGTGGGGATATTCGGCGCGATCGTACTGGCGCTTGGACGCGCGCTCGGCGAAACCATCGCGACCACCATGGTCATCGGCAACCGTCCCGAAATCGCGTCGTCGTTGTTCGCGCCGTCGTACACGTTGGCAAGCGTCATCGCCAACGAATTTACCGAAGCCAACGGCGCTGTGTATATCAGCGCGCTCATCGAACTGGGGCTGCTGCTGTTCATCGTGAGCTTTCTCGTGAACGCGTTGGCCCGATTGCTGCTGTGGGCCGTCTTGCGGGAGAAGGGCTAACGTGGCGTCGGCGCCGGCAAGCGGAGCGAAAGATCCGGTAGGATTCAGGCATGCGGTGAGCTTCATCGGTACGGCCGTTACGGCGGCATGCGCGTCACTGGGTGCGATCGCTCTGCTGGTGATTCTCGGCTACGTCGCCTTGCAGGGATTCCGCGCGATCGACGTCGCCTTTCTGACGCAGCTGCCGGTACCGGTCGGGGAACCGGGCGGCGGGGTTGCCAACGGCATTATCGGCACTCTCATTACGGTTGGCGTGGCCGTGCTGATCGCGACCCCGTTAGGTTTGCTGTCGGGACTCTTTTTGGCACTGTTTGGACGCGGGTGGTTCCCGGAGGCGGTGCGTTTTCTCTCCGACGTGTTGTCGGGTATTCCGAGCATCGCCATCGGTTTGTTTGCATACACGTTGCTCGTCGCACCGTTCCGGCATTTTTCGGCGCTGTCGGCCTCCTTCGCCTTCGCGCTATTGATGCTGCCGCTCATCCTGCGGACGTCGGAAGAAGCCGTGCGCAGCGTTCCGCGCGCGATACGCGAAGGCGCGTTGGCATTAGGGTTGTCTGAAATCGCGTCGACGCTGCGCATCGTACTGCCGGCGGCGCGTCCGGCAATCATCACGGGCCTGTTACTGGCGATCGCGCGCGTCACCGGAGAGACCGCGCCCCTGCTCTTCACCGCCTTCGGCAGCCAGTTTTGGGAGCTCAACCCCACCCAACCGATGGCACAGCTTCCGTTGCAGGTGTTCACGTATGCGATTTCTCCGTATCAGAGTTGGCATCAGCAGGCGTGGGCCGGTGCGCTGCTGTTGATTCTCGCGGTGCTCGTGCTCAACGTAGTGGCGCGGCTAGTCTTGTCGCCGAAGGTGCAGCGATGAGCGGGAACGCTGCGGCGCCATTGCGCGTCAACGAGCTAAGCGCCTACTACGGCACGCGTCAGGCGGTGGCCGATGTCACGATGTCATTTGCCGCAAACTCGGTGACGGCTTTGATGGGGCCGTCGGGATGCGGCAAGACGACCATTCTGCGATGCCTTAATCGGATCCATGAAATCGCTCCGGGGGCGTACGCGCGCGGTCAGGTGCTCCTGGGCGGCGAGGACGTGTACGAAGCGAATATGAGCGTCATCGAGCTTCGCCGGCGCGTCGGTATGGTGTTTCAACGGGCGAACCCGTTCCCGACGCTCTCGATTCTCGGCAACGTGATGTCCGGCCTGAGCCGCGAGATTCCGTCGAGCGAAAAAACGCGAATCGCCGAAAAGGCGCTGCGTTCGGCAGTGCTGTGGGACGAAGTCAAGGACAAGCTGCAAAAGCCGGCCACCGCGCTATCGGGCGGCCAGCAGCAGCGGTTGTGCATCGCGCGGGCGCTGGCCGTTGAGCCCGAAGTGTTGCTGATGGACGAACCGACATCGTCGTTGGACCCGATTTCGACGCTCAGCATCGAGGAGCTCATGACCGCGTTGGCCGACGAGTATGCGATCGTGGTCGTTACGCACAACATGCAGCAAGCCGCGCGCGTGTCGGATTATTCCGCTTTCATGCTCGCCGACGAGCACGGAGTCGGACGGCTGATCGAGATGGACGAGACTACCAAGATCTTCACTAAGCCGTCCGACCGGCGCACCGAAGACTACATCACGGGTCGCTTCGGCTGAGCGGCGTCGTCACGATCCCGGCGATCCTCGTCTAAGGGCGGGAACGCGAGATTGGCGGCGAAAGCATGACGCCCCGCGAGGGAGGAGGCTACGGTGTTTGAAGGACGGGTTGCAATTGTCACGGGCGGTCACCGCGGTATCGGTGCGGCCATCACCCAGATGCTGTGCGAAAAGGGCGCGTCAGTGGCGGCCGGGTACAGCCGCGGTCAAGAGAGCGCTCAGCGCTTCAAGGATCAGATGACGGCCAAGGGCGCAAAGGTTTCGATCCATCAGGGGCGCGTCGACGATACGGACGACTGCAATCGTGTCTTCAAAGAAGTCATGGACGAGCACGGGCGCGTCGACTATTTGGTAAACAACGCCGGTATCACCATCGACAAGACGGTACGCAAAATGACCGTCGACGACTGGCGCCAAGTGCTCAACGTCAATCTTTCAGGCGCCTTTCAAATGACCAAAGCGGTGCTGGAGCACATGATCGAGCGGGGCTCCGGCCGTATCGTGATGATCAGCTCGGTGATCGGCGAAACGGGAAACGTCGGCCAGGCGAACTATGCGGCGTCGAAAGCTGGGCTCTTCGGGCTGGTCAAGAGCTTGGCGCTGGAGATGGCGCAGCGTGGCATTACCGTCAATAGCGTCGCCCCCGGGTTCATCGCCACCGAGATGGTTGGGGCGATTCCGGAGGCCGTGCTCGCGAAGGTGATCGAAAAAATTCCCCAGCGGCGCCTCGGTAAGCCCGAGGAAGTAGCGCGCGTCGTGCGTTTTCTGCTCGAGGACGAAGCCAGCTATATCACCGGCGCGGTGTACAACGTCAACGGCGGCTTGGATATGTAAGCCGTCCCGTGACGCATCGTCCGCCGTTTAGTCTCGAAGCCCTCGATCACGTGCTCCTGTTGGTGCGCGGGATGGAGGGCTCGCTCGTATTCTATGAAGACGTGCTGGGCGCGCGTGCCGAGTCGCATCTGCCGCAATACGCGATGGTCGAGCTGCGCGTCGGGACGTCGCACCTGGATCTGGTAGACGTCGCCGCGCCTGAAGGGCGATGGGCCCTTCCGGGCGTGGACGGGGGGCGGAACGTCGACCACATCGCGCTGAAGGTCGGCGCGTGCGACGAAAACGAGCTGCGGCGGCACCTCGCGGTACACCACGTTCCGATCCTCGAAGAGCGCGCCGAGGAGGATGCCCGCGGAGCCATCTTGTCGCTGTATGTCCGCGATCCGTCCGGGAATGTCGTCGAACTCATAGCGCGCGCCGGCGGCCCGGACTATGCCGGGCGTGAGGTAGAGACGAACTCCATATAGTAGGCGGTGCGGTCCGCGCTCGGTGCGCCGTAGTAGCGTGAGATCACGTGGAGCGCTGCGGAGATTCCCGACGTGAGACCGCCCGCGGTTACGATGCTGCCGTTATCGACGAAACGCTGACCGCGTACGAGGCGTACCTTGGGAAACTGTTTCGCGAACCGATCGTAGAAGTCGTGGTGAGTCGTTGCCGATCTGCCGTCGAGAATTCCGGACTCGGCGAGCTTGAACGCGCCGGTGCAAACCGACAACGTGACGTCAACTTTTCCCTGTGCGTTACGAAGAAACTCCATGAACCTCTTGGAGCGAGTGGATTGCGCGCCGACGACGATGACGTTGGGCCAAGCTGGAAGGGTATCGAACGTATACTTCGGCTCGATTCGCAGGCCTCCAGCGATCTCGATGACGTCGCTGGTCTCGCCGACGGTTGCGAGTTCGAAGGGCGTACCGCCGTTGGGAAACCACACGTCGCCGAACGCTTCCCACGGGCCGGCGAAATCGATCAGGTTGGCGTATTTCGAGACGACGAAAGCCACCGTGATGCGGCCGCTCTTCGGAACTGCGAGCGGTGCCGCGGGGGAATCGGTGGAGGGAGTTTGCGCCGCGGCCTTCGCAGCCGTCCCGAGCGTGAGTCCACCGATGAGGGCCGCGCCCAGAGCCTGTCGTCTGTTCATGCCTCTAGTATGAGGGGTGAGTGACGATCTTGCTTGAACGGTTCCTCACGACCCCGGTTAAAATCGTTCAAGACGGCGAATTCACAGAGGGTCGATGATAGGCGCCGTGATGGAAAAACTGCAGCCAGGCAAGTGGTACGGACGAGTCGAACGCAGCCGGACGATCGGGGGCGTCCTTCTATCCGTCGTATATCACGATGTGTCTCGATCGATCGGTTTGCACGAGCACACGCTGTCGTATTTCTTGCTTCCGTTTGCCGGCGGTTACCAGGAAACGCACGATGGGGTAACCATCGAGTACGATCCGTTCAGCATCGCGTTCCATCCGGCCGGATTCGTCCATTCCGATCAGATTCGTGGCCCCGAAAAGTTTTTTGCCATCGAGTTACAGCCGGAATGGCAATCGCGGGTCGGGCATTTGTTCGACGTCTCCGCTTGGCGATTCGAACTGCAACACGGCGAAGCGGTGTGGTTGGCGGTTAAGTTACTCCAGCGCTTTCTCCATGACGAGATCGACGACGTGTTGGAGGTGGATGCGGTCGTTTCTGAGATGCTGGGTATCGCGTTACGCATGGTCGATCGAGATCGCCCCCAACGTGCGTGGGTGGCCGAGGTGAAGCGTTTGCTTCGGGAAGGTTATACCAACCGTGTCTCCCTGGAAGAGCTAGGAGAGCGAATCGGCATTCATCCGGCATCGCTTTCACGCGGTTTTCGGCTCGATGAAGGGCTCACCGTCGGCGAATACCTCAGTCGCATGCGCGTGCAGCAGGCATGCCGGCAAATGGCCGATTCGAACGTAACGCTTGCGCAAGTTGCCGCCGGCTGTGGATTTGCCGATCAAAGCCACCTCACGCGGGTGTTTAAGTCGATCACGGGGTCGGCTCCCGGCGTTTTTCGCGACCTCGTTTCGAACCGTTCCTATTCGGGCTACTCGTAGTCGGGCGCGCGCTCGTCCGGCGGCCGGGTCATGAAGAACGAGGGGGCTTTCGGCGCCTTGATGGGTACGAACTTCCGCGGCGGTTTGGTGAAATCGAAACAATCGCCGGCAGGTGAGTTTGCTCGAGTGTCGCTGGCGGCCAGCTGCCCGAGACCGAAAACGTCTTCGGCAAATCGCAAAATGCTTCCGGTTTCGTACTGTACGTGGGAAACGTGGCCGTGCTTGGCATACGGCGAGATGACCAGAAGCGGCACCCGAAAGCCGAGACCGTCGTAATCCAGATGCGGCGGCGGCACGTGATCGTAGAGGCCGCCCCAGTCGTCCCACATCACGAAGATCGCCGTTGAGTCCCAGAACTTGCTTTGACCTACGGCGTTGACGAGCGACGTCACCCACGAGGGACCGAATCCGCCGCCGCAGTTCACGTGATCGGATTCCTCGCACGTCGGAGTAATCCAGGTAACGTTCTCGAGCGTGCCGGCAGCGACGTCGGTGATGAACTGCTTTTGAGGTGTGATCACGTCTTGCTTCCAATCGGGACCGTCGCGGATGTGCTTGACCGCCTGGTAGCCCGACCACACGTAGTTGCCGAAGTGGCTGATGTTGCTCGAATAGAATCGCCACGTCAAGCCCGCTTTGTCGAGTTCGTCGCCGAGCGTCGTGTAGTCGAAACACGGCCTCTGCCCCTTGCCGACCGTGCGCTGCTGGGTGATCGTCGTCACCGTGTCGCCAGGTCCGCCGTCGCATCCCCAATCCCCCCAGGGGATATTGACGCTCGACCGCGCTTGGGCGGCGATGATGTATTGGTGCGACACGAAGCTTTCGTCGAGATGCGATTGGAACATGCGATCGCCCACCACCCACTCGTGCGCCATGTCGAAGTACGGCTGCGATTCGTCGTGCGGCACGTACACGTACTCAGGGTTTTTAGGGCTCTTAGGGTTTCCGAAAGTCTGTTCCTTATTGAAACCGTCGTTTCGGCAGTTCGTTCCCGGCAGTTTTCCGGTTCCGTTGCAGGCTGCGATCATCGCGCTCAACGAGTGGTCGATGACGTACTTCGTTGCCAGACTCACCGGCGCAAGCGTAATGGTTTGTCCCAAAGAGTTCTTGCCGCGGGGAACCGTGTCGGCCCCCGGATACCCTTGGAAGAGATTGTCGAAGCTGCGGTTCTCTTGAATAATAATAACGACGTGTTTGATCGGACTGGAGCTCGTCGCCGGGCGCGCGACGCCCGGCGGGACGGTGGAGCTCCCAGGCGTTTGAGAAAATGGAGTGCTGCAAGCCGTTGCAAAGGCAACGGCGAGCACGGCCGCGAGCGCATTTTTCATCATATCGTCGACCTCCAAGCTATTCGTAGTCGGGCGCGCGCTCGTCCGGCGCCCGGGTCATGAAGAACGAGGGGGCTTTCGGCGCCTTGATGGGTACGAACTTCCGCGGCGGTTTGGTGAAATCGAAACAATCGCCGGCAGGTGAGTTTGCTCGAGTGTCGCTGGCGGCCAGCTGCCCGAGACCGAAAACGTCTTCGGCAAATCGCAAAATGCTTCCGGTTTCGTACTGTACGTGGGAAACGTGGCCGTGCTTGGCATACGGCGAGATGACCAGAAGCGGCACCCGAAAGCCGAGACCGTCGTAATCCAGATGCGGCGGCGGCACGTGATCGTAGAGGCCGCCCCAGTCGTCCCACATCACGAAGATCGCCGTTGAGTCCCAGAACTTGCTTTGACCTACGGCGTTGACGAGCGACGTCACCCACGAGGGACCGAATCCGCCGCCGCAGTTCACGTGATCGGATTCCTCGCACGTCGGAGTAATCCAGGTAACGTTCTCGAGCGTGCCGGCAGCGACGTCGGTGATGAACTGCTTTTGAGGTGTGATCACGTCTTGCTTCCAATCGGGACCGTCGCGGATGTGCTTGACCGCCTGGTAGCCCGACCACACGTAGTCGACGTAGTCGTTGATGTTGCTCGAATAGAATCGCCACGTCAAGCCCGCTTTGTCGAGTTCGTCACCGAGCGTCAGGTAGTCGAAGCACGCCCGCTGATATTTGCCGATCGCGCGTTGCGAATTGATCGTTGGCACCGTGTCGCTCGGTCCGCCGTCGCATCCCCAATAACCGGCCGGCAGATCGACGCTCGATGCGGCTTGGGCGGCGATGATGTATTGGTGCGACACGAAGCTTTCGTCGAGATGCGATTGAAACATGCGATCGCCCACCACCCACTCGTGCGCCATGTCGAAGTACGGCTGCGATTCATCGTGCGGCACGTACACGTATTCAGGATTCTTGGGGCCGCCGTAGGTCCGTTCCTTATTGAAACCGTCGTTTCGGCACTTCGTTCCCGGCAGTTTTCCGGTTCCGTTGCAGGCTGCGGTCATCGCGCTCAACGAGTGGTCGATGACGTATTGGGTTGCCAGGCTTACCGGTGCAAGCGCGATGGTTTGTCCCAAGGAGTTCTTGCCGCTCGGAACCGTGTCGGCCCCCGGATACCCTTGGAAGAGATTGTCGAAGCTGCGGTTCTCTTGAATAATAATAACGACGTGTTTGATCGGACTGGAGCTCGTCGCCGGGCGCGCGACGCCCGGCGGGACGGTAGAGCTCCCAGGCGTTTGAGAAAATGGAGTGCTGCAAGCCGTTACAAAGGCAACGGCGAGCACGGCCGCGAGCCGCTTAACCATAAGACCACGCACCTCCATTGGGGACGACGCTTTGAGAAGGGCCCGCTTCCGCGATCTCGGCCGGCTCTCCTAGGAATCACGTTCTTCACAAACGTGAAACCGCTCGCGTGCACCTACAGGTGGGCGTCTTCAAACGGACGTATCTCAGGAAAGCTGTTCGGGAGGCTTCGATGACGACGATCGCGTGTGGGGCGGGTGCGCGCAAGAGCGTGGCATCCGCACTTTTCGGAAGCGCGCTGCTGATGGCTTGCGCCGATCCCGGGTTCGCGGCGTCCCACGTTGCGTCGCATGCAGCGGTCGCAACACCGCATAATACGGCGCCGCACGCCGCGAACGTCGTGGTCGTTATGATGGAGAACCGAGATTACAGCCTCATCATCGGGAATTCCCAGGCTCCGTACATCAACGGAACGTTGGTACCGCAAGCGGCGCTCATGACAAACAGTCATGCGATCGTCCATCCGAGCGAGCCCAACTATCTCGCCTTTTTCTCCGGATCGACCCAAGGCGTTCGCGACGATTCGTGCCCGCAAACGTTTTCGACGGAAAACGTCGGGGCCGAACTTCTTGCAGCGGGCAAAACGTTCGACGGATACTCGGAGTCGATGCCATCCAACGGGTATACAGGGTGCTGGGCGGACAAATATGCCCGAAAGCACAACCCGTGGGTGGACTTTTCCAACGTCCCGGCGTCGTCGAACCTCGTCTATAGCGGCTTTCCGAGCAGTCCACCGACGGTAGCGATCGTCGTTCCGAACCTCTGCAACGACATGCACGACTGCAGCACCCGGATCGGCGATGACTGGCTAAAGGTGAATCTGCCGCCGATTCTCAAGTACGACAACGCTCACGGCGGCTTGCTGATCCTCACGTGGGATGAGGCCGATCCCGACCAAAACGGAAAGAATCAAATCGCCACCTTGCTAATCGGACCGACGATCGCGCCCGGTTCGTATAACCAGCTCGTCAATCATTATTCGGTGCTGCGCACCATCGAGGCGATCGCCGGCGTTCCCTGCACGGCCAATGCCTGTCAGGCGGTCGAGTTGCAGAAGATGTGGCGCTGACCTCCGTGCGCCGTTTTACCCGCGGCGTCGCCGTGCTGGTTGCGTCCATCGTTTCGCCGGGATTTGCGTTGGCCGCTCCCGCCGTCGTCGGCGCGCCCTCGGCGACGACGGTCCAAAACATCGTACGCAGTTCCATGGCGGAGAACCACCTCAAGGCGGTCATCGTCCAGGTGCGCTCGAACGGCACCGACCTTTACACGGGGGCTTTCGGCGATTCGATGACCGGCGTGCCGGCGTCGCCCGACATGCACTTTCGCAATGGAGCGCTGGCGTTTACATACATGGCGACGCTGCTGCTCGAGCTCGTCGACCAGAAGAAAGTGACGCTCGAAACGAAGCTCTCGACGTACCTTCCAGGTCTTCCCAATGCGGACCGAATCACGCTGCGGAACTTGGCGCAAATGACGTCGGGGTACGCCGATTACGTATACCAGCCGGAGTTCTTGCAGGGGTTGTATCGCGACCCGTTCCGCCAGTGGACCCCGGAGGAACTCATGGCGATCGGCGTCTCGAAGCCGATTCAGTTCGCACCTGGGACGAACTGGGGCTACTCCCACACAAACTACGTCGTCCTCGGCCGCGTGCTCGAAAAGATCGCCGGCATGCCGATCGCAGAAGCTATTGCCCGATACGTGTTGGAACCGATGGGCTTGAAGCAGACCGGCGCGCTACCGACGCCGGTAATTCCCGAGCCGGTGTTGCACGCTTTCAGTTCCGAACGCCGCGAAGTGCTCGGCATCAACGCCGGCGTGCCGTTCTACGAGGAAGCGACGTACTGGAACCCGTCGTGGACGACGATCGAGGGCGCCGTCGAAACGACCGACATTTCCGACTTGAGCCTCTCGATCGAAGCGGTCGCCGGTGGGAAGCTGTTGTCAGCGACGTCGTCCGTCGCGCAAATCGTGCCGAGCCTCATCGGATTCGGCCACGTGCAGCCGGACTGCCCCGCGTGTCGCGAAAACACCAGCGCGTTGAACTACGGTCTCGGCGTGATCGACAGCGGAGCTTGGATCATGCAAACGTTAGGATTTGCCGGCGCCTCGGGAGCGGTCGGATATTTGCCGGCGCAAAAGCTCACGATCGCGCTTGATGTAACCAACGGGCCCGGCGCGTACGACGACAAAGGGAATGCCGGGCTCGGCGCCGTCGCCGTGTTTCGCGCGCTTGCCGATGCGCTGGCACCGGGGACGCTGCCGCCTTCGGCTCGCTAAGCGGTTGTGGAAGGTAAACTGAGCCGATGCTGGGTAAATCTAGCGCGTGAGCAGTCTACCACTTGAAAAGCGGGTAGCCGTCGTAACGGGCGGTTCCCGGGGAATCGGAGGCGCGATTAGCCGTCTCCTGGCAGAAGACGGGGCAACGGTCGCCGTCTTAGGGCTCCCGATCGACCGGGAACGCACCGAAACGCTTCGGCATCATCTCAACGGAAGTGCGCCAAGACTGCACTTTTACGAAGGCGACGTCGGTGTGTTTGGAGATTGCCGTAAGGCGGTTGAGGGCATCGTCGCCGAGCACGGCCGCATCGACTACCTCATCAACAATGCCGGCATCACGCGCGATCACACGGTTCGCAAAATGACCGTCGAGGAATGGCAAGCGGTTCTGCAGGTAAATCTGTCGGGACCGTTTTTCATGATCAAGGCCGTCCTCGACACCATGGTCGCCCGGCAGTTCGGTAGGATCGTCAACATCAGCTCGGTGGTCGGTCAGGGCGGCAACTTCGGACAGGCGAACTACGCCGCCGCCAAGGCTGGACTCATCGGCCTAACCAAGACGGTCGCGCTGGAAGTAGCCAAAAACCGCATTACGGTGAACGCGGTCGCGCCCGGTTTCATCGACACGGACATGACCAAGGCGATGCCGTCCGAGGCGATCGAGACGGCGATCGCGCAAACGCCCAAACGCCGGCTGGGACAGCCCGAAGAAGTCGCGCATCTCGTGCGCTTCCTGATCGACGATCATGCCGGCTACATCACCGGCGCGGTGTATAACGTCAACGGCGGCTGGTACATGTGAGGGCTCTCGACGAAGCGCGCGACGAAACGCCGTTGCCGGCCGACGACCTCAGCTACGGTATCGACGTCACCGGGCTCGACCCTGCGTCGCTCAACGATGCGCTCAAGGCCGTCTTGGCCGACGCTATGGCCGATCCGTTGCGCATGAGCACTTGGCTCTCGGGTTTTGCTTTGGCCGAGCAGAACGTGGGGCTGAACATGCTGCGCCGCTTGGGCGGCCAAGAGGCGATGGCGCCGCTAGGTCAGAGCCCGGCCGCCGCCGCTGACAAGCGCTTCAGCGAGCCGGAATGGTCGAGCAATCCGCTGCTCGCGGGGATCGTGGAAGACTACAGAGTGCGAACGCAGGCGGCATTGCAGCTGGTCGATTCGGCGCGGTTGCCGGACGCGACCCGGCGAAAAGCGCGCTTCGCCATGCAGCTGATGTTCGATGCGTTTGCGCCGAGCAACGTGCCGTGGCTCAATCCCGGGGTCGTAAAGGAAGCGATGAATACCGGTGGATTGAGTTTGCTGCAAGGCCTGCGCAACTTCATGGACGACCTGCAAAACAACGGCGGCTATCCGCGTCAGGTCGACGCGTCGGGCTTCGAACTGGGGAACAACATCGCCGCCACCCCGGGCCGCGTGGTCGTGCGTAACGACCTGATCGAGTTGATTGCCTACGAGCCGCAGACGCCGAAGGTTCACGCGATACCGATCTTATGCAGCCCGCCGTGGATCAATAAGTTCTACATCATGGATTTGGCCCCGGGCCGCTCGTTCGTGGAATGGGCGGTAAAGCACGGGCACCAAGTTTTCATGATCAGCTATCGCAATCCCGACGAAGGCATGTCGCACCTAAAAATGGACGACTATCTGCGCTCGGGCTTTTTAGCGGCCCTCGACGCCGTGCAAGACATCACCGGCGCCAAGACCGTCAACGTTTCGGCGCTGTGTTTGGGCGGGACGCTCGCGCTGATCGCCATGGCGTATCTCGCCGCTCACGGCCAGAGCGGCCGCATCAACAGCCTGACGGTGACCAACACGCTGATCGACTTCAGCATACCTGGCGACCTTGGCGTGTTTACGGACGAGGACACGATTAGCCGTCTGGAACGGCGCATGCGCGAGCGTGGCTACCTTGAATCGCAGGAGATGGCAAAAACGTTCGACTGGATGCGGTCGCACGACCTCATTTGGAGTTACGTCGTCAACAGCTGGTATAAAGGGAAGAAGCCGCCGGCGTTCGACATCCTCGCGTGGAACGGCGACTCGACGAGGATGCCGGTCGAGATGCACTCGCAGTATCTGCGCGCGTGCTACCTGCATAACGCGATCGTAAAGCCGGGCGCGTTCGTTATTGACGACACGCCGATCGATCTTGGCAAAATTTCGGCGCCGCTATACGTGCTGGGTGCCGAGAACGATCACATCGCGCCGTGGAACGCGACGTACTTGACGACGCAACACGTGGGCGGCGACGCGAAGTACACGCTGACCAACTCCGGCCACATCGCCGGTATCGTCAACCCGCCGGGCGGGAAGAAGAGTTTGTATTACACCAAACCCGCCGCGGCGCGCGGCGAGACTGCCCAAGAATGGCTTGAAACGGCCGACCGGCGGCAAGGAAGCTGGTGGGAAGATTGGGCCGCGTGGGCGGACGCGCACGGCGGCGAGATGCGCGAGCCCTACCGGCTGCCGGAAGGCGAGCCCGCTCCCGGCAGGTACGTGCGCAATGAGACCGGCTCATCGTTCGGCCCGGCGCTCGAGGCGAGAACCTCGTGACCGACGGTACCGAGGACGACCGGGGGCCGCGCACCGCCTGGAGCAGCCTCGGCGAATTCATTCGCAGCCAGCGCGAGCTCGCCAACCTGTCGATGCGCCAGTTGGCCGAGATCGCGAAGATCTCCAACCCCTACCTCAGCCAGGTCGAGCGGGGACTCTATAAGCCATCGGCCGACGTACTCAAGCAGATCGCCAATGCGTTGCACCTCTCGGCCGAGACGATGTACGCTCAGGCGGGCCTGCTCGATAACACAGCTGAGCAAGGCAACCATCATGGGGTTGAGCACGCGATCAAGCTAGATCCGCGTTTGACGGTCGATCAAAAGGAAGCCCTCATTCGGATATACCGCAGTTTTGCAGGGGGCGGCTCCGGCGGTTGACAAATGCCCCGAGTGCTTGGTAAACTTAGCACACCAAAGCACACAGGAGTACAACATACATGGCCGTCAACGTAGCCGACTATTTCACCAAAATGCAGCAAGAGAGCCTGAGCGCTCTCAAGCAGGGTCAGGACGCCAGCATCAAGGCGCTCGATCAGTTCCGCGCCTTCGGCAAAGAGTTCGCCGAGAAGCCGGGCACGCTCCCGACCTTCGAAAACATGCCGTCGCCGACGCAGCTCGTCGAGATGTCGTTCGGATTCGCCGCCCAAGTTCTCGAGCTTCGTAAAGCCTACACTCTGAAGATCGCCGAGATGCTCGTCGAGACTCAGAAGCAGGCCGAAGCCACGGTCAAGCAGGCCACTGCCACCGTCCAGAACGCGACGCAAAACATGACCCAAAACGGCTCGACCATTCCGACGAAGCCGGTCACCACGAATAAGTAGTTCCTTCGCGGCGCCCTTCGACGGCGCGCCATCGGCGCTCCGCTCAGGATGACACCGCCTCAGGGAAGGTCCCGTAACGGGAAAAAAGGGGTAGCAAGGCCGCTCGGTTTCGACCGAGCGGTTCCTTTTATTGGCCGCGGACGATACAATGCGCCCAGAAGGAGGGCTACTATGCCCATTGCAAAGCGCGTTTCCGCGGAATTCCTCGGGACGTTCTGGTTGGTTTTCGGAGGCTGCGGGAGCGCGATTTTCGCCTCGCTGTTCCTCAATCCCGACAAGGTGTCGCTCGGCATCGGCTTTGCCGGCGTGGCGCTGGCGTTTGGTTTGACGGTCCTGACCGCGGTGTACGCGCTTGGGCCGATTTCCGGTGGCCACTTCAATCCGGCCGTTACCGTCGGCCTGTGGGTCGCCCGGCGGTTCGACGGCAAGGATGTGATTCCGTACATCATCACGCAATGCGTGGCCGCGGTTGCCGCGGCGGCGGTGCTGTACTTCATTCTCTCGGGCAAGGCGGGGTTCACCGGCGCCGGCACGTTCGCGGCCAACGGTTACGGCGAACACTCGCCGGGCGGTTACAATCTGGCGGCCGCGTTCGTTGCAGAGGTGGTGCTGACGTTTTTCTTCCTGGCGGTCATCCTCGGCAGCACCGACAAACGCGCGCCGGCGGGATTCGCCGGACTCGCAATCGGCTTATGTTTGACCCTGATTCATTTGGTCGGTATTCCGATCACGAACACGTCGGTAAATCCGGCGCGCAGCCTTGGACCGGCGCTGTTCGCTCAGGGCGGCTGGGCGCTTGGGCAACTGTGGCTCTTCTGGGTTGCACCGATCATCGGGGCGGCGATTGCGGGAATCCTCTACTCGCAGCTCTTCGCGGAGAAAACGTAGCCATACGCAGAAACTAGAGCGGCGCCTCACGACGCGCCAACGCGAAGATCTCGTTCGAGATCTTTGTCGGCCGGTGTCGGCGTTCGACGCCGCCGTGGCGCGCGCGTGCCGGCATGGCGTCGCTCTTCTCTTAGCCGGCGGAGCGCTCGCTCTGGCGTATGCCGGCAGCGTTGCCTGGGGTTTTCGCGCACACGCAGTAACGGCCGGCGACTTTGTCGAGCCGTCGCTGCATGCGCGCGTCGTCATCTCGCGCGATGGCCGCGACGTTCCGCACATCGCGGCGTCCTCCGAGCACGATCTCTTTTTCGCGCAAGGGTTCGTCGAGGGATCCGACCGGATGTTTCAGATGGAACTGACGCGCCGGTATGCGACCGGAACTCTGGCCGAAGTGCTTGGCCCGCGCGCCTTGACGATCGACCGGGAGCAGCGATACTACGACGTGCGCGACATCGCGGAGCGGCAGTGGCGGGCGATGGGAGGGCGCGAGCGTGCGGCCTTGATCGCGTTCAGCAAGGGGGTCAACGCGGCAATGCGTACGCAGCCGCTTCCGATCGAGTTTCGGCTGCTCCTCTACCGGCCGCGTCCGTGGGAGCCGCAGGATTCGCTTGCGGTGTCGCTAGCGGTCTCGATTGCGCTGGCCGACTCGTGGCACGATGTGCTCGCTCGCAACGACACCTGGAGACGGTACGGTCCGCGCGAGTTCGACCAGTACTTTCCGCTCAGCGATGCAAGCTACGATGTTGCCCTCAACGGTGCTTCGCACCGCTCCTCGCATCGCGGCGCGACGGCGAGCGTCGTGGCGTTGCAAGCCGGCCGCCTTGCGCCGCGAACGATAGCGGCGCGAGCGGGGAGTAACGCGTGGGCGGTGGGAGGGCAGGCAACGGCGAGCGGCCGCGCCCTGGTCGCCAACGATCCGCACTTGGATCTTACGATCCCGGGCCTGTGGTATTTGGAGGACTTGCGCGCGCCCGGTATGCACGTCGCCGGCGCGTCGATTCCCGGCGCTCCCGGCGTTCTGCTGGGACACAACCAACGCATCGCCTGGGCTGCAACCAACGCCGATGCATCGGCGATGAGCCTCTTCGAGGCGGGCCGCTTGGAGCCGCGGTCATGGGAGCGCGAAGTCTTTCACGTGCGGTTTTCGAAGGACGTGACCGGCGCGTACTATCGGACGGCGCACGAGTTCGGCGTTCCGAACTCCTATGAGGGTGGGCGTCTCACGTTGGTGCGGTGGCCGTTGTTTTACCAGCGGAGCTCGGCGGTGGCGGCGTTTCTGGCACTAGACCGCGCGACCAGCGCGACTGCGGCTATGCGAGTCCTGGCCGGCTACAGCGGTACCGCGGAAAACTTCGTGGTTGCCGATGCGCGCGGCGACGTCGCGTATCATCTCGCCGGAAGCGTTCCGCAGGACCCGGCGTGGGGACGCTACGTTTACCCCGCCGGCGACCTGCGGCGCCGCTTCCGAATCATCCCATTTTCGCAGCTGCCCGGTGTCGCCGTATCGGCAAAGGCGACGATCGTCAGCGCCAACAACAAGATGTACGGCGCCCGTTATCCATATCGGCTATCGGCTTCGTTCGAACCGCCGTACCGGGCCTACCGGATCGCGGAGCTGTTACGCTCGCATCGCCGTTACGATGCGGCGTACTTCGCCCTGATGCAGCTCGACGCGGTGTCACCGGTCGACTTGGAGTTTGCCCGAATGGTGAGTGCGGCGATTTCAAGAAACGGCGATCCGTCGGATCGGACGGTTGCCCGCGAGCTCGATTCGTGGGACGGCACGTTTGCCCAGGGATCGCGCGCCGCGACGCTCGAGCACGCGTTGCGGACGCGCTTGGAACAAAGCGCGCCGTCATTGTACGCGCTTCTGCGGCAGTTTCGTTCGAGCGGCGGCGCCGGCGACGTAGGTGCCGACCTGCGCGGCGCGCTGTTTCTGGCTCCCGAGCGAATGCAACCGTGGGGTCGCGCCGGGTCGGTTCGCATCGAACATCCACTGGCGCCGCTGCGTTTCGGCTTCCTTAACGGCGCGACGCTCCCGGGCGACGGCGACGAATACACGATCCATTTGCAAGAGCCGGGCTTTTCGCAGAGTTTTCGCGCGGTGTGGGAGGCCGGCAACTGGGATGCGGGAGGCATCGCCATTCCAAGCGGCGAGTCGGGCGAGCCCGGTTCGGGACACTACAGCGACCTGAGCGCAGATTGGATCGCCGGAAGGCTCGAGCCCCTGCCGTTTAATAAGCGCGCCGTCGAAGCGGCTACGCGCGAACGCCTGATTCTCGAACCGTAAGCGCGTCCGTTATCGGCGGCGGGGACGCGAGCGGTAGACGACGCGCGCTTTCGGCGGCTCGACGCTGGCTTCGGGAAACAGCGGATTTTGGGTGCGTTCGAGGCGTTTTCCGAGGACGTACTCGATTTGTTTGATCAGCGGTTCTTCGTCAGAAGAGACGAACGTAATAGCGTCGCCGGCGGCTTTGGCGCGTGCCGTTCGGCCCACGCGGTGCAGATAATCGGCCGCAACGAGCGGCACGTCGTAGTTGATCACGTGGCCGAGCGCAGAGATGTCGATACCGCGCGCGGCGATGTCGGTAGCGACCAACACGCGATAGCGACCTTGCTTAAAGTTTTCCAGAGCGTGCGTCCGTTGCGATTGGGAACGATCGCCGTGGATCAGGTTCACCGGGATGCGGTGCTTTTGGAGCGCCGCAGCCAGCCGGTTAGCGCGCGCTTTGGTTCGCGTGAACGCAATCGCAGAATAGATGGCGTTGTCTTTGAGCAGTTCGACCAGTAGATCGGTTTTATTCTCCTGAGGGACCGCATAGAGGGTTTGGCTCAGCGTTTGGACGGGAGCTGCCTTGGCCGCCAGCTCGACTCGCACCGGATCGCGCATGATCTCGCGGACGAGGCCGGATATTTGCGGCGGCAAGGTCGCTGAGAAGAAGAGCGTCTGGCGATGCGCCGGTACGTGCGTGATGATGCGACGAACGTCGGGCAGAAAACCCATGTCGAGCATGCGGTCGGCTTCATCCAGCACGAGCATCTCGACGTCTTCGAGCCGCGCGGTTTTCTGCGATAAGTGGTCGAGTAGCCGTCCGGGTGTCGCGACCAGGATGTCGCAGCCGCGCTTGAGCGCGCTCAGTTGAGGCCGAAAGCCGACGCCGCCGTAAATCGCGGCAACCGTGATCTTGGTATGTTTGGCTAGCGAGGTAAGGTGCTTGGCGATTTGGTCGGCAAGTTCGCGGGTCGGCGCGAGAACGAGGGCGCGCGTCTTGCCTCGCGGCTTATCCATGAGCCGTTGCAGTAAGGGAACGCCGAACGCCGCCGTCTTGCCGCTGCCGGTCTCGGCGCTGCCGAGAACGTCGCGGCCTTCGAGGGCTGGAGGAATCGCGCGGATTTGGATGGGGGTGGGCTCGGCGAAGCCGAGGTCATGCAGAGCAGCCAGCAGCGGCGGCTGCAAGCCGAGTTTTTCGAATGTTGTAATGATTGACGATCTTTCCGGGTGTGCGCGGCTCGATCGCATTCATCCGAAGGATCGCGCGGGAGTTGCCCCACTATGGCATGGAGGGGGGTCCTGCGTCAAATCCTAGAGTCGCAGGTGCTCGTTTGCCGGCCTATTCGTCCCCATAAAACGAAAGCAAATGGCCGTCGGGATCGTTGATGTTCACCGCCCACGCGCGGTCGTTGACCGGACGGGGCTCGTTCACGAATTCGAGGCCGGCGCCTCGCAGTTCGTCGTATGCGGCCCGAACGCTGGGAACGGCGAAGACGATCTCGACGGCGGTTCCGCTTTGGGGCGTTCCGCGCGCGAGATCCCCACTGAGCGCGAGGGTTACCCCACCGCAGTCGAAGAACGCAAAATCTTCAAACCGGGAGGTGAGCGGCAACTGCAGATGGTCGCGATAAAAGCCGATCGATCGATCGACGTCGCGACTCGCAAGCATGACGAATTTCAGCCCGCCAACGTTCATGGAACCCGCCTCCTAAAATATAGTTAGCCTAACTAAATATATACTAACCAAAAGGCGGGTTTGTCAAGCCTTCGATCAGGCGGGCGGCGCGATCCAGCGCCGCCAGTTCTTCCCCGTCGCAGGATTGGAGCAAGTTCGCCAGGGCCGTCAATCGGCGTTTGCGAGCCGCGACAAATGCCGCCCGCCCGCGACCGGTCGCGACGACGCGAACGACGCGCGCGTCTCGTGGATCGTTCCTGCGCGCGACGAGGCCCTCGCGCACTAGTCCGTCGATCAAGCGCGTCATCGTCGGCGGCTTGACTTGTTCGGCGCGAGCTAGATCGGTGATCGTCCGGTCGCCGAATGCGAGGACGGACAGAACCGAGAGGCGCGGCGCGGTCATGCCGCCCTCTGCGTCGGAACTGCGAACGGCGCGCAAGAGGTGAATGGCCGCCGAGTGGAGGCGGTCCGCGACCGTTGCGCGGTTTGGCGATGCCGGATGAGCGGGGCGAGTTTTGCTTGGCATGGTCGGGTCAGCGTCCGATGAGCGATTCGAAGTGGTTGTTGTCGATGACGTACGTCCAGGCGCTGGACGTAACGCGCAGCGAACCCGAGTAGGGCGCGCTGAACTCGACGACCACGCCAAAGAGTAAACCGATGCACGCGGCGACGAGTGCCGTCATCGTGAGCTGCAGCATCAGGTCTGCGACGCCGAAAAGGAAGACGAAGCCAAAGACGATCAAGGCACCGATGATGAGCGCGAGCGCGAGCGGTGGTGCCAGGCCTTTGTCACTCTGTAAGAGTCGCAGCCGCCGGTTGTCGGCAATGTCTCGTAAACTTGCCGCGACCTGTTGACGAGTGGTTTCGCGGTTGAGCGCTTCGTCGATCGACGCACTGTCGCTTGGGACCGGCTCGCCAAGTGCCTGAACCGCTTGGATGAAGAACGCTCGAGCTTGCGGATCCTCTCGTGCGTGGCGCATCGCCTCCCACTCGCGATCGCGCACTTCGATGGCGTACGCGGCTAGGGCTTTTCGCATATCGGTGCGCCGTGGCTCGGGCAGCATCTCCGCAAATCCGAAGGCATCGCCGACGTCGCCCGCTTCGATGTCGGCAATCTGTTGCGCCGAGTCGAAGGCCGACCAGCTCGTCACCACGACGAATCCGAGAACGACGGCATACAGCACGCCGACGATCGCCACCAAAAAGCCGGCGACGTCGTGGTGCGCGATGAGGCGCTCGTGTGGAACGATGCGCCGGAAGAGCGCGTGCGCGCCCGCCGCGGCGGCGGCGGGAACGGCCACGAACAATAGGAGCGTTAGGATCGCCGGACCTGATGGAAGCCAGTGCATACCCAAGATTTAGCAAGCAGGCCCCGAAAAGCATGCACGATAAGTTCCCGAAATCTATGACCGAAATCCAATCCGGACGGCAAATCCTGCCGATCCCCGACCGCCGGCACGTTGGCGTGACGACGTACGATGCGAAAGATCCCGACACCGCGTTCCCGCCGATCGAGCCGTTGCGCCCGCCGAAAGGCGCGCCGAACGTTTTGATCGTGCTCCTCGACGACACGGGATTCGGCGCGTCGAGCGCGTTCGGCGGCCCGGTGCACACGCCGGCCGCCGAACGCCTGGCGAAGGGCGGCTTGAAGTATAATCGTTTTCATACGACGGCGCTGTGTTCTCCGACGCGCCAAGCGTTGCTCACGGGCCGCAACCATCATTCGGTCGGCATGGGCGGCATCACGGAAATCGCGACGTCTGCGCCCGGGTACAGTTCGGTGCGGCCGAAAACGGCGGCGCCGCTTGCGGAAACGCTCAAACTCAACGGATACTCGACCGCACAGTTCGGAAAGTGTCACGAAGTGCCGGTTTGGGAGACCAGCCCGATGGGCCCGTTTACCCAGTGGCCGACCGGCAGCGGCTTCGAGCATTTTTACGGCTTCATCGGAGGCGAGACCAATCAGTGGGCTCCCGCGATTTACCGCGATACGGTGCCGGTCGAGCCGCCCGACGATCCCAACTACCATTTTACCGTCGACATGACGGACCAAGCGATAGAATGGATCGCGCAGCAGAAAGCCCTGATGCCCGACAAGCCCTTTTTCGTCTATTTCGCCCCCGGCGCGACCCACGCGCCGCATCACGTTCCCAAGGAGTGGGCGGACAAGTACAAAGGAAAGTTCGACAAAGGCTGGGACGTGTTGCGCGAAGAGACGTTTGCGCGACAGAAGAAACTCGGCATCGTTCCGGCGGATGCGGAGCTGACGAAGCGGCCCGCCGAGATTCCGGCGTGGGACGACGAGCCCGCCGGCATGAAACCGATTCTCGCGCGCGAGATGGAAGTCTACGCGGGGTTTCTAGAGCATACTGACTACCACGTCGGACGTTTGATCGACGGGCTCGACCGGCTCAAGCAGCTCGACAGCACGCTGATTTACTACATCATCGGCGACAACGGAGCGTCGGCCGAAGGAACGCTGAACGGCTCCTTCAACGAATTGCTCATGCTCAACGGCGTGACGGGCGTGGAGACGCCGGAGTTCCTCAAGGAGCGGATCGACGAGTTCGGCGGTCCCACAGCCTACAACCACTACGCGGTCGGGTGGGCGCATGCGATGGACACGCCGTATCAATGGACCAAACAGGTGGCCTCGCATTGGGGCGGCACCCGCAACGGCACGATCGTGCATTGGCCAAACGGCATCAAGGCAAAGGGTGAGATGCGATCGCAGTTTCATCACGTCATCGACGTCGCACCAACGGTTCTCGACGTCGCAGGCCTGCCGCATCCGACGTTCGTCAATGGCATCCAGCAGCAGCCGATCGAGGGTTCTTCGATGCGCTACTCCTTCGACGACGCGAAAGCCCCGGACGCACACGAAACGCAATACTTCGAGATGTTCGTCAATCGAGGAATCTATCACAAGGGTTGGACGGCGGTGACGCGCCACAGCACGCCTTGGGTGATCGCTCCGCTGCCACCGTACGACGACGACGTGTGGGAGCTCTATGCCCCGAGCGACTGGACGCAAGCGAACAACGTCGCCCAAGGGAATCCGGAGAAGTTGCGCGATCTGCAGCGGCTGTTCCTCATCGAAGCGACGAAATACAATGTGCTTCCGCTCGACGACCGGCGAGTGGAACGGTTCAATTCCGATCTCGCGGGGAGGCCGGAACTGATTAAGGGCAAAACTCAGCTGCTGTTTGGCGGCATGGGACGGCTTAGCGAGAACTCGGTGTTAAACCTCAAGAACAAATCGCACGCCGTGAGCGCACAACTCGTCGTTTCGAAAACGGGCGCCGGCGGGGTGATCGTCTCGCAGGGCGGCGCGTTCGGCGGATGGGCGCTCTACGCCAAAGACGGCAAGCCGGCATACTGTTACAATTTCGCTGGCATTAAATCGTTCACGGTATATGGCGATGCGGCGATCCCCCCCGGAGAGCATCAAGTGCGCATGGAGTTCGAGTACGACGGCGGCGGTCTGGGCAAAGGCGGAACTGCCAGACTTTACCTGGATGGGAACCAATGCGGCGAAGGGCGCGTCGAGGTTACCGTGCCGATGCTATTCTCCGCAGACGAAACCTGCGACGTCGGCGTGGATAACGGCACCTGCGTCAGTGCCGACTATCCGCATCGCGACAACGAGTTTTCCGGAAAGGTGAAGTGGGTGCAGCTCGACATCGCCGATAAGGACGAAACGCATCTCGTGACGGTCGAGGATCTCTACCGGATTGCGATGGCGCGGCAATGATTTTTGGAATACCGATCCTTTCGGCGACACGAGTGTGCGCGCTGGTCGCAGCCTTGATGGGGGCGGCCATTGCGCCGGGTCGGGCCGCGGCGCCCGTCACTCCCGAAGATCTCTTCGCTCTCACTTTTCTGAGCTCCGCGCTGATCTCGCCCGACGGGGCGCACGTGCTGGTCATGGCGTCAAAGGCGAACGGGCAGAAAAACAGCTACGACCGGACGATCGATCTGATCGACGTTTCCACGGGCGCGCTCGTCGCAAACGTGACCGGGCGGAAAGGCGATGGCGATTATGCGTGGATGCCTGACGGCGCGAGCTTCGTTTTCGTGCGCACGATGCCGAAAGAAAAGGGACAGCTCTACCGGTACACCTTGGCGACCAAACAGAGCGTCGAGCTCACGCACTTCAAGCAAGGCGTGTCGAGTCCGGTCGTTTCGCACGACGGTAAACGGATCGCGCTTTCGGTCAACGATCCCGATACTCCCGATAACGCCTACATCGATTTTGCAAAAGCCGGGTTCAAACCAACGGCCGATGAGAAGAAGACCGACATACATAAAATCGACCAGCTGTTCTTTCAAGCCAACGGTCAAGGCTACACGTACCAAGATCATCCCCACATTTGGACGATCGACGCTAACGGCGGACATCCCAAGCAGCTGACGTCCGGCAAATGGGCCGAGGCGTTCGACGCGTGGTCGCCCGACGATCGAACGATCGCCTTCGATTCGCTCCGCTACGAGACGGTTGATGCGGGCCCCAACGACGTGTACTTCATTTCGTCCGACGGCGGAACTCCGCAAAAGATGACGTCGGCAGAGGTGGGGAACTTCGGGTTGTTCTTCAGCAGCGACGGTAGCCGCTTTTACTCGTTCCGCGGCGGCGTAAAGGATGCCGCCCAGCTCGTGGCACTGTATTCCAGCCAGACCGACGGCAGCGATGCTCGAGCGATCGTCGCCAAGAACCAAGTGTCGTGGGGCGACAGCCTGCTGGCCGATATGAAGGAAGGCGGTGGTCTCTGTGCGTCGCCGCTTCCCGGCGCCATGCAGTTGCTGCTGAATCGCGACGGCCCCGGCTACGCAAATCTCCAGATTCTCGACACCGGCACCGGATCGTTCCGCGACTTGACGGCGCCCAAGGGTGAAGCATGGTCGTGTTCGGTTTCGCGCGACGGCAAAACCGCGGCCTACCTCTACAGCGACTTCATGCATCCGGCCGACGTCTACGTGGTCGACCTTTCCAGCGGCAAGACGCGACAGCTCACACACGTCAACGAGGCCTATCTCGCCTCGGTAGCGCTGTCGACGCCTCAGGAGTTTTCGGTAAAGGATCCATCCGGATTTACCGTGCAGGCCTGGTTCATGCCGGCGACGGGAGGGAAACCTGCGGCCAAACGTGCGACGATACTGAACATCCACGGCGGACCGGAGACGCAGTTCGGCGAGACGTACTTCATGGAGTTTCAATACTACGCGTCGCTCGGCTACAACGTCGTGTTTTGCGATCCCGCGGGAAGCACCGGGCACGGCTATGCGTTTGAAGAGGCGTTGGAGAGCAACTACGGCGATGCGATGTTTGCGGACGTTCAAGCGGTGATGGATGCGGCCGTGCAGCGGCCGGACGTCGATGCGTCCCGCCTTGGCGTGATGGGCGGCTCGTACGGCGGCTACGCGACGCTCTGGGTGATCGCGCACACCGACCGCTACAAAGCGGCGGTAGCGGAGCGCGCCGTAAGCTTCATGCAAAGCGAGAACCTGGCCGCAGACTTCGCGGCAAAGAACGGTTTGGGCGGGGGATACTACACTTGGGGGCCGCCGTGGGACCCCGCGAGCTCCCTCTACGCGAAGTTTTCGCCGCTAACGTACGTCGCGAACGTTCGTACGCCGCTGCTGATCCTTCATGCTGATTTCGACACCCGCGCGCCGATCGACCAAACGCTCCAAGAATTTACGGCGCTGAAGATCCTGGGTCAAACCGTCGAATACGTCGCGGTTCCCAATGAGAACCACGACCTATCGCGTACCGGAGCACCGATTCATCGCGTCGAGCGCCTGCACGTCATCGCCGACTGGATGAACAAGTACCTAAACCCGTAGAAAAGTAGGACGCGTGATCGGGAAGGACGACCTTCGTTCAATCGTCGCATTCGCGGAAATCGACGACGGAGAACTTGCGCGGGTAGCGTCGCGCTGCGCCGACGTGCGCCTCGATGCGGGGGAGTGGCTTTTCCGGGAAGGCGAATCGGCGCGATTTTACGCGGTTGTGTCCGGCGAGTTGGAGGTCAGTAAGCGTATCGGTGGCCTCAACGCCGTGCTGATCAAATACTTGCCGGGCGATTCGTTTGGAGAAGTGCCGTTGTTGCTCGGTTCGCCGGCGATCTCGAGCGTGCAGGCGACCATGCCGTCGCGCGTCGCCGCACTCGAGACGACCGAGTTTTGGCGTTTGATGCACGCCCACGATAACTTGGCGAAAATCGTTGCCGCCAACATGGCACTGCGCATCTCGGTTCTGCGATCGACCGAACTGAAAGCGCCGGCGGCGCGCTGTACGATCGTCGGGGCGGCAAACTCGCCGGAATGTTACCGATTGCGCGACTTCTTGACGCGGCTGCGTATCCCGTACGATTGGGAGGTATGTGAGGGGGACGACTGCCGGGTGACGTTCTCGGGCAGTCGCGAACTGATATCGCCCACGATTCGGCAAGTGGCCGAAGCGCTCGGTCTCCAGACGACTCCGCGCGACCACTGTTACGATGTCGCGGTCGTCGGAGCCGGGCCGGCAGGTTTGGCCGCCGCCCTTTACGGCGCGTCGGAAGGCCTGAGTACGGTTCTATTAGAGCGTGAGGCGCCCGGCGGGCAAGCCGGCACCTCGTCGAGGATCGAAAACTACCTCGGTTTTCCGGGAGGAATATCTGGCGACGACCTGGCCGATCGCGCGTTCGCGCAAGTACAGCGATTGGGAGCTGACGTGGTCGTGACGCGCCAGGCGAACCGAATCGAAGGCGGCGATTTCGCTCGCCGAATCGTCCTCGACGACGGCGAGGTCGTGGCGTGCCGGTGCATCGTGATAGCGACCGGAGCATCGTATCGACGGCTGCCGGCGCGCGGATGCGACGATTATCTCAACCGAGGCGTCTACTACGGCGCCGCGCAGTCGGAAGCCCGGCGAGTGGGAGGCCAGCGCATTCATCTGATCGGCGGTGGAAACTCGGCCGGTCAGGCCGCGATGTTCTTCTCGTATTATGCGGAACACCTGGACATCGTCATCCGAGGCAACGATTTAACGAAGTCGATGTCGAAATATTTGATCGACGAGCTCGCGTCGCGGTCGAACGTATCGGTCGTTACGAACACCGAAGTCGAAGCCGTCGAAGGCAGTGATGAAGTCGAAACGGTGATTTTGCGCGACGCCAATAGTGGGAAGACGCGACGCGAATCGACGCACGCGGTATTCGTGTTCATCGGGGCCGAAGCGCAGACCGAGTGGCTCACCGACTTCGTCGCGACGGATCGCCGTGGGTACGTACTCACCGGCCGGGAGGCGGCCAAGGCTGGGTCGGCCTGGCCGTTGCTCGCGCGCGAGCCGTTCTTGCTTGAAACCAATCGACCCGGTGTCTTTGCCGCCGGCGACGTGCGCAGCGGTTCCGTAAAGCGCGTCACCGCAGGCGTCGGTGAAGGGTCGACGGCGATCGCTATGGTGCATCAAGCTCTCGCCGAAGACGCGTCCCGAGCCGCCGCGGCGTTGTGAAGTTGCCGGCGTGGAGCTCCGCTACACGATGTCTTCGGGTGTCCCGTGGTGGACGTCCCACTGATCTTCCCGATTCTCGTCAAGGCTGCTTTCACCATACTTTTCCTGTTCCCGATGAACCGCCTCGGAAGGGTCGATTGGAAGCTCGTCTTTAGAAGCCACGTCGGGTGAAATATCTTGGCTCGAGTCGTCTTCGTAGGGGAGGTGTCCGTCTCTCATGACGTCGGAATTTCTCGAAAAGACTTCATAACCCGCTCCGCTTTTACCGGTCGCCCGATCCCGACGCAAGCGCGGCCCCGGAGCCACGGCGGCATGCCGCAGAAGCGCCGCACGGCCTGCGGAAAATGAAGGTTGTGGTTATTCGGGCAACGGACATGAAGGCGTGAGCACTATTTTCGTATCGACGTGGGACGACGGAGTATTCGTTGTCGCTGGAAAAACGGTCAGGCAAGAACTTGCCGATCGATCGGTTCGCAGTCTGGCGTCCGACCACCATGGAAGAGTGCTCGCAGTTGTTGGCCGGCATTCGCTGCGTCGACGGTCGCGTGACGGCGAATGGACCGAGATTGCAAAGAGTGATTTCGAGCTTTCATGCTGTCTACCAGTTGGGAACGCCGTCTTCGTCGGAACCGACGATGCACAAATGCTGCGCGTCGATCCCAACGGTGCGCAGCAACTCCTGGCGGGTTTTGACGCCGTAGAAGGCCGCGACACGTGGTACGCAGGAACGGCGATCGTCGACGGCAAGGTGGTGGGGCCGCCGCTTGGAATTCGTTCAGTGGCGGCGACGTGCGACGGGGCCGTGCTTCTGGCGAACGTCCATGTCGGCGGAATTCCGCGATCCACCGATTCCGGTCTAACCTGGCAGCCCACTATCGACATCGAGAGCGACGTCCATCAGGTCTGCGCACATCCGTCACGGCCCAACATCGTGATAGCGGCCGCGGCGAAGGGTCTTTGCATGAGTCGCGATGCCGGAACGACGTGGACCGTCGAACAACGTGGACTGCACGCGCATCATTGCTCCGCAGTCGCTTTCGGGCGAAACGACATGTTCGTGTCGGCATCCACCGACCCGTTTGCGGCGCAAGGCGCCGTCTATCGACGCCGGGTCGACGGCAACGGGACGCTGCAGCCTTTGGGTGGAGGTATGCCAAAGTGGACCGACGGCAAAGTCGATACCGATTGCATCGCGGCTCGAGACTCGATGGTCGCGGTGATCGACTGGTCGGGACGTCTCTACGTGTCGAGTGACGATGGTGCCGCTTGGTCGCGTTCATTCGATTGCCCAACCGCTCCCAGCGGGCTCGCTATCGGTTGATTTCGCCACGTTGCCTCAGGCCCGACAAAACGCAGGCAGCTGGAGCGTCGCTGCCGCTCCGAACTGCCTCGTCCGTTCTAGGCTCGTGCGTCGAGCCAACTTCCATGAAACTCGAGAGTTACTTCGCCGTCCGATTAGAGCACGTGAATCTTAGAATTCGCCGCAACCAGAACGTTTGGAAGCTCACGGAACAAGCGTCCGTGGCGGATCGAGGTATTGAATGCCGGCTTTTTGCAGGATCGCCTTGCCTTCGCCGGTTAGGACGAACCGTTCGAAAGCGTTCGCCTGCGCCGCGTGCGGCGCGGAGCGCATCACGGCAAGCGTATACGTGATCCGGTCGCTCACTGCCGCCGCCCCGGGGAGCGCGACGAAATGCAGACCTCTGGCGACGGCTTCGGTTTTGTAGAAGAAGCCAACATCGGCTTGTCCCGTATCGATGCGTGCGAGCAAGTCTTCTTCAGGAAATATCTGCGCGCTGTTTTCGGCCGGCCCGAGGAGTCGTGCCTCACCGTCTGCTCCGGCGAGTATCGTCATCGCCTCCACGGTGTAGACGCCTTTGGGATCGAGCTGCGGATCGGTTCGCCCGATGGCGATCCCGGGCGTGGAAAGGGCGTCGAGAACCGAGACATTGCCCGACGCGACCTTCGCGAAAAGCGCGGCATCCTTGGACTTGTCCGACCAGCCAATTCCGAGGCTCGTCGAGGCGAAGGTCGTCGCGCGCGAAACCTTGGAGCCTAGTCCGGTTACAAGCGTTGGATCGACGCTGATGAAGACGTCGGGGTTCTTGAGGCCCGAAGAAATCAGATTGGCAAGCATTTTGCTCCCCGCGCCCTGACCCTGAAACTCGACCCCCTGCGAGGCGAGAGCCGTTTTGATTGGTCCCTCCATCGGCGTGACGAGCGATCCCGCGTAGAGCACGGAGACCACGCCCAGCGTATCCGCGATCGCGGTCGAGTTCGTCAAAAGCATCGCCGCCGACAACGCGAAGACCCGAAGAATGGCGTTTCCCGTCGAAACGCTCCTCACTTTCCAAGCATGACTTCAGTGGCTTTAATAATTACGGTAACCTCATCGCCGGCCGCGATTCCGAGACGCCGTACCGACGAAGCGGTTATCGCCGACGTGATCGTGGACGAACTTACCGCTACCTCCACCTCGGCCATAACCGCGCCCACCGACACCGACGTCACGCGGCCTCGAATTTGATTGCGCGCACTAAGTTCCATGGCATCCCTTTCATAATAGGCGTTGAATCGCGAGCTTTCTGGCATCCGGGCCATCCCGCCCGCCTGGAAACCCAAGAGTCCCGGCGACGACAGGTTGCTTGAAGCTCGTCGACGCCTGCGCTATCATCGCGAAAAAACGATGAGCGAGAAACGGAGGCTCCGTATGTCGGGAAAGGCCGGCGTCGATCGCCGTGGTTTCATCGGCGCTGCGGCCATGACCGTCGCCGCAACACAACTGGGCATGTCGCCATCGGCGAACGCTCAATCTGGTAATGCGAACTCGCTACCGCCGATTCAGGCGGGACGGAGCGCGGCGTTTGCCTCTCTGAAACAGATCGATGCGGGCTTGCTGAATGTTGGATACGCCGAGGACGGCCCGGCTGATGGCCCGGCGGTAGTCCTATTGCACGGCTGGCCGTATGACATTCACAGCTACGGCGACGTTGCTGCATTGCTGGCTTCGGCGGGGTATCGGGTGATCGTGCCGTATCTGCGCGGTTACGGCTCGACGCGATTCCTTTCAAGCGCGACCTTCCGGAACGGCCAGCAATCGGTCGTCGCCGTCGATACGATCGCCCTCATGGACGCTCTTAAGATTCAGCGAGCCATCCTGGCCGGTTTCGACTGGGGAGCGCGGACGGCCGATATCGTCGCCGCCCTCTGGCCCGAGCGTTGTAAGGCCCTCGTCTCCGTGAGCGGCTGTCTCATTACGAACCTTCAGGCGAACCTGCAGCCGTTACCGCCGGCCGCCGAATTGGGTTGGTGGTACCAGTATTACTTTGCTACGGAACGCGGACTGCTTGGCTATAGGGAAAACCGGTATGCTTTTAACAAGCTGATCTGGAAGATCGTTTCGCCGAAGTGGGGCTTCGACGACGCGACGTTCGATCGCACGGCAACAGCCTTCGACAATCCGGATCACGTCGCCATCGTGATCCACAATTACCGCTGGCGGCTGAGCCTAGCAAAGGGTGACCCGGAATACGACGACCTGGAACGCCGGCTTTTCGAGGGCCCGGTTATCCATCGTACCCGCAATTACCGTTGCGAGCGATTTCGATGGCGCGGCCGCCGGCGGCGAATCGTACCGCAACAAATTCACGGGCAAATATTCGCATCGGGTCCTTCGGGGCATCGGTCACAACGTGCCTCAAGAGACCCGCAAGCCTTCGCCCAGGCCGTAATCGATGTCGACCGTTATTGACGACGAAGGAAAAGGTATGCTGATTCAGTCCATCCATTACACGTTCGCGCCGGAAGATGCGGATAAGGCCGAAGCCATCTTGCGAGAACTGCGCGACGCCTCACGCAAAGAAGAAGGCGTGCTCGGCTTCGACATCGCTCGCAGCCAAGAGAATCCGAGCGTCTTTGCGCTGTGGGAACAGTACCGGGATCGAGCCGCGCTGGACGCTCACAAGGCGACGGAACACTTCAAAGAACTCGCGCTGAAGGGCGTGCGGCCCCTGGCCCGGCAACGCGTCGCAGAGACGGTTTTTCCGATCTGAACTCGCTTAGTCGTTCGGAAGCGGCTTGCTCGTCAGGCGCGAAAACTGCGCTTCGGTTCCGTTCTGCGTCCTCTGTTGTTTGATCTGCTCCTTCTGAGCCGCGAGCATCGTCGCAAGCCCGTCCAGTCCTTGATTTAGTTGCAGATTTTTCGCCTTCCACGTTGCCGTGTTCGTGAAGACGACGCCAGGATAGACCGCCTTCAGGTCCGGTACGGATCGATTTTCGTTTTGAACTCGCCGGATGATCTTCGTCAGCGAGTCGGTGTCCCCGAAAGCGTATCCGTTGACGTACGGTCCCACGAGCTCTAAGAAAGCGTCCTGCGCGTGGAAGAGCTCGAAGCCCGGGCTGCCGATACTTCCCATCTTGCTTTGATCGACGAGCAGCGCGAATTGGCGTCCCCGGTATTGAGCCGAATAAAACCAATAGACCGCATCGTTTCTGTAGCCGAGATCGTAAAGGCGAATCGCTCCTACGTACATCTGATAGAACGTCAGCGCGTTCCATTGGTTCTTCATCGCGTGGATCGTCGCGACGAATTCCTTGTCGTTCGTCGAACCTAAGCCCGTGCTGAATTTGCCGACCTTGATGACCGGGCCGGCCGAGTTGTAGTATGGAATGACGTATGCGTCGATCTTGGCGGGATCGGAAACGAGGGCGCTGCCCGCAACCGGCAAGACGCTTGCGAGAAGAACTCCGGCGACAAGAAGCGTCGCTTTCATAGATTACTTCCTTTTAAATCGTGTCGCGCCGAGCGATCTAGCGCAGGTGGGACTGTAGAGCCTGGTGGAAGATCGCGCGATGAATGCCGCGCCTCCGATGATTTGCACGCGCTGCAACGGCCCCAGCAGCGAGGCCGAAAACTGTCCCAAATGCGGCACTCGGCTAAAGACGCTGCAGAGCCGGCAGCGCAGAGGCTGGGTGGCATTCGGCGCAGGACTGTTTCTGGTCATTTTTATGACCCCTGTCTGGATCTGGGTCGACGTTCTGCTCGCGGGCAACGGTCTCGCGCAGCGCGACGCGGCAACGGCCCAGTTCGAAGGGCGCATCAATGTTGCGTTCGGGCTCGTCGTCGTCGCCGGCGCACTCGGCGCGATCAACGGCTGGCTCATGGCTCGCACGGGAGTTCGAAACCGCGCGCTCGTCTTCGGGCTGATCGTGGTCTTCATCAGCGCGCTCATCGTCGCGTACACTGCGTCGAGCGGATATCGTCCATCGTGAGGTAGCACAGTGCCGCTCGAATCGGCGATCTCCTCCAGCCGGCGTCACGCGCCCAAACCGGCGAACGCCGTTAATAACGGTTGATGACGATAACCTGCCTCCCGAGATAAAAGTAGACGGTGAGGATAGGACGGACCACAATGCTTCTGCTGCTTATGGGCGCGCTTTTTGCGGTCTTTCCTTCAGGAGCCCGTGCGCAAAGTACGCCTACGGCTTCAGCCGCGGGCTGTCCGAGCGATCCGGCCTTTCACGCGCTCGATTTTTGGCTCGGAACGTGGCGTGTCACCGACGACGGCCGGTATGCCGGTACCGACGTCGTCGCGTCGGAGCTCGATGGCTGCGCCGTCGTCGAGAAGTGGACCGATGCCGACGGAAGCCGCGGCATGAGTCTTTTCGTTTACGATTGCTTTTCGGGGAGTTGGCACCAGACGTGGGTTACCGAGCTGGCAACGCACGTCGGCGGCCTGAAGTACAAAACGCTCGTAGCACGGTATTCAAACGGAGGCGTGCGCTTTGCGGGGATCCTCCCGGCGCCGCCCGGCAAGCCGCCGATTCTCGATCGAACGACCCTAACGCCGCTTGCAAACGGGACCGTGCACCAGGCAATCGAGATCTCTCGGGATGGAGGAAGCACCTGGGCCACGACGTTCGACGCCATCTACGCGCATGCTACCCCGCCGTAAGAGAGTGTCGTTGCGACGACTCATCGTTGCGGCGCTCGTATCGAGCATCGCTTTCCTCCCGGCAGGACGGCCCGCGTTGGGCCGCCCCGCGCCGTCGCCGTCACCGGGCCCTTGCGCCGCTTCCGAACGACGCCAGTTCGACTTTTGGATCGGCAACTGGCGCGTCGTCGACCGGTCTGGTGCATTCCAGGGCACGAACGATGTGACCGGCGAGTTCGGCGGATGTGCGATCCAAGAACACTGGAAAGGGTCCGACGGAAGCCGCGGTTCGAGCTTCAGTACGTACGTACCCAGCCGAAAGGAGTGGCAACAGACGTGGGTCGACTCGCACGGTCTTACGCTGCAGCTCTACGGCGGAATTCACGACGGCAGCATGGTGCTTTCCGGCCCGCGCACCACCCGAACCGGCACCGTCGTCGATCGTATCGTTTGGACGCCGCTTTCCCAAGGACGCGTGCGCCAAAACTGGCAAGAAGCCGACGCGAGCGAAAAGCACTGGCGAGAGATTTTCGACGGGTACTATTCGAGAGTCAAAGCGCCGGCGTCGTAGCTTGGATGAGCGCCGTTCCACGACGCCGAAGCATCCGCCGTGGGGTATGCGTTCGGATCGTTCACGTTCGATCCGCAGGTTTTGAGCCTGTACTGCCACGGCGTTGCTTTGCCGATTAAGCCAAAGACGGCCAGCCTCTTAGCGTTCTTCTTGCAACATCCCGGCGAGCTCGTGACCAAGGCGGAGCTCATGGATGCGCTGTGGCCCGACGCAGACGTGACCGAGGCGAACCTCACTCAGCACGTGTTTTTGATGCGGCAAATCTTCTCGGCGCACTCTCCTCACGAGACGTTCGTCGTTACCCAGGCCGCGCACGGCTATCGGTTCGTCGCGCCGGTACAGCCGATAGGGAAAGAGCCATGGCGGCGCTCCGGCTGGCGCGAATATTCGCGAGGGCGCTTTTACGCCGATCAGCGCACGGACGCATCGCTCGAGCTCGGGCTTCAATACTTTCAAAGGGCATTCGCGATTGACGCACGGAACGCGGACGCGCTCTCGGGAATCGCCTTTTGCCACGTACTTCGAGCGGAGTATCTTCTCGCGGCGCCGGACGTGCTCGAGTTCGGAAGGGCGGCGGCGCAGAAGGCGTTGGAGCTCGACCCGGATCACGCCGAGGCGCACCTCGCGATGGGCGACGTTCACGTCTTTCGCGATTGGGATCCCGTTCGAGCGCAGCAGTCTTACGAGCGTGCGCTCTGGCGCAATCCGAGCAGCTCGCGGGTTCGCTATTTTCGCGCTTGGCTGTTCGGTATTACCGGAGAATTCGACCGAGGCGTTCACGAGATCGAGATGGCGATCGGCCGCGACCCGTACTCGCTCGAACTACAGACGGTCCTCGCGGTGTTGGAGCTCATGCGCGGTGAGTTCGAGGCGTGCGTCGAGGCTTGCGACGACGTGCTCGCCCTCGATCCAACCAACGCACACGCGCGTTTCTATCGCCGCGCGGCGCTTGCGTACGGCGGTGCGCCCCGCGAAGCGCTCGAGGCGTTCCTGAACGAAGAGCCGGCGGAGCACCGGCAGCAGGCGATCGGCATCGCCGGCTATGCCGCCGGACTCTGCGGCGATACGCGCGAGGCGCGGCGGATGCTGGCCATGCTGACCGACCGCCGAAGTTTCGCGTACGTCTCGCCTTTCAACGTCGCGCACGTGCTACTCGGACTCGGCCGAGAAGCCGAGGCGATCGTGGAGCTGGAACGCGGAGTGCGTGAGCGCGATTCGTGGTCGATTTTCTTGCCGAGTCACCGGATTCTCTCGCGCGTAAACGGCATGGGCCGCGTTATTGCGAAGATCGCCCCGGGTCGCGGCGTGACGGCACGATAGGGCGCCACACGAGCTCGCCCGCGCAGTTGGGACATCGATAGGAGAGCAGAGCCGAGCAAGCCGGACAGAACGTGCACTCGTAGCTGCAAATACACGCGCGCTCCGTTGCCGGCAGCGGCAACCCGCACCTCTCGCAGGTTTCTTTCATCTGTAACGACATCCATCCGTAGAGTAGTCCGGCACGGTCTGCGAGTCCTCAACCGGCCTCAATGTTAACACGCGTACAACGCCGCCGCAAAGTGTGAGTTGCGCGTACGACCCCGGCGGCGGTACTATGGGCGAATGACGCCTCGGCCGACCGTAGCGATCGTGGCGACCGCCGTTTGGGGTGTGTTGTTGATTCCGGGGCTGGTCGGCGCGGCGCTGTCGCCGATGTTTTTCGACGCACCTGGCGGCTCGATGAACGATCCGGCTGCGTGGATCAACGCGCTCATCGTCGTTTCGTTTCCGTGCCTGTGCTTGGTGTCGATAGCCGGCGCGTGGATCGTCTGGCTTTGGCGCAAACGAAGCCCGACACGATCGGGGTCGTACGCGCAGATCGTGCTTGCCTGTCTTCCTTTGATACCGGTTATCTACGTTGGGGCGGCGTTGGTCATCGAAACCGTCGGCGTGCTGCGCAGCGGTCAACCCCTGGGACTTCACAGCACGATCATTCGGCACTAGTTCAGGATGACGCGGCGACGATACTTCCGACGGCGGAGACGGGGAGCAGCGAGTTGACGAGTTGTAGGGGATCGTAGGCCGAAACGGGCGTAAGGATTTCGCCGTCGCCGTCGCGTCGAGCGGCCCGTAAGGCATCGATAGCGTCCGGAAGTGCGAACTGTTCGCCGACGATGGTGGCGATGAACCGGCCGCCGCGAATTTCGCCGCGCGCTTCCATTCGTCGCAACGCTAAGAGCAGTTCGCGCCAGCGCGGAGTCAAACTTTCGCGCGCGATGACGTCGCGAAAAACGATGCCCCACCGGTTCAGCAAACGCCGCGCGAACAGATCGGCATCGATGCGCGAAACGGCCGAGCTTATTTTGGTCCAACGGCCGCTCGACGAACGAGGCCGCGCGCGCAGTCCTTTCTCCCCGAGGCGGCGCTTCGCGTCGATCAACGAACGCAGTGCATCGAAGCCGTCGGCGGTAACCAACCCGGCGGCGACGAGCTGCCAGAGCGCTTCTTCGACTTCGGCCGGCATGCGTTTGGTGGCCCGAACGATCTCGGCAAAGAAGGGCGCTCCCCGTTGCTCGATCGCCGTCAGCACCTCGCGGGCCGCGGTCGAGAGACCTTCGGGCGCATAGTCGTCGGTGCGAGCGATCAGTTCGTCGGCGTCGCTGCGCGCGAGCAACGCGATCGGCGCGAGCTTCGTCGGTCGAACCCGACGCTTGCGTTGGTGGTCGTTCGGCACGAGCGCCGGATGCGGCGAAAGCCGCCCCCACATCACCTCGCCCGAGTAGCAGAGTTGATCCAGGTACTCCGGCTTGTAGCCGGCGATCCGCCGCGGCAGAATCTGCGCTTCCCAAGCGGCCGCGGGAATTTCGTAGCCCTCGAGTTGCCGAATGGCTTGCAGCGTGCCGTCAATGCCATGCAGGCGCGACGCGAGCGCGACGTGCTGCCATCGATACAAGAAGCGTGCGTAGTCGGCACTGGTGACGGGTTCGATCTCGCGCCTTAGCTGACCGATCGTCAGACGGTGGATGCGCGCGAGCACCCGCCGGTTGCACCACTCCTCGCCTTCGATGCGCCGGAAGCGTCCGCGCAGCACTTGACCCTCGCTTTCGAGGCGCAGCATGGCGGCTGCGACGGCGTCGCTATCGAGGCAGAGGCGTTGCGCCAGTTCCGCAACCGTCACCGGCCCGTTGCATTCGAGCCATCCGCGCACGATCTCAACGATCGCGTCCTGCGCTAGATCGGGCACGTGCATGCCGGTGACGGCGGTCATGTCGGGAAGCAGGGTCGCGTTTGGATACGCAAGGCGTGCTAGCTCGAGTCGTTCGGCGCATACCCACAATGGGTTCGTTCCGACGTGCATCGTGGCGGCGCGCCGCTGCGCGACGAGCGCCTCGAACCAGGGCATCCAGGCTTGCGGCGGTGGGAGAACGATAAGCGTAGCAAGGGCGTCGTGCAGCTCGTCGGCGTCACGCACGACCGGCCACGATTCTTCGGCGATTTCTTCGATGGCCTTTGGATTGAGAATGCCGGCGCCGTTGGCGTCGTCGCGCGTGGTGCGTCGCAACTGTACGGCTCGCGCCCGGCGTTCCTCCAGCGGCGCATCGTCGAGGTAGGCGAACGGATTGGCGTTGAGAATTTCGTGGCTGAAAACGGATGGCTCGGGTGTGTCGATGGCGACCGTTCGGATGTTCCCGCCTTCGATATCGCGTAGGATGCGCAGCAGGCCTTCGAGATCCATGGCCTCCTGCAAACAGTTTGCGATCGTTTCGCGTACGAGCACGTGGTCGGGAATCAGAATGGGTCCAGTGAGGTTCTCCGGACAGGCGACCTGGTCGGGGAAGACCGCGGCCAGCAGATCGTTTGCTCGCATGCGCAGCAGCTGCGGGGGCACTTTGCGTCCGCCGCGCATGCGCGCGATCGTCAGCGCTCGGGTCGCGTTCCAGCGCCAGCGCGCTTCGAACATCGGTGCGGGCAGCAGCGCCTGGGTGAGAACGCTTTCGACGCTGGCCGATTTCAAATACTCGAAGACGGCTTCGAGCGGAAAGGCGTGTTGCTCCGCGAGCGAGATGACGACGCCGTTGTCGGTAGCCGCCGCTTGCAATTCAAAGTTGAACGAAACGCAGAAACGCTTGCGCAGGGCCAGTCCCCACGCGCGGTTGATGCGCGCGCCAAAAGGCGTATGCAGGATCAGCTGCATGCCGCCGCCTTCGTCGAAAAAGCGTTCGGCGACGATCGTGCGGTCGCTGGGGATCGCTCCCAGCGCAGCCTTGGCGGCTCGGATGTAGGCGACGATTTGCTCGGCGCCGCTCGAATCCAGTCCGCACTCGCCGGTCAGCAGCTCGATGGCGCCGGCATCGTCGCGCTCGTCGATGGCGATGCGTAACTCGGAGACTTCGTGCGACAATTCGATGGTGCGGCCGAGCCCCTCACCGTTCCAAAACGGGATGGTGGGCGGCGAGCCGTGGGCGTCTTCGACGCGCACGGTACTGGCTTCGACGCGCCGAATCTTCCACGAGTTCGTGCCGAGAAGAAAGATGTCGCCGGCCAGACTCTCGATTGCGAAGTCTTCGTCGAGAGTACCGACGACGTTGCCGTCGGGCTCGGCAACGACCGTGTAGTTAGCCGTGTCCGGAATGGCCCCGCCACACGTAATCGCCGATAAGCGCGCGCCGCGGCGCGCGCGCAGCACGCCGTTCACGCGGTCATGATGCAGAAAGGTTCCGCTGCGCCCGCGCGCCGTCGCCACACCGTCGGCAACCAGCGAAACGACCGCATCGAAGTCCTCGCGCGAAAGTTCGCGGTATGGGTACGTGCCGCGCACGAGATCGTAGAGAGCGTCGGCTTTCCATTCGTGGGCGGCGCAGGCGGCCACGATTTGTTGCGCAAGAATATCGAGCGGTGCGTTGGTTATTTCCAGCGCGTCCATGGCGCCGCCGCGCAACGCGCGCACGAGCGCCGCGCATTCGAGCAGTTCGTCACGAGTGGTTGCAAAAATCTTGCCTTGCGGCATCGCGCCGACCCAATGCCCGGACCGGCCGATGCGCTGCAACGCGGTGGCGATGGAACGCGGGGTTCCGAGCTGAACGACCAGATCGATGGTGCCGATGTCGATGCCGAGTTCCAGCGAGGCGGTGGCGACCACCGCGCGCAGTTTCCCGCTCTTGAGAAGGTTTTCGGCGTCGAAGCGCGTTTCGCGCGCCAAGCTTCCGTGATGGGGCATTACGATGCCTTCACCCAGACGCTGTTCCAGCGCAAAGGCGACCCGTTCGCTCATGCGGCGGGTTGGAACGAACACCAGCGTCGTGCGATTGGCGAGGACCATGTCGGCAACGCGATCGTAGATCTCCGCCCACATCTCGCCGCTGGCCACGGCGCCAAGCTCGTCGCTGGGTATCTCGACCGCGAGCCCCATCGGCCGGCGGCTACCGACGTCGACGATCGTCGCGGTGGGGCTGAGAAAGTTGGCGATGCGCTCGAGCGGGCGGACCGTTGCCGATAGGCCGATGCGCTGCGGCTTTCGGTTACCGCCTTCGGCGACTAGTGCGTCGAGACGAGCGAGCGTGAGCATGAGGTGCGACCCGCGTTTGCTGTTGGCGACCGCATGGATTTCGTCGACGATGACGGTCGAGACGTTTCCGAAGAGCGCGCGCGACTTTTCGGCGGTGAGAAGGATAAACAGCGACTCCGGCGTGGTGACCAGCACGTGTGGTGGCTTGCGCAGCATGCGCTGCCGCTCGGCGGTCGTGGTGTCGCCGGTGCGAACCGCCGTTCTGATCGGCGCGAGAGGCGTGAGCCGCTGGTTGGCGCGTGCGACGAGCTCGGCGAGCGGCAATTCGAGGTTCTTGCGAACGTCGTTGGTCAGGGCTTTGAGGGGCGAGACGTACACCACCAGCGTTTCTTCCGGGAGAACGTCGTCGGCGGCGCGGCGTACCAGATCGTCGAGGCAGATGAGGAACGCCGCCAGCGTTTTGCCCGATCCGGTAGGCGCGCAGATTAACGTGTCGCCGCCCTGGCGGATCGGCGGCCAGCCCTGGAGTTGCGGCTCCGTCGGTTGCCCGAAACGCTCGGCGAACCATTCGCTCACCAGCGGATGGAAAGTCTTCAGCACGGTCTTTCCACGCTCAACCCTCTTCCGGCCGGTACTGTTTCAGCGGCCGGCGCGAAAAACAGCGAGCCGGTGCGCTTCGGATCGGCGCTGTAGAGCGGGCAAGCGTCAGATCTGTAACGCTCGACACCGGTTCGGCGACCTGGGTACGGACCACGGACCTCGCGAATACGCGCGCATCGTTCGTTCATTTTTGCGAGTCGCACAAGATTCTGTCGGATATTGCCGCGGGCAAGCTGGCGGACGTGTCGTGGGTGGTGCTTTCCGGGATCAACTGCGACGATGCGGGAACCGTACGCGAAGCGCAGAGCTACGTCTCGCACACGTAGTACGAGTTTGGAAGCATGAAGGTCGTCGAGGGGACGTTCGGGACCGGGTCGTTAAACACGACCGCCGTACAGGCTCGAAAACAGCCTGCCGGACTCGGATTAGCCTCCACAAAGGGTCGACGAGAAGGTTGAAGGAATAACGCGCCCTACCCCCTTCACCATTCGGAGCCTTTTGGAGGACTCAGATTCATGAATTTCGGCAGAATCGCCGCGGCCGTCGCCGTCGGCGCGATGCTAGCTGCGTGTAGCGGTCAGGGCGGCTCGATGCCGACCCAGACGCAGGGCGTCGGCCAAGCAGTTCCCTTTGCAGGCGGCGCCACGGCGGGCCATAGCATTGCGGACGTCAATCACTGGGTACCGCGCTACATCACGATGCAGCCGCGGAACGTCAACTACGCCATGCTCGACAAGCAGCAGGCAGCGGGCACGACTATTCCGTTCTTTAGCGGATCGGTGAAGTCGCCGCTCGACAACAGGACGTATACTTATAAAATCGCCGGTAAGGACCCGACGAGGAGCATCAGAACGACCCAAATCAAGACCGTACCGATCGTATTGGTCATCACGTTCGCCGATGGAACGGTACTCGATCCCACGCAACCGGGCTGCAACGACTCGGTTTCGGTGGCCGATCGGTTCTTCAAGGGTCCGAACTTCGTCAAGACCCCGTTGACGTCGAACGGCGTTAACGTCGGCAAAACCCAAGTCACCGACGGCTTCCAACGCGCGGAATTTTGGAACGTCCTGAAGAGCAACAGATACCACACCGCGCTGAAACTTGCGGTGGCACCGATCATCGTCAACATCAACGCCCCCGCGGGGTCGAAGACGGTGGGCGGCGTTTGCAGCGGTAACAACCATCGCATCGGCGAGATCGACATCAACGCGTACGACAACCTCGTGACGAATCTCGCGACCCAGTATGCTACGACGTCGCAACTTCCGGTCGTTCTCTCGTACAACACGTTCGAAACCAGCGGCGGCTGCTGCATCCTCGGCTACCACAGCGCCTTCTCCCGCTCGGGGGGAACGCAAGTCTATGCCGTCGGCGCATATAACGACGCCGGCGTCTTCGGTACCACGCCCATCGAAGACATCCACGCGTGGACGCACGAGATCGGCGAACTCCTGAACGATCCATTCGTCAACAACGCAACGCCGGCGTGGGGCCACGTCGGCCAAGTCGGCGGTTGCCAGAACAACTTCGAAGTCGGCGATCCGCTCACGGGCACCGCCTTCACCCTCAGCTACAACGGCTTCGCGTACCACCCGCAAGAACTCGCGTTCTTCGATTGGTTCTACCGTACGCCCTCAAAGGGCACCGGCGGAAAGTTCTCGTTCGAAGGGACCTTCACGAGTTCGCAGGGCGCCTGCCACTAGAAGAAGCTGCTGATTCGCATCAGTCGCTAAACAAAGAGGCCTCGCCTTCGGGTGGGGCCTCTTCTTATTTGCTAGTCGCGTCGAAAATGGTGGGCGGTACTGGGATTGAACCAGTGACCCCTTCCGTGTCAAGGAAGTGCTCTCCCACTGAGCTAACCGCCCGCAATCGCTGGATTTTCGCGCCCTTCGGCGCCTTCCCGATGCGCACCTGGCCGCACGGTTTGACTCGTTTGCGATTGCGTGGTACAGTGTCGTGCACGAACATTAGTCGCGCACGAATCTCGTCACGAAAAGGAGGCACGATGACCAATAACCGCACGCGTAATCGTAACGTCGCGCCGCAATTTGGCGGCGGGTCGCTTCGTTCTGGACCTTCGGACTACGGGCCGGCGTAAAGCATAGCCGGTTTCAAGAGTGTTCGAAGGCCTCCGCGAATCGACCGGGGGCCTTTTCAATTTCACTTTTTCCGTCATGAAGGGCGAAATCATGGACTATTGGTTTGAAACCGAGATCCGGATGCGCCGTGACGACGCCGTCGAGACCGCCAACCGCAGCCGGCTAATTCGCCTTGCGGAGAGTGGACGAAGTACGAGCGTCCGCACGCGCATCGCCAACGGCGCTCAAGCGATGAGCGACGCGTTGGCAACGCTGGCGCGTACTCTGCGCGCCGGCAAAGCGGCGTAAGGGGCCTACGGGCCCCTTCCCTGCGCTTTCCGTGCCGCTTCGAGGCCGGCCAGCGCGCGCGGATCGTTTGGATAAGCGGTCAACGCGGCTTCGTAAGCCGTCGCGGCGTCGGCGTAGGCGGCACGGCGCATGGCGAACGCGCCACGCGCCTCAAGCGCGGGCAGTAGTGGAATCAGCTCGTTTGCAAACGCGTCGCGCTGCGTGGTGACCGCCCCCTCGATCAATCGAGCGGCTTCCCCGTAACGACCGTCGAGTTCGGCAACCCGGGCGAGGAACAGTTCGACGACATCCCCGGCCGTCGTGAGCTTTCTCACTTGGCCAGCGATTGCGCGCGCTTCGTCGTCGCGACCGAGCTCCAAGGCGGCGAGGCCACGTATCGCGAGGTCGCTCGGCGCCGCATCGCGCGCGAGCGAATATGCATCGGAGAAACGACCGAAACGTAATGCCGTGAGCGCGTCGAACGACGTGCCGTACGTCGCGTTCATGCGTGCGGACCATACACGAGCGGTGGCATAGTCGCCGAGCATCATCGCGCCGGAGTAGCCGAGGTAGACGTCGTGGATCAAATAACGGTCGTGATCGGGATTGCGGTCGCGGATCTGCTGCAGTTGCGCGAACAGTTGGTAAGCTCGCTCGCTGGAGGCGACGGCCGCGACGTAGTTTCCGCTCTCGATCCAGTAGTGCGACGGCATATGCGCCAGGTGCTCCGCCTGAGGCGGGAGGACGGCGGCGTCGAGGCGTTTTGCACACGCCAGCGCCGGTGTGCGATCGCGGGCGCCGTCATAGAGATGAATGCAAAGATGGTTGGCCATTACGTTTTCCGGATCGTGCACCAATATGCGCGTCATCAACGCGAGCGCTTGGCGGGAATCGGGCGTCGCGGGCGACGACCCTGCCCAAACGAAGCCGCCGCTTTCCACCAGCGCTTCGGCCGCTAGTGCGGTGGCGACGTCGTCCTGGGCTGGACTCTTCGGATCGCCGGCGAGGCGGCTCATGGCGGCGCGATACGCATCGTCGCCGTCTCTCCAATCTGCCCACGTTCCCTTATAACGCCGGGCCATGGCGTCGATGTAGCGCCGCTCGCCGTCGCTCGCGTACCGCTCGAGCGCAACGGCTTTTTGGACGGCCGTTTGTGCCTGCAGGAAACGCTCTTCCGACATCGGCGTGTTCAAGTCGGGGCCGCTAGCGAGGGCTTCGCCCCAATACGCCATCGCCAGATTCGGATCGCGCGCCGCCGCGCCGGCGAAGGCGCCGGCGGCGTCACCGCCGTCGTAAGCGAAATAAAAGAGGAGACCGCGATCGATCGACGCCTGCGCGACGCGGTCGGTCGTCGAAACCGGGAAATGGATGGCGGTGAGCGCCGCGAGCGCAAGTACCGCCGGCGTCACACGAAAAAGTGCTGAGGCCCGGCCTCGAAGGCCGCGATAGCCTCGCGCCAGCTCGGTGGGATGGCGATGCTCGTCTGCGTCAGGAAATCGAACGCTACGACGGTCGTTATTCCACGGGCTGCGCGATGCGCGTTGGTCTCGCTCCAAATCTCGTACTCGAAGTCCCACGACTTCGTTCCGATTCGCGAAACGCGGCAGCCGACGGCGATCTTCTCGCGATAGTGCAATTGGCGTTCGTACGTAAAATCGATCGTCGCTTGAATGATCCCGCGTTCGCCGTTGATCGGTTCTCGCATCACTTGCGCGAAGTATTCGGAGCGCATCATTTCAGCCCACCGGATGTACGCGACGTTATTCGCGTGTTGCATCATGTCGATGTCCGCAAACGGAATCGAGAAGCGGGAAACGAGCGGAAAACCCGTGAGCATGAGCCGTGCACTTCGACTCCCACGTCTCGAGTCCGCGTCGCCATACCGGTGCTGGACACCCGAGGCGCCGGTAGGGTAAGATACCAGCTTGTCCAAGGGAACCGCAACGGGCGCGTAGCTCAGTGGGAGAGCATCCGCTTCACACGCGGGGGGTCGTTGGTTCAATCCCAACCGTGCCCACCATTCCCTCGAGGCTCGACGCAGGTGCGAGTTGGAATGTGTGCTAAATAGCGGTCCCGGTCCTTGGCGCTGTAGCTCAGTTGGTTTAGAGCGCCGCCCTGTCACGGCGGAGGTCGTGGGTTCGAGCCCCATCAGCGTCGCCAGATTTTTTCCCGAGCGCACCGCTTAAGAACGTGGTGCGCTTTGCGGGAATCCTTTGTGGCTCCGATTTCGATCAGATCAAGCAGGCGAAGGATGGAAGTTTACTATGGTAATCGAGACCCGAGGTGACGAAAGAGCTGGGATAAATCAGGGCCTTCCTTCTTAAGCCAAGGTAGCTCAGTCGGTAGAGCACGCGCCTGAAAAGTGCGGTGTCGCCGGTTCGATTCCGGCCCTTGGCACCATGCGTTCGCGTTAAGGGCCCGCCGTCATTCGGCCGGGCCCTTAACGCTTTAACGCTACGCGAGCCTGCGTTTGAGAAATTCGACGCTGCGTTTCCATGCCGTTTCGGCGTGCTCCCGATGATAGTTGCCAAGGCCGCCCGGATTATAAAACGCGTGCTTGGCATCGTAGCGGTGAAACTCGTGAGGCACACCGTTGGCTTCGAGCGCGCGCTCTAGCGCGTCGACGCCCGCGATATTGAAAAACTCGTCGCCCAGCGCCCAGTGCCCCATGATCGGGATCTTGATGGTCGAGGGATCGCCGGCCTCGGGCGGCGGGTAACCGTAAAAGACGACCGCTGCGTCGAATTCGGGGTCGTGGATGGCCGAGAGCATGGCGAGCGCGCCACCCATGCAGAACCCCATCACGCCGACGCGTTTGGCGCCATGTCGCTTCAAGTACGCAGCGGCTCCGCGGGCGTCTTGTGAAGCCGCATCCGAAAAGTCGAGACCCTCCATGAGATGCCCCGCCTCTTCGCGCGTGTCGGCGACCGATCCGCGATAAAGATCCGGAACGAGTACCCCGAACCCGTCGCCCGCCAGACGATCCGCGGTCTCCTTGACGTGATCGGTTAGACCCCACCACTCTTCAAAGAGGACGACTCCGGGTGCGTCGTCCGGACGTCGCGGCTCCCCGAGATAGCCTGGCGCGGTTTTTCCGTCGGGACGTTCGAACTCGATCGTTTTTCCCATCAGCGCGGCTGCTCGGTCGCGGCGCCCTCTTCGGAATCTTGCCGATCGAGGTTGTCGGCTTTTTCCCGCAGCAGCCATTCGTTCGCCGATTTGAGGCGTTCGACAGGAACGTGGTCCGTCAGCCAGCCGTACAGCGCGTCGTCGCCCTGGTGCCGACCGAGCGCGGCATCGAACGACGCCGGCGTGATTCCCCACCGGTCCATGACGCCGCGGTCCATCGGACACGGGTAAATATAGTCGTGAATCGTTCCGGCAGCGGCCGCGCGGCCTTTGTCCGCCATGCGCAACAGCCAGAGCGCTTCGCCGATTGCTTGGCGCCCGCGTCGCGGAAAGGTCTTTCCGTCTCGAAAATCTGTCGACATGCTCCCATGATACCGGGCTCGCGCGGGCGGGTTGCGCTCCCGGAGCGGGCGAAAGCAGCTATCGATGGAGAGTCCACGGTGCGAGCCGGACGTAGCAGTGCGGCACGAGCCCCGCTGGCACGCTTCGGCCGCGGTGCTCGCAGCCCTCATTCTCTACATCACGCTTCCTCCGCGGTTGACTATCGGTCCGGTTTGGGTCGCCCCGCTGCTCGTGCTCGCGCTGTTGATTCCGCTGTCCGTCTTCGCTCCGCGCCGTCACTCAGAAACGCGGCACATGCGTTTCTGGGGAATTCTACTCATCGCAATCGTGAACTTTTTCAATATCGCTTCGGTCGCGCTGCTGATCAACGGGTTTTTTCATCCGGCGCGAATCGTCGAGTTGAACTCGGCGGGCATGTTGCTGCGTCATGGAACGCAGGTTTGGCTCACGAACGTCCTCGTCTTCGCTCTGTGGTATTGGGAACTCGACGGCGACGGTCCCGAAGCCCGCGCTCACGCCAACGCGGCATACGAATTTCATAACGCCGACTTCCTCTTTCCTCAAATGCAGCTCTTTTTCTTGAGCGGAAAGCCGCTGCCGTGTATCGATCCGGCGTGGAAGCCTCAGTTCTTCGATTACCTATACGTGTCGTTCGTTAACTGCACGGCGTTCAGTCCGGCCGACGTCATGCCGCTAAGCCGTTGGGCGAAGTGCCTCATGCTGGTCGAAGCGCTCATCTCGCTGATGACGATCGCGATCGTGCTCGCGCGATCGGTGAGTTTGATTCAATAAGATCCGGCGCCGTGCGCCACTGCTCGCTGGAGCTGGAGGAAGACCGTCGGCGGAATTTGAGTGCTGCCTCGGAACGGGTAATCGAATAAAGCGATCAAGACGAAAATCGTCGCGATCACCGTCGTGAGGGCAAGCGTCATTACCAGGTGGACCGCTTCGCTGCGCACGCGAAAGATGAAACAGAAGCCGACCGTGATCGCAGCTAAAATGACGTTGCCGATCCAGAAGAAGATCGGAATGCCTTGTTCGTTGGCGAACAGGCGGCTGCGGCGCGCATCCTCGAACGTGGAAATCAGTCCAAGCGCCTCCTGTTGCAGAGCCTGCTGTCCGGCGCTTTGCGGTTGGTAGCGCGCGACGAGATTGAAGGCGGCGAGCGCCGCCGCGCGGGCGGTCGGGCTGGTACTGCCCGTTCGCATGGCGGGCCACTCATCGTTAACGACCGCGTTGATGTAGGTGTTGAGCGTGCCGTGAAGCTGTTGGGCAACGGGCGCCGGAAAGTGTCCGGAAACGTGAAAAAGATCGGCGATCGCGCTGGCCTCTTGCGCGACGGTCGCGGCGGCGCCGTCGTACTGTTGCCACACGGTCACAAGCAAGAAGGACAAGATGACGGCCAATATCGTCCCGACGGTACCGATGATCGGGCCGGCGACGTCGTTGTGCGTCAGCTCCTGACTGCGGGTGACGACGTGTCGAACGAAAAGCAAGCCGCTCGCCGAGAGCGCACACGCAAGCACCAGGATCGACGCGAAAAAGAGCCACGACGGTATGGCGTAAACCCAGGTCACGTAAAAAGCCTTCGCGCGGAAGGGGGCGCCTCCCCGTACGAGCCCTGGTAATTGGGGTTGACCGCAACGCCGGCGCGGGTCGAAGGTTTGTAGGACGGGGCGCGACGCTGCTCGAACCGGAGGCTCGCCGTGATGCGCGGGTATGATGTAATGGCAGCCTGCGACCTTCCCAAGGTTGATGCGTGGGTTCGATTCCCACTACCCGCTCCAAGTGATAAAAAGGCGAGGGCGAACCGAGCACGCGAGCGATCTTCGGCGACGTAGCCAAGTGGTAAGGCAGGGCTCTGCAAAAGCCCCATTCGGCAGTTCAAATCTGCCCGTCGCCTCAAAAGGTTTGAGGTTCGTTGGATGCGCGTAGCCGTCGTGGGCGCTGGGGCGATCGGGGGATTCCTGGCGGCCGCGCTGGCGCGAGCCGGCGTACCGGTGGCGGTCGTTGCGCGGGGCGAGCATCTGGCGGCGATACGCCGCCACGGATTGCGTATCGAGAGCGACCTCGGCACGTTTTCGACGGCCGTCGAAGCCGGCGAAGATCTCCGCGAACTGGGCGCCTTCGACGTGCTCTTGTTGACGTTCAAAAGCCATCAATGGGCGCCGCTGCTGCCGCAGCTCGCCGCGTTCGCGCAGACCGATACAACGGTCGTGACGCTGCAAAACGGCATCCCGTTTTGGTACGTACGCGAGCCGCCGTTGCACAGCGTCGACCCAGGTGGAACCATCGGACGGCTATTCTCCGACGAACGGGTTCTCGGCGGCGTCGTCCACGTGTCCGGAAGGGTAGCGGCGCCGGGAGCGATCGTTCAGAGCGGCGGATTGCGATTCGTGCTCGGCGATCCGCTTGGCAGGCCGAACGCGCGCGCCGGCGGTTTAGTCGAAACGATGCGCGCCGCCGGCTTGGCTGCCGAAGCCGATTCAAACGTTCGCGCGACCGTGTGGATGAAGCTGGTCAATAACGTCGGACTCAACTCAGTGAGTGCCCTGCGCCGCCTGACGATCCGGCCGATGCTGGTGGATCCGGTCGCCCGCGCGGAAGTCCGTACGTTGATGATTGAGGCACTGCGCGTCGGGCAGTCTATGGGCGTGGTCGCCGGCGTGGACGTCGACGCTCGCATCGAGTATGCCGCGCGCTTAGCCGACGTAAAGACGTCGATGCTCCAGGATCTCGAACGCGGCCGAGACTTGGAACTGGATCCCATTGTCGGGGCGGTCGTCGAACTAGCGGACCGCTACGACGTACCCGTGCCGCACGTTCGCGAAAGCTACGCGGCACTTCGTCAAGCGGCCGCGAGCGCTTTCCACGATGGATGATATTGCCGCCCTGGCGGGAGTCGGGCCGAAAACCGCACCGCTGTTTCGCGAGCTCGGCATAGACACGCCGGCCGCGTTGCTCGAGTACCTACCCTTCCGCTACGAGGATTTGCGCTTCCCTACGCCGGCGGCTCGTCTTGGCAACGCTCCAGGCGAGGAAAACGCCGTCGGCATCGTGATTGGGGTAAAAGAGCGGCGCGTTCGCCATCTCGAGATCGTCGAGTTGTCGATGCGCGACGACGTCGGCGATCGGTTCGTCGCCAAGTGGATCGGTCAACGCCGCTTCGTCTACGGACGTTTTCGCGAAGGAATGCGACTGTTCGTCCGCGGGCGCGTGGAACGTACCTTCGCGGGCGCGGTCGTCAACGTCGGTCACTATGCGGTGCTTGGCGACGGTGAAGAGTACCACGGGGAACTAGTGCCGGTTTATCGCGCGAGCAAGGACTTGGCAACGCGGAAGATCGGTGCGGTCGTCAAAAAGAACCTGCCCAAGCTCCTGGAGCTCGTTCCAACCGATAGCGTACCGGCGGCAATTGCGCAATCGCGTGGCTACGTTCCGTTGCGCGAAGCGTATCGAACCGCCCACGCACCGGCCACCCCCGAAGAGGCCGATCGTGCGCGGGAACGATTCATCTTCGGCGAGTTTCTGGCACTCGCCACTGCGGCGCAGCTCCGGCGCGCTCAACGCGAGCGCGAACGAGACGCTCGGGCGCTGCGCGTCCCCTCCGGCTTGCTCGAAGAGTTTTGCGCCGCGCTGCCCTTCGCACTCACCGGTGCCCAGCGACGTTCGATTGTCGAAATTTGGGACGATATGACGCGCGACGTTCCGATGAACCGATTGTTGCAAGGCGACGTCGGGAGCGGCAAAACGCTGGTCGCGGCAGCGGCGATCGTGCTTGCGTCGCGCAACGGCGTGCAATCGGCGTTGATGGCCCCCACCGAGATTCTGGCGGCACAGCACTCGGCCAAACTCGCCCCACTATTGCTTCCACTGCGTATTGGCGTGGAGGCGGTGTTCGGCAGCCAAGGGCTGCGAGCGCGCAACGCCGCCGTCGCGCGTTTAGCCGGCGGCGAAGCCGCGCTGGCGGTCGGAACGCACGCGCTGCTGACCGAAGGCGTCGATTTCGATCGGCTGGGGCTGGTCGTTATTGACGAACAACATCGCTTCGGCGTCGAGCAGCGCGCACGGTTGCGCGCCAAAGGCGTGTCGCCGCACACCCTGCACATGACGGCCACGCCCATTCCGCGAACGCTCACGCAATCGATCTATGCCGATCTCGATCTTTCGATCGTCGACGAGCTTCCCCCGGGACGCACGCCGATCGAAACGTTCGCGGTTCGCAACAGCCGCTTGGAGCGCGTCTACGAATTCGTTCGCGCGAACGTCGCGCGCGGTCATCAGGCTTACATCGTTGCCCCCGTCATCGACGAGGGGGAACTCGAGCTGACGAGCGCCGTTGCGGAGTTCGAGCGGCTGAAAGCCGACGTGTTCGGGGACTTGAGGCTGGGGCTGCTTCACGGAAGGCTCGTCCCGCGCGAAAAGGAGGAGGTGATGCAGCGGTTCGTTCGGGGAGAGCTCGACGTTCTGGTGGCCACCACCGTCGTGGAAGTCGGCGTCGACGTTCCCAATGCTAGCGTCATGGCCGTACTCGACGCGCAGCGATACGGCTTGGCGCAGCTGCATCAGTTGCGCGGGCGCGTCGGTCGTGGCGGCGCGAAGTCGTTCTGCATCCTCGTCTATCCCGACGAGGCCGCCGAAACCGAACGCCTCGAAATCCTTACGCGCTCGACCGACGGATTCGACATAGCCGAAGAAGATTTGCGCCTGCGCGGCCCCGGTGAACTGGCCGGTACTGCGCAATCCGGCTCGGCCGACCTCCGGCTGGCCGATCTGGTTCGCGATTTCGACGTCTATCGGGCCGCCAAGTCGGCGGCCGAGGCGATCGTTTCCGACGATCCGCATCTGGCGGCAGCCGAGCATGCGGGACTGCGCGCGCTGCTCGAACGGCAGCCGTCGACGCGGGCCCTGCTCCTCAGTTCCTAGGGCTGGGGGGTTGCCGCCAACGGTCGAGAATAGCGTGTCCGATGCGCACGGCTGGTATTCTTGTCGCCGTCTTCGCGGCGGTGGCGGCTTCGGTTTGTTTTGCGGCGCCGGCTCGCGCGTCGGGGACGCTGCCGGCCGACGTAACGCGCGCTACGCTCTCCAACGGTCTGCGAGTGATCGTCGTCCACGATCCCTTGGCCCCGGTGGTCACGGCGATGATGAACTATCAAGTCGGATCGGACGAGCAATGGATCGACGGCCTCGCGCACGCGACCGAGCACATGATGTTTCGCGGAAGTGCGACGCTGTCGTCGTCGCAACTGATGGAAACCATGGAAATCACCGGCGGAAACTTCGACGCGGATACCCAGTCGACGGTCACGCAGTATTTTTTCACCGTGCCCTCAGAGTACCTCGATATTGCTCTGCGGGCCGAACGATCTCGCGCGACCGGCGTGGTCATGGCCCAGGATCAGTGGAACCAAGAGCGCGGTGCGATCACGCAAGAGGTGACTCAGGACAACTCCAACGCGTTGTATCGCTTGTTCGTGAAGATGCAGCAGCGCATCATTGGTGGGACGCCGTACGCGAAGAACGGTCTGGGAACCGTGTCGAGCTTCGAGCGCGACGTCAACGGCGACCAGCTCCTGAAGTTCTATCGCGCGTGGTATCATCCTAACAACGCGGTGTACGTGATCGTCGGCGACGTCGATGGACCGGCAACGGTTGCCGAAGTGAGACGGCTGTTCGGCGACGTTCCGGCCGCGAAGCTTCCGGCGCGCTCTCCCGTCACTCTGAAGCCGTTGCGGCCCGCCACCTATCACGACGTCTCGGATCAATCGTACACGGCGGTGCTCTTGGGCTACCGTCTTCCGGGTTACGACAGTGCCGACTATGCAGCCGCGCAAATCCTGGCCGACGTTCTCTCAAGCCAGCGCAGCGAGTTCGGCGCCATGCCGTACGTCGGGAAGGCGCTAAACACGCAGTTCTTCGTCCAGACCTATCCGAAAACGGCCGTGGGCATTGCGTTCGCCGCCGTTCCGGTTGCTACCAAACCCGAGACGGTCGATCGCGAGGTGCGTTCGATCATCGCCGGGTACCGTCGAAGCGGGGTTCCGCCCGACTTAGTTTCAGCGGAGAAGTTACGCGAGATCTCGCAACTCGAGTTCAACGGCAACTCAATCGAAGGTATGGCTAACGAGTGGAGTCAGGCGGTCGCCGTGCAGGAGCTGCGTTCGCCCGACGATATGATCGCTCGGTTCGAGGCGGTAAGCGTCGACGACGTCAACCGAGTCTTGCGCCGGAGTCTCGATAACTCGACGGTGGTTGCGGCCTATGCCGTGCCGAAAAATAGCGGCGCGGTCAGCGCCGGCGGCGGCGAGCTGGCAAAAGAGAACAATGCGATTCCACCGAGCAAGCACGAGCCGCTGCCGGTGTGGGCGCAGCACGTGCTCGACAACTTGCAGGTGCCGCGACAAACGCTCGCGCCCACGGACGTGACGCTGTCCAATGGCATTCGATTGATCGTGCAGCCGGAGTTCATCACGCACACGGTGGTGGTCCGCGGTGAAATCCTCAACGACCCCAACGTGCAGGAGCCGGCCGGCCAGGAAGGCATCGACGACGTCGCTACCGCGCTCTTGCCCTATGGAACGGCTCGGTACGACCGGGTCGCGTTCCAGCGCGAACTCGATAAGATCGCCGCCAGCACGTCGGCTGGCACCGAATTCGGCCTGGACGTACTATCGGGAAGCTTCGATCGCGGTCTCCAGTTGCTTGCGGACGAAGAGCTGCATCCAGCCTTCGACCCGAAAGCGTTCGCCGTCGTCAAGCGCCAAAGCGTCGGTGAACTGACGGGCGAAGCGACGTCGCCGGACCATCTTGCGGAGGTTGCGCTCGCAAAGGCCCTCTACCCGCCCGGCGATCCCGAGCAGCGATTTGCGTCTCCGCAGAGCGTGGGCGCTTTAACCCTCGACATGGTGAAGTCGTGGTATTCCGGCGCGTATCGTCCCGACCTCACGACGATCGTCGTCATCGGCGACACCACGCCGGAACAGGCTAAAGCCGAAGTCGAAAAATATTTCGGCGGCTGGACCGCACAGGGAAATAAGCCCAACACCGAGCCGCCGGCGGTGCCGCCCAATGCACCAAGTCAGGTCGCGGTACCGGCCACGGGGCGAGTTCAGTCGTCGGTCCAACTCGTCGAAACGGTACCGATGACGCGCACCGATCCCGCATGGCCGCTGTTGCAGGTCGCCGACGCCGTACTCACCGGCGGGTTCTACTCGTCGCTGCTCTACCACGACTTGCGCGAAGTCCACGGCTATGCGTACTCGGTTAGCAGCGCGTTTGAAGCCGGCAAGGTTCGCAGCTCGTTTGAGGTTCGTTACGGCTGCGACCCGAAGAACGTCGTTCCGGCTGAGAGCCAAGTCCTCGCGGTGTTGCGTCAGTTGCAGCAAGCGCCGATCGAAGCGGATCGCCTATTGCGTTCCAAGGCCTTGCTCATGGGCGAAGTGCCGATCCGGCAAGCCAGTTACGACGGCGTGGGCGATCAACTCCTAAGTTACGCCAGCCGCGATTTGCCGCTGGATCAGAACGTTGTGGATGCGCGGGCGGAACTTGCCGCGTCGGGAGAGACCATTCGCTCCGCGCTTGCGAAGTACGTTCGCCCGGAATCCTTCGTTCGCGTCGTGATCGGGCCGCCGGCGAAGTGATGCGCGACGGAGTCGCCGGCGTCGGGTTCGATCTGGATCATACGATCGCGATCGACAATAAGCTCGAACGCGTCGCGCTGATGCGCGTGTTGGAAGCCATCTTGGACGACGGCGGATACGCACTCGGGACGTTAGCCGAGGAGAGCGATCGGATCGACGACCTGCTCGTGCAGCAGCGCAACGGGAAGTTTTCGATCGACGATGCGGTTCGTGCATTCGCGCGCGAACGCGGCGTTCCGCCGCGAGACGAGTACGTCGAGCTTTTCCGAACGTTGGCCGTCGATATGGTCGACGAGTTCGTCATTCCGCTGCTTGGCGCTAAGCACACGTTCCAAGCGCTGCGCGAGCGGGGCGTGCGGCTGGCGGTGCTTAGCAACGGCTGGAATCCGCTGCAGGTGCGAAAGGCGCAACGCGCCGGGTTCGAGGGCCCGATCCTGGCCAGCGCCGACCTGGGCGTGCAGAAGCCCTCCGCCCGCGCTTTCGCGGCGTTACTGGACGCGCTAGGCACGAGGGCCGAGAACACGTGGTACGTCGGCGACGATCCACGCTGCGACGTCAGCGGTGCGCGCGCCGCGGGACTGCACGGGGTCTGGCTCGATGCCGAGCACAAGGCGTATCCGCCGGAAGTCGTTCCACCGAATTACACGATCCACTCCTTAGAAGAGCTGGTACAACTAATCCCGGCCGCGTCGACGATCCGATGACACCCCACCGCCGCGCTGGGTTCGTCGCAGTCGCCTTCGCCGTCGCGTGCACGGCCGTCGGTCATGCCGCCGCGAGCGGCGATTATCAAGCGAAGCTGATCGATTTGGACCGCCGCTATACGATGTGGTCGTTCGAACAAAACCCGACCTCCGCGACCGATTCGGGAGTCCACACCTACGACGCCAAGCTGGCTGAGTTCTCACCGGCCGAGCAGGCGGCGTCGTTGTCCCACCTGCGCGAGTTTCGCTCCGAACTCGTCGCCTTGCAGCCACCGGCCGGCGCAACCCCACACGAGCGGGTCGATTATCTCCTCGTTCGCTCCGACCTCGAAGCCGACTGGTGGAATCGCGGCGTGCTGCGGAGCCTTCAACGCAATCCAACCGTGTACGAGGGCGAGTGCGCCAACGGTATCTTCTCGATTGTGAAGCGGCAATACGCCTCCGACGACGTTCGCGTGCGCGATGCGATCGGCCGCTTGCGCGCGTGTCCGCGCGTCTTGAGCGAAGGAGAAGCGAATCTTACGGATACCGTCCGAGAGTTCGCGCAGATCGCGTCGGAGGACGTTCGTGACGGCGATTCGCTCTACACCACAACGCTCGATGGGATCGCTCGCGACGTTAGTTCGCAGCGCCGCGCCGAGTTGCGTGTGGCGGTTGCGGCGGCGCTGGACTCGCTGCACGCGTATCGGGCATGGCTCGAGGCGCACATGTCCGCGTTCCATGCCGGCGGCTTTGCCGTCGGGAAGGAACAATACGAATGGTACCTGCGACGGGCGTTGTTGTTACCGTTCGACAGCGCCGAAGTTGCGACCATCGGACGGCTCGAGCTGTCGCGCGACCGCGCGTTGGAGGCGTGGGAGGCCAATCGCGACGCGCACGAACCGGCGCCGCCGTCACAGCCTGCGTTCGCAACGAAGGCGGCGTTCCTGCAGTACTACGAAGCGTCGCTCGCCCGCCTGAAGGCCTTCGTCGTGGATCGCAGCATCGTCGACATCCCGTCGTACGTCGGACCATTTCATATCGTCGAAGTTCCCAAGGCGCTGGCAGCGACGTATCCGGGGGGCTTCATGAATCCGCCCGGCATGCTGTCGGCCGATCCGCAAGGATTTTACTTCGTTCCGGACTTCAGCTCGAGCAACACGAGCTTTTTCGTCGAGCAGGCGCGCCAGTCGGTCTTACCGATCCTGGGCCACGAGGGAATTCCGGGACATTTCCTGCAGTTCAGCTACGCCTATCACAACCCCGACTTCATTCGTCACGTGCACGACGACGGGGTGTTTGCCGAGGGTTGGGCGTTCTATGGCGAAGAGATGCTGATGCGGCAAGGGCTCTACGAACGCGATCCGGCTGCCCGGCGCCAAGTCATTCACCTCATGCGCCATCGGGCGACTCGCATCGGAGTCGACGTCGCGCTTGCGACCGGCGCGATGTCGCTGCCCGAGGCAATTGCGTACTTCCAAAAGAATGCCGGAATCGACTACGCGACGGCGCGTGGGGAAGCGACCCGCTTTGCGATGAATCCGGGACAAGCCATCGACTATCTCGTCGGCAAGACGCAGATCGAGACCCTGCTCGGTCTCGTGAGCGACGCCGGCGGCCCGGCCTTCTCGCTGCGGGGATTCCACGATCGGCTGCTTTCCTACGGAACCGTGCCGTTTTCGACCGTACGCTACGAGTGGCTTGGCGACGATGCTTGGCTCGCACCAGTACGCGATCCCGTCGCGCCGCAGGACTTCACCCCGTGAGTCCGCGCATCACCAGCGGCTCGCTCGGCAGCCGTAAGCTGCGCTCACCGAAGGGGACGAACGTGCGTCCGACGCCCGGCCGCGTCAAGGAGTCACTGTTTTCGATCCTCACCGGCCGTCTCGAAGGCGCGCGCGTGCTGGATTTGTTTGCCGGCACCGGAGCCATCGGCTTCGAGGCGGCATCGCGCGGTGCGGCTAGCGTGGTCGCGGTAGAATCTCACCGCGAGACGGCCGCGGCCATCGAAGAGGCCGCCAAGGGCTTTGGCGTCAACGACGTCGTGAGCGTCTTTGCTGCGCCGGCGGAGCGCGCGCTCTATAGACTGCAGGGACCTTTCGACCTCGTGTATCTCGACCCGCCGTACGCGAGCGCCGTGCCGCTGCAGCTTTTCGGCCTCTTGCGCGAGCGCGGACTGTTAGCACCGGACGCGCTGGTCGTCTACGAGCACGCGGCACGAACGATCCTTCCGGAAATACCGGGGTATCGCTCGGTGCGCGAAGAAGTCTACGGCGATGTCGCTCTCGCCTTTTTGGCGCCGCAGTCGTCACCGGCTTGACCAACGGTAAGCCGTCGCGCAGCACCCGCGCGATCTATCCAGGTTCCTTCGATCCACCGACCTGCGGTCATCTCGACGTCATCGAACGGGCTGCCAAGTGCTTCGGCGAACTCGTCGTCGCCATCGTCGTCAATCCTCAGAAGCGCAGCCCGATGTTCTCGCTGGACGAGCGCGTCGCGATGCTCAAGGAGTGCATCGCGCCTATTAGCAACGCTCGAGTCGAACATTTTCGGGGATTATTGGCCGATTACGTCAAAGCAGCCGAGGCGGATGTCATCGTCAAGGGGTTGCGCGTAGTTTCCGATTTCGAGAGCGAAATGTCGGCCGCGCTGATGAATCGCGCGCTCTCCGAGGTCGATACGTTTTTCCTGATGTCGGACCAGAAGTACTCATTCGTTAGCTCGAGCCTCGTCAAAGAGGTGTTCTTTCTCGGCGGCGACGTAGGGTCGCTCGTTCCCGAACCGGTTTTGCGTCTGATGGCCCTCAAACGCGCCGGATTACACGAATCCCACTCTTAACGGAGGTAGAAATGTCGGTCTATCGCGTGTTGGATAAACTCGAAGCCTACGTCCACGAAGGGACGTGGCTCCCCGCGGGTTACCGCGTGTTGTCTGAAGAGCGCCTCATCGAGCTGGTCGAAAAAATTCGCGCCTCCTTGCCGGTGGAGGTTGGGCGCGCAAAGATTATCGCGAAGGATCAGGACCGCGTGCTGCGCGCCGCTCAGGAAAAAGCTCAGGCCATCGTGGACGAGGCGGCCAGCAAACATGAGGAGTTAGTAGACCAAAACGAGATCGTGCAGCGCGCGCGCACGACCGCCGACGTCGTTTTGCGCGAAGCTGAAGAGGCTGCGCGGAAGATCCGGGAAGGCGCCGACGGGTACGCCGCTCAGGTCCTCGGCGAGATGGAAGGCCGCTTATCGACGGCGATCGGGGCGGTTCGAAAAGGCCGCGAATCGTTGGCGCGTCCCGCGCCGGCGTCGGGCCAGGCATCCTCTGCGGAGCCGTTGGCCGATGCCGCCGCAAAAAGCAAGCGAGCGGCCTTCGACTCGCAGACGGCCGGCGAGGAAACCGCAGCACTCGAATCAGTTGAAGCATAAGTGGGTATAAGCGGTCTATGAAAATTCTCGCAAGCATGCTAGCCCTCGCGAGCGTTCTGGCGGTTCCGGCCATCGCCGACCAAATCGGCGGCGGGATTTCAGGTTACGTCGTCGACCTCAAATCCGGGAAGCCTATCGACCACGCCGTCATCACGTATTATCGCGCGCCGTTCATCGAAAATGCGACCAACATCATGAAGCTCGAAACGGACCGACATGGATACTTTCGAGACATCACGCTCGAACCGGGTCGCTACATCGTCATGGCTCAGGTCCCGGGGAAGATTCTGGGATGTGTCGTCGACGACGTGCAAAGTGGCGAGATCTCACGGATGAAGATCGAAATCGGCCACGATGCCATCATGTGCTCGGGCCCGCGCGTCCATCCGACGTTAGTGGATCCCAACGCCACCGCCGACGTCTACAGGATCTAACTGCGTCATCCTGAGCGGAGGCGCGTAGCGCCGCAGTCGAAGGACGAGCGGAGAGTGCGGTTATACGGGCGGCGCTTGGACGTTGTGGGCGAACGCTTCCAACCGGGCACGATCGATGGCTTTGACGCGCCCGCGGTCTAACTCGACCGCGCCGGCGTTTTTCAGTCGCAGGAGCGCGCGGGCCGCCATGTCGCGAACGGTGCCGGCAGCGGCGGCGATCTGCGCTTGCGAAAGGTGTTCGACGCCGGGAAGGCCGCGCGTCATGCCGACCGAGGCGCGCGCGTAGCCGAGTAAAAACTTTGCAACGCGCTGCAGAACGTGCGCGAAGGCAAGGTCGGCGATGGTATCGATGGAGCGCCGCCGCGCTTGAGACGACGCAATCAAAAATCCCAACGCGAGTTCGGCGTCGTTGCGTGCGGCGTGGATTACCGCTTCGCTCGGCAGTGTCACCACCGTCGCGTCGGTTAAGGCTTCCGCTCGCGTCGTGGCGCCGCCGCCGTCGAACGTCCCGCTTTCGTTGAGCGTGTCGTGCGTGAGGCGCTCGCCGATCGTATGGGTCTTCCCGTCGGGCGACAGCAGCGTGTAGATGACTTTGCCCGTCTTGACGATGCCGAGGTACGGCCACATTTCGCCTTCGTCGAAAATCGTATCGCCCGACTTGTAGGTACGCTCGCTCATCTGCCCGGCAAGCTCTTTGATGGTGCTGGCTTTGGCCGCCGTGAATTGCGGCACGTGCACCAGAAACGTCTCGCCATCGGCATGCTCGTCAATACGTTCGAGCCGGATCGTCCAGCGGTTGCTTCCGAGGTTACGAGCATCCCATGAGAAATGCCCGGCCCGCATCTGCGTCATTTCGTTGCGCAGCGCGCGGGGGTCGGTCTCTTCGTTGATTTCCAACGCCGTACCGACCTGAAGTCTATCGAACGCCTCGAGAATTTGGTCGGTCCTGGTTGCGGCGGAAAGCGAGCGGGCGTCGAGGCTTACGGCGGCTGGACGATTGATCGGCATAGCCGGGCGGTTTTAGGGATGGCCCATCAATGCGCCTGCCGAAGGCGCCGTCCATGACCAGCTCCCCCAGCGATAGCGATATCGTCATCATCGCAGGCGCCCGCACAGCTTTCGGCAACCTCGGCGGCGTACTGGCCGATCTCTCGGCAACCGATTTAGCCGTGGCCGCGGCCGAGGCCGCAATCGCCCGGAGCGGCATTCCCAAGGAGCGTATCGACGAGGTGGTCTTCGGAAACGTCATGCAGACGAGTGCCGACGCCATCTACCTTGCGCGTCACGTTGGGCTGCGTGTCGGATTGCCCATCGAGGCGCCGGCGCTCACCCTCAACCGTCTGTGCGGATCGGGCTTGCAGGCAATTCTTTCGGCCGGGCAGTCGCTCGCGCTCGGAACGGCCACGTACGCGCTTGCCGGTGGAACTGAGAATATGAGCCAATCGCCGCATGTCGTGCGAGGCGCGCGTCGCGGCTTTAGTTTCGGACAGAACGTGGCGTTCGAAGATTCGCTCTGGACCGCCCTCACCGACTCTTATGGAAATACGCCGATGGCGATCACCGCGGAGAACTTAGCAAAGAAATACGGCGTCTCGCGCGAAGAGTGCGACGCTTTCGCCCTCGCGAGTCAAGAGCGCGCCCTCGAAGCGCAGTCCAACGGATATTTCGCCGAAGAGATTGCGCCGGTCGACGTACCGGGGCCGAAAGGCTCGACGGTCACCGTCGAAAAGGACGAAGGGCCGCGCGCCGGCCTTTCGATGGAGAAGCTCGGCAGACTACCCGCGCGTTTCGTCAAAGACGGCGTCGTCACACCGGGGAATGCCAGTGGAATCACCGACGGTGCGGCGGCCGTTGTGCTGACGACGGTGAAGCAAGCCAAGGCCGACGGCGTCGAATGGATCGGCCGGATCGTCGGCGCGAGCGTGGTGGGTGTCGATCCTAGCCTCATGGGGATCGGTCCCGCATTTTCGATTCCTAAGGCGCTTTCGCGGGCAGGCATCGGCAAAGACGATCTTGCGGTGATGGAAATCAACGAGGCATTTGCGCCCCAAGTCCTCGCCTGTTTGCGCGAACTCGGCCTGCACCGCAACGGCCTTCGACTCAATCCGCACGGCGGAGCGATTTCGCTGGGCCACCCTTTGGGCGCTTCGGGAGCGAGGCTGGCGATTACGACGCTGCACGACTTGCGCGAACGCGGCGGCGGATATGGCATCGCTTCGGCGTGCATTGGGGGAGGCCAGGGTATCGCGGCGGTGTTCGCCGCGCAATAGCCGCCGGCGCAATGATAGCAAACCCGAGGCCGGCAATTCCGTGGGCGAGAGTCTGGGACGTTATCGCGCTCCTGGTCGTCGCGTTCGTGCTTTGGAAGATTTTCGTCGCGCCGCGTTCGTTCGCCATTGCGGCGTCGGCAGCAATCGCGCCGCACGCGACCTTTGAGCGGTTGGACGGAAGGACGTTCCGGGTGGCCGACGCGCGCGGACGCTTGCTGTTCTTAGATTTCTACGCGTCGTGGTGCACGCCGTGCAAGGTCGAGCTACCGCTGGTGCGGTCCTGGGCTCGGACGCATACACGTGCGCTGGTGGTTCCCGTCGACGTCGCCGAACCGCGCGTCGCCGTCGCCGCCTTCGCGCGCAAGTACGGGTTGGACAACGTGGCGCTCGACCCGCACGCCGACGCGCAGGGCATTTTTTCGGTCGCCGGTTTCCCTACGGTCGTAGTGATCGATCCACAGGGTCGAATTCGCGCGAAGTGGGAAGGCCTCAACCCGGCCATAGCGATGGCCATGAGCAACGCCGAGAGCGCGCTCGGGACGCGTTAGGAATCCGGCTTGCGGGACGCGGAACGGCCGTTGGTGGCTGCAATGCTCGCGGAGATCGCGATGCCGTCGGCGGCGAGCCACCGTTCGACGTGTTCCACGTACTCGCTGCCAAACGTATCGAGGAGACTTCGGCGGTACGCCGCGTAGAATTCCGTTTGCGAGGTTCGTACGTAGTGCTCGAGGGCGCGACGGTGAATCGCCATATAGCCGTCGCGCAGGCGAAGGCCGCCGTGAACGAGCATGACGAGCAGTTCGCTTGCCGAGGTTTCCGGCGTGAGTCCGAGGCGCGATGCAAACCACTCGTCAAGCGCGCGCGGCAGGCGCATCGAACGAGTGGGGCCCATCGAACCCGAGCCCTTCCGGCGACTCACGTCAGCGCGCTCTAGCCATCGCGATCATCGCCGTTTTCGCCATCGGATTCGCCGGCGTGGTGGCCTTGGTCGTGGGCCGTGCCGTCGGCGTGCTTATGCGGGCGTTCGAGATGCTCGTGATCGTGATCGTGGTCGGCGTGGCCGTGTGCGTGGGTATGTTGCGTGCCGTCCGCGTGCGCGTGCGTGTGGGAGTGCTCGTCCGGCGGCTCCTTCATAAAGTGATGGTTCAAGCGCTTCGCGGCGCGCTCCCTCCAATCCGAAGTCACTGTAGACGAATTGCGCGCGGGCCGGCCTTCTAGAGTACGGTGGGCATGATGCCTTCGTCGACGACGGGATTCGATCTGACTGCGCTCGCGAGGGTCTTCGACGACCATTCGACCACCGTGCGCTCGCGGATCGTGGCGATGTACGCCCTGCTCGTCGCCGGGAACGCCGTCGCCTGGATTTTGGCGGTGGCGGCGTTTGCTTCGCGACCGGCCCTATTGGGTACCGCGCTACTGGCCTACACGTTTGGCCTTCGTCACGCCGTAGATGCCGATCACATTTCTGCAATCGACAACGTAACGCGCAAACTCATGCAGGAAAATAAGCGCCCCGTCGCCGTCGGCTTCTTTTTTTCGCTAGGCCATTCCACGATCGTGGTGGCGCTGACGGCGGCGATCGCCGTTGCGGCGATGACGGTTCAGCGGTCGTTTCCGAGTTTAGAGCATCTTGGCGGCCTGGTCGGAACATCGATCTCGGTGCTCTTTCTCTACGGCATCGCGGCTTTGAATTTCGTCGCATTGGTCGAAGTATTCCGGGCCTTTCGTTGCGTGCGCGACCGCCGTCCTTACGACGCCCAGAGCTTAGACGATTTCCTCATGAACCGCGGTCTAGTCGGGCGATTTTGCCGTCCGTTGACGCGCCTGGTGGCGCGTAGCTGGCATATGTACCCTCTTGGATTGCTCTTCGGATTGGGATTCGATACGGCCACGGAAGTGGGCATTCTCGCTATCGCCGCCATCGAAGCGGGCAAAGGCTTGCCGATCGTCACGATTCTGATCTTTCCGCTTCTCTTTACGGCTGCGATGTCGTTGATCGACACCAGCGACGGGATCCTGATGCTGGGTGCGTACGGTTGGGCGTTCGTGAAACCGGTCCGCAAGCTATACTACAATCTCAACGTCACGCTCGTATCGGTGCTGGTCGCGGTGGTGGTAGGGACGATCGAACTGGCCACGGTCGTAGGCGATCGTTTTAAGATGGCTGGGGTCGCCGGTGCGTTTCTAGGACGCCTCAATGAAAGCTCGGGTGCGCTTGGATTCGCAATCGTCGGCGTCTTCGTGGTTACTTGGTGCGTCTCGCTGTTGATCTACAAGTTGCGGCGCTACGACGAGCTTCCGGCGGAGACGCTCGAGGGCACGGCCTGAACCGGCGAGGCCGGCACGTCGCGTCGCCACGCGTCCTTCGCCAGCAGCAATGAAAGGTCGTGGCGCAACTGGTCGAGATGAGTGTCGTGGGTCGCGAACCAAGCCCAACCCGCGGCAAATCGGCGCTCGCGCTGGTCGAGGGCTCGAACTGCGTCGTGTACCTGACGACGCACGGGATCGGCCAGGATCTCTACCCCGCGCGCGTCGCGCAGGAGGCGCTCGTAGGCTCGGACGTCGACCGTCACGCGATCGCTCAGGCTGTAGCCGCGCTTGGTGCTGGCGATCGCTTCTTTATCGGAAAGTTGGGCTCGCGTACGAGACACGCACATTTTGAGCGTGTTCAGCGCGGCTTCGCTATCGAGTGCGGGCCAAATCTCTCTCGCCAAGTCCTCTTTCGGCATACCCGCCGGTAGAAGAGCCAAGGCGACCAACAATTCGAGGCCGCGGTCCGACACGTGGAGGGCTTCGGTACCTCGCCAAACCTGTCCGTGCACGACGTCGACCCGCAGCGATCCAGATGTTGTTTGAGGGGCGAGCGCGCGACGCGAGCGGCGACGTTTTTGAAAATACCGAAGTCGGATGGTTCCGGCGAATCGATCAATAGCTCGAGCGAAGCCTGGAGCGGCGGTGATTCGATGTATTGCGCGATCGCGCGCGCCTCGAGCAAACGGCGCCGCTGTGTCGGTAGTAAAAGCGCGGCGGCCACGCGGATCACGATGCGAAGAAAGTCGCTTTCAACGCGGTCGATTCCATCGATCGCTTGGTCGAAGAGTTCGACGGCCAGTTCGAGGTCTGTCGTCGCCATGGCGGCGTGCCAACGCGCGACCTGCAACGCGGAATGTGGAGCGTCCACGCTTCGTCGCGCGAGCGACGCTTCGACGCAGCGAGCGAAAGCGCGTACGGCAAGGTCGCCGCAGTCGTCCAGCAATTGGTTGGCGGACGTCACTCGTGCGTCGTCGTTACAATACCAAGCGGCCCAGGCGACGGCCCGGGCGGCGTTAACGATGCGGGACGTGACCCCGCCGGCTTGCACGGAGTACAGCGCCTCTTCGCTCAGCTTGAGCAGCTCGAGCCATTCGCCGAGAAAGCGTGCCTTTTCCATGGCGATGGCCGAGCGTTCGGTTTCGAAACGCCGATGGCGCGCGCCCGCAACGGCGTCGGCTTGGTCGACGAAGCCGTCGGATTGCGCAAAACACCCTTTTTCGCGGCCACGATAGCTTGCGTCATCAGTGCGAGACGCCGCTCTTCGGGCAGCTCTTCGAGGGCGCCCGCTGCGACCGCGGCTTCGAGTAAGGAACGCGCCTCGGCAAGCCGTTCGAGCTCGTGCGCGAGCGTCGCAAGCCGAACGCGCAAGCTTCGTTGCAGCGATGGCGGCGCGTCGTTGGCGACGGATTGAAGAAGGTGGACGCCTTCGTCGTAAAGCCGCGACGGGTCTACGGTCTGGCGGCGATAGGGGAGGGTCGCAATCCACAGGTTGGGGTAGGAGCAAAGCGTCGAGATGCGGATCTTGACGAGGACGTCGATCAGCCGGTGAGACGGTTGGTAGAGCATGGCCGCCGGCAAACGATCGAGCGCCGCCGCCGCCGCGTGTTCGTCCCCATTGGCGTCGTAGAGCTCGGCAGCACGCAGAAAATCGCCATTTTCCTCGTGCGCTCGCGCGGCTCGAATGAGGTAGTTTGTGAGATCGACGGCGTGCCGCGCGCGTAGCGCGCGTAACAACAAGGGATGCGTCTGGTACGTGCCGGCTTCGGACGAAAGAAAGCCCGGAAGGTGCGCAAGCCGATCGACGATGGGCGTCGCGTGCGCAATGCCGGCGGCCGACGCGATATCGTCGAGCGACGCATTGGGAATGGCGGCGGCGGCGAGGATCGTCGCCATCATCTCGGGCGTAAACGCACCGAGCAACTCGTTGGCGAAAAAGTCGTGCAGATTCCGCGTGCGGAAGTTCGCCGAGCCGATCGATGAGCTGTTCGACGTTGGCGTCGTAGCGCGCAAAGAGCGCCAGCAATAAGAGCACCGTCGGCCAGCCGTCGGTTAACCGGCCAATGCGTTCGATATGTTCGAGCGAGACGTCGACGCCTTCAAAGGCCGAGCGCACTTCGTCGCCGTCGAAACGTAAATCGTGGCTCGAGAGCGTGAGCATTTGGTGCGGAGCAAGATAGTGCGAAAAGCGAATCGGAAGCGGCGTCCGGGCACTGACGAGCACGACGCGCTCGCGCGGACGCGCCGCCAGCAAATCGCCCAAGAGCGCCAACACGCCGGTATTTTGCGCGATAGCTTCGCCGTGATCGAAGACGAAAAGGGAGTGGTCGATGCGCGATTTCCACGCCTCGAGCAGCGTGCGGCGCCAGGCGGCCGCATCCGCGTCGGTTGCGTGCAGTCGCAGACGGTCCAACGCGATCGAATCGCCGCTGGACGGCCATTCGCCGGCTAATGCCGATATGGTGCGGCTGGCGAAGTCTTTGACGTCGGCAACGCCGGCGCAATCGCAGATGGCGTGGCGTTCGAAGCGTCGCGCGTACAAACGCGCAAGCGAGGATTTCCCGTAGCCTGCCGGAGCGAAGAGGCAAACGAGGCGCGGCTCGGATGCGAACAGCCGTTGCAGAAGGCGGCTTCGCGGCGGCGTCATTCAGCCAGGTATTGTGCGGGCGGCGAACCGCTCCTCGGCCGCGCTTGGTGGACCAAGACGCTCAGCGATCGGTCGCGCGACGGCGGGTTAGCCAACGGCCGTCGGCGTCTTGGTGCGGAGGCGTTTTTCGAGTAGGGAGATCCACTCGGCCATCCCAGCGCCGGTGCGTGCCGAAAGCTCGAGAATCTGCGCGCTCGGATTGACCGAGCGGATGCTTTTTTGCGCCGCGTCGCGGTCGAAGCCGACCGCATCGGCGATATCGATCTTGGTAACGACGGCGACTTGCGAGGTATTGAACGCGAGCGGATATTTGAGCGGCTTGTCCTCGCCCTCGGTAACGGCGATCAAAACGATGCGCGAGATCTTCACCAAGATCGTATTCCGCAGGGCAAATCAGGTTGCCGACGTTTTCGATGAAGAGCACGTCGAAGTCCGGTTGCTGCCAGTCGTCGAGGGCTTTGGTGATCATGTCGGCGTCGAGGCGGCATTCGGCAGCCGTCGTGATCTGACGAACCGGTGCACCGCTGCGTGCCAGGCGCTCCGCATCGTTGGCCGTCGCTTGATCGCCGACGAGCGCTGCCACGCGGTAGCGTGCCCGAGAAGCGTCGCATCGTTTCCTCGAGCAACGTCGTCTTCCCAGAGCCCGGACTCGAAAGGATGTTGACGACGCAGCGTACCGGACTCGGCAAAGCGCTCGCGCAGCCGTGCGGCGATCGCATTGTTCTTCGTCATGAGATTCGATGCTATTTCGACGACGCGCATTTTCATGCGGGAACCTCCATGGCGACGAGTTGCATTTCGCGTCCGCGCACGATTCGCGGCGAGGGCGTGTTGCATTCGGGGCAAAGCAAGACCGGTTCCCGGGCGCGGCGCGCGTTCGTCTTCGCAAAGCTCGCAGAAAACGACGAGCGGAATTTCTTCGACGACCAACGTGCTGCCTTCGGCAACCGTCTCGGCGGTCGCAACGTCCCACGAGAAGAGCAACGCGTCTCGCACGACGCCGCTGAACGCACCGATGCGCACGTGCACGGCAGTCACGCGTTCGATGCCTTGGTCGGAGGCGGCCGCCTGGACGCCGTCGAGGAGAGCGAGAGCTACGGTGATTTCGTGCACGAACGTGGGTCCTCGCAGAGGCTGCGTTCCGACAGCATACCACAAGCTCTCGTTCGCGCTCGTAGGTTCGCGTACGCGGCAGGTAACGACGACGTAACGTGTTTTTGCGGCACGAGGCTCAAAATCGCCTCGCACGGTCGAGGGCGATCGTAGAAAGCCGCCTTACCGCTCGTGCGAGGTTTTATCGGGCCAATCTCGGTAACCGAGCGGTAACGACGGAGCTCACCGCGGCTGCTGAAACTGCGTGTTCGTCTACTTGAATTTCTTCAAATATTACTCTAGCCTGAATTCATTCTCCGAAAGTATTGCAACCGTCGCAACGACGGATATTCGGCGCCAATCGCGTGAGGGACATTGCAATGGCGGACACGGTCGTAAACGTTCTTTGGATTCCAGCGGGGCTCAGTTGCGACGGCGACTCGGTCGCACTGACGGCGGCGATGCAGCCGAGCATCGAGGAGATCGCCCTCGGCGCGTTGCCGGGTTTACCGGGCGTGAAGTTTCACTGGCCGCTGATCGAGTACAGTCTCGGCGGTGCGGAGTTTCTGGAGGCGTTCTTCAAGGCGGAGCGCGGGGAACTCGATCCGTTCGTACTCGTGATCGAGGGCTCGATACCCAACGAAGAGATCAAAAAGGAAGGCTACTTCTCGGGGTTCGGCAACGCACCCGGAACCGACCAACCGATTACGTTCAGCGGCTGGATCGATCGCCTGTCGCCCAAGGCGTGGGCGATTCTCGCGGCGGGAACGTGCGCGACCTACGGCGGCATTCATGCGATGGCCGGTAACCCGACCGGCGCAATGGGCATCCTCGACTATCTTGGATGGGATTGGAAATCGAGCGCCGGCGTGCCGATCGTTTGCGTGCCCGGCTGTCCGACGCATCCCGATAATCTGTCCGAGACGATTCTGTACTTGCTGTGGCAAGCCGCCGGGCGCGCGCCGATGATTCCGCTCGACGAGGCGGGCCGGCCGACCTGGCTATTCGGCAACACCGTACACGAGGGATGCGATCGCGCCGGCTACTACGAGCAAGGCGAGTTCGCGCACGAGTACGACTCACCGAAGTGCTTGGTGAAACTGGGCTGCTGGGGGCCGGTCGTCAAGTGCAACGTTCCCAAACGCGGTTGGATGGGCGGCGTCGGCGGGTGTCCCAACGTCGGCGGCATCTGCATCGGCTGCACGATGCCGGGCTTTCCCGACAAGTTCATGCCGTTCATGGACGAACCGCCCGGCGGAAAGATTTCGTCGAGCGTCAGCACGGCTTACGGCACGATTGTCAAGACGATGCGTAATTTCACGATCGCGACCGTCGACAAGGAACCACAGTGGCGGCGTAAAGGCAAAAAACTCACTACCGGATACGTACGGCATTAATCGATCGCGGCACCGTCGCTATCGCACGAGAGGAAACGCATGGCCATTAAAGATCTCCCCGCTACGGGGACCGGAACGCAGCCTTCACGGCTGGTGGAAATGTCGTGGGATCCGATTACGAGGATCGTTGGCAGCCTCGGGATCTATACGAAGATCGACTTTCAAAAAAAGGTCGTTGCCGAATGCCATGCGACCTCGTCGATCTTTCGCGGATACAGCATCTTCATGAAAGGCAAAGATCCACGCGACGCGCATTTCATCACCTCGCGCATCTGTGGAATCTGTGGAGACAACCACTGCGTCTGCTCGGTGTACGCGCAAAACATGGCGTTCGGGGTGCGCCCTCCGGCGATGGGCGAGTGGATTATGAATCTCGGTGAAGCCGCCGAGTACATGTTCGACCACAACATTTTCCAAGAAAATCTCGTCGGAGTGGATTATTGCGAGAAGATGGTCCGCGAGACCAATCCGAGCGTGTGGGAGAAAGCCAAGAGAACCGAAGCCCCCAACGCGAAGATTCACGGTTACAAGACGATCGCCGACATCATGTCGGCGCTGAACCCATTTTCCGGCGATTTCTATCGCCAAGCGCTGCAGATCAGCCGATATACGCGCGAAATGTTCTGCCTGATGGAAGGGCGTCACGTGCATCCGTCGACGCTCTACGCCGGCGGCACCGGTACCGTCGCGACGCAACAGCTTTTCACCGATTACTATTCTCGTTTAATGCGGTACGTCGAGTACATGAAGGTTTGCGTACCGCTGCACGACGACCTATTCGACTTTTGGTACCAAGCCCTACCCGGCTACGAACACAATGGCGAACGTCGAATTCTGCTCGGATGTTGGGGTGCGTTCCAAGACCCCGACCATTGCGATTTTCAGTACAAGAACATGACGAACTGGGGCCGCAAGATGTTCGTGACGCCCGGTGTCGTCGTGGACGGGAAGCTGGTCACCAACGACTTGGTAGCGATCAATCTCGGCATTCGCATCCTACTCGGGCATTCGTATTACGACGACTGGGAGAGCGAAGAAACGTTCGTGCCGCAGGATCCGCTGGGTAATCCGGTCGACCGGCGCCACCCGTGGAATATGCACACTCTGCCGACGCCCAAGAAGCGCGATTTCGGCAAGCAATATAGCTGGGTAATGTCGCCGCGCTGGTTCGACGGCAAGGATCATCTCGCTCTCGATACCGGTGGAGGCGCCATCGCTCGGCTGTGGTCGACCGCTCTTTCGGGGCTTGTCGACATGAACGGCTACATCAAGGCGACCGGCACCAGCGTGCAAATCAATCTACCCAAGAGTGTCTTGACCGGGCCCGTGTCATTTGAGTGGAAAGTGCCGAAATGGTCGAATACGCTCGAGCGCAACCGCGCGCGGACGTACTTCCAGGCGTATTCGGCGGCCGCCGCGCTGTACTTCCTCGACAAGGCGTTCGAGGAACTCAACGCCGGCAGAACGCGGTCGTGGGAACCGTTCACCGTGCCGGAAGAGGCCATCGGCTGCGGCTTCACCGAGGCCGTACGCGGCGTGCTCTCGCATCACATGGTGATCCGCGAAGGCAAGATCGCCAACTATCATCCGTGGCCGCCCACGCCCTGGAACGGCAACCCGCGCGACGTCTACGGCACGCCGGGACCGTACGAAGACGCCGTGCAAAACACGCCGATTCACGAGGAAAACGGCCCGGATGCTTTCAAGGGGATCGACATCATGCGCGCGGTGCGCAGCTTCGACCCGTGCCTGCCGTGCGGCGTGCACATGTACCTCGGCGACGACAAGACGATCGAAACGGTTCACTCGCCGCTAGCGCCGTTCGAATAGCGCCGAGCGCGTATGGCGGCTCGCGTCTCGGCGATGGCCGATCGAGTCGAGGAGCTCCTCGCGGGTTTCGATGCGGATCAGACTCCGCAACGCGCCCGCGAGCGAGCGGAAGAGCTCGTGCGAACGATCGTCGGATTCTACGGCGAGGGCCTCGAGCGCTTGCTCACGATCGCGCACCAGACCCTCGGAGACGAGGCGTCGGAAGCGGTGTTTGCGCGGTTGTCGGCCGACAAACTGGTCGAGAGCCTCCTGTGCCTGCACGGGCTGCATCCCGTGTCGCTGGAGGATCGCATCGATGCGGCGCTGCAGTCGGTGCTGCCGTACGTCAAGTCGCACGAGGGAAATATGGAGGTGTCGCGCATCGAAGGCGACGTCGTCTACCTTCGTCTCGAGCGGCAGCTGCGACGGATGTCCGGCTTCCAGCGTGACGCTGAAAATGGCCGTCGAGCGTGCGATTCTGGAGCGCGTCCCGGAAATTCGCGAAGTGCTCGCCGAACCGGCAGAAGCACGCGGCTCCCGGTGTCATCGAAGACAGCACGCTTCGAATTCTGAGCCCGGCATGAGTTCGATGAAAGACCGAGACGGCAAAGACAACGTCGCGATGCTCCGAAAGATGTTGGAGAAGCGACCACCGGCGGGCGAGCGATGCGATTTCTGCTCTACCCCTCTGCGGGCCCGAGCACAGCCACTTGATCGAGCTGGCGGCGCGCAGAATCGTGTGTGCGTGCCGTCCCTGCTATATCGTGTTCGAGCCGAAAGGTGCGGCCCAGGGCGTTATCGCACGATTCCGACGCGCTATCGGAAGATCGACGAGTTTTCGCTCGACGACGCGAAATGGGACGCGTTACAGATTCCCATCGGCCTGGCATTCTTTTTTCACAACTCGATCGAGAATCGAATGGTCGCGTTTTATCCCAGCCCGGCGGGCGCGACGGAATCGCTGCTGCCGCTCGATACCTGGGCCGAAATCACCACCGAGTTTCCCGCCCTCGCGTCGCTCGAGCCCGACGTCGAGGCGATCCTGATACAACGCAGTAGAGACGTCTCGCGTTGTTTCGTCGTTCCGGTAGACTCGGCGTATGAACTGGTCGGACTGATCCGCACGTGCTGGAAGGGCTTTGACGGCGGCCAAGAGGCGCATGCAAAGATCGCCGAATATTTCGACAAAATCGAGCAGCGTAGCCGAGGCAAGGTGACCGCGAGGGTGTCATGATCGATCTCGCCTTCTCTATCGTCGGGGCTCGTTCCGAGCGTTACGCAGCTTCACCCTTACTCGTCCTGCGTTTGCGTATCACGGAAAGTACCGGCGCGAACGTCCAGGCAATCGCGCTGCGCGCCCAGATTCAGCTCGAGGTTCAGCGGCGCCGTTACGCACCCGAAGAGAGCGCGCTGCTCGACGAACTCTTCGGCCAGCCGTCGCGCTACGCTGACACGCTTAAGCCCATGCTGTGGACGCACGTTTCTGCGATGGTGTTGCCCTTCCGGCGAGAGACCGAAGTCGACCTTCAGATTCCCTGCAGCTACGATTTCGAGGTGGCCGCGCACAAGTATCTGGCCTCGCTCCATGACGGCATCGTCCCACTCGATCTGCTTTTTAGCGGAACGGTATTCGTAGAAGGCGAGGGCGGCGCGACGCCGGAGTTCGTGCCATGGAGCTGCGAGGCGCGCTACGCGCTGCCGGTCGCGGTGTGGCGTGAATCGGTCGACGCGGCGTTTCCAAACTCGGCCTGGATCCGGGTAAGCCGCGACGTGTTCGACGACTTACGCCGCTTCAAAATCGCCGCCGGTCTGCGCACCTGGGACGCAGCGATGGAAAGCTTGTGCTCGAAAGCGAGGGTCGAGTCGTGAGTTGTTTCTCGCCGGCGCTCGACGTCGCCAACGCCGTACTATACGAAGGGTACATTCTCTATCCATACACGGCATCGGCGCGGAAGAACCGCATTCGTTGGCAGTTTGGAGTGATCGTTCCGCACGCGTACGCGGAACTAAGCGGGACGGGCGAACCGGCAGAATCGCGAACCGAAGTGCTGCTCGAGAGCAGCGGCGAGACCGAAGTCGACGTCGTCGTTCGCTTCCTGCAGGTCGAGATGCGTCAGGTCGAAGCGTGGACGGGAACGTCGTTCGAACCCGTCGAGCGTCTAACGGTTGGCGGTCAGACCTACCTGACGTTCGACGAGGGTGTCGAGCGCGAGGTTCCGGCTTGCCTGCGCATTTCCGGCGGCAGCGCGGTTGCCGTTCCGATCGCCTTTTCAGCCGACGAAAACGTCGAGTTGCTGCGCGACGCCGGCGACGCGCTGCGCGGGCGCATCGTGCGACGGCGCTGGCCCTTGCATGGAGCCGTCGTCGCGGAATGGGAGGCGCTTCCCGATAGACCGGCGTTGTACAAGGTGCGCGTGCGCGTGGAAAATCGCTCGGCGGTGGTACCAGGCGAGCGCAGCTCGGCTCTGCGCACGGCGTTCGTATCGACGCATACGCTCTTGCACGCTACGGGCGGCGCGTTTCTTCTCGTCGCTCGATCCGCCGGACTACGCGGTCGGACTGACGCCGCTGACGAACCGGCACACGTGGCCCGTTTTGGTCGGGGACGAAGCGGCCGATCCGAAGCGCTCGGCCTTGATGCTCTCGTCGCCGATCATTTTGTACGATTTTCCCGCCGTTGCGCACCGCAAAGCGAAGGCCGACACGTTCGACGCAACGGAGGTCGACGAGTTGATGATGCTGAGCGTGCTGAGCCTGTCGGACGAAGAACGTCGCCGAGGCGCGAGCGACCGATCCTCGGGCACGAGCGATCGTAGAACGCGCGGAACGTCTCGACGCACGCGAGTTGGCCCGCTTGCACGGGACGTTGCTGCAAACGAAAGACGAGCGGCCCGGGCGACCGGATCCGTTGTCAGCACTCGACATTCCCGCTATGGACTGCGTTTTCGTCGATGGGGTAAAGGTGCGAAAGGTTCGCAGGTGCGCTTGCATCCCAAGCGGCGCGCCGATGTTTGGGACGTATTCATCGACGGGAAGATCGCGACCGTGCGAGCGATCCATCAAGACGTTGAAGACGCGATGTACGTCGCGGTGACCGTCGACGAGGATCCCGCCAGCGATTTGCACGACTGGTACGGTCGCGCGTTCTTCTTTTATCCCGATGAGGTCGAGCCGCTCGGCCTGGCGGCGCGGGAGGCTTGATGCGACTGCTGGTGGCGGGAATCGGCAACATCTTTTTCGGCGACGACGGGTTCGGCTCGGAAGTCGTCCGGCTGCTTCGGCCGACGAGCAAATCGAAGGCGTGACGATCGAAGATTACGGGATTCGAGGCATGCACTTGGCCTACGATTTGGTCTCTGGCTACGATCGGGCGATCCTGATCGACGCCGTGCCGCGCGGCGGAAAGCCCGGCACGCTGTATGCCATCGAACCCGACGTGCGTCTTTCAGGAACGACGCCCGATGCCCACCGGATGGATCTCGAAAACGTCTTCGCTTTTGTGAAGACGATCGGCGGCGATCTTCCGCCGATTACGATCGTCGGCTGCGAGCCGTCGGCTGCCGAGGAAACCATCGGACTATCCCACGCCGTGCGAGCGGCGGTGGAATCCGCCGCGCAGGTGGTTCGCCGGTTGGTTCGCGACGCACTCGACGCACACGATTCACTGCAACGAAGGAGCCCGGTATGGACAGAGGCCTGATCGTCGGAGCGATTGCATTCGTGGCCGCGTTTGCGGCCGAGCGCCTATATTCCAGCATGGCCAAAGACATCGCGCGTTACGAAGAGATGCGGAAGATGTCGGGTCAGCCGCCGATCTTAAAAGAGCTGCTCTCGACCGTTTTGGGTGGCGGCGTCGACGATAAAGACGCTCCGGCACGCGCCGGCGGCTTCGTCGCCGACTTGACGAACGACGTCATGCGCTACGCCAGGATGCGAAATATGTGAGCGCTCCAGCAAGTGCGGCGAATGCCGCGCGCTACTCGGTCTCGTCGTCGGAGTCGTGGTTGACGTTCGAGACCCGGTCGACCCTGCACGGCGTTCATGGGAAAGCGAGCGACCTGTCCGGTTCGGTCGAAGCCGCCTGGGGCCGAGGCGGAAATATTGCTGCCGAGCCGGCACCAAAAATACATCTCGAGTTTCCAGTCGAGCAGTTACGCTCCGGGAACAGCGTGCAAGATCGCGAGATGTGGAAAGTCATCGACAGCAAGCGCTTCCCGCGCATCGCCGCCGACCTTCGCTGGCTGCAGCAGGGTCCGTCGCTCGGCCGTTACGCCGCCGGCGGCGACATAACGATGTCGGGACGATCGCGCGGCTATGAGGGCGAATGCGCGATATCGGGCGACGGCGACTTTATCACGATCGAGGGGGACCTCAACGTCGATATTCGCGAGTTTGGGCTTACGCCGCCGAAGCTCCTGATCATCAAAGTCGATCCCATCGTGAAGGTCCATCTTCATTTCGTGGCAAGGAAGTCCGCATGACGGCGGTCGAGAAACGGACGCTCGACCTGGACGAAGGCAGAGGTATGGCAGCAGGCAAGGCATCGAGCGAACGCTTCGAAATAGCGACCAACGACTCGTCGTTGACCTTCTTCGCGACCTCGACCATGCAGTCGGCCTATGGGAAGACGACCGAGTTAGACGGATACATCCAGGCTGCTTGGAGCGCCGACGGCACGCTGGCGGCGACGCCGGCCCCGGCGATGCACGTCGAGTTCAAGGTCGAGAGCTTGCGTACCGGCAACGAACTCCAGGACCGCGAGATGTGGAAGCTCATCGACAGCAAGCGGTTTCCCAAGATTGCTCGGCGACCTCCTCGACCTGCGCGCCGGCTCGGTTCCCGGCCGGTACATCGGCTCAGGTAAGATTACGCTGGCCGGACTCGCGCGTACCTATGAAGGCGAGTTCCGGCTCGAGCGGGACCGCAAGGACGTCAAGCTCGACGGCGAGCTGAATATCGACGTGCGCGATTTCGGGCTGAAACCCATCAGCTTGTTGGTTCTCAGCGTCGCACCGATGGTTCGCGTTCGCCTACACCTCTCAGCCGCGAAACCGGACTGATTTATGTGCCTGGCCATTCCCGGACAAGTCATCGAAATCTCACCCGACCAGCCGCTCCTCGCGCGCGTAAACGTTGGCGGCGTCCAGCGCAACGTGAACGTTGGATTGCTCGACGATGGGGAGGCCTCGGCGGGCGATTGGATTCTCATTCACGTGGGATTCGCCCTGAGCAAGATCGACGAGGCGCGAGCGCGCGAACAGTTGCGTATGTTGCGCGCGATGGGGGAAGACCAACTCGCGCATCGAGGAAGTGCGCGGGTACTCTTTTGCAGAAGCCAGCGGTGATCGCGATGAAATACGTCGATGAATTTCGCGATCCCGGAATCATCTCCGGAGTAGCGCGCGAAATAGCGCGGACCGTCGATCTCGGCACGGCACTACCGCATCATGGAAGTGTGCGGCGGTCATACGCATTCGATCTATCGGCACGGCCTGCGCGACGTTCTTCCCGACAACATCGAGCTCGTACACGGGCCGGGTTGTCCGGTTTGCGTGCTGCCGACCGGGCGCGTCGACGACGGGTTGGCGATCGCCGAGCGCGAGGACGTCATCTTGACGTGCTTCGGCGACATGATGCGCGTGCCCGGAACGAGAGGGACGCCTCTGGAACTCAAAGCGCGCGGAGCGGACGTTCGAATGGTGTATTCGCCGCTCGACGCGCTCCGCATCGCTGCGGAGAACCCGGCGAAGCACGTGTGTTTTTTTGCCATCGGATTCGAAACGACCGCGCCGTCGACCGCACTGACGATCCTGCGCGCGCAGATGCTGGGCGTTAAGAACTTCTCCGTGTTCTGCAATCACGTGACGATCGTGCCGGCGATGCGCGCGATTCTCGATTCGCCGGATATGCGCATCGACGGATTCGTCGGTCCCGGTCACGTATCGACCATTACCGGTTGCCGGCCGTACGAGTTCGTCGCGCGCGACTATGGCAAGCCGGTGGTCGTTTCGGGCTTCGAGCCGCTGGACATTCTTGAGTCGATCCTGATGATTCTCCATCAGCTTGCGGCCGGCGAAGCCCGAGTCGAGAATCAGTACAAACGAATCGTGCCGTGGGAAGGCAATCCGCCGGCGCTGGCGGCACTGGCACGGGTCTTCGAGCTGCGTCCGTATTTCGAGTGGCGTGGGCTGGGGTTTATTTCGCAATCCGCTTTGAGCATCAAAGCGGACCTTGCGGCGTTCGATGCGGAGCGGCTCTTCGACGTTCCCGGCGTACGGGTAACCGATCCGCGCGGCGCGCAGTGCGGCGAGGTCCTCAAGGGGGTGCTCAAACCGCCGCAATGCAAGCTCTTCGGGACCGAGTGCAATCCCGAGCATCCCGTGGGCGCGCTGATGGTCTCGAGCGAGGGCGCTTGCGCCGCGTACTATCGCTATGCGGTGCATGCTGCGGCGGTGGAAGCGTAACGCCGATGACCATCATCGAATCGGCTCGCAAGACGCCACGCTTCGCGGACGCGCAGATCGAGATGGCCCACGGTGCCGGCGGCATCGCATCACGCCGTCTGGTCGAAGGTTTGATCGCGCCCTACTTTGCCAACCCGATTCTGCAAGCGTTCGGCGACTCGGCGGTTGTGAGCGTGCACGGTCGCGGCGTGGCGACGACTGCCGACGGGTTCGTAGTCAAGCCGTTGCGCTTTCCGGGCGGATCGATCGGCGAGCTGGCCGTCAACGGCACGATTAACGACTTGGCCGTATCGGCGGCAAAACCGATCGCCCTGATGGCGACCCTTATTCTCGAAGCCGGTTTGCCGGCCGGTACGCTCGAAAGCGAGATCGAAGCGATGGCGATTGCTGCTCGCAAAGCGGGGGTGTCGATCGTCGGCGGCGACACGAAGGTCGTCGAACACGGCAAAGCCGACGGCATGTACGTAACCACCTTCGGGATCGGCGCAATCGACGAGCGGGTCACTCTCGACCCGGCAACGATCGCGCCCGGCGATCTCGTCTTGCTTTCGGGGCCGATCGGCGCGCACGGCATTACGATCTTGCTGGCGCGCGGGGAGCTCGATCTTCAGGCCGATTTGCTGTCGGATACGCGTTCGATCTGGCCGCTGGTCGAGGCGCTGCTGGAGGCTTGCGCCGGAGGAGTTCGCTGGATGCGCGATCCAACGCGCGGCGGCGTCGCAACGTCGCTCAACGAGTTGATCCGCGCAACGTCGTTCGGGATCGCGCTTTACGAGGAGCGCGTACCGATGCACGACGCGGTGCGCGGGGCGTGCGAGTTGCTCGGGCTCGATCCGCTGCATATCGCCAACGAGGGTCAGTTTTTAGCGGTCATCGCGCCGGAACACGCCGATATGGCGCTGCGGGCGGTGCGCGCGGTGCCCGGAGGCGAAGCAGCGTCGTACATCGGCGAAGTGCGCAGGGAGCCGAAGCGTCGCGTGATCGGCGTCAACGGTTACGGCGGAACGCGCGTGATCGATATGCTGGTAGGCGATCCGCTGCCTCGGATATGTTAAACGTGACCGGCAACGCGGCGGAGACGGCGCGCCGGATCGCGTCGAGCATTCGTAGCCGTACGCCGATCGCACGGGAGTTTTTCGCGACGCACGCTCCGGCGATTTCGGAGGCGGCGCGCGCGATTGCGGAGCGTTTGCGCGACGACGGCCGAATTTATGCATTCGGGCGGGGTGCGTATGCTACCGACGCACAACACGTCGCGGTCGAGTTCGTCCATCCGGTACTCGTCGGTAAGCCGGCGTTGCCGGCGTCGGACCTTAGCCCGTTCTTCGAAAACGCGTTGCCGGTCATGGTGACGGCTCGCGACGTCGCGATCGGGTTTGGACCTCCCGAAGGCGATGCGGTCGTCGCCACCGCGCTAGCCCGCGCGCGCGCACGGGGCGCCTACACGTTAGCCCTTCCCGGAAAGGGCGCGGACTTTGGATTCGCGCCACCCAGCAGCGACGATCACGTGCATCAGGAGATTGCGGAGATCGTCGGGCATATGCTTTACGAAAGCGTGCACGTCTTTCTCGAGCATCGGGCCCTCGATCACGACGTAGGCGCCTCGTCCTTTCTCTATCCGTTTCTCGGCGGCGAGCAAATGGCGGCCGGCGAGTTGCTTGCCGACGTCACGGCTTCGATTCTGCACAAGGCGGACGACGCGCAGAAACTGCGGGAGCGAGTGGCCGAGGAAGAAAGCGAAGCGATTGCGGGGGCGGCAATCGCGATGGCTAACGGTCTCGCGCGCGGCGGCCGTATCGTACTTTTCGGCAACGGCGGATCGGCGACCGACGCGACCGATTGGGCGCTCGACTGCGTCGCTCCGCCTGCCGGGCTCGCTCCGGTTCCGGCGCTCTCGCTGGCCGCCGAGCCGGCGACGATCAGTGCAATTGCCAACGACGTCGGTCGTGAGTTTATCTTTCTGCGCCAGCTGATCGCGCACGTGCGTCCGCGCGACATTGTGGTCGCGCTCTCGACGAGCGGCGGCTCGTCGAACGTTATCGCAGCGTTGGAGGAGGCGCGCAAGCGCGGAAACGTCACGGTCGCGCTTCTGGGCTACGACGGCGGCGAGATCCTCCGCCGCGGCCTGGCGGATTATCCGATCGTCGTACGCTCGGATTACGTTCCGCAGAGTGCAAGAAGCGCAGGCGACGATCTATCATACCATGCGTCACGCGATCGATTGGTTTGCCCGTGCCCCTTGAACTGTTTGCGACCAAGACGTGTCCGTACTGCGCGCAAATGCGCGAACGGCTGGAATGGGACGGCCTCGAGTACGTCGAGTACGACGTCGAAGCGGACGGCGGCGCACGCGTCCGGTTGACGGAACTGCTCGGGGCGAACCCCATGGTGCCGGTTTTGGTCGCCGAGGGACGCGTTACCGAGGTCGGCGTCGCCGGCCGTGGTTGTTATGTCGGTAACGGATAGTCTCGCAAAACGACGAGCGGTTCGTCTTCGTATCACGGGCGTCGTGCAAGGCGTCGGTTTTAGGCCGTTCGTCTACCGCTTAGCGCAGCAGAACGGCGTCGCGGGATGGGTGCTCAACGGCGAGGACGGCGTGCACGTCGCTGCCGAGGCAGGCGGCGAGGCGGTGGAGCGATTCGTCACCGCCGTACGCGACCATCCTCCGCCGGCCGCGCACGTCGCGTCGTTCGACGTGATCCCGGCCGAGATTTTGGGTTTCCACGCGTTCGAGATTCGCGAGAGTACGGGTGGAGAGGCTCCGACCGTCCGGATCTCTCCCGACCTCGCAGTATGCGACGACTGCTTGCGCGAACTCTTCGATCCCGCCGACCGTCGCTTTGGCTATCCGTACATCAACTGCACGAACTGCGGCCCGCGCTACAGTATCGTGCTCGAGCTGCCGTACGACAGGCCGCGCACGGTGATGCGCGATTGGCCGCTGTGCGCGCAATGCCGCCGTGAATACGAGGATCCATCGGACCGTCGCTTTCACGCGCAGCCGGTAGCTTGCGCGGCGTGTGGCCCGACCGTCATCTTGGAGGAGAGCGGCGCCTCGGTCAGGAGCGGCAGCGACGCCATCGCGCGCGTCGCCGGGCTCCTGTCGAGCGGCGCGATCGTCGCCATCAAGGGCATCGGCGGATTCCACCTGGCATGCGACGCGCGAAACGCCGAGTCGGTCGCGGCCGTGCGCAAGCGGAAATACCGGAAGGAGCGGCCGTTTGCGGTCATGGTGCGCGACGTTGCGGGGGCGCGAAGGCTGGTGGAGTTGGACGCGGATTCCGAGCAACTGCTCGCGTCCATCGAGCGGCCGATCGTTCTCGCCGCTTCGAAAACCGAACTCGCCGGAGTTTCACCGAACAACCGCGATCTCGGCGTCATGCTCCCCTACACGCCGGTACACCACCTCTTGTTTGCTGCGGGTGCGCCGCCGGTGCTCGTGATGACGAGCGCCAACCGTTCGAGCGAGCCGATCGCGTACGAAGACGCCGACGCACGCGCGTCGCTTTCAGGAATCGCCGACGCTTTCCTGATCGGCGAGCGGCCGATCGCGCGCCGCATCGATGACTCGGTCGTGCGCGGCGCCCCGAATGCGCGAACAATACTTCGGCGCGCACGGGGGTTGGCACCTCAAGCGGTAGCCGAACTCCCGACGAGGGCTCCCGTGCTCGCGCTCGGCGGCGACTTGAAGAACGCCTTGACGCTCGTCGTGGAAGGTCAAGCTTTTGCGAGCCAACACGTGGGCGATCTCGATCACCTGTCTGCTCGCGAAGCGTTCGCGGCCACGGCTCGCGACCTATGTGCCATGTACGAGGTGCCGGTCGAGGGGCTCACGATCGCTCACGACCGGCATCCGGGCTATCGAAGCACCGAGTTCGCGCAAACGCTGCCGGGACGGTGTGTCGGCGTGCAGCACCACCGGGCGCACATCGCGAGCGTGCTTGCCGAACGCGGGGCGTGGGAAGAACGGATCGTCGGGTTTGCTTTCGACGGAACCGGCTACGGCGACGACGGCACGATCTGGGGCGGGGAAGTCTTTCAGGGCTCGCTAGCCGATGGATTGGAGCGTATCGCGCATTTACGGCGCGCCTTTCTTCCGGGAGGCGATGCGGCCGCACGCTTTCCCGTTCAGGCGGCCGCAGGGTTTCTGCACGAGTTCGCGGACGACGGCTCGTTTGCCGAACCTCCGTTCTCGTTCCCCGAGCGTTACGCGCAAGCAAGCGAACTGGTACGACGCAAAGTACGCGCGTTCGAAACCACGTCGATGGGACGGCTCTTCGACACGGTTGCGGCGCTCGCCGGTTTTACGCGCGAGCAGTCGTTCGAAGGTCAGGCGGCCATGTGGCTCGAGCACCTCGCTCGTTCGTGCGCCGAAGTCGAGCCCTACTCAATTCCATTCGAAAACGGTGAGCTCGATTTTCGGCCGACCCTAAGGGTCGTCGTCGCGGATCGTCGCTCCGGGCGTCCGCCCGCGGAAATCGCGCGCGCATTTCACCGCGCGGTGGCGAATTCGGTCGTCGGCGTTGCGAATGAGGCGGCCGAGAATCGCGTCGTCGTGTCAGGAGGCGTTTTTCAGAACGCGTTGCTTGTGGAGTTGCTATCCCGGAGTTTGGGCGATCGGCTGTGGTTCAATACGAAGGTGCCGCCGAACGATGGAGGATTGAGCCTCGGCCAAGCCGCGTTTGCGGCGCTCCATTCGAGATGACGCTCGTGCGCTACCGGCCTTTCCACTGCGGTTTGCGCTTTTCGAGAAACGCGCCGGTGCCCTCTTTGATGTCTTGGGTATCGACGAGCGTCCCGAACTCCAAGGCTTCGATCTCGAGGGCGTCGTCGAGCGACAGGTGCGCGCCGTTGACGATCGCCCGTTTGCAGGCAGCGATCGCAAGCGGGGCCTTCGACGCGATGATTGCCGCGACGCGCGTGGCCTCGTTCATCAGCTCGGCGAGCGGTACCACCTTTTGCACGAGACCGATGCGCAACGCTTCCCGTGCGTCGATGATTTCGCCGGTTAAACAGAGATACATCGCCATGCCCTTGCCGACCAAGCGCGTCGTGCGCTGGGATCCGCCGTAGCCGGGAATGAGCCCGAGATTGACCTCCGGCTGGCCGAATTTGGCGTTTTCGGCGGCGATGAGAATGTCGCCGGCCATCGCGAGTTCGCATCCGCCGCCCAATGCGAAGCCGTTGATCGCCATGATCACCGGCTTGCGCAGGCGCTCGATTTTTCGCGTCAACGCCTGTCCGAGCCGAGCCTGATCGGCGCCGTGGCCGGCGCTCGGCAGCGCGTTGAGTTCCGCGATGTCGGCGCCGGCGGCGAATGCCTTCTCGCCGGCGCCCGTCATAATGACCGCCCGAACGTCGGGATTGCTCTCGAGTTCCGAAAGCGCCCGCGACACCTCCGCCAGCAGGCTGGTGCGCAGCGCGTTGAGCACGTTCGGCCGGTTGAACGTAATGATACCGGCAGGCGGCTCGACGGCGACGACGATGTTCTCGTAAATTGCCGGCTCAGGCATAGTCGTAAAATCCCTTCCCGCTCTTGCGCCCCAAACGGCCGGCGAGCACCATGCGCTTGAGCAGCGGCGGTGCGGCCATCATCGGGTCTTTGAACTCGTCGAACATGATCTCGGCGATGTAGTACGTCGTGTCGAGCCCCACGAAGTCGAGGAGTTCGAAAGGACCCATCGGATAGCCGCACCCGAGCTTCATGCCCTTGTCGATGTCTTCTTTACTCGCCAAGCCCTGCTCCAGCAGCCGAATCGCGTACAGCAGATACGGAACCAACAGCCGATTGACGACGAAGCCCGGCGTGTCCGTGGCCAGGATCGGTTCTTTGCCGAGCTTTCTCGAGAAGGCAAAGAGCGCGTCGACCGTATCTTGCGAGGTAGCGATCGTCTTCACGACCTCGACCAGCTTCATGATCGGAACCGGGTTAAAGAAATGAAGTCCGGCGACTTTGTCGGGACGGCGAGTTTTGGCCGCCAACTCGATCACGCACAAGCTCGACGTATTCGTGCAGATGATGGCGTCAGGTGTGAGCAGCTCGTCGAGGCGACGAAACAGCGCGGTCTTCACGTCGACGTTTTCGACGATAGCTTCGATGACGAGATCGCAGCTTTTGACGTCGGCGAGATCGGTGGTCGCCTTGATGCGCGCGGCAGTTGCCGCCCGCTCGCTTTGTGAGAGCCTGCCCTTCTCGACGAACTTATCGAGGGACTTGGTGATGGCAGATACGCCACGGTCGAGCGGTTCTTGTGCCACCTCGACGAGCACGACGTCCAGCCCGGCGCTCGCAATCGTTTGCGCGATACCGTTTCCCATCAAGCCGGCGCCGCAGACGCCGACGCTGCGGATCTCAGACACGAGCGTTCCCTTCTTATAGGTGAGTTTGGGTCGCTTATGGTTTGATAAAGAGCGCAGGTCCATTCGTTGCGTTGCGGGGAAGTCACCTTTGCCCTATACTGGGGGCTGCCGCTTTTTAGAGGATGGGAGAGGACTTGCGGATTGCGTATCACGAGGCGCTGGAGGGCACGCGGCTCGACGTCGTTCGATTGGGAGCGCTGGTCGGCGACGCCATTCGCGTCGCGGTCGATGCGCTCAATAGCCGGGACGCGGCGGCCGGAGCCCGCGTGGTTGCCGGCGACGACACCGTCGACGACCTTCGTCGCCGAGTCGAGGCGCACTGCATCGAGTTGATTTGGCGGCAACAGCCGGTTGCCGGAGAACTACGCGAAATTGCCGCGATGCTCGAGATCGCGACCGATCTAGAGCGCGTCGGCGATTATGCCGTCGACATCGCGAAGAACGCGATCAAGCTCTCCGATCAAGCGATGCGTCCGCAGAAGGTGGAGATCGATCGTATCGCGGGCGTGGCGCACGCCATGCTGCTGGACGCCATGCGCGCGTACACCGAGCGCAACGCTACCCTGGCGAGCGAAGTCATCGATCGCGACGATCAAGTCGACAAGCTTTACAAACGCAGCATCAAGCTGTTGCAGGAAGAGATGCGAAGCGATCCCGATATCGTACGCCCGGGAACGCGCTACCTGTTCGTGTTGGCCTCGATCGAGCGAGTCGGCGATCGTGCCGGAAACATTGCCTGGCACACGAAGGACATGATCGGCACCGAGTGAGCACCCCGCTTCCACGCAGCGAGTTCGCCGTCACCGAACGGTCCGTCTACCTCAATCACGCCGCCGTCGGCATCCTGCCGCGTTCGTCGCGCTTGGCGATCGAGGAGTTGCTGCGCGCGCACGGCGATGCGGGCGTGCTCGGAACCTATCCGTACGACGCACGCATGCCCGAGTATCGCGAGCGGATCGGCGGCTTCATCGGAGCGAAGGGTAGCGAAATCGCCACCGTCCCCAGCACGAGCTCGGGTGCGAACGTCGTCGCCCTGGGCATCGATTGGCGGCCGGGCGACGAGGTGCTGCTATGCGACAACGAGTTCCCGGCCAATGCGGTACCTTGGGTCGCGCTACGCAAACGCGGCGTCGCGGTGCGTCTGCTGTCGACGCACGATGAGCGACTGACGCCCGATCGTTTGAAGCGAGAGTTGACGGCGCACACGCGAGCGGTCGCGCTTTCGTGGGTTTCGTATGCCGATGGGTACCGGCACGACTTGGCATCGCTCGGCGAGGTCGCACACGCCGCTGGGGCGCTGTTGTGCGTCGACGCGATTCAAGGTCTCGGAGCGCTTCAACTCAACGTGCGCGAAGCGGGCATCGATACGCTATATGCCGGTGCCGGAAAATGGATGCTCGGGCTGCACGGCATCGGCCTCCTCTACGTCCGCGAGGACCTCATCGATCGGCTAAGGTTGGCGATGCCGGGCTGGCGGTCGATGCACGACATGTGGGATTTCCACGAGTACGAGCAACCCTACGCGGCCGAAGCCATGCGTTTCGAGGGCGGCACGCCGAACATCGTCGGGACGCTGTCGCTCGTGCGGTCGATCGACCTGTTCGAGCGCTGCGACCCGGCCGCGACCGAGCGGCACGTGTTGGCGCTGACCGATTATCTGTGCGAGCGGTTGGGCCGGGCCGGTGCGACCGTGCTAACGCGGCGCGCGCCGGGAATTTCCTCCGGCATCGTTACGTTCGAGATGCCCGGCAGCGACAGCGTCGCGCTTGGCCGCGCTTTGCAGAGGGAAGGCGTGGTGACGACCTATCGCCCGGGCGGCATCCGCGTCGCTCCCCACGGCTACAATACACGGGAAGATATCGACCGTCTCGTCGAGTTCGCGTGCGCCGCTACGTCGATAGCGCCGACGACGTCATGACGGCGTCGGTCATGCCGTGGATGAGTCGCTTGTCGGCCGGGGCGATGGTTGCGAGAATTCCGCCGAGTCGAACGTCGTCTTCACCGGTAACGAAGTAGTACGGACAAAGGCGAACGCGACCGTCGTACGTGCGAATCTCGTCCTTCTCGCGGTCGAAATAGGTCTGCTGCAGCCGTTTGCCTTTGTGGAAATGCTGCAAGATATAGGGCGTCTTGTCGAAGGATGCGAGGGCCGCGTCGATCGTCGCCGCCCACTCGTCCTTGGTGAGATCGTTGGCGATTTTCACCCCGCGCGATCCCCACGCCAACTCTGAAAATCCGGAAGGCTTCACCACGTAGTCGCGCTCGCTTTTCCCCAGCTCGATTAAGCGGCGAAAATCGGCAATCGGCTGTCCACCGGCTTCTAAACCGTGGACGACCGCCTGAGGCGGCAGCGGTCGCGGATCGAGAATCCACGTCTTGGGAAAGATCGCTTGCAGACGCTCGAAGCGTTCCTTTCCCAGCTCTCCGATCCACAGCGAGGCCAGCGCGTAATGATGGAAAAGGGCGAACGATAGCTTTTCTTCGAGGTTGGCTTTCGGCGGCGGCGTCATCTTCACGCGATTGTGGCGCGCCGCGTAGAGCATGAGCTCTTGTTTGGGCACGTTGTACAAATCGAACATTTCGAAGTTGCGATACAGCGCGTCGAGCCGTTCCTCGCGACCGTCTTCATGCCGAATGAAGAGCCCTTCTTCGGTAAAGAAGATCTCGTTTGGCGCACGCAACCAGGCATTGGCGACGTCCAGCCGGCGCATCGCACCGGCAAGCCAGCCCATTTCGTTGCGGTAGTCGGCAGATTCGTCCGACACGACGATGGCGACCGTCGGCCGCTCGACGCGGGTGACGTGACGCAGCATAGCCGCGAAACTCTTGGGAATACCGTCGGCTCCACCGGCACTCTCGATGCCGAGCTGGCAGTACGCCTCGGTCGTCGCGCCGAGGAATCCCATTCCGCCGGGGACGCTGTCGAGCTCGGTCGCCGCAAAGCCGTCGTCGGTGACGATCAAATCCGGGCGAATGATGGCGGGAAGTTCTTGCTTAAAGCGATTCTGGCGCGCGAGCTTCACGATTTGTTCGGGTTTCCCGTGATCGAGATATTCGGCGACGAACGCGGGAGCGGTCCCTCGCGCGCTACGATTGTACAGGTTGTTGAGCGCGCGGTAGAACGCCAGAAGGTCCTGGCCGAGACGTTGGATCGTGTCGAGTTGCTCGGCGGTTAATGCAAACGGCTCGGGGCTGACGCGCCAGGCGATACGCTCGTTTTCGTCGTTGACCCGGAACAGGCCGGGCGGTATCGCTTCGTACAGGTGGTGCGCTTGCTCCCGAACCGTGAGGTCGGGTTTGGTGGCCGTACAAGGCATGGTGACGGTTAGGCTCCCTGTCGACAGCCGTCGGGAATCTTGGAACTGCTGAACGCGATATACAGACGCCGCATGCTACGAGTCTTAAAATACCCAGTTGCCCCGAGGGTTGCAACCCAATGCCGCTGCGGCGCCCGGCCGTGGGGAGAGGGCTACTTGATGGTGATGCCGCCGGGCGTCAGCAGCGCCCCTTCGACCCGGACCACGCCGCCGCCGTAGACGAGCGTCAGATGAAGGACGCCGGGCATCCCGATACGGCTCAGCTCGAGGCTCTCGAGGATGCGCGAACTGCCCTCGCCGCCGACGAAGTGCAACTCGCGCGCTGAGCTAAAGGAGCCGCCCGAAGCCGAGTACGAGACCGACACCGGCACGAGCACCTCGTCGCCATCCGAATGCACGGCTCCGGCGACGCAATAGACGAGGGTAACGGGAGTCCCCCGTACCGCCAGCACTTCTTGCGTGCAACGCGGTTGCGCTATCGCGGGGGCAGTCGCCGCCGCTGCGACGAGTGCCAATGGAAGAGCGATTTTGCGGCCTAGCATCTTACTGAGACAACGTTTCTCGTCAGTCAAAGGTCGCACCCGCCATCGAACCGTTCGCCGGCAACGCGCCCCGTCGTTGAGCGCCGAATCGATTGACCGCCGAGTTATAGTTAGGGAGCCTCTAAAGGAGTCCATGTACCGATTGTTTGAGCCGCAAAGTCGACGAATGCGAGGAGACGGCGAGGAAGCATACCCGCGGTGGTCTGTGACCGAGCCGGCGACGACGCAGGCGCCGACTTTGCGGCCAAACCATTGGGGCAACGGCATTTCCGGCGCATCTCATCGTTGCATCGTCGGTCACAGAGCCCTTTGCTATGCTTCCTCCGCTGCGACTCGATCTGCGCCGGAAATGCCTTAGTGCCAATCGACCTCATCGCCCTCGACCTCGACGGTACGTTGCTCGACGCCAACGACGACATTTCAGACGGAAACCGGCGCGCCGTGCGCGCGGCGCTGGGCGCCGGCATCCGCGTCGTCCTGGTCACCGGTCGCGGGGCCGATCTTCCGGCTCGCCTGGTGCACGAGCTCCATCTAAATTTGCCGGCCATCTGCGCTCACGGCGCGCTGACGAAAGACTTTCTTTCGGGTCGCACGTTGGGGCACATTCCGGTGCCGCTCGGCCACGCGCTCCCTTTGATTGCGTTCGCAGAACGATCGCGCCTCGACGTCGCGGTATATTTTGAAGAGTGTTTCTTACGGCTGGAAGGTACGACCATCCACATGGAAGACATGCGCGGACCGCACTGGCGCGAAGTCCGCTCGGTGATCGACGTCGTAAAGACGCCGCCGACGTTCCTCCGCTTCATGGGGCGCCGATCGGTCGAGGCGATGCGCGGTGCGTTCTCGGATTTGCCGCTGCACTTCAAGTACGAGGTTTGGGGAGAGTTCGAAGAATGCGCCGTGACTAGCCCGGAAGCAACCAAGGAGAACGCGCTCGCGCGACTCTGCGCCGACCTCGACATTCCCGCGGATCGCGTGCTGGCAATCGGCGACTCGCGCAACGACGTTCCGATGCTGCGCTGGGCCGGGATCGGCGTGGCGATGGGAAACGCGCCGCTCGAGGTGCGGCGTGCGGTCGAGCGAGTGACTGCGCCGTGCGACCGAGACGGCGTCGCACGGGCGATCGAGCGCTACGCGCTCGATCGTCTGGAGGGCCGGGAGATGAGCGCATGATGCAAGGTCGGCCGTCGCCGGAATACGAAGCACGGCTTCGAGACATCCTCGGCGGAGAAGACTGGCGGGCCTTACGCGAATTCGCACGCGCGGAAAACCAAATTTCCGACGAGCTGTATGCCAAGGACGAGCATTTTTGGGAAGTGCTGATGCACAAACTCATCTGCAACCGGTTCGACATGCTCGTCCGGCACGAGCGTTCGCGCGCGTGGCTGGAAGCAAACGGCTACACGGGCGATATTGGGGGCTATTAACGGCATGAAGGTTCGCGTGCTGGCGTTTGCGCGGGTGCGTGAGCTGCTCGCGAAGTCGGAGATGCGGCTCGAACTTGCGGACGACGCGCGGATCCGCGACGCGTGGTCTGCGTTGACGCGCGCGTGTCCGGCGCTGAACGAAGTCGCGGCATCCACCCGTACCGCGCGAAACGGCCGTGTCGCGTCGCTCGAGGATGCGCTCTGCGACGGTGACGAACTCGCCCTGTTGCCTCCCGTCGGCGGGGGTTAACGATGTTTCGCATCACCGGCGAGCCGATCGATCTCCAGGAGCTCGAGACCGCGCTGAAGAGCGAAGAACGCGGCGGCATCGTAACCTTCTCGGGAATGGTGCGCGCGCGCGCCGACGACGGCCGCTCGGTCGACGGGCTCGAGTATGAGGCGTTCGAGCCAATGGCGGTTGATGAGTTTGAACGCATCGCGCAAGAAGCTCGCGACCGTTTCGGCGACGTGCGGATCGCAATCGTACACCGCATCGGCAGGCTTCGAATCGGCGACGTAGCGGTCGCGGTCGCAGCCGCTGCCGTTCATCGCGCAGCGGCCTTCGACGCTTGCGAATACGCCATCGACGAGATCAAGCGCCGTGCCCCGATCTGGAAGAAGGAGCGATACGCGGGCGGCTCGGGCGAATGGAAAACCAACGACCAGACGCTACTCCCATGAGTAACGTCGAGCTGTTTAGCATTTCGAGCGATCGCAATCGCGTGGCCGTCTTGTGGTACGCTCCGCGCAGGCCGCGCGGTATCTCGATCGTCGCGGGGCACGGATATTCGTCGAGCAAGCACAACTTGGATTTCCTGTGCGCCTTCTTAGCGAGTCACGGCTTCGGCGTCTACAACCTCGATTTTCCAGGCCACAAGCTCGGCGCGAGCGGCGGCGCGTTGCGCGGTGTGGACGACTGTATCGACGCGATGTCGGCCACCGTGCGCTTCGCGCGCGATCGAGGAGACGCTGGCGTTTACGCGATGGGTCACAGCATGGGTGGGATGACGGCAATTTTTACCGCTGCTCTCGAACCCGCCATCCTGGGGACGATCGCCATTGCCACTGGTTACGGCCGGCCGACGTCGATCGCGACCTTGAGAGCCGCGGGAGCCACCGACTTTCGCTCCTCTTACGTGGCCGGCGTGACGTTGCCCGAACTCGTTGCCGGTGTCGACGAGCGCTACGCCGCGATGCTGCCACGATTGGCCGGGCGGCCGGCGTTGTACGTGGCGGCAAACCGCGATGCCATGGTGAATGAGAAGAGCGTGCGCGAACTCTACGAGCGTGCTCCCGAACCCAAGACGTTTGCGAGCATCGACAGCGATCACACGTATGCCGGGGAGCGTGCGCGCAGTACCGTGTTGGAATGGCTAAACGCGTTACACCCGCGGGATTGAGCAGCACGTCGCTCGCCGGGCAGCCCGCGCTGCGCCGGTACAGCCGCCACTTGCTGATTCCGGAAGTCGGACTGCGCGGTCAGGAGCGGCTTTCGAACTCGCGCGTGCTGGCCGTCGGTGCCGGCGGCCTGGGATCGCCGGCGCTCCAGTATCTCGCGGCTGCGGGCGTGGGGCGCATCGGCGTGGCCGACGGGGACGCTGTCGACGAAACGAACCTCCAGCGGCAGACGATTTTCGCGACGTCCGACGTCGGGCGCAACAAGGCGACGGCGGCGGCGGAACGGCTGCGTGCGCTCAATCCGACGATTGCGATCGACCCGATCCCCCTGGACATCGATACCGGCAACGCGCGCGAACTGGTGCGCCTCTACGATGTCGTCCTCGACTGCACCGATCGCTTTCCGGCACGGTACCTGATTAACGACGCCTGCATCTTGGAAGGTAAGCCGGACGTGTACGCGTCGATCTTCCGGTTCGACGGGCAAGTCAGCGTTTTCGGAGCTGCCGGCGGACCCTGCTACCGCTGTCTCTATCCCGAGCCGCCGCCGGCCGGGAGCGTTCCGACGTGTGCGGAAGGCGGCGTATTGGGGGCGCTGGCGGGCATCGTGGGCGCTTGGCAAGCGAGCGAGGCGCTAAAGTTGTTGCTGGACGTCGGCGAGCCGCTGATCGGCCGGTTGATGCTGATCGAAACGCTGAGCGCGCGCGTTCGCGAGGTTCGGTTCGCACGCGATCCAGCGTGCTCGCTCTGCGGCGAGCAGCCCTCGATCCGGCAAGCGCGACTCATCGCTTACGACGACGCCGTTGTCGCCGATGTGGAAGAAATCGAGGCGAGCGCCCTGGACGATGTGCTAGCGACCGCGCGTCTGCTCGACGTCCGCGAACGGCACGAAGCGGTTCTCGGCTCGATCGATGGCGCGATCGCCATTCCGGCGAGCGAACTCGAAGCCCGCATGCACGAACTGGACAGCTCGCAGCATTACGTCGTTGCCTGTCGCGTCGGCGCAAAATCGCTCTGGGCGGTGCGGCGTCTTCGCGACGCCGGGTTTAAGCGCTTGCTCCATCTGCGCGGAGGCTTGCTGGCCTACGCCGCGCAACATCCAGACTTCGAGTTCTTTTAACGTGGCCAATCCAACGAAGCCGTTCGGCAGTACCGGAATCGAGCTGCCGGTTATCGGGCAAGGAACGTGGGACGTCCCCGAGAGCGGCGCGCGTGCCGCTGAGGCCAAGCGTGCGGTTCGGCGGGGCATCGAACTCGGCATGACGCACCTCGACACGGCCGAGATGTACGGAAACGGCCGCGTCGAGGAACTCGTGGGTGAAGCGATTGCCGGGCTGCCGCGTGAGACGCTCTTCGTTGCGACGAAAGTGTTGCCGAGCAACGCCCACTTTCGTGGAACCCTCGACGCCGCGGACCGCAGTTTGAAGCGCCTCCGTCTCGAGTATCTCGATCTCTTTATGCTTCACTGGCCGGGCGACCACCCGATCGAACAGACCATGCGCGCACTCGAACGGCTCGTGCAGGACGGAAAAACCAGATTTGTCGGCGTCAGCAACTTCGATGCCGACGAAATGCTGGAAGCGGCGTCGTACCTAAAGGGCGTCCCGCTCGCGTGCAATCAAGTCCTCTATCATCTGCGCGAACGCGGCGTCGAACACGACGTGATTCCCGCGGCGCGAGCGCGTGGGATCGCGATCGTCGCCTATACGCCGTTCGGTCGCGGGCAGTTTCCACGAGCACAGGCGGCCGCAGGCGGCCTGCTGGACGCCATCGCGCGCAGGTATGGTGCAACGGCCCGCCAGGTCATTCTCGCATTTTTGACGCGCGAGACGAACGTATTTACGATCCCAAAGGCGTCGCAGGTCGAGCACGTCCAGGAGAACGCCGGCGCGCTCGGTCTCACGTTAGCGCCGGAAGACGTAGCGGCCATCGATGCGGCGTTTCCGCTCGGTGCGAAAGCGCCGCTTGCATCGCTGTAGCAACGAGCATGGCGGGCGTCGTCGATCCAAAGGAAATGAAGGACCTCGCGGTGCGAACGGCCCGCCGGCTCGGCGCAGGCGACGTGCGCGTGACCGACGCGTTTGCCGACGCGCAGTCGGCCCGGCGAATGCGCGAGTCGTTCGCGCGCGGCGACCTGCAAACGTGGGCATTCGACGAAGCGTACGCCGCCCGAGCGACCGATCCGGCGGAACTACTCGAACGTGCGCGCAGCGTGATTTGCTTGGCTTTTCCGTACGCGACCGCGGCGCCGGCATCAGCGGGTCCCCTGCGCGGTCGCGTTTCGAACTACGCCTGGTCGCGCGACTACCACGTGCGCGTACGTGCGGCGCTCACGGCGGTCGCGGCGGCGATGGACGAGGCCGCCGGCGAGCCGGTGACGGCGATTGCGTGCGACACCCGGCCGCTCGCCGAGCGTGCGCTAGCGGCGCGTTCCGGGTTGGGCTGGGTCGGTAAGCACACCAACGTCATCTCGCCGGCACTGGGATCGTTCGTGTTCCTCGGAGAGGTGGTGACGACGCTCGCGCTTCCTCCCGATGCACCGGTGCGAAAAAGCTGCGGCGAGTGCGCTCGCTGCGTGGACGTGTGCCCGACCGGAGCGTTGCGCGGGGATTATACTATCGACGCTACGCGTTGCATCGCCGATTTGACCCAGCGCACCGACGCGATTCCGCGCGCCTTCCGGCCGTCGATCGGCGACTGGGTGTGGGGATGCGATCTTTGCCAGCTGGCGTGTCCGCCGACGCAAGCCTCAGGAATCAACGGAGATCCGGCGTGGGACGCTCCCGCGGAGTTCGAGACGGCCCGTCCATCGTTGACGGCAATGCTGCGGCTGCGCAGCGGCGAGTTCAAACGGCGCTTCCAAAAAACGGCGATGGGCTGGCGGGGCGGAGCCGTTCTCCGGCGTAACGCAGCGGTAGCGTTGGGAAACGCGCTGGACCGTTCGGCGATTCCGGCGCTCGTCTTAACGCTAAATGAGGATCCGCATCCGATGGTTCGCGGTCATGCGGCCTGGGCGCTCGGCCGCATCGGCGCTCCCAGTGCGATCTCAGCCTTGCAACGGCGTGATCTCGTTGAGGAGGACGCCGGCGTTCGCGAGGAGATTCGCGCCGCTCTGGAACCCTTCGCCACCGCTCCCGCCTCTACAGGAAGTACATGAAGTACGCTACGAGCCTTCTCGCGCTGGTTGCCCTAGCCGTCGGCGGGTCGCCCGCCGGAGCTGCCGAGGATCTGCTCGGCCGCATGGCGGCTCTCAATCCGAACCTGCACACGTTTACCGCAACCATGCATGCGAACGTCGCGCTCAAGTCATTTCCGTTTCTGAGCGTGCAGCTGGTCGGGACCTATTACCACAAGGAGCCCGATCAGAACAAAATAGTCTTCACCAGCGGTGTCCCGGCCGTTGCGGAACAATTCGACAAGCTGTACGCGCACATCGAGTCGCCGTCGCGATGGCGCGACGTCTACACGGTGAGCGTCGTTTCCGATGACGGCGCCACGACGACCTTTCGGCTGGTACCCCGCAAGAAGGGCAACGTAGACCATATCGACGCCAAAGCCGGCGATAAGACCGCTACCGTCGACTGGATGCGCTGGAGCTACGACAACGGCGGCTATGCGGAGATGAACAGCCGGTACGGCGAAGTCTCCGGCAATCTGCTGGTGACGTCGCAGACGGGTCACGTCCAAGAACCCGGCTACACGGCGGATATTACGTCGACGATCGATAACTACCGGATCAACGCCCCGCTTTCGGACGGCGTGTTCGCCCCGCAGTAGGGTTCTGAAGAAAGACTCCCGCGAATGTCGGTAACCGTCGATCTCACGCGCGAACCCCTGAGCGACGGCTTCAAACGCCCGATCACCTACCTGCGCGTCTCGGTGACCGACAAATGCAATCTTCGCTGCGTCTACTGCATGCCCGAATCGGGGCTGCCGTGGCTGCCTCGCGACGAAATCCTCACTTATGAAGAAATTCGCGACATCGTGCGGGCCGCCGCTTCGGTGGGCGTTCGGTCGATTCGCTTAACCGGCGGCGAACCGCTGGTGCGTCGCGACCTGCATCGGCTGGTGTCGGCGATCGCGGCGGTGCCGGGAATCGACGACATCGCGCTTTCGACCAACGGGCTGTTGCTGGAAGACCAGCTTCCCGCGCTCGCCGCCGCCGGCTTACGGCGCGTCAACGTCTCCCTCGACACCCTGGTACCGGAACGGTTTGAGGCGATCGCGCGACGGCCGGGGCTCGATCGAGTCCTGCGCGGGATCGACGCGGCGCTGGCCCTCGGTTTGCAACCGCTCAAAATCAACTGCGTCGTGATGCGCGGTTCCAACGACGATGAGATCGTCGCGTTTGCCGAACTCACGCGCGATCGTGCGGTCTTCGTGCGGTTTATCGAGGTTATGCCGGTTCACGAAAATTTGGAGTTGCAGGTCGGCACCTACGTGCCGTCCGACGAGATCCTCACCCGCATCGCTTCGCACCACGCGCTGCAACCGGTAGCGGGGCCTGCGGGCAACGGCCCGGCCAAGTATTTCGCTTTTGCCGGCGCTCGCGGCGCGGTCGGCGTTATCAGCCCGCTCTCGCACGATTATTGCGAGCGCTGCAACCGCGTTCGCCTCACCGCCGACGGGCGTTTGCGCTTGTGTCTGTTCGGCGATTACGCGGTCGATTTGCGCGGCCCGCTGCGGGCCGGCGGGAGCACGCAGGAGCTCGCCGGCTTGCTGCGCGCCTCAATGTTGATCAAGCCCGAGCGCCATCACCTGCGACTTGGCGAAGCCTCCTCGAGGATGCGCGCCTTCTCTGAAATAGGCGGCTGAGGAAATAGGTAGCGACGGAAGCCTCCAAGCCCGTTGATCACGGGCGTCTGGTACGGGAGCGTCAAAGAGCGCTGGAGGCCGTCGCGTTCGGCCTCGAGCAGCCTTTTCGCTCGGACTCGAAAAAGCGAGCGCCCGTAATCTAACGGGCCTGGAGGCTTCCGTCCGCTACCTAGAGTCACGACCCGTCGGCGTCGAACGTTGGCTGACAGAAGGGGGCCGGATGGACGAGGTCTACCTGCAATCCGACCAGGGCAGCGTCGCGCAGATGCGCGTCGACGCGATGGTGCGCGAATACCAAAGCAAGCTCGCGCGGTATCTCCGGCGCATGGTCGGCGATGCCGAAGTTGCGCTCGACCTGTCGCAGGACGTGTTTCTGTCCGCCTATCGGATCCTGAAGGTGGATCCCGAGCGTGAGCTCACTGCGGGCTGGCTGTATCGCGCCGCGACCAACGGGGCGATCTCGTTTATGCGCCGCCGAAAAATCGTGCGGATGCTACCGCTCGATCGCGACGTGGACCGCGAGCAATGGCGGATCGACGAGCGCAGCGCGGCATCGGTGGATTTGCAGGCCGCCTTGCGGAGGCTTCCACCGGAACAGTCAGCGGCCGTGCTGCTGACCAGTTATGCAGGTTACTCGTCGCAAGAGGCTGCGGCCATCCTAGGGACGACGTCGGACGCGATACGCCAACGGGTTTGCAGGGCCATGCGAATGCTACGAACGGTGATGACGGAGAGAGCAAAGATTTCATGATCGCACACGATTGCGCGCGCGCCGAGATAACGGCGGGCGCGGTGGCACTCGGCGAAGCTTCGGACGCGGAACGCGACGCGTATCGCCGTCACCTTTCGAATTGCCGCCGCTGCCTCGAGGGGTTGGGCGGTGAACGCGAGGTCGAACGGACGATGCAGTTGGTCGCGCAAGCGCGCGACGCCGAAAGTTGGGAACCCGACATTCGCGTCGCGCTGCGCGATCGCGCCCGCGTCAGTGGACGCGTCTGGCGATTTGGTCTGGCCGCCGCAGCGGCGATCGCCCTCGTTTCGATCGGCATCCGGGCGTGGATTCCGACCGCCGTCAAGTCCGATACGCCGCGTATCGCGCTCGCGTACCGAGCTCCGGTGGGAGCTTCGCATACGGAGCATCACTCCCCGGCCGGACACGATTTGGTCGTGCTGCACAACGTCGCGACCTTGAAACGTCCGCCGCTCGTCGCACCCGCGCGCGTCGCGCGTGCTGCTGCGCCCAAACACACCGCACCCGTCGCTGCTCGGCCGGTTATCAAGAGCGCGGCCTCGACCGTGGTAGCGGAGGCCGGCCCCTCACAACGTGACGAACGTTCGATCGCCGCGCTTCGCACGGTAGGAACCGCCCCGCCGCTGCCGCAGCGAGCGGAGTCGATCGCCGTATTGCCGGCGTCCACCGTGAACCACGACGTCGTTCCGGTGGGCGGTGAGGGTGCGATCGTCCCGCATCCGTCGGCAATTGCCTACTATGAGAACGCCGAAGGAACGTCGGCATTCGAAGTAACCGTCGACGAGCGCGGCCTGCCGGTGAAGTGTTCGATTACCAAGTCCTCGGGATACCTAGTTCTCGATGACGCCGTGTGCAAGGCCGCGATGCGCGCCCGGTACGTGCCGCGGACGATCAACGGTCGAGCCGTGGCGAGCCTCTACCGCGACGCCTTTACGTTTGCCGCCGGCAGTGACGACCGATAGCGACTGAGGGACCGGTCACGATACTCTAGAAACGCGCGGCATGGCCGGCGATCGTTTCATTTATCGGTTCGTCCGCGATCTGCGCCTCGACGATCACGCCGGCCTGAACGCCGCTGCGGCGCGTGGTGCCATCGTGCCGGTGTTGATCGTCGATAAGGCACTCCAGTCAAGGCTGGCACGTTCGCCGCGACGTGCGGCCTTTTTTTGTCGCGCCGTCGCCGCGCTCGACGCCGAACTGCACGAACGGGGCAGCCGACTCCTGGTCCGCCGCGGACCGCCGGGTGCACGCATCAAGGAGATCGCGCGTGAAGTCGATGCCGCCGGCGCCGCATGGAGCGCGGCTTACGACGGAGACACGATTCAGGCCGACGCGCGTTTGCAGTCGGAGCTCGAAGAGGCCGGACTCGCGGCCTCGATCGTGCACGACGCTCCGGCCATTCCGCCGGACGAAACGGCCGCCGCTCGGTCGAGCGCCGGAGACGGCTATCGCGCTTTCGCCCCGTACTTCGAGGTGTGGCGCGATCTGCCGGTCGCTTCGCACGAGCATCCGCTGCTGGTGCGCTTCGCGCGCAGCGATGCGCCGACCGAAAACCTGCCCCAGCCCGAGGAGTTTGGCGCTCGGGAGAACCTGGCCGACGCGGGCCCGTCGGCGGCGCGCGGCGTGCTCGAACGATTCTTGCGCGAATCCGCGATGCACTACGCGCCGGCGGCGACGGTTCCAGCCGACGACGGCACGTCGCACTTGAGCGCCCATCTGTCGTTCGGAGGGATCTCGGCTCGAAGCGCCGTTACGGCCGCGCGCGAGCGTTTGGAAGACCCGCTGCTTCTGAGCGAAGAACGCTTTTCGCTCCGATTGTTCCTGCGCGCACTCGCGCGCCGCGATTTCTTCCTTCAGCTCGGCTGGTTTCACCCGCGAAGCGAAACCGAGACGCTACAGGAGAAGATGCGCGGCTTCGCATTTACGCGTTCGCATTCGGCGCTGGATGCGTGGCGTGCCGGCACCACCGGGTTCCCGCTGGTCGACGCCGGCATCCGCCAGCTGCACGAGACGGGATGGATGCATCCGCACGTGCGCGCGGTTGCGGCTTCGTTCTTATGCTTCGACCTTGGAGTGGATTGGCGCACGGGCCGGGAGGAGTGGGACCGCTGGCTGGTCGAGGACGATCCGGCGCTTGCCACCGGAAACTGGCAATGGATTGCCGGCGTCGGCGCCGATATGGCGCAATATCCGCGAATTTACAATCCGGAACGACAGCGGCGGCGCTGCGATCCCGACGGAGCCTACGTACGCCGATGGGTTCGCGAGCTCGAACGGGTGTCGATGTCGACCTGGCGCGGCTCGCCCTCGGATTCGCCCCAACTCGCGCTGGACTTTTCCTCGCCTACCGGCTATCCTCGACCGGTCGTCGAGCACGAGCGCGCGGCGCGAGAGTTCTTGATCCGCTACCGCGCGTTCGTTTCAGCTTGAGCGTGATGCGTCGCCGGGAAGCCGGTCTTCGATCCAACCGCTGATAATCGGCACGCGCACTTCGTCGCCGTTCCACGTTTTAATTCCGAAATAGACGCTCGCTACCAAAAAGAGCGGAATGAGGAACGGGATCAACACGGAAGCCGAGAAGCCCAAGAACGGTACGTTGGCAAGCAACGTCAGCAGACCGGCGAAGCCTGCCATGCCGACGTTGAAGCCGAGCGCTTGGAACGCCTGCAGCCGGAGGTAGCGCGATTGTTTTCGATCGAAGAGCGACAGCAACGCGAGCGGCCAGAGCGGGTAGCCGAGGGCCACGAGCGCGCGCGATTCGAGCGGGTCGTCAGGCACGGCGATCTCGGCCTTCGTGACGACGGCTGGTCGCGGCTGCGGCCGGGGCGGAACGCGGCCGCCGATCGGCTGGTGCGTCGCCGTTGCGGCTTGGACTTTGGCGGCCAGCCGGCAGCTGGGGCACGAGCCGTTTTCGTCGCGGCACGTCGCGCAAATTGGTTTGTTGCAGTCGGCACACGGCGCGATCGACGGAACGTTCGAGTGGAAATAGCAGTCCATGGACTCCCCTTTCAGCATCTATTGCCAGGTACCGGCGCGAGCCAGGGGAGGTTTCACGCGGCGGCGGCGGCAAGTCCGTGCCGCCGATGAGCCGCCGCTCGATTCTCCATCGCCTGGCGCGCGAAGCGCGCCCGTACTACCCGCGCATCGCGGTCGCCACGGCGCTGGGCGCTTTGGCCGGGGTGCTGACGCTTGTGCCACCCACGGCTTTTCGCATCATCATCAATCAAGTGCTGGCGCCGCCGCACGGGCGCCCGCCGGATTTGCACGCGCTCTACGTGGCCTTGATCATAACGTTTGGCGCCCTCGTGTTGGCCAACGTCGCGATTTACTATCAAACGTATATAACGGCCTGGAGCGGACAGCACCTGATCGCCCGTTTGCGCATACGGCTGTTCGAGCGCCTCCTCAACTTGCCGCTCGAGACGTTCGACAAGTGGCGACCGGGCGAGCTGATTTCGAGATTCAGCACGGACCTCCAATTGATGACCGACGCGGTCAGCGTGTCGGTTCCGCAACTCGTGGTCGCACTGGTGACGTTCGTATCCTCATTCGCCACGATGATCTACCTCGACTGGCTCCTGACGCTGTCCTTGATCATCGTCGCCCCTATGGTTACCTACGCGGTTTCGAAGTTCCAAGGCCTCATCACCGCAAGCACCCACCGGGCACAGGCGCGTATCGCCGACCTGTCCGCAAACCTGACGGAGGTCCTGCAAGGCCAGCGCGTCGTCAAGGCATTCGGCCGCGAAGAGTTCGAGGTCGGCCGTTTCGCGACGCGTAATGAAGACTTTTTCGGTGCGTACATGAAGTTGACGCAGTTCATTCAGACGCAGCCTGTCGTCGTATCGACGATTATGGTCGCCGCGGTCGTTTTCATCATGTGGCTCTCGGTTCGCGAGGTGTTGCGCGGCCGGCTCGATACCGGAACCGTGTTCATGTACTGGGCGCTGCTGGTCAATCTCATGAATCCAATGAATCGCGTCGCGGCGTTTTTCGGCGACATCAGCAAGGCGGTGGTGGGTGCCGGGCGCGTGTTCGAGGTGCTGGATCTCCCGGTCGAAACGCGCGACGAAGGCGGCGCGCGTCCGTTCCCGGCCGTGCGCGGGCGCGTAACGTTCGACGACGTGTCGTTTTCGTACGGTGACGAAGAATCGCCGGCGTTGTCGCACGTGAACGCCACTATCGAAGAAGGCGAAATCGTCGCCCTCGTGGGCCCGTCGGGAGCGGGTAAAACGACCATCGTGAATCTCGTGCCGCGATTTTACACGCCGCAAGACGGATGCATTCGAATCGACGGCGTGGATATCGCGTCGGTACGGCTTCCGGATTTACGCCGCGCGATAGCGATCGTTCCGCAAGACCCGCAGCTCTTTCGCGGCTCGATCCTGGAAAATATCCGCTACGGCCGCTTGGAAGCCTCCGACGACCAGGTGCTGGCGGCCGCACGCGAGGCCAACGTCGACGATTTCGTGAGGGCGTTTTCCGGCGGCTATGCCACCGAGGTGGGGGAACGCGGCGTGCGGCTGTCAGGGGGCGAACGTCAGCGTATCGCGATTGCGAGGGCCATTTTGCGTGATCCGCGCATTTTGATCTTGGACGAGGCCACCAGCGCCCTAGACAGCCACTCGGAGGCCATGATCGAGCAGGCTCTCGACCGGCTGCTGCCGGGACGAACGACGTTGATCATCGCGCACCGCCTCTCCACCATCCGTCGCGCCCACAAAGTGCTCTACATCGAAGCGGGGAGAGTGCTCGAAATCGGCACGCACGAAGAGTTGCTTGCACGCGGTGGCGCGTACGCGCGTCTCCACGCGGCGCAATTTACGGTCAAGTAGACGTGTCGTCCCGAGCGGAGCGCGTGTCATCCTGAGCGGAGCGCCGCAGGCGCGTAGTCGAAGGACGCATAGTCGAAGGACGCGCGTTCGACGAGCGCCGGATGGCAAGTTCGGGCGGCGCAACGATGCCGAGCTTCACCGTATCGCGCTCGATGCCGACGACGACGATGCGAACGTCGTCGCCGATCGCGATCGACTGATCGATCTTCCGGGTAAGCACGAGCACGGGGCTAACCTCTCACGCGCACGCCGCGCTCCTGGGCGATTAGCGCGGCGGCGTTGTAAAGGCTCTCGAACTGCCCGGCGTCGGTCCACCATCCTCGGAGGACGTCGAAATGCATATCGCCGTTGGCAATATAGCGATTGTTGACATCGGTGATTTCCAGCTCGCCGCGCGCCGAAGGCGTGAGATCGCGGATGAAGTCGAAGACGCGCCGGTCGTACATGTAAATGCCGGTAACGGCATACGAGCTTTTCGGATACTCGGGCTTTTCTTCGATGTTTACGATGCGGTTAGCTTCGAGTTGCGCCACGCCGAATCGCTGCGGGTCAGGCACTTCCTTGAGCAGAAGGCGCGCGCCCGACTTTTGATTCTTAAACTTACGGACATAGGGGGCGATGTCGTCCTGGACGAGGTTGTCGCCCAAAACGACGAGAATTCGGCCGCCCTCGGCGAAGTGTTCGCAGAGTTTGAGCGCGTCGGCGATCCCACCCTCGCCGTCCTGATACGTGTAGGCGATGTCCTTCAGACCAAAGTCGGCGCCGTTTCCGAGCAGGCGGAGGAAATCACCCGCGGAGCTTCCGCCGGTAACGATCATGATGTCGCGGATGCCGGCGCGGCACAACGTTTCGATTGGATAGTAGATCATCGGCCGGTCGTAGACGGGCAGCAGGTGTTTGTTGGTGACTTTGGTGAGGGGTCTCAGCCGGGTCCCGAGCCCACCCGCTAGGATGACACCTTTCAACGGCAATCCTCCAACGACGTGAATCGCCGCTGCTTACTGCGTCCGTCGCTTCAGGCCCTGGCATCTTCCTCGTGCCCCAAGCAAGACGCTGGAGCTCGATTAAATTGGCAGGGTTCGTAGGAAAGTGACCCGCCCGGGTCGATACAAGCGTAACGGATGCCCACAGACGACCGATTCCGATCTCGACGTACTCGAGTCGTGTACGGTCCATGTCCGCAGCGAGGCGTTTTCGACTCCGTGCTCCCATAAACCAACTTCCTAGAAAGGAACTCCAGTTGAACCAGGGATTCACCGTGTGGCTTACCGGTTTGTCCGGCGCGGGCAAGAGTACCATCGCCGAACTACTCGCACCAGAGCTGACCGCTCGCGGTCGCAAGGTCGAGGTGCTCGACGGCGACGAGGTCCGCACCCATCTTTCGAAGGGGCTCGGATTCAGCCGCGAAGACCGTGACATTAATATCGGGCGCATTTCGTTCGTGGCCTCGCTGCTCGTCAAGCACGGCGCCGCCGTCATCACCGCCGCCATCTCGCCGTACGCGCAAGCGAGAGCCGAGGCGCGCCAACGCATCGGAGACGACCGGTTCGTCGAAGTCTACGTGCGCTGCTCTTTGAACGAACTCACGCGACGCGACGTCAAGGGCCTGTACGCGAAGGCGATCGCCGGCGAACTGAAACACTTTACCGGAGTTTCCGACCCGTACGAAGCTCCTGAAAAACCCGACGTCGTGGTCGACAGCGAGCTCGAAGCGGTCGAAGAGAGCGTGGCGAAAATCCTTACGGAACTCGAGAAACGCGGCTACGTGCGCGCGGACGTCAAGGCGGCCGTATGATCACTCCTCACGGCGGCAAGCTCATCAATCGGACCGTCAACTCCCCGCAGGCCGAGCGGGACTTACGCGAGGAAGCGAAAGGGCTTCGAAGCCTCACGCTCAGTGGTCGCGAGCTGAACGACCTTGCGTTGATCGGTAACGGTGCTTTCAGCCCGCTTACCGGGTTCATGACTCGCAAGGATTACGACAACGTCGTTACGTCGATGCGCCTGGCGGGTGGGCTGCCTTGGAGCATCCCCGTGGTTCTGGCGGTCGATCGGGAAGAAGCGCCTAGCCCGGGCTCCCGGGCGGCGCTGTACGATACGGAAGGTGAACTCCGCGGCGTCATCGAGGTCGAGGAAGTATTCGAGCACGATAAGCTGCGCGAAGCGCAAAACGTCTATCGAACCGAAGACCAAAAGCATCCGGGCGTCGCCGCGCTCTACGAGCGTAAAGACGTGCTCATCGGCGGCCCCGTCTGGGTGCTCCCGCGCGAACACGATCCGGCGAGTCTTTCGCCGATGGAGACGCGCGCCGAGTTCGAACGCCGCGGTTGGAAAACGATCGTCGGCTTCCAAACGCGCAACCCGGTGCATCGCGCTCACGAATACATTCAGAAGTGTGCGATGGAGGTCGTCGACGGATTGCTTCTTCATCCGCTCGTCGGAGAAACTAAGAGCGACGACATTCCTGCAGACGTGCGCATGCGGTGCTACCGGACGCTGCTGGAGAACTACTATCCGGCCGATCGCGTGGTGCTGAGCACGCTGCCGGCGGCAATGCGATACGCCGGTCCGCGCGAAGCGATTTTCCACGCGATGATCCGCAAGAACTACGGTTGCACGCACTTCATCGTCGGGCGCGATCACGCCGGCGTGGGGAGCTACTATGGAACCTACGACGCACAGAAGCTGTTCGACGAGTTCACGGCAGAAGAGTTGGGCATCATGCCCCTCAAGTTCGAAAACAGCTTCTACTGCCGCCGCTGTCAATCGATGGGGTCGCAGAAGACGTGCAGCCACGATCCCGCCAACCACGTTTCGCTTAGCGGCACGGCGGTGCGCGAGATGTTGCGCGCAGGAGAGCTGCCGCCGCCGGAGTTCTCGCGACCGGAGGTTGCCCAAATTCTGATCGACGCCTCGCGGGAAGCCGCCTCGGCCTAACCTAAGCGTGGGGCGAACCCGTGTTCGCCCCACCAAATCCCGCGGCTATCCGCGTGAGGCTGCACCCGCGTGGACCCCGGCGGGGGCCCGTGGTATACTGTCGCGGCCGCCCAAAGGGCGGCGTTTACTTCGCCCGGCATGGAGGCCGGGCGGTCATGGTTCCGCGATGCGACCGCAACGCCAGGACGGCCCGCGGCCGGGAGCCAGAAAGGTCTGTTTCATCATGTCCGTCGTCACCATGCGCGAACTCTTGGAGGCGGGCGTCCACTTCGGCCATCAGACCCGACGGTGGAACCCCAAGATGAAGCCGTTCATCTTTCAGGAGCGCAACGGCATCTACATTATCGACCTCGCGCTCACGGTCCAGAAGCTCCGCGAAACCATCGAGGTCGTCAAGCAGCTTTCTAGGGAAGGCCGCGTCATTCTCTTCGTCGGCACCAAGAAGCAAGCGCAAGACGCCGTGCGCGAGGAAGCCGAACGAGCCGGAACCTTCTTCGTGAACCAGCGCTGGCTTGGCGGTACGTTGACGAACTTCGCCACCATTCAAAAACGAATTGCGCGTTTGCGCGAGCTCGAGAACATGAAGGCTCAGGGCGATTTCGACCGGCTCCCAAAGAAGGAAGTCGCGAAGTTGCAAGACGAGATGAACAAGCTCGAGCGATTTTTAGGCGGCATCAAAGACATGCACCGCCTACCGGACGCAATCTTCATCGTCGATCCGAAAAAAGAGCGCATCGCGGTGCTCGAAGCGCGCAAACTGGGGATTCCGATCATCGCGGTGATCGACACCAACTGCGATCCCGACGAGATCGACTATCCGATCCCGGGCAACGACGACGCCATTCGCGCCGTCAAACTCATGGTCGGCAAAATCGCCGATGCCATCGTCGAAGGGCGCACCGAGACCGAGAGCGCCTATGACGAAAACCAGTACGACGGTTCGGCGAGCGCCGACTTCGACGAGGAAGCGCCGCCGACGCTGGCCGAAGCCGAGGCCGCTGCGGGCGTTTAGCAGAAGGAGAGAATGTTGTCCACCGCCATGTCATATCAACCCAAGGCTGACGAAATAAAAGCGCTCCGCGAAGAGACGAGCGCGCCGATGATGGATTGCCGAAAAGCGCTCGTCGAAGCCACCGGCGACTTTCAGAAGGCTAAGACGCTGCTGCTCGAGCGCGGTGCCGCGCAGGCGGCCAAAAAGGCCGAGCGGTCGGCCAACGAGGGAACCGTCGCCAGCTACATCCACGCCGGCGGCAAGATCGGCGTGTTGGTCGAAGTCAACAGCGAGACCGATTTCGTCGCGCGCAATCCAAAGTTCGCGGAGCTGTCGCGCGATATCGCGATGCATATCGCGGCGATGTCGCCGGAGTATCTCGACCGGTCGAGCGTCCCCAGCGAGGTGGTCGACCAGGCACGGGAGGAGTTCCGCGCGAGCGTGCCCGCGGGCAAGCCTCCCGAGGTCGCCGAACGAATCGTCGAGGGGAAACTGAACAAATGGTTCGAGGAGCACTGTCTGCTCGACCAGGCGTTCGTCAAGGACGATGCGATCAGCGTCGGCGATCTCATCAACGGCGCGATCGGCGCACTCGGCGAAAAGATCCGCGTGCGGCGGTTTACGAAGTACGCTTTGGGAGAGTAGAGGGGTTCGCTAGGAGTGCCCGCTAGCCCGCCACGGTTCTCGCGCGTGCTGCTCAAAATCTCCGGCGAAGCCTTCGCCGGAGCAGAGACCGGCGTCGACGTGAACACGACCCGCGCGATGGCGGATCAGATTGCCGAAGTCAGCCGAGCCGGGGTTTCCATAGCGGTTGTGGTTGGCGGCGGTAACATCTGGCGCGGAAAAGTGCATGAGGAAGCCGGCATGGACCGCGCGACGGCCGACTACATGGGAATGCTGGCGACCGTGATCAACGCCCTGGCGCTCCAAGACGCGTTGGAGCGCATGGGCGTGCCTTCGCGAGTTCAGACCGCCATTGCCATGCATCAGATCGCCGAGCCGTACATCAGGCGGCGCGCCATCCGGCATCTGGAAAAAGGCCGCGTGGTAATCTTCGCCGCCGGAACCGGCAACCCGTACTTCACGACCGATACGACGGCGGCGCTGCGTGCGGTCGAAGTCAATGCCGAAGCAATCTTGAAGGCCACCAAAGTCGACGGAATTTACTCCGCCGATCCGATGAAGGATCCCACTGCCACGCGGTACGAGCGCCTGGAGTACATGGAAGTTTTGCAGCGCGGTCTCGACGTTATGGACTCGACGGCGATGGCACTCTGCATGGACAACGCGTTGCCGGTCATCGTATTCGACATGGCGGTTCCAGACAACATCCGGCGCGTCATCTGGGGTGAAGCGATCGGAACGTACGTCGGTCGAGCGCAGGCTGAAGGGGCCGTCGTGGCCAGGAGCGTGTAGATGAGCGATCCGTATTTCAAAGACGTCGAGTCTCGCATGTCCAAGTGCGTGGAAGCCACCCGTTCCGATTTCGCGTCGATTCGCACCGGCCGCGCGACGCCGGTGCTGCTCGACCGGCTCCACGTCGAGGCCTACGGCCAGTCCGTCCCCCTCAAGCAAGTGGCCGGCGTGTCGGCTCCCGACACGCGGACGTTAGTGATCGCGGCTTGGGATAAGAGCGTCGTCCCGGAGATCAAGAAGGCGATAGAAAAGAGCGATCTCGGGCTTACGCCCAACATCGATGGAACCGCCATTCGCCTGATCGTTCCGCCGCTGAACGAAGAGCGCCGCAGAGACCTCGCGAAGGTCGTGAAGAAGAAAGCCGAGGACGGCAAGATTGCGGTTCGTAACGTCCGGCACAAAGCGCACGACGAAATCAAGGGCCAGCTCAAGAGCAGCGAGATCACCGAGGACGACAACAAGCGCATGCAGGAAATGCTACAGAAGTTGACCGACCGATACGTCAAGGAGATCGACGCACTCGTTGTGGCCAAAGAAAAAGAGATAATGGAAGTGTGAACGACCTCACACTGGTGCCGGAAGTCGATGCGCGGCGAGCGCTGCGCGAGCATCGCCTGCGGCTTTCGGTGCTCGCTCCCTACGGCGCTTGGATCGGTTGCGGAACCTTGCGCGTTCTGCGTCTGAAGATGATCGACGACGAATCGGCCGTTTTGACGGTCGGATACGAATGCTACCGCCGCTTGCCTGGGACTGCGACGCACGAGCGACGCAGCCGAAATCGACCGTGATCGATCCCGCCAGCCGGTCGATCGACGTCGACCTCGACGCGCTGCCGCGGCACATCGCGATCATCATGGACGGCAACCGGCGCTGGGCCAAGCGGCGCGCCCTGCCGGCCATCGAAGGGCACCGTCGCGGCATCGTGTCGCTTCGGCGCGTCACTCGCGCCGCCAGTGATCTCGGGATCGGCGTTCTCACGGTGTACGGCTTTTCGACGGAAAACTGGAATCGGGATGCCCGCGAAATCTCGCTGTTGTTCGACTTGTGCGTGTACTTCGCGCGCAACGAATTGGCGGAGCTCATGCGCAACAACGTCAGGGTTCGCGTAATCGGCGACTGGGAATCGCTGCCGCCGGGACCACGAGGTGCGCTTGCGGGCCTGCAATCCGGGACGTCTGCCAACACGGGCTTGCTTTTGAACTTGGCGGTAAACTACAGTTCTCACGCGGAGTTGGCGAGAGCGGTGCGAGCCATCGCTCGTGACGTGGCCGACGGCACCGTGAACGCCGATGCCGTTGACGAAGCGTTGATCGGCCGGTATCTTTACACCGCCGATCTCCCGGAGCTCGACCTCTTGATCCGTCCGGGCGGCGAGCATCGGCTTTCGAATTTCTTGCTCTATCAGGCCGCCTATGCGGAGTTGGTTTTGAGCGACGTCCTGTGGCCCGATTTTTCGCGAGACGACTTGGTCCGCGCGCTGATTGAATACCAGCAGCGCGAGCGGCGGTTCGGGGGAGCGTGAACGCCCCCGACGCAATCGCTCCGGCGGTCGCGACTCGCGGAAACCCCATTACGGTGCGGCGCGTCGTCGTCGGCATTATCGTCGCAGCCATCGGGTTGGGAAGCGTCGTGGTTCCGTGGACGTTTTACGCGCTGATCCTCGCAATCGGCCTGGCCAGCATCTACGAGTTGAACGCGCTCTGCGAGAAGAAGGGTCAGCCGCTCGAGTACCCGGTGGCCTTGTTGGGCGTGAGCGGTTACGTGGTGATGGCGGCGTTGGGCATGCTGCACAAATGGGAGGGCGTGCTGCTCGCCGGAATTGTGATTGCGGCATTTTGGATCGGCATGTACGGGGAGCAAAAAGGCTACTTTGCACGCACCGCGTACACGCTGCTCGCGGCGCTGTACATCGGAAAGTTGTTGACGTACTTCGTGTTCGTCCGTCAGATCCCGGGAAACGGGTTGTGGTTGACGTTCTACTTGATCCTCACGATCGCGCTGACCGATATTTTCGGAATGATTATCGGCACGATCGCCGGTCGCACGCAGCTCACCAAAATCTCACCCGGGAAAACCGTCGAAGGCTCGTTGGGTTCGTTGGTCGTGGTGACCGTCTTTGCCATCGCTGCGACGCGCGTGCCGCAGCTCCACTTACTGTGGTGGCAGGGCGGCGTTCTCGGATTGCTGACCGGTATCGCCGCACAGGCCGGCGATCTCGTGGAATCCGCACTCAAACGCGACGCCGGAGTAAAGGACGCCGGCGACATGATTCAGGGGCACGGCGGCGTGCTCGACCGATTCGACTCGTACCTCTTCGGCGGCGTCGCGTTCTTTGCGACGCTGCACCTGCTCGGCGTGCTACAGGTCTAGGTTTAGGTAAGCCGCCGATGACGCGCAAGAGGGTCGCAATTCTCGGGTCGACGGGCTCGATCGGGACGCAAGCGCTCGACGTGATCGGGCGGTATCCCGATCGCTTCGACGTCGTCGGGCTGGCGGCGGGCCGTAACGTCGCTTTGCTTGCCGAGCAGGCGCGGCGTTTCGCGTGCACCCTGACGACGATGGCTTCAGACGGACCAGCGGGACTCTTGCGCGTCGCCGTCGAGAGCGAACCCGACGTGCTTCTGGCCGCGACCGATGGTGCGGTCGCGTTCGACGCGGTATTCGAGGCGGTCGACCGCGGCATATCCGTCGCGGTTGCCAACAAGGAGCTCATCGTAGCCGCCGGCGAGCTACTAGTAGCGGCCGCCGAACGGAGCGGCGCCCGGCTGCTGCCGGTCGACAGCGAGCACAGCGCGATCTTCCAGTGCCTCATTGGCGAAGACCGGGCAAGCGTTGCCGAAATCGTGCTGACCGCTTCGGGCGGCCCCTTTTGGCGGATCTCTCGCGAAGAAATGGCGCGGGCCGACCTCGCCGCCGCTTTGGCACATCCCACGTGGCGCATGGGGACCAAGAACACCATCGATTCGGCGACCATGATGAACAAGGGGCTCGAAGTCATCGAGGCCAGCCGGTTGTTCGGCTTCCCGGGCGAGCGGGTCCGCTTTGTGGTTCACCCACAGTCGATCGCCCACGGTTTTGTGGTTTTTACCGACGGGAGCGTCAAAGGGCAGTTGGCGGCACCCGACATGCGCGTGCCGATCGGGTATGCCCTCGCCTTCCCCGACCGGCTGCCGTATCGAGGCGGTGGCAGCGCTTCGCAAGACGGCTTGACTGCGCTCGGTGGAAAACCCGCCGAGCTCGCACTGCGTTATGATTTTGAGGCTCCCGATCCGGATAGGTTTCCGTGCGTGCGCCTCGCCTACCGGGCCTTGGCGGCCGGTGGGACGATGCCGGCAGTCCTGTCGGCGGCCAACGAAGTCGCCGTCGGCGCGTTCGTCGAAGGAAAGATCGGCTTCGGAGAAATTGCCGGTGTCATCGAAAACGCGATAGACCGGGTAGAATGCGGGGAGATGTCGCTCGCCGGCATTCGAGCCGCCGATCGACGGGCCCGCGAGACCGCCAAGGCGTTTGTAGACCAGATTGAAAGGCCATCGTGTCGCTGACTATCGCCAACCTGATCGGAATCGAGAAGATCGTCACCTTCATCGTAATGCTGTCCGTTCTCGTCGTCTTGCACGAGCTCGGACACTTCCTAGTGGCTCGGCGCAACGGTGTGCGGGTCAATGAGTTCGCCGTCGGAATGGGGC
>CAWAXX010000018.1:0-256957 GCA_963786105.1 Vulcanimicrobiota bacterium
CATCTGGGGTTGTTCTGACACTGAGGAGCGAAAGCTAGGGGAGCAAACGGGATTAGATACCCCGGTAGTCCTGGCCGTAAACGATGGACACTAGGTGTAGGTGGTATCGACTCTACCGCGCCGCAGTAAACGCAATAAGTGTCCCGCCTGGGGAGTACGGCCGCAAGGTTAAAACTCAAAGGAATTGACGGGGGCCCGCACAAGTGGCGGAGCATGTGGTTAATCGACGCAACGCGAAGAACCTTGCCGGGGCTTGACATCCTCTGTTATCTAGGAGACTAGGTTTCCGGGCAATCGGACGCAGAGACAGGTGCTGCATGGCTGTCGTCAGCTCGTGCCGTGAGGTGTTGGGTTAAGTCCCGCAACGAGCGCAACCCTTGTCGTGTGTTGGTCCAAAAGATCTCTCACGCGAGACCGCCGGTGACAAGCCGGAGGAAGGTGGGGATGACGTCAAGTCAGCATGGCCCTTACGTCCCGGGCTACACACGTGCTACAATGGGCGGACAACGCGTCGCGAACCCGCGAGGGCAAGCTAATCTCATAAACCGTTTCTCAGTTCGGATTGGAGGCTGCAACTCGCCTCCATGAAGTCGGAATCGCTAGTAACCGCAGATCAGCTACGCTGCGGTGAATACGTTCCCGGGCCTTGTACACACCGCCCGTCACGTCACCTGAGTTTAGTGTACCCGAAGCCGCCCGTGCAACCGCAAGGAGCAAGGCGTCTAAGGTATGCTAGGTAAGGGGGACGAAGTCGTAACAAGGTAGCCGTATCGGAAGGTGCGGCTGGATCACCTCCTTTCTAAGGAGTACATGTCGTTGGATCGTGGTCTCCACGATGGCAACGGCGTATACACTCAAGTCGACCACAGACGAAGCCACAGTAAACGCTTCGTTTCGATCTCGTATCGAGACGTCGCGGCCAAGGAATCTATCGCTCAACTCGAGCGTACGATCGGAGGACGTGGCAGGGGATGGTTATCGACACCATTCTTCATGCGCGGCTCCCGCAATGGGGGTCTACCGACAGGTACTGCACTGTTCAGCTTTGAGGGAACGACCTCGCTTCGAGTTAGACGCTCTGCGTTCGACTCGCCGGCGAAGCCGCCACCCCAATCGCGGATGGATCGCGAGGCGCCGGCCGGCGAAGTGGACTACGGTCCACGAGCCGTGACGGCAACGAAGCGAGCCGCCGCGAGATCTTTGAAAACTGTATAGAGAAGAACTTTCATGTGTCACGACATGAAAGCGGCCATCAAAACCTGCATCTTACGAGCGGCGCGCAAGCGTGGCTCGGCGGATGGATTTGATGGTGCAATTTTGCGTAAAAATCAAAATGAAACAAGGGCATGCAGGTGGATACCTTGGTTCCACAGGCGATGAAGGACGTGCCAAGCTGCGAAAAGCGTCGGGGAGCTGCTAAGAAGCGATGATCCGGCGATATCCGAATGGGGCAACCCCCATGCCGTCATGGGCATGGACACCGCGATGAATTCAATAGTCGCGAGTGAGCGTACCCGGTGAACTGAAACATCTAAGTAGCCGGAGGAAAATACATCAAACGAGATTCCCGTAGTAGTGGCGAGCGAACTGGGAACAGCCTAAACCGTTCATGTGCAAGCATTCAGGCGTTGCATGAGCGGGGTCGTACGACAGCCGTCTCGGAGCTGATTATCCGAGCGCGAGTTACAAAATCGATCGTTAGTAGAAGCCGGCTGGAAAGCCGCACCATAGAAGGTGAAAGTCCTGTAGACAAAAGCAATCGATCTCGCGGAGCTGTTCGTGAGTAGGGCGGGGCACGAGAAACCCTGTCTGAAGCTGGGAGGACCATCTTCCAAGGCTAAATATTCTGTGGAAACCGATAGCGTACCAGTACCGTGAGGGAAAGGTGAAAAGAACCCCGGGAGGGGAGTGAAATAGAACATGAAACCGCATGCCTACAAACCGTGAAAGGCCCATGCGCAAGCAAGGCTGATCGCGTGCCTATTGAAGAATGAACCTGCGAGTTACTTGTAACGGGCTTGGTTAAGGTGTTGAGCCGGAGCCGTAGCGAAAGCGAGTCTGAATAGGGCGTTTGTCCGTTGCAGTAGACCCGAAACCGAGCGATCTATCCATGAGCAGGGTGAAGCATGATTAAACTCATGTGGAGGCCCGAACCTGTTGTTGTTGAAAAAACATTGGATGACTTGTGGATAGGGGTGAAAAGCCAATCGAGCTCGGAGATAGCTGGTTCTCCCCGAAATAGTTTTAGGACTAGCGTTATGTGTTAACCCGCGGGGGTAGAGCACTGACAGGGCTAGGGGTCTTACCAGACTACCGAACCCAATCAAACTCCGAATACCGCGGCGTACTGCATAGCAGTCAGACTGTGGGGGATAAGCTCCATGGTCAAAAGGGAAACAGCCCAGATCAACAGCTAAGGTCCCTAATCGATGCTCAGTGGTAAAGGAAGTCTTGTCGCTTAGACAACTAGGAGGTTGGCTTAGAAGCAGCCACCCTTGAAAGAGTGCGTAATAGCTCACTAGTCGAGTGATGGGGCGCCGAAAATGTAACGGGGCTCAAGCATCGAACCGAAGCTTTGGGATTACTAAAATAATCGGTAGGGGAGCGTTGTGGCGTAGGCTGAAGCACGACCGTAAGGACGTGTGGACGAACCACAAGTGCGAATGCAGGTATAAGTAGCGATAAATGCGGGTGGGAACCCCGCACGCCGGAAGTCTAAGGTTTCCTGAGCAACGTCAATCGTCTCAGGGTGAGTCGGGAGCTAAGCCGAGGCTGAGAAGCGTAGGCGATGCACAAGCAGTTCATATTCTGCTACCACCGACGACCGTTTAGACTTTGCTAGACAGTGTTGAAACATCGTGAGTCACACCTCGTGCAGGAGTTCGCTCCTCGCGAGGGACTTTTGCTCGAGCGCGAGGCGGAGCGAAGGAGCGATCTATACGGATCGTAACTGAGCGACAACGAAGCGATCGGCAAAAGGACCCGCGACGTCCAATACCGCCTATCAAAGTCCATGAACTGATGGGGTGACGCAGGAGGATAGGTCAGCGCGCCGATGGATGTGCGCGTCTAAGCCGTTAGGCGGTGTTGTAGGAAAATCCGCAACACGTAACGCCGAGAAGCGAATGCGAGGCTCTTCGGAGCCGAAGTGACTGACTCCACGCTGCCAAGAAAAGCCCCTAAGTAGGATCGTAGGTGCCCGTACCGTACACCGACACAGGTAGACTGGCAGAGCATGCTAAGGCGACGAGAGAATCCCTGTTAAGGAACTCGGCAAATTGACCCCGTAACTTAGGGAGAAGGGGTGCCTTCTTTGGTCTAGACTTCGCGTCGAAAGCTGGGGAAGGCGGCACAAAATAGGTCCAAGCGACTGTTTAACAAAAACACAGGTCTCTGCGAACGCGAAAGCGGACGTATAGGGGCTGACTCCTGCCCGGTGCTGGAAGGTTAAAGGGAGAGGTTAGCGCAAGCGAAGCTTTGATCTGAAGCCCCAGTAAACGGCGGCGGTAACTATAACCGTCCTAAGGTAGCGAAATTCCTTGTCGGGTAAGTTCCGACCTGCACGAATGGAGTAACGACTTGGACGCTGTCTCAATGGGGAACTCGGCGAAATTGCAGTACCAGTGAAGATGCTGGTTACCCGCAGCAGGACGGAAAGACCCCGTGAAGCTTTACTGTATCCTGATCTTGGGTTTTGAGATTGTCTGTACAGGATAGGTGGGAGCCGATGATCCGGCGGCGCTAGTCGTCGGGGAGGCAACGTTGGGATACCACCCTGATAATCTTGGGATTCTAACTAGCCGCCATTATCTGGCGGTAGGACATGGTCAGGTGGGCAGTTTGACTGGGGCGGTCGCCTCCTAAAGAGTAACGGAGGCGCCCAAAGGTTCCCTCAGAACGGTCAGAAACCGTTCGTACAGAGTGCATAGGCATAAGGGAGCTTGACTGCGAGACTTACAGGTCGAGCAGGTGCGAAAGCAGGGCTAAGTGATCCGGCGGTTCCGAATGGAAGGGCCGTCGCTTATCGGATAAAAGCTACTCCGGGGATAACAGGCTTATCTCCCCCAAGAGTCCACATCGACGGGGAGGTTTGGCACCTCGATGTCGGATCGTCGCATCCTGGGGCTGTAGTAGGTCCCAAGGGTTGGGCTGTTCGCCCATTAAAGCGGTACGCGATCTGGGTTCAGAACGTCGTGAGACAGTTCGGTCCCTATCCGCTGTGGGCGTAGGAGATTTGAGGAGCTTGGACCCTAGTACGAGAGGACCGGGTCGAACGAACCTCTGGTGAACCGGTTGTTCCGCCAGGAGCATAGCCGGGTAGCTACGTTCGGATCAGATAAACGCTGAAAGCATATAAGCGTGAAACTGACTCCAAGATGAGATCTCAATCCCGTAAGGGTGAAGAGTCGTGGTAGACCACCACGTTGATAGGCCGGGGGTAGAAGCATCGTAAGGTGTGGAGCTGACCGGTACTAATCGCTCGGAAATTTTGATTAAACTACGCACCGCTAGTCGCGGCACTTGGAAGTTCTTCTCTGTATAGTTTTGGGCCTAAAACGGCTTCGCCGTTTCGGGCACCCAAATTTCCCGGCGCGATCGGCTGGAGCTCCGGCTCGCCATCGCGACGGGGATCACGTTTGGGCCCTCAGCGATGGCATCGTTGCGGATCCAACAAAGTTTCTGGCGTCCACGGCGGCGGGGACCCACCCGTTCCCATCCCGAACACGGCAGTTAAGCCCGCCAGCGCCGATGATAGTCGGACCGCAGGGTCCCTCGAAAGTAGGTCGGCGCCAGATTATGACTAAGAAAAGCCCGTCTCGGTAAAACGCGACGGGCTTTTTTCGTGAGGGACCGTTCCATGTTTAGTACATCGACGAGGAGTTTGGCGGCTTGCGCGGTCTTAGCGTCGGGCCTGCTCCTCTATGCCCTCGCCGTTCCGGCAAGCGCCCAATCCTCTCGGATCGGCGCTGCCGGCGAAGACACCGTCAGCATGGACGTGCTGCAGGCTGAAAAGCTCAGCGGCTCCGGTCAGGACAAGGCGGCCGTCGAGCTGCTCGATCGGTACCTCGCCGCCCATCCGCAGGACGTGCGAGCATTGGTCGATCGCGGCGACGCGTACGAATCGCTAGGGAATCAGCGCCTGGCCATTGCGGACTACACGGCCGCTCTCGCGCTCAATCCTGACTACGCCTACGGCTATGCGTCGCGTTGCCAATCGCGCTGGGAGATCGACGAAGACGAGCTTGCATTGAACGATTGCAATAAGGCTCTCGAGCTCAATCCAAAGATGGCCTACGCCCTGCGCCAGCGCGCGTTGATCGAAATCGACCTCAAGCAACTCGACAACGCGTTGCGGGACGCCAACCGTGCTGTCGCTCTCGACCCCAACGAGGCCTACAGCCTGTCGACGCGCTGCCACGTATACGTCGCCGGCGGCAATGACGACGCGGCGATCAAGGATTGTACCGCCGCCATCGGCCTCAACGATCGCATGAACACGCCGTATTTCTATCGTGGACGAGCCGAGATCGACGAGAAGGACTGGATCGCCGCCGCGAGCGATTTTTCTAAAGTCATTGCGAACGATCCGTCCGAAACGGGCGCTTATTACTGGCGCGCGATGGCGCGCGCGAACACGTCGACGTACGCCCAGGCCCTCAAAGACGTCGATCACTATTTGGAAATGCATCCTGACGACGGAGACGCGCATCTTCTTCGGGCGCAGATCGAATTGGGATTGGGAAACCGCGACGCTGCCAAAGCTTCGGCGACCGATGCACTGCGGCACTATCGCATCGACAACAACCAGGCCGGCGCGGACAGGGCGCAGGCCATGCTCGACCGGCTGTCGGGATAGTTCAGGGCTTCGGCCGGACGCGATAGACGACGCCGGCGCTATCGTCGGCGACGAACAAGCTCCCTTGCGAGCCAACGGCGAGGCCGGTCGGCCGGCCGATGCGCTCGCGCCTTCCAGCCACCTGGAATCCCGTGACGAAAGCGCGCCATTGCGTGCGCGGATCGTCCCAGTCTACCGCCGTCGCCGGGCGGCCGTTCCGCATCGCGACTGAAACCACTTGTGGAAGCGCCGCATAGGCACCGCCGGGTGTCCGATGCCACGAGCCGTGTGCGGCCGCGAACAGCGCACCGCGATAGGCTGCAGGGAAAGCAAACGCGCCGGCCGGATGCTCGGGATAGAAAACGGCGCCGATAATGGTCGAATACGCCGGAAGAACGACCAGCGGTGCGACGACCCCGGAACAGCGAGCGCCGGGCGCGTATGGCATCCGGTTCTCCTCGCACTCCGGCCAACCATAGTCGGCGATGCCGGCGTGAGAAGAGAGGTCGTCGAGAAACTCGTACGGGTGCCCGAACGGGAGGTCGTCTTGACCCGCGTCTCCCGCCCAGAGCGCCCCGCTTTCGGGTTGCACCGTCAGCGCGATCGCGTTGCGAATGCGGGTGGCGCGTTTGACGATGCGCTCTCCGGCCGGGCTCATTTGGAAGATCGATGCGCGCGTCGCGTCGGTTTCGGCGCACGCATTACAGGACGAACCCACGGCGACGTAGAGCGTATCGGTGACGTCGGAAAACGCGACCGAGGTTGTCGAATGGGCGTCCCCGTCGCTGTGCGGCGCGACCGGGCCGGTGCGCACGCTCGCGATCTGCCGCCACGTTCCGGCGGCGTGCTGACCGCTGACGTACGGGATTGTGTAGACGGCATGTTCGGTGGCGATGTAGATTTCGCGGCGCCGCGCGGAAAAGGCCACGCCGGCGGCGATGTCGTCCGGGGCCGTTGCAAAAACGCGCGGTTGTTCCGGCGCGTGCGCTTCGGAGTTGGGAACGACGTACACGTCGCGGCCGCTGGTTCCCACCAGGAGGTCGCCGTTGGGCAACGCCGCGAGCTCGCGCGCGCCGGGCACGGCTGCAATCGTAGCAATGGTAAAATCCGCGGGCACGACGACGCCGGGTGCGGCGACGGCCAAGGCGGACTTCGCAAGGCCCGCCGCGCATCCGGCGAAAAACAGAGTTGTCGACCGTACCATGCGCGATTCGTCTCCCTCTAGCCTCGATGGTACCCCGGCCCCGTATCGATACGAAGGGGTGTTCTTCGATTTGTTCGGCACCCTGATCGACGAAACTGCGACGGCCGTGAAAGGCGCCGTCGAGCGCTTAGAAGAGTGCCGCGGCGCGCGTTGGGCAATCGTGACGTCGACGGATAGGCGTTTGGCGTCGCGCCTGATCGCGCATGCCCGCCTGCCGGATCCTCCGTTACTCGTAACGGCGGACGACGTGCCCCGTAACAAGCCGGCTCCGGACGGTTACCTCTACGCCGCGGTGCATCTGGGAGTACGACCGGACCGCGCGGTCGCCTTCGAGGATACCGCTGGAGGGATCGCCGCGGGTTGCGCGGCCGGGATGGATGTCGTCGCCGTTCTTCGCGGGCGCAATGCGGAGTTTGCCGGCGGGGCAACGTTCGTGGTAACGGACCTAACGAAACTGCGCCTCCGCACGAGCGAAGGCGCAGTGTACCTGATGCTCGCAGGAGCGAGCGGCGGGCGCTAAAGAAGCGGCGGAGCCGGCTGAACCTGCTGCGGCTGCATCGGTTGCATCTGCTGTGGCTGAGCCATGGGCTGCCCCTGCATGTGGCGCTGCTCGTGCTGCGCCTTAGACTGCTGCATCATCTGACGTAGTTGAGTCTGCTGCTGGGGATTCAAGAGTCCGAGGATCTGATCGCGCAGGGCGTGTGCTCCGGCTTCGTCCCGGGCGCTTCCCGCGGGATGCTGCGCGGCGAACTGGTCGAGCAATCCTTGGACGTGCTGTTGCTGCTGCGTGGAGAGATTGAGACCGGCTAGGCGCTTGGTCCAACGCCGGTATTCGTGCGCGGCTTGCCCTCCCTGGCCTGGCTGCATCTGCGACTGAGCGGGCGGCGGTTGAACCTGCGCCGACACCGCAATCGGCCACGTGAGGGCCGCGAGGAGCACGGCCAAAGAGACGGTTTTCATGGCACTATGATAGCGAGGCTCGCCAGGGCGAGCCTGAAGGACGCATTAGGATGCCGCGCGGGGGGCTTCTAGCCGGCCAATTCCAGCGTTCTGGCGGCCCGCGCGACGATCTCGAGCTTCGTCCCGGCGGGGTCCTCGAAGAAGACGGCCGGATATTCCTCGAAGTCGGCGCTCCGCTCGACGTTGTGCGCTCCGATGTGCCGCAAGAGCGATTCGATTTCGATCAAGCGCGAGCGATCGACGCGAAAGGCGATACGCGTAGCGCCCGGCACGTGATCGCCGCGCTCGATAAAACCCACGAAAAATGTCGCTCGCTCGGGATGGGCCTCCTCGAAAAACTCGATGGCGTTGTACCGGTGATCGGAAGACGCTTCGTGCCAATCTCCCGAGTCGTCGACGTACGAAAAGCGCTTGCGCGGCAACCCGAGCTCGGGCATCAAGGCATCGTAGAACGATTCCACCGCTGCGAGCGAACGCACGCGGCAGTCGACATGATCGTAACCGGCGAAAGCAGGCACGGGAAAACGCCTACGGCTTGATCGCTATCGCCTTTACGGCATCGGACGCTTGCGCTTCAAACCGCTTGAAGTTCTCGAAGAACAGTGCGGCCAGCTTCTTGGCTTGCGCGTCGTAAGCGGCTTTGTCTGACCAGGCGACGCGCGGATTGAGAACCTCGTCGGGGACGTTCGGAACGTGCTTGGGAACGCGCAGCCCGAAGAACGGCTCGATCTCGAAGTCGTGGGCGATGCGGCCCTCGATGGCGGCGTTGACCATGGCGCGCGTATGCGCGATGGACATCCGCTGGCCCGTCCCGTACGCGCCCCCCGTCCAGCCGGTGTTGACCAGCCAGCACTCGACCTTGTGCTCGTCGATCTTTTTCCCCAGCAATCGCGCGTACGTGGTCGGATGGTGCACCATGAACGGCGCACCGAAACAAGTAGAAAAGGTTGCTTGGGGCTCGGTGATCCCGCGCTCGGTTCCGGCAACCTTAGCGGTATAGCCGGAAAGGAAATGATACATCGCTTGTTCCGGCGAGAGTTTCGAGATTGGAGGCAGCACGCCGAATGCGTCCGCGGTCAGCATCACGATGGTGTTGGGATGGCCCGCTTGACTACCCGGCACGATGTTGGGAATGAACTCCAGCGGGTACGCGGCGCGCGTATTCTCCGTATTGGCCTCGGAATCGACGTCGAGCGCGCGGGTCTCACTATCGTACGCGACGTTTTCCAACACCGTGGAGAAGTGGTGGGTCGCCGCCCAAATCTCCGGCTCCGCCTTAGGCGAAAGGCGAATAACTTTGGCGTAGCAGCCGCCTTCGAAGTTAAACACGCCGTCGGCCGACCAGCCGTGCTCGTCGTCGCCGATAAGGGGGCGATGCGAATCCGACGACAGCGTGGTCTTTCCGGTTCCCGATAGGCCGAAGAAGATGGCGACGTCGCCATCCTTGCCCACGTTCGCCGAGCAGTGCATCGGCAACGTCTCGCGCAAAGGCAGCAGATAGTTCATAACGGTGAAGACGGATTTCTTGATTTCGCCGGCATACTTCGTCCCGCCGATCAAGATCATGCGCCGCGCGAAGTTCACCAGGATAAAGGTCGACGTGCGCGTCCCATCGCGAGCCGGATCGGCTTGGAATAGAGATACGTCGACGACGGTGAACTCGGGAACGAAACCGGGATCCGGCTTTTCGGGCGTGATGAACAGATGGCGCGCGAAGAGACTCTGCCACGCAAACTCGGTGTAAACGCGCACCGGCATGCGGTAGCGTTCGTCGGCGCCAACGTAGCAGTCGATGGCGTACGCTTCGCGTTCGCACAGATATGCGCTGACTCTATCCCACAGCACGTCGAACATCGTGGCATCGATCGCCTGGTTGCTGTCGCTCCAATCGATGTACTCCTGGCTCGAGGGTTCCTTAACGAAGAACTTGTCCTTCGGCGAACGCCCGGTGTGCGGCCGCGTATCGACGATGACTTGCCCGTCTGGGCCGACCGCCGCCTCGCCGCGGCGAATTGCGTGCTCGACGAGTTCGGGAACCGAGAGGTTCTCCCAGAGCTTGGCAACCTTGAGTTTTTCCGGAACGGTAAGAATGGTGAGACCCTCCCCGACGTATGGCAGTTTCCTACAGTCTAAGCGGTTTTTCCACGTCGCTCGCGCGTGCCTGCAGGCGCGTTCGGAGACGGGTCCAATGCTGAGATCCATGCGCAGAGCCAGCTTCCTATGTGCGGCGCTCGCGGCCGCGTTGTTTGCCGCCGCGGTGCCGGCGGATGCCGTATTGCCCTTTGGATTCGGGCTTTTTCCTGCCGGACCGCTGGACGGGATAACCGACGTAGCCGGCGTCCGCGTGGGACACGTGACGAAGATCGCCGGGCAAGACATTCGCACTGGCGCGACGGCAGTGCTTCCCAACGCCGACCCGTGGGATGGTAAAGTGGCTGCGGCATTCGTCGCATTCAACGGCAACGGCGAGATGACGGGAACGCACTGGATCGAGGAGTCCGGCTACCTGGAAGAGCCGATCGTCCTCACCGACACGCTCGACGTCGGGCGCGCCGCCGACGGCGTGGTCAGCTGGGTCATCGAGCATCACCCAAAAGTCGGACGTGGAGACGACGTGCCGCTGCCGGTCGTTGCGGAGTGCGACGATGGCGCGCTGAACGACATTCAAGCTCGCGCGGTCAGCGGCGCGGACGTCGTGCACCTTTTAGACTCGGCGGCTACCGGGCAATTCGAGCGCGGTAGCGTCGGCGCCGGCACCGGCATGGCGGCGTTTGGATTCAAGGCGGGCATCGGCTCGGCGTCGCGCGTGTTGCCGAGCGATCTTGGCGGTTACCGCGTGGGCGTGCTGGTGAACGACAATACGGGCAGCGGGCGACGTTTGCTGACGATCGTCGGCGTTCCAGTCGGCGAGCGTCTCAAGAACGAGTTGCGCCCCGTGTTTCCCAAAGACGTCACGCTCAAGGGCCGGCTGGGCTACGGCAGCATCGTCATCGTTATCGCCACCGATGCGCCGCTCGACAGCCGGCAGCTGCGCGCGCTGGCGTTGCGCGCTGCGATGGGGATGGGCCGCGTCGGGCTCACGTCGTACGTTGGTAGCGGCGATCTGATCGTGGCGTTCTCGACGTCGCAGGTGTTCGAGCGCACGGCCGACTTCACGGTTGCGCCGCCGCCGCACCCGATTCTCGAGGACGACGACGCCATCAACGGCCTCTATACGGCGACTGCCGAAGCAACGCAGGCCGCCATCTACGATGCCTTATTTGAGTCGAAGACCGTCACCGGCCGGCGCGGAATCACCGTGTATGGGTTGCCGGTCGATCGCGTGATGCAAATGCTGAGGACCGCCGGCGCGATTTCACCTTGACGTATCGATGGACTGGCGCTATACTGAGCCCATAGTGTCCTGGTGTATTAGGACACAATAACACTACGATGGAAACAAGGCTGCTATCCGTTGACGACCAGTCGCCGGTTCCGGTGTACGCACAGCTCTCCGAGCAGATGTTGGGGGCCCTCGCACGTGGGGACCTCGCGGTCGGGGAACAGCTTCCCAGCGTGCGCGACGTCGCCGCGCGCCTGGGAGTCAATCCGAATACCGTCAACCGCGCCTATGCCGAGCTCGAACGCCTCGGCGCGGTCGAGACGCGGCGAGGCCGGGGCACGTTCGTGTCGGCCCGGCGGACGCGGCGTACGCTGCCGGGTAGTCCGCGTCTGGCCGAGATCGCAGAACCGTTCGTCGCCCGCGCTCAGGCCTTGGGTTACGCCGGCCATCAGATCGTCGACACCGTTGCAAGAATCGTGAGGAGGAGCCCATGAACGCACTACTGATCGGAGGTATCGTGATTTTCGCGGTTTGGCTGGAGCGGCGGCGGCGAGCGCCCGCTCGACGCATACGCCCGTCGGTAACGCGGTGGTAGCCGTTATGGTATGATCTCTGGCCGGAGGTATCGCAATGACGAAGAAGCGGCGGCGGCGCAAACTGCCGAAAATCGTGCCTCGCCGCGGCCCGGCGATCAATCTTCGCCCGGCCGGCGCGCACGAATCGATCAAACGCTACAACCGTAAGAAACTCAAAATCGCCCTTCAGCAAGAACTGGAGGGCGATTATCTTAGGCAGCCGTCACGCAATTAGGTCGCGGTCGACCAAAATTTCGCGCGGATCGATGAGATGCTTGTTGAGACCGAGCTTGTCCGGCGAGACGCCCAGCGCAAACGCCACCAGTTGCGGTAAATGAAAGGTGGGCAAATCGGTACGGCCCCAGCGGGCGGCCGAGTCGGCTTGGTAGCCGTCCAGGGCCAAATGGCAGAGCGGGCAGGGCGTAATCACCGCTTCTGCGCCGCGTTCTTTCGCCATGCGCATGTTCTGACCGACCATGTCGGTCGCCACGTTATCCTTTTCCAACTGAATGTGAAATCCGCAGCAGCGCGTTTTGCCCGCGTAGTCGACGGCTTCGCCGCCGATTGCTTCGATGACGTCTTCGAGCGAGTGCGGATTGCGCGCCGACTCCCACCCGTTCACGCTCTCGGGACGGATGATGTGGCATCCGTAGAACGGCGCCACCTTCAGGCCGTTGAGCGGATGGACGACCATCGCGCGCAGATTGTCGAGGCCGATGTCGTCGATCAGAAGCCAGAGCAAATGGCGAACCGTCACGGTGCCTTCGTACTTCGCACCGAACTTTCCGAGAATGGCGTTGGCATGATCCATGCGGGCTTCGCTTTCGCGCAGTTCTTTGTTGGCGGCGCGCATGTGGCCGGTGCAGGTCGAACAAATCGTGATGACGTCGTCGAGTCCGAGCGCTTCGGCCTGGGCGTAGGTGCGCGCATTGAGCACGCGCGCGACGTCGCGATTGACGTCGTTGACCACCGAGGCACCGCAACAGGAAGCGGCCGTCAGCTCGATCAGCTCGATGCCGAGCTTGTCGGCTAGGAGCATGGTCGAATTGAAGAGTTCCTTGCACGACTCTTTGGCCACGCAGCCGGGGAAGAAGCCGTACCGCTTGGTCTGCGCGGAATGCGTGCGACGATGCGCGTCGAGCGGAAGGTCTTCGGGAAGTAAGGTGCTGCTCATAGGTTAAACGGGAACCTCCAGCGCTTCGAAAATCGTGCGGACTTCATCGACTTTGGGAATCGGTTTCACGAACGGCGGGGGCATCTTTCCCTTAGCCGCCATCCGCAGTCCTAAGGGCGCGACCTTTAGAAGTCCGCGGACGTTGAAACGGCCGATCGTGCCCTGAATGACCTCGGTTTCGGCCAGCATGCCGGTTTGTTTGATCGTCTTGCTGACGACCAGCGCGTGGCGCGGTCCGCGTTCGTCCATCAGAACGCGGTCTTTGATCGCCGCGCGCTTGACGTCGATGATGCGGTCGTTCGGATCGACGTGCTTCGGACAGTACGAGCAGGCGTAACAGTGGGCGCACAGCCAGAGATAGTCCTCGCTGATCTGCGCGATGCGTTCTTTGCGCTGGTCGTCGCGAACGTCTTCGATGAACCGATACGCATACGCGATTGCGGCGGGGCCTGCAAACGCCGGATCGACGCTCACGACCGGACACAGTGCATAACAGGTCGCACACATGATGCAGTTGGCGACGTCGACGAGCTTCTTCATGTCGTCGGGCGAAACGCGGCGTTCGCGGTCGTGTGCGGAGTCGGCATCGGCCGGCTGCAGGTACGGTTTGAGCCGTGAGTACTTGTCCCAGAAGGGATCCATGTGGACGACTAGGTCCTTCATCGGCTGGAAGTTCGGCATCGGATCGATGACGACCACGCCCCGTTCGTCCATGACGGTGTTGCACGGCGTCTTGCAGGCCAAACCCGTGATGCCGTTGATGTTCATCGAACACGAACCGCAGATCGCCGAGCGGCACGACCGGCGGAAGCTGATCGAACCGTCGACTTCGGCTTTGGCGGTCTCGAGTGCGTCGAGAACGGTGGTCGTCTCGGGCACGTCGACGTCGACGGAGTCGCGGTGGGGAACGACGTCGGTCGCTTCATCGAATCGGAAGATGTCGAGCGTGATTTTAGCCATGTTAGGAAGCCTCTGAAGAGTTCAGTACGTTCTCACTTGCGGGTCGAACTCCGTGATGGTCACGGCCCTCGAATAGTCCAGCCGCGGCGGGCCGGCCGGCTGGCGCCACGCCAGCGTATGCTTGAGCCAGTTTGTGTCGTCGCGCTCGGGGTAGTCGGTCCTCGCCTGCGCGCCTCGGGATTCGGTACGCGATTTGGCGCCGGCCGCCAGCGCCAGCGACGCGTCGATCAAAAAGTCGGTTTCCATGGCGCCGACGAGATCGGTATTGAACGTCTTGGACTTGTCCATCACGTAGGCTTCAGCGTCGAACTGCTTACGGATGCGCGTCAAATCCTCCACGGCTCTCCCAAGTCCGGCGTCGTCGCGGAAGATGAAGGTGTTGGCGCTCATAGTTTCGTTCATGGCGCGGCGCAAAGCCGGTGCACGGGTTCCCCCGGTTCGCGACAGCAGCGCGGCGACGCGATCGCGTTCCCGCCCGAGCGCTTTCTCGGAGGGCTTCACGTCGCCGATCGTCTTGATGTAGCCGAGCGCGTGGGACGCCGACCGGGCGCCGAAAACGATCGTTTCGAGCAGGGAGTTGCCTCCCAAGCGATTGGCGCCGTGGACGCTGACGTTCGCGCATTCGCCGGCAGCGTATACGCCGGGAACCCGGGTCGCCCCCCACTTGTCGGTTTCGATGCCGCCCATGGTGTAGTGTGCGCCTGGAAGAATCGGGATCGGGTCCTCGATCGCATCCTTTCCGGTGGCGTCGAGCGCGAGCTCGCGAATCTGCGGGAGGCGCTCGAGAATTTTTTCGCGGCCCAGGTGCCGCATGTCGAGCAGCACGCAGCCCTCGATCCCGCGACCCTCGAGGATCTCGGTCCACGCGGCGCGGGAGACCACGTCGCGTGAAGCGAGCTCGCCTTTGTTCGGCGCGTACTTGAACATGAAGCGCTCGCCCAGTGAGTTGAGGAGGTGCGCGCCTTCACCGCGCGCGCCTTCGGTCATGAGCACGCCGTTCTCTTTGAGCGTGGTAGGGTGGAACTGCATGAACTCCATGTCCATGAGGGGGATGCCGGCTTTATAGGCGATTCCCATCCCGTCGGCGGTCGAGGCGTACCCGTTGGTAGTCTTGAGATACATGCGCCCCGCGCCGCCGGTCGCGAAAATCGTCGCCTTGGCGGCCACCAGCTCGAGTTCGCCGTTGCGCATATTGTAAGCCACGACGCCCGATCCGACGCCGTCCTCGACGGAAAGCGCGGTACAGAAGTACTCCTCGTACACCTTTACGCCAAATCGCTCCAGCTGTTCCCAGAGCGTGTGCAGAATCACGAGTCCGGTCACGTCTGCCGAGTAACAGGTGCGCGGCGTTCCCGCCCCACCGAAGGGACGCTGCGCGATGCGGCCGTCGGGCAAGCGCGAGAAGATGCAGCCGCGGTGTTCGAGCCAAATGATCTGCTTGGGGGCATCGTCGCACATCGCGGCGGCAGCGTCTTGATCGGCCAGATAGTCGGAACCCTTGACGGTGTCGAACGTATGGGCGGAGGTGGAGTCTTCCTCGCGGTTTCCCAGCGCGGCGTTGATTCCGCCCTGCGCGGCACCGGAATGGCTTCTGACCGGATGCATTTTCGAGATGATGGCGACGTCGGCACCGCCCTCGGCGGCTTCGACCGCGGCGCGCATACCTGCAAGACCGCCGCCGATCACGACCACGTCGTGTTTAATCAATTACGACCCCTTCTGGATGACCGCACATCTCTGCTACCCTATACTATTCGCGCCGGCGGCGGCGCCCCATGACTTTAGTGTGGCCGAACGCTTGCTTTGGCATCTGGAGCCGGTGGAAAAGCCTCTCGGGGAGCCGTCCTTCAAAAAAGCGAACAACTCGCCGGCCCGTCCATAGAAAGCGCGCTTGAATCGTTTCGTCCATCTTCACGTTCACTCGGAATATTCGCTCCTCGATGGAGCTTGCCGGGTCGACCGTTTATGCCGCCGCGCTGCCGAGCACGGAGCCCCCGGCGTTGCCTTGACCGACCACGGCGTCATGTACGGCGCCATGGAGTTCTACTATGCCGCTCGCGAGGTGAACCTCACGCCGATCATCGGCTGCGAAGCCTACTTGGCACCGCGCGGGCGGTTCGATCGGACCGTCCGGGAAGAAGCGCACGTCACCCTTTTGGCCGCCGACCTCGTCGGCTACCGCAACCTCACCGCGCTCGTCTCAAAAGGCTTCCTCGAAGGCTACTACTACAAGCCGCGCATCGACCTCGACTTACTCGCCGAGCATCACGACGGACTGATCGTCCTCTCGGGCTGTATGTCCGGTTTGGTATCGGCGCCGCTGCTCAAGAACGATTACGCCACCGCACTGAAGAATGCGAAGACGTACGTCGAGATCTTCGGCGACCGCTTTTACATCGAAGTCATGCGCCACGGCATGCCAGAAGAGGAAGTCATCAACACCGGGCTGATTGCCGTGGCGCGCGAGCTCGGTGTGCCGATCGTCGCCACCAACGACTCGCACTACCTGGAACAAAAAGATGCTCCGGCGCACGACGTTCTGCTCTGCATCGGTACCGGAAAAACGGTCGCCGACACCAGTCGCATGAAGTTCTATTCGGACGCGTTCTACGTAAAGTCGAGCGACGAAATGTACGCCCTTTGGAGCGACCTTCCGGAAGCCTGCGAAAACACCGTCAAAATCGCCGAGCGCATCGATATTCGAATTCCCGAGAAAATCTTCCACCTGCCCGAGTATCCGGTACCGCAGACCGGCGGCGAGGAGAAGAGTGACGACGAATATCTGCGCGAAATCTGCGAAAGCGGCCTGCTGATGCGTTACGGCGCGGAGCGTCTTGCCTCCGATCCGGCCGTGCGGGAACGGTTCGAGTACGAGCTGGGCGTTATCACGAAGATGGGTTTCTCATCGTACTTTTTGATCGTATGGGATTTCATCAAATACGCGCGCGATCACGGGATTCCCGTCGGTCCGGGGCGTGGCTCGGCGGTAGGCTCGCTGGTGGCCTACTGTTTAAAGATCACCGATCTCGACCCGCTGCAGTTCAACCTATTCTTCGAGCGCTTCCTCAACCCGGACCGGATTTCGATGCCCGACATCGACACGGATTTTTGCGTCGACCGGCGCGACGAAGTCATCGAATACGTCACCGAAAAGTACGGCAAGGACCGGGTAGCGCAGATCGTGACCTTCGGCACCATGGCCGCGCGAGCGGCGATCCGCGATGCGGGCCGCGCGCTCGGCGTTCCGCTTCCCGACGTCGACCGGGTCGCGAAACTGATTCCCTCGGGGCCCGGCGGTCTGACGATTTCGGACGCAGTCGATCAGCTCAGCGAGCTGAAGACAATGTATTCGACGCGCCCCGAAATTCGCAAGCTGCTCGACACGGCTAAAGAAATCGAGGGTTTGGCGCGCAACGCGGGCACGCACGCCGCCGGGGTCGTCATTTCAGCGGGCCCGCTGATCGAGTACGCGCCGCTGGTGCGGTTCAACGAAGGTGGGGTGAACACTCAATACGATATGGAGTGGGTCGAGAAGATCGGCCTGCTCAAGATGGATTTCCTCGGTCTTCGCAACCTCACGGTCATGGACAACGCCGTCAAGGAGATCCGGCGGACGACCGATCCGGAGTTCGATCTTGCAAAAATCGCGCTGGACGACGCGAAAACGTACGAGATGCTCGGCCGTGGCGAGACGATGGGCGTTTTTCAGTTGGAGTCCGACGGCATGAAGCGCGTCTGCGCGGAACTACGCCCGTCAAGATTCGAAGACATCATCGCGCTGGTCGCGTTGTACCGGCCAGGGCCGATGGACTGGATTCCCAGCTTCATCGCGATCAAACACGGCCGGCGAAAACCCAACTATCTGCATGCCAAGCTGGAGCCGATCCTTGCGGAAACCTATGGCATCGCGTGCTACCAGGAGCAGGTCATGCAGATCGCGCGCGACGTTGCCGGATTTACGATGAGCGAAGCCGACGAGTTGCGCAAGGTCATGGGAAAAAAGCAAAAAGAGAAGATTCCCATTTACCGCGACATGTTCGTGCGCGGCGCCGAAGAGACGTCGGGCATCGACCGCGATCTGGCGGAGAAAATCTTTAAGTTCGTCGAGCCGTTTGCCGGCTACGGATTCAATAAGTCGCATGCCGCGGCGTACGGGTGGATCGCCTATCAGACGGCGTACCTCAAGGCCAACCATCCGCTGCAATACCTTACGGCGCTGATGACGTCGGTGAAGGACCGGACGGATAAACTCGCGGAGTACATCGACGAAGCCAAGAAGCTCGGTATCGTGGTGCTGCCGCCCGACGTCAACGAGTCGCTGGTCGATTTCGCCGTGGTCGGCGACCGCATTCGTTTCGGCTTAGCGGCGATCAAAGGCGTCGGCGAAGGCGCGGTGCGCAGCTTGATCGATGCGCGGGATCAAAGCGGCCCGTTCGTCGATCTCTTCGACCTCGCCAAGCGCGTCGACGCCAGACAGGTAAACCGCCGCGTGTTCGAGGCGCTCGTGAAGTGCGGCGCGCTCGACCAGCTTCCCGGACATCGGTCTGCAAAACTGGCCGCCCTCGACGCCGCCTTGGAGCTGGCCGCGCGCGCGACCCGCGACTCCGAGCTTGGCCAAGCCTCGTTGTTTGGCGACGCGAGGTCGTCCGCGTCGCTGGTACCAAAGCTGCCCATCGTGCCGGCACCGAGCACCCGGGAAATGCTGGCGTGGGAAAAGGAGACGTTGGGCGTGTTCGTTTCCGGCCATCCGCTGGCCGACGTCGCGCATTTGCTCGTTCGCCGCGGCGCTACCTTGATGAAGGATTTGAATGCGGTCGACGACGACGCGCCGGTCACCGTCGCCGGCATCGTAACCGGCGTCCGGCGGACCCTTACCAAATCGGGACAGCAAATCCTCATCGCACAACTCGAAGACACGACCGGCATCTGCGAGGTGGTGGTTTTTGCGAAGATCTACGATCAGGTTCAGTCGCAGTTCAAGGCGGACGCGGTGCTCGTCGTCAAAGGGCGGCTACGTTTGCGCGAGCGCCGTGGAGCGGCTCCGGGAGAGGAACCGCCGCTCGAAATTTCGATCGTCGTGAACGAGGTTACCGAGTTCGTGCCGCCTGCGCGGGTCATCGCGCCTCAAACGCGGCGCGGTTGGCACGTAGACGTCAGCGCGCGCGAGCAAATCGACCGCCTGGCGGCTTTGATCGACGAATGGCCGGGTGACGTTCCGGTCGTCATGCACGCCCGCGGGCGCCGGCAGCGCGTGGGAAAGGGCATCGCCCCCGACGAGCGCGTGCGCGCGGAGTTGGAACGAATCTTCGGGCCGGCCTCGGTGCGTGAAGACGCGGCCGAAGACCTTCGGGGATAGGGCGCGCATGCCGAAACTGGTCGCGCTGGACCTCGACGGAACGCTGATCGGTCGCGACCTCATCATTTCCCAGCCCGTTCGCCGCAGCGTCGCCCGTATGCTGGAAGCGGGAATTCACGGCTGTTTGGTGACCGGGCGTATGTACCGAGCAACGGTGCCGTTCGCGCGCGAGCTGAACTTCCACGATCCGGTCATTTGCTATCAAGGAGCCGCGATCATCGACCCGGTGACGGACGAGGTTTTACGTCACGCCGCACTTCGCAATTCGGTCGTACGCGAGCTCATTTCAGCGACGGAATCGGATGGCATGCACCTGCAGTTATACCGTAACGACGAATACTATGCGGAGTCGCGAAACCGGTTTTCCGATCTGTACGCCGCGCTGGCGAAAACCGAACCGGTGGTCGTTCCGTCGTTGCGCGAGTGCTTCGCGTATAGCGACGCGACCAAAGCGGTGATCGTGGCCGACGCTCCGGATGCCGAACGCTACGCGGAAAAGCTTCGCGCAACCCTCAACGGCAGGGCATACGTGACGCGCAGTCTACCGGAGTTCGTGGAGATCCTCGACCCTTCGGTCGACAAGGGCGATTCGTTAGAATTCGTCGCGAAGCGCCTCGGTATCGATATGGAGGACGTCGTCGCCATCGGCGATTCGTGGAACGACGCGCCGCTGCTCCGCGCCGCAGGCTTTGGCATCGCCATGGGATCGGCACCGGCCGAGCTGCGCGCGGTTGCGTCCGCCGTTGTCGGCGACGTCGTCAACGACGGCGTCGCCGAAGCCATCGAGCGGTACGTGCTGGGGAGCCCGCGATGAATCGCCGCCAGCCCGCGCGCCGGCGTAAGGCATCGGCGGCCGCGCGGCTGCGTCCCTTCTGGATTCCGATCGCAATAATCGGCGTCATCGCCGTAGGCGCCGGAGCTTTTGCGGTGGCGTGGCCAGGATTCGAACCGAAGCACGTTGCGGTGACCGGCAACCGCGTCGTCCCCCAAGCGGAGATACTGTCGCGTGCGGCGATCGCCGCCCACGTCAACATGTGGCTGCAAAACACCGGGGCGATGGCGACGCGAATCGGGGCGATACCGTACGTCGCGAGCGTGGGAGTTTACCGCCTGCCTCCGACGAGCATCGTAATCGCCGTACGGGAACGGACGCCTTTTGCGGTCGTTCGAAGCGACGAAAACGCCGTTCTCGTGGATCGCGATCTCCGCGTGCTGCAAGATGCACCCGATGATGCGACGTTACCGCAGTTCGTGTTGGAACCCGGGGTCGCGCTAGAGCCGGGGCGCTTCCTGCGCGAGCGGAGCGCGATGGCGCTGCGCGACGATTACGACGCGATGATCGCGGCCCACGTCGTACCGGTGCAACTATCGTTCGATAGATTCGGCGGACTGGTTGCAACGGTGCGCGGCGGCGTACAGATCTTGCTGGGCGACGACGCCGATCTCAACAAGAAACTCGCGCTGGTAGATCCGATACTGGCCCAAGTCGTGCGCAAGCAGCGCCACGTTTCCGCGGTCGATCTACGCGCGCCGGCTACGCCCGTCCTAGTATTTAAGTAACCGGGCGATTAATGCGCCGTCAGGTCTGCGTACACCATTACGCTGCCATTGATAAGCGAAACCTTGAGCTGGTCGTTCTGTTGCACTTTGGAGAAGTCGACCGTCGCGCGACCGGCTCCAAGGGTGGTTTCGTTTCCGTTGTCCAGCGCAACCGTGAGATGCTTCGCGTCTAGCACTTTTTCGACTTTGACCGTGTAGGTACCGTCAGGGATCGACGATGCCGCCACGGTCGTGCCGGCGACCGCCGCCAACGGTGCCGCAGAAATCAGCAGAAGTGCGAGGAACGAGATCGTGCGATTCATAGATAACACCAATGGGGAACTCCAAACAGTCGTAACGCAAGCGTCAAAGTTGTTCGTCGCGACACGTCGCTACCCGGTGCCGAGCGCATCGATTCGCCCTTGATGCTCCGCGGATGCCTGGCACACCTGCGTGCCGGAATCATCCACAGGTTATGCTCAACCTGTTCGCACGTTTGTCCCCAAGGAGTTGCGGCCGGGCCGGCCAAGCCAAGCGAATGCCACGTTCTCGGGCCTATCCCTAGTAGGGATCGAAAACGAGGGCCCCAATATATTGTATTTGAGGGCTTTTTGAGAAGACGCCAACGGGCGGACAGGTGACCGACGGATGAAACACGAGACCGTTTGCGGCCTCGATATCGGGACGACCAAGACCTGTGCCGTCGTCGCCGTGGATGGTCCCAACGGCCTCGAAATCGTCGGCGTCGGCGAGGCGCCTTCGCTTGGCATGCGCAAGGGCGTCGTCGTCGACCTCGAAGAGACCATCAAGTCCATCGAAGCCGCCACCGAAAAGGCCGAGCGGATGGCCGGCATCCACGTCGGCGACGTTTTCGTAGGGATTACCGGCGACCATATCCGCAGCACCAACAATCGCGCGGTTGTTGCCGTGTCCGGCGAAGACCGCGAGGTATCGCATACCGACGTGCGGCGAGTGATCGATGCCAGCAAAATCATCAACTTGCCGAGCGACCGGCAAATCATTCACGCTCTGCCGCGCTACTTTACGGTCGACGGCCAAGAGGGGGTAGACGACCCGATCGGCATGGCGGGAGGCCGGCTCGAGGTCGACACGCACATCGTCACCGGCGGGTCGAGTTTCATCACCAACGTACTCAAGTGCGTTCACCGAGCTGGGCTGGAAGCCGCCGGGCTCGTCTTCGAGCCGCTGGCTAGCTCGGCGGCGACCTTACATTCGGAAGAAAAGCAGGTCGGCGTCGTCATGCTCGATATCGGCGGCGGAACCACCGACATTGCAGTCTACTCGCTCGGCAGCGCCATCTATACGGCGACCATTCCGGTGGGGGGCAACATCCTGACCAGCGACATCTCGTTAGGGTTGAAAACGACGTTGTCGGAGGCCGAGGACGTGAAAAAGCGCTTCGGCGCCGCGGTGCGGGATGCCGGAAACGAAGAAAACTTCGACGTGCGAACGTTGGACGGACGCTCGAGCAAGGGCCATACGACCGAACAGTTGCGTCACATCGTCGTACCGCGCGTGCTCGAGACGCTCCGCATGGCAAAACAGAAGATCGTCGAAAACGTGCCCCGGGACCTCGTGCTGGGTGAAGTCGTGTTAACCGGCGGCGGTGCGCAGCTCCCGAATATCGAATCGATTGCTGAAGACGTCTTCGGCTTGCCTGTGCGGATTGGTCTGCCGAATACCGTTGGAGGATTGACCGACGCGATGGCGCTACCGCAGTACTCCACGGCGATCGGGCTCGTGCTGTTCGGTGCGAACGACGAGCACGACGCCGCCGACCCCCACCGCCGCCGCGGCGGATCGACCATGCATCGCCTGACGAAATGGATGTCGGATCTATGGAACTAGAACCCCGCCGCCCGCGCCGCAAGCGCGCCGCAGCCGTCCCCGAACCGGTCACGGCGCCGGAGGGGCTAGCAGCGGCCGCCGGGCCACTGGAAGCCACGCCGCCGCTCGAGGAGGCGCCGCTCGAGGTAGCCGCCTCCAGCGTTGAGGCACCGGCGCCGGTGATCGACACCCCGCCGCAAGCGCTCGAGGCGCCCCCCGCTGCTCAAGAACCGTCTTCACAACACACACTCTTTGCCACGGAGGAACCGAAGAAAAGAATGGCCGAAGCACGACGCTCCGCTCCCGAGCCCGAGCACGCCGCGACGATCAAGGTGATCGGCATTGGCGGAGGCGGCTGCAACGCCGTCAATCGCATGGTTCGCGCCGGCTTGGCCGGGGTGGATTTCTTCTCGGTGAACTCCGACGTGCAAGCGCTGCGAAGTGCGGCCACCGAAAACACCGTGCACATCGGAGGCAGCCAAACCCGCGGGCTGGGGGCAGGTGCCAATCCGACGTTGGGACGCGAGGCTGCCGAAGAGTCGCGGGAGGATCTCGCGCTGATTCTCGACGGCGCCGATCTCGTATTCCTCACCGCCGGTATGGGCGGCGGCACCGGAACCGGCGCCGCGCCGGTGATTGCCGAGATCGCGCGTGAATCTGGCGCGCTCACGATTGCGGTCGTGACCAAACCGTTTGCGTTCGAAGGCAAGAAACGCATGCAAATTGCCGAGAACGGCATCGCCGAGCTGGAGGCGAAGGTCGATACGCTGATCACGATTCCGAACGAGCGCATCCTGCAAGTGATCGAGAAGAAGACGCCGCTCAACGAAGCGTTTGCGTATGCCGACGACGTGCTGCGCCAAGGCATTCAAGGCATTAGCGACCTCATCACGCAGCCCGGACTCATCAACCTTGATTTCGCCGACGTGAAGACGATCATGACCGACGCCGGATCGGCGATGATGGGCATCGGGGAGGGCTCGGGCGAGCACCGCGCCGCGGACGCCGCGCAGAAAGCCATCGCTTCGCCGTTGCTCGAGACGACCATCGAAGGTGCGCGCGGCGTGATCTTCAACATCACCGGCGGTCCCGACATGGCGATGTACGAGGTCAACGAAGCGGCAGAAATGATCAGTCGCGCGGTGGACCCCGACGCGCAAATTATTTTCGGCGCATCGATCGATCCGAGCATGAGCGGAAAAGTGCGCGTGACGGTCTTGGCGGCGGGTTTCGGAGCGCCGCGCGGCTACCGCGACGCACAAAGTGGTTACGCATTCGACAAAGGCGGGAGGCTCGAAACGGTATCGCCCGTCAACATGGACGACATCGAAGTCCCGGCGTTCCTGCGTTATCGCGGCTAGGCTTTCTTAGCCGGTCGCTGTGGGATACTCTGCCCGCGTCCTCCTCGATTCGGCGAGTCCGGCGGGGGTTCGGCTCACCACGCTCGAGGTGACCTTCCCCCGGTTCGTGCTTTCCGAGTTCAACACGCACCGGGTTTTTTCGAGAAACTCGGCCAGCTCTCGTGCAATCCCCACCAGCAAGCTGCTCGAACGAGTGGCTCACGATCCGGTCTTACCATTGGAATGGGGACGCAATAAGGCAGGGATGTCGGCCGACGACGTCCTCGATCCCGACGATGAGGAGGCGGCGAAGCAGATTTGGTTGGGCGCGCGCGATGCGGCGATCGAACACGCGCGACGGTTGCTCGAGTTGAAGGTTCACAAACAAGAGGTCAACCGCGTCCTCGAACCCTATTTGTGGCACACCGTGATCGTCACCGCAACCGAATGGGAGAACTTCTTTACCCTGCGCTGCGCGCCGAGCGCGCAGCCCGAGATCCGGGCCGCCGCACGATCTATGCGCGAGGCTCTGTTCGCGAGTTCGCCGAGGGTGGTCGCCGATGGCGAATGGCACTTGCCGCTCGTGCAAGACGACGAACGATCGCTGGACCTCGAATCGCGCAAGAAAATCTCGGCCGCGCGCTGCGCGCGCGTTTCCTATCTAACGCACGAGGGAAAGCGCGAAATCGAGAGGGATCTCGAGTTGCACGATCGCTTGAAGAGCGACCGGCACCTCAGTCCGTTCGAGCACGTCGCGACGCCGGCTCCTGACGCCGGTTTCCACGCCAACTTTCGCGGCTGGCTGCAAATGCGCCGTGAAATCGAGGCGGCGACGTGGCCGTCGCTCGCCGTTCGAACCTAGCGAAGGCCTGATTTTAGCGGTGTCATCCTGAGCGGAGCGCCGAAGGCGCGCAGTCGAAGGACACCCGCTCGCTAACGCTCGCTCCGCTCAGGATGACGGCTTGGTCGTTCGGTGCGCGTCACTTGCCTCGTACGGTCGCGAAAGCCACGGCCAGCAGCGCCGTCAAAGCACCCCACGTCGGCAGTTTAATCGCAAACCACCGGAAGTCGCGGGTGCGCAGCTGGTCGGTGAACGCGCGCCATTCCGTCTGAGCGAGTTCGGTGTTTCCAAAGTGGACGGCCGCCGTCGACGTCGCCGGCAAATCCGGAGAACGGAGTTCGAACGCGTAGATGAGCGCCGTCGCCGCCGTGACGAACGCGACGGCAAACCACGGCGTTACTTGCAGCCGCACCAACAGGAGTACGGCGAGGAAGATGCTCGCGAGGAACAACTTTTTGATCGCCCAGACCATGATCCACGGAATCATCAACGTGCACGCAATCACCGCGCTCACGTCGCGGAGAGACCCGGACAGACGCGTCGCAAACACGAGTGCGGCCGGAATCGCGAAGCACAGCGCGACCATGTGAAGGTACGGACCGGCCATGACGGCGCAGGCTGCCGGAAAGAAGACGAGCAGTTCGCGGCGCTCGAGCTTTGCAGCCAGGCGTGGCGCAATCCACAGTCCCGCAGCGAGCAACACGACGAACGAACCTTCGCCCGCGATTTGAGCCATCGTGGGGGACGCGCCGAAGAGGTCGAGCGCGTACGTGAGGCTGTATTGATACGGGAAGGCGAGTTCGGACGCCGCTTGTGCGGGAAGAACGCGGGTGAGGTACTCGACGACGATCGGAAAGCCGACCGTAGCGACGCCGATCGCCGCCAAGAGCGTGCACGTCGCGAGTAGCGCAATGCGAGCCCGTGGAACGAAAAAGAACGCGCCCAGCGCTACCGGAAGCCCGAGATGCGGCTCGATCAGCGCGAGCGATGCAAAAATCCCCGCGAGCATATCGCGGTGCATCACGAGAGCCGCCCCGCACGCGCACAGGAACAGGAACGCGAACGGCACGATCTGTCCCGAGTCGAGTTCCAAATAGCCGACCGGCAGCACCAGAGCGATCGCTGCCACGTCGATGGGGATGCCGCTGCGCGCCAGCGCGAGCACCGAAAGCGCGAGCACCACGACGATGGCGAGGGCGTAAAGGGTCCGCGCCCGGTCGAAATCGAGCCGGGCCAACGCCGCGAACGGAACGAAGTCGTAAGGTGGCTGCGGTGCCGGAATCACGAGTGCCGGATGTGCAGCGTACAATGCGGTGTCGCGTTCCACGCGTTGCTCGCACGTGTGGAGCGGCTCGTACCGGTATGGGTTCCCACCGCCGGCGACGACCGTGCCGGCGCAGTAGAAATCTTGGAAGTCGTACATTTTGTGCCACGGGAGTGCGTCGCCCAAACGAACGACGTCGCGAAGCGCCGCTACGCCCAGGACCGCGAGGAAAACGACCAGGACGATTCGCTGCCCCCCGATCATCGCGGGTAACGTGGGGCACGGCGCTGGCGGACGAAAACCTGCAGGATCAAAAACGCGACGACGAGGAGGACCAGGATCAGCGTTCCGTCGCGTCGTGACGCTCCGGTCACCCCTGCAACCGGGCGCGAAGCGCGGATGTCGTCGAGCGGAACGGCAATGACCGGGCCCTGCGCCGATCCGTCGATCAACGAGTCGTTGAGAACGATCGGGGAACCGACGTTGAACTTCAGGTCGGTTTGCACGCTTCCGAGCGGACGCCCGGTCGCGGCCTCGACGGCCCAAAGCTTGCCGCTGAGGTCGCCGAAATACAGCACGCCGTCGCGGACCACGAGCCCGCCCTTGACCGGGCCTGAGACGTGCAGCGACCATTTCACCCGTCCGCTGCCTGCGTCGAGTGCGGTAACGATCGGCGCAAGCGGACTGCCGTCGTAGACGGTACCGCCTTCGTAAAGCGGTATGGCGGACTCGTTGTACGTCGGCTCGGGACCGGTGACGCTCAGTGCCGTATCCCAGCGAACGCGGCCGGTCTGCGCATCGAGCGCGTACACGTGTTGGCGCGCATCGACGCCAACGCTTACAAACACGTTCGGGTCGGACGCGCGCGGGGTTGCGTACATCCCAAAAATCTGCCGTCCGTCGGTCGCGAGCGGACAGTCGTCGAAGGCGCCGTCGCGCCGCGGAAAGTCGTGCGTCCAGACCGTACGTCCATCATCGGCGCGGAGCGCGTAGATCGTGTTGGGAAAACGTCCGCCAAAGTAGGCGAGGCCGCCGTTATCGAGCAAAACGTTCGTCATCGAGGCGTTCGAGTAGACGAGCCGGCGCCAGAGATACGCGCCGGTGCGCACGTCGAGCGCGAGAAACACGCCGCTTCCGTCGACGTGGAGAAGCCGGTTTCCGGCGAGCGCCGGCATGGGCATTCCGCTGCCGGTCAGCGCGAACGACCATCGCTTCTTGCCGGTACGCAAGTCGATTCCGTTGAGATCGCTCGCGCCCATGCCGACGACGTTGTAGACGGGCGGGTCCCACACCGGCGAATCGGCGTTTCCGGTGCCGACTACGACCGTATCGTCGAGGTAGACGGGGGCAGTCATGATCTCGTTGTCACCCTTCCATTCCCAGACGCGTTTGCCGTCGCGCGCGTCGACGGCGTAGAAGGAGTGGTCGTTGGCGGCGATCAGAACCGAGGTGCCGGCGACGACCGGCGAGGTCGACGTTCCCTTACGGGGCGCATCGAATCGCCACGACGGGCGATCGGGAAGGTTGGGGTTGACGACGACGTCGTTGAGGCCCCCGCCGTGACGGAACTGATCCCACACCGCAGATCGATCGGCACGAAACGGGCCGGCGACCGGCGCCGGTGCGGCCGCGACGAAACTCAACAGCAGCGCGATTGGGATCAGTCCGCGCAGAAAGGGCATGGACGAGCGCCTTAGGTGCCCGCGGACGACAAATCCTTTTGCGAAGTCTTTCGGGTGCCGCCGACGAGCGAGGGGCATGCCGTCGCCCGTTCAAACTACCCGCAATGAACGTAACGACGCGATGGACGGCACTTTTTCTCACGGTAGGGCTATTGGCTGCGACCCCCGTGACCGCTAATCCGCCGGCGGATAGCAACGCGAGCGCGCTCGACGCGCTGGCGGATCGCTATTGGCAGCAGGAGCTCACGTACGATTACGTTGTCCGTTCGCAGATCGGCGAGCCTATTGAAGTGATTCGGCCGGTCACGTACGCCAACGCCGACGAGGACGCGCAATTCGGGCAGTCGATTCTCGACGGCCTCAAACAGATCGACGTCGAGAAGCTCGACCACGACCGTTGGCTGACGTCACGCACGCTGACCTACCTCGCCACCAACCTTGTCGCCGCCCGCGAGTACTTTTGGTTGCGCCAAGAAGCGACGCCGTACGCCGGCGGATCGCAATTCGGCTACCTCTCCGGCATTTTTGCGAACTACACGTTTTCCAACGCCGGAGATGCAGCTCGCTACGAGTCGCTGCTGCAGCAATATGCCGGCCTTGTTTCCTCCCTTCGGGATCTTTTGATGGAACAACACGCGCGCCACATCGTCCTGCCGGGGGTTGAGATCGATGCGACGCAGGCGGTGTACGAAGGGTACGCGCAAACGGCGCAGGGCAACGCGCTGGTACCAAGCACAGCGCGGCTGCAAGCGCTTTCCCCATCGGATCGCGCAGCGGTACGAGCCGCAGCGGCCGACATCGTATCGTCGAAAGTCATTCCGGCCTTCGAGTCGGTTGCTGCCTACCTCAAGGGACCGTACCGCGAGGGGGCACCGTCGGGCGTTGGACTCTCGCAGTATCCCGGCGGCGCCGAATACTACCGGTATCTCGTGGTTGCGAACACGACGCTCGACATCTCACCGGAGAAGCTACACGCACTCGGCCTCGAAGCGGTGAGCGGCCTCAATCACCAGCTTGACGGGATTCGCCGCGAGGTTGGCTTCCGCGGAACGGTCGCCCAGTTCAAGCAGTTCCTGGCCCACGATCCGCAGTTTTTCGTGAAAACGCCCGAGCAGTTCGGCGAACGGCTCGAAACCTACGTTCGGCGCGCTCGCGAGGCGGCGCCGAACTATTTCCTGCATATGCCCACCGCACCGTACGGCGTGGAACCGCTGCCGAAGGAACTCGCAGGTTCGCAGACCTTCGGTTACTACGACCAGCCGACGGCCGCCCGGCCGAAGGGCATCTATCTCTACAACGCCTGGCATCCGGAGCGCACCTCGGCGCTCGGCGCCGGCGCGCTGATCTGCCACGAGCTCATTCCGGGCCACCATTTCCAGATCGCCTTACAGCAACAGAACACCACGCTTCCGAACGTGCGCCACTACGACTTCTCCGAGACCGGCTTCGTCGAAGGTTGGGGCGAATACGCGTCGCAGCTGTGTTGGGACATGGGCGTCTATCGCACGCCTTACGACCGCGCCGGGCGGCTGATGCAGGACTTGATGGTCTCGACCCGCCTGGTCGTCGACACCGGTATGAATGCCCTTGGATGGAGTCGTGAGCGCGCGATGCAGTTCATGCGGGACAACCTGACGATCAGCCAGAGCCAGATCGAAACCGAATCGCTGCGTTATTCGACCGATATTCCGGGCCAAGCGCTGGCGTATAAAACCGGCGAGCTGACGATGTTGCGGATCCGCGAGGACGCGCGAAAGAAACTGGGCGGAGCCTTCGACATTCGCACGTTCCATTCGTGGGTGCTGGACAGCGGTTCGATGACGCTCGACACCCTGCGCGCGCACGTCGACTACGAGATCGCTCGGCAGCAGAAGGGCACCGCCCCGTGAGGGCCTTTCCCCAAAAGACGTTTTGCGGGACGTCGCGTAAAGTTTCGACGTGGAGATATTCTGCGCCGGCAGCGCTTATGGTATAAGATTGCCTATACCCATGCCCTTGGCGCGGCCATAGGGACGATCGTTGCACCCACTCTCATCTCACTCTACTCAATGATCGGAACACGCACCATGAATCAATCCCTTTCGACGATACAAGTCTGGGCACGCTATCGCCGGCCCGAAGACCGCGAGAGGCTGATAGCCGAACACCGCTATCTGTGCCGCCGGGCGGCACGTCGCTTCCTGCGACCGTCTCTCGATCGCGCCGACCTCGAACAAGTTGCCGCTATCGGTCTCATCAAAGCCGTCGACCGCTACGACAGTTCCCAAGCGACGCCGTTCGAAGCGTATGCATGGCTTCTGGTGCTGGGCGAGCTCATGCATTACGTCCGTGACGGCGAGCGCATCCTGCGAGCACCTCGGCGCATCCGCGACTTGGAGCGGCGCTGGGTCGCTGCCGAACGCGAGCTCTGGACGCTTTTGGGAAGAGAACCACGCGACGCCGACGTGACGCGGTATATCAACGCCACGCCGGCGCAGGAGCGGGAGGTTCGCGAGTATCGCGCCAGCGGACGGCTCGTTTCATTCGAACTGCTGCCCGCTTCGACGTCGCATCACGTGTCGCGCCCCTTCGAAGCCGTCATCGATAAGTTGACGTTGGAGCGAATGCTATCCATCCTTCCACCGCTGGAAATGCAGATCGTCCGGTCCATTCACATCGAAGGCACGACGGTGGTCGATCTCGCGAAACAACTCGGATATTCGCGCCGGCATCTCACGCGTTTGCATCGCATGGCCATGGCCCGCTTGCGAAGTCACGGCTCGACCGCATCGCCCACAAAGGGCTTGGGCGGTTAGGGGTTCTTGCGAGAAGGCGCAACCTCGTGCTGCGCAAACAACTCGACGATCGCCTTATTGAACCGCGGAATGTCAGCGGGCTTACGACTGGTCACCAGGAGCTCTTCACGAACCACGGGCTCGTCGACCCAATCGCCGCCGCCATTGAGGATGTCCGTTCGCAGCGACGGCCACGAGGTGAGGCGTTTGCCGCGTACGTAGTCGGTTTCCACCAAGAGCCAAGGACCGTGGCAAATCGCCGCGATCGGCTTCTTGGCGACCGCGAGCGCATGCACGAACAGCATCGACTTATTGTCAACCCGCAGCGAGTCCGGGCTGCGAACGCCCCCGGGAATCAGCAGGGCGTCGTAGTCGAGCGGATTGGCGTCGGCAATCGTCACGTCGACACGGAAGGGATCCCCCTCCTCGTCGTGGTTCCACCCGCGGACGTGGGCCTTTTGCGGCGACACCAGCACGGTCTTGGCGCCGGCCTCGTCGAGGGCCGCGCGCGGTTTGGTCATTTGGACTTGCTCGAACCCGTCGTCCACGAGGATCGCCACGGTCACGTCGTGCAGAGCTTGAGGATGCGTCATGCGCTGCTACATACCCGCAGCGCATTTCCTCCAACCGCGCCGGCCGGAAATCGCTAAGGCCGGGCGAGGGGTGGCTATGCCGCCGAACGCCGAAACCCCCGCATCCGATGTTCCGCTACCTCACCGCCGGGGAGTCGCACGGACCGGCCCTCGTCGGGATCCTTGACGGCATTCCCGCCCACCTCACGCTCGACATTCCCGCGATCGACGAAGTGCTCGCCCGCCGCCAGGGTGGGTACGGCCGCGGCGCGCGCATGACGATCGAGCGCGACGAGGTCGAGTTCCTGGCGGGCGTGCGTGGCAGCGAAACGCTCGGCTCGCCGATTGCCGCCGTCGTACGCAACCGCGATTACCTTACTCCGAAAGTGCGCGCCTTGATGGATCCCGTCTCCGGCGGTGGCGAACCGTTGACCAATCCGCGTCCCGGGCACGCCGATTTCGCCGGCGCGCTCAAATACCGGCAGCGCGATCTGCGCAACGTCTTGGAACGGGCCAGCGCACGGGAGACGGCCATGCGCGTCTGTCTCGCCGCCATTTGTGCACAGTTTCTGCAAGCCCTGGGAATCGTGACCCGCAGCTACGTGCATCGCATCGGCACGGTCGAGTCGGCTGAGTTCGACGAGTGGAATCAAGATGACACCGAAGCCAGCGACGTGCGCAATCCCGACGAAGACACGTCGCGACGGATGATCGAGGCCATCGACGCCGCCAAAACCGCCGGCGACACGATAGGTGGACAGTTCGTCGTGCGCGTCGACGGAATGCCTGCCGGAATTGGCAGCAACCGCCAGCCGAATCAGCGGCTCGACGGCATCCTGGCCGGCGCGTTAATGGGCATGCAGACCGTCAAAGCGGTGGAGATCGGTCTCGGCGCCGGTGTGGCGGGCAAGCGCGGTTCTCAAGCTCACGATGTCTTCGCACTCGATCACGGCGCGGTCGTCCGCGGGAGCAATCGCGCCGGCGGCATCGAGGGCGGTATGAGCAACGGGCAGCCCATCGTCGTGCGCGTGTCGGTGAAACCGATTCCCACCTTGATGAGGGCGTTGCCGTCGGTGAACTTGCACGCGCGCGCGGAGGCACCGGCGACCATCGTGCGCAGCGACGTCTGCGTCGTGCCGGCAGCCGCCATCGTCGGCGAAGCCATGGTACGGCTGGCGTTGATCGCGCCGGTCTTGGAAAAATATGGTGGCGACTCCATGGAAGAGACGCTCGACAACCTGCACCGCAGCACCGATGCCGCCGCGGCACTGTTCGAAGAGAGCCAGACGGAGAACGCGTGAGACGCCACATTGCGTTGGTTGGGTTCATGGCATCGGGTAAGTCGACGATCGGCAAGCGGCTCGCGCGCAAGCTCAAATGCGCGTTCTTCGACACCGACGATTTAGTCGTGCGCGAACACGGCGCCGTCTCGGATATATTCTACAACGAAGGTGAGGGAGCGTTCCGCCGCTACGAGAGCGCCGCGCTCGAACACGTGTTGGAAGAAGGAGAACCCGGGGTCGTGGCGCTCGGCGGCGGTGCGCTTACCATCGACGAGAACCAAAAGCTGCTCAAGAAACGGGCCTATCGGGTATTTATCAAGATTTCACCCGAACAGGCTCTGGAGAGACTACGCCGCAGCCGGTGGGTGCGCCCGCTGCTCGGCCCGACGCCGTCGCTGGCAAAGATCAAGGAAATCTACACGCGGCGGATGCCGCAGTACGCGCACGCCGACCACGTCGTCGAAGCCGACCACCTGAGCACTTCGCAAGTCGTCGACAACATCATCGAGTGGTTGCACAAGAAGAAGATCGAGATCTAAGCCTGCCGGTCGTCAACCACGACCTGGGCTATCCGGTGACGATCGGCGACGGCCTGCGCAGCGACATCGCGCGCTTCGTGCGCGAGCGGGGCGCGCCGGTCGTCGTGGTGTGCGACGCCAATCCGCACGTCCGACGTATTGCCGGCGCCATCGCGGCCGCGCTGCGCCTCAATGAGGATGCCGTAATCGGCGTTGCGCTGGGAGAATCGCGTAAACGCCTGACGACGGTCGAGCACGTTCTCGAGCGCCTGTTCGCCGCCGGCGCCGACCGCGGCACGCTGCTTCTCGGCGTCGGCGGCGGGGTTGCCGGCGATACGTTCGGATTCGCGGCAGCCACCTACATGCGCGGCATTACGTACGCGCACGTGGCGACCTCGCTGGTTGCGATGGTCGACGCGGCCATCGGCGGCAAGACCGGCGTCGACCTGCGCGACGGCAAGAACCTCGCCGGCGTTTTCAAGGATCCGATCGCGGTGTTTTGCGACGTCTCCGCGCTGTAGACGCTGCCGTTCCGGTCGTTACGCGAAGGCTTAGCCGAGGTCGTCAAGTCCGGCGTCATCGAGGGACACGACTTGTTCGACTCGCTCGAGGTTCTGTCGCCGCATCCGTTTGGAAAATGGCCGTGGGCATCGGTCATCGCTGCCACCGTAAAAGTGAAGTCGGCGATCGTTGCCGACGACCGTCACGAAGCGGGCATGCGCGAACTGCTCAACCTCGGGCATACGTTTGCGCACGCCATTGAACGCGCGTCGGACTACCGCGTCGGTCACGGTGCGGCCGTCGCGGTCGGGTTGCGCGGCGCCGGGCTACTCGCGCTGCGAACCGGCCGTTTCAGCGAGCGCGAGCATCTGCGCGTTCTAGCGCTGCTGGCACTGCTGGGTTTGCCGATGCGCACCTCGGTCGATCCCAACGCGATCTTCGCGGCGATGCGCGGTGATAAGAAGCGGCGCGGCGGCAAGCTGCGATTCGTGCTCCCGCGCGCGATCGGCGACGTGGAATACGGCGTCATCGGTAACGAGCGCACCGTTCGATCGGTGCTTGCGCGCCTGCAGCGGCCGCCCGAGGCCCTACGCCGATAGTTCGCGTCGTCGACGTCTTACCCGCGATTCGCTCGTCGCGCTTCGATCTGCCGCTCACCTACGACGCCGGCGACCTCGAACTGACCGTCGGCGACGTCGTTCGCGTAACCGTCCGCAATCGCGAGGTCGTCGCGTTCGTCGTGTCACCGGTCAGCGAATCCGCTCCCGCAGAGCGCGCGCTCAAACCCGTGTTCGAGCGGCTCGGCGTTCCACGCGCGTTCGACGAGGACGGGCTGCACCTGGCGCGCTTCGTAGCAGATCGGTACATTTGCACGCTGGGCGACGCGCTCGGCGCGGTCGTGTTCTCGGGCGCCGTTCCGCGGATTCGCGATACGTTTGCGTTCGCCGGGGCCCGGCCGGATGCCGAGCGTTATCCCTCGATTCCGCCGCGCCTCATACGGCTGATTTGGGAAGATTTTTCGGACGGCTTCGAACTCGAGCGGCTGCTTCGCCATCCCGACGCCCGGCGGGCCGGCGATCGCGGCGCGCTGCTGCGGCACGTGCAGAGTCTAGTCCGCGGCGGCGACCTGCGGCGGGAGCGCCGCTTGACCGATCCGCGGACGCGCGAATATCGCGTCAAGGTGCTCGAACTCGGAGACGCGGCGATCAGGGGGAAGAAGGCGGAAGGATTGGTCGCTTTCGTGCGCGCGCAACCCGGCGGTGTTCCACGCGCCGACGCGCTACTAGCGGGCTTTTCCAACGCCGTGATCGCGCGAACGGTCAAGGCCGGCGCCTTGCGCGAGCGCGAGATTGCGCCGGCGGCAGCGGCTCGGGAAGGCGCCACCGTTGAAGCCCCCGCGCTGCCTCCAACCGCGGAGCAAACTGCGGCCCTCGAGCGCATCGCTCGCTCTCTCGACGCGGGCCGATTCGACGAGACGTTATTATACGGGGTGACCGGGAGCGGCAAGACGTACGTCTATGTCGAGGCCATCAAACGCGTGGTGCGCGAAGGGGGCCGCGCGATCGTTCTGGTTCCCGAGATTTCGTTGACGCCTCAGACGGCCCGTCGGTTCGAGGCGGCCTTCGGACGGCGCGTCGCCGTGCTCCACTCGGCGCTGTCGGAGCGCGAGCGCTTCGACGCCTGGCAAGCCTGCCGGCGCGACGAGATCGACGTGCTCGTTGGGGCGCGCAGCGCGGTTTTCGCGCCGCTGCACGGCGTGCGCCTGCTGATCGTCGACGAGTCGCACGAGACCTCGTACAAGCAGGACACGGTGCCGCGGTATCATGCGGTCGCCGTCGCCCGCGAGCGAATGCGGCGCGAAGACGGGGCGCTGCTGCTCGGGAGTGCCACGCCGTCGGTGGAGAGTTACGCGGCGGCGCGCGCCGGTAAGATCGGCCTGGTCGAAATGCACCGCCGGGCGACCAATCTGCCGATGCCGGCCGTCCGCGTCGTGGACCTCGGCGAAGAGTTCGAAAGCGGCAACCGCCGGATCTTTAGCAGCGCCCTGGTGCAGGCGCTGGCCGCGCGGATCGATCGCGGCGAGAAGAGCGTGCTCTTCGTTAATCGCCGCGGAAGCGCCGGCTTCATACTGTGCCGACGCTGCGGAACGGTACCGCAGTGTCCGCGTTGCAGCGTCTCGTTGTCGGTTCATCGCAGCGAAGAGTTGCTCCGCTGCCACTATTGCGACTATCAAACGCGCTTGCCCAACGCATGTCCGGCGTGCGGCAGCGATACGATTCGCGAGTTCGGAATCGGCACTGAGGCCGTCGCCGAAGAGGTGCGCCGGCTCTTTCCGGAGGCGCGCGTGCTGCGGATGGACTCCGATACCACCACGCGCGTCGGCGACCACGCGCGAATTCTCGACGCATTCGAACAAGGCGGCGACGTGTTGGTCGGCACTCAAATGGTCGCCAAGGGCCTCGACTTTGCCGCCGTGACGCTCTCCGCGGTGGTGGCAGCGGACATCGGTTTGCACGCGCCGGACTTTCGCGCGGCCGAGCGCAGTTTCGGATTGATCGCCCAGGTGTGCGGGCGCAGCGGACGCGCGAGCGCGGGAGAAGCTCTCGTCCAAACCTACGCTCCCAACGAACCGGCGATCGTGTATGCGGCGAATCACGATTACCCCGGCTTCGCCGTTGGGGAGCTGCGCGACCGCGAGGCGCTGGGCTATCCGCCGGCGCGCCGCCTGATCTACCTCGGGGTCATTTCGCGCGCCCGCGAGGAGGCGCTAAACGCCGCGCGGCGCTACGCGCGCGTGTTGGAATCCGTCGAGCGATCCGAGGTTCTCGGACCGGCTCCGTATCCGATCGCGCGACTCAACGGAGAGTGGCGATTTCGCATCGCGGTCAAAACCGCCAAGCCGGCGGTCTTGCGCGCCGCCATCCGCAAACGCGTTCTGCCAGCCGCACGAGCCGACCGGCAGACGCGGCTCGCCATCAACGTGGATCCTTAACGCGGAGCTCGTCGCAGCGCCGATGCCGGTAACACGATCTGCGAGAGCAGCAAGCCGGCGACGATTTGAATCGCCGCTACGATCGTGTTTGCCGCCTGAATCAATGCGCTGTCGATATTGTGCTGAAACGCGAACAGCACGCTCTCATAGCTCAAGCTGCCGGGCACTAGCACGACGAGCGCCGGCACCAACATGATCGCTTGCGGCACGCGCAGGTAACGCGCGCCCGTATTGGCGACGAGACCGCAGATAAAAGCCGCGAGGAAAGCCGAGACGGCGTGTGCCGACGTTCCGGCGAGGACGTGTGCGGTGAGCAGTGCAACGAAGCTCGACGCGAAGACCCACGAGAAGTCGCGCAGACGCGCATCGAGGGTGATCGACATGCCCACTGCCATGCCGATCGAAGCGAGAATCCACCACGTTGCCGCGACCGGATGGCTTTGAACGCTGCCCGTGCTGATCACCCACGGCACGATGGCCAACCCGAGAAATGCACCGCAACCCAGCGCGAGCAAAACGGAAAGGACGCGGCCGAGACGAGCCACGCCGGCGACCAGGAAGTCGTTAGCCAGTTCGTGTAACGCGAGCGTAAGGGAGTAACCGGGTAAGATGACCACGATGCCGGCGATGATGGAAATATAGATATTGGTCGGCCCGAGCAACTTCGTATACGCAGCGACGATCAGGGTGGCGGCAAAGGATGCGGCTACTGCGAACAGCCGAGCCATTACGGCGCTTTTGGCGGAGATGGTGCTAAGCGCTCCCGTGCACATGCCGATGGTCGCCGAAACGATGAGTTCGCGTGCTCCGCCGCCCAAAATCATGGTGACGCCGACGGCAATCAACGCGAGCGCCGGGACTTCGAGCCACGCGGGCATCCCCGGCCAGCGGCTGTCCACTTCAGAGACTCGCGCGGTAGCCTCGGCGAGGTCGATGCGACCGGATCGCAGAGCGTCGTAGGTCTCGTTGAGCAACGCAATCTTGCGCAGGCTGACGCGGCCGGGTTCCAGCCGCATCATCACGGTGTGCTGCTGCCACGTCGGACCGACGGCGATCGTGATGTACGTGGGAAGCGCGAATATCTCGACCTCGAGGCCAATCGAGGCGGCGACGTCGCCGAGCGTTTGCTCTATGGCGTCGGTAGCGATCCCGGCGCGGTGCAGCTCGCGACCCAGCGTCGCGAGAAACACCTCGCGCGGATCGGGCGCTACTTCTTGGCGGCCTTCTTGGACGCGGCGGCGGATTTCTTCGATTTCGTCGCCTTCGTTCTGGCCGTTTTCACCGGCGCGGTCGAAGCGCGCGCGATCGCCTTCGCAAGCCGGGCCTTCTTACGCGCGGCTTTGTTCTTATGGATGATGCCTTTGCCGGCCGCCTTGTCCAGGGCGCTCTCGACCGATGCCGCCGGCACGTCGCTCCCGAGCGCTGCGGCCTTCTTGTAGAGCGTCTTCAAGCGCGTAGCGGCATCCTTGTTGCGCGTCGTGCGCTTCTCGGACTGCCGGGACCATTTTTCAGCGGCTTTAATGTTGGGCAAACGGGATCTCTCTTTCGTGAAAGCGCCGGGCAACGGCCAGAAGTATATCAGCCCGGCTTGGGAGTGTCTAGCGCGGGCTCGGCGGGAACGATCGTCTCGGCCGGCCGGTCGGGCGTCCGAATCAGGACGATGCCGGTAGCGACGATCCAAACGGCCGACGGGAGCGCCCCCATCAGACCCGGACCAGGACCGGTGGGCGACATGGTCGGATCGGTGTGGAAAATGGAGAGCGTCGAGTACGCAGCTCCGAAAGCCGCGAGATAACCGAGCCAAGCGAGCCACGGCGGTGCGGAATGATGGCGACGCATGCTATGAGCGGCGGCAAACAGGAAGATGGCCACCGGAGCGTAGCCGAGCCCTTCCTGGGTGAAGATGAAGGCGGCGTAAATCCCCGCCAGGCCGTTAGCTTGGAACGTTTCCGGCCGGACGTATACCAGGGCCGTTTGAAACGAAGCCGCCAGCAGTGCCTCGGTTGTCATGACGACGCCGGCGATCAGCGCGAACGTGGGTAAGCCTTCGGGACGCCCGGGCGCCTGGCTCAGGTAGCCGCGCAGGCCTACCAGAAACCAGAGGAAGAACGCGGCCGCCGGAAAGCTTAGCCAGGCCCCAAACAGCAAATTGCTGCGGTTCATGTCGATCAGCAGGGCGAGGTGGGCGGGATCGTACGTCGGTGGGGCGAGCGGGCTGGTCTTGTACGTCGCAATCATGAGAACGGCGACGAAGCATAGTGCCGACCAGCCGGCGGAACGTTCCGCGTGGACGTTTTGCATAGTAGGCGCTCCTTAACGCTTTGGGAAGACGCTCCTCCCCGGCTCCGCGCTAAGTAGGCTCCGCGAGAATTCGTGCGTAACTCGCATACCGGCTGTTCGCGATGCGCCCTTCGGAGAGCGCCGCCAGCACGGCGCAATCGGGTTCGTGCAGATGCGTGCAGTCGCTGAAACGGCATCGCTGCATCGGCTCGCACATCTCCCGAAAACCCGGAGCCAGCTCGGCCGGCGCGATCTTTCCGAGGCCGAACTCGTTAACGCCAGGGCTGTCGATCAGAAAGCCGTCGCCCATCCGATACAGTCGCGCCGTCGTGGTCGTTTGGCGCCCGACTCCGAAGCGCGAAACATCGCCGACGACGGCCTGACCGCCGAGCGCGCGAAAAATCGTGCTCTTTCCGACGCCCGAGTTGCCCGCCAGCATCGCCCGATGACCTCGGATCGCCTCGCGCAGCGCATCGACGTTTTCGCCGCGTTTCGGATTGACGACGATCGCCGGATACTCGAGCCCGCGATAGATCCCAACGAGGCGCTCTATGTCGTCCGGCTCGCTGAGGTCCGGCTTCGTAAACACTGGGACCGCGCCGACGTTTTGCAACTCGCAGAACGCCAAGATCTGATCGAGCGTCACTAGCCGCGGCGCCGGGTTCGCAAGCGCCGTTACGACGACCAGCAGATCGACGTTTGCCGCCATCGTCTTCGAACGCCCGCGCGACGCGCGCCGCTCGAGCGTGAAAGCCCGTGGTTCGATGCGTTCGACCACGGCGGCTCCGTCCTCGAGCGGCCGAACGCTGACGACGTCACCCGGCACCGGCATGAAGCGTTTTCCGGTCATTCGGCGCAGTTGCGCGAGGCGCGGTTCAGATTCGCCATCGACGGAGATCCATGCGGAATTCTTCCCGGTTGCAAGCACGAGCGCGCGCCGCGGCTCGTCTACGCGCAAGATTGAGCCGCGTCGGCGCCTAACGAAGTCCGCACGTGATCTTTATAACCGTGAGGACCACCGGTGCGAGCGATGACGCGCTGCACGCTAGGATCGATCTAGCCGTCGGCGCGCTCGGCGGGCGCAGCCGCTGGCGCAATTCGGCTCGAGCCTCGCGGTCGTACGGTCTGCTGGAACTGCCCGACGGGCAACGTGGCGCGACCCTAGCTGCGGCGGGCGGCGCGATCGTCTTCGAGTCGCCGATCATCGCTCTTGCAGTTTTCCCCGCGGTTGCCGAAGCCTTGCCGACGTTGCTCGCGGCCCTGGCCGGAGCCGGCCGGCCTGGCGGCGTGGTGGCGTGCGAGCCGATCGACGGCGGCATCGCGATCGAGTGGGATCCGCAGCGAACGAGCGCCGGCATCGTATTGGGGATCGTTGACGTCGAGTTGGCGCGGTTTCACAGCGGCCGCACCGCCGAGTTGCTGACGCCGTTGCCGCCGGCCTGGGTCGCCGAGATTGCCGCGGATGGCTTGCAGGCTGCCGGCATGTCCTCAGACCGCGTCCTCGAAGATCTGATCGAGCGAGCCGGTCTCCATGCTTAGCACGGTTTTTTCCTACGTCGGGATCACCGACGTCCTCGACGTCATCGCCACGAGCGTCGTCATTTACTACTTGCTGCTGCTCATTCGAGGAACGCGCGCGGTGCAAATCCTCATGGGCATCCTGGTGTTGGTCGCGCTGCTCGGGATTGCGAACCTGCTGCACCTATACTTGCTCGTAACGATTCTGCAACTGCTGGTCGTCGGCGCGGCGGTCACCATACCGATCGTATTTCAGCCCGAGCTGCGCCGCGCGCTCGAACAGATCGGACGCGGCGGCCTCTTCCGAATAGACAGCGACGACCGTGGCGGGGGGGCGCTGACGCGGCCGGAAGACAGTGCCATTGCCGCGCTTGCGCAGGCCGCATTCTTGCTGTCGCGATCCAAGCTCGGGGGGCTTATCGTGATCGAACAACAGAGCGGACTCAAAGAGTTCTGCGAGACCGGAACGGCGCTCGATGCACGTCTCTCGACGGAACTCCTGCTCTCGATCTTCATGCCGCGCTCGCCGCTGCACGACGGTGCGGCGATCGTGCGCGAAAATCAGATCGTGGCCGCCGGGTGTTTTTTGCCGCTGGCAGAGCAGTCGGCCCTCACCGCCGGACGCATCGGAACGCGCCATCGCGCCGCCCTCGGCTTGACCGAGCAGACCGACGCCGTCGTCGTGATCGTCTCCGAGGAAACGGGCGCGATTTCAATCGCCCGGGACGGTAAGCTTTCGCGCCCTGTAGAGGAAGAGCCGCGTTTGGTGAAGATGCTTTTGGCGGTGACGCGGCCGCCGCGTCACGCGCGTCATCTCCGCAACGATTTAGTTTCGCATCTTCGTTCGCGGTTGATGCCGCCGCGCGACACGGAGAAGCCACGTGCAGATCATCCGCAGGAACTTCGCACTTAAAGCCCTCGCCGTTTGCCTCGCGATCGTCGGATGGGCGTACTTTCGCTTCGCCACCAATCCGATCGTCGCGGCGGCCCGGTTCGCACAACAGATCTCGGTGCCGATTACCGCGGTAAATCTGCCACCGGGATACGTCGCTCACTTCACCGACCGCGAAGCCGTCGTGACGGTCGAAACCCGACGCGGCGATGCAGCGCTCAAACCCGACGAAATCAAAGCGTTGCTGGACCTTTCCAACAAGGGGTCCGGTGTGTACAACGTTCCGGTCGCGCTCGTCGCGCCCGCGATAGCAATCCAAAGTTTGAGCCCGGCGTCGGTGACGCTGACGATCGAGAAAGTTGAGAGCCAGCCGTATCCTCTTTCGCTCCACTACGTCGGCGGCAGCCAGCCCGGCACGATTGTGGTTACCGGCGTGCAGCTCGCGCCGAAGGTGGTCACCGTTCAAGGCTCGGCGACGCTATTGGCCCAGGTCGCCGCGGTCCACCTCGACGTCGCGTTGCCCAACGAACCGAAGACGCTGGACGAAATGGTGCGGCCGGTCGCGGTCGACGCGCAGGGCGGGGAAATCGGCGGATTGGAGATCACTCCGAACTTAGTCCGCGTGCAAATGCACCTGATCGCGGGTACGGGCGCGGCGGTGAAACGGTGAGCCGGCTTTTTGGAACCGACGGCGTACGCGGAGTTGCAAACGCCGAGCTCACCCCCGAGCTGACGTTTCGCATCGGTCGCGCGGGAGCGGCCGTGCTGGCGCATTCCAGCGATCGTCATCGTCCGGTCGTCGTCGGTCGCGATACGCGGCTTTCGGGTACGATGCTCGAGGCGGCGATCGTCGCCGGCATTACGTCGGTGGGACGCGACGCCGTTTCGCTCGGCGTCGTGCCGACGCCGGCCGTTGCCTGCGTCACGCGGCGCGAGGGAGCGGCCGCCGGCGTCATGATCAGCGCGTCGCACAATCCCATAGCCGACAATGGCGTGAAATTCTTCGGGGCCGACGGGTACAAGCTTTCCGACGAAATCGAACGCGAGATCGAGTCGCTGATCGACTCGTCGGACCTCCCGCGGCCTACCGGAACCGGCGTCGGCGTCGCGCGGGTGTCGCAAAATCTGGCGCGTCACTACTATCGCGAGCTGTACGAAAGCCACGCCGACCTGCACGGGTGGCACGCGGTCGTCGACGCCGCGTACGGCGCAGCGTTCGCAATCGCTCCCTACGCGCTGCGAAAGCTCGGAGCCACCGTTACCGAACTGCACTGCGAGAACGACGGCGCGCGCATCAACGTCGGCTGCGGCGCCACCGATCTGCGAACGCTGCAGGCGGCGGTTCGCGAAAAGATCGACGCCGGCGAGCGGCGCGTCGTCGGGGTGGCGTTCGACGGCGACGCCGATCGCGCGCTATTCGTCGACGAAACCGGGAGCATCGTTAGCGGCGACCACGTCATGTTCGCCATCGCAAGCGACATGCACGCACGCGGCGAGCTTAAGCACGACGCCGTCGTCGGTACCGTGATGAGCAACATCGGATTCGAACGCGCGCTGGGCGCTTCGGGCATCGCTTTGGTGCGTGCGCCGGTCGGCGACCGGTACGTGTTGGAGCGTATGCGCGAAGGTGGCTATTCCCTCGGCGGAGAGCAGTCGGGTCACATCATCGACTTGCGCAGGAACACCACCGGAGACGGACCGATGACCGCTATAACGCTTCTCGGAATCCTGGCTGCGAGGCAGACGACGCTTCACGACCTCGTCGCCGCGGTCGTACCAGCGCCGCAAGTTCTCGTTAACGTCAAGACCGCGCGCACCGACGTACTCGAGGTCGCCGGCGTGCGCGACGCGATCGCTGCGGCTCAGGCCGCGCTCGAAGGCACTGGGCGCCTTTTCATCCGGGCGTCCGGCACCGAGCCGCTGATCCGAGTCATGGCCGAGGGCGACGACCGCCAGCTTGTCGAGCAGGCCGCTGCTCGGGTCGCTGCCGCGATAGAGCAGGAGATCGGGGGCTCAGCCCAAACCTAGCCGCGTGGTCCAAATCCTCAGGATTTGCGGTTACAGTACGCCTGCACAAGATCACTGAGTCAGATCCCACGAAGGATCTGAGCGGGGGATTCCCTGGTATGGGGTGAGTGAGCCGGTCCGGCTCTAGGGCGACTCTTTTCCGTCCGAACCCGTCAACTAACCTCGCAAGTGTCGTGAAAGAGGAGCTATTTTTTCTTGCGTCACGCGTTAGCTGCTTGGGCATTTGCCCTTTCGATCGCGATTTCGAGCGCGGTCGCGCTCGCCGACTCAAAGCCCAACGCCGATTCCCCCGAAGTCATCTACTCGCAATCCGCGCTCTCGCGCGGAGTCGACGCCCAGGCCGTCAGCCCGGACGTCGCCGAGTGGACCTCGCACCTCGTCATGAGCCAGCCCGCCCACCATCAGGGCGGCATCGGCCGGTTCGCCGGCGGGATCCTCGCGCGCACCTCAAAACTCGCGCAAACGCTGGCTCGGAGCGCTTTGCGTTTCCTCGGCACGCCTTACGTCTTCGGGGGAACGAGTACGTCGGGATTCGACTGCTCGGGTTTCGTTCAGCACGTTTTCGGAATGCTCGGCGTCGGGCTCCCGCGCACGGCGGACGCGCAGTACGACGCCGGGAAGCCGGCGATCGGTGGTCCGCGCACCGGCGACCTCGTCTTTTTCGATACGTACGGCGGCGTTTCGCACGTGGGGATCTATCTCGGGAACGGTGAGTTCGTTCACGCCAGTTCGAGCCACGGCGTCATGGTCAGCAAGCTATCGGAATCGTACTGGGCGTCGCGGTACGTCGGCGCGAAGCGCATCGCCACGCACTAACGGCCGAGCTTGACAGGGGCACCGTCCCTCAAGCGATAATCTGCCTTGCCGCGCCCGGACAGTAGTGGGGTGTCGCCAAGTGGTAAGGCAACGGACTTTGACTCCGTCATTCGTTGGTTCGAATCCAGCCACCCCAGGAATCGCGGTGAGCACCCCGGTCTCGGGACGCGCGCATTTTCGGCTCCGTCCGAAAATGCTGCTCGCTTCGTCGGCGCTCCCGCCATCCAGGACTCCGCGCCTCCCTCAGACGCCCTCGCCCGAGGGTGCTCGCCGCTTGCCCCATCTCAGCGCCCATCGGAGTTCCCACGGCAACGCCGCCGAGTCGCCATGGATTAAACCATGAGCCCGTCCATCGTATCGACGTTGCATGTGACCAACGGCGATTCCGTGCTGCACGTTTTTAAGAAGGCCGGGATTCTCGGTACCCACGCGGCATGGCGCGACGCGCTCAACGAAGGACCGGTGCCTGCGGGGCTGACGCTCGAAGAAACAAGCGCGGTGCGTGCGCGTTATCTTGCCGAGCGCGGGTATGCAAAACCGATCAAAATCATTCACGAGTTTCAATCGCGCGACGAACAAATTCGCCAAGCCGGGAAGTTTGCGGAAGTCGTGCTCTGGTTCGAGCACGATTTGTACGATCAACTCCAGCTCTTGCAAGTACTCACGACGTTGCAGGAGATGCAACTCGAGCCCGGACGAGTGACTCTCGTGCAAACCGATCGTTACCTCGGAACGATGACGGCCGAAGAACTCTCGCCGCTCCTCCCGCGACGGCGCATCGCCACCGCAGCAACCTTCAAGTCGGCGCGACGAGCGTGGGAGCGGTTCACGTCGCCGTCGCCGGCCGATCTCTTTGCGGCCGCGCAAGAAGATGCCATCGGCCTGCCGTTTCTGCGCGCGGCGCTGCAACGGCTCTGCGAAGAGTATCCACTCCGGCAGGACGGGCTGTCGCGCTCGCAGCGCCAGGCCCTGGCGGCGATCGCGCAAGGCCCCGCAGAGAACGCCGAACTCTACGCTCGCGCGCAAGCACGCGAAGAAGCCAACTTTCAAGGCGACACGGCTTTCTACCGCATGCTCGACGATCTGCGCGACGAGCGCGCACCGTTGGTGACGGGAGAAGAAGGTCACTTCGAACTCACCAGCCTTGGACGGGTCGTGCTGGCCGGCGACGCAGATTGGCTCGAAACGTATCCCATCGACCGCTGGGTCGGCGGGGTGCATCTGTCGGGGACGCAAACGGTACGCTGGGACGAAGACGCAAGACGGTTCGTCGAAAACGCGAGCGAAGGCGCGGGCTCGTAAGAAGGAGAACCCGGTTAAGAGTGCCGCACGACGAACTGAGCATCGACCTCAAATCTGAAAACCGCGGAGGGGCATTGCTCTTCAAACTGCGCGGCAGCCTCGACCTCGCGACCTCACCCACCGTGCGGGCCGCCTTGAGCGACGCGCAACAGACGAAGAAAGACGTCGTCGTCGATCTTACCCACCTGGAGTTTCTGGATTCCACCGGTTTGGGGGCCCTCATCGGCGCACACCGTCGCGCCACCGAAGGTGGCGGTTCGCTGCGGCTAATCGTGAACCATGGACCGATACTGCGCCTATTGACGATTACGGGATTGATTCGCGTCCTGTCGGTGTACCACAGCGTCGACGACGCGCTCAACGATCAGGCGCGCGTTTCCGCCGCTTTATAAGCCAGATACGCCTCGTCGAGAAGCTCGACGACGTGTTTCACTTGCGCTTGGTAACCCACCGCGCGCAGTCCCGCAGCGACTTGCAATGCACATCCCGGATTCGCCGTCGCGACGACGGTCGCGCCGGTTGCGCGAATGTGTGCGACCTTTCGCCCGCGCAAGCGACCTGACATCTCAGGCTCGGTAAGATTGTAGATTCCGGCGCTGCCGCAACATACCGAACTCTCGCCCATTTCTACTAGCTGCAAGCCCGGAATTTTCTCAAGAAGGCGGCGAGGAGCGCCGCTAACTCGTTGAGCGTGCACGAGGTGACACGGCTCCTGATAGGTCACAGCCGCGTCGATTCGCCCCAGACGCGGATCGAGTTCCATCGCGTCGAGCACTTCGGTGACGTCGCGCACGCGGTCGGAAAAGCGTTCCGCCCGAGCTCGCCAGACTGGATCGTCGGCAAAGTAGCGCGGGTACTCCTTGAGTGCCGAGCCGCAGCCGGCCGCGTTGGCGACGTAGACGTCGGCCCCGCTGTTTTCGAACGCTTCGACGTTCCGTTTGGCGAGTTCGCGCCCAAACTCGAGCTCGCCGGCATGAACCGCTATCGCGCCGCAACACCCTTGATCGGCGGGAACCACCACCGAAAGGCCGGCGCGTTTCAACATGCGCACGGTCGCTTCGTGAACGTTGGGGAACGCGACCTGCATCACGCAGCCGACGTGCAAGAACGCGACGCCCTGCGGATCGAACGCGTCGTAGCGCTGTCCCCGCGCCCGGAAAAAACGCCCTGGAATTTTCGGCGCGAGTTTCGCCGCATCGCCCAGGCCGAACGCGCCGGCCAGCGACGCCAAGCCGGAGCGCTGCGCCAAGCGAAGGAGTGACGCGGCAGCGCGCATGAAGTCGAGGCGTGCAAAAAGCGTTTTTAGAAGAACGCTCCGCAGCCGCCGCGCGCGGGGAGATTCGGCCGGCTCTTGCGCGCGGCGAATCTGCGTGCGTGCGGTTTCCACCAGTTGCCCGTAGGCGACCCCCGACGGGCATACGGCTTCGCAGGCGCGACAATCTAAACACTCCGACATCTGCTCGACGAATCCGTCGCTCAGCAAGTCGAGGCGCCCTTCGGCCACCGCTTTCACCAGGCTGATCCGGCCGCGTGGTCCCGAGGTTTCCGTCATCGTCTCGAGATAGGTCGGGCAGGTGGGCAAGCAGAGTCCGCAGCGGATGCATTGATTGAAGATCTCCGCCGACGGTCGATCGCGATCGCTAAAGCCTAGTGGCGCGTGCAAGCTTGTCACGTTCGCCTTTTTGCGACCGAAGTTCTCTTGCTCGCGCTGAGGCGAAGCTACAAAAGTCGCCCATCCTCGAGCGCGGTCGAGAAGGTGCCCGGGAGCCGCCGCATCTATTTCAGGCAAGCTCTCGTTGAGAGCTGTGAAAACGTTCGTCGAAAATCCTCGGAGGAAGCGTGAAAAAGCGAATCAAGGTTGCGATAACGGGCGCGGCGGGGCAGATCGGATACGCACTGCTCTTTCGAGTCGCTTCCGGCCAAATGTTTGGACCCGAAACGGAACTCGAGCTCCAGTTGCTCGAGCTCGAGCAAGCGCTTCCGGCGCTGCAAGGCATCATCATGGAACTGGACGATTGCGCTTTCCCGCTGCTCAAAAGCGTTCGCTACACGTCGGACGTGAATGAAGCGATGAACGACGTCAACTGGGCGATCCTGGTGGGCGCGATCCCGCGCAAAGCCGGTATGGAACGCTCCGATCTGTTACGCTTGAACGGACAGATTTTCATTGGACAGGGTCGCGCGATCAACGATCGCGCCGCCGAAGACGTGCGCGTATTCGTGGTGGGCAACCCGTGCAACACCAACTGCTTGATCGCCATGAGCAACGCGCCGCGAGTCCCGCGAGATCGCTTCTTCGCGATGACGACGCTCGACGAGCTGCGCGCGCGACAGCACCTGGCGAAAAAAGCGGGGGTCGACGTTTCCGAGGTCTCCCAGATGGTCGTCTGGGGGAATCACTCGACGACGCAGCACCCGGATTTCGCGCACGCGAAGATTGGCGGCCGGCCGGCCCTGGAGGTCATCGGCGACCGCGACTGGCTCGAGGGCGACTTCGTCACGACGGTGCAGAATCGCGGCGCCGAAGTCATCAAGGCACGCGGGGCGTCTTCCGCCGCTTCGGCCGCTAACGCCGCGATCACGGGAGTGCATAACCTGACTCACGACACGCCCGCGGGTGAATACTACTCGGTCGGGCGATATTCGAACGGCGAGTACGGCATCGACCCCGGCCTGATCTTCTCGTTCCCGTCCCGCACCGAGGGCGGCGTTTCGCGGATCGTCGAGGGCATCGCCCACGACGAATTCGGTTCGAGAAAGCTTCGCGAGACGCTCGAGGAGCTGCGAAAGGAGCGCGACGCGGTCAAAGAGCTCGGTCTGGTGCCGGTCTGACGGACTCGCGACGACGTCGGGCGAAAGCCCACAACCTATGAGCAGTCCTCACGGGGACGAACCCGAACTCGACCTGATCCACGTGAACGTGGCGTCGCCGGCCGGTGCCTACACGGTCGGCAACTCGGCGTTCTTCCGGTATATCGTGCGACTGGTCGAGCTGGGTCTGCCGCTCGAGTATCAAGATCAAGAAGCCGTCGAGATTCTCGGCGCGATCCCGCACGCATTCGAGCAGGAGCAGGAGCTGCCGCGAAGTTCCGGACGCGGTTGGCGGATCGTGCCGGCGCAGGGTGAGCTCGACTGGCCGGTTCTCGAAGCAACCCCGGAGCGTCTGCACAGCGCCTTCGAGCGAGCGCGCGGGATTCTATGGACGCACGCCGCACAATTCCGCGTCAGCGCTCGCGAAATCACCGCGATCGAAGAAGAGCTCGATGCCGTCTACGGCGTCCTTATGCGCGCCGAGGCCGCCGGCGTCGCGGTCAACATTTCCTACGTCGCCTAGCTTCGTCTGCGCGTTGCCGCTGCGCGGCGCGGGCGGCGAGCCCGTTTCGTTCGAGCGGACGATTTCGTCGCACGGATGTGCCCATCTGCCACCGGCAACGTTTCAGGAGTCGCCGCTGCAGTACCGGCGGTCCTTTCGTTTGGGCGACCGCGTGGTCGAGGTTAGGATGCGCGAAGAACGCGGAGACGTCGTCGTCGAGAGTTCCACGCGTCTGCCGCTGCGCGACCGCGAGCGCGTCGACGGCCTCGTCGCGCGCATGTTTCGGCTGCACGACGATTTGTCTCCCTTCTACCGGCGCATAGCGGACGACGAACAGTTGAGCTGGGCTGTCGTCGGCGCGGGGCGCTTACTTTCGAGCCCTACGGTCTTCGAAGACGCGGTGAAGACGATTTGCACCACGAACTGCGCCTGGTCGGCGACGATTCGGATGACCACGGCGCTGGTCGAGCGAGGCGGCGGGGCCTTTCCGGAACCGCACGTGCTAGCAGGAACGCCGGATGCATGGTATCGCGACGTTGCACGCATGGGTTACCGCGGTTCGTACGTCAAGTCGATCGCGCGCGACGTCGCCGCCGGCACGCTGGACCTCGAATCTCTCTTGCCGGCGCGCGGGCGGAGCGACGACGACGTCGAGGAAACGCTGCTTTCGCTGCCGGGAATCGGTCCCTACGCAGCGGCGCACGTCATGCAGTTGCTCGGTCGGCATCGCCGTCTCGTCCTCGACTCGTGGACTCGTCCGGCCTATTTACGCCTAGCGAAGAAGAAGCGCGCGGCCGATGTGACGATCCGGCGAGCGTTCGCGCGCTACGAGGAACACGCCGGTCTGGCGTTTTGGCTATTCCTGACCCGCGATTGGGTCTGACACGACCGTCACAGCCGTATCTGCACCGAGCCGGTAATCTGCAAAGGTTCGCTGACGCCGAGAAAACCCGTGTTGTTTCCGTTAAACCAGAAGTCGTACGGATACTTCATCTGTGGCGGCGGCACCGGCGAGTTGTGATTCGGGTAGAAGTTCCCGGAAGGATAGAAGAATCCGGTCGGTGGGCCCGAGTAGACGCAGACCCACGGGTTGTCCCATGCGAAGCCGCGCTGACCACACACGTCTAGGATATTCGTGAAGCTAAGCCGTGCCGTAATTCTGGGAGTCGCCTCGTATGCGAGCGAGATTCCCATCTGTAGTCGCCATGGCTGCGTGAACGCGCCAAGATTGTCGAACACGCCCGTATAGGAATCCGGAATGAACATTACGCCGGTGCACTGCGCCGGGTCGGGGGTGATTCCGTGCTTGGAGCTCCAGATTCCGGGCGCTTTCAGACACGAGTTTGGTGTGTATCCCGGCCACGCGGTGGGTGCACCGTACGAGGCGCCCGACGTGAAATTCCAGAATTCGTGATCGAGAACTTTTGGTGCTTGTAGTTGAGGATCAGGGTCGTGACGTACGGAACGGCATAACCGTTCTCAGCCGAGACCGGTCCCGGAATGACGTCATAAGTCGTGTACCAGGCGCGATCGGCAAAGATGTTCTGATATGGCTGATTGTAGTAGGGGTTGCGCACAACGCCCGGCTGAGCACAGTTCTTTGTACCGGCGCCGCCCGCATCCGCATAGAAGTAACAGGGAGACCCGCCGCCCTTTTTCGTCCACGCATCGTACTGCTTGATATAGGTATTGAGCTGGTCGATGACGTTTTGCGATGTGCCGGTGAAATTCTCATACCTAATCTGGCTGTGGGTATAGGTGAACGCCAGCTGCCCGCTCAAACCATCGCGGCTGAAATCGCCCTTCTGCACTGCGAGCTCGACACCGTCGGTTACCTGGTTCCCGACGTTCAGTCCCGACTCGAGGCCGCCTTGCGGATCGATGAAGAAGTTTTGCAGTTGATCGCGCGTGCTGCGATAAAACGGACTGATCTTGAAGCTCCAATCCGTGCCTTTCATCCGGTGCTCCCACGAAAGGTCGTAGTTATACGATGTGTCGGGCCGAATGATGTGCTCGGGCGTATTGAATCCGTATCCGTAAAAGTGGTTACCCAAGTACGACGGCAGGTCTTGCTGAAGCACGTTGTACTGCACCCACGATGCGTTCGGAGGGCGCGCGTAGATACCGAATGAAGCGCGCAGGACGTCATTTGGATTGAGCGTGTACGTGACGCCTAGCCGGGGTTCGAAGCGCGCTACGGTGTATTGGCCGCCGCTCGTGTTCTGGAGCGCACCATAGGGAGACTGCGCCAGCGGGACGGTTCCCGTCGGACAGGGTCCGAGACCGTTATTCGTGCGATCGACCGGCTTGTTATTGTTTTGTCCGATGCCGAAGCAAAACTCGGCATTGTATGCGTTGAACCAGAACTGCCGAGCCGGATCGTTCGGACTCGTGTCGGCGAAGATGTAACCAAAGTCTTCCAAACGCAAGCCGAGGTTCACGTTCAGGCGATCGTTCGGCCGCCACTGGTCACCGATCGAGTAACCGGAGACTCCCGTATTCACGCGATTAAGACTCCCGTGGAACGAAGTATTCGTCGCCAGCCACTTCGGGTCTACGCCCGGCGCGCATGCGGCCAGGTGCGGATTTCCGGCGCAGGAATAGCCGATCGGAGGCGTCGGATTGGTTGTCGTTCCTTGCGATTGGTCGTAGCAGCCGATCTGGTTACCGCTCGATGGATCGTAGCACTTGCCGTTGGTGCCGACGTAGCTCGACAGCGGCCAGCTCGTCGGGAAGAACGTGACGTCGTAGCGCTCCATGTTCGAATGCGTATAGGCCGCGCTGGCGGTCAGAAGGTTCTGCGAGTTCAGCTGATTTTCGTAGCTTAGGTTGAAGCCGTAGACGTGGTCGGGCAGAAAATACGGCAACTCCCAGCCGTAAAAGGGTTGCGCGGTCGAGTTGTAACCGTTGATGAACCAGTTCGAGTAGAGCGAGTATCCGTACACGCGAAGGAATTCGCTCGGAGAGAACACGTGCTGGTATTGCAGTTTCGAGACCGAGACTCCGTTGTCGTTCGGATCGCGAATTGAGTTTGGAAGAGCGCTCTGCCACGCATGCGGTTGACTCTGCGGGAAGAAATACTGGTAGATTTTCGCCGGATCGACCGGTTTCATCGGTGAGCCGCCGTAACCGTACGTGTCGTCCCATACCGGCGCGCCGTAGACCGCGTTGACAACGTTATGGCCGAAATCGTTGGTCGAGCTGTAATATTGGACCACGTTCTCGCTTGTCAGCCAAAAGGCTTGAACGTCATCACGCAGAGCGCTATGCGGATGTGCAATGCCGAAGTGAAGATTGATGATGTCGTCGCGAAGCGCTTGTGACGTCAGGCCGAATGCTAAACCCGTCGTAAAAAGCACCGGCGACAGAGTACCGGTATAGACCGAACCGTTGGTCACGTTTTGCCCAGTACAGCTTGTCGGACCGCACGTAAAGCCCGGGACGGCGCTCACGGGATAGAAGAATGAGTTCGGAATGTTGGAACCGTTGTTGTTATTGATGTAGCGGAAGTCTTGGTTGCTGCCCCCAATGCCGACGTAATAACTGAACATTCGGTCCGGCGTCGAGCCGCCGGCTTCGATGGAGGCCTGGTGGTAGAAGGCCGGATAGCCAGCGCTCAGCTGAGCGGTCGCGTAGCCCGGAGAAGTCCCCGTCTTGACTACCTGATTGATGTATCCCGAGATGCCCTGAGCGTCCGAACTCGCCGGGACGCCGCCGGTGTAGACCTGGACCTCTTGACTGCCCAGACTCGACAGCATTGTCTCCGGCGCGTTGTCGTACACGCGGTTAACCGGAATGCCGTCGAGCTCATAGCCGACTTGATCGAAGTCGCCGCCTCGAATGTGTACCGTCTGGAACCAGCCTTGCTCGCCCTGGTCGAGGTTCACGCCGGGAACCGATGCAACCGCACCGTAGGCGTTATTAAGGCTGCCCGGTCCGGTCAGACCTTGCGCCGCCCGCTGACCGGCAGCATTTACGGAGTAAACGTCGCTGGTTTGTCCGGCTTTAACGAGATTTGCAGCGGCCTGCGACGTCACGTGAGCGATCGTCTGAAGCGATTTCACCATCGCGACGTTGAAGGTTTGCACCTGATCGGCAAAGACCGATAGTCCCGGCTGTGCTTGCGGATCGTATCCCGCTTTGGCGAAGGTAATCGTATATGTGTCGGGCGCGAGCGAGAGGAAGCGATAAGCCCCTCCCGCATCCGTCGTCGACGTCGCGGTTTGCGAAGGAGCAGTCGCCGTAACCACAACGCCGGCGACCGGAACTTGCGTCTGCGCGTCGACGACCCTGCCGGTGATCCCACCGGTGGTACCTGCCACGGAGTGCAATGGCAAGAGCGCGGCCATCAAGAGGGCCGCCGGGATCGATCTCATAGCGCGCATCGTGAGAGCTCCTCGTTGCAAGGGGAGAACCTTAAGAGTTTGTTATTGCCTGACGGCCGCTTGCCCCTCTTACTTAAGAAGCGTCTTAATATCGTCGTACGACCGCGCACGATTTCGGCGTGGGCGCCGGCACCGGCGAGTGCGATCGTCGTGATCGCATTTTGGGACGAATCGCACGCTGTTAGGGTTGCTCGCGAGGATTTGGTCGCTCGCCGTGCTACGCGAACCCGCATCCGCGTCAGTGTGCTGGAATACGCCCGTCTGGGAGCGCGCTCGTCGTTCCACCCACGCTCCTGGCGAACGTGCCACGGCTCTGGGCGATTCGATGACGGCGGCGATCCCGCGGGGCGAGAACACCACGGACGGCAGAAGCAATTGGCTTGCGGGCGCAAAGACTCTAGCCCAAAAGGGACGTTCGCGCTTCTTCACGAATGCAGTAAAACTGTTATTATATTGCATAGGCTGAAGGGGGCACCGATGCGATGAAGCCTCGAGAAAAGCGCGTTTTCCGGCCTGTCGTCGACCCGCTGGTCCTCGACCTGATGACCTACCTGCGGTTGGAGCGTAATCGCAGCCAGCTGACCGTAGAAGCCTACGCTCGCGACCTTCAGGAGTTCGGCGCGTTCCTTGCCGGCGTTCCGGCTTCGGAGTCGCCGGTCGGCCGCGAGTATCCCGCCTTACGCGAGGTGACGACGTCCGACGTGCGCCAGTACGTCATGCGGCTGGCGGGCGCGAAGCGCTACGACATGCGGACGGTCCGGCGCAAGCTCTCGTCGATCAAGGCGCTCTACCGCTACTTGAAGCTCATGGGCGTGCGAGCCGACGACCCCGCGTCGATCGTTTCGGGCCCCAAGATCGAGCGGAAGCTTCCGGAACATTTGGGCGAGTCGGACGTCCGTACGCTGCTGCGGGCGACGCTGGCCGGCCGCTCGGACGTCCAGCGGCGGCGCGATCTGGCCATCATGGAGTTGCTCTACGCGAGCGGGATCCGGCGGGCCGAAGTAACGACCATCGACCTCAAAGACGTGGATTTGACCGCCCGCGAAATTCGCGTTCACGGCAAAGGGAGCAAGGAACGGGTGGTCGTTTTCAACCGAAGTGCGGCCAAGGCGATTGAAGCGTACCTGCGCGTGCGGCTGCACAGCCGCGACGAAGCACTCTTTCTCGGACGCGGAGGCAAGCGGCTGACTCCAATGCACGTCTGGCGCATTTTCCGCGACCTTTATAAGGTTAGCGGCATCGATCAGCACGCCAGTCCGCACACGCTGCGACACTCGTTCGCCACCCATCTCGCCGAGAACGACGTCGATCTCGAGACGATCCGCGAATTTCTCGGCCACGAGAGCCTCGCGACGACCGGCATTTATTTGAAGATGTCGATGCAACACAAGAAACGCGCCTACGACAAGGCCCACCCTCGCGACCGCATGGACTAGGGGGTAATGATCCGGTCCCAGGAATCGACCCGCAGCACTCACTAAAGGGCGTCCACGAAATGAAAGCTTCAGAAGACGCTCGCTCTCGTTTATCGCGCGAGGATTTCTTGCGAGCGGGTGCAGTACTCTCGGCGACCGCAGCCGTCGGATCCGCGGCGGTTCCAACGAAAACGCCCGCGCAGGAGATCGGGCCTTCTTCTTCCACGGCAAGGGCGAATCGTGCCGAGTCGATTCGGTGCGATGCGGCGCGAAACTATCTGGCTACGGCGTTGCCGCCGCCGGCGACGAACGGCGACGACGAACGTTACGCCGACCGGCGCGCGAGCTTTACGAAAACGCTTCCGAGCAACGATTTTGGCGAGGTGGACCCGCCGGCATACGAGGCGTTGCTGGCGGCCTTCAGAAGTGCTGAGCCAACCGACTTCGAGCGGCTGCAACAGGCACCGGGCTGTTCGACGAAATTGAACAACCCACAGGCCGCCTTCGCCTTCGATCTCACGGGGGTCGACTCACACGCTACCCGCATCGTGCCTCCGCCCGCGTTTGCCAGTGCGGCGGCCGCTTCCGACATGGCCGAGGTGTACTGGCGCGCACTCGTGCGCGACGTCCCGTTTCGAGCGTACGAAGAGAGCCTGCCGATTTCCGCCGCCGTCGCCGATCTCAACGCGTTCTCGGTTCCGTCGAGCGCCGCGCTCGGGAAAGTGTCGCCATCCACGATTTTTCGTGGCGACGCCGCCGGCTCCCGGGTCGGGCCGTATCTCAGCCAGTTTCTTTGGCTGGAGATTCCTTACGGCATCGCGCGCATCGAGCAGCGCTATCGTTTCCCAGCGCGACGCCAACAGTTCCTCACGGAAATGGCGGAATGGCTGGCATGCCAGCGTGGGCAGCGGCCGACCACCAAGCTTCAGTTCGACGCGAACCCGCGCTTCATTTCGAGTTTCCGGGAACTCGCCGAATACGTGCACCAGGATTTCAGCTACCAGCCGTACCTCAGCGCGGCGCTCACGATTCTGCAGTGGGGGCTCGACGCGATGTCGCCGACCAATCCGTACCGCTCGTACAAGGTGGAGTTCGGCGACATCACGTTTGGAAATAAGAACGTGCTGACGCTCCTCGCTCAGGCGGCGTTGATCGCGCAAAAGGGCGCCTGGTATCAGAAGTGGCTCTTGCATCGTCGCGCCCGCCCGGAAGTCTACGCCGCGCGCGTGGAACTGCAGGCGCGCGGCCTTCGGCAGTACGGGGTCTCGCAAGAAATCGTCGAGAGTGCCGCCGTCGCGCGTACGCAATCCGCCTACGGAACGCGCCTGCTTCCGCTGGCGTATCCCGAAGGCTGCCCGACGCATCCGTCGTATCCGGCCGCCCATGCCGCCACTGCCGGCGCGTGCATCACGGTCCTCAAGGCGTTCTTCAATGCCGATTTTCCAATTCCGAACCCGGTGCAGGCGACGCCCGACGGTTCCGCACTCGAACCGTGGAAGGCCTCCGAACTGACGCTCGGCAACGAACTCGACAAGCTCGCTGCCAACGTCGCGCTCGGGCGAGATGCCGCCGGCGTGCACTTCCGTTCCGACAGCATGCAAGGGATGCTCGTCGGCGAGCAGCAAGCGCTCGGGCTTCTTGCCGACTATAGCCGAACCTACAACGAGCGCTTTGAGGGGTTCGCCTTTACCACGCTCGACGGTGGCCGCGTGCTCGTAACGCGGGGCGAGATTCGCCGCACCTAGCGCCTTAGGAGGGGCGCTCCCACCGCGGACACGTTACGACCCAAGCGTCGAGGTTGAGATGCTTGAGCAGCGCGGTTTCGCCGTAACCTTCGGTCTTGGGGCAGACTTTGCGGACGAAGTGCGATTTGGACGTTCCGTACTCGATGTCAACGACCAGACGGTTTGCATCGGTATACGGCGTAAATACGCCGCACCAGCCCTGGGCGTAGCATTGCTCGAGCACGGCCCAGTCGAAACTCGCGCGCAGCAGACCGATCTGATCGCCGTCGTTCTTCTGGGCTGCCGAGAGGCCCACGGCGTGCACGGCTTTGGCGACCCAGCGATCGTAGGTCACTTGCTGGGACCCGGTCAGCTTGAATCCCGTGCGATTTTGATAACCGTCGATGTTGTCGGGATCGACTGCATCGAAGCCCTTGTCTTTGCACATTTCGAAGCGCGCGCTCATGATCGGCTCCAACACCGAGTGCTGCCGAATGTCCAGCCAGCGTTCGCCGGGCCAATGGCCGTCGGGTTTGCCCAGAACGCGCTTAGGAAACTTCCTGGCATCCGGGCGCCAGTTCTCCCAAGTGCCGACGTCGATATAGCATACGACGTGCACGCCTTTGCCGTGCAACGCCGCGACCGTCGCCGCCGGCGTATCGAAGCCGTCGACGTCGTAGACGGCCGCCTTCACCGTGGTGTCGAGCTTGCGGCCGCCGTACTGAATCGCGAACGTCGTGCCGGCCGGCGGAATCCACCGGCTCGCAGATCGATACTGCCGGGCGGCGAGCGTCGCGGCGGAGGTGCCTGGAAGCGGAACCGGCGCCGCGCGGAAACCGCTTCCGCAGCCTGCCAGGGTCAGGGTAACGGCGGGGACGAGCGCGAGAGGGCGAGCGGACATAGACATGATGACGAGCTATTCTGTTTCCATATGCTCAAGGCCATCGCTCTTCTTCTCTTGGTCCTGGCGCCGGCCGGCTGCGCCAACGCGTCTCCGTACGCGACCACCATCGGCATGCTTCCGCCCGGCGAAACGCTGACCGTGCGCGTCGCGAACGCCACCGTCAGCGCTTTCCAGCCGGCGGCCGGACAGCCGCGCGATCGATTCGCTATCGCCGCGACGGCGATCGCGAAGGCGTCGCCGCCGCCGGCACCTCACGTGCGAGCCGTCCCCGGCCGCGGCGTCACCGTCGACGCCGACCGTCCGCTGGCCGACCTCTTGGTGCGCGTCCCCGACGGCGTCACGCTGATCGTCGACTCTCGCCAAGGCGACGTGCACGTTACCGATATTTCCGGCAACGCCCGCATCGTAGCGATGCAGGGAGACGTTCAAGCGATGCTGCCCGGATACGCCGACGTGCGGGCCGGCCGTGGCAACGTCAGGGTAACCATGGGATCCGTCGGATGGCCTGGAACGTTGCACTTTTCGACCGGTGAAGGCAACGTTGAGGTATGGATCAACGAGCGGGCGGCGTTCAACGTGCATCTGCACACCGACCGTGGAACGCTGTTCACGGATTTCGATCTGCGCGGGACGTCGCAGGGTAGTTCCGAAACCATCGACGGCAGCGTCAATGGCGGTGGCGCGCACGGCATCGACATCGAAACGTCAGCCGGGGCGATTCGGCTACTTCGCCTCCACCCGCAGGCGTGACAATAACGTCTCGCGCGCCTTAATCAATCGAACCATGGCGTCGTTGTAAGGCGTCGGCGTACCGGTGCGCCTCCCGAACGCCACCACCGCGCCGTTAATGTGATCGATCTCGCTGGGATGTCCGGATTCCAAGTCGTAGGCCATCGAGCTCTTCGCGTCGGCGCCGAGCGCGATTACTTCGGTCACGTACTGCCAAGGATTGACGAAGGGAAGATTGATCTTGAGGGCGGCCGCTACGCCGGCCGCTTCTTCTGCCAAGGCTTCGGCCAAACGCGCCGCGTTGGGATCGTTCGGAATCGCTCCGGTGTCGCAATCGAGCAACGCCGATAACGCGTTGATCGCGGCGTTCGCGACGAGCTTTCCCCACAGGTGCGGACGGATGTCGTACACCACCGATGCTTGCAGTCCGCTGCGCGTCAAGAGATCGGCGACCATGCGCGACGTCGTGGGCGTCGCCGAGGTCGAGCCGATGATCGAATGCCCCTCGCCCGAAACCCGCACGCGTCCCGCTCCAACCGTTTGCGACGATTCGGTCGTAATACCGAGAATCACCGCGACTTCTCCGCCGAGGGCGGTTTTGATCGCGTCTTCGTTGCCAACGCCGTTTTGCAGCGAGACGATCGGCGCTCCGGGGTTCAACTCGCCCGCAAAGGGGCGCAGCGCCCTTAGCGTGTCGACCGCCTTGACGAACAAAAAGAGCACCTGCGATCCGTAAAGGTCGCGTGGGTTACGCGCGATTTCGACCCGCCGCGGCGGTAAGTCGTTAACCGACAGGCCGTCGCGCGCGATGGCTTCGTTCAGCGCCGTGCTGCTATCCAGCATCGTAATATGGCAATGCTCGGCAAGGTGGAACCCGAAGAGCGTCCCCATCGCGCCCGCCCCGATAATCCCCACCCGCATCCTGGCGGTCACCACGCAGCCATCAACCGAGTATCAGGACAAATGCTCGGGGGCCGAAGGCCGGGGGCCCCGGCGGCTTTGCCGACGGGGGGCGAGGAGCGCGAAGCGCGGATTCGCCTTTCAAAGCGTGTACTGGAAGCCGAAGGTGTTGCGGCGGCTCGCGTGCGTCATATCGCGCTGGCCGAAAAACAACTCGGCGTTCTTGGTCACGTGAATATTTCCATACAAATCGATCATCGGATACGTTAAGTCGTAAATGCGCGTCTCGAGGCCGAAGCCTTTGAGCGCGTTGACCTGCGCCATCACGCCGATTTGCGAATAGAGGACGCCCCCGCCGAAACGAAAGCCGCTGTCCGAGCCTTTGAGCAAGACGGCGTTCCAGGTCGTGTTGTTGCCGATGGAGTTCGCGCCAACCATTAAGCTCGTCGATGCGTGCGGCAACACTACCAGGTTTATGTCGCCAAGCGGGCCTTGGCTCTCGGTCATCACCGGGTTGAGGCCTGCCGACTGCTGCACCGAGAGGCCGCTGATGCGCAGTTGTATTGCCACCAAGTTGTGCAAGACGTTTTCGAGCTTGCCCTGCAGATGCTTGCGCGACTCCGGCGTCATCGCGTTGGCAGGCGCCTCGCCGCCGGCGGCGGAGCTCGACGCCGTCGGCAGTTGTCCCGATGGCACCGGATAGGGCGAACCTTGCGGGACGACGACCGGAGCGGGCGTCGCGCCGGCATCGACGCCGTACACGCTGCTGGTTCCGCCTAATTCGCCCAGTAGCGAGTTGGCCTTTTGCAGCGTGGCGTCGAGATTGGCGATCGTGTCGCGCATTTGCGCTTGGGTTTGCGGATTGCCGGTGACCGTCCGCAGGTCTTTGGTTAGCTGTGCCAGCGTCTGCGTAGCGTCGGCGATGCTTTGCGTGGTGGTCAGCACGTTGCTCTTGAGTTGCGGGTCGGTAGCCAGGCCCTGCAGCGCGCCCATCGATTTGTTGAGTGCCACCGACGTAGCCTCCAACTGATCGAGCAAACGATCGACTTTCTTAGAGTCTTTCGTTGCGGTACCGTTGAGCGTGTCGGTGAGCTGCACGACGTTGGTCCCGGCGACGGAAAGGTCGCCTTGCAGACTCGAGCCGAGCGCCAGCAACTCCGCCGAAAGCTGACGCATCGAGTCCTTCGTCGTCAACGTGAGTTGGTTAGCGTTGTCCAACGTGGTCTGGAGCGTATTAAGTAGCTTCGGCGTGCGGGCTTCGAGCTCCGACATGACGACGTCGAAGCGTTTCACTTCACCCTGGCCCTGCTGCAGCAAGTCGGCGATCGTTGCCGTGTTCGTGCCTTGAGGCTGTTGAGCGACGGGCAATACTTGGCGGGGGAGCATCGCGTTGGGCGGCTGCGCCCCTGCCGGCGGCACGATCACCAAGCTCGGCGAGCCCGTGAGCGGCGCTTGGATCAAGAATTTCGACGCGGCAGGAATGTCGATGTCGCGATTAACCGCCAGGATGACGTCGACCGTATTGTCGGGCAACAAGGCGATCGAGTCCACCGAGCCGACGCCCACGCCGCTGAAATACACCACGGCGCCCGGCGTAAGGCCGGCAGCCGACCTGAAGTGAACGCCCACGCGGTAACCAGTATGGCGCGTGCCGAAGTCGGTGATGACGTAGAACACTCCGAAGAGCAGCAGCAACGCGACGATGGCGAACGCGCCGACTTGAGCCTGCCTAGTCATAGCTTCTTCGTATTATCCCTCCGTGAAAAAGTGCCTCGTAGCTCGCGATGGTTAAGGGAGCTGGCAAGAACCAGCCCCTTAAATCGGGATCGGCCCAACTTCGGACCCCTGCATGAACTGCTGGACGATCGGATTATTCGAACGCCGGATCGCGTCGACCGTGTCGTAAGCGATGATCGCACCTTCGAACAGCATCGCGACGTAATCCGCCATGATGAAGATCGACTGCAGATCGTGGGAGATGACGACCGCCGTGCCGTTGAGCTTCCGGCGCAGCTTCACGATCGTATTGGTGATCAGGTGGGTGACGATAGGGTCGAGCCCGGTCGTCGGTTCGTCGTAAAGAATCAGATCGGGCCTGGTGACGATGGCGCGCGCGAAGCCGGCACGCTTGAGCATGCCGCCTGAGAGCTCGCTCGGCAGATTGTCGTACGTGTTCTCCAGACCCACGCTATCGAGCGCGTCCATCACCAGTTTGCGAATTTCCGCCGCCGGGAGGGCGGTATGCTCCTGCAGTGGCAGCGCGATGTTGTCACCCACGCTGAGGCTATCCAGCAGCGCGGCAAACTGAAAGGCGAGGCTGATCCTTTGCCGGGTGGGAATCAGCTGCTCTTCCGTCATGTGGCAGATGTCCTTGCCGCGCAAATACACGTGGCCGGATTGCGGGCGAATGAGGCCGTCCAGCAGGCGGAGGATCGTCGACTTGCCGGCACCCGAGAGCCCGACGATGCAGGTAATCGCGCCCTCGACGATGTCGAGAGTGCAGTTCTTGAGCACGACCCGTTCGCCGAACGCCAGCGAAACGTCGTCGAGCTGGGCGATCAACTTGGCCACGCCGCTACTTTCCTCCGAAGAGCAAGAACGACAGAACGAAGTTCGAGATGAAGATCAAAATGATCGACAGCACCACCGAACCGGTGGTCGACTGCCCCACGCCGGCGGCGCCGCCGCGCGTCGACAGCCCTTGATAAGCCCCCACCATCGCAATAATGCACGCGAAGACCAGCGACTTCGCAAGGCCTTTGAGTACGTCCTCGAAGCCGACCGCCTGGCGCGCCGCGGAAAGAAACGTATCCGGCGAAATGTGGGCGTACGTTTGCGCGATCCACATTCCGCCGCCAATCGAAACGACGTCGGCGAAGATCGTTAGCAGCGGCAGCATGACCAGCATCGCCGTCAACCGCGGCACCACTAAGAACCGCGAGGGCTCGAGCCCCAACGAACGCAGCGCTTCGATCTGCTCGGTGACCACCATCGAGCCGAGCTCGGCAGCGATGGCCGCGCCGACGCGCCCGGCTACCACCACCGCCGTTAGCATCGGCCCCAATTCGCGAACCGAGGCGTAAGCCACCGCCGCGCCGACCAGGCTCCCGACGCCGTATTGCACGGCTTGCTGCGCCGACTCCAGCGAGATCACGGCGCCGGTGAACAGCGACGTCAGCAGCACGATGATGAGCGACTGCACGCCGAGCAGATAGCTCTGCGACACCGTTTCGACGAAGCGGATCCGTAGGCGAACGATGAAGCCGGCCGACTCGGCCGACAGCAGCGTCAGACCGCCGGCATATTCAAAGAAGTTCTGGGTCGCGCGCCCGACCCGGTCGAGCATCTTCACGATGGAGCCCGCCCCGCGATCGCATCGAGTTCGCGTAGAACTCCATCGGTGGCCTCAATGCGTTTAGCCGCAACGCCGCGTTCGGCCGTGAGGTTGAACTGCACTTGATTGAGATGGACCAGCCGCCGGTCGACGTCGCGCAAATGCGCGCGTGCTTCGCGACCGAAGGCCTCGAAATAGCGCCTTACCGCACTCAAATAGGCTTCGCGGGTGGGCGGATCGACGTCGCCGGCCTCGATCGCGCGCTCGACGTCGCGCTGCGCACGCTTCATGGCGCGGTCGGTAATGTGAAAAGCGCCGACGCGCGCCGCTAACTCGGCCACGCGCGGCTCAATCGGCATGCGCTGCAGCCGTCTCGGCTAAAACACCGCTCTGCAGCTCGAACAGCTTTTGTATTCCGCTCGCCGCCAGACCCAAGAGCGAGTCGAGGTCGCGACGATCGAACGGTGCCGCTTCGGCCGTTCCCTGCAGTTCGACAAAACGGCCCGCGTCGGTCATGAAGACGTTCATGTCGACGTGCGCGCGGCTGTCTTCGTCGTAGGCGAGATCGAGAATCGCGTGCCCGTCGACGATGCCGACACTGGTAGCTGCCACCGCTCCCGTGAGGGGCCAGCGCGCGCGATCGCTCTCGTCGAAAAGCGTGCGCAGCGCGAGCGCTAGCGCAACGTACGCACCCGTTACGGCCGCGGTTCGCGTACCGCCGTCGGCCTGCAACACGTCGCAATCGATCCACAGCGTGCGTTCTCCCAGTTTCGCCGTGTCGGTTACCGCTCGCAGCGCGCGACCGATGATGCGCTGGATCTCGTGCGTTCGTCCGCCCAGGCGCCCCTTGGTGGCCTCTCGCTGCGTGCGATCCTGGGTGGCGCGAGGGAGCATGGCGTACTCGGCCGTCACCCATCCTAGGCCACGGCCTTTCATCCAGGGCGGCACTCGATCTTCCACGGTCGCCGCGCACAGCACGCGGGTATTCCCAACGCTTATAAGCACGCTGCCTTCGGCGTATTTCAAGAACCCGGGCTCGATTTTCACCGTCCGAAGCTCGTCCGGCCGCCGCCCGTCGCTGCGAATCATATCGCAGCGCAGTTATTGCCGCGCCGTCACGATTCCTATTCCGAGCGCGACGACTCGTCTTCGACGTAACGGTCGATGAGGCGTCCCTACTCTACCGTGACGGTTTTGGCGAGATTTCGTGGTTGGTCGACGTCTTTGCCTTCGATATCCGCAATGTGGTAGGCCAGGAGCTGCAACGGTATGACGTTGACGATCGGCGAGAGCAACTCGTCGACCTTGGGCACCCAAAAGACGCGATCGGCGACCACTTTGGCTTCCTCGTCGCCGTGATTGGCGACGACGAATATCGGCGCTTCGCGCGCCTTCGACTCCATGAGGTTTGAGAGCATCTTCTCGCGGACGCGGTCGTCGGTCATAATGCCGATGACCGGCACGCTCGAATCGAGCAGCGCGATGGGACCGTGCTTCATTTCACCGGCCGGATAGCCCTCGGCATGGATATAGGAAATCTCCTTGAGCTTGAGGGCGCCCTCGAGGGCGGTTGGAAAGTTCACATAACGCCCGAGGAAGAGAATGCTGTTCGACTTGCGGATGCTTCGGGCAGCCTTGCGAATCTCGTCGGACGTATCGAGCACGACATCGACTGCCGCCGGCAGGAGTTTCGTGCCGTCGGCGATTTCGCGCAGGCGGCGAGCGTCGGCAGTACCGCGCAGCTTCGCCATATACAGTGCGAACAGCGTCATCACCGTTACCTGCGAAACGTAGGTCTTGGTGGCCGCCACGCCGATTTCGGGACCTCCGCGCGTATATAGCGTCCCGTCGGCCAGGCGGCTGAGATGGGAGCCCAGTACGTTGCACATGCCGAGTATCGCGCTGCCCTTTTGCTTGGCAATGCGCACGGCCTCGATCGTGTCGGCGGTTTCCCCCGATTGCGACATGGCGATCACCAGCGCGGTCGGATCGATGACCGGGTCGCCGTAGCGAAACTCGCTGGCAAGTTCCATCTCGACGGGCAAGTGGACGAGCGAGCGCAACAGATACATCCCCACCAGGCCGGCGTGATACGCGCTTCCGCAGCCGGTGATCGCGATTTTACTGATGTTGCGAAGCGCGTCGGCCGAAATGTCTCCCATCTCGCGGCCTAGGTGAACGTCGCCACGTTCGTCGATTCTGCCGGCCAGCGTTTCCTTGATGACGTTGGGCTGCTCGAAGATTTCCTTGAGCATGAAGTGCTTGAAGCCGCTCTTTTCAGCCGATCCGGCATCCCACGTCACCGCAATCGGGTCACGTTCGATAGTTTTTCCACCGTAGTCGCTGAGCTCGTAACCGTCGCGCCCGATGACCGCGATTTCGCCTTCTTGCAAGATGACCTCTTTGCGCGTGTAGGGCAGGATCGCCGGCGTATCCGAGGCGACGTACATTTCACCGTCGCCGATGCCGATTACCAACGGGCTCGCGCCGTTGCGAGCGAATACCAAATGGTCCGGGTCGTCGCTCGAAATCACCCCGAGCGCGTAGGCGCCGCGCACTTCGTGCAACGTCGCGCGCACCGCATCGACCAGACGCGCGGCACCGCCGGCTTCCTTATAGTGCATCTCGACCAAATGCGCTAGCACTTCGGTGTCGGTTTCGCTGGCAAACGCGTGTCCGGCGGCGATCAGTTGGGTCCGTAACGAGGTGTAGTTCTCGATGATGCCGTTGTGAACGACGGCAATGGTGCCGCCGCAGTCCATATGTGGATGGGCGTTGGCATCGGAAGGCCGGCCGTGGGTCGCCCATCGCGTGTGCCCGACGCCGACCGCCCCGGCCAGCGGCTCGCCGTTGCTCAAACGCTCCGCCAATCGGGAGAGTTTGCCTTCTGCTTTCGACCCGCAAAGGGTCCCGTCCGAATCGATGACGGCGATGCCGGCGCTATCGTAGCCGCGATACTCCAACCGTCGCAACGAGTCGAGGATGATGGGAACGCTATTCTGAGTCCCGATGTAGCCGACGATTCCGCACATGGTTCGTGAACCTTACCGGAGCGAGGTTACTTGATTCCTTCGCGCGTGCGATGGTACGAAATCTTTCCCTCGGCGATTTCGTCCAGCGCGATCGAAACGGCCTTATTCGGGTTTATCGAATCCTTGTCGACCAGCGGCTCGCTTGCAAAGAATTCGCGGCGGTCGGCAGGCGGGAGCTGGGCAACGCGAATCCAGTTATTCAACTGGCGAGCGCGTTTGGTGACAATGTTGACGAGGCTGAACTTGGAATCGGCGTGTACGAGTAGTTTGTCCAAGTCGCCGAAAACGGATTTTGGCATAGTTACGATGATTGCACTTTCTCAATTGAGTCGTTGGTGTAGCGATGAATCCTGAAGCGTTCGGCGTGCAGGATTGCCTGCAGATCGCGGACCGCTTCTTCATGACGATCTTGTTCGTTGATCAGTAGATAGTCGAACTTCCGAACGAACGCCATTTCCTGATGGCCGATCTCGAGCCGGCGCGCGATCTCCGCGTTCGTCTCGGTTCGCCGAGCGAGCAAGCGTTCGCGCAGATGCGAGAACCGGTCCGGCACTACGAAGATCAGTACCGCATCGGGGTAGGCCGCCTTCACGGCCAGGGCGCCGTTGACTTCGGGCTTGAGGATCACGTCATCACCCTCGGCCAGACTCCGCTCGATGTAATCGCGCGGAGTGCCGTAAAGGTTGCCGCCGTACTCCTTCGTTTCGAGCAGCGCGCCCGCCGCTAAACGGCGTTCGAACTCCTGACGTGTAAGGAAGAAATAATGCTCCCCGTCTCGTTCGCCCGCTCGGGGGTCCCGGGTGGTCGCCGAGATCGAATAACGCAGCCGGGGCATTCGTTGCACGAGCGCCTCGACCAAGGTGTCCTTACCGGCACCCGAGGGGCCCGAGATCACGAAGAGCAAACCAGGCCCGGCGATCACGCGAACTCCACGCTGAAGCAGGCCCTATCAGTTCATAACGAAGGGACGGTTAACCTGGTTACGGATTGGGTGCTCATCCGGCGGCTCGCCCACGAGCTCGAGCGGCGTCTGCGCGGCGGGCGCGTGACCGACGCGGGCCTTCTTCCGGACGGACGGGTCGCTCTCGCGGTGCGCAGCCGCGGGTCTGGGGTCTTGTTGGCCGTGGACGCCTTCGCCTCGCCCCCGCTGGTGACGCTCGAAGACGGCGAGTTGGGCATCGCCGCCGAGCCCGGGTTCGTCCGAGCCATGGCGGCGGCGTTGCGGGGGACGGTCCTCTCGGCGGTGCGGGCGCGGCGCGGCGACCGGTTGCTCCGCCTGACCTTTTCCTCGCGTTCCCGCTTCGGCGTGGACGATCAAGTGGAACTCTACGTCGAACTGGTGCCGCGCTTCGGCAACCTCGTCCTCGTAAAGCGCGACCGGGTAGTGGCGGCGGCTAAGGAGTTCTCGCTGGCCGAAAACGGGCGGCGCGCAGTCCAGGCCGGTTTGACGTACGCGCTGCCCCCGCTGCCTGCGACCAGTTCGCTCGTTCCCAAACTGGTAGCCCAGAGCGGCGTCGACCAGGCGGACTTCCTCGCGTTTGCCGAAGGCGATGCGGCTCTGCACGATGCGCTCTATGTGTACCGCCGCGACGGACTCGTCGTCCAAACCCACCTGGTGCCCCTAACGGCCTTCGTCGACGCAGCGTCTACGCGGCAGCCGTCGCTCTTGGAGGTTCTGGCTGAAGTCCGTGCCCAGGAAATCGGCCTGCGTGACCGCGAGCGCACCGCCCGCCGGCGTCACGCGGCGGCCAAGCGACTCGCCGAGCGCGAACGAAAGCTCGGCGACGAACTCGACGCGCTGGCGGCCACACGAGTGCGCGCGAGCGACCGCGACGCGCTGCGCGTGGAAGGCGACGCCATTTTTGCCGGCTTGCACGAACTTCCCGAAAACGAGCGGGACGCCGCCAAGGACCGGGCGACCAAGCTTTTCGCGCGTTATAAGAAACTCGGGGCGGCGCTGCCCCACGTCGATCGGCGCGAACGGGAAGTCCGCGCCGCCTTGGCTGCCGTCGAAGAGTTCCGTTGGGAAGCCGAGCGGGTCGCGGCCGAGGACGTGGGCGATCTCGAAGCGGCGATCGATCAGCTCGACGGTCGCGGATCGCGCCGCGCGCGAGCGGCCGGCAGCTCGCGCAAGGGCAAGCGTGGCCTGCTGGAGTTCCGAACCTCCGGTGGTTCGCGCATCGTCGTTGGGCGCTCGCCCGGCGAAAATGCCGAGGTAACGTTTCGAATCGCACGCCCGAACGATTTGTGGTTTCATGCTCAAGGAACTCCCGGCGCGCACGTCATTCTCGCGCGCGACGATCGCGGCGAACCGCCGCCCGAGGATATCGAAGCCGCCGCGTCACTCGCGGCGCACTATTCTAAAGCGAAAGGCAGCGCCCGGGTTCCGGTCGACTATACCTTGCGCAAGCACGTGCGCAAGCAGCGCGACGCGCCTCCCGGACTCGTCTGGTATACGAATCCCAAAACCATTACGACCGCCCCACGCGACGCCGTGTCATCGTGAACAAGTGTCAGCGGGCGAAGGACGCGCCCACCTCAAGAGCGCAAGGAAGCGTCAAACTCGTGCATATCTAGGGAGGGAGCTCAAACGTGAAAAATCCGCTGGATTCGCTGTGGGGCACCATCATCTGCGGCGTCATACTGACGGGCGTCCTATACTATCTCGCAAAACTGCTCATAGCCTCGGGAACAGGTGCATGATGCTGGATGATGCTTTGCGCGATGCGATTTTTCGTTGGCTCCACGTCTTGGCCGGCATCATGTGGATCGGCCTGCTCTATTACTTCAACTTCGTGAACGTCGCCGCGGTCAAAGCGGCGACCGCCGCCGGCGAGGCGGCTCCGATTTCCAAGTACGTCATGCCGCGCGCGCTGCTCTTTTTCCGCTGGGGAGCGGTGGTCACGTGGCTGTTCGGCGCGGCGCTGCTGGGAGGCGGAAGCATGCCGACCGTCAACGGCATGAACGGTTTCGTGGCCGCATTCTTGCTACAGGGGAGCATGGCGCCGATCGGCATCGGCGCGTGGCTGGGAACGATCATGCTGATCAACGTCTGGACCTTCATCTGGATGAACCAGAAGAAAATTCTGGGCATCGTTCCGGCCACCGACGAACAGAAAGTCAAGGCGCGCCGGGTGGCCTTCCTAGCATCCCGCGTGAACACCATGCTCTCGATCCCAATGCTGTTCTTCATGGTGACCGGACCCCACCAGCCGATCTTCCACTAGCACTCCATCTGTATCGCGTAGCGACGCCCTTCGACTGCGGCGCTTCGCGCCTCCGCTCAGGATGACAACTGGATTACGGCGTAAGGACGATCGTGCCGACGTGAACGCCCGACTCGAGCCGAGCGTGCGCGTCGGCGGCGCGTTCGAATGGATATGTCGAGTCGACCACCGGGACGATCGCGGTGCGTGAAGGCAATAGCGGCCAGATACGCTCGCGCAGGCGTTCGGCAATGGCCGACTTTTGGGAAGCGGAGCGGGGACGCAGGCTCGAGCCCAGCACGGTTGCGCGCCTGTGCAGCACGACGCCGAGGTCGATTTCTGCCGTCCGTCCCCGCTGGGTTGCGAGGCACGCCACGCGACCATCGAGCGCGAGACACGCAAGATCGCGCGCGATATAGTCGCCGCCGACGATGTCGAGCACCACATTGACGCCGCGGCCTTGCGTGATGCGCATCACTTCGGCGACGAAATCGTAGCGGCGGTAGTTTATCGCCGCAACGGCGCCCAGCTTCACGCAGGCTTCGCACTTTTGGTCGGTGCCGGCCGTTGCGATGACGCGCGCGCCGAGCGCCGTCGAAAACATGATCGCGGTCGTTCCGATCCCGCTCGTGCCGCCATGAACCAAGATGGTTTCTCCCGGCTGCAACTTCGCCCTCGAAAAGACGCTGTCGTATACGGTAAAGGCGTTTTCCGGAAGGGTTGCTGCTTCAACTGCGCTCCAGCCGTCGGGAATAGGCAGCACTTGGCCTTGCGGAACGACCGCGAATTCCGCATAGCCGCCGCCGGCGCACAGCGCGCAGACGCGATCGCCGCGCCGCCACCGGGTCACGTCCGGGCCGGTCTTCCGTACGGTTCCGGCAACCTCGAGCCCGAGCACCGGGGAAGCGCCCTCCGGCGGGGGATAGAGCCCGCGCCGCTGCAGCACGTCGGCGCGGGAAACGCCCGCGGCCTCCACGGCAATGAGTACGTCCCCCGCTCCGGGTTTCGGTACCGGCATCTCGGCGACGTGAAGAACGTCCGCCTCGCCGGGCCGATCGTACGCAACGTATTTCACGTGAAGATGCGGACCACGTCGATGCGTTGGGGAAAACCTTTGATTTCGAGCGTCTCGTTGGCGACGGCGGTCGACAGCCCACGCAAACGCGCGGCGATCGCCGGACGCTCGGCCACGGTGCGGGCCAACGTCACCTCGCCCACACCGGCGAGCTTCTGCAGTCGCGCAGCGAGATTCACCGTCGTTCCGAAATAGTCGATGCGTTCGTTGGCGCGCATTGCGATACACGGCCCGACGTGAAAGCCGACGCGCAGCCGCAGCGGCTGGCCGGCGGCCGTGATGGTTTGAACCCGGGCGTCGAGATCGAGCGCCGCTTCGAGGCAGCGCACCGGATCGGTAAAGGCCGCCATGACGGCGTCGCCGATCGTCTTCACGATGCTTCCTTCGTGTTTTGCCACCGTCTCGCGCATGACGTCGAAGTGGTTGGTGACGATGCGAAATGCGGGCGCGTCTCCGGTTTTCGAATAGATAGCCGTCGATCCCACGACGTCGGTAAATAAGACCGCCAGCGTTTCGATGCCGAGGTCGAGCCCCGGCGCCAACACTTCGGAGGAAAACAAATCCCGGAACTCTTGGAGCGCGGTGACGGCGGCCGCCGTCGCGATCGTATCCGGCCAGCGTCCGTTTTCGATGCGGACCACGGCTTGGTGAGCGCTCTCGTTGACGATCCGCACGCGCACGTTGCCGCTGCCCACCGAAGGCCCCACCTCGACCCTCCCGTCGGAGCGGACGGCGGCCGTGAGATCGTGGGTGCGTTCGTCGTCGCTCGCAACGAATGCGGCGGCCGTGCCGGTGACGTTGAGCTGATAGTTGCCCCGTGCGAGAGCGAGCGAAACCTCGCGCTCTGCGTGCGGTGCAATCGTCGTCTGGACGTAGACGTGCGGGCTACGGTGTGGATTGGCGATGCAGAATAACCCGGATTCCGTACCGCGTCCGAGCGGCCGCGCGTCGAACGTCACCTCGACCGAGCGATCGAACGCAGCGTCGAAGGGCAAGTTGCAGGATACGCAGTGATAGCCGCGGTGCAACTGCGCGAGCGAGTCGATGCCCGGACTGGGACCCCGGCAGCCCGGGCAGAGCACGCTCCAGCGCAGATTGAATAATCCGTGGCGCGTCGCCGTCAGGAATGCCGACAGGATCGTGCGCCGCGACATCTTCCACGCATCGGCAAGTTCGTAGGGACGGATGCGCTGCAATTCGCGGTCTTCGGCTCCGTCCACGAAGGCGGCGAGCCGCGCGACGACTTCTGCGCCGATGCCCGCGTCGCGCAGCACCTGCCACGGTCCGGCGTCGGCACTCGCCGATGGGATTGACGTGGCTTGGTTTCGGCGGGCCAGCGTTGCGGCTAAGCGAAAGGCGCGATTCGCACCGCGCTTGCCGTGCGCGGCCAGCAACGGCAGCAACGGTGCACCGAGCGGCGACGACGCTTGCAGCTCCACGTCGACCACGACGCGGGTGCGATCGGCGCCGAGGCTTTGGAGCGCGGTACGGTTGAAAAAACGCGCCAGCGGTCCGTGGCGATAGATGCGCTCCACTTCGAAGAACGACGGCACCTGCCAGATCGTCGGCCGCTCCTCCCACTCCACCCGAATCGGACCCTGCGCGAACGACGCAATCCGGCGCGTCCCGCCCTCAGGTAACGATTCGTACCGCGCCGCAATGCGCGGGAGCCCGGCGTGGCTATTGACCCAGTCGGTGTCGGCCAGATATTGCCACAAACGGTCGCGCGGCGCGTCGAGTTCCCACGTCCAGCGCTGCCGAAGACTCACCGCCGGCCACCTTCGTGTCGCGTCAATAGCATCGCGTCGCCGAAGGAAAAAAAGCGGTAGCGGCGCTCGACCGCCGCGGCGTAGGCGCGCAGGATGCGCTCGCGCCCGGCAAAGGCGCTCACCAACACCAGCAACGTCGATTTCGGCAAATGAAAGTTCGTGATCATAGCGTCGACGATTTTAAAAGGGAAACCGGGCGTAATGAACAGATTCGTGCGCCCTTCTCCGGCCGCGACCTTCCCGCGATCGTGGATGCTACCTTCGAGCGCGCGGACGACGGTCGTCCCGGCCGCCACCACTCGACGGCCCTCGCTGCGCGCGCTTTCGATGGCGCCGGCGGCCTGGGGCGAAATGACGTACGATTCCGCATGCATCGCGTGATCGTCGATGCGTTGCGTCGTCATCGGACGAAACGTTCCCAGCCCCACGTCGAGGGCGATGCGTGCCGTCTCGACGCCTGCGCATTGGATACGGTCGAGCAGCTCCGGCGTGAAGTGCAGCGAGGCAGTCGGCGCGGCGACGCTGCCGGGAACGCGCGCGAACACGGTTTGATAGCCGCGCTGCGCCTCTGCCGAGTCGCTGCGAACGTACGGCGGGAGCGGCAGTTTGCCGGTTCGCGCGAGAAACGTCTCGAAGGGCTCCGTCAACGTGAATTCAACCTCGCGGGCACCGTCGTCGAGCTCAGCCCGAATCACCGCTTCGACGCCGCCGTCGAACTCCAGGCGCGCGCCCTCGCGAAGCCGGCGGCCGGGACGCGCGAGCGCGATCCAGCGCAGGGCATCGGAGCGGTAACGCTCGGATTGCGCCGGTTGGAGCAACAGCAACTCGGCGCGCCCCCCGGTCGGCCGTCGCCGGCCGACGAGCCGCGCCGGAATGACGCGCGTTTCGTTGAGCACGAGAAGATCGCCCGGCCGCAAGTAACGCGGCAGGTCGGAAAAGACCGCATCGTCGTCGCGCTGGGGTCCGACCACCAGCAGCCGGCTTGCGTCGCGCACTGCCGCCGGCTTCTGCGCGATCAGTTCGGGAGGCAGTTCGTAGGAGTATGCGTCGCTGTCGCGCTCGCCGGCCGTCAGTCGCGTCCCATCTCCGTTCCGGGAAAATAGAATGCCACGATGTCGCGCGCGCTGCGGCCGGTTTGCGCCATCCCCCGCGCACCCCATTGACACATCCCCACGCCGTGACCCAAGCCTCCACCGTCAATCGCGACCGAGGCGGAAGACGCGTCGCCGCGCAGGCCGGTGATGAGCAAGCTTCGTACGACTCTGGGACCCAGCCCCAGACGAAACGCACTGCCCTTGACGAGCGCGCTGCCGCGATCGGCGATCAGCTCGAATGCGCGCGCGCGCCCGCTAGCGTCGAGTTCGGTGACGCGCACGCTCTGGAGTATTCCGGCGGCAGGCAGTTGCGAGCCAAAACGCTGCGCGATCTCCGAGAGCGCCACCGTCGCCGTCCAGCGGTAGTTCGGCGACTGCGTGCAGTAGGGGCAGACGACCCCGGCGAGATACGGAAAGAACTCGCCCCCCCAAGCGTCCGCCGACGCCTCGGTGTGTCCGCCGCAACACGACGAGTAGGCGACGCTCGCGTACGCGTTTCCAAAACGCAGGACTTGACCGGCGGTCACGTCGACGGCCAAACGGCCGGCGGGCGACTCTGCCGAGACTCCCCCGTAGACCTGGTCGGCTTCCGACGGAACCAAATCGTACGCGCGCCGCGGGTTACTGCGCTGCAGCACGTAGGTCCGCGCGCAAATTGCCTGCGCCTGCAAAGCCGCCGGCGGCCACGACGGCGGCATCTCGTGCGGAACAACCGAGTACAGATACTGTTCGAGATCGACGACGTTGACAATGCTGCCGTCGGGCTGTCGTACGAACGTTCCGCGGTACGCGCGCCCGTTGAACGAAAACCCGTTGCCGCCGCGATCCGGCACCGCATCGCCGGGGCCAAGGAGCACCCGCAACGCGGGCGCCGCGCTGCCGCTTGCAGGGTCCGCATCTGTCTGCGCACGCGCGCCGTACGGATACGCGGCGGCGGCCGCCGTCAGCGCCACGAACCTCGCGCGGCGCATCGGCGTCACAGCAAGCGTTCCTGAACCGAAGCTCGGACCGCTATGCCGAGATGACGATATGCCTCCGGAGTGGCGCGGCGGCCGGATGCCGTTCGGGTCACGAAACCCTGCTTGAGCAGGTACGGCTCGACGACGTCCTCCAGCGTTTCAGCATCTTCGGTGAGCGTCGCCGCAATCGCGCCGATGCCGGCCGGTCCTCCGCGATACTGCTCGACGATCGTTCGCAAAAACGCGCGGTCCAAGCGGTCCAAACCAAGTTCGTCGACGCCTTCGCGCTGCAAGGCTTCCTCGGCCACTTCGGCCGTGATGCGACCGCCGGCGCGCACTTCCGCAAAGTCACGCACGCGGCGCAGCAACCGGTTGGCGATGCGCGGCGTTCCGCGGCTGCGACGCGCGATCGTCGCCGCGCCGGTATCGTCGATCGGCACGGCCAGCACGCCGGCCGAACGGTGAAGAATTCGCTCCAGCTCTTCGGGCCCGTAGTAATCCAAGTGATGCACGATGCCGAACCGTTCGCGCAACGGGGCCGTCAACATCCCGGCGCGCGTCGTCGCGCCAACCAGCGTAAAGCGTTTGAGCGGCAACTTCAGCGTCTTTGCATAGGCGCCGCGATCGACAACGAAGTCGATTTGAAAATCCTCCATCGCGGGATAGAGAAACTCTTCGACGACGCGGCCCAGGCGGTGGATCTCATCCACGAAAAATACGTCGCCTTCCTCGAGCGCGGTGAGAATCCCGACCAGATCCTTCGGTTTCTCGAGCGTAGGGCCACTCGTTGGGCGAAAATTCGCACCTAACTCGCGCGCAATCAGTCCGGCCAGCGTGGTCTTTCCAAGGCCGGGCGGACCGTAGAAAAGCACGTGCTCGAGGGGTTCCCCGCGACGACGAGCGGCATCGATGGAGATGCGAAGGTTTTCGACGACCGTTTCCTGACCGACGTAGTCCTCGAAAGTGCGCGGCCGCAGGCTCGCACCGTAAACCTCGTCCTCGAGCGTATCCTGCGGGTCGACGACGCGATCGGGCACGTCGAACCCGGTGCCCGGCGCATCGCGAACGTCGTCCGGACCGAGCAGACGCTTGCGCGCGTTGCCTTCGCTCATACGCGTTCCTTCGACGCTTTGCGGCGGTAAATCTCCGCCAGCAGCCGTTCGGCATCGCCGATCTGTGGATCGGCTTCGAGCGTTTCGCGAATCATCGCCTCGGCTTCGGCGCGCTTGTACTCGAGTTGCAGTAACACGGCCATCGCCTCGGCGGCGAAATCCGGAATAACGGTGACCGGAACGGGCGGTGCGTCCTTGATCAGTAAGAACTTCGCGACCTTGCCCTGCAGCTTGGCAACGATGTCGCGAGCCTTCTGCTGGCCGATGCCCGGCAGCGTTTTTAAATACGCGTGGTCGCCGCGGTCGATGGCCCGCGCAATGGCCGACATCGGCTGCGAAAACGCGCGCGCAGCCGAGCGCGGACCGATCGACGCCACCGTGATGAGCGCTTCGAAGAATTCGCGCTCGATCGCATTCGTGAATCCGTAGTACGTGAACCGGCCGCTGTTGCCGTCCATGTTGAGCACGGCATAGATTTCGAGTGCGACCGGAAGACCCGGCTCGGCCGGGATCTTGTCGGCGACGCAGGGTGGGAGCACGATTTCATAGCCCAGCCCCCCCGACTCGACGATCGCCGCCTCGCCGGCGCGTTCGACCAGCGAACCGTGAATGCGGGAAAACGACACTAGGGGACCTCTGGCTTCCTTCGACTGCGCGCCTTCGGCGCGGAGCTCTGTCCTTCGACTGCGCTCGCTGCGCGAGCTCCGCTCAGGATAACACCAGAGCGCCCTGTCATGTTGAGAAACGCCAGCGCGAGCGCGAGCGCGTCGGAAACGTCCTCGGGTTTCGGCGCCGTACGCAGCCCGAGCAGGTGCGTCACCATGGCATTGACTTGCGCTTTCCGTGCGCTCCCGGATCCGACCAGCGCTCGCTTGACGCGTGCGTGTCCCAGGGTATATACCGCGATGCCGGCCTGAGCGGCCGCCAGGCACAGCACGCCGCGCGCGTGCGCCATCAATAGCGCCGTTCCGGGATTGCGATAGTTCGCGTACAGCTCTTCGATGACGATCGACTCCGGCTGGGTTTGCGCGATGACGTCGCTGATACCGGCGTGCAGCTCGCACAGTCGCCGCTCGAGGGTTTCGCCGGTCCGGGGCGCGACGATCCCGGCTTCGATCAGTCGCGTGCGCGAACGCACGCTCTCGATGACGCCGTAGCCGGTCGTGCGGAGCGCCGGGTCGATGCCGAGTATTCTCATGGCGCGTGCAGCTATTGTGGCGGAGCGCCGTTGACGATCAACACGACGGCGGAGCCCGGACTCAACGTTGTTCCGACAGCCGGCTCGGTGCCGACGACGCGGCCACCGGCGCCGGCGGTGGTCGTAAGGCGCGTTTGGCCCACGCCGTACCCTGCGGCGGCCAGCGTGGCTCGCGCTTTGTCGACCGCCATACCTTCGGTATCCGGAACCTCACCCGGAACCGCGAGCGTGACGGCGATTACCGATCCTTGCGCGAGTTGGGTCGCCGCCGGGGGACTCTCGGCAACGATCGTGCCGTTGTTCGCACTGAGGACTTGAAACTGGACGGCGGCTCGGAAACCGGCGGCGACGATCGCGTCGATCGCCTCTTGATAGGGTTTTCCCACGACGCCGGGGACGGTGAGCGTCGTAACCGCCGCGGAAGTCGGCTGCGCGCCGGTTTGCGCGCCGGTGCTGACGACCGCGCTCACGCCGGCACCCTTCTGAACTTGCCCGCCGGGTGCCGGGTTTTGCGAGGCGATCGTTCCAGCCGGCACCCCGGTAACCGCCGCTTGTTGCGACGTGTCGAGCCGAACTCCCAACTTCAGTGCAATCCCTTGCGCCTTCTCCGCCGACATTCCGACGAAGTTCGGCACCAACACCGGCTCGGCACCGTTGGAGACGATCAGCGTAATGCGGCTGGCTTGGGGCACCTGCGCTCCGGCCTTGGGCCGTTGATCGATGACGTTGTCTTTGGCGCTGGTGTCGAACTTTCTCACCAGCGTCACGGCAAAGCCCTGCGCTTGCAGCGTTCGCTGCGCATCGAGCGCGGAGTAGCCCCGCACATCGAGCAGTCCCACCAACGGTTTTCCGTTGCTGATCACCAACTCGACCAACGAGTCGCGCGCGACCTTGCTGCTCGGGAGCGGATTCTGGCGAATTACGTGGTTCGCGGCGACGGTGTCGCTCGGACTCTTGACGAATCGTACGCGCAACCCGGCGTTTACCACCGCCTGCTGAGCCTGCGCGTCAGTCATGTTCGTATAGTCGGCTACCGCGATGGAGGAGCTCAAACTCGGCAGCGGCCGGCCGAACAGGTAATATCCGACCGCGGTAGCTGCGAGCAAGAAGGCCGCCAACAACACCCACATCCACGGCCCACGGCGCGTGCGTTCGTCATCGCGTTCGTCGGCCGGTGCGAACGGACGATCGGGCAGCGGCGACCGGCGTGGCGGCAGTGCTCGGGTCGAGCGAAACGTTTGGGTCGGTGCGTCGTCAGCCAAACGGTAACCCGCCACACTTGGCCGCTCGCGCGCTTCGCGCAGCGCGGTGGCGAGCTCGCTCGCCGACGCAAACCGGTTTTCCGGGCCCTTCTGCAACAACTTGTTAACGATGGCGGCCAGCGCCGGGCTAACACCCAGGCCGCGCGTGTCGATGACCGGCACCGGGTCGCCGATGTGTTTGAGCGCGACCGTCACCGGCGACTCCCCCGCAAAGGGCAGTCTCCCGGTGAGCATCTGGTACAGCACGATGCCCAGGCTGTAGAGATCCGAGCTTTCGTGAAGCTCGTGGCCTTGCGCTTGTTCGGGCGAGATGTAGTACACGCTGCCCATGACGAGTCCCGGTTTCGTAAGCGTCATGGTATGCGCCGACACGGCGCGCGCGATGCCGAAGTCCGAAAGCTTGACCACGTCGTCCTTGGTGACCAAAATGTTCGCGGGCTTGATGTCGCGGTGCAGCAAACCGGTGCGGTGCGCGTAAGCCAAGCCGCTTGCGATCTGGGCGGCGTAGTCGAGCGCGACCGGCTCCGGCAGCTTGCCGTCGGCCGCGATGATCTCGGCGAGCGACGGTCCGTCGACCAGCTCCATCACGATGAAGTAGGTGTCGCCCTCGCGCCCGACGTCGTACGTATTGACGATGTTTGGGTGCGAAAGACGCGCCGCCGACTCGGCTTCCTGATAGAAGCGCCGGACGAACTCCTGGTCGGCCGCATATTGCTCCCGCAACACCTTGATCGCAACGCGCCGGCGCAGCACCGTGTCGGTGCCGCAGTACACGGTCGCCATGCCCCCTTCGCCGAGTTTGCTGTCGAGGCGGTAACGGTTGTTAAAAATCCGTTCGTCGATCAACTCCCAACGTTCTCCAACGCGGTTCGCAGCACGTCGCGCGCGATCGGCGCAGCGTAGGTCGCTCCATAACCGACGTTTTCTACGACGATCGCCACTGCGACGCGCGGCTGCTCGGCCGGCGCAAAGCAGACGAACCACGAGTGCGAGCGTCCCAGCGGATTAGTCGCGGTGCCGGTTTTGCCGGCAACCGTAACGTGCGGCAGTTTTGCCGGCGTCCCCGTTCCGCGTTCCACGACGGCGATCATCATCTGCGTAACGTTCGCGGCGGCTTGCGCCGATACCGGGTTAGCCAACGCGCTGGAGGAATAGACGCTTGCCGGCGTGCCGTTGCGAACGACCTGGCGCACGATGAACGGCCGCGGCTCGACCCCGGCGTTGGCCACCGTTGCTCCGATCAAGCCCATCTGCAGCGGCGTCACGAGCAGCGCACCCTGGCCGAAGCCCATCTGCGCGAGTTCGCCCGGGACGATGCCGGCCTGCGGCGGCACGGCCGCTCGCTGGGCCGGGAGCTGGAAATCCAGCGAGTCGCCGATGGCGAAGCGCTGGAGATATTGGTAGAAGCCGTCGACGCCAAGCTTCAGCGCGATCTGTGCGAAATCGACGTTGCTCGAAAGTGCGAATGCGGTCGTGAGATTCTGATAGCCGGTCGCTTCGCTCTCGTTATCGTGCAGCGTATAGTTTCCGATCACCAGATATCCCGGATCCTCGAAGTGCGAATCCATGGTAACCGTACCGTTGTCCAGCGCCGCCGACGCCGTAAAGATTTTGAATGTCGACCCGGGCGGATAGAGACCGTCCAGGGCACGATTGAGCAGCGGGCTGTGCGGGTCGGTCGTGAGCGAGGCAAACTCGGCGTCGACGTCGTTGGGATCGTAACTCGGGACGCTGGCGACGGCCAGCACGGCGCCGCTGCGCGGATCGAGCACGACACCAGCCGCACGCGGGTACTGCGAGAGCATGGCGTAGAGTTGCTGCTGTATAGCCGGAACGATGGTGGTGACGACGTCGGCGCCACGCGAGATTAGCGACTCACCGCGCAAGGCCGCGCGAATCTCGGCGGCTTGGGCGACTGGGTCGCCGGTCGTATCGGGCGGCGTGAGTGCCCGGTCGAACGCGTCTTCGATGCCGCTGGTTCCGAACCGCACCGATACGTAACCGACCGTTTGTGCCAGTGCCGCCCCCATTGGATACGCGCGCGATCCGCCCGCGCTCTGCGCGAGCACGGTACCGTCGGTCGCTAGAATGCGGCCCCGGTACGCGTCGAGCAAGGCGTGCCGCGGATTGCCCGGCTTAGCGGCGATCGCGGCGGCGCCGATGACCTGCACGTAGACTTGGCGCGCCGCCAGCGCCAAAAAAAGCAGGACGAAGATCGTCGCCAAACCCCGGATCGTGCGATTGGTCACGTCGCGTCGCTCTTTTCCCGTAAGACCGTGTAGCCTCCGTCGGTCCGCACCGCGAGGTGCGAACGCCCCGAGTCCGCGTCGAGCAAGACGTTAATGGTGGAACGGGCCGTGTTTTCGTCAACCGCATTGACGGCTAGCACGACTTCCACCCCGCTTTCGTGCAGCAACGGGGGCGCGACGTATGCGGCCGACGGCAGCGTTGCGAAGTGGCGTTGCTCGTAGGCACCGTTGCGCCACGGACCACGGCGGCCGAACACTTGGGCGTGATAATCCCACGCACACAGCTGCTTCTCTTTCCAAACGAACTCGTCGCGCACGCACAAGCGCCGGCAGGCGGCGCACTGCACGACCGGGGCCGGCGCGTGTGCGAGCGCATCGGCGATCTCCTCGGGAAGGTCTTCGATGTTGAGCACGCTCTCTTCGCTGACGGACTGCGGAAGCGGCGCCTGCCAACCGATACGGGCCAGCAGCTCGATGTCGCGCATCGGTGCGATGAATGCGCGCTCGTCCTCCGGCGGAAAGGTACGGTCGATCCAGTCGAGCAGTCCGGCGAGCGCGATGCCGGCGTTCTGCCAAGCGTCGCCGATCACGACTCCGGCGGGCGTCCACGCAACGGGAATTAGGCGCGCGGTGATCGCGCCGCCTTCGGTGACGAAGCTGTTGACCACCGCCAGGGTGCTGGCGTTACCGCCTAGCGCGAACACCCGCGGCGTTTCGCGTAAATCGACGGCTAGGAGCCGATCGTCGCTTGCGCGGAGCGGTACTCTTGGAGGCTCCGAGGCGGCCCCGCCGTGCTTGCGAGCGCCTCCGCCAGCGCTCGCGCCGTATCCAGACTGGTCAAACACGCAATACCCGCTTCGACCGCCGTGCGTCGAATCTTGTAGTTGTCGGAGATTTCGCGCGTCCCTTTGGCATCGTTGATGACCAAGTCGACGCTGCGCGAAGCGATGAGATCGATGACGTGAGGGGACCCATCGGCAATTTTGTTGACCGCCTGCGTCGGTATTCCCGAGGCTTGCAGCACGGCGCGCGTTCCCGGCGTCGCGACCAGCGTGTGCCCCAGCTCCGCGTAGCACCGCAGAATCGGCACCGACTCGCGTTTCTCCTCGTCGGCGATCGAGACGAGAATTCGTCCGCCGCTTCCCGGCAACCGCACGCCCGCGGCCACGAAGCCTTTGCGCAGCGCGCCCGCGAAGGTGGTATCGATACCGAGGACTTCGCCGGTCGACTTCATCTCCGGGCCGAGAATCGTTTCGACGCCGCGCATCTTCGAGAATGAGAAGACGGGAACTTTCACGACGACGTAGGGAACGTGCGGATGGATTCCCGTCCCGTATTCCATATCGCGGAGCTTTTCGCCGAGCGCGATGCGAGTGGCCGCGGCGACGATGTTGATACCGGTAGCCTTCTGAATGATCGGCACCGTGCGGCTCGCGCGCGGATTGGCTTCGATGATGTACAGCTGTCCGTCGTGCACGACGAACTGCATGTTGATCAGCCCGCGGATGCGGAGCTCGCGTGCGATCGCGTGCGTAACGCCGGCGATGCGCTGCTCCATCGCGGCGTCGATGGTCTGCGGCGGATAGACGCCGATCGAATCGCCCGAATGAATTCCCGCGCGCTCGACGTGCTCGAAGATCCCGGGGATCATGATGTCGTCCCCGTCGAACACCGCATCGACTTCGATTTCCAATCCGCGCAAATACTTGTCAACAAGCAGGGGCGCGTCGTCGAGAATCGGAGGTGCCGACTCCGCGTACGACGCCAGCTGGCCCTCGTTATAGACGATCTCCATCGCGCGCCCGCCCAACACGAACGACGGACGAACCAGCACCGGGAAGCCGAGTTCGCGAGCGATGGCACGCGCCTCGCGGAAGCTGCGCGCCGCCTTGCCTTGCGGACGCGCCACGCCCAGGCGCGCCAACGCCGCATCGAACTGCTCGCGATTTTCGGCCATGTCCAGCGAACTGCGATCGCTGCCGACGATCGGCACGCCGCGCGCGCTCAACTCTCCCGCAAGATTGATGGCGGTCTGGCCGCCGAAGGCGAGCATCACGCCGCGTGCGTGCGTCGCGCGATACGCGGCTTCGACCTCGTCGGCGCCTGGAGGCTCGAAAACGAGCACGTCGGAGACGTCGAAATCCGTCGAAACGGTCTCCGGATTGTTGTTGACGACCACCGGGGACTTACCGGCGGCCTTGAGCGCCCAGGCCGCGTGCACGCAGCTGTAGTCGAACTCGATCCCTTGCCCGATTCGAATCGGGCCGCTGCCGACCACCACCACCGCCTCGTGAGGGGTCGGCCGCATTTCGTCGGCTTCGCCTCGCGAAAGGTAGTAGTACGGCGATTTCGCCGGAAACTCCGCGGCCGCGGTATCGACCATCCGAAAGGCCGGTTGCGGCCCGGTTGCCGCTCGAGCGCCGTCGCCGAACGCGCGCGTACCATATCCCCATTCGAGCGCTTGGGCGTAGTCGGCATCGTTCGGATGAGCGCGCAGACGCTCTTCCAACTCGACCATATCGGCCAGTTCGTCGAGCCAGAAGCGATCGATCGCGCTCGACTCGTGGATTCGATCGATGGCGGCTCGGCGTTCGTTGGACAGGTCGAGCGTGCCCGGATATAGCGCTCGCCTGAGCAGCTCGCAAACGGCGAAAATGCGCTCGTTGGTGGGGCGAGCAACGATTGCTTCGAGTTCCGCTTGGCTCCATTGCGTGAATGCCCCGGTAAGCGTCTCGCGCTTGAGGTCGAGACCGCGTACGGCTTTGAGCAGCGCTGCCCGGAACGTGCGCCCGATACCCATCGCCTCGCCGGTCGATTTCATCTGCGTGCCTAAGTGCGTGTCCGCGATCGGGAACTTGTCGAACGGCCAACGGGGAATTTTTACGACGACGTAGTCGAGCGTCGGCTCGTACGCGGCTTTGGTGACGCCGGTAACCGGGTTGGGAATGCGGTCGAGAGTTTGACCGAGCGCGATTCGCGTCGAGATCTTCGCGATTGGATACCCAGTGGCTTTCGAGGCGAGCGCGGAGCTCCGCGACACCCGCGGGTTCACTTCGATGATAGCGTATTCGCTGCGTTCGGGATGCAGCGCGAACTGAATGTTGCATCCACCCTGAACTTCGAGCGCGCGGACGACGTTGATGCTGGCGGTACGCAACATCTGATATTCGACATCGGAAAGGGTCTGCGACGGAGCGACGACGATCGAGTCGCCGGTGTGCACGCCGACGGGATCGAGATTTTCCATGTTGCAGACGGTGATGCAGTTGCCGGCCGCGTCGCGCAGGACTTCGTATTCGATCTCTTTCCAACCGAGTAGCGACGTTTCCAGGAGGACCTGCCCGATCAGACTGGCGGCGAGACCGGCATCCAGCGTCTCACGCAGCTCGCGCTCGTCGTAGGCTATGCCGCCCCCTGTGCCGCCAAGCGTGTACGCCGGCCGGACGACGAGCGGGAAGCCGGTTTTGCGCGCGAACGCCATGCCTTGCTCGATTTGGGTGACGATGGCGCTCTCGGGGACGGGTTCCCCGATCTCCTGCATTTTGCGTTTGAAGCGGTCGCGATCTTCGGCGAGCTTGATCGTCTCTACCGGAGTGCCGAGCAACTCGATGCCGTATCGTTCGAGAACTCCGGCTTCGTGAAGTTCCACCGCGAGATTCAGTCCGGTTTGACCGCCGAGCGTCGGCAGGAGCGCGTCGGGTCGCTCGCGCGCGATGATTTGTTCCACCGAGGCTACCGTCAACGGCTCGAGGTAGACCGCATCGGCCACCTCAGGATCGGTCATGATGGTTGCAGGGTTCGAGTTGACGAGAACGGCGCGATGGCCTTCTTCGCGCAACGCGCGGCACGCCTGAACCCCGGCGTAGTCGAACTCGGCAGCCTGACCGATGACGATCGGTCCCGAACCGATGACCATCACGTTCCGGCGGGGCATGCTCGGGCCGCTCTATTGGCCTGTGCAAGCCCGGAGTCCTGGAAAGCGTGGAGTACCGTTAGGGTTGGAGTCTCGACACGTCCCAACCGGCACCGTCGCGAACGTACTCAAAACGATCGTGCATCCGATTGGGACGGCCCTGCCAGAACTCGAAACGCGACGGCTTCAGGAGATATCCACCCCACGAATGCGGTCTCGGCACGGCGTCGCCGGCAAAGCGCTGATCGAAATGTGCGAACCGATCTTCTAGTACCTCACGCGCCTCGACCGGCTCGCTCTGTTCCGAGGCCCAAGCGGCGAGCTGATGGCCGCGCGGTCGCGACGCGAAATATTCGTCGGATTCGTCCTCCGAAAGCATCTCCGCGATGCCCTCGACGCGCACCTGACGCGCGAGCGGCGGCCAATGGAACAGCGCCGCCGCATTCGGGTTCTCCGCAAGCTCTCGGCCTTTGCGGCTGAAGTACGACGTGTAGAATCGCAGTCCGCGGTCGTCGAGTCCGCGCAGCAAGACGATGCGCGCCGACGGGCCTCCGGCGGAGTTCGCCGTCGCCAGGCTCATGCTCGTGGGCTCCTTGATCCCGGATTCGGTGGCGTCGTCGATCCAGCGTTGCAACCGGCGGATGGGATCGGCGTCGAGCGATACCTGCACGCGGCGGTCATGCGTGCCTCGACCCCATCCGACCTCCCTTAGCCGAATGAGGCTTGGCTAGCCCGAAGCGGCGTGCAACGCAGCGCGCGCGAGCGCGATTCCGGCAGCGGCCGCCGAAATTCCGAGGATCACGCTGCCCGCGCAGTACGCTAACGCGAGGCCGGCAGCGCCATCCGACACGAGCGTCAGCACGTCGAAGCTGAAGGTTGAAAACGTCGTGAATCCGCCGAGTACGCCAACCATGACGAACGTGCCGAGCAGCGGTGAAACGCCGGTGCTGGACTGCGCGTACGCCGCGACCGCGCCGATGAGAAACGAGCCGATGACGTTAATCGCGACGGTATGCCACGGGAACCCCGGGCCAACTCGATCCACCATCCAGATCGTCACGGCGTAGCGAAGCATCGAGCCGACGGCTCCGCCCGCTCCGACGGCCAGGAACGCCAGCAACGGCCTCACTTCGGCGCGCCCGCTTTGTAAGCGATCACATCGATCTTTTCCAGCGTCACCAGTCCCTCGGCAACCATCGTGTCGAGCGTGGGAAGGAAGGCCGCAACCTTTTCTTCCGAATCGACGAGTTCGATGACGATAGGCAAGTCGGAAGATAGATCCACGATACGCGCGGCGTGAACCACCGAGTGCGCGCCGAAGCCCAAAACTCCCTTAAATACGGTCGCGCCCGCCAACCCGGCTTTTCGCATCTCTTCAACGATGGCGACGTACAGCGGCTGACCTTTCCAGCGATCCGATTCTCCGAGGAATATTCGTACGAGTTTAGCGGTGCCTTCGATCTTCATACCGTGCCCTTCTTACCCGCCGCGCGTTGCCCCGCCCGGCGTTGGGGACGTTCGCTGCAGGAAGACGAGCTGCTCGCCGTTCATTCCATCCGGGTGCGTCGACGGCAGGCCTTCTTCCTCACGCTGTGGCGGCTCGCCGTCGCGCTGCAGTCTGCCGCGGTGGTTACCGCCTGCGCTCCGCACGTGGCATTTGCCCTGTCGAAGGCCGACCAAGCTCGCTTTGGGGACCGCGTCCTTCGGGTTTCCGTGCCGGGTCGCGACCCGATGATTTTTGGTCTGAACAACTGTGTCGCGTACAAGGCGCAAACCGCGCACGCCGACATCGTCGGATGGAACGTGGTCCTGGCGTCCGACTGGGGCCAGTCGAGCTACCCGAAATGGGCGACGGCCTGTACCTCACAACACATAACGTACGACGGCAAATACGTGATCGTCAGTTTTTGTGCCCAAGCCTTCGGCGCGGGAGGCGGCTGCGCGGGCGGTAACGGAACCTACCGCAGCCGAAGCGGCGATGCTGTGGGCTGGCAAATCAAAACCGGTGCCGGTTGGATCGCCCTGCCCCGAACATAATCGAGCGCTCGCTCAATTTTCACGGATATCGACCGATGCCGAATCCCACCAGAAACGCCGTTAGCATCCCCAACGCACCGGCGACCGCAAACTCGAGCGACGCGTCGATCGTCTTACGTTCGAGCGCCGTGATTCGTCCGAGTCGCGCGAGGGCGTCTTGCAACTCGGTTGCATTCTCTGCGCGCGCGTACGCACCGCCGCTTGCATTTGCATACGACCGCAGGGCGTCTTCGTCGATCGTCGCCTCGTCGCTGGTACCGGGAATCAAGCCGCCGTTGGGCGTTCCGATGCCCACCGTATAGACGGGAACTCGATGCGCGCCCAGCCACTGCGCGATTTCCGCCGGATCGACGCCCGCGTTGTTCACTCCGTCGGTGATCAGGATGACGACGCGGTGACCGGTGGCCGGCAAGTTCTCCGCGGCCAACTTGAGTGCGTCGCCGATGGCGGTCGCTCCGTTGGGCAACGGGACTTCGTCTAACGCCGACTCGACTTGCGGGTGATCGGCGCTGAGCGGCTGGACGATTCCGGCGGTTCCCGAAAATGCGACGATGCCGATCTTCGTGCCCGGCGGCGTCTCGTCGATGAAGGCCCGGGCGGCCGCCTTGGCTGCCTGCGCGCGCGTTGGCATGACGTCGGTCGAGGCCATCGATCCCGAGGTGTCGATACAAATGAAAACGCTCCCGTCGCGTGCCGGCACCGGCACCGTGAGGTGCGGACCGGAGATTGCCGCCAGCACGGCCGCCACCGCGACGATCCAGAGGGCTTGCAGTGCGCGCGGCACCCAGGCGCGCGGTTTAACGGCGGCGGCGAAGAAATCGATGTTGGAATACGCGAGATCGCGGGCCGTCGTGCGGCGCTGCAGACGGTCGTACGCTATGGCAAAGCCGATCGCAAGAGCCAGACCGAGCGCGAGCCAGAGCGGACGATCGAAACTCATCGCAAGTGCACTTCACCGGGCCGTAAGCCGAAGGCGGCTCCCAGCGACCCTGCGCCGTCATGCTCGTGAAGAATCCCGGTACGCCAATTCGTCCTTGCAAACTCCGACACCAACGTCTCTTCGCGTTCTCGAACCGCGCACCGGTACGCGTCGCGTTCGCGCCGGCCGACATACGCGCGCAGCCGGCCGCCTTCCGCACCGCGCAATCGGACGAGGCCCGCGAGCGGAAGTTCGTCGTACCAAGGATCGCGCGCGATCAGTGCCGTGCAGTCGAAGCGCGCCCCCAGGTCCGCAAGCAGGGGCTCGTGTTGAACAGAGAGGTCGTACCAATCGCTGACGGCCAGCAGCGCGGTACCGCGCGGCAGGGCTCCGCGCGCGGTTCCCAACGCTCGCCCCGCGTCGAACGGCGTGGCCGCCAGATCGCCAATCGAGGCGAGCACCGCGTGGGCGTTTCGCTGCAATGCCGCCGGGGTGACGGCGTCGGCAGCGACGTGCATGCACCGGTCGTCCGTCGTGGCCGCACCGAACCACGCGCCTATGGCTTCGCGCGCCGCCGAGAAAAGCGGACGCCGGCGTCCGACGTGCATCGACGGCGAGGCGTCCACGACGGCGGCGAGCGTCAGCGCGACGTCTTCGAGAATCACTCGCGTCTGCAAGTCACCCGATCGCGCCGTCGCCGCCCAATCGATGCGCCGGACGTCGTCGCCGGGCACGTACGAGCGAAGCTCGACGAACTCATAACCGTCGCCGCGATAGACCGTCGGCGAGCCCGCACCGAGATTATGCGGCCGGCGCCTCGCTCGCAGCAGCGCATCGCGTATCGTCACGTCACGAAGCGCACCGGTTGGCTCACGGTGCCGGAACGGCGGCGATCAACGCATCGATCGCCCGATCGGCGCTTACGCCGGCGGTAGCGAGCCGGTAGTTGAAGCCGATGCGATGGCGCAGCGCGTGCGGCGCTACCGCCCGCACGTCGTCGGGAAGCGCAAAGTCGCGATCGTCGAGGAGCGCCCGCGCGCGCGACAGATAGGCGAGCGCCAACGTTGCGCGAGGACTCGCGCCATAGTCGATCAGGTCGCCGGCCGGCAGCGGCGCGCCCGCGTCCGAGGCGACCTTGACGCGCTGCGCTTCGCGCGTGATCGCGACCAACTCGACGATGTAGCGTTTTAACTTGTCGTCGAGATGCACCGCGTGTGCCTGCGCGCGCCAAGCGCGAACGTCGTCGAGGGTGGCGACGTGGTGGAGCGGCTGCGTATCGGCGATCGCGAACCGATCGAGGATTTGCAGTTCTTCGTCACGCGTCGGATAGCCGACGTTGACTTTCATGAGGAAGCGGTCCATCTGGGCGATCGGCAGCGCATAGGTGCCCTCGGAATCGAGCGGATTCATCGTCGCCATGACGACGAACGGATCCGGCAGCGCATGGGTTTGGAGCCCAATGGTCACTTGGCGCTCCTGCATCGCTTCGAGGAGCGCCGATTGCACTTTTGCAGGCGCCCGGTTGATTTCGTCGGCGAGCACGACGTTGGCGAAAATGGGGCCCAAGACGGTCGTGAACGTGCTCTCGTGCTGATCGAAGATACGCGTTCCCACGATGTCGCTCGGCAGCAGGTCGGGCGTAAACTGGATGCGTTTGAACACACCGTCCAAGCCGGCCGCCAGCGAGCGGCACGCCAGGGTTTTCGCCAATCCCGGCGGCCCTTCGAGCAAGACGTGGCCGTTTGAAAGTAATGCGAGGATAAGTGCCTCGACGACGCCGCGTTGACCGACGATTGTTTGCGAGAGCGCCGCGCTCAAGTCGGCCGGCCTGCGCGCCGTCATCCGGCGTACCGTTCAAGCATATCGCAGGCGGCGTCGATCGCCACGGTCAGATCGCCGTCGTAGGTGAACGCCGCGCGCTCGAGCGAGCGCAGCAGCTCGCGTATCGCTGGACTCTCTGCCTCCGGTCGTTGCAGCACGTCGGCCAGCGTTTCGCCCTCGGACGCACCGACCATGCGCCACGTGACCGCCCGCACGCGCACGGCCGTCGCCCGCGTGCGTTCGGCCCGTAAGACGGTCAGCGCGTCCAGCAACTCGTCGCGATGCGATCGCGGCTGGAGGACCGGCGGCAGCGGCGCGGGCACGGGAGGCGCCGGTCGAACCGCCGCCGGCGGCGCCGGCCCGCGCCGGAAGATCAACGCCACCACCACCGCCGCGCACGCCAGCCCGCCGATCCACAGCGCGAGCCGTAATGCGAACTGCGCGACGCTCGTCAGCGGATTTTCGCCGCCCGGCAACGGCACCGAACTTCCGGTGACGGTCAGCGTAAGCCCGTTGGTCGAGTACTGTTTCGGGCGACGGTCGCGTGCGTCGACGGCCTGCAATACCGCGGGCCCAATCGCCAGCGTCCCGGCGTGATGCGCGATGACGGCGATCGTCTCGCGATACGTCGTTCCCGCCGGCCCGCTTTCCAGCCGGCGCTCGTCGCCGCGCAACTCGAGCTCGGCCAGAATCGGAAGCTCGAGGTTTTCGACGGTCGTAACGCGCTCGCGTACGCGTAGGACGACGATCAGGTGAAACGGCACGTCAACCTGCGGTTTGTCGGTATCGGTATTCAGCGCGAACGACTGAACGGTCAAGCGCTGGAGCGCCTGTGCGTGCCCGGTGGCCCGGGCTGCCAGCGCGATCGCCGCGAGCGCGATTAGCGCTGCGGCAAGCCGGCGGATTGGAACCACTCTGCGAACAGCCGGCGCGCATCAAACGGCCCCGGTGAGGCTTCGGGATGAAACTGTACGGCGGCAATCGGCCGCGCGCGGTGACGAAAGCCTTCGTTGGTTCCGTCGTTGAGATTGGTCATGGTGGGCTCCAACTCGGCCGGAAGCGAATACGCGTCGACGGCGTAGCCGTGATTGTGCGCGGTGATGATCACGTCGCCGCTGGCGAGTTCCTTCACCGGTTGGTTCCCGCCGCGGTGGCCGTAGGGCAGTTTGTACGTACGCGCCCCGTGAGCCAGCGCGAGCAGTTGGTGACCCAGGCAGACCCCGAAAACCGGTTTGCGCTCGGACAATCCGCGCAGCGTCTCGACGGTTTGCGGCAAGTCGGTAGGGTCGCCCGGTCCGGGAGAAACGACGATCGCGTCGGGACCCTCGGCCAGCACTTCTTCCGCCGTGACGTCGTAGGGCAATACCGTTATTTGAGCGCCGAGGGCCTGGAGTTCGCGAAGAACTGCCCGCTTCACGCCGCAGTCGATCAGGACGACGCGCGCCCCCGCCGGCGACCCTTCGAGCACGGTTCGACGCGCCGTTGCGACGCTTGCGACCAAACCTTTCGTCGTCGCGGTGCGAACGAATTCCACTAGCTCGCGTTCGGCGGTCTTCAGCGCCTCGCTGCCGGACGCGAGCGCGGCCCAGATCGTCCCGTGTTCGCGCAGGGCGATCGTGATGGCGCGCGTATCCGCTCCGACGAGCGTTGGAACGTTTTGCGCGTCGAGCCACGCCGGCAAATCGGTGTACGCGAGATGATGCGACGGGTGGTAGGCGATCTGCTTGATCACCGCACCGGCGACGCAGGCCCGCGAATACTGTGCCGCCGCGCCCGAAATGCCGTAGTTTCCGACCATCGGATAGGTGAAGGTGAGAATCTGGCCCGCATACGACGGATCGGTTAGGGCTTCTTCGTAGCCGGTCATACCCGTGAAAAAGACCGCTTCACCGAGTGCCGTGCCGGCAAAGCCGAGCCCGTACCCGTCGAAACGGCTACCGTCCGCAAGAAACAGTGCGGCCGAGGGCGGCGTCACGTTTGGGCGTACGCCACAGCACCGCCGACGATCGTCGCAACCACGCAGCGGGGAAGAGTTCGTCCCGAAAAGGGCGTCGAGCGCCCTTTGGAAGCAAAGCGCGCGGGATCGACCACCCACTCGCGCTCGGCAAAAACGCTCACGTCACCCGGCGAACCGACGGCGAGCGTGCCGCCGGCGACGCCGAGGATGCGTGCGGGGTTGGTCGACAGCAGTTCCACGAAGCGCAGCATGGGCAAACCGGGAACGGCGGCTGCATACGCGCCGACGGCGATCTCTAAGCCGCTGAATCCGACGGACGCGTGAGGAAGTGCGGCGGATTTTTCATCGGAAGTATGCGGCGCGTGGTCGGTCGCGAAGACGTCGATGGTTCCGTCGCGTACGCCGTCGCGCAGTGCGCGCACGTCGTCGCCGGTACGCAACGGCGGATTGACCTTGGCGCTACCGCCGAGCTCGCGCACGGCTTCGTCGGTGAACGTCAAATGGTGCGGCGTCACCTCACACGTTGCGCGGATGCCGCGCGCTCGCGCGTGCAGCATCAGGCCGAGCGCCGCAGCCGTCGAGAGATGCGCGACGTGCCAGCCTTTGCCGGTATCGCCGGCAATGAGCAGGTCGCGCGCGACGATGACGTCCTCGGCAATCGCCGGGCTTCCGGGCACGCCCAACGCCCGCGACACGGCGCCTTCGTTCATGACGCCGTCGCCCTTCAGCGCGTCGTCCTCACAGTGAGAAATGAAGGGGCCGTCGACGTCGAGTGCCGCCAAAGCCGCGTCACGTAACATACGGGCGTTAGCGACGGTGTTGCCGTCGTCCGAAAACGCCACCGCTCCCGCGCGTGCAAGCGCGGCGAAATCGCAACGTTCGACCCCGAGACGGCCGCGCGTGATCGCCGCGACCGGATACACCGCACAGCGCGCGTTGGCGGAAACGTTCTGCAGCAGTTCGTTCAGCGCGCGCGGGTCGTCCAGTGCCGGCTGCGTATTCGGCATGCACGCGACCCCGGTGAATCCGCCTCGTACGGCCGCCTCGGTCCCGGTAGCAATCGTCTCCTTTTCGGAAAATCCCGGCTCTCGCAAATGCACGTGCATATCGATGAATCCGGGAGCGACGATGGCGTTGGAAGCATCGAGCACCGCTTCTCCCTCGCGCGCATCGAGCCGCTCGCCGATTTCATAGACGATGCCGCCGGTGATGCGCACGTCGCGCAACGCGTCCAACGCCAGCGACGGATCGACCAGCCGGCCGCCCTTAATCAGCACGCTGCCGCGATTCATCGGCGGCCGTTGACCAAAAGGTCGAGCACTGCCATGCGGATGGCGACGCCGTGATGCACCTGCTTCAGGTAGCGCCAGCCGGCGAAGTCCAAGACCGAGTCATCGAGTTCCATGCCGCGATTGTACGGGCCCGGGTGCATCACGACCGCATCGCGGCGCACCTTTTTCAGCCGCCGCTTGTCGAGCCGGTAGGCGGCCACGTATTCTTCGTCGGAAAGCGGCATCTCGGCGAAACGCTCGCGCTGGATACGTAGCAGCACGATCGCGTCGGCACGCGGAAGGATCGCATCGAAATCGCGCTCGATGGTAACGCCTTCGGTGGCGTAATCGGCGGGAAGAAAACTCTCCGGACCGACCAGGACGACGTTCGCACCCATCCGATGCAGACCCCGGATCGTGGAGTGCGCGACGCGGCTGTGCGCGACGTCACCGACGATCGCCACCGTGCGCTGAGCGATGTCGCCGAACTCTTCGATCAGCGTGTAGATATCCAGCAGCGCTTGCGTCGGATGCGCGCGCGCGCCGTCTCCCGCGTTGACTACGTGTCCGTCGAAGCACAGGGCAATTCGCTGTGGAAAACCCGCTTCCGGATGCCGGACCACCAGCACGCCGACCCCCATCGCCCCGAGCGTCATGGCGGTGTCTTCGAGCGTCTCGCCTTTGGTTGCCAGGCTCAGGTCCTTGGGCGAAAGGTTGACGACGTCGGCGCCCAAACGGAGCTGCGCGAGATTGAACGACGTGAACGTTCGCGTACTCTGTTCGAAAAATACGTTCACGCAGGCCGTTCCGGCCAAAAGCGCGCCGGGCGGCGTTCGCTCGAAGGCTTCGGTACGCTCGAAGACGTAGGCGATCTCGTCGGCGTCGAGATCGTCGAGATCGAGCAGGCTACGCCGAATCCGCAAGGATCGCAACCTCGTCGGTGGGCGCCGAATCGGCACCGAGCGAAACGGCAACCCGCTCGCGACGGCTCGTCGGAATGATTCGCCCCACGTAATCGGGCTGAATCGGCAACTCACGTAAACCGCGGTCGATGAGCGCGCACAGACGAATCGCCGCCGGCCGGCCGAGATCGGTGACCGCATCGAGCGCCGCCCTGACGGTGCGCCCAGTAAAGACCACGTCGTCGACGATCACGACCGTTCGATCGGAAACGTCGACCGGAATTTGCGAATCGGGAAGCTCGTGGGTTACGCGGTCGTCGCGATACAGATCGATGTTGAGGAAACCCAACGCCGGCGCGCGTCCGCCGATCCGTTCGATTTCAGCGGCGAGCCGGATTGCCAGCGCCTCTCCGCCACGGCGAACGCCGAGCAGCACGAGACCGAGCTGCGCGTCGTCGGGTTCGAGAATCTCGTGCGCCAAACGCGCGACGATGCGTCCGATTTCGTCGCTACGCAGCAACACGCGGTGAGTCGTCGTGGTCAAGCCGGTTCTCCTAGTGCCGCCAGGGCTGCTTCAACGCGGGCAAACTCCGAACGATAGCCTTCGAGCTTTTCCCGCTCCTTCGCAACGACGCCGGGCGCCGCCTTGGCGACGAACGCGGCGTTTTCGAGCTTGCGCTCCAAACGTTCCACTTCGTTGCGAAGCCGTTGCACGTCTTTTCGATATCGCCCGAATAACACGTCGTGCGGGGCACGCGCGCCGATCGCGGCGAGTGCGTCTTCGAGGGTCGCGCCCGACGGCGCCATGCGCTCGACCGAGCCGGCGACGAAGTGCGCGAGCGTCGAGGCTACCGATTCGGGCACGTCGGCGGGGACGTCGAGCGTTAGCGGTTCCTTCGGTTGAAGGCCCATCTCGGCACGAAGATTTCGCAGCCGCTCAGCGCAACGCTGCAGCGCTTCGAACTCGGTGCCGGCCGCGCGGTCGAGCGGAATCTCGAGCGGATCGGGCCACGTCGCCGTCGTGATACTGTGTCCGTCGTGCGGCAGCGCGAGCCAGACCTCTTCGCTGATGAACGGGGCGATGGGATGCAGCAACCGCATCGCGTTGTTCCACACGAACGAAAGAATCGCGGTACGGGTGCGGTGGTTGTGCGGCACTTTGGTCGCTTCGACGTACCAGTCGCAAAACTCGTACCAAATGAAGCGCCATACCGTTTCGGCGGCATTACCGAGATCGAAGGCGTCGAACTGCTTTTCGAGCTGCACGATCGTGTCGTGCAGGCGGACGAGAATCCAACGATCGGCCAGCGTCATAGCGCTCGCGGACGGCAGCGTCAACGCGCTTGGCAGCCCTTCGGGGAGCGCCAGCATGTAGCGGGTGGCGTTCCACACTTTGTTGTTGAAGTTGCGCGCTTCCTCACAGCGCGATTCCTGGAAGCGAATTTCTTGACCCTCGACGCGCATCTGGCGCACGATACCCATCCGGAAGGCATCCGCGCCGTATTTTTCCACAAGCTCCATCGGATCGATGGCGTTGCCGAGCGACTTCGACATCTTGCGGCCCTGCGCGTCGAACACCAGGGGCGTGATGAAGACCTTGGGAAACGGCAGCTTCCCCACCAAGTGCAGGCCGAGCATCACCATACGGGCCACCCACAGGAAGATGATCTCCCAGCCGGTGATCATCACTTGCGAAGGATACCAACAGTCGAGCTCCGGCGTTTTCTCGGGCCAGCCGAGAATCGACAGCGGCCAAAGCCCGCTTGAAAACCAGGTGTCGAGCGTGTCGGGATCTTGCGTGAGTTCGCGCGTACCATGTTCGCGCTGCGCAATCTCCAGAGCTTCGGCTTCCGTCTCCGCAACCACCGCCGTTCCGTCGGGCACGTACCATACCGGTAGACGGTGCCCCCACCACAGCTGACGAGATACGTTCCAATCGCGAATGTTCTCCAGCCACTGCTCGTACGTCCGCCCATAACGTTCCGGAACGAACGTCAAACGGCCGTCGCGATACGCTTGGAGTGCGGGCTGTGCGAGCGGCGCCATCGTTACGAACCACTGCAACGACAACAACGGCTCGATCACGTCGCCGGTGCGCTCACTCACCGCGATCGCGTGTCGGTGCGCTTCTTCCTTCACGAGCAGTTGCGCGTTACGTAAATCGTCGACGATCCGCCGTCGCGCTTCGAACCGGTCGAGGCCTTCGTAGGGACCGACGGCGATTTCGGCGCCGGTGATCTTCGCATCCAGGTCGATCGCCGACGGCGCGGGCAGGGCGTGACGACGGCCGATCTCGTAGTCGGCGGCGTCGTGCGCCGGCGTCACCTTCACGGCTCCCGTGCCGAAGGTGCGATCGACCGACTCGTCGGCAACGATCGGAATCGCGCGTTCGAGCAGCGGCGGAACGAGAACGCGCCGCCCGACAAGGCCGGCGTATCGTTCGTCCTGCGGATGAACGGCGATCGCAACGTCCGCAAGGATCGTTTCGGGGCGCGTGGTCGCGATCGCGATTGCGCCGATATTTTGTGGTTGCGCATCGACGAAAGGATAGGTGACGTACCACAGCGTGGCATCGCGCTCGACGTGCTCGACCTCGGCGTCCGAAACGGTGGTTCTTCCTTTGGGATCCCAGTTGATTAAGCGTTTTCCGCGATAGATCAGACCCTCGCGATAGAGCTGCACGAACACTTTGCGTACGGCGTGTGAAGGGGCGTCGTCCATGGTAAACCGCGCGCGCTGCCAATCCGGGCCGAAGCCGAGAAGGCGAAACTGCGCGTAGATCTCACCGCCGTACTTGCGCGACCATTCCCAGGCCCGCGCGACGAACTTTTCGCGACCCAGATCCTCGCGGGTCAAGCCTTCGCGCGCGATCTCTTTGACCAAGACGGCTTCAGTGGCGATCGCCGCATGATCCAGGCCGGGCAGCCAGTCGGCGTTATCGCCGAGCATTCGGTGATACCGGGTGAGCACGTCCATGGGAGCGTACGTGGAACCGTGCCCCAGGTGCGCCCGGCCGGTCACATTCGGCGGCGGCATGCAAACAATGAACGGCGGCCGCGCCGGGTCCGGGTCCTCGTGAAAAAAGCCGCCGTGCTCCCAGAAAGCATAAAGCCGCGGCTCGACCGCTTTGGGATCGTAATGCTTGGGGAGGTGCATGGGTCCGCCCCTCGTTCCGCACAGCGCCCTCCGGGTCATCCTGAGCGTCGGCCCTACGCGCCGCAGTCGAAGGAACGCTCGTCTTTAACCAGCCGTAATCGGGGCTTAACAGTTGCTTGCTAGCATCGGCGTCAAATGGCAAGCGAGGACGAGGATACGATCGATGCTTTGCTGGGAGATTCCCAGCTGGCCGCGGCGGGCGTTGCGGTCGCCGCGTCGCCCCGCCGTCTCGCGGCGGGCGTCTATGCCTTGACTGGCGCAGACGCGGCTCTCGCTGCGGTCGTCGAACCCGAACTGCTGGCCTGCCGCGACGACGCCGGCGTCGATCGATATCTGACCGACTTGCCCGGCGCCCCCCGCTGGTACGACTACCTGCCAGCGGCGCAGGTTCTGTCGTGGCTGGGCGACGAGATCGCGACCGTTCGTTGTCTGCGCGCGGCATTCGACGCCGCCCGCTCCGAAGGACGCCAGTACGCGGCGGTGGGCGCGCGCGACCGCCTCGCTCACCATGCCTTGCTCTTCGGAGACGTTGCCGTCGCGAGCAACGCGATCGACGAAGCGGTGTCGCTTGCGAGATCGCAGCGCATGGCGAACTGGCTGTTGCGTTGTTGCGCGTCGGCGGCGAAGCTGGCGCTCGACACCGGCGACGTCGAACGTGCGACGCGGCTGGTCGACGATGCGCGCGCCTCTCTGGCGCCGCCCGAGTTGCTCGCGCTGTTTGCACCGACCGGCGCGCAACTCGCATCGATGGCGGAAGACGCAGCCGCGCTGCGCGCCTGGGCTTCGTCCGAGATGCTCGAGCTTGCGCTGCACGCCGTCGAGGGGCAATCGGCAACCTCGGCAACGATCGCGTGTTTGCTGAGCGCCGGCGGACCGCCGCCGTCCGGTTCGGCTCCCAGCGTGGCGTTACGGCGAGCGCTGTTGCTGGGCGACATCAGCAACGCCGTGGAACTAGCGTCGATCGCCGCCCGCTACGGCGACGCCGACGAAGCCAGGCTTGGCGTCGATGCCATCCGAGCGGTGTTCGCGCCGCATCGCCCGTACTTACACGCACATTTCCTGTTGGCGCGCGCACACTGGTGTTTCCGTTTTGGCGAACGTGCCGATGCGATCGACAGCGCCGGCGACGCCGCGCGAGCCTTCGACGCAATGGGTTTGCGGCGCTGGACCGACGACGCCATGTTGTTGCTGGTCCATCAGGAGGGCGCCGGCGAATCGCACCGGCGCCGGCGCCCGTCGGCGCTTTCGCTGACGGGACGCGAACAACAAGTCGCGCATCTGATCCGGCGCGGAGCGTCCAACCGCGAAGTCGCCCGCACGCTGCAAATCAGCGAGCATACGGTCGAGCGGCACGTGAGCTCGATCCTCTCCCGGCTCGGATTGCGATCGCGCTGGCAGATCGTCGACGCGCGAAATGCCGGTAACGAACATTAAGAATCGGTAGAATTGATTAAGGCAACGTAATTGCACCCGCTAGTGCATTAACGATGTCTGCCGAGCCCCGGGATGCGGGGGCACCCGGCATCCCCTAGCATCGAGGTAAGAAGCGTCGGTTCATCTACCGCCTCTTGCGTTGCTGTGGAGTTGTCGTTGATCAGAGCCCTGCTTCGGGTGAAGAAACTCGTAGTGTTCCTCGGCTTCGTCGTCATGGCATTCCCCCACTCGGTAATGGCTGAAACGGCCGGGATCATTTCGGGCACGGTAACCGACGATCGCACGCACGCCCCGGTGGCCGGGGTGGCGGTGGTGGCCAAATCGCCGAGCGCAACGTACCGCACGGTGACCGATTCGCGAGGTCAGTTTCGCTTTTTGAGCGTGCTGCCCGACAACTACTCGCTGTCGTTTTCTCACGCCGGGTACGCACCCTACTCGACCCTCGTCGTCGTCCTCAACGGCTCGCAGCAGACGGTCAACGCGGCGATATCGACGTCGTTGCGAACGATCGCCGTCACCCACGCTCGCTCCGCCGGTAGCGCGTTCCAGCACGGGATGACGATCGACACCTACACGGTAACGGGCCAGCAGATCACGATGGTGCAAGGCAAAGAGTTCAACACCGATCAGAACCAGCTGCTGCGTAGCATTCCAAGCGTCACCATCGACAAATCCGGAACGGTCTCGATTCGCGGCGGGTTTGCCTTCGAAGCCGCCTATGAGTTCGAGGGCATCGACTACACGACGCCGTCGGCCAACTTGCAGAACACGCTGCAGAACGTCGGCAACTTCAATCTTCTCAATGGCGTCGGTGCCGTGCAGCTGATTCCCGGCGGCGGCGACGCCACTCACGGAAATACCGGCACCGGGCTGGTGCTGTTCACCGCCAAGCACGGCACGTTTCCGACCTACGTGCACGCCGACCTCGAAGCCCAGATGTTTCCGTATTTGCATCAACTGGGGTTGGAGTGGGGCTGGGCCGATCCCAAACAGCATCTGTCGAACTACGCCGGCTTTATCGGCGTGCGCAAAAACTATCAGTACGGCATCCCGGGTACGGCAGCCAACACGCTCGGGACGCTCGGTACGAACGCGGCCACCCTCGGCAGCGTGATCGACCCGAACTTGGTCTACTACGCGCCCTCGTATCTGTCGTCCAACGACTTCGTCGATAATCTGATCTATCGCTTCGGAAAGAACCAGAGCCAGCGGCTGCAGTTATTCATTCAAGACCAGCAGATCACGCAGAAACTCGACTACGGCGGCTTCCAGTTTCTGCCCTACATTTCCGGCGGAAACACCTCCGGCAAATGCGCGAGATATCCGGTAATCGGTCAGAACGGAATACCGGTCAACAGCTCGCAGCAGAACTTTGCCTGTAACTCGTTGATTCCGCTGTTTCCCGGCCAGCCCAATACCTACTCGTTCGTCTCGCAGCCCGACGAGCTGCAGAGTCCGTTCCTAGCCTATAAGTTCGAGTACGGCGCGAACATCGGCTCGTCGTCGCTGCTGACGGCCCGCTTTTACCGTACGTTCATCGAGCAGTCGCAGAACATGCCGGCGCAAGGCATTTTCGCCTCTCCGTATGGCGGCTTCCGGACGGCCGGTCAGATCGATACCGTTACGCAAATCGGCAGCAAGAATACGTTTAAGGCCGGCGCGATCTACACGTACGCGCGGCCCTTCGGCGATCGCTTTGACTTTACGTCGTATACCGCGTTTACCGCTCCCGCGTTCATCGTGCAGTATGCCATCACGCATCCCAATCAGCCGCTCCCGCTCCCGTATACCTACACGGGACTTCTGCCCAACACCAACCCCAGCACGCAGCAAGGGCTGGAAGAGGATTTCTTTTCGCAATCCCAATGCCAGCAATTGCGTCTGTCTTCGGGTTGCGGATATTTGAGTTCGTACTTTCCAAAAGGCGTCCGGTTTCCTTACGAACACGACGTTCCAACCGTCGGCCAGCAGACCTATGGCTTGTACCTGCAAGACACGGTCGACATGTCGATTAAGTGGAAGACCGAACTCGGACTGCGCTACGACGGTTATAACTTTCAAATCCCAACCGACCCGGGCAGTCCGCCCAGCATCGCGGCGGTCGCCCATCAGCGCCAGCTCGAGCCCCACCTCGATATCTCCTACGCGCCCGATCCGCGCGATACGATTCGTTTCGGCTTCGGGCACACGCTGTCGGTGCCGCTTCCGAGCCAGCTTGGTGCCAACGTCAGTCGCGATCCATACCAAGCGTTTCTCGGAATCCCGTCGTACGACAACACGACCGGACAGGCAGCCCAATACTGTGGTCCGCACGCTAACCAAACGTGCACGAACTACGCTAATCAGTTGTATTGGCTCACCCGCGACTATCGTTTCGGCAGTTCCACGCTGGAAGCACCGCTGGTGGGCGCAACGTTTACCAACGTCGATTTGTCCTGGGCGCACGAGTTCAAAGACGGGGCCGCCGTCAAGGTGACGCCGTTCTACCGGCGCGGCTACAACGTCATCGAGCAAACCGCGCAGATCATCGGCTTCAACTTCGACACCGGCACGCCGGTCTACGGCAACATCGCGTACTCGAATCTGGGAATTCAAAAGGCGACCGGCGTCGAGTTACTCTACACGAAAGAGGCACCGCTCGGGCTCTCGATGCAGATCGGCGCCACGTACATCAGTCAGTTCGGCAACGAGCCGCCCGGTGCGTTCTTGCAGCCGGCAGCGCTGGCGTTGGGCGTGACCTACCGTTCGCCCGACTTATCGCCCTTTCAGATGAACGCCGCCTTCAACTATAAGACCGCGCACGGCTGGCGGATCAATCCGGTCATCGGGTTCAACGTCGGCTATCCGTACGGCGGCGGCTACTACACCGCCGTGTACTGCAACGGGATTCCGGTTATCGTCGCCAGCTCGAGCTTGTCGACGATCTTCTCGCAAACGCCCGGGTACATCGATCCCCTCAATCCCGGAACCTGCACCAAACCCAACATCGCCGCCACCCGCGGCATTCACGAACCGGGATTGCCCGGCGGACTGCTCACGACGCCGCGCGTCAACGCCGATCTCACCGTCGAGTACAGTCCGGTGACCACCCGGCTTGCCAAATCCGTCTTCGGATTACAAGTCAAGAATTTGTTCAATCAGCTCTACAACGTGCCGGTCGTGAACGGGTGCTACGGTACGCCGGTTACGACGGGCTTGACCAGCGGCACCGCGCCGTGCACCTACCAAACACCTCAGTACGCGCCGCCCGACGTGACCGCGCACGGTTCGCAGCCCTACCTTACGTATCCCAACGAGCCGCCCATCTCGTTTCGCCTCTACTATCAGGTGTCGATATGACGATTACACGACTTTTTCTCGCCGGCATCGTTGCAGGCATCGCCGTACCGCTAGTGGCCGGGTGCGGCAACGGGGGTGCCTCGGAGCCGCCGGTGACGTCGCTCGATCCGGCAGCCAACAGTAAGCTGCAGTTCGCGGTCGGTATGGCCACCATCGCCTCAAACGGCGGCAACAGCGTCGCTTATGGACTCAACACCGTTCTGACGCTGCGCCAATCCGACGGATTGTCGGGCGTGCTGTACAGCATTCCGCAAATCCTCGGACCGTCAAGTTTCGACGTGCTCGTCTCGACCCAAACCGGCAACGACGTTCAGTCGGCCGGCGCCGACCTCGGCACCAACCACATCACCTGGGGAACGCTCAATCAACTGCAATGGACCGGGCAGCCGCGCGGAATTAAGGCCGCGACCACCGGTGCTTTCGGCTACGGCTTCTGCCCGTGCAACTCCGACGCCGGGCCGGTCAACGGGACGGCTCCCGTGTATCAAGCATTCAACCTTCCCGTCTACGGCAACAACGAAGAAACTTTCTACGGAGGGCCGCCGGCGTTTCCGGCCGCCGATCCGGCAGTGCTCGCACTGGGATGGCAAGGCTATTCGCTGGGCTTCACCGACTTTGCCGTGCAGCCGGTCATCGGTACGTACCGCTTGTACGCCGCCGTTCCGCCGGCGTACACCACTCCGCAGAATCCCACGCCCAGCCCCGATCCCAACGGTTCGCCAACGCCGGCACCCGGCGTTCTTGCGGCCTCCGCCCAGCTCACCAAGCTCACACCGTTACCAGTGTTCTCTACGCCGACCTTTACGCCCGATGGTAAAGGCGGCGGTACGGTAAGCGTGCACGTTCCCAAGGCGGCCACCGAGGCGATGATAATCGTGCGCGCGTTTGGACACAGCGGCACCGGTAACTGCGTCCTCGCCCATACGAGCGATGCTTTCTACACGCTGATCACCAAACACGCGACCTTCGCGCAGTTGCCGTTGCCAGACAACATCGGTCCGCAAACCAGCTCCGGACAACCCAGCGCGACGCTCTGTCCGAAGAGCACGTACCAAATCTTTGCCGCCGGCACCGACTACCCGGCCTACGAAGCGGCCTATCCGCAAAACCTTTCGCAACAGCCGCCAATCCGTGGATCCAACGGACAGGCCGACGTGACGACGTCCGACATCCTCAATGGAGCCTATCCATGACATCCGACCGAACGTTTGCGCGTTTCGCCGTCGCATGTTCCGCGGCGATTTCTCTGTGCGTCATGACGGCCTGCGGCGGCTCGCCGAACACGCCCAACGGATCCTTCGTCGGTTCACCCGGCGGCTCGGATCCGCCGCCTACGCAGCTCGTCGGCGTGAATCTCACGGTGACGATTCCGGCCGGCAGCGGCAGGTCGCGAACGCACTCGGGCATGTCGCCGGGTTACGTTTCGACGGCGACGCAGTCGCTCGCGATCCAGCTCGCTTCGGTCAACGGTGGCGGAGTTAGCGGCATCAACGCCTCGATCGTCGATACGCGGCCAAAATCGCCGCGTTGCAGCGCACGCGGCGGCGCAACCGTCTGCGAGGCCGTAATTTCCGGCTCACCGGGAAGCGACGTCTTTAGCGTCACCACCTACGACGGCCTCAACGCCACCGGTTCAGTGCTGTCGGTCGGTAGCGTTTCGGCGCACATCGGCTCCGGCGGCGGGGGCGTCGGCATCAACAACCTACTATCGCTCGACCTCAACGGGGTCATCGCCGGGCTCAAACTCTCGCTTTCGCCCAACAACGCCAAACGCGGGAAGGCGCTGGACGCGGCGGTAGCACTCTCGGCCTACGACGCAGCCGGCGCGCAAATAATCGGCAACAGCGACTACGAAACGCCGATTACGCTGACCGTTCAGGGCGACTCCACGAGTTCATTTACGCTGCATGCGCCGGGCCAATCCGGCTCGTCGCTCTCGATCACCAAACCGATGTCGGGCCTTTCCCTGAGCTACGACGGAAACAAACAGGCGTCGTCGATCACCGTTCAGGCGGGTGTCAACAATACGGGGACCGTCAACGCACCCTTTACGCTCCACGGGCACGTCCCGCCGCCGCCGGTCGGCACGATCTACGCATTGAATCTCGGCACGACCGACGGGCGCGGCGCGACCGTCACCGAGTACGACGGCAAAGCCAACGGCAACGCCGCCCCGCTCCGCACGCTGAATCTGGATGGGAAGATGTACGCGCGCAGCATCGCCGTGGATGCGTCCGGCAATTTATACGTCGGCTACTTCAGCAGCAAGAACTCTCTCGGATTCTTGCCGTCGAACGGGCAGCCGGATACCGGCAACGTCGTAGCGGTCTTCGCCCCGGGCGCGAGCGGAAGCGATCAGCCAACGGCAATTCTGACTAGCGACAAGAGCACGCAGTCGGCACTGTTCCCGCTCTACACCGCCTTCAACGCCTCGGGAGGCTTGGTGGTGTACGGCGCGACGGCCGTCGACGGCAACGATGGTAGCGACGCGGCACTCACGTACGCCGCCGGCGCTTCCGGTGCCGCCACACCGATGCACGGCTGGAACTTCGCGAGCCCGACGATTCGTTACGCCGGACCGACCGGACTCACGCTCGATGCCGGCGGCAACTTCTACGTTGCCGGCGCGCTGAGCACGTCACTCGGCCCGAAATACGGCATCTTCGTCGCGTCGGCGGCCGACGTCGGCAATCCGCAAGCCAATCCCGCGCGCACGATCCCGTGGGACGACAACACGGAGCTCGCGCCGGGTTTCACCGTCAACGTGGGTCTCGATTCGAGCAGCGAAGTGGTCGTGGCCAATGCGCTGCTGAACGTCAGCGGCAGCAACATATCTTGCCAAGGCCGTGCCAACGTCTTCGCGGCCGGCGCGAATGGGGGAACCACCGACGTTCCGCCGCTTCGCGTGCTGACGCTGCAGGGAATCTTCACGCAAAACGCGCTGTGCGCGCGGCCCGGCACGCCGCTTCAGCCGTTCTTCCCGACGCTGGCGATGTATGCAAATACCCTGTTCGTCGCGGACGACTTCAACAACGCGCTCGCCGCATTTCCTTCGACCCACGGCGGCACCGTGACGCCGACGCAGCGCATCGCCGGCTCGGCGACCGGCCTCAACGCGCCGATCGCCGTGGTCGTCTCACCCCTTTCCGGTCTGGCTGCGGCCCGGCCGGCAACCGGCCGCTCTCAAAGTGTGCCGTCGTTCGTACGCACCAACCCACACGTCACACGTTCGATAAGGATGAATACACCATGAATAAGGCCCTTGCTACCATGACCATGGCCATGGCCGCCATCCCCGCGCTGTTGCTCAGCGCGTGTAATGGAAACAGCCAGTCAGGAGTAGCTTCGTTACCAAATGCCGCCGGCGTATCGACGCAGTCGAACGCGCAAGGCGGACACCGCTTGCATCATAACGACAATGGCCCGCAAGACCTACATGCGGGCGGCGCAACCTTCCCCGCTTACGGCTACAATCTCGCCAGTCAGCCGGTTGGACTCTATAGCGGCCCGCAAGCACCTCCCGGAACCGGCTCGCTCTTTGACGCTGCACCGACGACCGGCACGATCTACTACTGTCTCACCGGAAGCGGCGCCGGCCGCAAGCAGTTTGACGGCGACCCGGCGAGGCTCCCAGGCAACGCCGCTTGCGCCGGACTCGGCGACACGCCGACCGGATTCGGCGGCCGTGGTGAACCGCTCGACTTCCTCGGCAGCGACGTCATGCTGATCTCGACCGAATACGCAACCTACGCGGCAAATCGCAAAGCCACGCAAGGCGAACCGTTCATCTTCCCGACCATCGGCGGACCGATCGTCTACGGATTCCGGCCGAAGGATATTAACCATGCCGTCCAACTCTCGCGGTGGAGCTACTGCGCCATCGCCAACGGCACCGTCGGCGACTGGAACGATCCCGCACTGACCGCCGACAATGGCTCCTCGCTCACCGGCGGCGTGTCGGAGCCGATGACCTTCTACTACCGTTCCGACGGCAGTGGCACCAGCCAAATCTACCAGAATCACCTCAGCACGGTGTGTACCGCCAGCTGGCCGGCGCCGTACAACGCGCCGCCGTACGAATCCTCGGGTCACAGCGCGGCCTGGACCTTCGGACAGGGCCCGAACTGGCTCGGACCGACGGGACACCAATCCTCCGGTAGCACCTTCGTCGGCGCCAGCGGCAACCCGGGCGTTCTCGCCGGCATCCAATCCACGCCGTGGGGCACCGGTTATGTCGAAGGCGCTTATGCCAAGTCGGCCAACCCGAAAGTCAGCCAAGCGCTTCTGCAAAACGGTGCGAACTTCATAAACCCGACGAATAAGGCGTCCGTCGTCGCCGCCCTGAAGCCGGTCACCAAATCGGCCATCACGTACGGCGGATGCAGCGACGGCGTCGCGTGCGGCAGTTCTAAGCCGAAATGCATCCTCTACGTCAGCCTCAGCCACGTCCAATCGCCGCCGGCCGGTGCGTATCCGATCGTCGGCTTCAGTTACATGATGTTCTACGGCCAAAACAACGCCCACTACTCCGACGACAAGAAACTCATTGCGTTCATCGCGTCGACCAGCGCCAACTCGATTATCGGTAAACTCGAGTACGCGCCTCTGAGTAAATCCATCCACACGGCCATCAACAACGCCCTCAACGGAACCAGCCCCTGCCTCAATCCATAATCTCGCAGACGATGCGTTGGTCACTCACGCGTGCCGCATTCCGGTGCGGCACGCGTGCGCTCTTTATTGCGGTCCTGAGCGCGACGCTGGCGTTAGGCGGATGCAATTCGAGTAGCAACAACACACCGTCGAGCGGTGCGACGAAGGCCCAAGTGCGGTTCGTCGAGGGCGCGCCCTCGCTCGAAACGTTGATCAACGGCGCACCCACCGACATCGGAACCTCGGCGTATCTGACCGTCAACGGTGCGACCGTCGCCACCTCGTTTCTCTACGGCAGCCGAACGCCGTTCGTGCCGGTTCCCGCCGGCGTTCTTTCGCTTACCGCGTTGAACAGCTTGGGATACGCGGTCGGTCCGGTGAAGACGACCGCGGCTTTGACGGCCGCTAAGAGCTATACGGTCGTCTTGCTCGGAGCGTATCCAAACTACCGCGCGCTAACGTACGAGGAGCCGCCGAGCACCGGTAACGCCACACTTGCGCTCTACGAAGCGTCGCCGTCGTTTCCGTCGGCCGATTTCGGCCGCTTTTCGGCATCGAGCCGTTCGAACTTCAAAAAACTTGGAACGGCCCGGCTCGGCAGCGTCGTAACCGTTTCGCTCGGCAAGAGCGTGTCGAACCTCGGCGGGTACGTCGGCACCGGCACCAAGCCGCTCTTCAACGGTACGGTGACGCCGAGCAGCGTCGACGCCTTCGACACCACCAATGCTTTGCCGTTCAACAATGCGAACCGCCTTTCGCTGTTCGTGTTCGATCCGAAGCCCGGGAGCTTCGTCGGACCCGTTGTCGGGAGTCTCGACCAATGAAACCGTCTCTATTCTTTACCTACGCGATGGCGGTCGCCGCCGCGCTTTTGGTGATTTCGGGCTGTGGCGGCGCCGGCGGCAGCGGACCCGCGCCGGTCGCGATTTCGTCGCCGCCGCTGCCGACGCCGACGCCGCCCGCGCGCCGGCTCTACGTCGACCACAACGGGATTCTCTACGAGTACGCTTTGCCGCTGTCGTCGGCGTCAAAGCCGAAACGAACGCTGGTCGAAGCCCCCGGCTCGGGACTCCCGCCGCAGATCGCGGTCGATGCGTACGGCAAGATTGCCATCGCGACGCCGACGACGCTGCGCGTTTTCAATCCGCCGATCGATTCGTTCGCACCCTCGCGCGCAAAGTTGACGTTGACGCTCACACCCGCCATCACCGAAATCGGACAGTCGGGGGCCGATTTGGTCGACATCGAGTACGACCCGAATCAGAACCTCTGGCTACTCAATAACCTCGGTGCCGAAATTACCGAACTCACCGCGCCGATATCCACTTCGAGCGTGGCAGCGCTGGCCATCGGCTTCGGCGCGCCCGGAAGCAAGACGTCCGGGTTTACGACGCTGCTGCAAGCGCGCTTCGACGTGAATGCGGCGCTCTACGTCTTCGCGGCTAATTCCACGCGCGCGTTGCTCTTCAAAATAAGCTTTCCGTATGCGAAACCGCCTTCGCCGACCGGTCTCGACGTGGGCAACGCCGATTTCGTCGACTCGAGCCAGTATCTCCCGACGAATCCGAACCCGATACCGGTAATCCTCGGGCAATACAATGGCCGGCTGACGTCGCCGCCGCCCGGATCGCCGCCGCCTCCGCCGATCGACCGGCTCGCGCAGTTTGCGGAGCCGCTGAACCCCGTACAAGGCCTCTTTCCCGATGCAACCGTCGATACGATCGTCGGGGCTCTGGTGGCCGATCCTCCGCGCAACGCTTTCTACACGCTCGACGCCATCACCGGACGCCTGAATCAGTGGGGTTTACCGCTGCGCAACCAGGCGACGCCGAAGCTTTCGCTGCCCTGCCTCGGCGGCAGCAGCAACTGCGTCTCGAAAGGCGAGCACCTCTTCCTCGCTCCCTAGCCCTGTGTCATCCTGTGCGGAGCGAGCGTTAGCGAGCGGAGTCGAAGGACGCATCGCACACCTCGGTGCACCACGCCTTTACGGCATCGCGTATCTGGTCTCGAATGACCCGTGTCTGCGCGAGGCGTTCTTGCGCCGAACCCTGTAACGTTGCGGGATCCGCAAAGGTCCAATGAAGCCGTCGAGCCTTACCCGGGAACACCGGGCAGCGTTCGGCGTTGGTTTCGTCGCACACCGTAATCACGTACGAGTACGTCTTGCCGGACTTGAAAAGATCGAACGCACTCTTGGTCGCGTTCTTGGAAATGTCGATCCCCGCTTCTTGCATCACGGCAACCGCAAGCGGATCGAGCGTCCCGGGCTCCAGCCCGGCACTCTCGGCCGCGAATTCGTCCGGACAGATACTCGTAAGGAACGCTTCGGCCATTTGACTGCGGGCCGAGTTGCGCACGCATACGAACAGGACCTCGCGTTTCATATGGGCCGTCCTTTCAGGTTGCACTCGATTTGCTGCCGCGAGGAAGCAAGACCGTGTCGATGCGGGACTCATTTTTCGGCGCTAGGAATCGAAAGAGAAACGTCGCGGCGACCGCACCTAGTAGCTCCGCGACGACGAACGCCGGTGCGTCCTGCGGCCGGATACCGGCAAACGTGTCCGACAACGAGCGGGCGATCGTCACGGCCGGGTTGGCGAACGATGTTGACGACGTAAACCAATACGCCGCCACGATGTAGGCCCCAACGGCGACGGGAACGTAGGCCGAGCGAAAGCGCACGCAGCCCCAGATCACCAACAGCAAACCGAACGTCGCGACGAACTCGGCCAACCATTCGTTCGGGCCGCTACGGGCGCGGTGCGAAGCAAAGAAAAGCGGCAGCCCAAACATGGCGTTGGCAAGAGCGACCCCGGCAACGGCGCCAAAGAGTTGCGCTAGGACGTATACCGGCAGCTCGCGCCAAGGCAAACCTCTCTGCAAGGCGTTCGCCAGCGACACCGCGGGATTGAAATGCGCCCCCGATATGGATCCCAGCGCGGCGATCAAACACACCAAAACCGCGCCGGTCGCGATCGTGTTCGCAAGAAGTGCAATGGCGAGATTCCCGCCGCTCAGCCGTTCCGCCATGATACCCGAACCGACGATGGCGGCCAAAAGAAACATCGTTCCCAACGCTTCCGCAGCGCTACGCCGAAGCAGCGTCATTCTCCGCGCCAGCTACGCGACGCAACAAACGTGCGGTTCTTCGGCGACGCAGCACGTCGTATCGCCGTCGCGCTCCAGCGTATCCTCTTGGACGGCGTAGACTTCCCAACGGCGGCCCGAAGGATCGATGGCCCACACCTTCGTTTGATTGGCATAGCAGCAGGTCGCCTCGCGTTCGATCGAGGAAACGAGGCCCGCGACTTCGAGGCGGGCTATGGCCCGCTCTACGTCGGCGACCGCGTCGACGCATATGCCGTAATGCGCGTCGGTTGATGCGGAAACCGAGTCGGTCAGGTCGAGCGCCAGCTCCAGTCCGGGCTGCTCGGTAACGAACAGGGCATAATCGGAGAAGAGCTTCACCGGCGCCGCATCGAGCAGCGTCGAGTAGAATGCGACGCTGCCCGCCAGATCGCCGGTCGCGAGATTCAGATGAACTTTCATGCTTCGACTTTCTGTTGCAAGACCTCAGCGAGGACATCGTTGAGCCGTACGAGCGCGTCCGCGGCCAAGCGATAATAGACCCACGTTCCACGCCGCTCGCACGTCACTAAGCGCGCGTCGCGCAAGACGCGGAGATGATGCGACACGGTGGGCTGGTTCAACGGTAGCGCCGCCGTGAAATCGCAAACGCATACCTCATCCGCAGATGCCAAGGTCGCGAGAATCGTGAGCCGATAAGGGTCGCCGAGCGCCCTAAAAAGTGCAGCGCCCGGCTCGAACCCTGCCCGAACGATCTTTGCCGGAGGACAGCATCGCTGTATCGACATTCCTCGATTCTAGGCAACTGCATCGAACTTTGTCAATACAGCATCGCAAAAAAAAAAGCCCGCCGTTAGGCGGGCATGTCCTTTTTCTGCTCTTGCTGATAGATGAGCGTCGGCGACTCTTTCTTCTCGATCACGTCCTTGTTGACGATGCACTTCTTGACGCCTTGCAACGACGGCAAATCGTACATGACCTCCAGCATCGTTTCCTCGAGAATCGAACGGAGTCCGCGCGCGCCGGTCTTGCGGCTTTGCGCCTTGATCGCGATCGCAACCAGGGCCTCCTTCGTGAACTGGAGGTCGACGCCGTCCATATTCATGATCTTCTGGAACTGGCGTACCAGCGCGTTGCGCGGCTCGGTCAAGATCCGCCGCAGCGCCAACTCGTCGAGCGCGTCGAGGGTTACCACGATCGGCAACCGTCCGATGAACTCCGGGATCAGCCCGAACTTCAAGAGATCCTCCGGCATCAACTGCTGAAGCAGCTTGCCGATGCGCGCGTCCCGCTTGCCTTCGGGCTGCGCGCGAAACCCCATGTTGTTCGCCGCAACGCGCGACTCGATAATCCGTTCCAGTCCATCGAACGCGCCACCGCAGATGAACAGCACGTTGGTGGTGTCGATCTGGATGAACTCCTGATGCGGGTGCTTGCGCCCACCCTGCGGCGGAACGTTGGCGGTCGTTCCCTCGAGAATCTTGAGAAGCGCCTGCTGCACGCCTTCGCCGGAGACGTCGCGCGTGATCGACGGGTTCTCGCTTTTGCGAGCAATCTTATCGATCTCATCGATGTAGACGATCCCCTTTTCGGCGCGCTTGACGTCGTAGTCGGCCGCCTGGATCAGCTTGAGGAGAATATTTTCGACGTCTTCTCCCACGTAGCCGGCTTCCGTGAGCGACGTCGCATCGGCCATCGCCAGCGGAACGTCGAGAATTTTTGCGAGGGTTTGCGCCAGATATGTCTTGCCCGATCCGGTCGGACCCACCAGCAGAATGTTCGACTTTTGCAGTTCGACGTCGTCGGTTCCGCCGGCGTTGATGCGCTTGTAGTGGTTGTACACCGCTACCGCGAGCGATTTCTTTGCCCGCTCCTGACCGATGACGTACTGGTTGAGGATGTGATTTATTTCTTTGGGCTTGGGGATGTTGCGCAAGCGCAGGTTCTCGTCGACGTTCTTGTAGAGCTCTTCTTCGATGATCTCGTTGCAGAGCTCGATGCATTCGTCGCAAATGTAGACCCCGGGGCCCGCGATCAACTTGCGCACTTGCTCCTGCGATTTTCCGCAGAAGCTGCACTTCAGCTGACCTTTTTCATCTCCAAAGCGGAACATCTGCGCGCGGGTTTCCTCCTCGATCCCTCTAGGCCGGCGCCGGCAAGCTGTGACGGTCTTCGAGAATCTGGTCGATTATCCCGTAATCCTTCGCTTCCTCAGCCGTCATGTAATAGTCCCGGTCGATGTCCCGCAACACTTGCTCCAGCGGCTTTTTGGTGGTTTCTTCGTAGATTCGTGCGACCGTCTGCCGGGTCGCGATCAGGTCGCGCGCGGCGATTTCTACGTCGGTGGCCTGGCCGCCGATCTGCGATACCCACGGCTGATGGATCAGAATCTTCGCGTGCGGAAGAGCGTAGCGCTTGCCGGCGGCGCCGCCCGTGAGCAGAATCGAGCCCATAGAAGCAGCCATGCCCATGCATATCGTGGCCACGTCGGGCTTGATGAACCGCATCGCATCGAACATCGCGAGGCCTGCGGTCACGCTGCCGCCCGGCGAGTTCACGTACATGTCGATGTCCTTGTCGGGGTCTTCTTTCTCCAAGAACAGCAACTGCGCGATCGCGAGGTTGGCGAGGTGATCGTCGATCGGACCGCCCACGAAAACGATCCGGTCTTTGAGCAGGCGCGAATAGATGTCGTACGCGCGTTCGCCGCGTGCCGTTTGCTCGACGACCATAGGAACCAGGTGTCCCATATCCTTCTTTACTCTTTCCTTCTTATTGGTAAGCCGCCTCAGGGCGCTCGCCTGCTGTAACTACGACGCCGGCCCTAGGGTTTCTTCGTGATACTATTCGGGACTCGTGACCTCGGCGTGGTCGACGAGGAACTCAAGCGTCTTGTTCCTGACGATGCCTTCCATCAGCGACAACACATTGCTGCCCAGCGCTTTGCGTACCTTGGCAACCGGCTGCCGGTACTGCCGCGCCAACGCGTCGAGTTCTTCGGCGATATCCGCCGGCGTTGCGACGATGTTTTCCTTTTTCGCAATTTGCTCCACGAGCAGGGTGGTCTTGACGCGCACTTGCGCATCGGCCCGGTACTGTGCGCGCAGCTCTTCCTCGCTTTTTCCGAGCTGTACCAGATATTGCTCGAACTCGACACCGGCGCGCGCGGCCGCCGAAGCGGCGTCGTTCATGAGGTGATCGAGTTCCGCGTCGACCATCGTTTCCGGAAGCGCGAAGTCGTGCTCGCGTACGAGCGAATCGAGGACCGCGTTGGCGACGCCGCGGCGTTCGCGCGACGCGGAGATCGCTTCGAGCCGCCGTCGAACGTCGGCGCGCAGCTCTGCGACGGTGCGGTTGTCGGATACGCTCGCCGCGAATTCGTCGTCGATCTCGGGCAAGTCGAACCGTTTGACGTCGCGCAGCGCCACCGTAAATACGGCGTCTTTTCCGGCAAGCTCCGGCTGCGCGTAGCCGTCGGGGAACTGCGCCGCGACGTCCTTGGTTTCGCCGGCGCTCATGCCGACGATTCCCGCCACGAACCCCGGGATGAAACGCCCTTCGGTCAGCTCGGTCGATTCGCCGGACGCGCTCCCACCCTCGAAGACGACGCCATCGATTTTCCCCTCGTAATCGAGCGTGACCACGTCGCCCAGTTGAGCGGGACGCTCGACCGGAACGAGCATCGCGCGCTCCTTCGCCAAGGCCTGCAGGCTACGTTCGACGTCGTCGTCGGTTACGACGACCGCCGGTCGGCTAACCGGAACCCCCTTGTATTGTTGCAGAACGATCTCGGGACGCACTTCGACGGTCGCCTTCACCCGGGTGGGGCGCCCGTCGGTTTCTTCCAGCACTTCCATCTTGGGGCGGTTAACCGGCTCGAGGTCATGCTCGCGGACCGCCTTGGCGTACACCTCCGGCACGACTTCTTCCACCGCTTGGCTGGTGATGGCGTTGGAACCGTAGGCTTGCTCGAAAACCTTTCTCGGCACTTTACCCTGGCGAAACCCGGGCAGGCGCACGTTCTTGACCAGCTTGCGAAACGCGCGCTCCTCGGCAGCCGCCAGCTCGTCCAGGCCGATTGGAATTTCGAGCTCCACCTGGGTCGGGGCGAGTCGGGTCATCGTCGAGGTGGACAGGTCGGCTGTGCTCCTATAAAGGCGTGCATTGGCGTCGGCCTTCGCCTGCAAACGAGGGGCCCCTGGAGGGGCCCCTCGCGCCAAGCGATGGAGCGGAAGACGAGATTCGAACTCGCGACCCTCGCCTTGGCAAGGCGATGCTCTACCACTGAGCTACTTCCGCACGTCGCTACCGATCGCTTTGGACCGGCGTGGGCAAGCAGAGACTCGAACTCTGACGGGTTGCCCCACTGGAACCTAAATCCAGCGCGTCTGCCAGTTCCGCCACATGCCCTGCTCGCTGGTTCGCGGCGAACCCCGTTAAATAGAACGCCTCGGGTGCTTTTCCTCCCCGTGTTATTTCAAGGCGAAAGCGGCTGCTACCGCGTGACGTAAACCGGTAGCTTCTGATTTTTGGGGCAGCTCGCGTTCGAGCACTTCACGCTGAGCAACTGATAGTAGTGGGCGGGTTTGATCGTCTTCGAAGCCGTGACCGTTTCGGTGGTCGGGTTGCCGGGGTTAGGCTTGAATGAACCCTTTAATCCCGGATTGCTCATCTTCGTCGACCACTGAACTTTCCCGCACGATATTTTTTTCGATCCTCGCTTGCACGTGACTTGGATCTTTAGTTGGCTCGAACGTCCTTGCTTCACGCAAATCAGAGGAAACTTAGGATGCAAGCATGGATTCGAGTTTTCCGTTTCGGCCGGAACGGCTTCCGGCTCGGTCGAAGCGCCGCTGAGGACTCCCTGCGCCGCCGAGGAATCTGGCGTCGATTGCGACCATTGGTTTGCAAGATTCGCGCCGCCGCCGCTTGGCACGGTGCCGGCGCCCGAGCAACCGGCGATGAGAAGCGAAAAGGCCGCGGCGCCAAGCGCGTAGCGGGCAGCGCGAACGTTGTCGTGGAGTTTCACCGGAGCCTCCAATGCGGAAATCCGCAAAAGCAGCGAGAGGTATGGTGCACCGCGAGGGACTTGAACCCCCAACCAAGTGATTAAGAGTCACCTGCTCTACCATTGAGCTAGCGGTGCAAAACGTGCGCCCTCCGGGACTCGAACCCGGGACCAACGGCTTAAAAGGCCGCTGCTCTACCGACTGAGCTAAAGGCGCTCGCGCGGTTTTGAGCCCTCGACTTTACGCAGCCTCCGGTCGGGCGTCCTGCGAATGGGGTGACCGACGGGAATTGAACCCGCGACCTCTCGAGTCACAGTCGAGCGCTCTGACCAGCTGAGCTACGGTCACCACGATGTCGTCGATTCTAGCACGGCTCCGCGAAAGCCGGCGACCACTTGCGCCCGGAGGGACTCGAACCCCCATCTTCGAGTTTAGAAGACTCGTGCCTTATCCTGTTAGACCACGGGCGCCTATCGGGGGCACGGCGCCCCGGTTAGAGTACCATGCCCGGGCAAGTGCGTGGTCGGGACGAGAAGATTCGAACTTCCGGCCTTTCGCTCCCAAAGCGAACGCTCTAACCAAGCTGAGCTACGTCCCGGCGCGGCGCTGCCGCCCGCCAAACTGACGAGCCGCTTTCCGTTGGTGGCAATTCTCTCCTCTACCGATTCACCGCTACTTCTACTTAGAATAGCAATTGATGGTAACCGACGTAGTTGGCGAGATCCGGCAACGGTTCGTCACGGGCAATGGTGAATGCATCTTGGATTTGTAAGCCTGCTTGAAGCGCAGCGCGGGCGATCCGAACGTTTGAGCCGGGAACGAGCGCCGTGCACCACGTCGCGCCGTGCGTTCGCGCGAGCGTGACGAGTTCGAACGCAAGGATCTGCACGAGATACGCCGCAGAACTCGCCGCCAGCGGCCCGATCCGGCCGTCGGGCCAGACGTACGCGTAGGCGACGAACTCGCCGTTTAGGAAGAACGCTTGTCCTGCGGCATCCCGCGCGAACCTTTCGTGATCGCTTGGCCGAACGACGCCGCGCGTCTCCCGATCCAGCGCATTGAGGCCGAAGGCGTGCGCCGTCGGATCGATCGTGTCGACGGCGAACCGGTAATCCCCGGCCGCCATACGCATGAGGCTTTCTTCGCGCGGAATCGCGCCGGCTAGGCGAACCACCAGCGCGCGAGGCGAGATGCCGCGGCGCAACGCGAGAGCCAGCCCGGCGGAATCGGCCGGATCCAGCACGACGGCGCGAGCGGCGTCGCCCGCATCGGCGAAAACGGCGTCGAGAAGTTTGCCGCCGAGACCCTGTCCGCGATAGGACGGTTCCAAGAAGAGTTGGCCGGTGTATCGCTCGTCTCCAGAGCCGTGTGCGACCGCCAAGCCGACGGTTTCGCTTTCGTCGCGCGCAATCCACGCCATCCCGACAACCGCCGCTTGAAGTCCAAGCTCGAGGCTGGTTTCGTCGACCGCCCTCCGGCGAAGCAGCGTGCGTACGTCGTCGACGCCGGCGAGACCGATCGTCATCTCAGACACGCCGGCGCAGGTCCGCCAGCAGTTCGGTCGCCGCCGCGCGCCGATGGCTGACCGCGTTCTTTTCGTCAGCGCGCAGTTCGGCAAACGTGCACTCCCGCGGCGGATAATAGAACAGCGGATCGTATCCGAATCCGCCAGTACCTCGTTCGGCTTCGCTGACGCGGCCGTCTACGGTACCAAACGACGTCAGCTCCTCGCCGCCGGGCCCGATCAATGCCAGCGCCGAGACGAATCGGGCGCCACGTCTCGATTCGGGGACGCCGCGCATCTCGTCAAGCAGCTGCGCTCGTCGTTGCGGCCACGACGCGCCGGTTCCGCCGTACCGGGCCGAATACACGCCGGGACGGCCGTCGAGTGCGTCCACCTCGAGGCCGCTGTCGTCGCCGATTGCTGCGGCTTCAATTCCCGCGTCGCGGAGTTGCCGCGCCATGGCCCGCGCCTTGAACAACGCATTGCCGCGATACGAGCCGGCGTCCTCGACGACGTCGCCGTACGCATCGTATGCATGGAGCTCCAACGGCGAGCCATCGAAAATGGCCCTGAGCTCAGCGAACTTTCCCGCGTTCTTGGTGGCAACGTAAGCCTTCATCGCGTCGAACGGATCGCTAGTCTTGCAGACGCAGGACCGCCATGAACGCCTCCTGCGGAAGCTCGACGCGGCCGACGCGTTTCATGCGCTCTTTCCCGACCTTTTGTTTCTCCAGCAGCTTGCGCTTGCGCGTGATGTCTCCCCCGTAGCATTTCGCCAGCACGTTCTTGCGAATCGCGCTCACGGTTTCTCGGGCGACGATCTTTCCGCCGATCGCGGCCTGAATCGGCACGTCGAACATCTGGCGTGGAATCAGCTCTTTGAGTCTCTCGGTCAACGCGCGCCCGCGTTGCGCGGCCTTGTCGCGGGACACGATGAACGAAAGCGCGTCGACGGGCTCGCCATTGAGTAAAATCTCCAGCTTGACAAGCTCGCCCTCGTGATAGCCGATCACGTCGTAGTCGAGCGACGCGTATCCCTTGGTGCGCGACTTCAGAATGTCGAAGAAATCCACGATGATCTCGATCAGCGGCATCTCGTAGGTCATGATGACGCGACCGTCGTGGAGATATTCCATATTCGCGAGCGTCCCACGGCGATTTTGCGTGATCTCCATGATCGCGCCGACGTACTCGGGCGGCGCGATGATCGTCGCCTTCACGTAGGGCTCCTCGATACTGCGAATCAGGTTCGGCGCCGGAAGCTTCGATGGATTATCGATCATCTCCACGGAGTCGTCGTTGCGTACAACCCGGAAGACCACCGACGGCGACGTCGCGATCAGATCGAGCGTGTAGTCGCGCTCCAAGCGCTCTTGTACGATCTCCATGTGCAGCAGACCCAGGAACCCGCATCGGAAACCGAAGCCGAGCGCCACCGAACTCTCCGGTTCGTACACCAGGGCGGCATCGTTAAGTTTTAATTTTTCGAGCGCGTCGCGAAGCTCCTCGTATTCGACGCCTTCGTTCGGATACAGCCCGCAGTACACCATCGGCACGGCTTTGCGATAGCCTACCAGTGCAACGTGGGCGGGATTGGCCTGAGACGTAATGGTATCCCCGACGTCGATTTCGCCGAGCGACCTGATGTTGCCGATCGCGTAGCCGACGCCGCCTAGTTCGAGTTTATCGGTCGGTCGCATTTCGGGCGCAAACACCCCCACCTCGGTGCACTCGTATACGCGCTGGTGCGCCATCGACATGAAACGTGTCCCGGCGGCCAGCTCGCCGTCGACGACCCGAACGTAGCTCACGACGCCGCGATACGGATCGAACTGCGCGTTGAACACTAGGGCGCGCAAATGGTCGCGGTGCCCGGTCGGCGGTGGAATTCTCGTGACGATCGCTTCCAGGATCTCTTCGATGCCGACGCCGTTCTTGGCGCTGGCCAGGATGCATTCGCTCTTCTCCATCACGAGCAACTCTTCGATCTCGCCCATGACGCGCTGCGGATCGGCGGCCGGCAGGTCGATCTTGTTAATGACCGGGATGATGGTGAGATCGTGCTCCAGCGCGAGATGATAGTTTGCCAGCGTCTGAGCCTCGATGCCTTGGGCGGCATCGATGATCAGCAACGCGCCTTCGCACGCCGCCAGCGAGCGGGAGACTTCGTACGAGAAGTCGACGTGCCCCGGCGTGTCGATGAGATTGAGCTGGTAGGTCTCCCCGCTTCGCGCGGTATAGTTGAGCGTTACCGGATGCATCCGGATGGTGATGCCGCGCTCGCGCTCGAGATCCATCGCATCGAGCTGTTGCTCGCCGAGGTTGCGCGACGCGATCGTTCGCGTGATCTCGAGCAGCCGGTCCGACAACGTCGTTTTGCCGTGGTCGATATGGGCGATGATGCAGAAGTTGCGTACGTTGCTCGAGGTCTCGAGTCGATGTGGATGACCCGGCCTCACCGGCATGGTCGCACCCGGCGCAGCCCTAGTAGAGACGAAAGCACGAGTTGACGATCGCCGAGCTTATCAACGGGCGAACGACGAACTGTAAGAGGAGGATCACGATCAGGAAGGCCAGATCGAATCCCCCGAGCGGCGGAACGATGCGCCGGATGGGAACGAGCACCGGTTCGACGATCGCTGCCAAATAGTAGACCCAGCGTCCGCGCAAATCGGGTATCCACGAGATGACCGCGTACGCGAACAACACGACCGTATAGATGTTGACGATGACGCCGAGTATCTGCGTCAGGTTACAGAGGATGCCGTTCATCGACGATGCCTTCTAGGGCAACGTGGCTAAGACATTCGACGGAACGCCGTGCAGGAACGGCGATGGGTCGACCGGTTGACCTTCAAACATGATTTGATAATGCAGGTGTGGTCCGGTTGCAAATCCAGTAGCTCCGACGGCGGCGATGGTCTCGCCTTTGTAGACGCGTTGTCCGACCGCGACGTCCGTGCGCGAAAGGTGAGCGTACCACGTGTGATAGCCGTTGCCGTGGTCGATGTCGACTTTGATACCGTACCCGCCGTCGTATCCGGTCGCGACGACCGTACCGGCTGCCGACGCGCGTACGGTTTCACCGAAGTCGGCGCCGAGGTCGACGCCTTCGTGAAACTCGGCGTCGGGGGAGCTACGGTAGCAGAAACAGCCGACGACGGCCGCTCCGTCGACCGGATCGATCGACGGAATCGCCGCGATCTCGCGCGCACGCACGAGGGTTCGCAGATGCTGCATATTGAGCACGCGGAGTGCGAGCGTTTTCACGCCGTCCGATTCTCGCCGGGTGGCCGCGGAGGCAACGCTGAGGGCCCGCACGTGCTGCTCGACGATCTGTAACGGCGGTCCGGAACGCACCCACGACGTCTTCTGAACCGTCGCCGAATGCCCCGAGGGCGCGCCGATCAGCTGCCGGATCTCTTGATTCTGGCGTTGTACGCGCTGAAGTTCGCGGCGCAGCGCTTCGGTCTTGGCATCGATCGCGTCGAGCGTACTGCGTTGCCGTTCGGCTTGCGAGCGCAACGACGCAACTTGAGCGTGGGCCCGCAAACTCTGCACGCTCGCAAAAAGTAGCGATCCAGCGACGATCGTGGCGATGGTGGCAAGAATCGCGGCAAAATACCGCTTGCGAACCCGGAAACGATGAACCTTGTCGCCCTTTTGCGGGACGATTTTTACGTAGTACCGGTCTCGGATCATAATTCTACAGTCGCTGCGCGGGCGCGTTCGATAGCTTGCAATTCTTCCTCGGATGCGTTCGCGGCCGGCTTGAAACGGCTAACGGCTTTCCCGTACGTCCGGGTGTCGGTCCGCGAGTAGATGCTCGATAGCAGGACGCCGTCCCCTTCGCGATTGAGCAGAGCCAACGCGTAGGACAGGTCGGAACCCGTATCGTCCAGTGCGTTGTACCTAACGAATCCAATCTTCGAAACGTCTCGCGCCGCCAACGCTTCCAGCTCGGCCACCCGGGCAGCAAGACGTTCGAAGGCCTCCCGACCGGCCGCTTGTCCGGTGGTCAATTCCTCCAGACGGTCGGCTGCTCCGGAGCCGCCGCCAATCAACCCGTCGTGCACGGCTAGCAAGCTTCGTGCCTCGGCGAGGGCTGGGCGCACCACCATCAGGTGATAAGCCCCGAGCGCCACCAGCGCCCCGCCAAATGCGGCGACGACGGCATAAACGATTGCAATCGGCATATAAATAGATACCACGACGAGAGTCAGGTGGATCACGGCACCCGTAAGGGCTCGCTTACCGTTGCTTCCTTCCGGACCTGGCGGGGTTCACGGGGTTACGCCGCGTGAAGCCCAACCCCCATCATGGCTCCGCCATGATATCACAGCGCACCGGCGGGGCCTTCCCGGGAAGTCGCATTCGAGGCAGCCAAGCCACCGCCATGGTTCGAGGATTCCCATAATGGTTGCGACCCTGGTCGCCGTGGCGACCGCCCTAATGGCGCTTCACAGCGGCGACTTCGCCGCCGGCGGCACGATCCCGAGCGCGCTCATGGCGGCCGACTGCGGCGGCCAGAACCGCCCCCCCGCCCTCGAATGGAAGAATGCCCCGGCTTCCACCAAGTCTTTCGCGTTGACCGAACGCGACCCCGACGCGCCGATTGCCGGCGGCTTCTATCATTGGGTCGTCTACGACGTGCCGCCAGGCACCAGTTCGCTGAGCCGTGCGCCGTATGGATCGAATCGCTTGGGACGAGCCTCGACCGGCAAGCCGGAATACTACGGACCCTGCCCGCCGCCCGGACCCGCGCATCACTACATCTTTACGTTGTACGCCCTCGACGTGGCGAGCCTCGACGGCGGCACGCCGCTAACCGGACCGCAACTCGAATCGCGCGTGCGCGCGCACGTTATCGCCCGCGCCACACTCGAGGCGACCGCCGCTCGTCCGTAGCCGCTTACGATCCTTGTGTGAAGGCCGCCGGAATCTCGAATAGCGACGCGGCGTCGGCGCCGCCCAACCACTTCACGTTTCCGCGCTCGACGAACATGCCCGCTCCGTTCTTTGGGCCTGCGGCCGTCGACATCCCGGAGAACATCACCAGAGCGTCGCCGCTGCCCACACCGATTCCCATCGTATCGAGGTTGAAGTCGCCGCTTTGCGCGCCCGCAATCGCCGGCTTGCAACCGCCCTGCACGGCTCCGGCCGCTTCCAGCGGATTCATCCCGTGCGGCAATGGACAGAAGCGGTGCGGAACGTTGACATTCGAAACGTACTGCGTCACGTTCATATTGAAATCCCCATTCCGGCACGAACCGGTGGCGTTGGACATTTTGACGTCCACGCTGCGATCCCATCCGGTGGTCGCCACGCCGTCGATCGTCATCGGACCGAGGTTTTTGCTGGTTGCGGTCGTGGTGAGATCGACCGTTCCCGGCGCCTCCCGCGACGCTTGCATGGGCGCGCCCATCGGTTGCATCGGTGTCGAACACGCGGCTTGCGCCGTAATCGTCGCGTACGTCTTATTGGCGAGATCCAATTTGACGTACTGATGCTGGTCGCACTTTTCAATCGTGGCCGTTCGCGCGACCGGATCGTCGCGGCGAATCCAGCCGCGGTAAAAGGTGTATCTCACAAGGTGCAGCGCAAACGCCATCTGCTGCATCTGTTCCGCATACGCGCGCGCTGCCGCGGGGTTCAGCATCGTTCCGAAGTTAAAGCTGGGAGCCTTCGGCGCCGGCGTCGCCGCAGCGGCCAACTGATAGTCGACGGCGAACGTGCCGGGTGCCGGCGGGGTTGCCGGGGGAAAGACCATCCGGGTGATTTCGTCGTACTGTAGTGCGGCGGGCGTCGGCGTCGCGGCGACGGCCGCTCCCGAGCCCGCCTGGAAAGCCGGTGTGAGAAAAGCGGCGACTGCAAGCGCCGCAAAAGCTGCGAGCGTCCACTTCATGGGTACCGGAGTGCGCCATAAAGGCGTCGAAGGCCTGGCGCGCGATGCAAAACGTAACGATCAAGGTCCGCGAAAATGGGCCGTACCTGGTGAAGGGTCCGGTGACGTTGACCGATGCCGACGGCAATGCGTACGTCGTCGAAACGGTCGACATCGCGTTGTGCCGTTGCGGCGGATCGCAAACCAAGCCGTTTTGCGACGGATCGCACAAATCCAACGGTTTCACCGCGACGCAGCGGGCAACCGCAGCCGCGACGGAGGCTCTCTAATGCCCTCGTACGTTCGAGCCGGCTCGCTTCCGCATAAGCGGCACATTCAATTCCGCCGTCCCGATGGCGGTCTTTATGCCGAAGAGCTCTTGTCGACCAAGGGCTTCGAAAGCGTGTATTCGTTGCTCTACCACGAGCGGCCGCCGACGGCGACGCTCGACGTTCTGCCGTGGAAGCGCCCGGCGGTGCGATTCGTCGACAACGAACCGCTGCGCAACCGCCATTTCAAAACCGTTGCCTTGCCGCCGGCCGGGTTCGACGCCATCGATTCGCGCACTCCGCTGCTTGGCAACGCCGACATTACGGTTTCGATAGCGCAGGCCGACCGCCCGATGGAATACTTCTACCGAAACGCCGGCGGGGACGAACTCCTTTTCGTGCACCACGGCGCCGGCGTGCTCGAGACGCAGTTCGGCGAGCTTGCATATCGAGAACGCGACTACCTGATCGTGCCGACCGGCACGGTCTACCGATTGATTCCGTCGATTCCGACGCGCCTGCTGGTTCACGAATCCGCGGGCAGCGTCAAGATTCCGCGCCGGTATCGCAACGAATCCGGCCAGCTCGAAGAACACGCGCCCTACTACGAGCGCGATTTTCGTACGCCGGTTCTAAAAGCGCCGAACAACGAGCAGGGCGAATACGAGATCCGCGTTGCCAACGGCGGACGCTACGCGGTGTACGTGGTGCAAAATCATCCGTGCGACGTCATCGGCTGGGACGGCTACTGCTATCCCTATGCGTTCAACGTCGACGAGTTTGCGCCAATCACCGGCAAGTTGCATCAGCCTCCTCCCGCGCACGCGACGTTCGAGGCTCCCGGAGCCGCTTTCTGCGCGTTCGTACCGCGGCTATTCGACTACCATCCGCTGGCGATACCGGTTCCGTACAACCATTCCAGCGTCGATTGCGACGAAGTGATCTACTACGTCAGCGGTAATTTCATGAGCCGTCGCGGCGTCGAGGAAGGTTCGGTGACGCTACACGCCGCCGGAGCGCCGCACGGCCCGCAACCGGGCGCGGTCGAGGCGAGCCTCGGGAAAACGTCGACCGACGAAATCGCCATCATGGTCGATACGTTCCGCCCGCTTATGCTCGGCGAAGCGGCGTTGAACTGCGAAGATCCCCAGTACTTCCGCTCGTGGATCGAAGCGCCGGTATCACCCTGACTGGATCCGGCCGCGCGCCGCGCCGAAGCCGATGCGGCGGGCGTCGCGCTTCTCGCACCAGCCCCGCAGCGTAACCTCGTCGCCGTCGGCCAGGAACGTCCGTTGTTCGCCATCCGGTAGGCCGATGGGACGCTCTCCGCGCCACGTCAACTCGATCAGGCTGCCGCAGCTCTCGGGCGTCGGACCCGAGATCGTTCCCGATGCAAATAGGTCGCCGGCCCGCGTGGGCGCTCCGTTCGCCGTGGCGTGCGCGAGTTGCTGCGCGACGTTCCAATACATCCGGCTGAAGCTCGTCCGCGAAATCACTTGGGGGTCGCACCCGGCCTCGCGCATGCGTTGGGTCTCCAACTCGACGGAAAGGCGAATGTCGTAACTGCTCGGATCGGCGACCCGAAGATACTCCAGTGGCGACGGATCCTGTCGCGGACCGGAAACACGAAATGGCTCAAGCGCGTCGAGCGTCACCACCCATGGAGAAATCGTGGTGGCGAACGATTTACCTAGGAACGGCCCAAGCGGCTGATACTCCCAGGCTTGAATGTCGCGCGCGCTCCAATCGTTGACCAGTACGAATCCGGCGATGTGCGCCAGCGCTTCGCCGGCCGGAATGGGCAGCCCGAGCGTATTTCCGCGGCCCGTGATGAAGCCGACCTCGAGTTCGATGTCCAACATGGCGGTGGGGCCGAACGTGGGTGCCGGCGCGCCGGGCGGTTTGCGCTGACCCTTTGGACGCACGACCGGTGTGCCGTCTACGACGATCGAGCCGGAGCGCCCGTGGTAACCGATCGGCATCCAGCGCCAATTGGGTAACAGCGGTTCGCCATCGGGACGAAAGAGACGTCCCAAGTTGGTCGCGTGTTCCAGTGACGAATAGAAATCGACGTAGTCCCCGATTTGAACGGGAAGCAACATGCGGGCGTCGCGTCGATGCACGAAAAAGAAATCGGCATTAGCCAAACGCAGCGCGGGATTGCCGTCGCGCCGCAGGAGCGACGAGACTCGCTCGCGCAGCGCGTGCATCGGTTCCGGGCCTGCTGCGAACAACTTATTGAGGAGCGGCCGGACCAGCAAGCGGCGATCGCAGGCGCCGTCAACGAGACCGCTCTCTGCGACGACCCGCAAGTCCAGAATGCGTTCGCCAATCGCCATCCCGATGCGGCCTTCGGCGCTGCCCGCGCGCGCGAACACGCCCAGCGGCAAGTTTTGAATCGGGAAATCGCTCTCCGGTGAAACCTCGAGCCAGGATTCGAGTGCGGCGGCAGTCGTGTCCCCGGGTGCGATCATGCTGCGGCGGCCGGAAGGATGCCGAGCGCGGTCAGGTCGTCGACCGGCTCCGTGAAGCTGCAGCTTCCATAGCCGGCAAATGCCGTTTCGCGCATGCGCGCAACGTCGTCGCGGCCGGCGCGTTGGTCGCGCCATCGCAGCGACGAATCCTCGAAGCCGAACGCGCTCGAATCTTCCTCTGCGACGATCCGGATTAGTCGCTCGGCGTCGACGCGCGGCGCAAACGTCGCCGCGGCCAAAAGATTGAGAAACCCGTGCATAACGAATCCCGTCGCTGGGTCGCGATGCCGGAGCGGATGGTGCAGCCCCGCCGTCGCCTTGTACCCAACCCTCTCGACCGCGGCCGCCGCGGAGAACGCCGCGACGTCGTCAACCGATGGAAAGGCTTCCGCGACGACGCCGCCGCACCGGATCTTGGCGCTCAGGCGCGTGCGCGCGAGCGCGGCCATCGCTCCCGCCAACAACTCACGCCATCGCGTACCCCGCGGTAACTCGACGTAGGCCGGCAAATCGCGCAAGCCCACGCGATCGAGCAACGCGCGCAGCTGTCCGATCGGGGCGTCGAACGTTTCCCGAGCGCTGAGCGGTGCCGGAAGCGGAATCTCGAGGGCCTCGACCCGGACGTGCGATTCCCGTTCTTTCAAACCAGCGACCTCGGCCAACGCGCTCTGCAAAGATGCGAACCACAGCCGTGGATCGGGCGAACCATCAACGATAAGCGAGACCGGCAGCGGTTCCGCCCGCGGCCGCGCCGCCCACGCCTGGGCGGTTTCCGAAATGCGCGTCGCCGGTACGATGAATCGTCCAAGTATCCAGGCGGCGGCTCCTTGCCGCGCCGCCGCATACTCCGCGATCGCGTCTTCCATGGGAAGTTTTGCGGGTGGAAACAAGCCGGCATAGTCGATCAGCCGGCCAAATGCCGTCCGAGCGGTGGGCGCGATCGATGCGTTCATGCGTGCCGGACTTCTTCGCTCATGCGAACAGGGGCGCCTCGGGCGCTTCGCCAAGGCCCTCGGCATGAGCACGTTGACGGAATCACGCAGCAACCCGCTCGCCCAGATCGATTGGGATTACGTCGAGTTCTACGTCGGAAATGCAAAACAAGCAGCTCACTATTACATGTCGGCATTCGGCTTCGATCAGCTTGCCTATGCCGGTCCCGAAACCGGCATCAAGAATCGCGTCAGCTATCTGCTCGAGCAGAACAAACTCCGCTTCGTGCTGACGGCGAGCCTGCTGCCGGACGACGAGATCGCCCGGCACGTCGCACTCCACGGCGACGGCGTTAAGGATATCGCCATTCTGGTGGAGGACGCGCGCGCCGCATTCGATATGGCCGTCGCCGGCGGTGCGCGACCGTTGCTCGAGCCGACCGTGCTCGAAGACGACGGCGGACGGCTCGTTCACGCCAAGATCGCGACGTACGGCGAGACCGTGCACTCCTTCGTCGAGCGCGAGACGTATGCCGGCATCTTCATGCCCGGCTTCGTCGAGCTCCGCAAGACGCTCGCAGCGGCTCGCAAGCCTGGCCTGCAGTTCATCGATCACTGCGTCGGTAACGTGGGCTGGGGCGAAATGGATGCGTGGGGCGATTTCTACGCACGCGTTTTTGGTTTCTCGCAGCTGGTTTCTTTCGATGACAAAGATATTTCGACCGAGTACACCGCGCTGCGTTCCAAAGTCATGACGGACGCGCGCCACCGCGTGAAGTTTCCGATCAACGAGCCGGCTCATGGCAAAAAGAAATCGCAGATCGAAGAGTACCTGGATTTCTACGAAGGCGCGGGCGTCCAGCACATGGCCATTCGCACCGACGACATCGCGGCGACGGTCCAGGCGCTCAGGGATAACGGCGTGGAGTTCCTCGACACGCCCGATTCTTACTACGACATGATGGAAGAACGCGTCGGCCGGATCGACGAAGCGACCGAGATGCTGCGCGCGCAGCGTATTTTAGTCGATCGCGACGACCAGGGCTATATGCTGCAGATTTTCACCAAACCGCTGCAAGACCGGCCGACGGTATTTTTCGAGATCATCCAGCGCAAGGGGAGCCTGTCGTTCGGGAAAGGCAACTTTAAGGCACTGTTCGTTTCGATCGAGCGCGAACAGGAAAAGCGGGGAACGCTCTAAGGAAATCGCCATGCGACAATTGACGACCCCGAACCTCGACCGGGAGACCCTCCTCGACTGGTACCGCCGCAACCGCGCCCGCTCGGCGCAAATCTTCGGTTTGGTGGCCGATGAGGCGTTCTACTCACGGCCAATTCCGCTGCGGCATCCCTTCATTTTCTACGAGGGTCATATTCCCGATTTCAGTTTTCTGACGCTCAACGCGCGCGCGCTCGGTGAACCGTCCATCGATGCTTCGCTGGAGCGTCTGTTCGAGCGCGGCATCGATCCAGGTTCGCTGGCCGACGCCAAACGACTCGAACGCAGCGACTGGCCGTCGCGCCGGGAGGTGGACGCGTTCGGCCGAATTTGCGACGAGCGCGTCGAGCGCGCCATCGCGCATGCGCGCCTCGAGGATCCCGACGTGCCGCGGTTGGCGCGCGGGCAAGCCGTCTATACCGTGCTCGAACACGAACAGATGCATCACGAAACGCTGGTGTACATCGTGCATCGGTTGGATGCCGGGCAAAAAGCGCGGGTCGCGCAACGGCACGAGGATCGAACCCCGCCGGTCAACGCCATGCGAGCGGTCTCCGCCGGGCCGGCGACGCTGGGCGTGGATCCGGACGAGATTGCGTTCGGCTGGGACAACGAGTTCGGACGCCACGTGGTCGAGGTCCCCGCCTTCGGGATCATGACCTACCCGGTGACCAACGCCGACTGGCTGAGATTCGTTGCCGACGGCGGAGAAGCACCACCGTTTTGGATCGAACGCGACGGCGAGTGGCGACTCCGAGGCGTCTTCGAGGAGCTTCCACTTCCGCGCTCGTGGCCGGCGTACGTTTCACATCGTCAGGCCAAAGCTTACGCGAGCTGGGCCGGAACGCGCTTGCCGAGCGAGGCGGAATACCACCGTGCCGCGTTTTCGACGCCGTCGGGCGAAGAGCGGCCGTATCCGTGGGGCGACGACGCACCGCGCGCGCGCCACGGCAACTTCGATTTTCAGCGCTACGATCCGGCCCCGGTCGACGCGCATCCGGACGGCGCGAGCGCGTGGGGAGTGCACGACTTGATCGGCAACGGCTGGGAATGGACCGACACGCCGTTCGCTCCGTTCCCCGGTTTCGAGCCGATGGCGTCCTATCCGCAATACTCCGCCGACTTTTTCGACGGGAAGCATTACGTCATCAAGGGTGCGTCGCCGGTTACGGCGCGCGAGTTCGTTCGCCGCAGTTTCCGAAACTGGTTTTACGACGACTACCCGTTTATGTACGCGAAGTTCCGCTGCGTTGCGCAGGCTCCTTAGCCTGCTGGCCCTGCTGGCACTGGTGCCGGCAGCTACCGCCGGGTGCTCCAAGAGCGGCACTCAGAACGCGGCGCCCAGCGACCAGTTGCGGGCCGCGCTTATCATCAATCCGACGCAGCTCAATCCGATCTTGCCGCAAAACTCGATCGAAAACTTCGTCGACGGTTTACTCTTCGATCTGCTGGTCACGCAAGACCAGCATCATCGTCAAGTCGCCGATTTGGCAGCCGTCGTGCCGTCGCTTGAAAACGGCGGAATCAGCAAAGACGGCCTGACCATCACGTACCATTTGCGGCACGGCGTCAAGTGGCACGATGGCGCCCCATTTACCAGCAAAGACGTGAGGTTCACTTGGCAGGCCGTACTCGACACGCGCAATAACGTGGTGTCGCGGCGCGGCTACGACCAGGTCGCTTCGCTGGAGACGCCCGACGATTACACCGTCGTCATGCACATGAAGCGCGTGTTCGCTCCGGCGATCGACACGATCTTTGGCGAGAGCGATACCCCCTTGCGCATTCTTCCCGCTCACCTGCTGGCAAAGTATTCCAATCTCAATCAAATACCGTTCAACGCGGCGCCGGTCGGCACCGGACCGTACCAGTTCGTCCGCTGGGCGCGCGGCGACCGGATCGTCTTACGCGCGAACGACGCGTATTTCCGCGGCGCTCCGGCGTTGAAACGATTGACGCTTCCGATCATTCCCGACGACAATACCACCGGGGCACAGATCCGCTCGCGCGAAGTCGACTTGGCGCTCGAGATTCCGGCGCCGGTTTATCGCGACGCTGCCGACGTGCCGGGCGTCGTTCGACAACTCGCCGACGCTCCGGCGTATACGTCGATCGTCTTCAACACCAAGCGCGCGCCGCTCGACGACGTGCGGGTTCGCCGCGCTCTGGTTCTCGGTATGAACCGCTCCGCAATCGTGCGCGACGACACGTACGGAACGGGGCAATTAGCCGTCGCCGATCTTTCGCCGTATTATTGGGCTTTCGACCCCACGCTAAAACCGGCGGCGTACTCGCTCGATCAAGCCAAAGCACTCCTCGACGCGGCGGGATGGCGTCCCGGTTCCGACGGCGTGCGCGCGCGCAACGGCACGCGTCTGTCGCTGCTGTTGGTCTACGGTTCCGGCAGCCAGCTGGTTCGCACGGTCACGGCGCAGGTTCAGCAAATGTACCGTCCGCTGGGCGTCGATATTCAGCTCAAAGGGTTCGACTACGCGACGCTTTACGCCGCCGCCCAAAACGGCGGCATCCTCAACGCCGGAAAGTTCGACTTGGCAATGTATGCGTGGATTTCCGGCTCCGATCCCGACGACTCTTCCCAGTGGACGTGCGCCGCCGTTCCCCCGGCCGGCAATAACGTGTCGCGCTACTGCGCGGCGGAGATGGACGCAGCCCAGAAGCTAGCCCTGTCGACCTTCGACCGTTCCATTCGTACCAAAGCCTACGCACGAATCCAAGCGTTGCTCCTGCGCGACGCGCCGGCTGCTTTTCTCTACTACCAAGCCCTGCGCTATGCCCACGTCGCGGGCTTGCAAAACTTCACTCCGAACGGCATCAGCGAGGGGTGGAACGCCCAGGAGTGGAGCCGCTAGCAAGCGTCGAAGCCAAGCCGCCCACCCAATAGTGCAAGGAGAGACGGTTTGACCACCACCATCGCGACCGCGAAGAAGGTGCCGGTGACGGTTGCCTACGGCGACGGTATCGGCCCCGAAATCATGGACGCCACGCTGCGTATCATCACCGATGCCGGCGCTCAGCTCGACCTCGAGCGGATCGACATCGGCGAGGCCGTTTACAACAAAGGTTTGAGTAACGGGATCGAGCCGTCATCGTGGGAGTCGCTGCGACGAACGAAGGTCTTTCTGAAGGCGCCGATCACGACCCCTCAAGGCGGCGGATTCAAGAGCCTCAACGTGACCGTTCGCAAGACGCTTGGGATGTACGCGAACGTCCGTCCGTGCGCGTCGCTCTACCCGTACGTGTCGACCAAACACCCAAACATGGACATCGTGATCGTTCGTGAGAACGAGGAAGACGTCTACGGCGGCATCGAGCATCGCCAGACCAATCAAGTCGCGCAGTGCCTCAAGCTTATCTCGCGGCCCGGGAGCAAGCGTATCGTCCGGTACGCATTCGAATACGCGCGCGCCAACAAGCGTAAGAAAGTCACGTGTTTCACCAAAGATAACATCATGAAGATCACCGATGGCTTGTTCCATCGGACTTTCAACGAAATCGCCAAGGAATATCCCGAGATCGAGCACGAGCACTGGATCGTCGACATCGGCGCCGCCAAACTGGCCGACACGCCGGAAGCGTTCGACGTCATCGTGATGCCTAATTTGTACGGCGACGTGCTCTCCGACGTCGCCGCCCAAATCACCGGCTCGGTCGGACTGGCGGGTTCAGCCAACATCGGCGACTACTGTTCGATGTTCGAGGCGATTCACGGTTCCGCACCACGCCGCGCCGGTCAAAACTTGGCCAACCCCTCGGGATTGTTGCACGGCGCGCTTCTCATGTTGGTGCACATCGGACAAGCCGAAGCAGCCGAAAGGGCGCACAACGCCTGGCTGCGCACCATCGAAGACGGTATCCATACCTACGACATCTACAAAGACGGCGTCTCCAAACAAAAAGTGGGAACGCGCGAATTCGCCGATGCCGTGATCGCGCGACTGGGGCAGAAGCCGCAAAGCCTCAAACCGGCCGAATATGCCAAAGACGTCCACATGAATCTCGCAATCCGTCCGGCCGGCAAGCCGCCGATGAAGCTCCGGGTCGGGGTCGACATTTTTATCGATCGCCGCGACGGCAATCCCGACATTATCGCCGGGGCGCTGGAGCTGCTCAAAGTTCCGGGGGCGAGGCTGACGATCATCAGCAATCGCGGTACCAAGGTTTGGCCCAACGGTAATCCCGACACGTATTGGAGCGATCACTGGTCGTGCCGTTTCGAAAGCGACGGCACCGAGCTGTTCACCGCGCAGCACGTCGTGAAGTTGCTGGAGGCCGCCGATCGCGCCGGTTTCGACGTCATCAAGACCGAGGGTCTCTACACGTTCAACGGCGAGCGCGGTTATTCGCTCGCTCAAGGCGAATAGCTAGGCGAAACGCTGGAAGCAGACGCCGAGCGTTAAGAGCACGAGCACCTCGACCGTCACGATCGACGCGCCGTATACGTCGCCGGTAACGACGCCGCCGAGACGCCGGCTCGCCCACGATGCCGCCGCCCATGCGACCAGCAGCGCGGCGGGCGCTACTGCGAGGGCCCACGGTGCGATCGCCCACGCGAGCGCCTCGACCAGCGCCGCGTTCGAGATCAGCGACAGCGCGCTCGGACGCGACGCAAACGTCCGTGTCATCGCGCCGGAGGTTCCGTAGGGAAAGGCCAGCGCGATCGGCATCACGGCGAACCGGGCGGTCGCGCCGCTAAACGCCAACACCAACGGAAAGCGCCACGGCGGGATGGCGATCAGCGCTGCCAGCCAGAACGCGGCTACGATGGCCATTCCGGCGACGGCAAACGTGCCGTGGCGAACGTCCTTGAGAATCTCGATGCGGCGCTGGGGAGAAGCGCTGGCGAACAAGGCGTCGCATGCATCGAGGAATCCGTCGACGTGCAGCGCACCGGTTAGGCCGATCGCCGACGCCCACGCGATCAGAAAGGCCCACGAGACTTGCAGCCACGCGTACGAGGCGTACCCTGCGAAGCCGGCGATCGCTCCCACGAGCGCACCGACGAGCGGCAACCACTCCAACGCCGCAACGTCGGGCGCTTCCTCGGTCGCGTGTCGCCCCGCCGGAATGACGGTGTAGTACGCCAGCGCGCGGCCGAGCCCGCGCAGCGCACGGATCACGCGCGGATGGTTTCGTGTGCCGTCGAAACGCCGGCCTCGGCAAACGTTTTCATCTCCCACACCATGCGCGCGGCAGCCTCGCACAGGGGAAACGCCAGCGCCGCACCGCTCGCCTCACCAAGACGCAGGTCCAAATCGAACAGCGGAACCAATCCGAGCGATCGCAACGCCATCGCGTGACCGGCCTCCCTCGACCGGTGCGCCGCGATGCAATACTCGATGGCCGTTGGCGCGACCGCCCGCGCCAGCAGCGCGGCTGCACCCACGATAAATCCGTCCAAGAGGATCGGAATGCGAGCCCGAGCGGCCGCTAACAAAACGCCGGCCAACCCGACGATTTCGTAACCTCCGACCTCACTCGCGACGGTCTTCCACTCCGCTCCGCGCACGCGATTGACGCCCGCCTCGACAACGCCGAGCTTGCGTCGCAGCGTTTCGTCGTCGATGCCGGTTCCGCGACCTACCACGTCTTCCGGTGGCGCATCGGTCAGCGCACAGATGATCGCCGCCGCGCTGGTCGTGTTTCCGATTCCCATGTCGCCGAGCGCGACGATTTGCGGATCGAACTCCTCGCGAATGCGTGCGAACGCGTCCATACCTGCCTGCAGCGCCGCGTCGACGTGTTCGAGCGGCATCGCTGCTTCGCGCGCAAAGTTGCGCGTTCCGCGCGCCACCGCTACGTCGAACAGGCGTGGATGCGAAGGCAGGTCGGCGGCGACGCCGAAATTGACGACGAACACCTCGGCTCTCGCGACCCGCGCGAAGGCATTGATCGCCGCGAAGCCGCCGACGAACGCGGCGACCATTTGCGCCGTCACGTCGCTGGGGTACGCGCTCACGCCTTCGGCGGTGACCCCGTGATCGCCGGCGCCGACGACGATCGCCCGGCGTTCGTACGGGTTCGGCGGAAGACCGCCGTGAATCGCGGCCAGCCACTCCGCAAGCTCTTCGATTCGTCCCAAGCTCCCAACCGGCTTGGTGAGCTGGCTGATCCTCTCGTGGGCAGCGCGCGCGGCGGCGCGGTCAACCGGTGGAATGGAGATGTCGTACATCGTTCAGGGTGATTAGCCGCGCTCCGTCCGCTTCCATGGCAACGCGCGTTAAGCTCGCGGGTGAAAAGGCTCGGCGCACGATCGCGTCCTCCTGGCCGGCAAAGACGCCTAAGACGTCCGTCAGGGCATGCAGCGGACCGGCGTGCGTCACCACCACGACGTGCCCGCCGTCTCCCGGCCGCAATTCCTCGACGAACGCGCGCACTCGCGCGGTGACGTCGGCAAAACTCTCACCACCTTCGGGGCGATAGCGGTCCGCGTCGGCAACCGTCATCGGGCGAAGGTGCGGGCGCGTCGCCAGGATCTCCGCCCACGTTAGACCCTCCCATTTCCCGAACTCGAACTCGCGCAAGCGCTCGTCCGTCGTCACGATCGCGCCGTGCGGCGCGGCGACGATACGCGCCGTCTCGTAAGCTCGTTCGAGGTCGCTCGAGTAGAAACGATCGATTCGCTCGCGCGACAAGGCGGCCGCGATCGCGCGCGCCTGATCGCGGCCTTCGGCCGAAAGCTTCACGTCGCTCCGTCCCTGAAAACGGCCGGTGGCGTTCCACGCGGTCGCGCCGTGCCGGATCAACGTCAGGTAAAGCGCTACTGCACCTTCTGGAGCAGGTCGTTCATGTCGTTAGCGTGCTCTTCTTCCACCGCGAGCAGGTCTTCCATCAGCCGCCGTGACGTCGGATCTTTTTCGCCCAAGAACCGAACGATCTCGCTGTACGACTCGATGGCCACCCGTTCGGCAATCAGATCCTCCTTGATCATGTCGACGAGCGACGTTCCCTCTTTGTATTCGCTGTGACTGCGCGACGCGAGCCCTTCGGGATTGAAATCGGGCGAGCCCCGGAGTTGCGTGATGCGCTCGGCAATGCGGTCGGCATGATTCTGTTCGTCGTTTGCGTGCTCGAGGAATTCGGCTGCCACTGCATCCTTGTTGAGGCCGGTCGCCATGAAGTAGTGGCGCTTGTAGCGCAACACACAGACGATCTCAGTGGCTAGCGCTTGATTGAGGATGTCGCAAACCACGTTCGAATCGAGCTCGTAACTATCGGTAATCGCGCCTCGCTCGATATTCTCGCGCGCTCGGCGACGCAGCTCCTTGACGTCGCTAAGGAAGGGCTGGGTAGTATTCACGATCGATCCTTTCTTAATTTTCGACAACGCTCCGTCGAGCACCGCATAACCCCTTTATACCCACGCCGGTTTCCCGAGTCCCGTCGCCGGCTCGCGCCGGCGATGCCGAGGGTCTCTCCCTGCTTACGTCGTACGTCGAGCGCGTGGCCGCCACCCAAGACGACTCGCGCGCGGAAATCGTGCGATGCTGCGCGCGTTTATGGAATCGGCGCCTCGTTACCGGTACCAGCGGGAACGTCAGCCTCAGGCTCGCAAACGGCGACGTGCTCGTCACCCCCTCCCAGCGCTCGCTCGAAGAACTGCGAGTCGACGAGCTCGTCCTCGTCGACTCGGAAGGCCGCCCGCGCGACGCCCAGCGTCCAACCAGCGAGCTTGCGCTGCACTTGGCGGCCTATCGCGCCCGTCCCGACGCGCGCTGCGTCGTGCACACCCACCCTACGTTTTGCGTGGTGTGGTCTCGGACCGGCCGGGTCTTTCCGCAAGACACCGTCGGCGCACGCGAGACGCTGGGCGTGGTAGGATGGAGCCCCTATTTTCCGCCGGGTTCTACGGAGCTCGCGCGACGTTGCGCCGACGAATTCGCGCGCGGCTCCGATACGGTGCTGATGGAGCGCCACGGCCTATCAACGATCGGCGAGAACCTCGACGTTGCCTTCGCGCTCACCGACTTAGCCGAGGAGGCGGCGAGAATTGCGTATTATGCGTCGATCGCCGGCCATCCCCTCGACGCAGCCGACGCATAACGGCGGGAACAAAACTTCCGCGCGCGAAAAGCGGGGGCCGTAACTCGCGGAGAGGTGGCAGAGTGGTCGAATGCACTCGCTTGGAAAGCGAGCAGAGGTGATAAGTCTCTCGGGAGTTCGAATCTCCCCCTCTCCGAATGTGTCATCCTGAGCGGAGCTCGCGTTAGCGAGCGTAGTCGAAGGACGACAGCGCCTCGAAAATTTCTTGGCCCGTAAATCCCCGGTGCTGCAGCGATGCGACGAACTTTTCGGTCGCCTCGCGCAACGTTTGCGCGCGCTGGTGGCGGTCGGGGCGCGGAATGTCTCCGGAAACGCGCGTACCGCGCCGGCCGTCGCCGATTAACCAGCCCGCTGCCTGCAGCTCGGCGTAGGCGCGCGCTACCGTATTCGGCGCAACGCCAAGATCGCCGGCGAGTTGTCGCACCGGAGGCAACGCCATATCCGGCTGCAGCTCGCCGCGCTCGATCGTCGCGCGGATCTGTTCGACGATCTGGCGGTACGGCGGGGCCTCGAGCGATTCGTCGACGACGAGATAGGAACCGCTCACGTCACGAGAAGTCGTTTGCGCATCGGGTTCAGGCTGACGACGATGACGACCAGGAAGGCGATCGTCACGACCCAGGTCACCGCGGCGAACACGGGTGGCCCCGAGCGCAACGCGGCTCCCGCAAGCAGCACCAGCACGGTCGGCGGCGCGCAGGCGAGCGCGACGAGACCGGTCGCACGGCAGAATCGTACGTGTTCGTCAACGAGATATTCCAGCTGCGCGTCGTCGCCGAAGAGCATCGCCGGAGCGATGGCGACCCGCCACGCGATCGCGCAGAGCGCAATCCCCGAAACGACCGCCGCGATTGCCGCAATTCGGTACTCGGGGAAGGCTGCAAACGCTGCCGCGCCGGCGAGACAAATCGCCCAGGACGCCAAGACGAGCGGCGGCAACGAGGTCCACGCCGTTCTGCGCGTAAGCGGCGCGATTCGGCGCTCGGACAGCCGGCGAAAATGCAGATATGCCAACAGCGTCGCGACGGCCAACGCCAAGCAGCTGGCGGCATACGGAACGACGCTCGGTACCGCGGGGATCAGTCCGATTGCGGCCATCGCGATGGTGAAGACCCCTGCGTACCGCGTGTATAGGTCGGTCCCCTCGGCGTCCGTGCGAGCGGCAAGCACGCGCGCTAGACGCTCGCGCTGCTCCGGTGCGAGACCGGCACGCGCGCCGCGAAAGTACAGCCGTATGCCGCCAAAACAGCCCGGCGTGGCAATCTCGAGGATCCCGAGGAGCGCTACCATGAGAACGGTCGCCCCACGGGCGAGTTGATCCGGTGTAAAGTGATCGAGAATCATTGTATCAGGATACTAATACAATCGCCCCGTTTGTGTCAAGTGGCTGGTACAAACTTTACGAGGACGGCGCCTCGTCGAGATGGGCCAGCCAGAAATCGAAGCTCGCGCGCGCCTGCGCTTCCAACATCGCATCGCCGGCTACGACCTCGCGTTCGAGATGGCGTGCCAGGGTTGCGCGGCTTCCATAGTTTGCGTCGACGACGACGTCGGGAGATCGCAACGCCGCGACCAGGTCTCCCGGGATATCGGCATTCGGCGGCAGGGTGCTCACGACGATTTCCGGCACGTTTTCCGCCGGCCATGCGTCGGCTTCAAAGCGCTCGCAGACGTTTCTGACGCGAGTCGGATCGCGCCCCCAAACGAACGCATACGCATCGTTGTCGTGGAGTTCTGCGAGAATTGCCCGCGCGGTCGCGCCGTATCCAAGCACGCCGATTCGCTTGAGTGCGATCGGTTCTTCGATGAGCGCCTCGAGCGCCATCCGCGCGCCGATACCGTCGGTGTTGGTTCCGAGTATCCGGCGCCCGAAGAAAATCGTATTGACGGCCTGCGCGCGCCGCGCTTCTTCGGTGAGAGCGTCGCACGCCTCTACCGCTTCTTCCTTCAAGGGGTAGGTTACGTTGCAACCGGTGTAACCGTCGGCGTGCATGCGTCGAATGACGCGCACGGCGTGTGACTTCGGTACTCGCAACGCGACGTAGCTGCCGTCGATGTCCGATTCTTCCAAGAAGTCTTGGTGCAGTTGCGGACTCCGGCTGTGCTCCACCGGATCGCCGATGACGGCGAGCTTCACGGCACCCGGCGATTCGGAAGCATCAGCCGTTCGAAGAATCGAAAGAAGCCCGTGAGCGCCAGATCCTTGGCCTCGATTGGCTCGGTAAGAATCGTATACAAGCCGCAGAGTTTTCCGCCGAGTACGTCGGTGAAAAGCTGATCGCCTACGACGGCGATCTCGCGACGACGCAGCTGCAGCGCCTGTACCGCGCGCAAGAAGCCGAACGGCAACGGTTTGAGCGCGTTGGGAATGCAGGCGACGTTCAGCTGGGCGGCGATGGCGGTAACGCGCGCCGAGAAGTTGTTCGAGAGCATGACGATCCGGAAGCCGCGGTCGTGGGCGCGCGCGACCCACTCGAGGTGCTCGCGCGCCAATTCCGTCTCCCGAAATCCCAGCAACGTGTTGTCGAGATCGACGATCAGGCCTCGAATGCCGGCCGCTTCGAGCTCTTCATGCGGCACGTCGTGAAGCCGCGCGGCAAACCGGTTCGGGCCGAGCATTGGCCCTGGGTTGTACCGGCTATCCCCGGTATCCTCGAAGATCTCCACAGCCGACCCACCGCCCGCGGCCAGGTCGCCAGCGTATCCGCCATTTTTCGAGGCTAACCACAGCCGGCCCACAAGGAGTTGTGCAGAACGACCCCAATATCTTGTGGTATTCCGCTCGGTATGGCACAATAGGTGACCCGGGCCTTGCTTCGGCGCAGGTATGTAGCGAACAGGTGTTCGCACCGCTCTTCGCCAAGGAGTTGGGTCCCAAGCTCAGCGAGCGAGCCAGGCAAGGAGCAGCTTCGTATGAAGTTTCGGCGCACGTACTCCACTCCCGAAGACCCCTATGCAGGCGTCGTCTTCGAACCGCGAACCTCCCGCATCGTCAACCCCGACGGATCGGTGATTTTCGAGGCCGAGGACGTCATGGTGCCGGCGGCGTGGAGTCAGGTCGCGGTCGACGTCCTCGCTCAGAAGTACTGCCGGAAGGCGGGCATCCCAAAGGCGATAAAGCCGGTCGAGGAAGAGGGCGTTCCGGATTGGCTGTGGCGTAGCGTCGCCGACGAGGCGGCCCTCGAAGACGTCCCGCGCAACGATCAGTTCGGACCCGAGCGGGACGCGCGCCAAGTTTTTAACCGTTTGGCCGGCTGCTGGACCTATTGGGGTTGGAAGTACGGCTATTTCGACACAGAAAGCGACGCCCGCATTTACCATGACGAAATGTGCGCCATGCTGGCGCGCCAAATCGGCGCACCCAATTCGCCACAATTTTTCAACACCGGACTCCATTGGGCGTACGGCATTTCCGGGCCGTCGCAAGGGCATTACTTCGTCGATCCGGCGACCGCGCAGGCGCAGCCGTCGACCGATTCGTTCACCCATCCGCAGGTAAGTGCGTGCTTCATCCTCGGCATCGAAGACGACCTGACCAACGAGGGTGGCATCTTCGACGGCGTCACTCGCGAAGCGCGCATCTTTAAGGGCGGAAGCGGCAGCGGTGCGAATTTTTCAAAGATTCGCGCGGCCGGCGAAAAGTTGACGGGTGGCGGAACGTCGAGCGGCTTGATGTCATTTCTCAAGGTGTTCGATCGCGCCGCCGGGGCGATCAAGTCCGGTGGAACGACGCGCCGCGCCGCCAAGATGGTCGTGCTCAACGCCGATCATCCCGATGTCGAAGACTTCGTCAACTGGAAAGTACGCGAGGAGCGCAAAGTCGCCGATCTCGTCGTCGGTTCGCGCATCTTCGAAAAGCATATCAACGCGATCATCTCGGCGGCCCACGACACACGCGTTCCAGAGCACGCTCGGCTCGATCCGGCACTGAACGCCTCCCTCCGCCAGGCGATCCGGGAAGCGATCTCGCTGGGAATTCCGTCGGGCGCCACCCAATCCGCCCTCGACTACGCGCGTCAAGGTTACACGCGGCTTGAAGTCGAGCAATACGACACCGCCTGGGATTCCGAAGCGTACATCACGGTTTCAGGTCAGAACTCCAACAACTCGGTCCGCCTGACGAACGAATTTTCAACGCTCTCGACCACGACGACGACTGGCACCTGAAGTGGCGCACCAACGGCGGCGTCGCCAAGACGATCAAGGCGCGCGACTTGTGGGAGCAGATCGGCATCGCCGCCTGGCAGTCGGCCGATCCGGGTCTTCAGTTCGACGACACGATACAAGAGTGGCACACGTGCGCGAGCGACGAGCGGATCAACGCAACGAATCCGTGCGTCACTGGTGATACCCTCGTGGCAACTGCCGACGGCCCGCAACGCATCCGAGACCTGGTCGGCAAAGCCGCGTTCGTAATCGGGGGAGACGGGCGCCCGCATTTCGTCAACAAGATCTTTCCAACCGGTACAAAGCCTGTCTTCCGCCTGCGCACCAAGGCCGGATACGAGATCGACCTCACCGCGGAGCACAAAGTGTGGACCGAGAATCGCGGCGACGTTCCTGCCACCGATCTCGTAGCAGGTGATCGATTTGCGCTCAGCGGGTCCGGGTTTGGTTCCGAATCGCTCGAACCGGGGCTAGCCCTGGGAATCGGGATCGCCGTAGGCGATGGCTGCGTGACCAACGCGACTAGGCCCGGCCTCATCCTCACGATGTCCGAGGAAGAGGCACCGGTTCTCGCGAGTATTGCCGAGGCGATCAACATTCGCAAATCGCGCGCAGCGGATGGTCGAGGTCGACGGTCGACATCGGTTACCATACCGGCACGAGGAACCGGTTCCCGCATCTCCGTCGGGAACGCCGATATCGTCGGGCTTTTTGGCCGGTATGCCGTACTGAATCAAGGGAGCGCCGCAAAACGCTTCACCGACGCCATCTACAAGCTGGACCAACCATCTACCGCCAAAGTGCTGCGCGGTCTGTTCACCGCTGATGGGACGGTCGCCAACTACGGAACGAAATCTCAGTACGTCTCGCTCGATTCGCGTTCGCTGACATTACTTAAGCAAACGCAACATCTTCTTCTGTCTTTCGGCGTAAAGTCCAAGCTCTATACCGATCGCAGAACCAGTCTTTCAGGGAATTGTCCGAATGGTAATGGAGGACTTGCGCGATACGATGCGCTTCAGATGCACTCGCTTCGTATCTCGCGCTCTTCGCGCCTTATCTTCGAACGAGAGATCGGATTTCACCCTCAGTCGCACAAGTCGATCGCCCTTCGGGCACTCAACAGCTCGATTGTGTGTTACGCCGACCCCCTCTTCGATGACTTTCAGTCCCTTGATCCGATCGGTACGCGCGACGTCTTCGATCTTACCGAGAACGACACTCAACACTTCGTCGCAAACGGTTTGCGAATACACAATTGTTCAGAATACGTATTCATAGATGATACCGCGTGTAATTTGTCAAGTCTGAACCTCGTTAAATTCCTCAACGACGACGGCAACTTTGACGCGAAAAGATTCGCCGAGGCTTCGCGCGTTTGGACGACCACGCTGGAAATTTCGGTGACCATGGGTCAGATGCCATCAAAGCGAATCGCCGAGAAGAATCACCTGTACCGCACGCTCGGCCTGGGATATGCCAACCTCGGGACGCTGCTCATGCGCATGGGTTTGCCGTACGATTCCGAGGAAGGCTTCGGCTGGTGCGCGGCCATCTCGGCGCTCATGACGGGGGCGGCGTATCGCACCTCCGCAGAGATGGCGCAAAACCTCGGTGCCTTCGCCCGCTTCGAAGCCAATCGTGACTCGATGCTCCGCGTGATCCGCAACCATCGCCGCGCCGCCTACAACGCGCAGGACGCGGAATACGAACAACTCAGCACGACGCCGGTAACCCACGCCCCCACGCTCTTCACCCAAGAAACGTGGGCGTTGGCACGCAAAATGTGGGACGACGCACTATCGATCGGCGAAGTTGCCGGCTTCCGCAACGCGCAGACCGTTGTGATCGCCCCGACTGGCACTATCGGTTTGGTCATGGATTGTGACACGACCGGCATCGAACCCGACTTTGCCCTAGTGAAATTCAAAAAACTCGCCGGCGGTGGGTACTTCAAGATCGTCAACCAGTCGGTCGACGCCGCGCTCCACAAACTCGGCTACTCGGACGAGCAGATTCTCGCGATCGAAACGTACGCTAAGGGTACCGGAACGCTCGAAGAAGCGCCGCATATCAACAGAGCGACGCTCAAAGCCAAAGGCTTCGACGACGACGCGATCGCGCGCGTCGAGGCCGTTCTGCCGAGTGCGTTCGAGCTGCCGTTCGTTTTTAATAAGTTCGTTCTCGGCGAAGCGTTTTGCATCGAGAAGCTCGGCATTCCGGAGGAGCGCCTCAACGATTGGAGCTTCTCCTTACTTCGCGACGGCCTGGGCTTTGTGACCCAGCAGATCGAGGAGGCCTCGGCGCACATTTGCGGCCGCATGACGGTCGAAGGCGCGCCGTATCTCAAAGACGAGCACCTCGCGGTGTTCGATTGTGCCACACCGTGCGGACGATACGGATCGCGGTACATTCGCCCGCTGGCGCACGTCGATATGATGGCGGCGGCGCAACCGTTCGTCTCGGGAGCGATCAGCAAGACGATCAACTTCCCGCAGACGGCGACCATCGACGAAGTCAAGGAAGCCTACCGGTACTCGTGGGAGCGCATGATCAAAGCGGTCGCGCTGTATCGCGACGGTTCCAAGCTCTCGCAGCCGCTGGCCGCAAGCTACGATCTCGGTTCCGATGCCGGCGACGACCAGGTTGCCGCCACGCAGTCACCGCAGCTTTTCGCGACGCCGATGCAGGTGGCCGAAAAAATCGTCTACCGTTACATTGCCAAACGGCGCCGGATGCCTCAACGCCGCAGCGGGTATACGCAAAAGGCCGTCATCTCCGGTCATAAGGTGTATCTGCGCACCGGCGAGTACGAAGGCGGCCAGCTCGGCGAAATCTTCATCGACATGCACAAGGAGGGCGCCGCCTTCCGCTCGCTGATGAACAACTTCGCCATTGCCATCTCGCTGGGTCTGCAACACGGCGTCCCACTCGAAGAGTTCGTAGAAGCCTTCACGTTCACGCGTTTCGAGCCGAACGGGCCAGTCAGCGGACACGATCACATCAAGATGGCGACGTCGATCCTCGACTACATCTTCCGCGAGCTCGCGGTCAGCTACCTCGGGCGCTACGATCTCGCGCACGTGCAGCCCTCGATGCAGATGGACGCGATGGGCCCCGAGCCGCATGACGAATTCATCGCCGAGGAAGAGGGCGGCGTCAACGTTCGGCCGGCCGGGGTCGCGGAGCGTCTCCATCCGGTGAGCACCCATCTGCACCCCGGTCAAACGCCTCAGCCTGGGTCGTCGCAACCCGTCGCAAGCGTCGCAAGCGTCGCAACGTCGGCGGCCGGCGCGTCGCCGGCACTCGGCACCGGTACCGCTTCGTCGGGAACCTCTACCGCAACGCTTGCGCGGTCCGAAGCCGTTAACGCCTCAAAAGCAAAGGGCTATACGGGCAATGCGTGCCTGGAATGCGGTCAACTCACCATGGTTCGCAATGGCGCCTGTGAGAAATGCGATTCGTGCGGAGCGACGTCGGGCTGCAGCTAAAAGCGAAGTTTAAGGTGGCGGCGGCGCTACGTAATTCCAGCCGTGCACTTTCGCAATCGCGTTGAGTACGGCGTTGCCGGCACGCAAACCGACGTCGGAATCCGTCATGATTACTGCGCCGTTTCCGGTGTCCGCAAACATTACCATCGTGGCCTGATAACCTATGTTTCCACCGATGTGCCCAAAACGATGATGGGCGCCGACAACAACTCCAAATCCCATGCGGTCTGGATCGTCGCCCGTACCGAGAATATTGATTACCCCAGTACTCCACTGCGGCGTAATCATCGCCTCTGCCGTACGCGTCGAGAGAACCCGATGCGCTATACCGCGCGATTCAAGCGCAATCTCGATAGCTAGTTTCGCTAAATCGCTGGGTGTCGTCCACAATCCTCCTGCCGCCATCTCAGGTTGAACGTGCCAACCGCCGACTACTGGTGTGCCGCCAATCAGGGTTCCTCGCGCAGCACCAAGAGCTAACCGCGGCGGCAACGGTTGTTCGAAAGTGCTCTGCGTCATGCCGATCGGCGAGAAAACTAACCGTTGCATGAGCTGCGGGAACGTCTCGCCGGTCACATCCATCATCACTTCTTGCAAGACAAGGTACGCATTGCCGGAATAAGACCATTGCGAGCCGGGGACGCGCGTGACGACGATGGGATCGTTCATGGCGGGCCTCTCGCCGTTGAGGATCTGCACTAGAGACGGGACCGGCGTCCCGATCGCGTATCCTGGAAAAAAGTCGCCGCCGGTGATTCCCGACGTATGGTCAAGCAAACGCATCAGCGTTACTTTTTGACTGGCGACAAATGCGCTCGGTGGAATCTTCCAGGCCTTCAGACCCGAGTTCACGTCGGAGCCCAACGACAGTTTGCCCGCATCCACCATCACGAGCGCCCCCACGGCAGTCACCGATTTGCTGATCGAACCGGCGAGAAAAAGCGTGCGCGACGTGACCGCAGTCGAACCGCCCGGCTCTGTGACACCGTAGCCCTTGGCCCATACGATTTTATAGCCCTGAATGACCGCGACGCTCATTCCGGGTATGCCGTTTGCCCTCATCAGAGCTCCGATGTCGACGCTGCTTTCCACCGCTGCGGCAGGATTCTCGGCGCATAACGGCATCGGGATCGCAAGCGCGAAGGCGAGCGCGATCCCCGGAACAGCCTTAAGCAAGTTCACAATACCGACCCCTACCATTGCCAGAGGTACGGCGTCGCAGCCAACCGTGTTTCGACGTCGTTATGCCCGCACTTACCGGTAATAATCCGATGACGCCGCGTGCGCTAGCCAGGGGGCTCATCCTCCCGGGGTTAGTTCGCCTTTCCCCTCGAGAAGAGGCTTCAGAAACTGGCCGTCGTTGACGCCGACTTCGGCTGCGATGAGATCGTTGAGTAACTTGTTCATGCGCAAGATCGTGTCGCGGTTCTTCTCGGGCTCGAGCACGAGGTTGTGCAACTCGTGGGGGTCGCTCTCGAGGTCGAAGAGCTGCGCGTCGTTGTTCTTCAGTATTTCCTCCAGCGTCAGCGGCGTGTTAAACGCGGTGGGCGCGTAGTAGCGGCCGAACTTGTAGCGCCCGTCGAACGCAAACGAAACAAGACCGCGCTTCGTCAAGTTCGCTTGACCGATCGAGGGCTGCGCCGTGTTCAGCATCTGGGAATCCATGACGCTTTGGAGATACTTTGCATCGACCGTCGCAAGGCCCAGGTAGTTGAAGAGCACGCCCGGCCGCATCGCGTCGAGCTTGGCTTCTTGCGGGTTTGCGAGCAATCCGGAGAAGTCGTGTCCGGGCAGCGCTTTCACGTTCGCAGGACGCTGCGTCTCGGGCAGTCCCGTCAATCCGACGAAGGTTGGCACCAAGTCGAGATGGCTGGTCAGCGCGATGCAGCTGGCGCCGGACGGCCCCGTCGGATGGGCGATAATCATCGGCACGTGCGCGTTTTGCTCGTAGACGAAGGGCCCTTTGCCCTTCAGACCGCCGTGGGAACCCCCCATCTCGCCGTGATCCGCCGTGAACACAATAACGGTGTCGCGCCACAAATCCATCTCGTTGAAGACGTCGACAACCTGTTTAACGTTCCGTTCGTTGTCTTGTATCGTATTCAAGTAGTAGTTGTAGAAGATCGTCCACATATCGGTCCGATCGGCCGGGATCGTGCCGGACCAACCATCCCAGCCTTTTCGGTACTCGTCGAGAGCACTCGGCATTCCGTCGGATGTGAGCGATTCCGCAAGGCTCTCCGGTAGCGTGAGCGCCCATTTCCGTTCGTAAATGGAGTTTGGCGGTGGGGGCGGCGTCGCCGCTGGGGTCACGGGCTTCTGAACCGCCGGTTCGCCTGGAACGTTACCGTCACCGTACATGATGTCGTGCGGATTCACAAAGCTTGCAACCATGAAGAACGGTTGGCCGCCGCTCTTGCGCGATTGCATCGCGGCGTTGCGGAGCCAGCGCACGCTTTCACCGGCGATGAAGGGATCGTTTTCGAAGCCGCTGAGGGGAGCGCTCCCGATGTCGCCGCCGGCGCCGAACATGTCAAAGCCATAGGCCGCGGCGGCGGTGCTGTAGTTGACGGTTGATTCGGGGGTGAGGATCCCCTTGTCCATTTCGAACTTGCCGAAGTACGCGGTTTTATATCCGAGCTCTTTTAGCACCGAGCCGACGTTCGGAATGTTCGGATTCAGTGTCGGCACAAAGGCGAACTGCTGCTGGTCGATGACGTGATGGTACTGCGGCGGCCGGCCGGTGAGGAACGTGGCGCGCGACGGCGTGCACATCGCCGAGGCGGTGTAGTGATTTGCAAACGTGACACCGTTGCTTGCGATCGCATCCGTTCCCGGCAGCGAATACTCCGGACCGCCATGGAGCTTATGCGTTTGCTGGTCGACGATGATGAAGACGATGTTGTATGGCGGTTGGCCCGGTGGGCCCTTACGCGTGGCTTTAGCGCCCTGTGCCTGCGACGGCGAAGTCTGCGCGGCACTCGGTAAGCTCGATCCCAGCGCGGCAGCCGCCAGGGTCGATGCTCCCACGATAACGTCGCGACGATTGACGGTCCCTTTCGCAGTGCCGCTCTTCATGCCAAAATTATCCTCCGGCGGTAGGTTGGCGCACCTTAGGTCCCGCCGACGATTCGACGGCCGAGCGACCGCTCCCGGTACGTTGCGTTGCCAGGCCCGCGGGCGGATCGCGGGAATACGTACCGGTTGGAATACGTGGACCGTACTTGTAGAAACGGCATCCGCTCGGCGTGAATCGGCGAACCTTCTCTCTGTTTGCCGCGTCGGGTTGCGCCGCACTTCCGCTTCGCACGCTCGCGAGTGCCGGCTCTACTCGGATCGCCGATGAGATGCGCTGGACCGGAGTACCCGGCGCGGCGTTTGCTCGGGTCGATCGTACTTCGCTCCACTGTACTCCCATCGGCTTGCGCGACGTAGCTACGCGGCTACCGGTAACGACGTCAACGTTCTTTGAAGCCGCATCCCTGTCCAAGCCCGTCTTCGCCTACGCCGTCCTTGGACTCGTTGCGCGAGGGACGCTCGATCTCGATCGCCCGCTCGATACCTATCTTCCCGCTCCGTATCCGATCGCGGACCGGCATGGTGCTACAATTTCCGCACGACACGTTCTCTCGCATACCAGCGGTCTGCCGAACTGGAGGCACGCAGCAGGGGAGGAGCTGTCGCTCGCGTTTGTGCCCGGAACGCGGTACCGTTATTCAGGCGAAGGCTTCTATTTCTTACAAACGGTGGTCGAGCACCTTACCGGAGAGCCGACGGCACGATTCATGCGCTCCACATTGGACGAACTCGGAATGCGCGACAGCAGCTACGTCTGGCGGGATGAGGACGCTACGAACTGCGCGCTTCCATACGACGCTGACGGCAAGGCCTTGCGACACGATACCGCGCTTCTGGGGCGGCAGTTGATCGCGATCGGGCGGGCGCATTCGAAACCCCTGGAAGACTGGAACAGCGCGGACGCACTCGCCGCGTTGCCGTCCGTACGCCCGCCGGTCGCCGCACTTCCCTGGAATGCCATGCCAAACGTCGGGTGGTCCTTGCTTACGACGGTGCGCGACTACGCGCGGTTCGTGCAGACGCTCTTGAACCAGCCCAACCACCCCATGTTTACGCCCACCATTCAACTAAGCGACTACATCTGGCGCGGCCTCGGCGTCGCATTACAGAAGCGAGCGGCGTCGATCGCATTCTTTCACACCGGATCGAATCCGGGCTTCAAAGCCGCAATGTTCGGCGATTCGAAGACCCGCCTCGGTTTTGTATCATTTGCGAACGGCGACGGCGGGTTTCCGCTGAACATGCATTTGCTCGAAGACGCCGTTGGCATCCAGCCGGTGGTCTTCTACCTCGAACAGCCGTAGCCGGGTTATTCTACTCGAATAACCGCCATCATGCCGTTGTCTTCGTGGAACAGCATGTGGCAGTGGAATACGAACGTGCCTTTGGGTACGTGGCGAAAATCGAGCAATATCTTCGTGATGCTCGGCTGGACCATCGGATAATTGGGATCGTGACGGTTCGGCAGCAGCCGCCCGACGGGCACGAACGACGTGTCCACCGAGACCGGAATACCTGCAGAGCCGCGTTCCTGGACGTAAGACATCTGATGGATGTGGAAGACGTGCGATTCCATCGTCGCGTTGATCAGATACCATTCCTCGACGCTGCCGGCCCGCACGACGACGTCGGCGCTCGATGGAACGGTACCGTTCGCCGCGTAGTCCGGCCAAAATGGGTGCTCGTGGAACTGCGGGTTGGTGGTATCGGTGATGTAATAAGCACCGTGTTCGGGCGCCTTCGTCGTCTTGGGAAACCCGTATTCCGTAAAGGTGATAGCTCTCCGGCGCACCAGCGATGGATTGGCGCGCGCGAATGCGACGAGCTTTGCGGCCGGCGTCTTAGAAATCTGCACGGGCACGGGGGTCAACTCCGCCGCTTCCCCCGTCGCGCCGGCTACGCCGTGGATCCGCAGCACGTCGTGGTGCATCTGGAAGAACGCATCGGAGCCTTCACAGTAGTGCTCGCTGGACAGCGTCAGCGTTTGGCCCACACCCACCGTTACCAACACGTCGGCACGGGCCATCGGCGCGACCATCACGTCGTTCATCGCGACGTACCGTGTCAAGGGGTGAGACATATCTCCCGACACGGGGATACCGTCGAGGCCGACGACCCGCATCGTTTGCACGCGTCCTTCCGCATCGCGCAACTGCAAACGCTTGGGCGAATCCGACGTTGCGTCGATGAGCCGGAAGAGCTGCACTTGGCCCGCGGGAACGTCGAGCGATGCCGGCGCCATCGATCCGTCCACGCTTACGACGGGTTCGGCGCCGAGCCCGTCGCAGCCGCTTGCATCCGCCGTAACCCCGCCGGCGCTCATCGCGAAGGTCAACGGCCACGGCGGCGGATTAAAAGGATCGTAGGCAACCGGCGTCGCCTGCTTGAGGGCGGTTTGGTGTCTTTCAGAAAGGGTTACTGCTGCGCCCCCGTCGTCGGGCACGAAACGATTGTCTAATCGAATCGGCAGCCGGTAACGAAGCAGGACGACGTGATCCGCGGAACGTGGAATTTGTGGACGATTCGGCTCCACGATCCACGCCCCGGACAGGCCGCGCGCCACTTCCGCATCTGCCGAGCCATGCGCGTGCGGGTGGTAGAAATACGTGCCCGGTGGTTGCGTCGCGGGGATCGTGACGTGATACTCGCACGCGTGCATCGGCGTGCTCAGCGTCGAAAGGAAGACGTTTTCTTCGGCCGCCGGACCTTCGAAGCCGTGCAAGTGGATGTTCGTATCCACCGGACGCACGGGCACGTACCGGTCGTCGATGATATGATTCAGATAGCCGACGTAGTGCGTGACCGTCGCCGGATCCATGTGCATGGGCATGCACGGCGGGACCGCCGTCGACGCGACGCGCTCGCCTTTGCTGGGACCCGAAATATCGTTGACGACGCGTACCGCGAAATGTTCGCCCGGCCGCACGCGAATGGTCGGCGCGACGGTTTGCACCGAGCCGTTCCATTCATATCGGTAGCAGAACGCCTTCGCGTCTCCGTGGGCGGCGAGAATCAACTCGTGCTCGCCCGTTGCATTGAGCGGAAGGTTCCAAACGTCGACGTTCGGCGGCTCCATCAACGCGCGAGCGTCGGACAACGGACCGCACGCTGGAGCGCGATGTCGCGGCGGTGAAGCGGCCGCGGTCTGCGGCACGGCGCCGCCGACCCCCGCCAAAACGAGGATCAGCGCGGGCCATACAAAGGACCGGCCGTTTATTCGAATATTAGAAGTTTGCGTTGTGGCTTTTTGAAGTCCTGTTTATTGTGTCGAAGCCGCACATGGATGATCCGGCGTGCGTCAGGTGGCTCGTCGCGCCAAGCATCGCTCAACCGGGACTTTTGGTACCGTGGAAACTGGTACGAAGGTCCCGGGCAGCTCGTTTGAAAATAGCCTCGCCGGCGTTGCAACTCCTCGGCCCAGTCCAGGCGTTTTGGTCGGCATGCAAGACGTAACAGAACTCCAGCGCCACGCGTCTCCCGGCGGACGCCCGCAGCCCCTAGCGTTTCATAAGAACGCCTTGTGGGTGGGCTGCTGGGATACCGACCGGCTCTACGCCATCGATCCGCAATCGTGGAAAGTCACCGACGAGGTTGCCGCGCCAGGACGGCCGTACGGTATTGCCGCCATGGGAAACGACTTACGCGTGGTGGTCGCGATCGGAAAAGACGAGGACCGTTACCTGTTTCGATTCGTTCCAGGGCGGGGCTTCGACGAGACCAGCAAAATGCCGTGCCCCGATTTTACGGGATCCTATCTCGCTTCCGACGGTTCGACACTGTACATGACGCAACTCGGACTCCGTCGCATCGTCGTACTCGATGAAAAAGCGGCGATCCAGCGCGAGATACCGTTATCGACGCGGTGCCTTGGAATCGCCATCGGTCCCGGCGGCACGTTTTATACCATTGCGGCCGACGATGAGTTTGAAAATCTCGAGTTGGCAACGCTCGACGTACGATCGGAGGCGCCGCAACCGTCCCCGCTGTGCAAGCTGGCCGACGACGCGCGCGGGCTGGCCTACGACGGCAGCACGTGGTGGACGAGCTACCGCGAGGCCAGCGAAATCGTCGCGTTTACGCCGAAAGAGGCTTCGGCGCTTCCAGGAGTCTAGGTCGAGCTTTTCTTGCAGGTGATCGTGACCGTCGTGACCTTTCCTTGCGGATCGGTCGTCGTACTTACGTCGGTCGTTTGCACGTCGCTCACCTTGGTAATCGCGTCGGTGAAGGTGCTCCCATCGAGACCTTTGCCGGCCCACATCGCGGTATTGCCCTGCCAGCCGGGTGTCGATTCGATACCGTAACCGCCAAGGTTGTCGAGGTTCACCGATACCCATTGCTTAACGCCGCTGTCGTACGTCGTGGAGGTCATACCGTTTTGGGCAACGGTGCGATATTGATCGAACGGCGGCGCGGTGGATTGATCGAGCATCCACATTCCATCAGCGCTCATGCTGTAGACGTCGGTTTCGGGACGCGTCTTGCCGCGCAGCGGCTGCGTGCACGACCAGCTACCCAGCAGGAAGTTCATCGAGGAAAAGTCGGGATGGGGTATCGGCACCGGCGTCGGCGCGGCCATCGGTGCCGTATCGGCGACCGAGGCTAACGGGGCGGCGGCGAATCCAACCGCAAAAAGTGCACACCCTAAGGCAACGAGTGCCCAATGCTTCATATTGAGACCCTTTCTAAGTTGCTCGCCCTTACGGCAAGCTAGCAAACTCTCGTAGTCCGCGAGGTCGGCCGCTTCCTCCATCGCCTGCCTTCTTCACCCGATTTTCTACGCAGGCTCACGCGGCCGCCGGTGAAACTCCGCACGCTATGACCGCCACGATATCGCTTCGATTCGTCCTTGGACTGCTGGCAACGGCCGCTACGCTCGCAGGCTGCGCGCGAGCTCCGGTTACTGGCGGCGCCTTCGTCATCGCTCAGCAGTGGGAGCCGCAATCGCTCAACCCGGCGCTCGAAAACGGTACGTCCTCTACCGAATGGTCGATGCTCGTTTTCTCCTACCTCGTGAAGTACGACGATCGCGGCCGGCTCGTGCCCGACATCGCAACCGACGTGCCCACTTTACGAAATGGCGGCATCAGTCCCGACGGCAAGACGATCATCTATCGGATTCGCAAGGGCATTCGCTTTGCCGACGGAGTCTCTCTCACCGCCGCCGACTGCGCCTGGTCGATCGAGGCGATCAACAACCCGCGCAACAACGTGCAAAGCCGCTTTGCCTACGACGACGTCGCGCGGGCGGAGGCCCCGACGCCGACGCGGCTCGTGCTTCACCTCAAGCGCCCGTTCCCGCCGCTTATTACCGTCGTAGGCGCGCCGCAGGGCTTCCCGATTCTGCCCAAACACGCCCTCGCGCGGTTTCCTAGTTTCAACCAAGTCGATTTCAACGGAGCACCGTTCGGGTCGGGACCGTACCGCGTCGAACGCTGGCTGCGCAGCGATCGCGTCGAACTGCGGGCCAATCCCTTCTACTGGAAGGGGCCGATCGCGATCCCGCGGATGACGATCCTCTTTGTAGCTAATCCGCAAACCGCGCTAAATCTGTTGCAGACGCATGAAATCGACGGCTACTTCGACGAGCAAGACTACGCCAACTACCCGCGGCTGCTCGCTATTCACGGCTACCGTTTGACCAACACTCAGCAGAATGCCGTTGGGGCGATCATTTTCAACACGCAAGATCCGCTCACGGCCGACCCTCGCGTGCGCCACGCGCTGGCCGAAGCGATCGACATTCCAGGCCTCATTGCCAAAGCGTACCGTGGCGCGTTACGCAGCCGGCATGCGGGCGCAGGCCTCTTCTTATGGGCGTTCGATCCGCGCGCTTATCCAGACGTCCCGTACGATCCCGACCACGCCCGTCGCCTTCTCGAAAGCGCCGGCTGGCATCCCGGCCCGAACGGGATTCGTACAAAGAACGGACGCGCGCTCGAACTTCTGCTGATCATTCAGGCCGCTACGCCCGGCGATGCGACCGTCGCCGACAACGTCGTTCAGTACGAAAGCGCGATCGGCGCAAGGGTCACGCTCAAGCAGTTCAACATCACGCAGTTCGTGGCGCCCGCTGCGGAAAACGGCCCGGTGTACGGCGGCAAATTCCAAATGGCGCTGTATTCGTTCGAGAACGGCGACGATCCCGACACGACCGACCAGTTTGCCTGCGCCAACGTCCCCCCCGGCGGGTACAATAAGTCGCGCATCTGCGATCCAACGATCGACGACCTGCTTGCGCGCGGATTGAGCACGTACGATCCGGTTCGTCGGGCGGCTACCTACCGCGCCTTGCAAGCCGTGTTGTATCGCGAGTTACCGATTGCGTTGATCTATCGGCGTTCTCAGCTTAACGCATTCTCAAACCGGCTGCGCGGACAGACGACGTCGCTATCGGGCCCGTTCTGGAACGTCGGGCGCTGGACCCTGTCATCCTGAGCTGAGCGCTCCTTTTACAGGTGCTTCGTGAGAAAATCGACGGTAGCCTGATCCGCCTGTAGCCAGGATTGCCAATGCAGAAAACCGTGGATGTCGTTGGGAATGACGATTTCCTCGTAAGGAACGTGCGCCATTTTTAAGCGCTCCACGAGATCGACCATTTGGTGAAACGGTACGTTGCGGTCGTCGTCGCCTTGAATCAACAGCACCGGCGAACGCCACGTCGAGATGTAGGCGTCCGGCGATGAGTACCAGGCCGTCTTTAGAAATCGTTTCTTGTCGTAGGTCTGGTAGCGTTTATCCGCAGTCGAGAACCACTCGGGAAACATCGACCAATCGTGAACGCCGTGAAAATCGACCCCCGCTTTGAAGATATCGGAGTTCTTCGCCAAAGCCATGGCCGTCAAGTACCCGCCGTAGGAGCCTCCCCAAATGCCAATCCGCTTGCGATCCACCCGCGGATCTTGTTGGAGGAACTGGGCTCCTGCGAGAACGTCTTGGTATTCACTCGCGCCCGCCGGTCCGGCGAGCTGTGGGTATTGAAAGTCGTGGCCGTAGCCGATACCTAGACGGTAGTTCACCGACAATACGACGAAACCGCGGCTGGCTAAGTACTGGTTCGTGGCATACGCGTACGAGTAGTAATCCATATAATGCCACGTCAGCAGCATCTGTCGCGGTGGGCCGCCATGCACGAAGATTACCGCGGGTTTTTTGGAAGCGCCTCCGGGTGCGTCGAAGATCTGTCCGTGCACCACCGTGCCGTCCGGCGCGCGAAACGCCACTTCGCGCGGTACGACGAGAGCCGCCGCCGGAAAGTCCGCGGGTATTTGATCGCTGCTAAGGGACCGAGCGTTGAGCCCGATCGTCATCGGCACTTGAGGACCCGCTTGCACGTACGCGACACCATCGCTGGTTGCGGCCGGCCACCATTCGCTATTTTCCCCGCTCGTCACCGCTTCCGGCGGTCCGCCAGCGGCCGAAACTCGAAACACGTGACGCCGGTCGTCGTCGCCATTCGTTCTGCCGGAGTTTGCGGTGTAGTAAATCGTGCGCAGATCGGGCGAAACGGCCACGTCTTCGACCATGAACGTACCCGGCGTCAGCGCATCGGCGGCGCCGCCGGCTGCCGAAACGGCGTACAGGTTGGGCCAGTTCGAACGCTCCGATATGAACGCGAGCCGATTCCCGGCGATCCAATGCAGTTGCGGACCGTTGATTCCGGGAAGCGAATCGCGCAACGCATGGCCGCTGGTCCAAGCGGCGTGCGCCGAGCCGCCCGCGACGTTCGCCACCCAAACCGCCCACGGACGCGAATATCGCTTGAGCGGGTCTTGCGGCGGTCCGCCGCGGCCGCCTATGCGCACGTACGCCACGGACGCACCGTCGGGCGACCACTGCGGTGAAAAGTCGCGCGACGTTGACGGCGCGAGATATTGAATCGGAGTTCCGTCATCGCGGAAAATACCGACGAACGAATGATCGTCACGATCGGACGTAAAGGCAAGGGCTCTTCCGTCGGGCGACCACTGCAAGTCGCCGTCATTTCCCTTATCGAAAAACAGCCTTTTCGATTCCTTGCTGCCGTCGACCGGCGCGCTCCAAACCGATTGGTCGGGGTCGTGAACGAACGCCACCCGCGTACCGTCGGGCGAAATCGCGGGCGAGTCGCCCTCGCCAAGTATTTTCGGCGACGAACCGGCAGCGGTCGCGAGCGACACCACCGTGAGGTGAGGCTCTTTCGGACTCGAGTCGGGATCCGGCCAGGGATGCTCTGGCCAATTGGCATCATGGGCTCCGCCTCGAACGTACGCGACGAACGCTCCGCCTTTGGACACGCTGAGATTGGTAAGCTCCTGTCCGTCGTCGGCGCCGGAACTCCATAGGCGTCGTGGCTGATATTCGGGCGCTCGCGCAAACCATACGCTCCGGATACCGCTTTCGTCCAGAACGTACGCGATCGCCGATCCGTCTGGACTCGCCGCCAAAGCCATCGGCAGCGGAAAACTCAAGACCTGGCTCAGTGAAAAGAGTAAACCGAAAATGAGGTGCATCAAAAGACTCCTAACGCTCGAGCAACGTCACGCCGTTCCCAGCAGCAATGACTCTATACGTTCCGCCGTCGACCGCCCGGCGAATTTGTGGAAGAATGCGCTGCGTCCACGCCGTGGACGCATACCGATCGTCGTACAGCACGTACTGCGGACGCGAGCGCACTCCTATGGCCGCCTGCGGAAAGAATCCGAGGTGCGCGTAGATCTCGTCGTACGTTCCGACGCTCGCCGTCTGCGCGATGCGCGCGATTGCGGCATTCGTCGCCGCGTCGGCGGCATTGGGCATCCGAAGAAAGTGCCCGAGGTGTAAGGGGCTGAAGAATATCAGCGTCAGCGTGCAGAGAGCGGCGCTGGCGCCGACCCACCGCCGCCCAACAAGGGCGCTTTTCGATAAGAGGTGCGCGCCCGCGAGGGCGAAGGCGACCAAGACGTAGGGGACCCATACCGCCGCGTAATGCTGGCCCATCGTATACATGAGCGGCTCGCGCGACGCCAATACCTCGAACAAGCCCGGAAGCGCCAACCATACCACCGGCGAACGCAACGGGAGGAACGCCAACGGGGCGAAAGCTTCGAGAAGATACGTCAGCCGGCCGCCGATTTCGGCTCCCAGGGAACGTGGCGACGCGTATCCGTTCCACGCGTAAAAATGGCTCGGAACCCACACTGGCGGCGCTCCTGCGAGCGGCCGGACGATCCCGAAGTATCCCCAAAACACGGCAATGGAAACGACGACCGCCGCAACGCCAAACAGCCTGCCGGCGCGCTCGCGCCGTCTCGCGAAATAGACGCACGAGACCACCCCCAAGATTGCCATCGCGATCGCTTGGTCTTCTTTGATCGAGAGTGCGACGGCCACCAGGATGCTTGCCACGCCGAAACGGCGCGCGTCGATCGCCCACAACAACCAGGCGATGGTTGCCGGCAGGAACGCCGTTTCGTGAAAGTCCGTAAACGTTACGCCTTGTAGTGGAGGATACAAGAGCGCGATACAGGCCAGCGCCGCCGCTCCGATGTCGCACGTGCGCTTGCGCGCGATTGCGTACAAGGCCGGCGCGACCAGTGCGGTAGCGACCGCTTGCACCACGACCAACGCCAGCGCCGAGCCGGTGAGCCAAAGCAACGGCGCGCATAGGTACAGAATCGGCGAAAAATGATACGCGAAGTGCGACGTCCCTTCGACGGTATTGCTGAAGCCGTGGAACGCGCTCGCGATCGTTTGGGTAAACAAGCCCAGGTCCGCGCCGGAATGATAGGTGACGTACCGGTCGGCTCCGAGTACCGCAAAAACCGCGGCATATATAGCGGTCGCGAGCACGACCATTCGCGTCGGCATCGCCGCTCCTTCGCTGCGGGCTCCGCCGTGTCACCCTCAGCGCCGGGCGGCACTCAAGGGCGAAGGGGCATTGCGGACCGCCGTCCGAACTCGACCGGGCATGCGTACCTTCCTTGCCGCGACGTTGCTCGCGGTCGCCGTTTTGGGAGGACGGCCTACCGCCGCATCGGCGCGCACGTTGGAAATCACCGACATGGCCCGCATCGTCGACCTCGAAGAGCCGGCGATCGCACCGGACGGGCGCCGCGTGGCCGTCATCGCCATTCGGCAGGATCTCGAGCGCGCGATCGAAGTCAACTCGCTCGAACTCGTGGACGTCGCGAGTGGAAGGCTGCAGACGCTGGTACGCGGTCACGACGTATCGGTACCGCGATGGTCGCCGGATGGCCGGCGGCTCGCCTATTTGGCACGACCGTCCGACGGCGCGGTGCAGCAAGCCTACGTGCGCGGCATCGACGGAACGACGCTTCCACTTACGCATGCTCTCGCCGACGTCATCGACCTCGCCTGGAGTCCTGACGGCGCGCGCATCGCCTTCGTGGCGTCCGACGGGCCTGCAAATCACTTGGCATTGGCGCACCACCACGACTACTTCTTTGCCGGCAACAACGATTACACCGCAACTGCGCTCACGCCGCCGGATCACCTCTGGGTCCTTCCGTCGCGCGGCGGCCGCGCGCAGCGGCTCACGTCGGGTACGTGGACGATCGCACCGACCGACCCCGGCGGAATTTTTTCACCGCAAATCACCTGGACGAGCGACGGGCGGTTCATCACCTTCACTCGGGTCGCCAGCACCTTCGGCGGCGATGATGAAAACTCGACGCTGTGGCAGATCGGTGCGACGGGCACGGGTCTGCACAAACTCACCTCGCATCCCAACGTCGAGTTAAGTCCGGCATATTCACCCGACGGAATCCGGCTCGCATATTGGTATCCGCTCGACGGTAACTTTCTGGCGGAGAACACCGTGCGCATGCTCGCCGCTGGAAACGATGCGGCCTTTATGCCGACCCTCGACCGCAACGTCGCGGGCTCGCTATGGTTCCCCGACGGGCGGCACATGCTCGTTTGCGCCAGCGACCGCACCCAAACGGTGGCGTGGGTCGTCGACCTCTCCGGGAATCGGCATCCGTTTCCGCTCGGCAACCTCAACATCGTCTGCGACCCGTATTCGAGTTCGACGTTCGATGCCGGGATTGCCGCGAGTATCGCGCGCAACGGCGGAGTCGCCTTTCTGGCGAACGATGCGCGGCATGCTCGCGAACTGTACTATTTTGCGCCCGGCGCCATAGAGCCGCGTCGGGTGACACACCTCAACGACTTTCTTGGCGCCATTTCCATCGGCCGAATGAGCGCGTTCGAATGGGGTGGCCCGAATGGTTTTTCCGAGGACGGAGTGCTCACCTACCCACCGTCGTTCGACGCCGTTCGTGCCGCCAACCCAGCCGCAAAGTTCCCGGTGGTGTTGCTTATTCACGGCGGTCCAGGGCTCTCGAATTCGCTCGAGTTCGCTTGGGAACAGTGGCCGCTCGCGCAAATGATTGCATCGCATGGCTACATCGTCTTACAACCGAACTACCGCGGGAGCGATAATCTCGGCAACGCGTACATGCTCGCGATCGTCCGCGACACCGCCGAGGGACCAGGCAACGACGTCATGTCCGGTTTGGCCGCACTCGAAAAGGAGCCGTACATCGACGATAAGCGCCTGGCCGTTTCGGGATGGTCGTACGGCGGACTCCTTACGACCTGGCTCATAGGTCACTATCACGTTTGGCGCGCGGCCGTCTCGGGAGCTGCGGTCAACGATGAAACGCAAGAGTATAACCTCTCCACCTCCAACGTACAGAATACCTATTACCTGGGAACCTCACCGTACGTCGGCGACGGAGCGCGGGTTTATGCGGAACAGTCGCCGATTACGTACTACAAGAACATCACCACACCGACGTTAATCTGGGGGACGACGCTCGACCCGGTGGTTCCGATTCCCCTGTCCTACGCGCTGTACCACGCCCTGGCCGACAACCACGTCCCGGTTCGCTTTCTCGTGTTCCCGGCGGCTACGCACGGCCCAAGCAATCCCGTCCAAACCGCCGACCTGACGCGCTTTTGGCTGGAGTGGCTCGATTCGCACCTGCGCTAGAACGGCTCGTCCCGGCGGCTCATCCGTTCGGCGCCCGCAAGCGTTGAAGGGAATATGACACGATTTCTGGCCGCTCTCCTCGCCGTCGTCCTCGTCGCCGCCGCACCCCCAACCCCCCACGCCGGTGCGAACGTCCAAGCGCAGCGCGTGGTGCTCGCCGGAGGATGTTTTTGGGGAATGCAGCTGGTCTTCGAGTCGCTCAAGGGCGTGCGCTCGGCCGTGGCCGGATACGCCGGCGGAAATGCCGACACCGCCCATTACGAAATCGTCAGTAGCGGCACGACCGGACACGCCGAGTCGGTCGAGATCACGTACGACCCGTCGGCGATTTCGTTCAAACAGCTGTTGGAGGTGTACTTCACCGTAGCGCACGACCCGACCGAGCGCAATCGCCAGGGTCCAGACGACGGAACGCAATACCGCTCGGAAATCTTCTATACGACCGCGGACCAGCACGCTCAAGCCGTCGCGAAGATCGCGCAGCTCGACCGCGGCCATGCGTACGCTTCACCGATCGTCACCGAGCTGGCTCCGCTGCGCGGCTTCTACCCGGCCGAAGGCTACCATCAGAATTTCGCCGTCCACAATCCGACCAATCCGTACATCGTGGTCAACGATCTTCCGAAGCTCCGCGCGCTGCAGCAGAAGTATCCAGCCCTCGTCAAGCCAAATGCCGCCGCCTTCTTGAGCGGTATCTAACCGGGCTCGTCGTCCACGTGTGAGGCGTACGAGCGTGGATCGAAGTACCAGTCGGGCAGCGATGCGGGAAACGCGATGTCGTTGAAATCGTAATCGACGGTCGCGTCTTTTCCTAAGTACTCAGCATCGGCTTCGAGCGTCGGCGTCCCGTGAATGTGCGTTACCACGGGCATGCTATTCAGCCACCCCATCGTGACGGTGAAGATCATCGGATAGACGTGCCGGCTGTCTTCGTCGTAGAGTTTGTCGGTCGCGACGACTTGTTGCAGCTCGAGCGTCTTGCTGTCGACGAAGAGCTCGCGCAACCGGTTGCGTTCCGGATCGCGCCGCGGCTGCAAGATCACGTGCGTGAGATTACCCTGCGTCGTAATGCCGGTTACCCGATAGTCGAACTCACCCATGACGCTCACGCTGGCAATCAACGGCGGCGCGCTGCCCGTCGGTTCAGGCGTTGGTACGAAGGTGCGCGGATTGCTGTGCGGGTGCGCCGGCGCAGGCTCGAAAAGATCGGCCGTGGGTGGCCCCGGGTCCCACGGCTCGTTGAAAGACGGTCGCAAGAATTCCAGCGTTCCGCGTGCGGACCCGCGATACACCTTGCGTCCTAAGGCTGCCCGATCGTAGGTCCGGCACCAAATGTGATACGTGTAACTGTTGACCAAATCCGGATAACCGTCGTCGAGCGTTTGCTTGCGGATGAGCGTGTAGGTGACGTAGGCCGGCGGCGGCCGATGCGAACGAAACTGCCGGCGGATCAAATACAGCAAACGATCGGGCGACGGCAGCGGAACCGGCGTCGCTACCGGCGCGGCCGAAGCGCCATTTGGGGCCGCCGCGGCCGCGAGAACACCAAGTGCTACGACGAACGCCACCGCTAGAAGCGATTTCACCAGGACGCTTTTGATGCGCAACCTCCGCCTCTCCTGGCGGCCTCTTCTAAGGATACGCTCAGCATCGCCATTGCCGCGATCTCGGAAAGATGGTCGATGAGTGCACCGAATCACTCATCGTGCCGAAGAAATCGCGCGCTCGCCGTCGACGCCAACCCCTCATTCTCGCGTTCCTAGCGGTCGTCGCGATCGCGGCAGTGACCGGATGGTGGTTGCTGACCCCTCGGACCAAGAGTCCGCCGCCGAATCGCGTCGCAACGCTTCCCGTCGAAACCCCGGCGACGGAAACGCCGCTTGCCGTCGAGACCGAATCTCCTTCGCCCGAGCCTACGACGACATCGTTGCCGACCGCACCGCCGACCGCTATGCCAGCGTTGCCGCGCGTCTCGCCCAGCCTCCAACCCGGCGGACCTCGGCTGGCTTTGATCGTCGATGATTGCGGCCAATGGATCGACACCGAACGCGGATTCGTTGCCCTCGACGTACCGCTAACGCTCTCCGTGTTGCCCGACGTGCACTATACCGCGACCATCGCGCGCGAGGCGGCCGACTCCGGCAAAGGCGTGATGCTGCACCTTCCGATGGAAACCGTTTCGGGTCTCGACCCGGGGCCCGGAAAGATTACCACCGAGATGTCCGATGCACAGATCGACGCGCAGGTTGAAGACGACCTTTCACAAGTACCGCTGGCGCGCGGCGTCAACAATCATGAAGGCAGCAAAGGCTCGGCCGACCCGCGCGTCATGCGCGACGTCATCGGAGTGCTCGCGAAACACGGCGTGTTCTTCGTCGACTCGCGAACGAGTTCGGCCTCCGTCGGGGAGCAGACGGCGCAGGCAGCCGGCGTGCCGACCGCAGCCCGCGACGTGTTCCTCGACAACCAGGCGTCCGTCGCATACACCGAAGCGCAGCTACGTGCGGCAGCGGAGATTGCGAAACGCACGGGCAGCGCCATCGCGATCGGCCACCCGCGCCCAACCACCCTCGCGGCGGTACGCGCGCTGATCCCCGAGCTTCAGGCGTCGGGTATCCAGTTCGTGCTGGCGCAAGACCTAGTGTCCGAAAAGCCCTGATTTATTCCAGATCGAGAAGACGAGGGCCGAGGTTTACTGTTCGGCGCTGAGCCAGCGTTCGGCCCAGCGCCCTAGCGCGTCAAGCGGCTCCCGCAGCTCGCGGCCACGGCAGGTCAGCTCGTATTGCACGCGCACGGGCGATTCCGGCAGAACGTCGCGGCGAATGATCCCGACCGCTTCGAGCTCGCGAAGGCGTTCGGTTAGCAGACGGTCCGAGATGCCCGGAATCGCAGCCAGCAGCTCGTTGAATCGCCGTGGTCCGGGTAAAAGGACACGAATAATCGCTCCGGTCCACCGCCGGCCGATCAGTTCGACGGCGCGATGAAACCGTGGACAGAGGCTTTCCGAGGCCTCGGCCGGTTCCGCCTCGGATTCTGGCTTATTATCTATTGCCTGGTTACTTGACATAAGTTATAATGCACAGTACGCTACTGTAGCTTACCCTATGTGGGGTTACTAATGCAAGATAAGGATTTTAAGCAGCATGAGCCTGGCGCTTCTCATCGTTCGCCTCATTGTCGGTCTGGGCATTGCCGTCCACGGCTCCCAGAAGCTCTTCGGCTGGTTTGGCGGGTACGGCCTCGCTGGGACCGGCGGCTTCTTTGAGGGCCTCGGCTTTCGACCCGGACCGCTGTTCGCGCTTGCAGCCGGTCTCGGCGAGACCGCTGGCGGCGTTCTCTTGGTCCTCGGGCTGGGCGGACCCATTGGGCCCGCGATCGTCGTAATGGTCATGCTGGTGGCCATCTTCGCGGTGCACATCAGCAAGGGTTTTTTGAACCAGAACGGCGGTTGGGAGCTGCCCGTGCTGTACGTCGCCGCGGTGCTTGGGTTGGCCTTTACCGGGCCTGGCGCGTATTCGCTCGACCGCGTCTTGGGGATCTCAATCCTCAGCGCCGAGAGCCAAGTCTGGTACGCACTCGCTGCCGCCGCCGTTCTCGCAGCGCTGAACTTGCTGGCTCGCCGGCCCGTCAAAGCGGCAGCCACGACCTAGCGTCGAGGCGGTACGGGCAGCCCGGTACGTCGCGGAAGCGGCGTACCGCTCCAGGCGGGTCGGGGCGTCGGCACCGGCTCGGGCGTGAAAACGGATCGGCGCGGCGGCGCACCCGCGAAGGGGCGCGCGGACGCGACCGGTGCCGCCGGCGGCGTGCGAACGTCAAGCGTGCGGGATCCCGCCCGGTAGAGGATCTCGTCGCCTAGCGCTCGCAGGAGCGGCGCGACCGCGACGCTCGATACGTCCATGTCGCCGTCGAAGCGCAGCGCAAACGGCACGCGCACCGTGCGGCCCGCTCGCTCGGCCACCAGCACGCGGTCTTCAAACCACATCCGGTCGACGAGCATGCGCACGAGGCTCAGCGGAGCATAAATGCGACCGCCGAGGATACGTGCGTGCACGTAAACCGCAAGCCTTCGGCCGTCGACCGTCACCGTGACCGGAGGCGGTGGTGGGAATACGGGCACCATGCACGATATACCGCGTCGAATGGGGCGATTCATTTCAGCCTTTCGCGACGGCGCGTTACGGTTTTCACGTGACGGTTGCGCGTTTCTCGCGCAGTCGATCGCCTTCAACGCGCTTTTCGCGACATTTCCTTTGATGGTGCTGGTGCTGAGTGCGGCGACCCTCGTGCTCCCCTCGGCCGAGCGTCGCACGCTGCTTTTTTTCGACACGTTCGCCCCAACGTTGCACGACTACGTCGCGACGAATTTGCAGACGTATATCTACGGCCGCGGAATTTCCAGCATTATCGCACTGCTCGTGCTGCTTTGGTCGGGCAAGAACCTTTTCATGGGCCTGGCTTTTGCCCTCGATCGTGCGCTCGGCGTTCCAAAGGGCCGTCCGCTCGTGCACAACGTCGCACTCTCAATCGTCATGCTGCCCGCGATCGGCATCCTGCTGATCGTTGCCATCGCGCTGCCCGTCCTGTTTTCGATCACCGCCCGAGCAACCGGGTTCGCCGACCCGGTCCGCTTGACGCATTTCCTGGCATACTTGGTTTCGATCGCGTTGGTTTTCATCGTGACGGTCGTGCTCTATCGCTGGCTACCGAACCGCAGCGTCTCCTGGGGCTTTGCCTTGCGGGGAGCCGGTATCGTCGCGGTGGCCTGGCCGGTTGTTCAATACGCGTTCGCACAGTATATTACGCACGTCGACTTTACTCACGTGTACGGCGCGCTCTCCGCCCCACTCGTACTGCTGCTCTGGTTCTATTTCATCGGATCGATTTTTCTCTACGGCGCCGAATACGGCGCCGCGTCCAGTTCGCGACCCTGACCGGGTGCCGGTCGCCTCTACGCGAATATCTATGCGAATATCTAAAGGAGAACTCGTTGAAAAGATCGTTCGCGCGTCAGCTCTTCGGTATGCTTGCGTTGGTCGGCTCCTCGCTCGTTCTGGTTGCCGCCGTCGCTCCCGCGCCGACGCCGGCGCCGACACCCGCTCCGAAGATCTCGCCGACGCCGGTGGCTTCGCCCTCCAACCCGCAGGCGTCGGCATCGGTCGTGATCTATCCCTTCGACGTTCAAACCGGAGTGGATGCGAAAATCGGTGCGGCGATCGCCGAGATCTTGGCTCAAGAGATGGCCGCTGCCGGCGGTCTGAACGTCATGCCCGTTGCCGTCGGGGTAAAGCGTGCCGACTTCCTCGACGCCGCGCGGGCCAGGCACGCGGATTTCTACATCAGCGGGTACGTGACGCCGGTTGGGGATGCGGCCGCCGTCGTCGAGCAAGTGGTCAGCGTCGAAAGCGGCGTGATCCTCTTTTCGCAAACGGCACAGGTTCAAAGCGTGGCCGACGTTGCCTCGCAATCGCTGCAAGCGCGGGCGCAAATTCTGGCATTCGTCGGACGCGGCACGCAGAATATTGCCGAACAGACCGGCGGTACGCCGGCTCCGACTTCCACCAACGGCGCGCAGATGCAGATCCGCGGAATCAGCGGCATCGTCGACTCGGTCTTTCATCGCAGGGGCGCGCCCACGCCCACGCCTTCTCCGGTCGTTAAACCCGATCGCGGCGTCATCGTCGCCCCGGTAACGGCCTCCGGAGCGCTAGCGGCGGCTGACCTCACCAACGCGACCAACGAGCTCTTCTTCTCGATGCAACGACACTACACCGTGCAAATGACCGCCGCCACCGGCGATGTCGCGCAGATCGCCAACTCGATTTGCGGCCCCAACCGCAACAATACGATCGCTACCGGGACGCTCTCCGAAACGGTGCCGCACCACGGCCGGCCCGAGGTCGTGTTTACGCTGTCGGTGTATACGTGCTTCGGCGCGCTGCTCGATCGCGCGCCCGGAAAAGCCGATACCTTCAAACACGCGGTCGACGCTGCGGTCGCCGCGTACAGCGCGGCGCACCCCAATAACAGTTAAGCCCGAGCGTCATCAAACAACCCGGCCGGCGGATCGATGACGATACGCCGCTGGGCGACGTCGATTTCGCGCACGTAAGCACGCACCATCGGCACCATCGTTCCGGCGACCACCAACATGTCGCTAGACGGGTAATGCTCGACCGCATCGACGGCGCCGTAGTCGGTTCCATCGACGCCGAAGACCCGGCAGCCCGCCAGATCGGCATCGAGATACTCGTCAGCGGCGACGTCCAGGGTTTCACGCGGCGCGTACAGCACGGCGCCCGCGTAGGCTTTTGCAGCGTCCACGGTATCGACGCCGTCCGCCGTTACCAGCAACCGCCCCTTGTGCGGACGAACGCCGGTCACGTGCAGACGCGACCATGCGCCGTGACGCTCGCATCGCAGCTCCGCACCCGGCGAGAAAACGGTGCGACCCGCCGTCGTCGGGTCGCACTTCATCTCTCCGCGGATTCCGAACGCTCCGGAGATCCGCCCTACCGCGATGTCACTCGGCGCCGGCGGGTTCCTCACCGTCAAGGCTTTCGGCAGCTTCGTCGCTATCAAGAATATCGACCGAAACCCGGCCTTCGGCCGTCGCGCGGACCAGAGTTCGAAGCGCGTGCGCGACACGCCCGCTTCGGCCGATCACCTTTCCGAGATCGTCGGGGGCGACGACCAGTTCGATGACCGGTTGTGCGTGTTCGTCCATAAAGAGTTCGACCGCGACTCGATCCGAGCTGCTCGTGAGTTTTCGCGCCATGAAATCGAGCAAGGCGGTCGCGCGACGGTGCCCGGCCCAGGGATCGCTGGGAGATTCGCTCTGGCGCCGCTTTCGATCGTAGACACGTTTGGGGGGCCGTTCGCCACGAGGCTGGCGCGGCGGCTGTTCGTCTTCGGGCTCGATTTCGTCGATGACGGTTTCGCTTGCCGTAATCTTGCGTGCGCCGAGCGTCGGCCGGCGTTCGAGCTCGTCGGACCCTTCTCCGAAGAGGCCGAACTCGTCGTCGAACGCGCTCATCTAGCTACCGCCTTCCGCGCTCTTGGGTTTGCGCTTCGTCTCGGGAATCGGACCGCGCTCCATGATGCCCTTCTCGGCGAAAAGCCGGCGGACGGTCGTCGACGGCTGAGCACCCTTGGCTAGCCACTCCTTGGCTTTGGCCTCGTCGACTTCGACGGTGCGAGGCTCGGTTCGCGGATTATAGTGGCCCAGAATCTCGATGAAGCGGCCGTCGCGCGGTGCGCGCGCGTCGGCCACGACGAAACGGTACGTCGGCTGTTTTTTTGCGCCCATGCGGCGCAGTCTAATTTTTACCATGCTTTGCTTTCATTGTGAGGTGGTTAACGCAGCATCCCGGCGGGCAGCTGCGGCAATCGTCGCTTTTTGCCGCCGCCGATTTGCTTCATCATCTGACGCGACTGCTCGAACTGCTTGACGAGACGGTTCACGTCGGAAACTTGGGTACCGGAACCCAGCGCGATCCGCTTGCGGCGCGAACCGTTCAGGAGCTCGGGACTGCGACGCTCGCGACGCGTCATCGAGCAAATGATCGCTTCGATCTTCGCGAGATCTTTCTCGGGTATTTCGAAATTCTTGGGCAGCCGGCTCGAGAGGCCGGGCACCATCTTCAAAAGATCCGTCATCGAGCCAAGCTTACGCATTTGACGCATCTGGTCGAGAAAATCGTCGAGCGTGAAGCTTTGTTTGACGAATTTCTCTTCGAGCGCCTTTGCCTGCTCTTGCGAGTACAGGTTTTGCGTCTTCTCGATGAGGGTGAGCACGTCACCCATCCCCAGAATGCGCGATGCGAGCCGGTCCGGATAGAAGGGTTCGAGCGCCGACAGTTTCTCGCCGACGCCGACAAACTTGATCGGCGCACCCGTCTCCGAATGAATCGAGAGGGCGGCCCCGCCGCGGGTGTCGCCGTCCATCTTCGTTAGAATGACGCCGGTGATGCCGAGCCGCTCGTGAAAACCTCTTGCCACATGGGTGGCTTCCTGACCCGTCATAGCATCGGCGACGAGTAAAATTTCCTTCGGTTCGACGGTTGCCTTGATGCGCTCGAGCTCGTCCATCAGCGCTGCGTCGATCTGCAAACGCCCCGCCGTATCCACGACGACCGTCGAGAGGCCCAAGCGGCGCGCCTCCGCAACGCCATCGCGCACGATCTTCACCGGGTCGCCGGCTCCTCGTTCGAACACCGGAAGGTCGATTTGCCTGCCCAGCGTTTGTAGCTGTTCGATGGCCGCTGGACGGTACACGTCGGCGGCAATCAACAGGCTGCGCCGGCCTTGTTCCTTCAATCGCAGCGCGAGTTTTCCGACCTGAGTGGTCTTACCCGAGCCTTGCAGTCCAACCATCATGATCACCGATGGCGGCGCGTCCGCGAATTGCAAGCGGGCCTGAGCGCCGCCGAGCAGCGCGACGAGCTCGTCGTAGACGATCTTGACGATCGTCTGCGCGGGCGATAGCGACTCTAGGACGTTCGCGCCGATGGCTCGTTCCTTGACGCGGCCGACGAACGCCTTGGCCGCAGCCAAAGAGACGTCTGCCTCGAGCAGCGCAACGCGAACTTCGCGCAAGGCCTCGTTAACGTCGCCTTCGCTGAGCTTGCCCCGCCCGCCCAGCCGTTTGAAAACCGCGCCTAAGCGCTCACTCAGTTGATCGAACAATTACGCCAGGATGCCTATGCCGAAGAACTTGCCGTGGCCTCGTCGACGCGCTTTACCGCGTCGCCGACGGTCTTGATTTTTTCGGCTTCCTCGTCGGGAATGTCGATGTTGAACTCGGTCTCGAACGCCATCACCAGCTCGACCTGGTCGAGCGAATCGGCACCGAGATCGTCGGTGATGGACGCTTCGGGCGTCACTTCCGACTCGTCGACTCCGAGTTGCTCGACGATGATCTTCTTCACTTTATCGAAGGTGGTGGACATTACGTCTCCTTATTGACGACGGTACTAAGACGGTACTTAAACGAGGTGCGACTCACATTACCATGCCGCCGTCGATGACGAGGGTCTGACCGGTAATGTACCCGGCGGCGTCGGAACAGAGGAAGGCGACCGCCCCGCTCACGTCCTCCGGCGTCCCCGGGCGGCCGAGAGCCGCTTGCTTAATTAAGTACTCCCGGGCGGCGTCGGGCATTTTCTGGGTCATAGCGGTTTCGATGAGGCCCGGAGCGACGGCGTTGACTCTTATATTCCTCGAACCCAACTCCTTCGCAACCGACTTGCATAGGCCGAGAAGTCCGGCCTTCGACGCCGCATAGGCCGCCTGCCCCGCGTTGCCGGTTAAGCCCACGATGCTGCTGACCAGGACGATCGCGCCCGAGCGCTGCTTCATCATCGGCTTCGCCACCGCGGCACACAGATAGAACGCCGATTTCAAATTGACGTCGAGCAGACGGTCGACCGTCTCGGCTTTCAGCCGCAACAGCAGCGAATCCGTCGATTGCCCGGCGTTGGCCACCGCGCAATCCAGTCGTCCGAATCGCGAAGCCGTTTCCGCCACGGCTTCGTCCACCGAGGCTTGATTGGTAACGTCGCACGCAAAGATGTGCGCCACCGCGCCCGGTCGCGACGCCGCGCACAAACTCGCCGTCGCTTCCAACGCGGCTACGTCCCGCCCCAGCAACGCGACGTCGGCGCCCCTCTTTGCAAACTCCACGGCGATCGCGCGGCCGATGCCGCGGCTCGCCCCAGTTATCAGCGCGCTCTTTCCGTCGAATCTCATCTTGCGTCATCCTGGGCGGAGACACCGAGCGCCATGGTCGCAGGACGAAGCATCTCCTGAAGCCGCCGCACGCCGCTATAGTCGCTCACGACAATCACCTGAGGCGCGTTCGGCATGCGTTTCATTAACGGCCCGAGGACGCCGCCAGCGCCGAACTCCACCACCACGTCGAGATCGTACGAGAGCATTCGCTCGGCGGCATCGTGCCATCGAACTTCGTGAACGATCGACCGCACGAGATTGTGCCGAATCCCGGACACGTCGCGATATGGTTGGGCGTCGACGTTAGAGACGACGTCGAACGCCGGCAGGACAAAGTGCGCGCTCTCGACGGCCGCGGCAAAACGCTCGACCGCGGGTTGCATGAGCTCGCTGTGCCACGCGCCTGAAACGTTGAGCGGCACCACGCGCTTGGCACCGCGGGCGAGCATCGCTTCCCCCGCGGCCCGTACCGCCTCCACATCGCCGCTTACGACGATTTGCGTCGGCGAGTTGAAGTTCGCCAGCTGCACGCGCTGCCCGGTCGCCGCCCGCGTCTGGTCGACGATCTCGCGAACGGCGCCGGCTTCCAAACCAAGGACCGCCGACATTCCGCCGCCGGCGTGCTCCGCCGCGACCTGCATGGCTTTACCCCGTTCGTCCACAACGCGCAACGCTTCGTCGAAATCGAGCGAGCCGGCAATCACCAAACTGCAAAACTCGCCAAACGAATGCCCCGCGCTGACGACCGGCGCGAGCGTTTCGCCCACGGCTTGGTAGAGCGCGAGATTGGTGGTGAAAATAGCCGGCTGGCTAAACTGCGTCTCCCGCAGCCTTTCCTCCGGCCCATCGACTTGCAGCGCCAGCAAATCGTACCCGAGGATGGCGCTCGCCCGAGCGAACAGCGCGCGTGCTCGCGGCGAGCGCGCTGCGACGTCGCCGCCCATGCCGACCGTCTGCGAGCCCTGACCCGGGAACATCGCGCCGACGCGCATCAGGCAGCCCACCGCCAGGTCACGGCGCCCCACGAAAGGCCACCGCCGAAAGCGACGAAGACGATGACGTTGCCGGGCTGGATCCTTCCGGCTTGCACGGTTTCGGACAGGGCGATCGGAATCGAGGCGGCCGACGTGTTGCCGTATTCGTGAATGTTCGTAACGACTTTGTCGCTCGGCATTTCGAGATAGTGCGCGGCCGCGTCGATGATTCGCTTGTTGGCTTGGTGCGGAATGAGAAACGTCACGTCGCTCTTTCCGAGATGCGCCTTGGCCAACGCTTTGTCGGTGGCTGAGATCATTTTCGTAACCGCCGACTTGAAGACTTCTCGCCCCTGCATGTGGATGAGATTGAGCTTTTCGTCCAGAGCGGCGTGATCGATCGGACGCCGCGACCCGCTCGAACGAACGTAGAGCATCTCCGGCCGGCTCGCATCCGAGCCCAGTTCGGACGACAGAAACGAGTTTTCCTCGGAAGTCTCTAAAATTACCGCACCAGCCCCGTCGCCGAAAAGGATCGCCGTCGATCGGTCGTCTTTGTTGAGAATTTTCGATAACGTTTCCGCGCCGATCAGCATCACGCGGGCGTACACTCCCGACCGTACCAGTGCCGAGGCGGCGGTCAATCCGTAGATGAATCCGCTGCAGGCGATCGAGATGTCGAAGGCGGGCTTGTCTTTAGCACCCAGCCGCGCGGCGACCAAACAGGCCGTTGCGGGGAAATAGTAGTCCGGCGTCACCGTGCAAACGATGAAACAATCGATATCGCTGGCACGAAGGTTTGCATACCGGAGCGCCGCGATGGCGGCTGCCAGCGCCAAGTCGCTGGTCGCCTCGTCCGGGGAAGCCCAATGCCGGCGTTTCATTCCGGTCCGCGTGGTGATCCACTCGTCGGAGGTATCCAGCCACTGCTCGAGATCGACATTGGTCACGACGTGGGCCGGCGCGTGGTGTCCGACGCCGACGATTTTCACGCCGCGAAGCGACATCTCAGCCGCGTTCGTGACCGGCGTGCTCGTCCCGAATCTCGATCGCCTGGCGCCCCGCGTACGTCCCGCACGTTTCGCACGCGAAATGCGGACGCTTCGGTTGGTGGCACTGCGGGCATTCCACGGTGGTCACCGCACCCAGTTTCCAGTTCGCCGCACGACGGCTGCGCGTTTTACTGCGCGGAGTCTTCCATTTTAAGTTTGCCACGTGTGTCTCCGTTGTCGCACGAGCACGCGCTCGTGTTTTGGTTCGCCCCGCATTTGCCGCAGAGTCCCTTGCAGTCGTCGCTGCATCGCAAACCCATCGGCAAGACGCTGAGCACTACTTGCTGCGCGAGATCGGCCACGTCCAGGCGGGTACCCGTCAAAACGTTGCTTTCGCCGAACGGATCGTCGTCGCGCCCGACCGCCGGATCCAGCCGCTCGTCGACATCGGCGCGAATGTCGTGCTCGACGTGTTTCAAGCACGAATCGCACTCGCCTGATGCCTTGACCTCGACGCTTCCGGCGATCGCGAGCATCCGGTCGGCGCACCGCATCTCCAGCCGGACGCGCGCCGGATCCGGAAAGGCGATACCCTCAAACGCTTCAATCGGCACCTCGTCGTCGACCAGCATAAGCTGGCGCCCGCCGGCAAGGAGCCCTCCGATATCGATTTTGTGCGAACGAGCCATGGTACTAATGCGACTGCAGTACGAGGGCCCCGCCACCCGGGCGGGGCCCCACTACAACCAGCACATTTTAGAACCCCCACCGTTCCTTGTCAAACGCCGCTCTCGGGGCCAAAGCCCGGCAAAATTGCGAAAGAGCGGCCGGTGGACTCGGCTGCTCTTCCTGACGTAACGCTCCCGGCCTGGTTTAGCCGTGGCGTTCCTGGCTCCAACCCCACGTGGATGCCGGGGTTAGTCTCGCGCTGCGAGGCTTCAAGGCAAGCTTACCACGTCTAAGCGAAAGGCGCTCGCCTTAACGAACGCCCTTTGCACAACCCCAAGTGGGTCGAAAATATCGACCTATTACTTTCTACGTAATCCGGGCATCGGAAGTGCCCAATCGGCCGATCTGAGCCACCCCAAGGGACCCAGCGAGCCCAGTGATCGCAAATAGACGTGCGCTTGGGACCGCTAGGTAAATTGCTCGGTGCTTTCTTGAGCGGCGGGCGACGTTTTTCGTGCGGGGTCGCGCCATCTTGCCCTGTTGCACCGGAGTGCGCTCAGCCCCAGCAGACAACTCTCAACCGTAGCCTCTTGTATATACATCCCTTCGGGGGATGAGACCCGTGCTATGAGTATCGATCCGATCGCCTCCCGGCTTGCCTCCCACGGGGTGGCCTACGCGCCGGAGATCGCCGGCGCCGCGCGCCGGCACGGCCTCGACGCCGATCTCCTCGCCGCGGTGGCCGCTCAAGAGACTGGCGGCCCAGACACCAATTCCGGCCGAAACGTCGTCGGCGACGGCGGACACGGCCGCGGACTCTTTCAGATCGACGACCGCTGGCACTCCTTCGCCAAGACTCCGGCAGCGATGGATCCGGCGGAAAATGCCGACTACGCAGCCGGAATGATCTCGAGGCTGCTTGCACGATACAAAGGAAACGTCCACCGCGCGCTGTCGGCCTACAATGCGGGCGACCCCGACGCGACGGGTACCCGAACGCAATGGAGCGACGGAAAACGGCTCGGCTATGCGGACTCAGTCATGCAGCACTACTCACGACTGACCGGCAGTGCGCCCGGATTGGCGCAAATTGCCACCGCCGCGAGCGCGGGCATCCCTGAGGCGCTCGAAGCCGGTCCCGGCTCGAGCTTGCACGAATCGGCGGTGGCAGAGATGAGCTCACTGCTCTCAACGCTCGGGGCGCTCGAATCCCAAGCTCAAGGATTCCCATCGCTCCCCGCACCGACGCAGCCCTCGCAACCGCCCCAACCCTATCGCCCGCAGGTGACGGACTACGCCGGCTTGCTCGCCCCAGACGCCGATAACTAATCCGCCCACACCACTTTCAAGGAGAGACAACGATGGCATTTTTGCTCCCAATCCTCGAAGGGGTTGGCTCCGGACTGCTCGGCAGCGCGGTCGGCGGCGCCCTCGGCGGCGGCATCGGTGGCGCCGAAAACGGTGCGATGAACGCCCTCAACGCTCAGGACGAAACGTTCCAGCTCGGCATCTATGCGTCCGAAGTGCAGAATCAAGAACAAATGCAGATGCAGTCGGAGGTCTTCGATCAGATGATGAACGAGCGCAGCGAGAACATGCGCGAAATCGACACGTTGCGCAACGTCGACATGGCCCAGCGTAAGGCCGACGACAGCATCACCAAGAAGTTCATCCAGTCGATCACCGAATGAACGTGCCACTACAGCCTCTTCGCACCGATCGCGGCGCTTGGGCGTCGCGATCGGTCATGCCGCTCGCCCGCGGCGGCGCGCAAACCGACAACGATCTCACCGACGCTCAGAAGGCACAGCTCGCCGCGCAACACGCCGCGTTCGATTTCGAAATTGCCGAGCGCGCCGAGCTCCTGCGCGAGCACGAAGCCCTTCAAGCACTGCTCATGGAGCAGCTCAAGAACGAAGATGAAATCATGAAGAAGTGGATTTCGCTAATCTAGTCGCCCGGCATATACACCGCGGAGCTAAAAGGAACGGCAAACTGCGGATTGGCGACCTTCTTCCAATGATTGTTGGAGACTTGGCCGATATCGAGCCATCCCCTGGACGTACCGTCGCCGACGACGATGAGCTTGTCCGTACTATTAAAACCAAACCCGTGCGGATCGCATCCTTCAGGGCACGGCGTTATCGTATTGAACGGTGAGTTGCCGTCCCTCACCGGCAGTGCGTATTGGTAGATCTTATGGCTGGAATCTCCCACGTTGAGCACCGTTCCGGCGTTGCTGATAGAGAAGCCGGCGATGTCGCCATGGTTTATCGTGAAGGTGTCGAGCGGCAAGCCTTGATTCATGCTCGGATTGGCGGTCGGATTGGTTATTTCCGCGACGCCATAACCGCCTGCCCCATAGTCCCGAAGCCAGAGGTTACCGGAACTATCCTCAGCGCCCGCGTCGTAGAAGCAGATCGCCGAACAATCACTGCTCAAAAGCACGGCGACGGGTGTCGCCGAAGGATTTCCCTTAGGCCAGTACTCGTACCCGGAGCCGCTGATGGTCTTGTTTCCAAGCTGGTACTGGATTTGTTTCATGATCGCGAAAATATGGCTTTTGTCTACGACGGTGTCGCTCAGCGAACCCGTAAAATTCGAACAATCGGAAGCCGGGCATCCAGGTGTGTAGGCGCGAGCGAAGAGCCCGTCTTTGTACTCCTGTATGACGCCGGCTTTGCCTCCGCTGAGGTCGGTCACAAATAAGCCTTTCCCGTCGACTTTGAGCGTCAAGGGATTGCCGCCTTTAACCGCCTGACCCTCGGTGGAAATAACTTTGAGAACGAGCCTTGCGCCGAACGATAGCGCGAATAGCTTGCTGGTCTGCTCTGCCGCCGCCCAGATCTTAATGCCGCCCGTGTTGTCATTCGATCTCCTGAAATGGGACGAGCTTACCGGGATCGCCGGTGACGTAGTACCACCGTTGCACCCGGCAAGAAGCGACGCGAGAGACCCAAGACTCACCGCGAGGAGCGCGCGATACTCGAAAGCGTTCATGGCAGTGCCTCCTTTAGGCATGAGGGGTTTCCGGACGGCGGGCTCGCGTTCATTTCTGTTGGGGAGTGTCACTATCTCCAAGAAGTTCATCCAATCGATCACTAAATGAACGGCGCGACGAACTCCTACGCGAACACGAGGCGCTCCAAGCGCTGCTGATGGAGCAGCTCGAGAACGAAGACGAAATCATGAAGAAATGGATCGCCCTCATTTAAGAACGTTAGCTAGCTCTGGCCCGTGTTAGCGCATTCGAGACCAGGTTAGGATCGCTCCAAACAGCACGCCAATAGCGAGTCCCATGGCAAGCCCCAGAGCGATCTGGTGAAGCGCCGCCCCAACGGCGACACCAACGCCGGCTCCCACTGCAACCCAGACGCCGACGAGCGATCCTGTCCTCATTCTGAAGCTTCTTAAGACCTCTTCGCTTCCCGCGCTAACCGGAATGCGATCGTCAAAGTGAGTACACCAACGACGATTCAAAGAGTTCGATAGCAAATGATTTCCGAGGCTGTTGACTAGGCGCGAGATTTCTTCGCGCTAGGGCGTGACCTTATACATCGCACCGTGGTTGTACGAACCAAGGTAAACTGCTTCGGGGCGAGTGGCGTCCACGTCCTTTGAAATCCCGAACTCGTATCCCCCGGCAATTTCGAAAGGACTCCCATCGTCAAGAGGACGCTGGGCGCAAGGCGCCCCCGGTCCCTTCTAACATTGTTATCGGTAGCACTAAAAGGACGCCCGCGAAAACGGATGGTCGATTACTCGCGTCTTGAAGACGCGGTGAAGGAGCGCCGCGGCGCTCCGTACTATATTTCAGCCTCGTCTTTGGGCCATTAGCTCAGCTGGTTAGAGCGCATGCTTGATAAGCATGAGGTCCCTGGTTCGATCCCAGGATGGCCCACCAGCCAAACCCGCGCGAATAGGTCGGTTCCGCCCGTTTGCTGCCCAGCGACGAGCGCCCCGCCTACGAAGGCATTGCCCTTTTTCAACCCGAGCCTCGCTGCTTCGCGTTGTTGTCGTGGGATTTTTAGAGATCCCCGCAGCCGTGGCCGATGGCTCCCACGTCCAAAGAGTTTCAGGCGGACGCGCGAAGCGCCGTAGCTCTAGCGAAGAGGGGCAGAATGATCACCGGAATCCACGCGATCTTTTATACAAAGCACTCCAAGGAAATGTACGATTTTTTAAAGGACGTGCTCGACCTGCACTACGTCGACGCCGGTAACGGGCGGCTCTTCTTCGCGGCACCGCCGACGGAACTCGGCGTCCATGAGACCGAAGACGACCCCGAACACGAACTGTGGCTGATCTGCGACGACATCGCCGCGACGGTACGGCAGCTCGAGAAAAAGGGGATCAAAACGACACCGGTTGCCGACCGCGGCTGGGGTTTGGTGACGACGCTGGAACTCCCCGGCGGCGACAAGCTCGGCCTCTACGAACCAAAGCATCCCTCGCCGCTCACGTAGCTCGTGCCAGGGAAAGCCATCGCGTGCGTGTCGGCGTCGACGTGGGCGGTACCTTCACGATTTAATCGCGCCTCTTTGCTTTGACGCGGAATCGCACCATCCGCGTAATGAGCGCGAACGGCAAATGCTCGTCTAAAGGGGAACTGCACCGAGCCTTTTGCATGTTTGTATCGCGCCAATTCCTTCTTAAACGCCGCGATTACTGATGCGCCCGGATAGAACCCGATGTGATGCGTATGCGCGGCGAAACAGACAAGGATGCCACCTACTTTGAACGCCGGCATGCCGTAGCTAATCGTCTCCTGTGCTTTGGGCGCTGCCCTTTGAATCGTTTCCCGGATCTGCATCAGAGTTTGCTGCACATCTCTGGGGAAGCGACCAGCGTAGCCAAGGTAGGTCTTGGGTTTGCTGTCGCCCATCTCTAGCTCTTACGCCGCGCAAACCGTCGGAACACGACAATGCCGGCTGACCGCCGCCGCACTCCGCTGGTCTCTACGATAATCGTCAGTAGTCGTCTGCGGGCGTATTATCCGGGTGGTCGATGAAATACCGTCCGTTCAACTCGGTCGGGATGGGCTTGAAAACGATCGGTTTCTGGGTGAAGTCGAATACGTCTCCGAAGGCGTCCGCCCTCGCATCGGCTAAGCCGAGCGAACCGAGACTGAACGTCTGCTCGATGAAATGCAGCGAGCTCGCGATCTCGTGTTGCTGATGCGAGATGTAGCCGGCCTTCGCGTACGGCGAGACGATGATGAGCGGTACGCGGAATCCCAATCCCTCGCGCGCGTGCGTCACAGGGTCGGGGTACTGCGGCGGATGGACGTGGTCGTACCACCCTCCCCATTCGTCCCACAGGACGATGATCGCGGTGCTGTGCCAGTACTTGCTTTGACCGATCGCGTTGACGATCGAGGCGACCCACGCGGGGCCGCCCGAACCCGAGTCCCGTCCCCCGTGATCCGACTTCGAGCCACTCGGCATCACCCACGAGACCTGCTGTAGGTTCCCGCTGGCGATGTCGTCTAGAACCTTGGTGTCGGGATGCACGACGTTCGACCAGTCCGGCCCATTGATGATTTGGGAAATCGCTTCGAAGGCCGACAGGTTCGATCCGGAATTCGGCGGCGGCTGAACGTAATAGCGCCACGTTATTCCCGCACCGTCCAGAAGACCGGCGATCGTGGGATAGGTGAAACACGGAAACGGCCCGGTCACTTCGTGACCGGTGGCCTTGGAAAACACCGGCGGATTTGCTTGCCCGTACTTGAGCAGTTCGACGGTGGTCGATTTGTTCTGATTGTCGCAGCCCCACGGCTGCCCGTCAGGAACTTCGGACGAATGCCCGGACTGTCCGGCGACCATGTACTGGTGCGAAACGAAGCTCGGGCCGCTGTTCGAGGAAAAGGTATTGTCGCCCAACGCATACTCCGACGCCATCGTCCAATACGGCTGCACCTTCGACTGCTCGACGTACGAAAACGCCATCGTCTTGAATCGTTGCGTGGTGTAGAACGACCAGCACGACGGATGATTGATCGCGTCGTTGCAACCGGAACCGGTTTTAAATTTCGCGATCTGATTGTCGAAGCCGTCGTCTTTGCCTTGATCGTAGTCTTCCAAAAACTGCGGGTGGTCGTGGCGAAGGTCCCACGGCCATTTCAGCGTCACGGGCTGCAGCATGTACTTCTTGCCGTGCCCCCAGCCGGCATCGACCGTGTCGGCGCCGGGGAATCCGTGGAACAGGTTATCAAAGCTGCGGTTCTCCTGCATGATCACGACGACGTGTTGAATCGGCGTCGAACCCCCGCGCGACCGCACGGCGTTCGGCACGTCGAACGACCCGCCGCCGGCCGGCGAATAAGGTGAGCCGCACGCCGTCACGAGTGCGATGGCAAGCACCGAAGCCAGTTTCTTCATGAACCCTCCAAGATAGACGGCGGCGAGAACTTCGTCAGTAGTCGGTTTCGGGCCGGAACGGCCCTTGCGCGATGCAGCCTGACGGTGGCTTCGCCGGGATCGTCTTAAATTTCGTGGGTGTCTGCGAGAAGTTGAACACATCGTCGTACGCGTCGGCACGCTGGTCGGCGTACGTTTGGCCCGATCCGGCGCCCAGGAACGGCAAGCCGAACATCTTCTCTATCAAGCGCAGGCTGCTTGCGGTTTCGTGTTGCGACTTCGAGACGTAGTGCGTCTTGGCATAAGGCGACACGATGATCAGCGGCGTCCGATATCCCAAGCCTTCGTACGCACCGGTTTGTGGGTCGGCGTACTGCGGCGGCACGACGTGATCGAACCATCCGCCCCATTCATCCCAAGTGATGATGATGGCCGTGTTCTTCCAGTACTGGCTCTTTCCGATCGCGTTGACGATCGATCCGACCCAACTCGGACCGCAGTTCCCGGAACCGCCGCCGGCGTGATCGGATGCACCGCCGTGCGGCATCACCCAGGATACTTGCTGAAGATTCCCGCTCGCAACGTCGTCGAGCACCTGTGTGTCCGGCGTCACGACGTTCTTGTAGTCCGGTCCGTCACGCACGGACTTGATCGCGTCGAACGCATCGAGCCAGTAGGAATCCCCGTCGGCCTTTGACTGCTTGTACCAGCGCCAGGTCACGTGAGCTTTGTCGAGCGTGTCGGCTACCGAGGGATATGTGAAGCACGGATCTCCGCCCACGACGTCGTGCCCGAATTGCGGCGGAAACTCAGGTGGACTCGCCTGGCCGTATACCAAGTAGTTTTCTTTCTCGTTGGGCGCATCGCAGCCCCAGGGCATATTGCTGGGAACCTCGTCGGCATGCCCTTCCTGCCCGGCAATCAGCATCTGGTGCGGCCCGAAACTGGGGCCGTTCGTCGAAGCGAAATTGTGATCGCCGAGCGTATATTGCGACGCCATCGTCCAGTACGGTTGAATATCGGATTTCATCGTGTAGGAGAACGCCATCTGCTGATAGGTTTTCCCCGTCCAGAATATCCAGCACGTGGGATGATTGTACGGATCGGAGTACGGACATGAGCCGCTCGGAGGCGGTGACTCCAGGATCCGTATCTGCTGATCGAAGCCATCGTTCTTGCCGTTGTCGTAGTCTTCCAAGAACTGCCAACGAAAGTGATTGATGTCGTGCGTAAACTTTAGATGTAGCGGTTGCAGCGTGTACTTTACGCCGTGGCCGTATCCAAACGTGGCCGAATTCGCTCCGGGAAAGCCGTGAAAGAAATTGTCGAAGCTGCGATTCTCTTGCATGATGACGACGACGTGCGTGATCGGATAGGAGCTCGCGCGGTGTTGCGAGCCAGCCGGTTGTCGCAGGGGGACGGGTACCGCGCCCGACTGGGACGGCGAACTGCAAGCCGCCAACGCCGCAACGAGCAAGACGGCGAGTCGCTTCATAAGTAACTCCTCGGCTCCAAAATAGATACGCAAGCTTGTCGTCAGCGCTTCAGCGAGGCGTTTAAATCCCCTCCGTCTCATTGCTCCCCTTGCCTGCTTACAACGGAAAGTTGATTGCAATCACCATCTCTAAGGGTGAACCGGCAGTCGTCGGGGGGCCCTCGGGGCGATGCGGTTTGAGCGATTGTGGAGGAGTAAGCACCAAACACCACAACCTACGGGACATGTATACCGATGAGAACCTCACCTGCGTCGACTGCAGTAGACCCTTTACGTTCACGTCCAGCGAACAAGAGTTTTACGCCCAAAAGGGCTTTACGAACAAACCGGGCCGCTGCCCCGACTGCCGTGCGGCGCGCAAAGCATCCGGCCAAGGCGGTCGCGGTGGGAGTTCCGGCGGTGGAAGGTCCGACCGGGAAATGCACTCGGCGACCTGCGCCCAGTGCGGCAAGGAGGCCCTGGTGCCTTTCGTGCCCAGCGGCAACAGGCCGGTCTACTGCCGCGATTGCTTCGCCTCGCGGTCGTAAGGTCAGTCGCCGGCGTCTTGTAGCTTGATATTCGAGAAGCCGATATTAGTCACCAGGGTCGAGCCGTCGTAGCCTAGGACCCGCATCGGCAAATGCGTCGTAGCGGACATCTGAACGACCTCGCGCGTCAGCCCGGCGCTCGCCGCGCCGGGAACCAGCGTCAAGACGTTTGCTGGGACACCGTCGATCACGGCGCCGGGAGTCAATGAAAGCCTGGCCGCTTCTTTTTGCGCGTGCGCTAAAATCGCGCCGAAGCTGAGCTGATCGATCGACGCTCCTTGAAGCGTCGTCACGAGCGGATCGTGCAACGAAAGCGTCCTTTTGAACATGGCCATGAGTCCGGTGCCTTTGTGCGCCACTAACGTCGGGCCGCCGCTCCATTCGAGCGTAATGCCGGTGTTTGGGCCCGATACGACCTGAACCGTGACGTTCGACGGCTTACGGAACGTGTAGTCGAAGACGACGTTTTGGCTTTGCGCGTCCTTTTGGTCGAAGATCGACACGGTCGCACTATATTTGGTGACGCCCGCTATCGCCCGCGCGAACGCGTCGAGCTCCCACTGCGCGGATCCCGCCAGTGGTTGTGCACTTGCCGGCACGCCGTTCATCCCAACAACCAAAAGCAATACGGCGAAGGTTGAGGCAATCGCCGGCCGCGCAAGCCCGCCTTGCCGTTTCACACGACGTCCTCAAGGCCTTGGCGGTAGGGTTGGGTCACACCAGCATCTTACCTCAGCCGGCTGGGAATGCGCCCCCTTAGGCGCGCGGTATCCTTACGTTTCCATTAAATGAGCATTTGGAGATGAGCGGATTCGAACCGCTGACCCTCTGCTTGCAAAGCAGATGCTCTACCAACTGAGCTACATCCCCGAGCGGCCCGGCTCTTTCGTTCTGCCATGTGAGAACCCTACTCGCTCGCGCCGGTTTGCCGCGCAACCGGAGGACTCGTGCCTAACGGCGTGAATACGGGCGGGTCGCGGGGGCATAGCTCAGTTGGTAGAGCATCACGCTGGCAGCGTGAGGGTCAGGAGTTCGAGTCTCCTTGCCTCCACCATCAAAGCCGCGGTGTGCCGCGTGGGGGCTCGCCCTCCAATGGCCTTGCGAAGACGGCGCCCCGGTCAATTTTCTAAAGCCAGATTATCGCTGCCTTAGCGACAGCTAATTTATTTGATCGCCATCACCTGTTGCACCGTCACCCCCGGCGCGCGATTGCCCCATGAAGACCGAATAAACGTGGCGACGGCCGCAATATCGCTGGCTGCGAGCTGCCCTCGCCAGGACGGCATGAGATTTCGACCTTGTACGATCGTCGTCAGCATGACGTTCGCATTGTCGATATTCACATGAGGATTTCCGGCAAGTGCGGGACCGACGGCACCGCCTCCGTTGGCTCCGTGGCAAGCCGCGCAATTCTTTCCGTAAACCGAAGCTCCGACTTGAGCGGAAACGGGCGTGCCGGCGGCGGCGACTTGGTCTTCCGTTACGGGTGACGCATTGTTGCCCCAAGCAGATCGGACGTAGGTTGCTACCGACGCAATGTCGGCGTTCGTCAGCTGTCCTTTCCAGGTCGGCATCGTGCTATTGTACGTTTTGCCATTGACGGTAAGTGGACCACTACGACCGTTGACGATCACCGCGATCATCGCACTCGGATCGGCGGCCGTAATCACCGCGTTTCCGGCGAGCGGCGGGAAGGTATCGGTTCCCTGCCCCGTCGCTTGATGGCATGTCGCGCAATGTGCGGCAAAGAGCGCGTCGCCGCTCAACGCTACCGGTGTCCGCGCGGCTGCAACTTGGTCGGCAGAAACCGCAGGCGCACTGTTGTTCCAAGCCGAGCGCACGTACGTCAGGACTGCCGCGATGTCCGCATCGGAAAGCTCGCGCCAGGACGGCATGTTGCCGCCGTATTGCGCTCCATTGACCGTAATGGGCCCCGTGCGCCCGTTCAGTACGATCTGAATGACGCCGGCACTGTCGACCGCGTTGACGGCGGCGTTTCGCGCTAACGGAGGATAAGGTCCGCCACCTTGACCGTTCGCGCCGTGGCAAGCGGCGCAGTTGAGCGCGAAAATGCCCTTGCCGTCGACGGCCTGGGCGCCCATCACCTTGCCGTTGAAATGCACGAGCGCTATTGCGACGGCGACAAATCCAGCGACGTAGGCGAGCCTAACGGTGTTGCTCAAAGCACGACCTCCGTCCGGCGGGGCATTGCCCGCTCTTACGGAGGTCGGCTTCGACGATTCACATCACCACCCTGTCTGTGAGAGCGGCGGCCACAGCGGACCCGTCGGAAGCGCAAACCAGATCAGCCCGTTCCAGGTCGGTTTTTGCCCAACCCCAAGCGCTTCTTCGGCGTAGACCGTAATGAAGCGCGTCAGGTGATAAGAAACATCGATATTGCCGATCTGCGTGTGATTTCCCAAGCCGTCGTTCGTAAGCTGCTCGCCGACGGCGAGCAACGCGCGTTGACCGATGTTGTCGTAGAGTTCGTAGGAAACGCCGTTGCTGCCGGACGACGGCAAGCCCATACCGGGATTGCTGTCGTGATTCATCTGATACACGGCAAGGAAACCGGGAACGCCTTTGACGGGATCGCGTTGCGCGTAGAATCCATTGCTGTAGTATTGGTCGAATCCGCCTTCGCTCAGCGGCCACGATCCGCGTGCACCGTAGTAGCCGAACTCCAGCGGATTGCCACGGTTCGCGAACGCAAGCTTGTACTGCAGCGTCTTGTCTTGCGTCCAATCGTAAGTATTGAAGCCGTTCAAGTCGGCGCCCGACGTTACGTAGGCAATCTCTGCATCGAGCGAACCGGGCATATACGCAAACTTGTATCCCCATCGGTTCGCATCTAGCTCGTAGGCGTGTTCGCCGACGGTGATCTCGGCCTGGGAGTTGGAAGTAAGGCCTGAAACGTCGAACCACTGGCTAAACTCCGAGGGAGCCGGCACCTCGAGTTTCCCCGCAAAGATGTGCCCAGTTCCGTTGAAGAAATTATTGTAGGCAAACCAGGCCGTGTCGAGTCCGCCGGCCTGGCTCGATTGCCAAATCCATTGCTGGATGTGATACGTCCATTCGCTGTTGGGCGTTCCGAACGCGCCGTCGGCGTGCAAGCCGAGACTGCCGATGTCCCAGGATGCGGCGTTTGGCGCTTGCTGCGAGTAGCTCACCGGATAGTCGACCCAAATAGGCGACTCACGCTCCAACACGTGAGGGTTCAATCCCGAATATCCCGTACGCTGGACATACCGGCCATAGGCATTGAGCGCTGGGATTTGAACGTGACATTCCGAACACGCTACGCCATAGGCTTGCGCAAAATTGGGCATCGCCTGCGCGGGTCGGCTCGTGACGAGCGCGACCACCGTTATGGCAACGGCGACCGCGCTGAAAAGACCTAAACTGGTAGTGACGACCATCTCGCACGTGGATCTGACTGGCATCGCCACCCTCCTCGAGAGCGTCGCGGGATCCCGCTGGCCTTTGTTTCTGGGAACAAATCCTACGTCCACGGCCTCTATCCTTCCCGAAGCGAACGGAGCTGGCGCTCATGCCGGTGGAAATCCGAACGCGGCGCACGCCGTCAGGGCAAAACGTTCACCGTCAGCGTCATGTCAGCATGTCCGGCGCCACACATGATCGCGCAGTGCAAGACGTATTTGCCGGCTTTCTTCGGCGTGATGGTTACCGTCGTGGACTGTCCGGGAGTGATGGCCGTTTGCGGGATGCCGAGGTCGTCGGATTTGAGCCCGTGTACGCCTTCGCTCGACGTCAGTCGAATGGTCGTGGTTTCCCCGGCGTGAAGCTCGATCGTCGAGGGGGTGAACTTCCAATTCGAGGCAACGACGTCGATGCTGGGATGCGCGGCCGCCGCTGCGCCGCCCGCGAGGATGGCAATCGCCGCCAAAGATATGAGGCCAAGAAGTCTGGTACGCAACATACTCTGATATTCTCCTTACAGCATCTAGTGTACTGCGACCCTAGAACCGAGACGCCAACTTAAGTTGGGTTCTCGCGACGAAAGGACGTTTCCGCCGAACGGGTCATCGCGTCTCAGCGCCGCGGACCTCAGGAAGCGTGGCGAAGCCACCCGGGAGACGGGCTGGATCGGTCGTAAACACGTGCACGGCCTGGATGGTGGCTTGCAATTGTTCGGCAAGCCGTGCACTAAACGTCAGAGCGCACGTCGCTGCTTCAGAGCCGTCAACGTCGACCGCGATTCTCTCAAGCTTCATAAGCCGTGCTCCTGGACGAACGATTTCGGATACGCCCTTCATCGCTTAACTCTGTTGTCTTGATCGAGCATTACCCGATTTCCCGTCCTACAATTAAACGCGATGGTGGGCACGTCGAGTCGCGTCACCCTCCTCTCCGAGCCCGGTATCGCAACGAAACCCTTCGCGGGAACGCGCGTCGACCTCGCCTCGTTCACGACTCCTGATGACTCGAAGTCGTGCGTAAAACAATGTGGCAGTAACCCCTAGGGGGGCGGCGAAGATCGTCGCTGGATGAGACTCTACGTCGCTGCCGCACTCGCCGCTCTTGCGCTTACTACTATCGTTGGTAGCGCGCAAGGATCCGCTCCCACCGCCGACCCGCTCGTGGCCCGTGGACGCTATCTCGTCGCGTTCGGGACGTGCAACGACTGTCATACGCCCGGTTGGAGAGAATCCGACGGAACTGTTCCTGCTACGCGGTGGATGACCGGTGGAACGCTCGGCTATCGTGGGCCGTGGGGCACCAGCTATCCAGCGAACGTGCGTCTGGAGTTCCAGCGGATTTCGGAAGCGGATTGGCTCTTCATGGTTCGCACGCGCGGCGGGCACTGGCCCATGGTCTGGCACGATCTTCGAGCGCTCAACGACGACGACCGTCGAGCAATCTATCGCTTCGTCAGGAGCTTGGGTCCGCGTGGTTCGCAAACGCCAGCGGACTTGCCACCCGGAATCGAGCCATCCACGCCTTACGTCTGGGTCGTGCCGCACTAGATACGCCGGCTGGCCAAGATTTCGAGAAGCTGCGGCTGCTCTATCTTCCCGAAAGATTCCCGCGCGCGCTATACTGTGAAGCCGTGTTCAAGAATATCGTCGTCGCCCTCAACGATTCAGCTTGCGCGATGAAAGCTTTCCAGCTCGCTCTTACGCTCGGCCACCATGAAGGAGCGAGCATCGCCGTCTGCAACGTCGTCGATCCCAAGTCGGCCATGTGGAGTTCGGCGACGCCGGCCGCGGAAGGCGCGCTTGCTCAGGCCGAAGAGCTCGCCCGCCGAATCGTCGCCGAGGCCCTAAAGCAGGCTCAAGTCGCCGGTCTCATGGCGGAGGGCAAGGTGCGCGCGGGCGATCCGGCCGAGCAAATCGTCGCTTATGCACTCGAGGTTCGCGCCGATGCAATCGTGATGGGCACCCATGGCTGGTCGGGAATCAAAAACTTCGTCATGGGCAGCGTGGCAGAATCCGTCTTGCGTACGGCGCCGTGTCCAGTTATCGTCGTTCGCGATCAAGCACCGTAATGGGATCGGCGCAAAAACAGTGCCACGCGACGCCTTTGCCAGTTGTCACAGGCTGTTCGTCGCGGGTTCCCGAAAACGAGCCCATGTTCTGAATGGCTCGAGGTCAAAAGGCGTAAGAGTGGCGCCGTTTGAAAGGACGATACTTGCATGAGTAGGCTAAGAGAATCGATTGATGTAGACTGCCCTGCTCACTACCTCATTCATCACGCCGAGCGGTACCTTACCGTTCACCGCCGCGGCCAGACGCCTGGAACGTTCAGCCTCGTCGTCGACATGTCCAAAGTCGGTCTTCCCGGAAAGGTGCAGGCACGTCACGACGTGCGGGTACGATACAAAATCTCGGAAGAGGCCCACCGCCAGGACGTCATCGCTTTGACGTGGGATCCGGACGACCGGTTCGTTCCGAAGTTTGCCGGCGTTTTATCTGGCGAACGCTTAGAGGGCGGAGGATCACGCTTGACTCTCGCTGGCGAATACGATGTGCCCCTTGGACGTGTGGGCGTCGTCTTCGATGTCATTCTGGGTCGTCGGATCGGGGCGGAGACGGCCAACGCGCTCTTACAAGACATGAAGAATTTCATCGAGTCGGATTATCGAATTGCGCTGTCGACGTCGCTCGCTTCGTCGCCAAAGGAATAAGCTTCGGGGCCTACTAGGATGCGGCCATCCCTTCTTCGGCCCAGCGTGGCTCTAGGAGCCGCGATCCGGAGGTCGAGTCTCCTTGCCTCCATCAACAAAAGGGTCGTCCGGTTTTTTTGGGTACCGGCGGTGTAGCGCGACAATCGCGGCGCTTCGGGAGCGGCGCCGCCGGTGTATCCGGGCGCAACGCAAAGCACGCGACCGGACGGCGTGGCCGCTGGAGCACCTCGGGAAGCTCAGGCCTACGCTACTGCGGACGACTTTGCAAAAGTCCGAAGCCGGGTATAGGCAAACCTCAAAGGCGCTCCGGAACTCGGCGCGCCCGACAACGACAAGACGAAGGACGTATTCCTGGTTGGTCAGGGCAAGACCGGACTGGTTGTGATGCTCCAGAGCGCCGGCGGCCAGACGTGGATCGTCATAGGACCAGGTTTCCCGAAATAGCGAATCGGCATCTTCGTGCTATAGTGGGCGCGGGGAGCGCGCTTGATGATCGCGCCCGCAAGGGTGAGGAAAGTCCGGGCTTCACGGGGCAGGGTGCAGGATAACGTCCTGTCGGGGCGACTCGAAGGAAAGTGCCACAGAAACACACCGCCCCTCGTTTCGGCGGGGAGTAAGGGTGAAATCGTGAGGTAAGAGCTCACGGAGCACCGCGGTGACGCGGGCTCGGGTAAACCCCACTCGAAGCAAGACCGCTCGATCCCTCGCGAGAGGCGGACGGCCCGTCCGACCGAGCAACGTCGCGCCGAGGTGCGCGGTAACGCGCATCCCAGATAGATGGTCATCCCTCGCGCTTGGTCGCGGGGACAGAATCCGGCTTACCGGCGCGCCTCCCCAGTTTCTCTGTTGCGCCCGTGCAACTCCATGGGCCCCCGAGCCCGTCTCAGCGAATGATTACCGCGACGGCGCCAGTCGCCGCCTAACAGGAGACCCGTACAACCATCGTGAGCGAACAGCACTTTACCCCGGAAATGACCGTCGACCAGGCATTTCGACTGCACGCCGGAGCCCGGCGCGTCTTTGCGCGCTTTCATCTCGGCGGCTGCTCGAACTGCGCCATCAGCGAAACGCACACGATCGGCGCCGTGAGCGAAGACTACGGCATTCCGCTGCCGATGTTGCTCGAAAGCCTGAACGAGCTCTTCGACCAAGGAACGCTGACCGTCGGCGATCGCGTCCGGATTCCCGACGAAATACGCGCGAAGATCCCGCAGCTCGCCGACGTTCCGGAGATCGGCCAGATCACCGGCGTCGAGAGCGGTGCGTACACTGCGGAGTTCGGAGAAGTTCGATTGCAAGGACTCGCCGAGGACTTTGTTCCTGTCGAGGCGAGCGCCTCAGTCGGTTAATCGCCGATCGGCTTACGAGCGGCAAACCCTTCGTCGGGCCCATGCCAGTGGGCAACCGATGCCTCGCCGGCTTTCCAGCAAAGGTAGATTGGCTCGCCGTCGCGACTCGACGGGAAATCGATGAGACCGAGATCGATGTCCTTGACGACACACCCGAATGACTCGATCCTATGGATCAGCCGGTGGATTTCGAGTTTTAGCTCGCCGAAGCGCGGCGGCGGAAACGGCGACCGAACGCCGGCCAGGCGCGGAGCGCGCGGCTGTTCGGCGTGGTGCAGCGCCGGGTCCGACTCGAGGAGTTTGATCGCGAGCCTGCTACGCTTCGCGAGCAACTCGTCGAGTAGCGGTGCGAGTTTGGGAAGCAGCGCGTTCGCGCGATCGGGTGAAAAAAGCTTCATATGAATCCGCCGCGTGTCGTCTTCGTCGCCGGACCATCCGGCGCCGGCCAAAGTCAAGCAATGAAATCGTTCGAAGACTTGGGCTTTTACTGCATCGAACACCTTCCTCCCATGATGCTCGACGCAGGCATCGAGTCGCTGGCTCGCGCCGGGATTCGAGATATCGCCATCGCGCTCGACGTGCGTGCCGGGCGCAACCTCGGCGATCCCTTCGCGGCGATCGACGAGGGGATTCGCAAGCACGGCGCGCGGTTGCTGTTTCTCGATTCCCAGGACGGCGTTCTGGTGCGGCGGTTCAGCGCGACGCGACGACGCCATCCATTCTACCAAGCCGGCTCCCTGCACGAAGCCATCGTCGCCGATCGGCGCATGCTCGCGCCGCTGCGTGAACGCGCGGCCGTCGTCATCGACACGAGCGCGCTCACCCACGCCGCGCTTAAGGAACGAATCGCCGCGGCGTTCGCTTCCGAACGCCCGGTCAGCCTATCGGTCACCGTCGTCGCTTTTGGGTTCAAATATGGCCTGCCGACCGATCTCGATCTGCTCTTCGACGTACGCTTTCTGCGAAATCCGAACTACGTTACCGAACTAACGCCTTTGACGGGTGACGACGCCGCCGTCGCCGCATTTATCGAAGATGACGCCGCGCTCGAGCCGTTTTTGGACAAGACCGCGGATCTGCTCGCCTTTCTTCTTCCACACTACATGGCCGAGGGAAAAACGCAGCTTACGGTCGGCGTCGGTTGCACCGGCGGACGCCATCGGTCGGTCTACGTCGCGCGACGCCTGCTCCAACGGTTTGCCGGTAACCCGCAGCTCGAGCTTCGGTTCGAGGCCCGCGATCTCGGGCGATCGTGAGTAAGCGAATCGGCGGCTGGTTCCAGTGGCTGTTGCCCGGCCTGAGAATCAAGCGCTGGGTAATTTTGGCGACCTTCGGCATCGTGTTGTTGCTCGACGCGCTGGTTCGCTGGCTGATCGCCGAGGGCGCTGGAATTCACGTGAACGAAGTACTCGACGACATCGTCGACGACTATTTTCAGCCGGCATACCTGACGTGGATTCTCGCCATCGTGGGCATCGGGCTCACCGCCATCGGCCTGCGGATGTGGCTGCGATCCGTCGTGCGCATCGCACGTGGGCCCGGACCGGAAAGTCTGCGCGCGACCCTTGCCGGGATGCGCCTGCAACAGGGATATAAGATCGTCGCCATCGGCGGAGGCACGGGTCTTTCCACATTGCTACGCGGTCTGAAGCGACGCACCAGCAATCTCACGGCGGTCGTGACCGTAAGCGACGACGGCGGCTCGTCGGGCCGGCTGCAAAAGGAGCTTGGCGTGTTGCCGCCCGGTGACGTTCGCAACTGTTTGGTCGCGCTTGCCGACGACGAAGCGCTCGTCACCGATCTCTTCCGCTTTCGCTTTACCGAGGGCGAGGGCCTGAGCGGTCATTCGTTCGGCAATCTGTTCCTCGCAGCGATGAGCGGCATCACCGGCAACTTCGATCGCGCCATCAAAGAATCGAGCCGCGTGCTGAACATCGTCGGCCGGGTTCTGCCGGCGACGCTCGGCGTCGTCCGTCTATGCGCCGAGTTGGAAGACGGTACCATCGTCGAAGGCGAGTCGAAGATCTCGTCGGCAAAGCGTCCGATCGCGCGCATTTTCTTCGAACCCTCGGTCGCCAATCCGCTCGAGGAAGTCATCGCGGCCATCCGCGACGCCGATGCGATCGTGCTCGGTCCGGGATCGCTCTTTACTTCGATCCTTCCAAACTTCTTGGTAGGCCGGATCGCGAACGAAGTTGCCAACGCGCATGCGGTAAAGCTCTACGTATGCAACGTGATGACCCAGCCGGGTGAAACCGACGGCATGTCGGCAGCCGACCACGTCAAGGCACTCTTCGACATCGCCGGCGAACGCGTATGCGATTACGCCGTCGTCAACGACGAAGCGCCGTCACGTCTGGTCGCTGCCTACGCGCAGGAAGGTCAGGTCCCGGTGCGACCCGACGTCGATCGCATCTCGGCGATGGGAGTCGAGCCGGTGAAGGCGGGCGTGATTAGCGAAACCGACACGGTGCGTCACGACCCCGATCGCCTTGCCGCGACGGTCGTAGGCATCATCGACCGCGCGGTCGCGGATCGCGCGACCCTAATGAAGCCCGCAAGCGCGTACCGGCGTCTCCCGGCGTCGTCCTGACTTCTAATGCGTCGCCGCTGCGGCGAGCGTGAGGTCCAACTCGAACGGCTTCCCGGGCTCGACGTTCGCGGTCGACGACAGCACCGTGTATCCTGAGGCCTGCACCGTGTAGTCGACGATGCCGCTGGGGACTTTGTCGATCGAAAACTTTCCGCTGGCGTCAGTCGTCGCCGTCAAGACGGTATCGACCGTGACGACCGCGCCGGCCACCGGTTTGTTACTGGCGCCGTCGACGACCGTTCCTTGTACCGTCGTAAATCCTGAAGCGGGCGGCAGTGCGTCGCTGTTGCACGCGGTTGCGACCGCGAGGAGGACGAGCGCGGCGAGCGCGACGCGGGCGAGCGATTTCATAGGTGATCTTGTTCGCCGCGCTGAAGCCGCCGCTCCTATGGCGACCACCGCCCAATCCGGCCCAGCAATCGGTCCGGCATACTGCGAAAACGCACTCGAAGCCATCGGGCACACGCCCCTCGTTAAGCTGAACAAAGTCACCGACGGCGCCGAGTGCCTCGTCCTGGCAAAGGTCGAATACATGAATCCGGGCGGCAGCGTGAAAGACCGGCCGGCGATCGCCATGCTCGACGCCGCCGAAAAGCACGGATTGCTCAAGCCGGGCGGCACGATCGTCGAACCCACGAGCGGAAACACCGGAACCGGCCTGGCGATGGCGGCGGCGATTCGCGGCTATCGCTGCATTCTCGTAATGCCCGACAAGATGTCGAAAGAGAAAGTCGATCTGCTGCGTGCCTACGGAGCCGACGTGGTGATCACGCCGACGAACGTCCCGTCAGACTCGCCCGAATCGTACTATGGCGTTGCCAATCGGCTCGCGTCCGAGATTCCCGGCGCCTTTCAACCGAATCAGTTTCACAACCACTACAACCCCGAGGCGCACTATCATACCACCGGTCCGGAGATTTGGGAGCAAACGCGCGGCACGGTCACGCACTTCGTCGCGGGCATCGGCACCGGCGGCACCATTTCCGGCACGGCGCGTTTTCTGAAGGAACAGAATCCAAATATTCACGTCGTCGGCGCCGACCCCGAAGGCTCCATTTATTCGGGCGACATTCCGCGCTCGTATCACGTCGAGGGGATCGGCATGAACTACTTGCCCGAGACCGTCGACCTTCGCGTGATCGACGAAGTAATTCGGGTGTCCGACCGTGATTCGTTTCTGCTCGCGCGCCGGATCACACGCGAAGAAGGCCTGCTGGTGGGCGGCTCGTCCGGTACCGCCGGCGTAGCCGCCGTGAAGCTGGCAAAGACGTTGCCGAAGGACGCCATAGTGGTCGTGATCTTTCCGGATTCCGGGCGCGGTTACATGTCGAAGATCTTTAGCGACGACTGGATGATCGCCAACGGATTCTTAGCCGATGCGAAGCGACGCGCGACCGTTGGCGACGTACTTCGCGCGAAGACGCCGCTTCCGCAGCTCATCACGGTGCAATTCGACGACACGGTCAAGACCGCACTCGATCTCTTGCGCCAGTACGAGATCTCCCAGATTCCGGTGATGCGCGAACGCGAACCCGTGGGCAGCGTGAACGATATCGGCGTGATGCAAGCCGTTTTCGATCACGCGGATATCCTCCATCAGCCGGTAAGCGAGGTGATGGGTCGCGCTTTCCCGATTCTGGAGCAGTTTGAGGAAATCGAGTTGGCCTATAAGCTGTTGACTCTCGCGAACCCCGCCATCGTGGTTACCGACGATGGCGAGCCGGTCGGCGTGTTGACGCGCCAAGATATCATCAGCTTTCTCTCGACCAGCTCGGAGATCGTGCGCAAGTGACCCTTCGACTTCGGCGCTACGCGCCTCCGCTCAGGATGACAGCAAGGCCGGAATGAGATTTTCGACTCGCGCCATTCACGTCGGCCAAGAGCCCGACCCGGCGACCGGCGCCACCATCGTTCCCATCTATCAAACGTCGACCTATACTCAGGACGAGGTCGGAGTTCACAAAGGCTACGACTACAGCCGCACGGTCAACCCGACGCGCTCGGCTCTCGAGAAGCAGCTCGCGTCGCTCGAAGGCGGCGCCTTCGCGAGCGCGTTTGCCAGCGGCGTGGCGGCAACCGCAGCGGTGCTCAACGTGCTTTCAGCGGGCGATCATGCGGTCGTCACCGACGATCTTTACGGCGGGACATACCGGCTTTTCTCCAGCGTTCTGGTCCGCTACGGCCTCGAGTTCACCTACGTCGATATGACCGACTTGGCCGCGGTTCGTGCCGCCGTCAAACCTAACACCAAGCTGTTCTGGGTGGAAACGCCCACTAATCCCATGCTCAAACTCATCGATCTACGGGCGATCGCCGATCTCCGATCTTCACTGAACGCAGCAGGACCGGCGCGCAAGCCAATTATCGCCGTCGATAACACGTTCGCAACGCCGTACTTCCAGCAGCCGCTTGCCCTGGGAGCCGACGTGGTGGTTCACTCGACCACCAAGTACATCGGCGGCCATAGCGACGTCATCGGCGGCATCGCCGTTACGAACGACCTGGACTTGTACGACATCCTTCGCTTTCACCAAAACAGCGTCGGCGGCATTCCCGGCCCGCACGACGCGTGGCTGACGATGCGCGGGGCGAAAACGCTCGCCATCCGGATGCGCGAACACGCCCGCAACGCTGCACGCGTCGCGGAGTTTCTCGAACGGCACCCAGGCGTCGCGCGCGTGTATTATCCTGGGCTCGCGTCGCACCCGCAGCACGAGCTGGCCAAACGCCAAATGAGCGGCTTCGGCGGCATGGTTTCGTTCGTACTCGAAGGGCCGCCCGAACGCGGGCTCGATTTCGCTCGACGCTTGACGTATTTTAGCCTTGCTGAAAGTCTCGGCGGCGTCGAGTCGCTAATCTGTCACCCCGCTCGCATGACGCACGGCTCGATTCCCAAGGAAGATCGCGAACGGCGCGGCATCACCGACGGCCTCCTACGGCTTTCGGTCGGAATCGAAGACGTCGACGATCTCGTCGCCGACTTAGAGCAGGCCCTCGCAGCCACGCCGCAGGCCGTCCAAAGCTACTGAATCAGGGCTGGTCCAATGGGTAGCGGACGGCGGTGACATTGTGCAAAACCGTCTTCGCCTCGTCTGCGCTCGCGTCGCCCAACCGGCCGGATTCGGCCAGCACGATGCCCCGCTGGCCATCGGCCCAGACGATGGCGAACTCCTTCTTCGAGTCGAATCCGCTACCGGCCGTCACCTCCACGAAGGTAGCCGGCATGCCGTTGAGCAGCCCCATCGGCGTCTTGTTTCGAATTAAGAGTCCTTGGCCACCGGTACTGTGCATCTGGCTTTCGAACTGCCCTTCCCATTGGTCGGGCGCGGCTTGGAACGACTCCATCAAGATCTGAATCGTACGCTGATCCTCTTTTCCCGGATGCAGCACCCAGACGGCGACCGGCTGCAGATCGTTGGTGAGTTCGTTCAGTGCAGGATACCTTCGCCCCACCAGCACGGCGTCGGACGGCGCGGTAAAGTTCATTCCGGGATCCACGTAACTGTGGGGATCCGGTGACGGCGTCGGTGCTGCTGGAACCTGCGCGCGAACCCGGTACGCGGGCGAGAATGCCATAACCGAGACAAAAACGGCGAGGATGAGAGCGATTCGTTTCATTCCGTATCCAAAACAGCGGCGAGTGCTGGGAGCGAGACGGCGTACCGGTAGCCCACGTTGCGATGGTCGTCGTCGAACTCCTCGTGCCGAACCTCCAGCCCGGCGTCACGCATCCGCTCGGTCATAACGCGGGCACCGATGTCCAATCCGTACTCGTCGCGCCGGCCACAATCCAGATAACGTAGGCGTAACCGCGCGAGTTCGGCTCGATGGGTAGCGACCCGCTCGGTAGGGTCGAAGGCCAGCCAGCGGGCGAACACCCCGTCGTTGAGCTCGCCCGTTCTCGCGTCGAAGGGCAGCTCGACATCGAAAGCCGAGCCGCTTCGCGGCGAGTATGCGGCCGCGTATCCGAGCATTTCCATCGTTACGTACTCCGCCGGCGTGCGCTTGTGCTGCTTCTCGAAGGCGCTCACGAACGCCGCGACATCGCCGCCGTATTTCTCTAACGTCCGCTGCACGCTTGGGAACGCCGGAATGTGGGCGTACCGAAAGTACGCGTCGCCGCTGTGCGACGCAAACGCCGAGAACACGCCCGGGTGTTCCATCACGAGGTGCATCGATCCGAAACCACCGGAGGATTTTCCGAGGACCGCGCGACCACCCTCGGCCGCGATCGTCCGATACTCCCGATCGACGTATTCGACGACGTCTCGCACGGTATACGTCGCGTAGTTGCCGTTGTGAATTGAATCGACGTATTGCGACCCGCCCAGTCGCGTGAATCCGTCGACCGCTACCAAAATGGCGGGCGGCATGTTGCCGCCGGCGATCGACCGGTCGATCCACTGAAACACGTTCGTATCCCACGGCCGGGATCCGAGAAGCGCCGCAACGTCGCCGGTGTACCCGTGCAAAACGTATAACACCGGGTACCTGCGCGACCCCAAAGTGTCGTACTGCGGCGGCAGGTATACGGCCAGCGGTCGCTCCGACGGATCGCCCAACGCATTTCCGGCAAGTGCCTCACTTGCGACAAAATCGACATGCACGTCGCCGTGCAAACCCAAAATCTTAGCGAAGGACGAGCGTTCGCGCATGCGGGACTGATTCGCCACCAGGTCCCGCTTTCACCTCACCGAAGCTCGCTTTCAGGATGCAGCGCGCTATCGACCTGCGCGGCGCCGTTGCCGTCAACGTCATCACGATGATTGGCATCGGCCCGCTCGTTACGATTCCGCTCGTCATCGCTGCACTCGGCGGACCGCTCGCTCTCGTCGGCTGGATTGCCGGCGCGGTGGTGGCACTGTGCGACGGCCTGGTGTGGGCCGAGCTTTCGTCGCGATTCCCCGGCTCGGGAGGCACCTACGTCTACCTGCGCGCGGCCTTCGGAGAGCGAACGCTCGGCCGCGCGTTGGCGTTCTTGTTCAACTGGCAGTTCTTACTCTACGCTCCGTGCTTGCTCGCGAGCGGCTATATCGGCTTTGCGAACTACGCCGGATATCTTTTCCCGATCGTAGGAAGCAACGCATTCGTTCACGATGCCGTTGCGATCGGCGTGGGGGTGGTTACCATCGGCGCCCTCTATCGGCGTACGGCGCGCGTAGCCTCGGTCGGGATCGTTCTCGCGGTCGCCGCCTTGTCGACGCTGGCGCTGGTTTCGATTGCGGCGCTGACCCACGCGCACTTGGGTCAAGCGTTTCATCTCGACGCACCCATTCGTTTTAACGCCGGTCTTTTGGCCGGCTTCGGCAGCGCGCTGTACATTACGCTCTACGACTACGTCGGATATGCCGACGTTGCGTTGCTGGGCGACGAAGTGGTGCGGCCGCACCGCACGATCCCGTTGGCAATCCTGATCTCGGTGCTCGTCGTTGCGGTGTTCTACGTACTTCTGCAAATCGGCGTGCTCGGCGTCGTTCCCTGGCGCTCGCTGCTCGGCGCCGATGGTATGCCGACCACACAATCCCAATACGTCGGCTCGCTCGTGGTAGAACTCACGTGGGGACGTTGGGCGGCGATCGGCGTGACGCTGCTCGTTTTACTAACGGCTTTCGCATCGCTCTACGGAAATCTACTGGGCTTTTCGCGGATTCCGTTTGCGGCGGCGCGCGACGGCGCCTTTCTTCCGGCGTTCGCCCGGCTGGACTCGCGGCGGGATATCCCGCACGTCGCACTGTTTGCCGTCGGCTTGCTTTCCCTCGTCGCCAGCCTGTTCACGCTGGACCAGGTCATCGCGTTTCTGACCGCCGGCATCGTTTTGGTACAGGGCATCGCCCAAGTCATCGCGCTGTTTCGCCTGCGCGCCGACGCGGTCGTCGCGCCGTTTCGCATGCCGCTCTTTCCTCTGCCGGCGATCGTGGCACTCGTGGGCTGGACGCTCGCATTCATCTACACCGGGCTCCCCGCGATCGCTTTAGGCGTAGGATGGCTCACAATCGGTGCGGTCGTCTTTCTCATCGCCGCGCGGGCCCGGCGCTGGTGGCCGTTTGCTGGCGCACTCCTAGTGGCCGCTTCGTTGTTTCAGCCAGTCGTTGCACGCGCCGACGCGTTGCCGCCGCAATGGTCGGCATGGAACGCCTCCGCGCTGGTGACCGAAGGCGGTTACCCGGTGTTCACCGTCGGCGGCCGGCCCTTCTTCGTGTATGGCGCAGCTTTCTTCTACGAACGGATACCGCGCGAACGCTGGGAAAGCGCGTTGCGCGCGTACGAGCAAGCCGGAGTCAACACGGTCGATCTCTACGCGATCTGGAACTGGCATCAGCCTTCCGAAGCGCTGGCGCCGGATTTCACGGGCAGCACCGATCCGCGGCGCGACCTGCTCGGCGTTCTCGAGCTTTGCCGGCGTCTCCATCTCAAAGTCATTCTGCGCCCGGGTCCGGTCATTCGTAACGAGTGGCGCAATGGAGGCTACCCGGCATGGCTGCTGGAGCGACCCGAATACAACATGCCGCTGCCCGACGTCCTCCAAGGACGCTATCCGGCGACGGCGACGCTGCAAAACGCGCAGGCCGATGCCGCCGCCGACGAGTGGCTCCGCAACGCAACGCATCTGGCCGAATCGCAGCAGTGGCTCCAAAGCGTCCTACGCGCTGCAGCGCCATATGCCTCGGACATTATAGCCATCGCACTCGACGACGACCAAGGTGCCTACATCGACAACGACACCTGGCCGGCACCACGCTGGCACGCGTACATCGACTGGTTGCGCCTTACGGTTCAAAGCGTTGCCGGGACCCGCATTCCCCTGTTCGTCAACACGTTCGAAATGAAAGTACCGGCTGCCTCGCCGGCGTGGGCGTGGGGCGACTGGTATCAGAGCGACGCGTACGCCATCGGAGCGCACGATCTGGCGCAACTAGATTTTGCTACCGGACTCTTGCAAACGCAGCCATTTCAGCCCGTGATGTATGCGGAGTTCCAGGCGGGGTGGCTGCAGGGGGCCGAGGAGGCTGCGCCGCGTCCTAGCGATCCCGCTAACACCGCCTTAGCGTTGGGCGAATTGCTTCGGGACGGCGTGCACGGCATCGTCAACTTCCCCGTGCAGGACACGATTTACCCCGACGGCTGGGAAGCGCCTTGGGCAAACTGGTCGTACGCGTGGGATGCGGCTCTCACGTCCGGCCTCGAACGCGCCCCCCGCTATCTGCCGACTTCCGAGTTCGGACACGACGTACGCCGTTACGGGGCTCTGCTCGCGCGCACGCATCCCTCCGCCGGCTTTGGCATCATTTGGCCGCCGAGTCTCTTCTCATCGCTCGCACTCACCAATCGCGATTTTCGCACATTCGCGGACGCGACGATCGCCATGCAACGCGACTGCAACGCACGCGGACTCACCTGCGAGCTCGTGGATTTGGCGTATGCCGACGACGCAAGTTTTGGGCACTACCCAAAACTCGTGTTGCCGATCGTCCTGACGCCAAGACTCCTTGCAGCGCAGGTCTCGCCGGTTGCCCGTACGTTGGCACGCCTGCGACGACGAGGGCGGATCGTCGCAAACCTGACGTCGGCGGCAGAATCGCAGGGCGCTGGTTCCGGCGCGACCGTGCTGCTCGCCGACGACGATACCTACGCTTTCATCGAAGCCGTGAATCCCAGCGACGCTCCGCGCACGTTTGGTCCCCTGCGCATCGCGCTGTCCGGCGGCGCGGCGGAGGTTACGCGTTTTCAACTCGCACCGCGCAGCCAGCGTCTCGTTCCGGTTGGGCTCGTCCCCCCTGTGCGCAAACTACGCGATGCCTCGACTCTACAAGCTTCGACAACGCCCCCGCCATTCGCGGCCGTCGCAGCGCAAGTGCTCGACAACGGACGAGTGCGACTGGCATTCGCGCCCGACGCCGGGGCGCGTATCTCGGAGTTGACCGGCCCCGGCCTCGACAACGCGGCCACCAGCATCGGATTGCTTCGCGACGCGGTCTCGCCCGAGCCGGCGACGTCACCGCGCGATTACATCGCTACCTACACGCATCCGATAGCGACGGGAACGTTCAATCGCCCGTACGCATGCACGACTGCGCCCACGACAGCCACGACGAACAGTATAACCTGCGCCTACGATGCGCCCGACCTTCCTGCCGGCGGCGGTCACTTTGCTCGGACGCTGTCGCTGGTCAACGACGCTAACGAAATTACCGTCGAGGAGCGCTTCACTCCGGTCGATGTAGCATCGACGTCGAACCTCAAGAGCGTATCCGGCTTCGCCTTTCACGCCGGTGACGTGCTGATTGCACCCGCTGGCGCCAACGCCATCGGGATATTACACGGCAAACGATTCGCGACGTTAGGCTGGCGGAGCGGCGACGTGAATCGAGTGACGCTCAAACAAACGCGCGGCGCCGAGCTCGTGACGCTCATTTTCGCTCGACCGTCCGTCGAGCTGCGCCTAGGCATCTACGAAGCCGATGACGCCGCGGAGGCGGTACGCCTCCTCCAAGCGAATCCGCGGTAGTTCTCAACGGGGGAGTGGCGGAACGGCAGACGCAGCCGCCTCAAAAGCGGCCGAGGCAACTCGTGTGGGTTCAAATCCCACCTTCCCCATGGTGAAGGACAGCGCGGGCAGCGCCGGTTGCACTTTGAGCCCGTCGAAATGCAGGTGATTGCGCAACCGAGCCGAGCGCGGGCGCCGCGTTCGATCTCATCGACACCGGCAAATCCCGCGCTCGCTTCGGCAGGCTCGAGACGCAGTTGCGCGCCCTCGAAGCGACCGTCCGGACTAGGTAAAGTTCGAGATGTGGGCTCTAGCCCATTGAACTTTATGTCCGTTGTTGGAGTAATCGAAGTGCGCCATGCAATGGCCCGAATTCATACCCGCCCTTACGATCCAAGAATCGCCCAAACGCCTGATTTTCGCAATCCCCGTCAGTCGGCAATCATCGTGCTCTCTCAGCGAACCTTTCGATCCATGTGGGGTTTTTAGCGTTAACACAACCGGTCCCGGATTCGAACGACTTAAATGTACCACACACGGCGAAACGTGGACTGCGCCCTTTTGTGGCGGGCACCTTGTGCTTCTATCGGTGGGGATTGCCGGGCCCGTGGCACCGGTTAACTGAGGGAGCCCCGGCGCAGTCATCTGTGGCTGGGATCCGCCACAGCCTGCGAGCAAGGCGGTCGCTGCGACCGCTGCGACGACGCTCCAAGTGAGGCGCGTCGATGCCTGTCGACATAAGAACATTTTGCCTGATCCTCCGATTTAGCCCCTGGGTTCATACGATGGTACCATATTGAAGAGTAGGCAAACAATTACTCGCCTGTGGCGTGCAAAAGCTACCAGTACGGCGCTCGGTTCCTTTCTGCTACGAAGACCAAGTCTTCCGTCAGACACAACTCCGTGACTCCCGAACCCTGGAACTGCTTGAGGTCGCTGTGCGGCTCCGGCACGACGCGATGCGACGTGTCGAGTACCACCGGTGACGCGCGCAAGTCTGCGGCCGACCCGTTCCCACTAATCAATCTTTAAGCGGCTAATCTTGCCGCCCGACAGCATGAATGTGTGGTCGAGTAGCACCGGAGACCCGAGGAAGTCCCCCGATACGAGCCCAGAGACGATAACCGTTTCACCCGTTTCGATCGCATCTCGAGGTTCGACCTTGGCGTGATACTTGCGCGTAGTCTCCTCCACCCATGACCGGATGGCAGGCAGACCCCTATATTCTTCGTTTTCGTCCTCGACGATCGCGCTCTCCTCGAAAGGTTCGAGAATCGCGTCGAAGTCAAAATCGTTACGGGCCTTGAAATATGCGGCGATGGGAGTTGGTAGGACGATTGCCATCTGGTTTACTTCTCATCTATGAAGGGGCACGCTAAAAAGGTTCGACATCGTCTAGCTCCTTTTAAGTTTGCGAGTGCGGGCTCATTTGTCGACAAACCGAGCTGTGCCTCTTGGCGAGTCTGAGAAACGCAACGCTAATGCGGGAGCAGTACCATACGGAAACGCGCTTCGCCGCGCAACATCTTGTCGTACGCTTCCGCTGCGCGTAGGAGGGGCATGGTTTCGATCATCGCCCGGACGCCGGTCAGCACGCTGAACTTCATGGCATCCTCAGAATCGACGCAGGTTCCGGACGCCCACGCTCGCACCGATTGCCGTCCGCCGATCGCCTGTGTCGCGTTGAAGGATAATGGCTCGTTGGCTGCGCCAACGATCAGCAACTGACCGTCCACGCCCAGGCCCGGAAGGACGGCTTCCATCGCCTTCGACGAGGTAGCGGTCGCGAGCACCACTTTCGCGCCGCCCATCCGCCGCAACTCGTCGCCCGGATCCACGGCGGTGCTATCGATGTAATGATGCGCGCCCAACTCGCGAGCCAGTGCCGCCTTCTCGGCACCGCGGGCGATGGCGACCGTCTCGAATCCCATTTTGGTGGCGTATTGCACGCCCAGATGACCTAAGCCGCCGATGCCGAGAATCGCGACCAGATCGCCGGCGCGGGCTTGGCTGTTCCGCAACGCGTTGAACGTCGTAACGCCCGCACACATGAGCGGCGCGGCTTCGGCTGCCGAGAGGGCGTCCGGAATGCGTGCGAGCGCAACGGCCGGTACCTCCACATATTCCTCGTATCCGCCGTCGTACGAGATACCTGGGATCTGAAGCGAACGACACGACAGAAAATCGCCGCGACGGCAGCGATCGCAGTGCCCGCAATGGCCTCCGTGCCAGCCGATACCGACCCGCTCGCCGACAGTCCAGCCGATCACGCTGCTCCCGAGCGCGTCGATTACGCCCGCAATTTCGTGGCCGGGGACGCGCGGAAACGAAATGCCTGGCCAGTTGCTGCTGACGGTGACCGAGTCGCTGTGGCACACGCCGCATGCCTCGACGCGCACGCGCACGTGTCCCTCACGCGGTTGCGGTACCGCGACATCGGCACTCTCGAGTACACCTGACGAAGCGAATGCTACGCGTACCGCACGCATCGTCGATGGGGTGGCTTCAACCGTCATGCTCTCCCTAACTCCGCAAGCCCTACGGCAGTTTCGCGTCTAAGTGCGTACCGCGCTCAAGATTATGCCCTCTTAACGAAGGTAGCGCTCCGACTCCGTATGGAAACGCGTTCGCGACCACGCATCAGCAAAGCACGAGGATGAGGATGGATAGCCTGAGCTACAGCGGACCGGCCAAATACCGCAGATGGCTCAAAGAGGTGTACGCAGCCATAGACCACGAGATAGGCCCGGCAGCCGGGGAGAATCAAGGTGAAGGCGACTACGAGAACGTCCGATTCCGTCACAGCGTGGCGCACGGTAAGGCCGGAGATGAAGGCTACGTCCTGTACGTCGTGACGCTCACGGGTAGAAGTCTTCGGCGAGGAGCAAGACGCGACACGACGTACCGCTGGACGGAAGAGTCCGACACAGCGAAGGTCGGTCGCGAGCTCGTAGATGTCTACGCAGACCTGAGCCGCGACGAAAGATACGCCCGGAGTCGGTAATAGACCTAACTACTGGCGCAACGCGGACGACGATGCGATAACGCGTTTCCCAACGATGCTACCGCCGGTCTTCCCTTGTATGGTCCAGCTGCCCTGGAAGCTTTTTCCGTCCGACGCAAACTTGAGTACGACGTCGCCGCTGCGGCTCGCGTCCCTCCATCTTCCGACGAGCACAACCGAACCGCGCGGAAGAGTTCCTTGAAAGTGTCCGCCTTTGTAGGATCCGATGACGGTCTGCCCTTCCTGTTCGAGCTTGAACGGACTTACCGCGAGCGCCTCGCCGCTGGACGCAGTCTGCCAAAGCCCTCTGACCCAAAGCTGAGCGTGATTGACGACGCTGCCAGCGATGTGGCCTTGGGGTTGCGTGTCGGACGAAAGGCCCCAGGAGCCTTCGAAACCCTTACTATCGTCGGCAAACTGCAGCTTTATCCAGCCGTCACCGTTGGGTCCCTTCCACGTCCCATTCAGATTGTTGGCGTCGGTCGTCATCGTCCCGTCTATTTCCGTGCCCGGTCCGAAGTTGCCCACGACCGTCTGTCCTAACTGATGGAGTTTTACCAGGCGCGACCCGAATTGCGAACCACCCGTGAGGTTATACGATCCTGTCACCGGAGGGTATACGGCGCGGGATGCGACAAAACGGCCGCTCGGTTTACTACCAGGCCGTCCCCACTCGCCCGAAAACCCGCTGCCGTCGGCCGCAAAGACGATCGTCATCCAGCCGCTGCCGCGTGCATCGTGCCAATTCGCATCGACCTGCAGCGTTCCAGGTTCGAATTTCCCATCGATCCGACCCGTCGAACCGTAGGTTCCAGCGATGGTAGTGTCCTGCTGCTCGATTCTTACCCTACCGGTCGCGAGGATCTCGCCGCTCGCGGTGACCGTCCAGTTGCCGGCTGCGTTAACTCCGGTCTGCGCGCCGACGGCGGGACCGAAAAACACGAGAGCGATGCCAAAGGCGACGGAAGCAAGACGGGTTCTGGTCATGTGCGGCAACCTTCCGTTTTCGCTTCGTTCCTACCAGCCGAGCGGCCGGTCGAAACACGAAAAATGCGCGTTGCCGGGCACGATCGAGACCTACGTCTTCGTGCACGTCTCCTTAACGTTAACGACGCGGCCGCCGGCCTCGGTGAAGGACGTCGTCATCGTCTTCTTTGTATCGCCGTCCTTCACGTAGACTTCCGGGGCGTACGAAGCGATGTCCGGAACCTTCGTTTGGATCACGTACGTGTACGTCATCTTGTTGCCGGCTGCCATCGAAGCCGTCGCTACCGCGTATCCGCCTTGGTCGCCCGTCGTTATCCGAATCCAGCGTTTGGCATCCGCGTCGTACGTGTACCTCGTTTGACTGTGAAACTCTCGCGGAATCCATGACGCTTTGTGCGTCGTGTCGTCGCGGAGGAGCCAATACCCGCTGGGATCCATCGAGAAGACCTGGGTAATCGTGAACGGTCCAGGGCGCCGCGAACTGAGGTCCGTGCACGTCCACGTCCCGATCAGGAAGTTCATCGACGACATATCGGGTTTGGGACGCGTCGGAACTGGGGTTCCTTCAACCTTCATATCGGCGGCAAAGACGGTGGCGCCGGTTGTCGCAACCAGTAGAACTAGTGCACCAAGAAAACGACGAGCTTTCATAAGAAAAGCCTCCTTATCAAAAGGCGGTTTTCATACGCAGGCGGTTGCCCCCTGTCTTCGAGTCGATCGATTCTCATTTCCGGAAAGCCGTTGGGAAGGGGATCGACCTCTCAGACGGAAGGCGATTTCGCGTGCTGAGAATCGGCTTCGCGACCGTCGCCGTCCTGCTGGCAACTATAGCGCCCGGCGCGGCGCAGATCGGCCCGAACGATTCGATCTCAGCTTCCGGCGTGGGCCCCGTCAAGTTCGGAATGACGCTAGCCCAGGCAACCGCCGCAGGCACATCGCTCGTCCCCGTCCCCCATTCGTCCTCCACGACGTGCTTCTACGCGCGCCCGCCCGGAACGCCCGGTTTGTCCTTCATGATACGCGATGGAGAGATCGTACGTGCCGATATGGTGAAGCCCGCGAACTTCAAGACCGTCGATGGATTCAAGCGCGGCGACCGGGAAGTCACCGTCGTGAGTTTCTACGCGGCCACCAGCGGAGGCGCGAGCGACGTTCCGTTTTCGGATACGAGCGACGTAACGCTCATCGCTTCGCCGGAATTCTCGGTTGGCGCGAGCGTTCGCCGCCTGGTTTACGAAGTCGTCGACGGTCCGGGCGTCGTCGCGATCCATGCAGGCTGGGTGCCGCGAGACTTGCGCGGATGCCCGAAGTAGTCGCGAAGGTCGCATGAGCACTCTGCGGGGATGGCTGATCGGTGCGACCGTCGTTGCCGGGACGATCCTCGTCTGGAATATTCTCTCGGGCGCGCTCTCCGCGCTGCTCTTGCTCTTCACCGCGATACTCTTCTCCGCGGGTCTGCGACCGTTCGTCGACCGTATGGCCAAGAAGATGGCGTTTGGAGTTGCAACCGCTATCGTTTTCAGCGTCGTCCTCATCGCTACCGTCGCCATCGGATTCGTCCTCATCCAGCCGTTGGGAGCCGAGCTGGTCAAGCTCGTTCAAGCAGTCCCCGGTTATGCGACGTCGCTGCAAGCACAACTCGCCGCGGCCCAGCGCTACTTTGAGAACGACCAAATGGCCCGTCAACTCGCATCGGTTCTAGCGAACGGGGCCGGCGGAGCGGTAAGCGCGATCGGTCAACGCATTCTGGGTGGCCCAACGCTGGTGGCTACCGCCGTCGGGGACGCGTTGCTCGTCGTGTTGCTCGCCGTAGGCTGGATGCTTTCGTGCGACGAGCTCGAGCGATTCGTGCTGAGCCTGATGCCGCCGGCCGTGCGCGCCGACTGGCACGGTGCCTTCAGCGAAATGGCTGCGCGACTGAGCGCCTACGTTCAGGGCGTCGTGTTGAACGGAGGGATCGTCGGCATCGTGATGGGCGGATCGCTCGCCCTTCTCGGCGTTCCCTACGCCGTGCTGTTGGGCTTCATCGCCGCAATCTTTCAGGCCATTCCGATGGTCGGTGCCGTGATTTCCGGTCCTATCATACTCGTCGTCGTTCTCGCGACGAACGGCTGGACGAAAATGCTGATCGCGCTCGCGATCTTTACGTTGGTTCAAGTGATCGACCAAAACGTACTCTCGCCGATCATCTTCGGGCAGCGAGTTCAGTTGAGCTTCTTGTTGATCATTCTCGCAACCGTCGTCGGGGGAACCCTGCTCGGCATCGGCGGCGCATTCCTGGCGGTCCCGGCCGCGGCGGTGCTTCAGGTTATCCTCACCCTCATCGTCGCGCCGGCCATCCGCCGCGCCAACGGGGAGGCCCAGTCAGGGAACGCGCCCTAGTGCTCCGGCCCCGGCCCGAAGCACGCAGGCCGGTCTTGCGCACAAGGGATGGAACGAGGCGCGCAAATACGTTATCGTAGTATCCTCGATTGAATCCACGACATCGCTTCGATCGTACGCCGTTCGTACGACCTTTTTAGACTGAGAAAGGCTTCAAAAATGCCCGCGAAAAAACCCAATATCCTCATCCTCTGGGGTGACGATATCGGCATTTGGAACATCAGCAAGTTTAGCAACGGAATGATGGGGTACCGGACCCCGAATATCGACCGCGTGGCCAACGAGGGTGGCCTCTTCACCGACTATTACTCGCAGCAGAGCTGCACCGCCGGCCGTGCCTGCTTCATCGCTGGCCAGAACCCGATTCGCACCGGCCTCACCAAAGTCGGGATGCCCGGAGCTACCGTTGGCCTGCAGCCGGAAGACCCGACCATCGCCGAGTTGTTGAAGCCGCTAGGCTACGCCACCGGCCAGTTCGGCAAGAACCATCTCGGCGACCGCAACGAATTTCTGCCGACGGTGCACGGCTTCGATGAAATTCTTCGGCAACCTCTATCACCTCAACGCTGAAGAAGAGCCCGAACTCCCGGATTATCCGAAGGATCCCAAGTTCAAGGAAATGTTTGGTCCGCGCGGCGTGCTGCATTGCAAGGCCACCGACAAAGACGATCCGACGGTCGACCCGCGCTTTGGTCGCGTCGGCAAACAGACGATTGTGGACACCGGCCCACTGACCAAGAAGCGGATGGAAACCATCGACGAAGAGATTACCAGCGCTGCGCTGGAGTGGATGGAGAAACAAGCCAAAGCAGATCAGCCGTTCTTCCTGTGGTACAACTCCACGGCTATGCACTTCCGCACTCACGTTGCCGAAAAGAACATCGGCAAGAGCGGCCAAGACCCCTACAGCGATCGTATGGTCGTTCACGACGAGCAGATCGGCATGATGCTCGACAAGCTCGACGAGCTTGGAATTGCCGACAATACGATCGTCATGTACTCCACCGATAACGGTCCGGAGAACGACACCTGGCCGGATGGCGCGAACACGCCGTTCCGCGGGCAGAAAGACTCCAACTGGGAAGGTGGCTGGCGCGTACCCTGCTTCATGCGTTGGCCGGGTACGATCAAACCTGGAGCGGCGTATAACGGCATCGTCTCGCACATCGACATGTTCCCGACGCTGCTGGCCGCCGCCGGCAACCCGGACGTGACCAAACAATTGCTCGACGGCTGTACCGTAGGCGGCAAGAAGTTCAACGTGCATCTCGACGGTTACAACATGATCCCGTACTTCAGCGGAGCCGTAAACGAAAGTCCCCGAAACGCCATCGTCTACTTTAGCGACGATGGCGACGTCATCGCGGTCCGCGTCGGCGACTGGAAGTTCAATCTGTCAGTTCAACGGGCGAATACGATGGAACAGTGGGCTGAGCCATTCGTAAAGCTCCGTTTGCCGCATATCATGAGCTTGCGCCGCGACCCGTTCGAGCGCGCCGACTTCAATTCGAACACCTACTGGGATTGGGTGGTCGACCACGCGCCCCAACTGTACCTGATGCAAGCCGTGATCGCAGGACAGATCGCGGACTTCGAAAAGTTCCCGCCGCGCCAAAAACCCGCATCGTTCAACCTGGACTCGGTGATGGAACAGATAAAAACACCGCACGGGTAAGATGCCCGATTCCAAAGCGGCGATGCCGGCAGAGTTTGCCGGCATCGCCGCGCGAGTTAACGATTTTTACGAACGCCATCCCTACCCGCCGCCGAGAGACGATCTCGAGGCATACCGCCGCGCTTGGGACGACGGCCGCCGGCGCGCCGAATCGCATCTCTTTTGGCCGTCCGAGCCGTATCGGGAAGATCGAAGCATACTCGTTGCCGGCTGCGGCACCGTCCAGGCCGCTCACTACGCGCTGCGCTGGCCGCGCGCCAACGTCGTCGGGATCGACGTCAGCGCGAAGAGCATCGCCTTCACACAATCGCTGAAACGCGAGCACGGGCTCGACAACCTCGAGGTTCGTCAGCTCGCCGTGGAACGCGCCCCCGAACTCGGCCAGGTCTTCGAGTACGTCGTCTGCACCGGCGTGCTCCATCATTTGCCCGATCCCGATGCCGGTCTGCGAGCCTTACGCGACGTGCTCGCGCCCACCGGCGCAATCAACGTGATGGTGTACGCGCCATATGGCCGTGCCGGGATCTACTTGCTGCAAGAGTACTGCCGGCGCCTCGGCATCGGCGTGACCGATCGCGATATAGCCGACCTCGCTGCAACGCTGAAGGCTCTTCCGGCCGATCATCCCCTGGCACCGCTTCTTCGCAATTCGCCCGACTTCGCGGACAAGGCCGGCCTCGCCGACGCGTTACTCCATCCTCAGGACCGATCGTACTCCGTGCCCGAACTGTTGGCGTTTCTCGCGCGCGCCGGCCTAGCGTTCGGACGATGGGTGCGCCAGGCACCCTACTTACCGTGGTGCGGCGGCCTAGCGTCGGCACCGCACCACTCCAAGCTAGTCGCGCTGCCGCCCGAGGCGCAATACGCCGCCATCGAACTGTTCCGCGGAACGATGGTACGCCACAGTGCGGTGGCCTATCGAGCGGACCAGCCGGCGCGCCGGATCTCCGTCGACTTCGACGGCGATGAGTGGCTCGATTACGCGCCCATTCGCTTACCCGACACGATCGCCGTGCGCGATCGGTTGCCGCCCGGAGCGGCAGCGGTGCTGATAAACCGCAACCACACGCATGCCGATCTCTACCTACCGATCGACGCGCGCCAAGACCGGCTGTTTGCTGCCATCGATGGTCAACGCACGATCGCGCAAATCTGCAACGATTCCGGCGAACGCCGTCTGGCTCGGGACTTCTTCCGCCAACTGTGGCGATGGGATCAGGTCGTCTTTAAGGCGCCTTGCTGACCGTCGCGCCTAAAGGAACGTAAACGCCGGGAATCGTTTTGACGGGCGAGCCGCCGGCGGGGTAGCTCCATATCCCGACGTCTGCCGCTCCAGCATCCGGTCCGATGACCTTCGAGCCCGCAATCCAGAACTGAAACACTTCCGTGGCACCGTTGAGCGGCGTCGATCCGACGACCGTCCCCTTCTTTCCCTTGATGCTAAACCGGTAGATGACGTTCGTCGCTTGGTCGCCGATCGCCACGTGCTTGCCGTCCCACGCAACGCCGCCGGCGCTTCCGATGCTCTGGTTCAAAGCGAGGGTCTGCAGGCTCGTGCCGCCGCTGCGCAACTCGGCTACTTCGGACGCGCTAGCCGCGCTAAGACCATCGACGAAGAGATTTCCCGCGTCGTCGTAACCGCACAGAAGCATCCCATTGATGTCCGGATCGACGTAGTGACCTCGAGGGGATCCCTTCGCGCCTTTGTAAATGACGACGTTGCCCTGCGCGCTGCTGGTTGTCGAGAAGTTCGTGACGGCGAGATTCCCCGTCGCCGGATCGACGGAACAGCCAACCGGGAAGTAACCTGCATCCTTGAGGGTCGCAATCGGGCTGGTACCGCCGTGCGCGTACTCGATGATATTGCTGTTTGCGGTGTTCGTTATGAAAACGTCACCGTTCTTGTCGACGCACTCGCCGGCCGGATCCGCGAAACCGGTCAGCGTTCCTTTCAGGGTACCGTTCGGATACGAGAACACGTAGACGTCGCTAGTTTGCGTGTCGGAAACGTAGAGCAGATTCCCCCTCTTTACGTCGGGAGCCATCCACGAGCGGCCACGGTCTACGTGCTTCGCCATCGACGGCCTCGGCGGAACTGCGCCCGCTCCGACCGGTGATCCCTGTCCACCGCACGCCGCCAGCAGAGCGATAAGGCCTAAGCCTCCTGTCTTACGGCGAAAATCCAAGAGCCCCATCTCCTACTCCGTTCTGGGCGGGCCAACGTGAGAAATCGTGACGCTAATCGGCGTCAGGTATCCGTCGATCTATCGGCTGGTGCATGAAGTCGCGTTGCTTGAGACTCGAAGGGATGGCGACGAACGGCCGCGGCGGTTTCGAGAAATCGAAACAATCTCTCGCCGGCGAATTAGCGCGCGTGTCGCTTTGGGCGAGGCGAGGTAAGCCGAACTGATCTTCGACGAAGCGCAAAATGCTGCCGTGTTCGTATTGCACGTGCGACACGTAGTGTTTTTTCGCATAGGCCGAGATGACCAGCAGCGGGACTCGCATTCCGAGCCCGTCGTAGTCGACCATCGGCGGCGCAACGTGATCGTACCACCCGCCGTAGTCATCCCACATGACGAAAATGGCGGTGGACTTCCAATACTTGCTTTCGCCGATCGCGTTGACGAGCGACGCTACCCACGCAGGACCCGTGGTTAAAGAACAGCTGGCGTGATCGGAGTTCGAACACGTCGGCGTTATCCAGCTGACCGCCGGCAAATTTCCGCTGCTTACGGCGTTAAAAAACTTGGTTTGCGGGGTGATGACGTTCTTGCTCCAGTCCCGGCCGTACCGGATGTGACGAATCGCCTGGTAAGCGCTCCAGATGCCGTCACCTCCGGTCAGACTCGAAGTGTAGTATCCCCACGATAGACCGGCGGCATCGAGTTCGTCGCCCAACGTCTGACTATCGAAGCAGACCGGTACCCACGCCCCAAACTGACGGTTTTGCAAGAGCGTACGGATGGTGTCGCTCGGACCACCGTCGCATCCCCACTGGCCGACCGGAAAGTTGACCGTCGAGTTGGCTTGGCCGCCGATGATGTACTGATGCGAAACGAAGCTGCTGGCGTCCAGGTTCGACTCGAACATCCTGTCCGCCAAGACGAAACCTTTCGCGATGTCGAAATATGGCGCGGACTCGGTTCGCGGGACGTAGGCATACTGCGGGTGCTGATTCGGGCACGGCGGCTCGAAGTTATTATGACCGCAACTCACCGCCTCACGGTTGAACCCGTCCATTTTGCAACCGGTGCCCGGGACGCTACCTTGACCATCGCACGCATGAAAGAAGCCGGTGGAGTCGTGTTCGACGTCCCACGGGATTTCGAGACTGATGGGTGCGAGTCTCACTTTTTCGCCGGTATCGGTGTAGCCGTAGGACTGACTATCGGCGCCTGCGTATCCCTGAAACAGGTTATCGAAGCTGCGGTTCTCCTGCACAACGATCACGACGTGCTGGATCTTGTTGGCGGCGTTTGGGTGCGGCGCCGACTTTCGAATGCTCGCGAGCAGCTGCTGCGGATTCGAAGCCAGTGGGACGACCACCGGTCCCCCCGCGCCGCCTCTCCCGCACGCGCAAAAAGCCGTCACTATCGCAGCTGCGGTGACGGCTCGAAAGAAGACACTGAGCGTGCGCATGAATTTCCTTCGTTTGGTCGGCCTTGCAAAACAGACTGCGGCGCCACACCCCACACGCGCGTGACGCCGCAGTTATCGCTTTTCGAACGTGAGGCGTTTACCGGCGCTTGCGGCCGGTGGATTTCTTGGCCACCGCCTTGCGGACTATCGCCTTGCGGACGATCGCCTTGCGGACCGCCTTCTTAGCAGCGGGTCTGGCCGCCGTCTTCCTCGCCTTGCGCGGGCCGCGCTTCGACATCACGGCCTCTCTCAGCGCTTTGGCCACCAAGAATTTGAAGACCCGTTTCGCCGGAACCTTAACTTGCTCGCCGGTTGCGGGATTGCGGGCCATGCGCGCCGCGCGATCGCGAACCTTAAACTGGCCAAACCCAGGGATCTTCACGGGCTCGCCGCTCATTACCGCTTCCTGAATGTCTTCAAACACGCCATCGATGAGTGCGACGGCATCCTTGCGCGAGAGCTCGAGCCGTTCCATCGCCGACCTGGTCAAATCTACCTTGTTCATCCGTACCTTTCCGTGTGAGAGCAAAGCACTTCAGCCTTCACTACCGCTTCAATCCATGATTTCCTATGAAATTCGTGAAAATTTGGGCTATTTCTTGGGAAAATCTTCGACTATCGTTGCACCTCGCGACGTGCGCAGACGACGCCACCGCGAGGGAAGCGGCGGACGCGACCCGTAAATCCCGACGATGCGCGGCGGTCCCACGTTTGCTTCCGGTCCGTTACGCGGCGCGCTGTCGGTACCGGGCGACAAGTCCATCTCGCACCGCGCCTTGATCGCCGCGACGTGCGCCCGCCAACCCATTTCCATTTCGAACCTGAACCCCGGTCGCGACGTCCGCGCGACGCGCGAAGCCCTGGCGGCACTGGGCGTCGCGGTCCAGAGCGACGCGACCGGGGTGACCGTTGCCGGCGCGACGTTGTGCGCGCCGGCCGCACCGCTCGATTGCATGAACTCGGGTTCGACCGCGCGGATGATGCTCGGTGCCTGTGCCGGAGCGAACGTTCCGGCGCGGTTTGACGGCGACGCCTCGCTTCGGCGCCGCCCTATGGAGCCGGTCGCCGCGCAGCTTCGCGCATTTGGCGCGAGAATCGACACCACCGCCGGCCGCCTGCCGATAACGCTAGCTGGAACGCCAGCTGTCGAAACCCGCAATTTCATCCTGCTCGCGCCCTCGGCGCAAGTAAAGTCGGCATTGCTGTTTGCGGCCGCGTACGCGGGGGTTTCGATAACGGTGACCGGCGATCGCGGATCTCGCGACCACACCGAGCGAATTCTTCGTTACCTGGGCGCCGGCGTCGAGTGGGACGGCCGCCGGGTAGCGTTCAATCCCGACCGATTTCGCGCAGCGCCCATCCATGTAGCGGGCGATTTTTCGTCCGCGGCGTTCTTCATCACCGCGGCGACGATCACGCCGGGCAGTGCGATCGTCGTACGCGACGTCGGCGTTAATCCGACGCGCACGGGGCTCTTGGACGCGCTGATACAGATGGGCGCCCGGATCGAGGTATATAATCCGCGAGACGCATGTGGCGAGCCGGTTGCCGACATCGCCGTGGAACACGCCGCGCTGCACTCAACGGTCATCGGCCCCGATCTTGCTCTGCGTGCAATCGACGAGATTCCGCTGCTGGCGGTCGCCGCGGCATTCGCGCTGGGTGAGACCCGGATCGACGGCATCGGCGCGTTGCGATCGAAGGAATCCGACCGGATTGCCGCCATCGGACGCCTAGCCAACGCGGTTGGAATTCAGGTCGAGCTGCAGCGCACCGGTCTGAAGGTCCGTGGGGCCGTCCCCGCGCCGCGAGGTGAGGTGGTGGTTACCGGCGACGATCATCGTATCGCGATGGCTGCAGCGGTGCTCGCGTGCGCAGCCGGTCCGATTGCCGTCGACAGCACCAGCAGCATCGACGTCAGCTTTCCGTCTTTTCTTGAGACGCTCGACGGCGTGCGCGCCGGTAGCTAGCGAAGCGCTCGAAGCGCACGGAGCGCCAAACCGGCGATGCGCAATGCGGCCATCGCTTCACGCAATCGCAGGCCAGCGATCCCGGCGCGGATCTCCTCGACTGCTCCGCTCATGCGAACCAGTTGCTCGTGCATCGCGCCGAAATCACGGCCGACCCGCGTTACGGCCGACTCCAGGCGCCCGGAATCCAGAAGCGCCAGCGGAGTGGCAGCCTGGAGACGATCGGCATGGTCCTGGAGCGTGCGCCAGGCGCGCGCGCACGCGCTCGCGCCGACGATCGCGCATATCGCCGCAAGCACCGCACAAACGGCCGGGATAAGCCAGAACACCGTTTAGGCTGCCGGTTCGGCTGCCTTGGATTTTGCCGGCGTCGAGTCGGCGGAAGCGGCGCTCGGCTCCGGTTTGGGCGTTTCGGTTTTTGCAGAAGCGGGCTTGTCGGTCGAGGATGACTCCGCCGGCGCCGACGTCTCCGACGCGCGGCCTTTGCGCGAGTCGGTCACGTAAAAGCCCGACCCCTTGAACACGATTGGCGCCGGATTGAAAACGCGGGCAAGGGGCCCACCGCAAGCCGGGCACGGATCACCGTGGGCCTCGTTAAAGCCGTGACGTACCTCGGAGACCCTCCCGCACTGGGCGCATTTGTAATCGTAAAGCGGCATGCTTAGGGCCAGTATACCCGGTTTTAGCACTCTAGGTCAACGACTGCCAACTGGCGCCTTAGGCGCTAGAGATCTGCCAGCACGGCATCGTCGCGGCGATACTCCACTAGCCCCTTGAAGTGGACGAGCGCGTCGTCGAGCGCGGCGGCGAGTTTGCGCCCGTGGCGCCATCCGTCCATGAGCGCCCCAAGCCGTCCGTGATACGCGGGGTAGGTTAATCGAACGTGCACGCGCGAACGCGTCGTCCGGCGTTCTATGCGGAAATCCAGGCGGCGCCGCACCGAGTACGCGCCCACCAGCGACAGGTGATAGTTCGACATGAAGGCGTCGACTTCGTACAACTGCTCTTCTTCGCCGGGCAGCGAGGAGCGCACGATCACTTCGCTGCCGACACCGATTGGCGAACCGGCCGTAACCAAACGCGCGCTGCGCAGAAACGAGAGCCACACCGGCCATTTCTCAACCGCGCAAAGGAGCGTGAACGCTTCTTCAGCGCTGCTATTGACGTCGAGGCTCGCGTACAACGGGCGACGTCCCAAATTAGCGTCGGGATCGCTCACAATAGCCATGCGCGAACGTTCTGCTTCCAAGTCATAGGACCTTCTTAAATATCATCCACAACGAGCTGTGAATGGCTATGCACCGAATCCACCGCTGCCGAATCGCGTCGCAAACGCGACGAGCGTCGCGACGCCGACTGGCAACGCATCTTCGTCGATGCGAAACTCCGAACTGTGGCCCGAATGAGTCGCGCCTGCTCGTTCGCTACGAATGCCGAGACGGATTTGCAATCCCGGAACCCGCTGCGCGAAGTATGCGAAGTCCTCAGCACCCATCGTCGGCATCATTCGCTCTACGTGCACAGCCGTGCGCTCGCGCATGTACCGCGCGAAATTCTCGGCGAGCGCTTCGTCGTTGACGACGGGCGGATACCCGCGCAGAATCCGCGTTTCGCCGCGCACGTTGTAGGCTCCGGCGATACCGTCGACGATACGGCGTACTCGCAGGTCCAATCCGTCGCGAATCGTTGGGTCGAACGCGCGCAGGGTTCCCGACATTTCGACGACGTCCGCGATCACGTTGTTGCGATAACCTCCCGCAATCGTTCCGATGGTCACGACGACGCTTGCGAGCGGATCCGTTTCTCTCGCGGCGATGTTTTGCAAGCCGAGAACCATCGCGGCGGCAGCCGGGACGGCATCGACGGCGGTGTGCGGATAAGCTCCGTGGCCACCCTTTCCGCGAACCGTCAGATAGAATTCGTCGGCCGAGGCGTTCACCGGTCCGGGCGTAATGCCGATGCTCGCCCGCTTCGAGTCGCGTATCGACGTGCAGCATCGCAATCGCTTCGACTTTCGGATCGTCGAGCACGCCTTGCTCGATCATCGGATCAGCACCGCCCGGCCCTTCTTCCGCCGGCTGAAAGATCAGCACGACGGTGCCGCAGAGCCCTTCGCGTTCGCCCGCGAGCACGCGGGCTGCACCCAGCAGCATCGCCGTATGCGCGTCGTGGCCGCACGCGTGCATTTTCCCGTCGATCTCCGACGCAAACGGCAGACCGGTGCGCTCGGTAATCGGCAGCGCATCCATATCGGCACGCAACGCAACAACGCGCCCCGGTTTTCCGCCGCGCACGATGCCGACGACGCCGGTCGTCGCTAACCGGCGGTGCTCTATGCCGAGGGCGTTCAGCTCGCGTTCCACGAGCGCAGCCGTCTCGTGCTCTTCGAAGCCCAGCTCGGGCCGGCGGTGGATCGCTCGCCGCAGTTCGACGACCCGCGCGACCAAGGATTCCTTCGGTTAGACGACCATTCGCCCGACTTTAAACGGCGGTATCGGCGTTTCCTGCCCGCGAATAGCCTCACCCGACAATGATACCTGCCGACGTAGCCTTCGCACTGCTGATCAACCGGACGACCGACAACTACCAGGCCAATCCGCCGGCGTACATGACGTACACGGAGCGCACGCACGTGACCGCGCCATCGCTGGGCCGCACCCAGGATATCAATCGCTCGATTGCGGTTCGCGTCGCCGACGACTATGCGGTCATGCGCGATCTGCCCAACGGCGGACCGCGCACCGGTCAAGCGTTCCCGATCATCGCGTACTTCGATCCGTTATCGGCATTTCAATTCAGCTACTTCGCAAACATGAAACGCGTCGACATCACGCTGCAGCTCGGCCAGCCGATCGTCTTGCGCACGCCGCCGCCGGATCCGTACGTAAACGTCCTAGTTCCGTACAACAGCTTTTTGAATTCGCGCTATGCACCGGATTCTACCGAAGCCGCGATTCATCTCCTGATCGATCCGACGCCGCGGGTGAAGGGCTTCTATCCAAGCGAAGTGATCGAGGATGCCCAGACGCACCTGCCCTCGCACGTCGAGATTCGCGTCACCGGCGCTGACGACGAATCTGATCGCGCTCGACTACAAGGTGATCGATGGGCACTGGGTCATCACGCACGGGACGTTCAGCGCGACCGAGCACGTCGTCTTCCTGACGTTCAAAGTCGTCGCCGACGTGACGTTCAGCGATATCGCATTTCCGAACGAAGCCCCCGATCCCAGACTTGCGGGCAGTCCGCTGCCGTCGCCGGCATCCTCGCCGCCGGCATCCTCGCCGCCGTAACAGTGTCGCTTTTAGCCAAACCGCGACAAAGATATGGCTAAATCAGATGGCGGAGAGGGAGAGATTCGAACTCTCGGACCCACTCCCCACGCGGCACGCCGCGCGGGGACCCCAACGCTCTCAGTGCCGCTTCGGCGCTCCGCGCCAACGCTGATGAGCGTTCCGAGAGTCCGGACGTCGACGCCATAACACTCGAAACGCAAAACCCGGCCGAATTGGCCGGGTTTGCGTTTCGATGGCGGAGAGGGAGAGATTCGAACTCTCGGAACGCTCATCACGTTCGCCCGCTTTCGAGGCGGGTGCCTTCAACCACTCGACCACCTCTCCGCGTCGGGCGACCGGCCTTATTACGGCGCCGCTGGTTCGATGCCTTCAGACCGGCGATTTAGGCGCTTGCGCGCAAAGAACTCCAGCAACTGCGCGGCCGTCTCGGTTTGCAGAACTCCGGCTTCGACGTCGATGCGGTGATTCGTGTCGCGCGAGCGCAGAATGTCGAAAGCGCCGCCGTCGGCGCCGCCCTTGGTGTCGTTGGCGCCGTAAACTAACCGGTTGATTCGCGCGGCGATCATCGCACCCGCACACATCACGCAGGGCTCTTTGGTAACGTACACGGTTGCGTTCTCGAGGCGCCAGGTTCCGAGCTGCTGCGACGCGCGTTGCAACGCCAGCATCTCCGCATGCGCGGTGGCGTCGGACCGCGTTTCCTTTTCGTTATGCGCCTCGACGACGAGCTGCCCGCTCACCAACACGGCGCCGACCGGCACCTCACCGGCGGCGTCGGCTTCCCGGGCAAGCGCCAGGGCTCGGCGCATGTATCGTTCGTCTTGGTCGATCATGAAGTCGCGGCGCAATCAGCCGCACGGTGAAAGTGGCGCGCCCGGAGGGATTCGAACCCCCGATCCCAGCCTTCGGAGGGCTGTGCGTTATCCAGCTACGCTACGGGCGCACGCTTCTAGGGTTCTGGCGCCGCCGGACCGGCGCTAGGAATGTGTTTGAACAAGTCGAGCTTGTGATCGACGAGCGTACGGTAAAACTTTCGAACGCAATCGGGATGCCCGAAGAAATACGTACGCGCGTAGGCAAGATCGTCACCCGAGCTGTCGGGGACGTAGTGCGAGATCTCGATCTCTTCCATCTGCACCCTGTCGACGGGATGGGGACAGAAATCGCACGGAATGGTGGACATGACGGATTAATACCTCGAGAACGACATCGGCCGCCTTCTTCATTTCGGCGGCCGACGCCATTGAAACTTGACTCGGGGGTGATTTGAACACCCGACCAAGGGCTTATGAGTCCCCTGCTCTACCGCTGAGCTACCGAGCCGATACAGGCAGGTACCCGCTTCGCCACCGTACTCTAGCAAAACCCCCGACGCGGCGCAAGCAGCGCCGGCCGGCGCCCCCGCGGCTTGCGAAATGAGATGCCCCGCCGCAGCAATGCGGCGAGGCTTCCCGGACAATCGCGGTCGGAGGGACTCGAACCCCCAACCTACAAGTTCGTAGCCTGTTGCTCTATCCAATTGAGCTACGACCGCGCAGTGTCATCTTGGCCGGCGCATCGCACAGTGTCATCCTGAGCGGAGCGCCGCAGGCGTGGAGTCGAAGGACCGAGCGCCATCGAGCGACACTTCGGAGAGAGAGGGATTCGAACCCTCGATACGACTTTACACCGTATAACGGTTTAGCAAACCGCCGCCTTCAGCCGCTCGGCCATCTCTCCGCTGGGACGCCGACGACTATACCACACCGCTGCCGTTCCCCCCTAGGACTAGGGATTTGGAGGAGCGGTCGGCCCGGTGAGCGGCGGCTCCGGCACGAACTCTGCGCGCACGGTGGTTGCCGGCAGGCGCCTAGCCCGGGTGAAGAGCGCGTCGACGCCGAGCGCGCGACCCACCGGCAAGACAACGCAGATTAGCGAAAGCACCATCGTTGCGAAATCGAGACTCTGCAGCGTCGCCGACGAGAACATGTGGCCGCGAGCGGCGATGTAGTTGAGTGTCAGCACGACGCCGACCAGGCCGCCGAGGCGAGTAAGCGCTCCCAGCACCAGCGAAACGCCGACGAGCACTTCACCGAGCCGTACCAGTTCGGCGAACAGCGGAAGGTTGGGCTGCACGACGTTGGCGAGAAAAGTATGGTAGACGCCGGTCGTCGACTGCACGCCGCGCGTTACGAAATCGCTGACAAATCCGCCGGGCGGCATGAACTGCGCGCTCTGCGTAAACTTCGGGATGCCGTGGGAGAGCCACATCAACCCGGTCAGAATCCGGACGATTGCCAGCCAGCGGGCGTAGGTCGCGGAGGAGGGTAAGGACTTCACGCAATTACCGTTTTTCGCATCGTCCCCAAACGTGCAATCATCGACGCTGCTTCACCTGCTGCATCTGGACGCGCCAAGCGTTTGGCTGCTGTCAACATGCGCGCACGCCGTCCGGAGTCGCTCAAGATGGTATCCAGCGCGCCGGGAAGCTCGCGCACGCTCCGCACGCGGACGGCGGCCCCGGCTTCGCTCAACACGCGCGCGTTGCGCTCTTCCTGCCCCGGAAGAGGCTTGCACAGCACCATCGGCACGGCGGCGACGAGGGCTTCGGCCGTACTAAGCCCGCCCGGCTTCGTCACGAACGCGTCGGCCGCGTGCATGTAGTCGTAAACGTTTTCGACGAATCTCAGCGCGCGAACTGGATAGCCGATGGTTTCAGCCGCCGCGCGAACCCGCCGTTCGCTGCGCGCGTTGCGCCCGGTCACAACCACCGCCGCCATCGGAAGCGCCATCGTTTCGAGAGCCCGCATCATACGTTCGAGCGGGCCGATCCCAAGACCGCCGCCCATCATCAGCACCACCCGCCGGTCGCGCGGAAGGTCCAGGCGTTCGCGCAGCATTTCCCGCGGCTCCAGCGACGGCGCGAACTCCGGGCGAACCGGAATTCCGCTGGCGGCGACGCATTGCGGTGAGATGCCCCGCGCGATCATGACGTCGCGCACGGCGTCGTTGGCAACCGCGTAGCCGTCGATATTCTCGTGGATCCAAAATGCGTGCACCGCAAAATCCGTCACGATGCCCACGACCGGCGGCGCATCATCGTAGATTCGCTTGTACTCGGCCATTGCACCGCAAGGGAACGCGTGCGTACAAACGACCACATCGGGCCGTTCGCGCTCGAGCAGCGGGCGCAAGTTCCCGGCGGTGAATTGGTGCGCCCACGTACGAAAGGGACCAACTTCGGTCGCGCGCTCGGCGCGATTGTAGATGTAGCGATACATCTGAGGGATCGTCTTGACCATCTGCAGGTAGCCGTCGGAAACGACGCGGGATACGACCAGCGCCGCATATTTGTACGAATCGACGACCTGCGTTTGCACGCTCGGATCGATTCCGCGCAAGCCCGAGCACACGGCATTTGCCGCTGACAGATGGCCGGTGCCGACGCTTGCGGACAGAAACAGAACGCGAATTACGTTTTCCCGCCCCCTTCGTCGCCCGCTTCCTCGGCAAAAATGAGGTAGTTGTCGAGCACCTCCTGAGCGAGCTCGTCGTCTTCGACGAGGTTGCCTTCGAGATCCGTCACGATCACCTCGGCATCGTCCTCTCCGCCGGCATCGCGTTCGAGCACTGCGTAGCTCGCATCGCTTTCACTGTCCTCGAGAATGGCGCGTACTTCGAACTCCAGCGTCGATCCGTCTTCCATTTGCAATTGCAACACCTCGCCGACTTCCAGAGGGCCGCTCGGGGACTGCCCGTTCGAAGATGTCATGGCTATGCTCCTTATCGATGCGTGGGAGGCTATGGCAAGCAGCGAGCGACGTTGGCTTGATGCTCGCCGAGGGTCTTGGCGAACACGTGGCGCCCATTCCCGCAGTAAACGTAATAGAGGAAGTCGGTTTTCGACGGATGCAGGGCCGCCTCCATCGAGGGAAGCCCGGGATTGGCGATCGGGGTCGGCGGCAAGCCGGCGTGCGTATAGCTGTTATACGGCGAATCGATCTTCAAGTCCCCGAACGACAGCTCCCGTTTGTGCTTCGGCAGGGCGTACTCGATGGTTGCATCCACTTCCAACGGCATGCCTATCCGGAGCCGGTTATAAATGACGCCGGCGATGGTGGGGCGATCCGCGTCGACCTTGGCTTCGCGCTCTACCAGGGACGCAACCGCCAGCGCCTGTGGAACGCTTACGTGAAGTTGCCGGGCTTGCCGTGCGGCGTCGCGCGGCAGCGCTCGAAAGAACTCCGAGGTCATCATGCTTTCCACTTGCTGCGGTGACGCGCCGAGCGGAACGAGATAGGTACTCGGGAAGAGGAAACCCTCGAGATTCTTCGTGCGGGCGCCGTCCACGACGATCGAGTCTTGGCCGAACGCACGCGCAAATGCGCCGGCGTTTCCAATGCCGTTTTCTTCCAGGCGTTTGGCGATCTGCCGGTAGGTGAAGCCCTCGGGTATCGTGATCCACACCGCGACCTGCGCACCGCCGGTGACAAGTGCGCGCAGCACTTCGTCCTGCGATTGACGCGCCGGAAAGCGATACTCGCCAGCGCGGACGTCGGCTTCCTCACCCCGCATTCGCGCCAATAGGCGAAAGGCGAGTACGTTGTCGATGACGCCGGCCGAGGCCAATTGACGCGCAACCTCCGCAAACGTCGTGCCTTGCGCGACGACGACGTGCGTTTCCGCTAGCGGCGCAGAACGATTGCGGTAGGCGGTGTTCCAAAACCAGAGCGCGGCGGCGATCGCCGCCAGCAGCGCCAACGCGATCGCGCCCCCGGCGATACGCGCGGCAAGTTTCACGACGAGCGCTCGTTACGCCGCCGTCCTAAAAACGACTCGAGGATGAGGGCTGCGGCCAAACGATCGACGGCCCGTTTGCGTTTTTTGCGCGAGACGTCCGCGGCGATCATCGTCTTCGTCGCTTGCGCGGTCGTTAGACGCTCGTCAACGCGATGGATCGTCCCGTGGAATACCCGGCTGAGCCGCTCGACGAAGGCATCCATCTTGAGCGCCGCTATGCCGCGTTCGCCCGAAAGGGTCAACGGATCGCCGATCACCAGATCGCGAACCTGGTAGAACTCCACCAAAGCGACGATTCGCGCGAGGTCGGCATCGAGGTTCGTTCGCTCGATGGTTTCAACGGGCATCGCGAAGGTTCGGCTCGGATCGGCGACGGCCACGCCGATGCGCTTCGCACCGACGTCCAGCGCCAAAACTGACACTCAAGGAACCTCTGAAAAGATCGCTGCACGAATCGCAACGCGCATTTTTCGCGCAAGGTGAGGCGCAGCCGAGGGAGCATAGCAAGAAGCTCTGTGACCGAGGGTGGAACGCTGACTTGCGCGGAAAAAGCAGTTGCCCCAAGGGTTTTGTCGCAAAAACGATTCGTGCATGGACTTCTTCAGAGGCTCCTTAGCCTGGTACGAACTCCGATAGATGCGCTCCCGCTTTGGGGCGGCGTCCTAAGTGGTGCGCGAGCAGATCGTCGACGGCGCGCGCCACGCGCGGCGTCGCGCGTAAAGCCGGGGCGGGGGTCCCTTTGGGGGCGCACAGGGCGCGGAAATTCTCACGATCGCGCGCATCGAATTCGGGCAGGTCACGCCAGCGTTCGCGACAGGCTTCATCGATGAGGCCGCCGGCCTGCGCGTCCAGCCAGTTGACGTTCGGCGCCAGTGCCCGTCCGCAGCGCACGCACGCGTCCGGCGGGGGTGCCAGCCCGAGAACGTCCAGCAGGCGCAGTGAGAACCGCGGCACGAGCTCGCGCGGGTTTGGCGAGCGCTCGACCGCCGCAAGCATCGACGTCAAAAGCTCATATACTTCCGGCAATGCCAGATCGGGCTCGCAGAATGCGTCGATCAACTCGGCAACCAACGACGCCACGGCGAAGCGTTCGGGCTCGACGAGTTTCGACCACGGCGCGTGCAGGATATGCGCGGAGACGATCACGTCGAGCGACTTCCCGCGATGCATGCCGAACTCGCATTCGTTGCCGAACTCCATCCGGCCGGCCAAGTGGCTTTTTGGGCGGCGTACGCCCTTCGCAACCGCATCGAGCTTGCCGCGCTCGTCGGTAAAGAGCGTAAAGATGCGGTCGGCTTCACCCAGCTGCCGCCCGCGCAACACGACGCCGCGCGTCTTATACGCGCGGGCTTGCGTCCGGAGCCTCCTGCTGTTCCCAGTCCGGCGACGGCGTCCCGTTCGTATAGATTCGCACGGCAACGATTCGCCGGCCTCGGGTCCGTTCGACGCGCAAGCGCGTGTGCGCGTCCGCGTCGATCTCCTCACCTTCCGATGGTAGCCGCCCGAACAGGCCGACCGTGTACCCGCCGATTGTCTCGAAGTCCTCGGTTGGAATACGCGTTTCTAGGCGCGCGTTGACGTCTTCGATGTTCGTACCGGCGTCGACCACGGCTTCGCTTTCCGAAACGACGTGGATCGGCTCTTGCTCGTCCTCGTCGTGTTCGTCGCGGATCTCGCCGACGATCTCCTCCAGCAGGTCTTCCATGGTCACGAGCCCTGCGGTGCCGCCATATTCGTCGACGACGATCGCCATCGAAAACTTGTCGCGCTGCATCTCGCGCAAGAGTTCGGCAATTTTCTTACTTTCGGGGACGTGCACGGCCGGCCGCATGAGGGATCGCAACGGCGTGTGCGCGAGCGAGCCGTTGGCCAGCGCCACCAGCAGCTCGCGATCGTGAATGACGCCGACAATGTCGTCCTTGGACTCTTGGTAGACGGGGAGCTTAGAGTAGCCCTCGGCAATCACGACGTCGAGCGCACGCCGCGGTGAGTCGTCGATCGAGACCGCGACCATCCCCGGGCGTGGCTTCATCACCTCGCGCACGATGGTGTCGCCGAACTCCATGACCGAGTGGATGAGCTCTCGCTCCTCTTCCTCGATCACGCGTTGTTCGGCGCCAACGTTGACGACGGTCCGAATATCTTCCTCGGTGATATAGATCTGCTTGCCGTGTTTGATTCGGAACGGCCGCAAGATTAACTCGGTGAGGAATTGAAAACACTGCGCGATGGGCGTCAACACGTAGGCGGAAACGCGCATCGGCGTAGCCAAGCGCAGCGCCCAGCGTTCGTTATCAGCAGTCGCCACCATTTTGGGAATAATTTCCCCGAACAACAGCATCACGACGGTCATCGCGATCGTCGAAATGACGGCCGCTGCCGGCAAGCCGAGTTCGATGGCTACGTACGTTGCTAGCGAGTCGGACGCGAGCAACACGATCGTGTTTCCGACCAAGATCGAGGTGAGGTAGCGGTTCTTATCGTCGACGAGGGCGAGCACGCTCTGGGCACCCTTAATTCGCCTCTCGGCCATCGTCCGAGCGCGGAGGCGGGAGACCGAGATGAGCGCGGCTTCCGACGCCGCAAAGAAGGCGGCCAGCAGAACCAGGATGACTAGGACGACGAATTCGGTCCAGAAGGCGCCGGGGCTACTTCGATATGGGTCGCTCAAGGGTTCCTCAAATCGGCGCCATTATAACACAACGTGGGGGCGGACCAGCACGTAGATCGCCAAGGCGACGAGCGTGCCCAAAGCAGCCCCCCAAAGGACCTCAAAAGCGTTGTGGATGCGTGCCTCGACGCGGCTCTGAGCCACCAGAAAGGCCACGAAGTACGCGAGAATCGCCGCGAGGGGCTTCTGGTAGAAGAACGCCAGCATGGTCGCGGCGGCAAAGGCAATCGCCGCGTGTCCCGAGACCGCTCCCCCCTGGAGCGGAGATCCGCGCCCGACCCACGCCTTGGCGAAAACGGTCGCGATGGCGACCACCGCCAGCACGATCAACGCAAGGTTCGCGGGCACTTGCTGAACCGCCGAAAAGACCCGTTCGCCGCCGCTGAGGATGCCCTGATAAAAGATGAGGTAGCCCGCAATGGCGGCGCCGACCGCAGCGACCAACACGGCGCCGGCGGCCGCATCCTTGGCCGTCTTCGCCAGCGGGTGATGCGCGACGGTGAGCAGGTCGACGATGGCTTCGACGGCCGTGTTGACCAACTCTAAGCTCAAGACCAAACTGACGAGGACGACCGTCGCAATGACGTAGGAGCGTTCGAGTCGCAGGACGAGCGTTGCCGACAACACCAGCACCGCGATGACCAAGTGCACGCGCATATTCGGCTGAGTGCGCGTCGCGTACATGATGCCTTCGAAGGCGTGGTGAAATGAGCGCCACAATTTGCTCTCGGCGATTGGAACGTAATGTGGTTCTTGCTTGGAGCGTTCGTCCGCCGGATACGGCATTATCGCCCCCTCACGCGCGTACCGCCTCGTACGGCCAGCCGAGTTCGATCGCGTCGGCGAGACGGCGTTCCTCGCGTTCCATCGCGCGGCGCTCGCCGGCCCGCTCGTGATCGTGCCCGAGGACGTGCAAGAGGCCGTGAATCAACAATCGATAGAGTTCGTTCTGCAGCGAGGCGTCGTAATCGGAAGCCTGCCGGCGCGCGGTGTCGACGGAAATGACGACGTCACCAAGCATCCGCTCGGGTACGGTTGGGGAAGTGCCGCTCGCGTCTCCATCGATCGAAAAGCTCAAGACATCGGTGGCGACATCTTTCCCGCGGTGCTCGCGATTGAGTTCGCGGATGGCGGCGTCGCTCACGAGACTGACGGACAACGACGCGCCGCTTTGGCCGACGGCGGTGAGAAGTTTTTTCGCAGCCGCGATCAGCGCGCGCGCGTTCACGCCGCTTCCGCGCACGTCGTTGCGATAGTAGATCATTCCGGTGCCGCTGCCGGCCGGCGCGGCCGAGCGTAGGCGCGGATGATTCGCGCGACCAGCGGATGACGCACGACGTCGTTTTCGTCCAGCTCGACCACGCCGACGCCGTCCACGCCCGCCAACCGATCGGCCGCATCGCGCAGCCCGCTGCGATTGCCTATCGGCAAGTCCACTTGCGTCACGTCGCCCGTAACGACCATCTTCGACGCGGCTCCCAGTCGCGTGAGAAACATCTTGAGCTGGTCGCTGGTCGCGTTCTGCGCTTCGTCGAGGATGACGAATGCGTCCGACAGCGTTCGCCCGCGCATGTACGCAAGCGGCGCGACTTCGAGCGTTCCCCGATCGATGTACCGGTTTGTAACCCCTTCGTCGAGGAGTTCGTTGAGGGCGTCGAAGAGTGGTCGCATATACGGATCGACCTTCTCGCGCAAGTCGCCCGGCAGAAAGCCGAGATTCTCCCCCGCTTCCACCGCGGGACGCGAGAGGATCACGCGAGAAACTTCGCGATTCTTTAGCGCCCGCACCGCCATCACGATAGCAAGGTACGTTTTTCCGGTCCCGGCGGGTCCGATCCCGATGGTGAGCGTGTGCCCCTCGATGGATTGAACGAAGCCGCGCTGTCCGGCGGTTCGCGGGCGCACCTCGGCCCCGCGTTGCGTTCGCAGCAATGTCTTAGGCAACGCCACCGCGCGGTCGTCTTCGCGTACGTCGGCCAAGACCAGGGCGACGTCGTCCGGCGTAATGTGGGCCCCGCTAACGGCGGCATCCAGAACCCGCCGGACCACGTGTTCGGCTCGCTCGACGTCGGCCGGAGCTCCGGCCAACAGCAGGCGATCGTTGTCGGCATGCACCGAAACGCCGAGCGTTGACTCGATGGCCGACAGGTTTCGGTCATATTCACCGAACAGGCGCACCCGATCCGACAACTCATGGAGGTCGATTGCTCGTTCGAGGAGTCTGCTCAACGCCTCGTTATTTCGTCACGCAGCGCGAGAGGCTTTCCCAGAACTTCGGCGGCGATCACTGCGCGAACGAGCGCGCGGCGGTCCCCAAACAGGTTGCCGAGCCGGCGAGGCCGTGCTTGCGGGCGTTCGTGCGCGAGAAGAGTGTCGGCGGGGCCGACCGGGAGCGTAGGCGGCGGTGCTTGCCGGCGCCCAGGCGCCGGCCGTGGCGGGGAAGACGGTCTCGCCACCGGCGGTGGCGGCGCCATGGCCTGCTGGGGCGGGGGGGCCGGCGGCCGCTGCGCTGCCGACCGGCGCGAGGCCACGTTCGAAGCGGCCATTTGCTTGCGCGCGTTCGAAACGATACTCGAAATCACGCCGACGACCACGACGAGCACCCAGACGATCGCGCCGATGTCGCGCACGCGCTATGCGCTCCCTATTTCACTGGATTGGGCGGAGGCGACGGAGGCTGCGATTGATCGCCGCCGCCTTCGACGGTGCCGCCGATCGACGAGCGCATGTCGGTATCTGCTTGGATGTTCTTGAGGCGATAGTAGTCCATAACGCCCAAATGCCCGCTACGAAACGCTTCGGCAATCGCTTGGGGAATCGAGGCCTCAGCTTCGACGACTCTTGCGCGCATCGCTTGCGTCTCGGCTTTTTGCTCCTGTTCGGCCGCCAGAGCCGCGTATTGGCGTTCCGCCGCTTTCGCTTGGGCGATCCGGCGGTCGGCCTCGGCTTGGCTGGTCTGCAGCTCGGCGCCGATATTCTTACCGACGTCGACGTCGGCGATGTCGATCGAAACGATCTCGAATGCGGTGCCGGCATCCAGTCCCTTCGCCAGCACGGCTTTGCTGATGCGATCCGGGTACTCCAAGACTTCCTTGTGGTCGACCGCGGCGCCCACCGCCGAGACGACGCCTTCGCCGACGCGCGCGACGATGGTGGGCTCGCCGGCGCCGCCGACGTAGCGGTCGAGATCGCTGCGGACCGTGATCCGCGCTTTGACGTTGAGCTGAATGCCGTTCTGCGCGACGCCTTGGAAGATCGGCGTCTCGATCACCTTCGGATTCACCGAGGTTTGCAGCGCTTCGAGCACGTTGCGCCCGGCGAGATCGATGGCCGCGGCGCGTTGCCACGCGAGTGGAATCTGCGCCCGCTGCGCGGCGATCATCGCCAGCGTTACGTTCTCGACGTTGCCACCGGCCAAGTAGTGCGACTGCATTTGATCGACGGTGAGGTCCAGGCCGGCTTTACGCGCGCGCACGTAATTGGTCACGATCACGCTGGGTGGGATCCCGATGAGCCGCATACGGACCAGTGCGATAATGCCGAGCGGCACGCCCGCCGCAATCGTGCGGATCCACAATCCGATCGGAAAGTAGTACAAGAACATGAAAAAGAGGATGACCGCGACGACAATGATGATCGCCGCACTGATTGCAATCACGGAAGGCTCCTCACTGATAGCTAGGGAGGCTAACGGCCTCGACGAAAATGCGCGCGCCCTCGACGCGCACGACGCGGATGGGGGTTCCCTGCGGGATGAACTCACCCTCCGTGAGCACGTCGACGCGGCGTCCGTCGATCGACGCGATGCCCGCCGGGCGAAGATACGACGCCGCCGTGCCGGTACGGCCGTGAAGATCGGTATGATCGGCGCTCGCCACGTAGTCGGCTCCTTGCGTCGCGCCCAACGCTAGCCGGCGGGCCCAGGCGTTTTCCGGCAGACTCCGCGTCAACAAGCTGAAACAGATGACGGTCAGTACGATTGCCGTCGCGATCGTTTCAATCGCTACGAAGAAGAACGGCAATCCGAATGCAAACAACACGGCCAAAAGCAAACAGATCGCGCCGACGACGCCGGGTATTCCGTGGCCGGGAACGACGTGCAACTCCCACAGGATGCCCAATATTCCGATGACCGCGAGAACCAAAACCAAGCCGTTCGAAAATCCTGCGTAGACGTGGGTGCCGAAGAAGAGCGCCAGCGCGCCGACGCCGATCACGCCCGCGATGCCGTGCAGCGTCTGCATTTCGATCAACAACCCGAGCATGCCCAGCGTCAGCAGCAACGCGCTGACCTGCGGACTGGTCGCGAAGCGCGCGAGGTTTTCAGCCCAGGTGTATTCTTGCGTGCTTCGCGGCGCGGATTCCAGATGCGACTGCGCCAGCGCGGCGTCGAGCGACGGCGCGGTGGCATCGGCAACGTGGGCGCGCGCCGCATCCTCGGTGTTCAACGTAAGAATCGCTCCGGTGCGCTTGTATTGCGGGAGGTCGACGTTCTTGTCCACCATCGCACCGGCGACCGCCGCCGACCGGTGATTGCGCAGCGCGGTGGATTCGAACTCCCCTCGCAACGCCGATACCATCTTCGCCGAGTACGGAATCGGCTCGGCGGCCCCGATCGATGCGCCGGGCGCCATGACGATGCGATTCGCCGAAAGCGTTATCAGCGCCGCGGCCGAATAGGCACGCCGGCCGACGTAAGCGATCACCGGCTCTTGCGCCGAGAAGAGCGCGTCGCGAATGCGGAAGGCCGCTTCGACCAATCCGCCAGGACTGTTGACGTCGAGAACGATTGCGGCAGCCTTCTCGCGGTTGGCCAGATCCACGGAACGTTCGACCAGGTGAGCCATGCCGTCGTCGACGGTACCGTCTATGGGGATGACGACGACCGGCCCGGCCGCGGCCGAGACCGTCGATGCCGCCAAACCGAACAGGCCCCACGAGAGAAGCACCAATGCTATCCATCGCTGCACGTGCGGAACCTTCATACGGCTACCTACCACCGCAAAAGTCAATGGTTACGAAGCGCTCAGTTCTTCGGTCACGACTTGGCGCACCAGGTTTCCGTCGGCTAAGCCCTTGAGCTGCGGCATCACGATTTTCATGACGGTGCCCTGGTTGCGGCTTTCCGGCGCGAGTTCCGAAAGGACGCTCCGGACGATCTCGCGGATCTCCGTTTCCGACTTCTGCCTGGGAAGGTAGGCCAGCAAGATTTCGCGTTCGGCACGCTCTTTCGAAGCGAGATCTTCACGACCGGCCTTTTCGAACTCGCTCACCGAATCGCTACGTTGCTTGACCAAGCGGCCAACGACCTCAGTCTCGTCGGCGGCGGACAGGTCCTTGCCGGCCTCCGAGCGCTTATACGTGAAGCCGGAAAGAGCCGAACGCAGCGTGTCCAGACGCACTTGATCGCGCGCCTTCATCGCTTCCTTGAGGTCGGCGGTGATTCGTTCTTTGAGGGCGCCCACGCCAGGATCCGCTAGCTGCGGCGCTTGCGCGCGGCGGCCGATTTCTTCTTGCGGCGAACGCTAGGCTTTTCGTAGTGCTCGTGCTTGCGTGCCTCAGCGAGGATCCCCGCCTTTTGGGTGGCCTTTTTGAAACGACGCAGCGCGCTCTCGATCGATTCGCCCGGAGCAACGCGAACTTCCATTCGGTAAACGACCCCCTCTCGGCGTGGCCTTTTAAGGCGCACGAAAAATAGACCCCTCCTGGGTCAACGCTTAACCCTAGCATAGGGCGCCCCGAGCGTCAAATCGGCACCCCCTGTCATCCTGAGCGGAGCGAGCGATAGCGAGCGCAGTCGAAGGACGGGGTTCGGAATTACTTGCCGAACTGAGGGCGTCCGGACGCGGAGCGGCGGCACGGATGCCGGGAGCGACGCGCCGGCCGAGCAGCGTTTTCGTACGGACGCGAAAACGCGAACGTCCCGAAGGTGGCGAGCAATTCCGAACCCCGTCCTTCGACTGCGCGCGCTATCGCTCGCTCCGCTCAGGATGACACAGCTCGCGTCGCTCCGCTCAGGATAACACCGGCGCAGGACTAACCCGGCGGCCACGTCATACGGCGCCCGGCGAGCACGTGCAGATGCACGTGCGGGACGGTCTGTCCGCCTTCGGATCCGGTGTTGACTACGAGGCGAAATCCACCGGGACCGCCACGCTCGCGGCCGAGTCTCGTTGCAACCTCGAACAGCGCACCCACCAGCGAGACGTCGCCGGCGTCTACCAGGTCGCCGAGGGTTGCGTAGTGCTGCAGCGGCAACACCAGCAAATGGGTCGGAGCCTGCGGATTGAGATCCTCGATCGCGACGACGCGCGCGTCGCGGTATAGCGGCGTAGACGGGACTTCATTTCGCGCGATTTTGCAGAAAATGCATTCGGGATCGCGGGATCGCGGCGGCGGACTAACCATCAGTGCGTTCGAATCGTAAACGTCCACGACTTCGTCGTCGTGTTCCCCGCGCCGTCCGCAACCCGCACCGTCACGCGGACCGGGCCGTCCGGATATGCGTACGCCGGGACGTACTGAATGAATTGCGGGGTTCGTACAGAGTCCGACGTAACGTCGTGACCGTTTACCCAAATCGCCGCAGACGACGGGTTCACCGGCACCGCGTCCGATACGAAGGTTGCGTAGATTGCCGGGCGGTCGTTGTTGATCGTTACGCCGCTATCCGGTGCGAAATCCGCAATGCCCGGTGGAACGCTCGATGCCGATATCGTCTGCGGAGCTTGCGCGACGGCGGCAACGCCGCCGTGCACGACCAGACGTCCGATCACCGGAGCTTGCGTGAAGTTCGCTCCACGCGGAATTTGGTAGCTGCCAACGTATTGACCCGGAGAGGCTTCGTGCATCGCCTGGCTGGTCACGTAGGATCCGATGTCGAAGGTCGCCGCGCCGCCTGAAGCTCCGTGAAGTCGCACGTTCACCGTATCGCCCGCACGCAGCGGATGCGCCGTGTCGGCCAGGACCTCAATGCCGGCGGCGGCCGGGGCGGTCGACATCGATGCCACCGACCGGCTTGCAAGAACCTCGCGCACCTCGTTGCTGTCAACGTTATAGCGCACCGTTACGATATCGCCGGGTCGCAGATCGCCAAAGCCGGCCGCGCTCCCGTTGAGAGCCACTTCGGTAGTGCGGCCGGAGGCGATCACTTGCCCGTCGTTCATCACGAACTGATTACCGGCAACTGCCACGATGCGACCGTTGTGGGTGCCGAACGCATCCACGACGCGTTCCACCCGCCCATCCTTTCGCATCTCGATGCGCGCGAAATCGCCGGGCCGGATATCGCCGAGCTCGCCCGGCGTGGTAACGCACGCATTGACGTCCTGCATTTCGATCGTGGCGTTCGGCGCAATCGGCGTCGTCTTCGGTCCGGTGTCGTAACCGAGCGTAAGCGTCGGCGGATTCGACAGTACGTCGACGGCGGCCACCGTGCCTAAGCGGGTGAAACCGGATCCCGTCGAAACCAATCCGGCCTCGCTGCGTCCGATGAGCTGGGCTACGACGGTCACCGTGTTCGTGCGTCGGTCGAAACCGGTTTGCGCGCCGAGCACGTCCGTGAAGAAGCGGAGCGGCGCGTACAGCACGCCTTTGATTTCAAAACTCGGGCCGTCCAGCGTAACGCGATTGCCGTCGATGAGCGCGAACCGGCTGCCGACGGTCAAGGTTACCTGTTTCGAGCCTACCTGCGTCGTGACGCGATTGCCGGTACGATTGAACGGGAGGCCGAGCGCCAAAAGAGTACGTCGAACCGGTACGAAGAGCAACCCCTTCTCAAAGCGAGGGGACGGCTCGATCGGCAGCGGGTTGCCGTTGATGATGATGGCGATCGCCCCCTTTGCAGCCGGCGGCCGCGCGTGCGCAGACGCGGTCGTGGAAACCGCGATCATGGCGGCGATCGTCAGCACGTTACTCCAACACCTCTCTGTAGACGTCGGCGGTCGCCCGTGCGCAACGGTCCCAGGTGAGCGATGCCGCAATCTGCTTTCCTACGTTGACGAAACGGCCGCGTTGGCCCTCGTTTTGAAGAAAACCCTCCAGTAGCGCCGTGAGCTGTGATGCGTCTCCGGCGCCGAACGTCGCCGCCGCCGGCGCGAGCACGTGCGGAATCGCATCGCTACACGCCACGACCGGGCATCCGATGGCCATCGCCTCGAGCATCGGGAGCCCGAAGCCCTCGCGCAAGGCGGGCTGAACCAACGCCCGCGCTCCCGAGTAATACGCGGCGAGCTGCGCGGTCGAAACGTCGCCGAGCGCCACGATCTCGCGCGACGCCGTCCGCCGCTCGTGGAGCTCGCCCGCAAAGTCGTCGGCCCCGGTTACATACAGATCGACGGCATGGCGCTCCGGAAGCGCCGACCACGCTTCGAAGAGCGTGCGAAGATCCTTGTGCGGGCGATGGTTCCCGACGTACAAAAAATACGGCCGTGGGCCGCCGAACGCCGGCGCACCACGCAAGAACCGCTCGTCGACGCCCAACGGAATCACGCGCACCTTCCCCGGGTCCACGTGCAGGAACGTCGCAAGATCCTCGACCGTGCGCTCGTCGTCGGTGATCACCCGGCGCGCGCGCGCACACGCTAAACGAACGACCGTTTGGTAGTAGGGCCGGACTTTGGTTTTAAAATATTGCGGATAGCGCAGGTGAATCAGGTCGTGAACGGTGACGACCGACGCGACCGGCGCTACTATCGGGACGTAGATGGACAAGAAATGCGCCAAGTCCAGGCGCGCGCGGCCCATCGCCAGCGGAAGCCGCACCTGTTCGTCCCAACCGAAGTTTCGACCGGCGGAAAAGGTGACGTATTCGTATTCGGGTGCCACCTTCGGAAGCCGCGCCGCCAACTCGCGCGCGTACGCCTTCATCCCCACCGACATCTGGTCGGTCAGCCGTGCATCCAAACCGATTCGGCGACCGCTCAGGCGCGCAACGCTTTCCGCGCGACGACGGCCGAGTACATGGCCGACTTGTATGCGACGTAGATGCCGCGCGGGCCGTCGAGCACTGCGCCTTTCCCGAAGAGCAGCCACCAAAATCGCGACGCTCCCTCGAGCCACGCCGCAGCGAGGCCGAATAACGACCCTCTGATACCGCGCGCCTCGGTGCTCGTATACGAATCGTACTTCACGCGGTACGACGCGTAGTCCGGATAGGAGAAATGCAACAGCGTACCCGGCAATCGTGCTATTTTTCCTTGAGACGTCCAGCGCTCGTGAACGGCGGCGGTGCCGCCCGCCGCCGGACGGGCTTCCAGCACCGCACGCTCGGGGCGAAACAAGCGTAGCAGGGGCTCGTTACGCCACAAGCGCATCGGCCGGCCGCAAAAATACGTGGTGCGGCTGACGACGTAAGCGTCCGCCTCGTCCGAGCAACCGACGATCGACTCGCGCAACACGTCGTCGAGCGCCTCGTCGGCGTCGATCATCAGCACCCATGGGGTTCGCACGCACGACAGGGCAAAGCGCCGCGCGTCCACGAAGTCGGTCCACTCCCGTTGGACCACCTCGGCGCCCGCGCCACGCGCGAACTGGATCGTATGATCGCGGGAGCGCGCATCGAGCACGAACACGTGCATCCCTCGCGGCAGGCTGGTAAGCGCGCGCGGCAGATTGCGTTCTTCGTCGCGCGTCAAAATGACGGCGGTGACTGCCGTTGCGTTCAGATCAGTGTCCCGGCTGCGCGGGAACGCCCACCCATTGCGCGTCGGCTCGCGCGACGGCGCTCTGACTCGATTGCTGATGGGCCAGCGCCGCGCCGATGAAATCGCGGTAGAGCGGTGACGGCCGATTCGGACGCGACTTAAATTCCGGATGGGCTTGTGTTCCGACGAACCACGGGTGGATTTCCGGCGGCAACTCGATAACTTCGACGAGACGCGTTTTATCGACGGTGTGGTGTCCGGTAAAGCGCATGCCGTGTTCTTCGAAGATGGGCCGGTACCGGTTGTTGAACTCGTACCGGTGGCGATGCCGTTCGCTAATCTCCAACGTGCCGTAGGCGCGAGCTGCCCGGCTCCCGTCCTCCAGCGTGCAGGAGTACGTTCCCAATCGCATCGTTCCGCCGTACATTTCGAGGTTGCGCTGATCCGGCATGAAGTCGATGACCGGATCCAACGTCGTCTCGTCCACTTCGCTGGTCATCGCATCGGTTAAGCCGCACACGTTGCGCGCAAACTCGATGCAGGCAAGCTGCATGCCGTAGCAGATACCCAAAAACGGAATACCCGTTTCGCGAGCGTGCTGAATCGCGCGGAGCTTTCCTTTCACGCCGCGCGCGCCGAATCCGGGCGCTACCAAAATCCCGTGGACGCCGCGCAACAGTTCGACGCCGTCGTTCTCAATGAACTCCGAGTCGATGCGCACGATATCGACCGCCGCATCGTGGAAGACGCCGGAATGGTAGAGCGCTTCGATGATCGAGATGTAGGCGTCTTTCAACTCGACGTACTTGCCGACGAGTGCGACCGTAACCCGGCGTTGGGGATGCAGCAGCCGTTCGGCAATGGCACCCCACTCCTCGAGCTTGGGTGCCCCCGTTGGAAGGTTCAATTTGCGAACGGCCGCCGAGGCAAGACCCTCGGCTTCCAGGTTCAGCGGAACTTGGTAGATCGTCTCGGCGTCGCTGTTTTGAACCACCGCGCTGGGCGGTACGTCGCAAAACAACGCGATCTTCTCCTTGAGCTCCAGTGGCATCGGGCTCGAAGATTGCGTCCGGCACACGATTGCGTCGGGCGAGATGCCGATTCCGCGAAGCTCGCGCACCGAATGCTGCGTCGGCTTCGTCTTCAACTCGTCGGCGGCACCCAAATGGGGGACCAGCGTGAGGTGGACGTACATGACGTTCTCTTCGCCGACATCGTAGCGCATCTGGCGAATCGCTTCGAGAAACGGCAGCGATTCGATGTCGCCGACGGTCCCGCCGACCTCGACGATGCACACGTCGGCGTGACCGGTCTCCGCAACGTACTTGATGTGCGCCTTGATCTCGTTGGTGATATGCGGAATCACTTGCACGGTCGCGCCGAGGTAATCGCCGCGACGCTCTTTTTCGATGACCGAATTGTAGACTTGGCCCGTGGTGACGTTGTTGGCGCGCTGGAGGTTTTCGTCGATGAAGCGCTCGTAGTGGCCTAAGTCGAGATCGGTTTCCGCCCCGTCCTCGGTCACGAAGACCTCTCCGTGCTGATACGGATTCATCGTCCCAGCGTCCACGTTGATGTACGGATCCAGTTTCTGGATCGAAACGCTGATGCCGCGAGCTTTAAGGAGCCGTCCGAGGGAGGCCGCCGTGATGCCCTTGCCGAGCGAACTCACGACGCCGCCGGTGAAGAAAATGTACTTCGCCATCTCGGGACGATAGTTTTAGCCTTCGCGCTGCAAAAACCCCTTAGGGCGTCACCGTCGCGACCTTCACGTAACGGGCGCGACCGCCGAAATCGTAACCCACCTCGACGACGGGGGCCCGAAACGACCGCCACACGAGTTCGACGAGTCCCGGGATCTGGCCAGGCGCCGCCTCCAGCAGCACCGCCGCGCCGCGCTCGAGCAGCGCAGGGAGCGCGGGCACGAACCCGCGATAGACGTCCAGCCCGTCGGCGCCGCCGTCCAGCGCCTCGCGCGGCTCGAATGCCACCGGGTTCGGCCGCGACGGGATGTCCTTCGTCGGTACGTACGGCAAGTTGGCCAGAACGAGATCGAAACGGCGCCCGGTCACGGGCGCGCCAAACGGACCGCAATAAAGCCGGCAGCGATCCGCGACATTCAGCCGTTGCGCGTTGAGTCGAGCGACGTCGACGGCATCGCTCGAAACGTCGGTGCCTTCGACGAACGCTTCGTCGTCCTCGGCGGCGATCGTGCACGCGATCGCGCCGGAACCAGTCCCCACGTCGAGCACCGTCGCGCCCCGCCGAAGACCTGCGCCGCGGCGCGCCTTCAGAAACGTCAACGCCTCGTCGATGAGGTGTTCGGTTTCGGGGCGCGGTACGAGCACGCGCTCGTCCACCGCGAATTCCCGTCCGTAGAAACCGGCGCGACCCAACACGTACGCCAGCGGCATCCCCGTCGCGCGCATCTCGCAAAGGGCCTCGAAGCGTCGTACCGGCGCGCTGGCTGCCTCGGCCTCGCCGTGCGCGACGATCCACGCGCGTTCGCACTCCAGCGCCTGTGCGAGCAGCAACATCGCGTCGGTCCGCGGCGAGTCGCTCGACGACGAGATGGCCGCAACCCCGTTCGCGAGCAACGCCTCAATCGACCGTGTCATCCCGAGCGGACGCGCCCTTCGATTCGCTTCGCTCGCTCAGGACGGGCTCCGCCGCCGGAGTCGAAGAAGGACTCTTCACCCGCGAGCAGACGCGCGCGCTCGTCGGTCAACAGTTCGTCGACAATTTGACCGAGCTCGCCATCCATAATCGCACGAATGTTTCCGAAGCTCCGGTTGATACGGTGATCGGTTACCCGGTCTTGCGGAAAGTTGTAGGTGCGGATCTTCTCCGAGCGATCGCCGGTGCCCACTTGCGAGCGCCGCATCGAACCGAGCGCCTCTTCTTGCTCGCGCCGTTTTCGATCGTACAGCAGGGCGCGCAGCATCTGCATAGCTTTTTCGCGGTTTTGCTGCTGCGAACGCTCCTGTTGCGAGGCCACGATAAAGCCGGAAGGGAGATGCGTGATGCGGATTGCCGATTCCGTTTTGTTGACGTGCTGGCCGCCCGCCCCCGACGACTTGTAGGTGTCGATCTGCAGGTCCGCCGGCCGAATTTCGATCTCGGCATCGTCGTCGTCCACTTGCGGCAACACCGCGACCGTCGCCGTGCTCGTATGAATACGGCCTTGCGCTTCGGTTTCGGGAACGCGCTGGACGCGGTGAACTCCCGACTCGTGCTTTAGATGACGGTACGCGCCCGCGCCGCCCACGGCAAAGACGATCTCCCTATACCCGCCGGCATCGTTCACGTTCTCCGACGTTAGTTCCACGCGCATGCCCAGCCTTTCGGCAAAACGCAGATACATGCGCGCGAGATCGCCGGCAAAGATGCCCGCTTCGTCGCCGCCGGTTCCGGCTCGAATCTCGACGAAAACGTCGCGATCGTCGTTGGGATCGCGAGGGGCCATGAGCTGCTGCAGCTCGCTTTCGAGCCGCTCAACTTGCGCCTGCAACGTGCGACTCTCTTCTTCTGCCAGCTCGCGCAACTCGCCGTGACTCTCGCGCGCTAGTGCTTGGTTTGCAGCGATTTCTTGCTCGGTCTTCCGTAGCCGCCGAAACGTTTCAACCGGCGCTTCGAGCTGCGCCCGCTCCTTAACCAGCGCGGTATATCGAGCTTGATCGAAGGTACCGGCCGGATTGGCAAGCTCCGCCTCGATCTCATGAAACCGCCGATCCATGGTATCGAGACGAGCGTAGAGCGAGGGATTCATTACGTTAGAACGCAGATCGCCGCCGGCGTCGCACCCTCGGCGAGCCCGGCAGAGCTAGACTTCCGCGGCCTTCTTGGCGTCGCGACTGGCTTGGCGGGCGGCCGCTTCTTCCTGCTTCCTCTTGGCTGCGGCGGCACGCTGGTTGAACTTGTCGACGCGGCCGGCAGTATCGATCAACTTCTGCTGACCGGTAAACAGCGGGTGGCAGGCGGCGCAGATTTCGACGCCGATTTCGGGCAGCGTGGAGCCGGTCGTAAAGGTGTTGCCGCAAGCGCAGTGTACGCGGGCCTCCGGATACCATTTCGGGTGGATCTTCTCTTTCACAGCTTATGCATTATAGCAGGGCTCGCAAGGGTCACCCGCCGTCATCGGCCCGGTGCGCCCCCGGAGCGGGAAGGGAGCGGTTGCACGGGAGGTGCCACCGCCCCAGCCGCTCAAAGGCTCGGGCGTGAAAGCGAAATCCTGGTGGGCTACCCTCTTGGGCGGCAGCGCGATCGCTGCGGCCTTGGTGGCTGGGTCTCCCCTGGCCGCGCCGTCGGCCGCCGCCACTCCGCCGCCAACCCCGCCTCCGCTCTCCACGCCTGCGACGCCCCCACCCGGTGCGACGGCCGAGCCCGCTGCCGGGTCCACGCCGATCCCTATTCCGTCCGGTTATGGATTCCCGGGCGTGAATAATCCGGCGCCTGCCGGCAGTTCTTCGCCGACCCCGCCACCCGACGCGCGCAAAGGTCTCGAGGGCGTGTGGGAGTTGCAAATCCAACACGGAGCGAAAACGGACTACGCCCACTTCAAGCTCGTTCAGACCGGGACGACGTTGACCGGAACCTACCTCGACGACGGCGGTAAAAGATACCCGCTGGCCGGATCGGTGGACGGCCAGTCCGTTCGCCTCGTCGTCACCCTGGCGAACGGCACGTCGCTCCTGCTCGAAGGGCGCCTCGACGGCACCACCGACATGGAAGGGCTGCTGACGTCGCCGCAGGAGCAGGTCGGATTTACGGCCGCCTACCGGCCTAAAGAAAAGTTTATCGACAACCTCAACGCTGCGCCCGGCGGCCTTGGCGGCATGGGTGGCGGCGGTGGCGGCGGCGGCGGCGGTTACACGCCGCCCCGATAGCCTAGCGCGCTAGGCGCCCCTCGACGTACGGAACGAGTCCACCGGCATCGATCAACGCGCGCATGAACGGCGGGAACTCCGCCGCCCGATACTCCGTGCCCTTGGTAACGTTCCGCACGAGGCCGCTCGCCGGTTCGACTTCGATTTCGTCCCCGCTCTCGATGCCGTCGACAGCTTCGGGAGATTCGAAGATCGGCAGACCGATGTTGAGCGCGTTGCGATAGAAAATTCGCGCGAAGCTCTTTGCAATCACGGCGGACGTGCCGGATCCCTTGATCGCGATGGGCGCTACCTCGCGGCTCGAACCGCATCCGAAGTTTCGATCGGCGACGATGATGTCGCCCGCCTTCATGCGCGTCGTGAACTCCGGATCGAGCCCTTCGAGAGCATGCTTCCCGAGCTCCGCCTGATCGACGATGTTGCAGTACTTGCCCGGAATGATCACGTCGGTGTCGACGTTCTTGCCGTATTTGTGCGCGTGGCCGCGCAGCTTGGATTCCATCGTCATACCTCGACGAACGCGCCGACGCTGCGCGGGTCGGTGATCTTGCCGGTCAGTGCGGATGCCGCGCAGGTCGCCGGCGACGCCAAGTAGACTTCCGCTTTGGGCGAGCCCATGCGTCCAACGTAGTTTCGATTGGTCGTCGAGACGGCGCGTTCGCCGTCGCCGAGCGTTCCCATATGTCCACCGAAGCACGCTCCGCAGCCGGGCGTGTTCACCGCACACCCTGCCGCTGCCAGCGTGGTGAGGATGCCCTCTTGGGCCGCCTGCATCCAGACTTTCTGGCTGCCTGGATTGACGATGACGCGCAGGCTGCCGGCGATTTTCTTGCCTTCAAGGATGCCCGCGACCACGCGCAGGTCTTCGATGTAGCCGTTGGTGCACGAGCCGATGAAAACTTGGTCGACGGCAATGTCGTCGGCAGCTACTTCCGAGATCGGATGAACGTTGTCCGGCGTGTGCGGGCAGGCTACTTGCGGCTCCAACTCGCCGACGTCGATTGCGACGACGCGCTCGTAAACCGCATCGGCATCCGCCCGCTCCACGACGAACGGGCGATTCGTCCGCTCGGTGACATAGGCCAGCGTCTTTGCGTCGGCATGGAAAATCCCGTTCTTGGCACCGGCTTCGATCGCCATGTTCGCCATCGTTATCCTGCCGGTAATCGAAAGTTCGTCGACGGTGCTGCCGTGATACTCGATCGCGCGATAGGTTGCACCGTCGATTCCCAGTTCGCCGACCGTCCTGAGCATGACGTCCTTGGCGAACACCATCGGCCCGAGTTTTCCGTTGTAGACGATTTTAATTGAAGCCGGCACCTTCAGCCACACTTCACCCAACACGAATGCGGCCGCGATGTCGGTCGAGCCCATTCCGGTGGCGAACGCTCCGAACGCGCCATACGTGCAGGTATGGGAATCGCCTCCGACGATCAGCTCGCCCGGTGCGACGAGTCCCTCCTCGGGCAACACGACGTGTTCAATTCCGCCGCGCCCCACGTCGAAGAAGTGCACGATCTTCTGCTCGATCGCGAAATCTTTCATGAGCTTTGCCAGTTTGGCAGACTGCGCGTCCTTCGCCGGCACGAAATGGTCCTCGACCAAAGCGATCCGCTCGGGATCGAAGACGCGGTCGGCACCTTTGATGTTCCGCATCACGCCGATAGCCACCGCCGCCGAGAGTTCGTTGGCGAGAACGAGGTCGACGTTCGCGTTAATGATCTGTCCCGGCTCTACGTATTCGACGCCGGCGTGCCGCGCCAGGATCTTCTCGGTAAGTGTCATTCCCATGAGGAGAACGGTTATCCGGCGAAGCACCCGAGTCATGCAGCACGATCGGCAATTCGGCTTTTCGACCCGTGCGATTCATGCGGGGACGCCTCCGGATCCGGTCACCGGCGCGCGCGTTGCGCCGATCCATCAAACGGCGGCTTACGTATTCCGGTCGACCGAGCAGGCGGCAGAACTCTTCGCGCTCCGCAGCTACGGCCACATCTATAGCCGCATCAGCAATCCGACGGTGGCGGCGTTCGAAGAACGCATGGCTAGTCTCGAAGGCGGGCTGGGAGCCATTGCGTTCTCCAGCGGTCTGGCCGCGCAGCTCTGTACCGTGCTCGCAGTCGCCCAAGCCGGCGACCATCTCATTTGCTCGCAGAACGTCTACGGCGGCACGGTCACGCAACTGATGGTGACGGTGAAACGCATGGGGATCGAAACCACCTTCATTCCGGTGGGAGACCTCGGCGCGATGCGCGCCGCGATCCGGTCGAACACGCGCCTGCTGCTCGTCGAAACGATCGCTAATCCGTCCGGCGACGTAGCCGACCTCGCCGGGCTGGCCGGCGTCGCACACGGAGCGGGGATAGCGCTCGCGGTAGATAACACGTTCGCTTCGCCGTATCTCTGTCGCCCGATCGAGCACGGGGCGGATATCGTGCTGCACTCGGCCACCAAGTTTATCAGCGGGCACGGAACGACGATCGGCGGCGTTTTGGTCGAGTCGGGAACGTTTCCGTGGGGGAATGGCCGCTATCCGCTGCTCTCCGAACCGAGTCCCGGCTACCACAAGAAAGTCTTCAGCGAAACGTTCGGCGAGTACGCGTTCTTAATGCGGACGCGCGCCGAAGTGCTGCGCGACGTCGGCGCACAAATGGCGCCGATGGATGCGTGGTTGCTGCTGCTCGGGCTCGAAACGCTGGCGTTGCGCATGGAGCGTCACGTGAGCAACGCTCGAGCAGTCGCCCAGTACTTGAAAACGCGGCCCGAAGTCGCATGGGTACGGGAGCCGTCGCTCGGGTCGATTTTCACGTTCGGACTGCGCGGCGGACGCGAAGCCGGCCGCCGCTTCATCGATGCCCTCGAACTGTGGAGTCACGTGGCGAACGTCGGCGATGCGAAGAGCCTGGTCATTCATCCTGCTTCTACGACGCACTCGCAGCTTGCCGACGACGAGCTCGAAAAGGCCGGCGTCCCGCCGGAACTGGTCCGCTTGTCGGTCGGACTCGAAGACCCGGACGACCTTTTGTGGGATATCGAACGCGCTCTAAGCGTCGCGACCGTTCCTGAGGCGGTATCGTGATCGCGAACACGCCGTCCCAACGCCGCGCCTTGCTCGAGCGCATCACGACGATCGCGGTGGTCGGCGCGTCGCCAAATCCTTTGCGGCCGAGCTATACCGTCTTTTCCTACTTGCGAACCCAGACACCGTATCGAGTGACGCCGATCAACCCTACGGTCGGCGCGATCGACGGTATCGCCGCCTATCCGTCGCTGACCGTCTACGCCGCAGAGCACGGGCCGCCCGACATGGTCGACGTTTTCCGAAAACCAAGCGAATTGGTCGGCGTCGTCAACGAAGCGATCGCGGTCGGGGCCAAAGCCATTTGGCTTCAATACGGCGTCGTCGATCGTGCCGCCATCGAGCTGGCCAACCGTGCCGGCATTACCGTCGTCGTCGATCGATGCGTGAAGGTCGAATACGCCCGCTTTTCAGGCGGACTGGCCACCAGCGGGCTCAACAGCGGCCTCATCACGTCGCGCCGCGACCCCGCATCGCATTGAGCTATGCCGACGAGTCGCGCGCGTTGGACGCCGAGATCCTTCGCGTTATCGACGCTTGGCATAACACCGGACGCGTGCTCGAAGACGAGGCGTTCGACGCCCTGGCGCTGCGTTTGTTCGGCTATCAGGCCCGCTACAACGCTCCATACGCTCGCTTCTGCGCCGCCTCCGGCGTGGCGGTGTCCTCGGCTCGTTCGTGGCGCGACGTTCCGGCCGTTCCCGCCGCGGCATTCAAAGACGCAGCGCTCGCGACGTTCGATCCCTCGAGCGCGATGCTGACATTCGAGACCAGCGGTACGACGGGCGCGCGCACCGGTCGCCATTATTTCGAAACGTCCGAGCTCTACGATGCTGCGTTACTAGCCGGATTCGATCGTTTCATGATCCCTGACGGTGCCCGGCTGCGCTATCTCAGTCTGGTTCCGAATCCCGGCGAGCGCCCGCAATCGTCGCTCGGGTACATGATGCGGCTCGTCGGCGAACGGCGCGGGCTAGGTGAAATGCGGTGGTATCTGCGGGGCGACGTTCTTGCCTTCGGCGCGTTCCTCGGGGACGCGCGTGCGGCGATTGCGGATGCGACGCCGGTCTGTCTCGCGGCCACCGCATTTGCGTTGGTGCACGTGCTCGATGCCCTCGACGAACGCGGAGCGCGGCTTCCCCTTCCGCCTGGATCGCGCCTCATGGAAACCGGCGGATTCAAAGGGCGTGCACGGGTCATCGATCGTGACGAACTCTACGAACGCGCGAGCCGCGCCTTGGGGCTTCCTCGCGACGCCATCGTCGCCGAGTACGGCATGACCGAGCTCACGTCGCAATACTACGACGACGTGCTCGTAAACGGCGACCCTCGCACGGTCGGCGCGCGTCGGAAGGTTGCGCCGCCGTGGCTGCGCACGCGGGTGGTTGGACCGGACGGCTCGACGCTTCCCAACGGCACCGTCGGCGCACTCGTGCACGTCGATCTCGCCAACCGGTCGTCGTGCATCGCGATAGCGACTGAGGATCTCGGCGTGCAGTTCGATCCGGGTGGACATGGTCCCGGCGGGCTCGTGCTCATCGGCCGGGAGCGCGCCGCGACGTTGCGCGGCTGTTCGCTCGACGCCGAAACGTTACGGATTACGTCGGGCTCGAGCTCGGGCCTGCGCTAGGGCTCGTGCTCGGCTGCGGCGTCGGCGTCGGCGGCGGAAACGGTCCCACGATGACGCCGGCCCCTTGAGCGTTACCAGCAATCGTGACGTTGCGTCCGCGGGCACCAGGGTTGAAGGTAATTTTCCTCGGGTACTGGCCCTGCGCGTTGGTACCTTGCGTGTTAGGGTTCCAATAGTTCCCCTCCGCATGCACCAACACCAACGGAAGGGTCACGGAAATCTCCGAGATGACGGTGCCGCCGATGAACGAGTTGCCGCCTTGCGAACCTTCGGGTCCGTTCCCGAAGTCGACCTGTCCCAATGTGAATGACGAGCTAGGCGATGCGACCGGCGCGACCGAGTCTTGATATCCGTAGTGCCTCGATTTGAACGTTTGGAAAGAGGAGTTGACGTTCGCCGTACCGTCGGTGGCGATTCCGATGGCTCCGCCGATCATGCCTTGCGTCGGTTGTCCGCCCAATACTACCGCCGGCATGATACCGTTGGGAACCGTAAACGCCGCGATGGCGAAGTCGCCTCCTAAGATCACGCACCCCGTACAGTCGAGGTTTCCGCTTGGAACGATGATGCCCGCTACTCTCGGATGCGAAGTAAACGACGTACCCGACGCAAACGTCGAGTGCGATGCGGCACCGGATCCAAGCGCGTCGAACGCCGCGTAAAACCCGGAATTCGAAAGCCGCGATGAACCGACGTACACACCGGCGACCGAGACCGAAGCGACGCCCGACGCAATCTCGAGCGTCGTGTACGCCGTACCCGACTTCGCGCCGACGAGCTTTTCGAAGGCCGCATCCTCGCCCTCGCCGTTAATGAAGGAACCCTTTGAGAATCCCGTCCCGTATCCGCTCCCATTAATCGTCATTCCGGTCGGTATGACGATCGGAAACTTCTCGCCGCTGCTGCTACTGTACATGCCCAGCCCCAACTGGATCGTCAACCCTGGCGTCGTCGAATTCTTTACGACGGCTACGGCTTTAGTCAACGTCTTATAGGGTTTCAAACTCGACCCGTCGCCGGTCGTGTCGCTACCGGTTTTTGGGTTGACGTTAATCGTGGTCAACGGGGAGGCGGTTGGAGGCAGCGGCGTTGATTTTCCACGTCGCGTGCACCCCATACCGCCCACGATGCCGGTAACGGCAACGGCGGCGACGAGCAGAAAGAAGGCGCGAGCAAACCAGGGCATGCAGCCGCCTTTTGCCGCTTCCGCCTCGGGGACCTCGGGACGGCAATACGGAAAGCCCGAGACTGTGAAGCTTATCGAGCGCCCGGTTCGTTCGATCGTTCGTGCGATCGCGCATGCCTCGGAGCGCTGGGTCGATCCCGATTTTCCGCCACGCGTGCGCGCGCTCGATGCCGTTTGCAAACGAACGGGCTACTCGGCGCCGGTCGTCGAGTATGCCTTCGATCGCCTGTTTTCTTCGCTTGCCGCGCCCGCAATCGAAGCGACGATCGCACGCGAACTCGGCTCCCTCGACGTACTCGACGAGTTCGCAGGCGAGCGCGGAGGCCCGCGCTATCGCGCGCTGCCGCTCGGACGAGTGTGCGTTATCTCGAGCCGCACGACGGTAGGCGTTGCCGTCGTTCCGGCGGTGTTTGCCCTATGCGCGAAGTGCCCCGTGCTGGTGAAAGATCGCGAGGACGCCCTCGTCGGTGCTTTCTTTTCCACGTTGGCCGAGGAGCTCGACGAATTGCGCGAGTCGGCCGTCGCCCAATCTTGGAACGGTGAGTCCGACGCGCGCAATCTCGGAGAGTTTTCCGCCGTCGTCGCTTTTGGAGACGATTCGACGCTGGAGCGCATCCGTGCGACGCTTCCATCGGCAACGCGATGGATTGCGTTTGGGTCAGGAGTGAGTTGCGGGTACGTCGCCCGCGAGGCACTCAACGATTCGGGATTCTCGCAGGGCATCGCGAAGAACGCCGCGCGCGACCTCGTGCTGTACGACACCGAAGGCTGTCTCTCGCTGCACGTGCTGTTCGTCGAACGCGGAGGTTCGCTCTCGCCGGCGGATTTCGCCGCCATGCTGGCGCGCGCAACCGAGCGGGCGGGCGTCGAGTTTCCGGCGAGCACGATCGAGCCGGGCCGCCTGGCCGCAGTCGCTGGAGCGCGTGACTTGGCCGCTTTCCGCGTCGCCGCCGCGCAGGCGACCGCGGCCTACTCCAACGCTGCGGCGTCGTATCTTACGGTACTCGACCCGCCGTGCGACGACCCGCCGTTCTTCCTGCCTCGCGCGCTCGGGATCCATAGCGTGGACGCCCCGTCCGAAGCGGCCGCATACGTCGAGCACCATCACCTGCGCGTCGAAGCGCTGGCGGTTGCCGGAATGCGGCCCGACGTCGCCGATATGGCGCTTCGCATCGGCGCGGCGCGAATCACCCGATTCGGAGCGCTGCAAGCGCCGCCACCGAGCGAACGCCACGGCGGACGTCCGCGCATTGCCGAATTCGTTCGGTGGGTCTCCGACGAAACGTGATACCCGGCCGCCGCACCGCCGAGCGCATCCCCGCACTGCGCCGATACGAATCGCGAAACGTCACCTACCTTTCCGAAGACTTCCCGGTTTTCTGGGAGTCGGCGCGCGGGGCGACCGTCGTCGACGTCGACGGGAACCGCTACGTCGATCTCACCGCCGCGTTCGGCGTGGCCAACGCCGGTCACTCGAATCGTCGCGTGGTCGCCGCCATCGCCAGTCAAGCCGCGCGACTGATGCACGGCATGGGCGACGTTCATCCGACCGCGGTACGCGCCCGCCTGTTGGAACGAATCGCCAAATCGTTTCCAAACCAGGATGCAAAAGCGTTTCTTGCGACCACCGGTTCGGAAGCCGTCGAAGCCGCGCTCAAAACCGCCATGCTCGCCACCGGACGCGCGCGGTTTGCGTCGTATCGCGACGCCTACCACGGGCTATCTCTCGGAACGCTGCCGGTTTGCGGCGTCGACAAGTTTCGCGCGCCGTTTGCCGAGGCGCTGGGGCGCGCGGCGGTGATGCTCGCGTATCCCAACGCTTCGTCGGGCATTACGGCACGCATCGCCATCGAGCGTACGCGCCGGGAGTTGGAGGCAAACGCCGGCGTCGCAGCCGTCGTGATCGAGCCGATACAGGGACGCGGCGGATGTATCGTTCCCCCCGAAGGGTATTTGGGCGCGCTGCGCGCGCTGTGCGACGATCTCGGTATTCTGATGATCGTTGACGAAATCTATACCGGCTTCGGTCGCACCGGCACGTGGTTCGCAATTGATCGCGAAGGCGTGGTTCCCGACATTTTATGCGTCGGCAAGGCGATGGGGTCGGGGTTTCCCATCAGCGCGGCAGTCGGCCGGGCGTCGATCATGGACGCGTGGCCGATTTCGACGGGCGAAGCGTTGCACACGTCGACGTATCTGGGCAACCCGATGGGCTGCGCCGCCGCGCTGGCCACGTTTGAAGAAATCGAACGCCGAGGGCTGCCGGCGCGCGCAGCCGCCCTCGAGCCGGCGGTGCGGTCGCGTCTCGAGCCGCTGCGGTCGCGGCCGATCGTAAAGGACGTTCGCGGCCGGGGACTGTTGTGGGGCGTGCAACTAAGCAGCCCCGGCGTTGCCGAAATGACCGTCAAGCGCGCGCTCCGCGCGGGGGTTATCGTCTTGCAGTCCGGTCCGGCCGGGGACGTCATCGCCATCTCGCCGCCCCTGACGATCGCCGAGCGCCAGCTGATGCGCGCATTCGACCGATTAGAGGCGGTCATAGAGAGCATCGAGTAGCTCGCCAGCATGAAGACGTTTCGCATCGGCATCGTCGGGGCCGGATTTGGGGTAAGCTCGCACCTACCGGCGCTGCTCGCGCATCCGCGTTTCGACGTCGTTGCGCTGGCATCGCCCTCCAGCGCCGCTCGCATCGCGGCCGAACGAAACGTTCCGCACGCGTTTCGATCGTGCGTGGAGATGCTTGCCGGTTGCGATCTGGATGCGGTAACGGTGGCATCGCCGCCGCACGCTCACGTCCACGACGTTCTGGCCACCTTGGCTGGTGGAAGGCACGTGATGTGCGAGAAGCCGTTCGCCCTCAACGTCCAGGCCGCAACGGAGATGGTCGCCGCCTCCGAGCGCGCCGGTACGGCGTGCGGCGTCGCGCACGAATTCCGGTTCGTCCCTCAGGCGCAGGCACTGAAGCAGCTCGTCGAAAACCATCATCTCGATCCGCTTCGAAACGTCGAAATTACGTACTTGCGACCCATGTTGCACCGGCACGGAACGCGCCGGCGCGGCTGGTGGTTTCAGCGCGAGCGGGGCGGTGGACTTGCGGGCGCGATGCTGTCGCACATCGTCGATCACGCCGGTTGGCTCGCCGGTCGGGCTCCGCTTCGCAGCACGGGCTTTATCCGGACGGCAAACGTGCAGCGACGCGACGAGCACGGCGAGTTTGACTCGACCGTCGACGATGGCGCGTTTGCGATTCTCGACTACGGTCAGGGCACGATCGCGCGACTGACGGCCGACGCAACGACGTCGGTTGAAAGCTACACGTGCGCCGTGCACGGCGAAGATCGCACCGCGGTAGCGAGCGGCCCGAATATTGCCGACCTTACGCTCTACAGCATCGATCCCGAAGAAACCAACGAGCTGCAATGCAAGCCGTCGCCCTACGCCAGTTTCGCCTCCATCAACGACAACGTTCCGCTCCTCATGGAACTCTACGACGAGTTCGTCAAAAAGATCGAAGGCCAACCCAACGCGTTGCCGACCTTCGAAGAAGCGTTGGAAACGCAGCGCGTGCTCGAATCGATCGGCTACTCCACGCCCACGCTCCCCGCGTCATCCTGACCGGAGCGCCTGTCATCCTGAGCGGAGCGCCACTTCGACTCGCTTCGCTCGCTCAGCACAGGCTCCGGCGCGTAGTCGAAGGACGCGCAGTCGAAGCACGCTCCGGGTTCGATGCCACGTTTGCACGCTCTATCTCACGACGTCCCAAGCTTCGCTATTCGAAAACTCGAAGAGCATATTCGGAGCCCAACCGCGCACTGCAGGATTGATGGCCGAATAGTCGCCGCGATAGACTAGCGGCACGAAAATGACGGAAGTTGCGATCGTGCGCTGCATCCCATCGAATACGGCGACGCGCGTTTGTCGATCGATGACGGATGATTGCCGTGCGAACAGACGATCGTAAGCGAGATCGCAGAATCGGCTCGTGTTTGGACCGTTTGGTGCGACGCGGTCGCAGGTCCAAAACTCGCTCTGCTCGGGATCGCTTCCGCCGTACTCTCCGCTTATGGCGATATTGAAGTGTCCGCCGTACTATATGCCGTCCGGAACGGCATAGAAGACGTTTGACGGGTAGCCGCGCACGGTCGCGTCGGCACCGACACGAGACAAGTTCTCCTGCACGACCGTCGCTACGCTGCGACCCTCCTGGTTGAACCCCTCATACGCCACGTCGATCGCAAGCGGACGTCCCGCTTTAGCGCGAACCTTTCCCGCAAGCCGCCAACCCGCTGCGGCGAGATCGCTCGCCGAACGAGCAGGATCGTATGAGTACGGTCGCACGGAAGGATCGTGAGCCCATAAAACCGGCGGAATCTCGGTGGTCGCAACCGGCCAAAGACCGTGATAGACCTTACGCGCGATTTGAGCCGTGTCGATGGCTTCGAGCAGCGCACGACGTACGCGCAGGTCGTCGGTCGGGAAGCGCCGCGTTTGAAATGCACCGTAGGTAATGTGGTTCTTTTCGGTACGAACGAGCGAGCCAGGGAGTCTCGAGCGCGTTTGCACGACCTGGTCGTTGGTCAGATAATCGGCGACGTCGACTGCGTGGGTTTCCAGAAGCAACAATTCGGTATTGCGATCGGGGATGATCTTGAGAACCAAGCGCCGGAGATGCGGAACGCGCCACGCGTACGGATTCGGTTCCAATATAATCTCGTCGCCGCGTCGCCAACTCACCACCCTGAACGGTCCGCTTCCGTAAGGCCGATCGTTCCAGCGAACCCGAGAAAGATCGGTGCTAGTAAATGCGTGAGAGGGCTGAATTCCGTAGATGAAATCCGTCACCGCGAAGAGCGCCCCCACGGCGCCGGCCCAAGGCCGGCGTAGATGCAGCACGACGGTGTAGGGATCCGGCGTGTCGAGTCGGTCGATCGCGCGGTACGGCTGCGCTTCCGTCACCGGGTTGCGTGGATCGAGGATCGCACGATATGTAAATGCGACGTCCTTTGACGTGAGCGGCGAGCCATCGGCAAAACGCACCTCGCGGCGAAGGTGATAGGTCACGCTCTTTCCGTCGCGAGCGACGTCACCGTTTTCCAGCGTCGGCACGCGGCGCGCGACGAGCGGAATAAGCTCGTTATGCGCACCTAAGCCGACGAGCGGCTCGGCAAAGAGCTGCGTCACGTCGATGTCTGCTTGCTCGAAGGCAAAGAGTGGATTGAGCGAAGACGGATCGTTCGCTCGCGCGATGGTCATCTCGTGCGGCGTCCCCCAGCCGTGCCCGTCACCCACGCGACTGCAAGCCGTCGCGAGCAGCAGTGAGAGTACCACACAACGGTGTGCGCCTCCGCTCAGGATGACAGCACGTCGCGGGAAAGGTGGCGCCAAAGAATGCCGAGCGCGTACGTCGTCGCGCGAGTTTGCACGGCGGCCCGATCGCCGCGAAAATGCAGGTGAAAGGCGCGCGATCGCCCCGCGGCGTCGTCGATGGCGAACCAGACCAAACCGACGGGCTTTTCGGGCGTGCCGCCGTCCGGACCGGCGACGCCGGTGGTGGAAATCGCGAGTTGAGTGTTTAACCGCTCGCGCGCACCGCGCGCCATTGCCAGTGCGACGGCTTCGCTGACCGCCCCTTCGCTTTCGATAAGTGCGGCGTCGACGCCGAGCACCGTCGTCTTGACGTCGTTATCGTACGCCACGATGCCGCCGGCGAAGGTTTGCGACGACCCCGGCTCGCTCGTCAGCGCGGCGGCGATTCTGCCGCCGGTGCACGATTCGGCCGTCGCTACTGTCCAGCTTCGCGCACGCAGGATCGCGTGCACCGCGCTCTCCGGCGTCGCGGCGTCGGTGCCGAAGACGAAGCCCGAAAGACGCCGCTCGACGTCGCGCTGCAAGGGTGCGATCATCGCCTCGGCCCGTGCCGGCGAATCGCTTTTCGCCATGATTTTGACGTCGGCGCGCGCATCGTGTGCCAGGACCGCGATCTTCGGATTTTCCGAACTGCGAAAAAGGTCGTCGATGCGATGGTCGATCTCCGATTCGCCGATACCGATCGTGTGAACGACGCGCGTGTAAATCGCATCTCGCGAGGCGAACCGATCGACCAGAAATGGAACCAGCCTCTGCTCGAGCATCGGTTTCATCTCGCGAGGGACGCCCGGCATACAGGCCACGAACTTCCCGTCGCGCGAAAATGCTACGAAGCCGGGTGCCGTGCCGTTGGGATTATCCATCGGAAGACTTCCGCGCGGCAGCTCCGCCTGCTTGCGATTGTTCGGTCGCATTTCGCGACCAAGCTGGGCAAAGAAGCGCTCCATTTGTAAAAGCGCCGGCTCGTACAGTTCGACTCCTAGATCGAGGGCGTCGCAGATCGCCTCTTTGGTCACGTCATCGACCGTCGGCCCGAGGCCGCCCGTCATGACGGCGCCGTCGCCCCGCTCGAGCACGCTGCGAACCATCCCGGCGATCCGCTCGCGATTGTCGCCGACCGCGTGCGTTCCACGAACGTCGATGCCGATTCCGGCGAGTTCCCGCGCGACGAAGGCCGTATTCGTATCGAGCAGCTGCCCGAGCAACAGTTCCGTGCCGACCGCGATCAGTTCAACGCTCGCCATCGTCGAACCACGTTGGAAACGAAAACGACACCTCGGCGGCGAAGCCTTCCGCGGCCTCGATCATCGCGGCACGGCGTGCCGCGGAATCTTTCGGCAGCGGGAGGCGCGCTCGCACCTCCTCGCGCATCTGCGCCAGCAGGTCCACGAACCGCACGAAGCGCGCGTCCATCGCGCGCTGCAGCGCCTCCTTAATCGCCTTACCAACCCGGGGCGCCAAGCCCGTGGTCGAAATGGCGACCCTCACCGGGCCGGCCTTGGCGATCGCGACCATCGCCACAAAGCCGAATGCCGGTTGATCGATGCAGCACAGCAAGAATCGATGCCGATCCGCAAGCTCGCGCAGCCTCCGCGATAGCGCCGCATCCTGCGGCGTCGAGATGACGAAGAACGCGTCCGCAACTTCTTGATCGCGCACGGAATCCGGATCGGTCAACCAACGCACGTCGGCGCCGGCCTCGCGCAACGACGCCGTCTTATCGATTGCCTCGCGATCGTCGGCCGCCCCAATGACGACGCACAAGCGCCCCTGCAAATTCAAACCAACGGGAAAGAACGGCTTTCGCACGGCTAGGGAACCTCTGAGGAAGTCGCTGTACCGATAGCAACGAGCATTAGTAATCCACCGGACGTAGATAAAATTCGTTGATGGCGGTGTTCGTCAACATTGCGGTCGTTGGGAGATGACGCTTCCAGTGCGTCGCGTCCACCCGGCGCCGGACGAGCGCCACCTCGCCCGCCGAGAATCCGTGTTCGACGAGCTGAGCGTCGGCGTACCCCAGCAACAACTTGTCGAGCAGCGCATCGGCGCGCGCGTACGTGATTCCAAGATCGGCTTCGTCGGTCTGATCCGCTTCGAGATCGGCACTCGGCGCCTTGTCGATCAGCGCTCGCGGAACGCCGAGATGCCGGGCGAGAGCCCAAACCTGCGTCTTGAAAAGATCGCCCAGCGGGTTCACGGGCGGCGTGTCGTCCGCGTGCCACGTAAAGTAGCCGAGCATTCGTTCCGTTTTATTTCCAGTTCCCACCGGGAGGGCATCCAGCTTGGCAGACTGATCGAACAGCGCTACCATACGCGTTCGCGCCATCACGTTGCCGCGCCGGCGCGCGTCGGCGTCCGGTTCGAACTGAAAATATCCGTCGACCGCTGCGGTGATGTCGATGGTTCGGCAGTGTATGCCGAGCGCATCGACGACCAGTTGCGCGTCGGCGAGACTTGCCGCACTAGACGTCGCGTAGGGCAAACGGAACGCGTACACGTTTTCTGCCCCGAGCGCCCGCGCGCACAGGAAAGCGGTTACCGCTGAATCCACGCCGCCCGACAATCCGATAACGGCGCGGGGAATGTTCCGACGCAATACCAGTTCGTCGCGCAGAAAGGCCGTGAGCCACTCGGTCGTTACCGTACAGTCGATTCCCGGGGGCCGCGGGGACTCGGGGGGCGCCTTAACGATCGTGAACGTCACGCGCGCCTCGCGGCAGGGGCAGTTCCTCGTCAAGCAAGAGATCCGGAAGCACCGCCTCCAAGTCGCCGAGCAGCGGAAGGCCGGCGCGCGCCAGGTCGATTTCTCGCAAGTCGAGCTCGACGCGCACGATGCACGCTTCCGAAGCCGGCGCTTGCACCAACACGGTACCGCGCGGATCGACGGCGCACGAGCTTCCGGTCATGCCCTTGCCGCCTTCAAAGCCCGTAAGACCGGCGTAGATCACGAAAATGCCGTGCTCGACGGCCGCCGAAACCAACGTCTGGCGCCAGCGGGTGAGGCTAGCCAGTTCGCCGTCGCCATCGATGCCGCGACCGGGCGATGCGCTCGGGACGAGCAAAATTCGGGCACCTTTTACGGCGGCGATGGTCGGGACGATGGCGTGCCATGCGTCCTCGCAAATCAGCATCGACATTTTGCCGAAACGCGTCTCAAACGCACCGACCTTGCGGCCGCGCGAAAGAAATCGCTCTTCGTCGAAGACGCCGTAGGTCGCCAAGAACAACTTGCGGTGCAGGTGTACGATTCGCCGGCCCTCGCGACCGACATGCAGGTACATTGCCGAGTTATAGTACGTTCCACCGTCGTTTTCGTAAAATCCAGCGACGATGTCGACCTCGGCCTCGCCGCGAACTCCGCGCCAGGTTGCCGCCAGATCGCTCGCGAACCGCGGCGCGCTCAACGCCAGATCGTACACGGCTCCCTCAAGAAAATACCCGGTGAAGGCCGCTTCCGGAAACACGACCAGATCGGCTCCGTCGTCGCGCAGTTGCTCGAACGCTTCGCCGCCGGCCCGAAGGTTTTCGGCGTACCGGCCCTTAGCCGGTTTCATTTGCACGATCGCGACGCGCACGCGTCCGGGGCGAAAGCCCTCCTCGCTATCCTCGTGCGTCGACACTCGTTGCTACTTCCAGTTGTTCGTCGCCGGGAATACGCATGCCGAGTTTCGCCGCGCATATCTCCGCAGGATACGTCCATATCTCGGCAAGCGTGGGGTGGAGGTGTGGAATCCGCATGAACTGCGCGACCGTTGCATCGAAGTTCATCGCAACGATCACTTCGTGGATCAACTCGGAACCCTCGGGACCGACGACGACCGCTCCCAGAATGCGACCGCTTTCGGGGTCGGCCATCATCTTCACAAAGCCCTTCGTCTTCGCCAAGCATTGCGCCTTACCGTGTTCGGCAAAGTCGTAGCGGCCGACTACGTATCGAATCCCAGAAGCCCGGAGCGACTTCTCGCTGGCGCCGACGGCCGCTACTTGCGGATCGGTGAATACCGTGTGGGCCGAAACCAGACGGTAATCGGCCTCTTCGAAGCCTTTCAAGCAAAGGTTGCGCGCCGCGATCTCTCCTTGGTAGATAGCGACGTGGACGAGCATATATTGTCCGGTTGCATCGCCGATCGCAAAAATATTCGGGTTGGTCGTGCGCAGGGTTGCGTCGACTTCGATGCCGCCCAGCGGATCATACGCGACGTTTGCGCGTTCGAGGTCGAGGTGGGCGACGTTAGGGACGCGCCCGAGCGCGTAGAAGATTTCCTCCGCGGCAACTTCGCGCTCGACGCCGTCCGCCGCGTAGCGCACGACTTTGTTACCGCCGCGCCGCTCGGCTCGGATGAGCCGCGTCCGCGTCACGACGTCGATACCCTCGTCACGAAAGTATCCCGTCAGAGCGTCGCCGACGTCGTCGTCGGTTTCCGTCAGCAGGTGGCCGCTTCGAATAAGAATCGTCGTCCTCGCTCCCATTCGTGCCAAAAACTGTCCAAGTTCGCACCCGGTATAACCGCCGCCCAGCACGATTGCCGACTCCGGAATGCGTTCCAAGTCGAGCAACGCGTCGCTGTCGATATAGCCGACCTCTGCGAGCCCATCGAGTACCGTGGGAGGCACCGTGCTACCCGTCGCGATGATGAAGCGCTCCGACTCCAACACGACGTCGTCGCCCACCGCGAGTTCGGTCGGTGAAAGAAACCGGGCCTCGCCCGAAAGGAGCGGAAACTGCATGATGCCGCCGATGCGGTAGTCGGCGAAATCCTTCACGAGGGCGCGCTTGCGCCGAGCTATAAACGGCATATCGACGTTGACCGCACCGATGTCGATACCCAGGGCGCGTGCGGTGCGTGCGTCGTACAGGGCGTCGCTGGATGCGAGCAGCGCTTTGCTGGGCATGCAGCCGCGTAAGATACAAAGTCCCCCCAAAGGCCCCTGATCGACGAGGGCGACGTCGCACTTGAAATCGCGAGAGGTGCAGGCGGCCGCAAAACCTCCGGAACCCGCGCCGACGACGACGAGGTCATGCACGTGACGCGTCATCTTCGTGACCCCGTGCGCCGTTCCGCTATCGCCCGGGCGGGCGGGCACCGAGCCGGTGAATGGATTCGATAAACCGCACCGTGCCGTTGGAATGCACGTGGATCGAATGCGTGCGTGCCTGATTGCCGTAAAAGCGCACGCCCCGGACGAGGTCGCCGTCGGTGATGCCCGTCGCACAGAAGATGACGTTGTCGCTCTTCACCAAGTCACCGATTTCGAGTACGCGGTCGAGATCGCCGAAGCCCATCGCGAGGGCGCGCTCGGCTTCCTCTTGGTTTCGCGGCTGCAAACGCCCCATAAAGTTGCCGCCCAAGCATTTAATCGCGGCGGCCGCCAGCACGCCTTCCGGAGCGCCGCCGGTTCCCATCGCGACGTGAATTCCCGTCGTATCGATGGCTGTAGCAATGCACGAGTCGACGTCACCGTCGGAGATCAATCGAATCCGCGCGCCGGCGGCTCGGACTTCGCGGATGAGGTCGGCGTGCCGAGGCCGGTCGAGAATCACCACGCACACGTCGTTGATCGGCTTTTCGAGAGCGTTGGCGACGGCTTCGAGGTTTTCGGCCACCGGCGCGTCGATGTGCACGAAGGGAGCGGCCTTGGGGCCAACCGCGAGTTTCTTCATGTACGAATCCGGCGCGTGCAACAGTCCGCCACGTTCGGATATGGCCATGACCGCGATGGAATTCGGAAGCCCGTTAGCCACTAGATTCGTGCCTTCAACCGGGTCGACGGCGATGTCGACTTCTTCGCCGCCGCATCCTACTTCCTCACCGATGTACAACATCGGGGCCTCGTCGCGCTCGCCCTCGCCGATGACGATTCGGCCGGCGATGTCCATTTCGTTCAGGGATTCGCGCATCTTTTCGACCGCGGCGCCGTCGGCGGCGTCGCGCTCGCCCCGTCCCATCCACCTCGATGCGGCCAAAGCCGCGCTTTCGGTCACCTTGACGAAATCGAGAGAATGGACCGGATGATTGAAGACCGTATGCGCGGCCAAACGTGCCATGCCTTGAGGCTACAAAGGGAAGCGGGGCATATCCTCTTAAACTCACGTCTCGCCGTGTCCGCCAGTACGCACCCACAACCGTTTCTCTTGCGATCGGTTCGCCTTGGCGAACTGCTCGTTTCGGGATGGATCCCACTCCTGGCCGTCGTTCTCAGCGGCCTCACCCTCGGTTTCTTTGCTTGGTACGCGCTGATCGTTCCGCTGCATAACGCCGCTGCCGGCCAGCTCGGGCTGCTAACCGCGGCTCCCGCCGGCGGCGTCGTTGCCGTTGCGGCATGGTTCGGATACGCTCACTACTTTTCGCGCAGAGCCGGTACGACGCTGGCCCGCTCGCTGCAGTACGACGCTCTCGCTTGGGTGCCGTTCTTACTTCTGTGGCTCACGTTCTGGTTGCCGCCACAGCTCACACACGGCGCGCGACTGTTTCTCGTCGCGGGGTCGCTCTTTTGCATCGTCAAGGTTCTGATCGCCGCTCGATTCAATCAAACGGTCCGCGAAGTTCTCCTCGACTTCGTTGCGACCCGTGCCGCCATCATCGTCATCGCGGAACTCGCTTCACTGATCATCGGCCAGCGCGCGGGAAGGCACGTACAAGAATCGAGTCACATCCTCCTGGCCGTCTGGGGCCGTTGGGATGCGGTGCACTATATCGACATCGCCACCAAGGGATATCAGGGAACCAACATGGCGTTCTTCCCGCTCTATCCCTTCCTGATTCGCGTCGTCGGCGCATTTGCCGGCAATCACCTCATCGCCGGATTGCTGATCTCCAACGCCTGCTTCTTCTTCGGCTTGCTCTTTCTGTACAAGTTGCTGGAGCACGAGTACGACCGGACCGTGGCTCGCCGCGCGATCTTCTACGTGTCGATTTTTCCGTCGGCGGTATTTTTCTCGGCGGTGTATACCGAGTCGCTCTTCTTCATGCTGACGGTCGCTTCGTTCTACTACATGCGTTCGCATCGCTGGTGGCTTGCCGGCGCGATTGGATGCCTGGCGGCGCTGACGCGCGTGGAAGGCGTCCTGCTAATCGTACCGTTCGTGATGGAATGGTACGCACAGTACCGGTCTACACCCGGGCGTGGCGCCTTCAACCTGCTCGCGTCGGCACTCATTCCCATGGGACTCCTGGTGTATATGGCCTACTTGTGGGTGCTGCGCGCCGACCCGTTGTACTTCTCGCACGTTCAGATCCACTGGAACCGGCAGCTCGCCTTTCCGTGGGTGAGCGTTATCAACGCCTTCCAGAAGATCGCCCACGCAAGCTCGGGGCAGGTCGTTGCTAACGAGGCGCTCGAGATCTCGTTCACCGTCCTGATGATCGCCGTGTTGGTCGGAGGCTGGAACCGGTTACGCCCATCGTATATCGCCTACCTTACGCTCTCGATCCTCGTACCAATGTGCACGTCGAGTTTGATGTCCATGCCGAGGTTCGCGCTCGTGCTCTTCCCGATGTTTGCTATTCTGGCGCGTTGGGGCGAGCGCCCGTGGGTAAACAACCTCATTTTGGCGTTTTCGCTGCCGTTGCTCGGACTATTTACGGTGCTGTTTGCGGACTGGTACTGGGTTGCCTAGCGGAATCGCCGCCATGGCCGCGAGGCGTGGGATACGTCAAATTGGTCAAATTCGGAATCGTCGGAGCTTCCGGCTTCCTCGTGAACCTCGCCGCCTTTACGTTGTTGCAGCGACTCGTCCCGAATCACGAGCAGCCGCTCGAGTACGATCTGATCTATTCTGCCGCATTTCTCGCCGGCGGCGTTTCGAACTACTACTTAAATCGAATTTGGACGTTCCGTTCGACCGGTCACGCGGTTCGCGAGGGTGCGAAATTCCTGAGCGTTTCCGTCGTGGCCCTGGCCGTAGGATTGATCGTCTCCGCCGGCGTGAGTCCGTGGCTTGGTCACGGACACAAGACCTGGTTCGTCGCGACCGTGTCCGGCATCTTTATCAACTTCTTCCTCAACAAATATTGGACGTTCAAGATTTTCCGGGTAGGAAGTTCGGATTCGCGCTCCGAGCTCTCCGGCCGGCCGGAAGCATGGTGGACGCTGGCGTTGCTGGCGGTCGTGCTGTTGGCGCTCGGACTTCGCTTGCACGGCATTCACAACCCGATTCTCGACCACCCGGGCTGGCGCCAAGGCGATACCGCCGCGATCGCGCGGAACTTCGCGCGCCTGCAGTACAACTTCATGTATCCGCAAACGATCTACGATGGACCGCCTCCGAACTACGTGGAGCTCGAGTTGCAAATCGTCCCGTTCTTGGCCGCAACGCTCTACAAGATTATCGGAATTCACGAGATCTTCGGAAGGCTCGTCACGTTGACGTTCAGTCTGGCGACGGTCGTAACGCTCGCATACTTCGCGCGTTGGCTGTTCTCCAATTCGCTTGCAGGCCTTATCGCGGCGTTCTTCTTTGCAGTTTTTCCTGGCAGCGTCTACTACGGACGCACGTTCATGCCCGACTCCGCTATGGTGTTCTTCTTATGCGCGGCGCTGTACGCGACGACGCGCTTTCTCCTCGAAGACGGCCGCCTCGCGCCGCGGCCTATGGCGCGGGTGGCCGCGCTTCTGACGCTCGCGTACCTCGCGAAACCGGTCGCGGTTCTTGCCGTGGTGCCGCTCGTATCCGGAGTCTGGGAGCGCGCACGCGCGGGTCTGCCGACAAGGCCGACGGCCGTGGCGGTGCTCCTGATCGTTCCGCTGCTCATCCTCTGGTTGTACGACCGCCGGGTCGCGTCGTATGCCGAGTGGCATTGGGCGAGCGGCATAACGCAGCTTCACGTCTTACCCGCCCTTCGTAACGCCCTTACCAGCGTTGCGGCCTTCGCGCAGAAGTTAGCGGCTTTCCGCGACGTCATCGCAATGTTCCGCGAAACCATGCTCGGCACGGCTGGCTTCCTCTGCTCGCTGGCCGCTTTCGTCGCACTCCCGTGGATCGCCGCGCGCAGCCGCGCGCTGTTATGGGCCTGGTTGATTGGCGGACTCGCCTACGTTTTCGTCGTGGTGACCGTCGAACGAGTCGACTACTATATGCTCCCGCTGGTGCCTCTCTGCGCGCTCGTCATCGGGGGAGCGCTCGCGCGTTTCGCGGACGGCGTACGTGACGCCGGCGTCGCCCCGCCTGCGCGCTGGGCCATCTTGGCGCTACTGCCGGTTCTTGGCGCCGTCGTGCTCCTTCAAGGCCGCGCCGCGGTCGCTTCGTACTATCACTACAATAAGCAGGCGTATCGAAGCGCCGCGTACTTGAACGCAACGCTCGATCGGCACGCACTGGTCGTTATCGGCCATTACGGGCCCGACGTACAATACTACATCGACCGCTTCGGCTGGGAAGAAGATCCAGCCCTTTGGAACCCTTTCGACGAGCAAAGCGCGATTCGCAAGGGCGCGCGTTACTTCATCTCGATCGAGGACAACCGCTTGCGCCGCAACGCCGACCTGTGCGCCTGGCTGCAAAGGTTTCCCGTGCGCGACCCGCATTCGGGGTGGATCGTTTACGAAACCGACCCGGCTAAGCAGTTACCAAATGCCGACGCGTTCTGGCGGGCCTTTCGCGATGCCGAACGGTCTGGAAGCGGCCGCGCATTCCTCAACCGCCACGGCCGTTGCGCGCTGCGCTCGGCGGCGTCATCCTGAGCGGAGGCGCAGCGTTCATCCACCGCACGGGCGCTCCGCTCGTGTTGGAACGCGGTTTACGGGCCGATGCCGTCGTAGGTTCTCAGGGCGTTATGAAACGCTTCCGGTTGAACGGAAATGCTGCCGCGGTATGGATAGTTTAGCGCGACGGTCAAAAACAGCACGAGCCCGATGAGTACGCTCAGCGCCCCGGTCATGAGCTGCTGCATCACGTCCCGGCGAAAGCCGAAGAGATAGGTGAACCCTACGGTAACGACCGCGCCGGCTATCAATATCATCCACATGATGCCGTTGATTCCGGTGGCATCCTCCGACAAACGGACGTCACGGTCGGTCAACGCAGTATTCATAGCCGTCAGCATCTGGTCGTGAACATCTTGCTCCGCTTGCGTCGTGATCGGCAGGCTGCGCACGATGCTGTCGACCTTCTCCAGCTGGCGATCGGCCGTCTCCGATTCCTGACCTCGACGCATCTTCGGCCATTCGTCGGCCACGACGGTCGCGGTATACTGGCGAATCGCGGCGCGCAGCGGCTGTTTTTGTTGAAACATATCCGCGTCGCGATAAACCAGCGACAGTGCGCCGGCCTCTTCGTAACTGCGCGATTCCGCTTGTTGGAAGCGCTCCCAGACGCCGATGGTAACGAAGGCCAATAGCACTGCGTAGATCACGCCGATTACGGCCAGAATGAAGCCGGCCAAGTCGTTGTGTTCCATCCGTATTTCGCGCGGCGCAAGCTTGTCCACGAAATAGCCCACGAGGAGGGTACCCACCAAGAAGCCGCCGACGATCACTATTCCACTGCCGGCCGTCGGTAGCGATTCGATCCACTCAATCATCCGGTAAGCCACATTCTAAGGCAATGGGAGTAGCGAGGTGGTATTCGACGTCGTCGACTGTGAAGACGTTTCCGGGACGCCCGACGTCACCAGCTGCCGGTAGAGAATGAGATGGTTCCCGTTCTTGACGGTGTCGAGCTGGAGTTCGTAGCTACGCTTGATCGCCTCCGTCAGGTCGTTGGCGTCAAACGTGTAGCTGAATTGCTTGAGGCTTCGCAACAAAAGCTTGTTCGTTACGTCGAGCTGCTCGTAAGAACGCGCAAGGGCGACCCCCGCCTCCCGATAGCTCGGATAGTTCGAAATGACGATCTCCCGTTTGAGGCGCGCCTGGTCGATCGTCCTTTTGAGCGCGGCGAGCCGAACGCTCTCCGGGTTGACGACTAGACCGTCGTTGATGGTCGCCAACGCGCCGTCGAAGGCGCCTTTGGCGTACTGCGCTTGCGCGAATGCCGCCGCCGCTCGCACGTATCCGGCCTGCGCACGCGGATCTTTCGGATCGACGCGCAGGGCCAGCCGGTAGGACAGTTCCGCGTCGCTGACGTCCCCGCGCTCGAGCGCGATTTCCCCCTGGTGCACGCGCGTGTCCACGATCCACTGCTGAATCGAGCCGGCACATCCCGCCAGCCCCAGCGTCAGAGCCAGGGCGATGGCTGCGCTACGCGCTTGCATGGGCTTCATCCACGGTTCACCAAATGCGCCACGACCTTGATAATTTCCGCCGCGGGCCACAGAATGAGCTGCGACAGCAGCCATCCCACGATTGCGGTCGCCGAAAGGTAAAATACCATCGCCTTCACTTCCTTGTGCGGGCGCTCTCCTTTAACGGCCTCGTCAACGATAATCGACGATGTGGGATCGACGAAAAGCGTGAACGCAATCGTACCGATGCCGTTGATTATTCCCGAAATGCCGATGGCGGTGCGCGCGACGTTGACGTCCAGGATGCTCGCGTAATACGCGGCTACCACGCCGATCGCGTAGACGCCGGTGACGACCACGTTAAAGATCAGCAGCCGTCGGGGTATGCCGCGCGTCGAGAACGCGAAGATTTCGCGATAATGGGGGACGCGGATTCGCTGCAGAAGCGCGCCGATCACGCGCGGATCGAACATTCGCAACATCGAATGCGGCAGGGACTTCGTACGCTCGAACGATTTTACGCCGCGCACGTATACGTACGTAAACATCGGCAATAGGAGGCTCCCGATGATGGTCCCGACCGTACCGGCGATGATGATGGCGCGCAGTTGCCACTCGAACGTATGCTGAACGGCCAGGACTGCCGCCGCCCGATCCGGCGCTATTGCATGCGACGGCAGGCGCGGCAG
>CAWAXX010000019.1:0-35253 GCA_963786105.1 Vulcanimicrobiota bacterium
TCGACGTCGCGCTGCAAGGGTGCGATCATCGCCTCGGCCCGTGCCGGCGAATCGCTTTTCGCCATGATTTTGACGTCGGCGCGCGCATCGTGTGCCAGGACCGCGATCTTCGGATTTTCCGAACTGCGAAAAAGGTCGTCGATGCGATGGTCGATCTCCGATTCGCCGATACCGATCGTGTGAACGACGCGCGTGTAAATCGCATCTCGCGAGGCGAACCGATCGACCAGAAATGGAACCAGCCTCTGCTCGAGCATCGGTTTCATCTCGCGAGGGACGCCCGGCATACAGGCCACGAACTTCCCGTCGCGCGAAAATGCTACGAAGCCGGGTGCCGTGCCGTTGGGATTATCCATCGGAAGACTTCCGCGCGGCAGCTCCGCCTGCTTGCGATTGTTCGGTCGCATTTCGCGACCAAGCTGGGCAAAGAAGCGCTCCATTTGTAAAAGCGCCGGCTCGGACAGTTCGACTCCTAGATCGAGGGCGTCGCAGATTGCCTCTTTGGTCACGTCATCGACCGTCGGCCCGAGGCCGCCCGTCATGACGGCGCCGTCGCCCCGCTCGAGCACGCTGCGAACCATCCCGGCGATCCGCTCGCGATTGTCGCCGACCGCGTGCGTTCCACGAACGTCGATGCCGATTCCGGCGAGTTCCCGCGCGACGAAGGCCGTATTCGTATCGAGCAGCTGCCCGAGCAACAGTTCCGTGCCGACCGCGATCAGTTCAACGCTCGCCATCGTCGAACCACGTTGGAAACGAAAACGACACCTCGGCGGCGAAGCCTTCCGCGGCCTCGATCATCGCGGCACGGCGTGCCGCGGAATCTTTCGGCAGCGGGAGGCGCGCTCGCACCTCCTCGCGCATCTGCGCCAGCAGGTCCACGAACCGCACGAAGCGCGCGTCCATCGCGCGCTGCAGCGCCTCCTTAATCGCCTTACCAACCCGGGGCGCCAAGCCCGTGGTCGAAATGGCGACCCTCACCGGGCCGGCCTTGGCGATCGCGACCATCGCCACAAAGCCGAATGCCGGTTGATCGATGCAGCACAGCAAGAATCGATGCCGATCCGCAAGCTCGCGCAGCCTCCGCGATAGCGCCGCATCCTGCGGCGTCGAGATGACGAAGAACGCGTCCGCAACTTCTTGATCGCGCACGGAATCCGGATCGGTCAACCAACGCACGTCGGCGCCGGCCTCGCGCAACGACGCCGTCTTATCGATTGCCTCGCGATCGTCGGCCGCCCCAATGACGACGCACAAGCGCCCCTGCAAATTCAAACCAACGGGAAAGAACGGCTTTCGCACGGCTAGGGAACCTCTGAGGAAGTCGCTGTACCGATAGCAACGAGCATTAGTAATCCACCGGACGTAGATAAAATTCGTTGATGGCGGTGTTCGTCAACATTGCGGTCGTTGGGAGATGACGCTTCCAGTGCGTCGCGTCCACCCGGCGCCGGACGAGCGCCACCTCGCCCGCCGAGAATCCGTGTTCGACGAGCTGAGCGTCGGCGTACCCCAGCAACAACTTGTCGAGCAGCGCATCGGCGCGCGCGTACGTGATTCCAAGATCGGCTTCGTCGGTCTGATCCGCTTCGAGATCGGCACTCGGCGCCTTGTCGATCAGCGCTCGCGGAACGCCGAGATGCCGGGCGAGAGCCCAAACCTGCGTCTTGAAAAGATCGCCCAGCGGGTTCACGGGCGGCGTGTCGTCCGCGTGCCACGTAAAGTAGCCGAGCATTCGTTCCGTTTTATTTCCAGTTCCCACCGGGAGGGCATCCAGCTTGGCCGACTGATCGAACAGCGCTACCATACGCGTTCGCGCCATCACGTTGCCGCGCCGGCGCGCGTCGGCGTCCGGTTCGAACTGAAAATATCCGTCGACCGCTGCGGTGATGTCGATGGTTCGGCAGTGTATGCCGAGCGCATCGACGACCAGTTGCGCGTCGGCGAGACTTGCCGCACTAGACGTCGCGTAGGGCAAACGGAACGCGTACACGTTTTCTGCCCCGAGCGCCCGCGCGCACAGGAAAGCGGTTACCGCTGAATCCACGCCGCCCGACAATCCGATAACGGCGCGGGGAATGTTCCGACGCAATACCAGTTCGTCGCGCAGAAAGGCCGTGAGCCACTCGGTCGTTACCGTACAGTCGATTCCCGGGGGCCGCGGGGACTCGGGGGGCGCCTTAACGATCGTGAACGTCACGCGCGCCTCGCGGCAGGGGCAGTTCCTCGTCAAGCAAGAGATCCGGAAGCACCGCCTCCAAGTCGCCGAGCAGCGGAAGGCCGGCGCGCGCCAGGTCGATTTCTCGCAAGTCGAGCTCGACGCGCACGATGCACGCTTCCGAAGCCGGCGCTTGCACCAACACGGTACCGCGCGGATCGACGGCGCACGAGCTTCCGGTCATGCCCTTGCCGCCTTCAAAGCCCGTAAGACCGGCGTAGATCACGAAAATGCCGTGCTCGACGGCCGCCGAAACCAACGTCTGGCGCCAGCGGGTGAGGCTAGCCAGTTCGCCGTCGCCATCGATGCCGCGACCGGGCGATGCGCTCGGGACGAGCAAAATTCGGGCACCTTTTACGGCGGCGATGGTCGGGACGATGGCGTGCCATGCGTCCTCGCAAATCAGCATCGACATTTTGCCGAAACGCGTCTCAAACGCACCGACCTTGCGGCCGCGCGAAAGAAATCGCTCTTCGTCGAAGACGCCGTAGGTCGCCAAGAACAACTTGCGGTGCAGGTGTACGATTCGCCGGCCCTCGCGACCGACATGCAGGTACATTGCCGAGTTATAGTACGTTCCACCGTCGTTTTCGTAAAATCCAGCGACGATGTCGACCTCGGCCTCGCCGCGAACTCCGCGCCAGGTTGCCGCCAGATCGCTCGCGAACCGCGGCGCGCTCAACGCCAGATCGTACACGGCTCCCTCAAGAAAATACCCGGTGAAGGCCGCTTCCGGAAACACGACCAGATCGGCTCCGTCGTCGCGCAGTTGCTCGAACGCTTCGCCGCCGGCCCGAAGGTTTTCGGCGTACCGGCCCTTAGCCGGTTTCATTTGCACGATCGCGACGCGCACGCGTCCGGGGCGAAAGCCCTCCTCGCTATCCTCGTGCGTCGACACTCGTTGCTACTTCCAGTTGTTCGTCGCCGGGAATACGCATGCCGAGTTTCGCCGCGCATATCTCCGCAGGATACGTCCATATCTCGGCAAGCGTGGGGTGGAGGTGTGGAATCCGCATGAACTGCGCGACCGTTGCATCGAAGTTCATCGCAACGATCACTTCGTGGATCAACTCGGAACCCTCGGGACCGACGACGACCGCTCCCAGAATGCGACCGCTTTCGGGGTCGGCCATCATCTTCACGAAGCCCTTCGTCTTCGCCAAGCATTGCGCCTTACCGTGTTCGGCAAAGTCGTAGCGGCCGACTACGTATCGAATCCCAGAAGCCCGGAGCGACTTCTCGCTGGCGCCGACGGCCGCTACTTGCGGATCGGTGAATACCGTGTGGGCCGAAACCAGACGGTAATCGGCCTCTTCGAAGCCTTTCAAGCAAAGGTTGCGCGCCGCGATCTCTCCTTGGTAGATAGCGACGTGGACGAGCATATATTGTCCGGTTGCATCGCCGATCGCAAAAATATTCGGGTTGGTCGTGCGCAGGGTTGCGTCGACTTCGATGCCGCCCAGCGGATCATACGCGACGTTTGCGCGTTCGAGGTCGAGGTGGGCGACGTTAGGGACGCGCCCGAGCGCGTAGAAGATTTCCTCCGCGGCAACTTCGCGCTCGACGCCGTCCGCCGCGTAGCGCACGACTTTGTTACCGCCGCGCCGCTCGGCTCGGATGAGCCGCGTCCGCGTCACGACGTCGATACCCTCGTCACGAAAGTATCCCGTCAGAGCGTCGCCGACGTCGTCGTCGGTTTCCGTCAGCAGGTGGCCGCTTCGAATAAGAATCGTCGTCCTCGCTCCCATTCGTGCCAAAAACTGTCCAAGTTCGCACCCGGTATAACCGCCGCCCAGCACGATTGCCGACTCCGGAATGCGTTCCAAGTCGAGCAACGCGTCGCTGTCGATATAGCCGACCTCTGCGAGCCCATCGAGTACCGTGGGAGGCACCGTGCTACCCGTCGCGATGATGAAGCGCTCCGACTCCAACACGACGTCGTCGCCCACCGCGAGTTCGGTCGGTGAAAGAAACCGGGCCTCGCCCGAAAGGAGCGGAAACTGCATGATGCCGCCGATGCGGTAGTCGGCGAAATCCTTCACGAGGGCGCGCTTGCGCCGAGCTATAAACGGCATATCGACGTTGACCGCACCGATGTCGATACCCAGGGCGCGTGCGGTGCGTGCGTCGTACAGGGCGTCGCTGGATGCGAGCAGCGCTTTGCTGGGCATGCAGCCGCGTAAGATACAAAGTCCCCCCAAAGGCCCCTGATCGACGAGGGCGACGTCGCACTTGAAATCGCGAGAGGTGCAGGCGGCCGCAAAACCTCCGGAACCCGCGCCGACGACGACGAGGTCATGCACGTGACGCGTCATCTTCGTGACCCCGTGCGCCGTTCCGCTATCGCCCGGGCGGGCGGGCACCGAGCCGGTGAATGGATTCGATAAACCGCACCGTGCCGTTGGAATGCACGTGGATCGAATGCGTGCGTGCCTGATTGCCGTAAAAGCGCACGCCCCGGACGAGGTCGCCGTCGGTGATGCCCGTCGCACAGAAGATGACGTTGTCGCTCTTCACCAGGTCGCCGATTTCGAGTACGCGGTCGAGATCGCCGAAGCCCATCGCGAGGGCGCGCTCGGCTTCCTCTTGGTTTCGCGGCTGCAAACGCCCCATGAAGTTGCCGCCCAAGCATTTAATCGCGGCGGCCGCCAGCACGCCTTCCGGAGCGCCGCCGGTTCCCATCGCGACGTGAATTCCGGTCGTATCGATGGCGGTAGCAATGCACGAGTCGACGTCACCGTCGGAGATCAATCGAATCCGCGCGCCGGCGGCTCGGACTTCGCGGATCAGGTCGGCGTGCCGAGGCCGGTCGAGAATCACGACGCACACGTCGTTGATCGGCTTTTCGAGCGCGTTGGCGACGGCTTCGAGGTTTTCGGCCACCGGCGCGTCGATGTGCACGAAGGGAGCGGCCTTGGGGCCAACGGCGAGTTTCTTCATGTACGAATCCGGCGCGTGCAACAGTCCGCCACGTTCGGATATGGCCATGACCGCGATGGAATTCGGAAGCCCGTTAGCCACTAGATTCGTGCCTTCAACCGGGTCGACGGCGATGTCGACTTCTTCGCCGCCGCATCCTACTTCCTCACCGATGTACAACATCGGGGCCTCGTCGCGCTCGCCCTCGCCGATGACGATTCGGCCGGCGATGTCCATTTCGTTCAGGGATTCGCGCATCTTTTCGACCGCGGCGCCGTCGGCGGCGTCGCGCTCGCCCCGTCCCATCCACCTCGATGCGGCCAAAGCCGCGCTTTCGGTCACCTTGACGAAATCGAGAGAATGGACCGGATGATTGAAGACCGTATGCGCGGCCAAACGTGCCATGCCTTGAGGCTACAAAGGGAAGCGGGGCATATCCTCTTAAACTCACGTCTCGCCGTGTCCGCCAGTACGCACCCACAACCGTTTCTCTTGCGATCGGTTCGCCTTGGCGAACTGCTCGTTTCGGGATGGATCCCACTCCTGGCCGTCGTTCTCAGCGGCCTCACCCTCGGTTTCTTTGCTTGGTACGCGCTGATCGTTCCGCTGCATAACGCCGCTGCCGGCCAGCTCGGGCTGCTAACCGCGGCTCCCGCCGGCGGCGTCGTTGCCGTTGCGGCATGGTTCGGATACGCTCACTACTTTTCGCGCAGAGCCGGTACGACGCTGGCCCGCTCGCTGCAGTACGACGCTCTCGCTTGGGTGCCGTTCTTACTTCTGTGGCTCACGTTCTGGTTGCCGCCACAGCTCACACACGGCGCGCGACTGTTTCTCGTCGCGGGGTCGCTCTTTTGCATCGTCAAGGTTCTGATCGCCGCTCGATTCAATCAAACGGTCCGCGAAGTTCTCCTCGACTTCGTTGCGACCCGTGCCGCCATCATCGTCATCGCGGAACTCGCTTCACTGATCATCGGCCAGCGCGCGGGAAGGCACGTACAAGAATCGAGTCACATCCTCCTGGCCGTCTGGGGCCGTTGGGATGCGGTGCACTATATCGACATCGCCACCAAGGGATATCAGGGAACCAACATGGCGTTCTTCCCGCTCTATCCCTTCCTGATTCGCGTCGTCGGCGCATTTGCCGGCAATCACCTCATCGCCGGATTGCTGATCTCCAACGCCTGCTTCTTCTTCGGCTTGCTCTTTCTGTACAAGTTGCTGGAGCACGAGTACGACCGGACCGTCGCTCGCCGCGCGATCTTCTACGTGTCGATTTTTCCGTCGGCGGTATTTTTCTCGGCGGTGTATACCGAGTCGCTCTTCTTCATGCTGACGGTCGCTTCGTTCTACTACATGCGTTCGCATCGCTGGTGGCTTGCCGGCGCGATTGGATGCCTGGCGGCGCTGACGCGCGTGGAAGGCGTCCTGCTAGTCGTACCGTTCGTGATGGAATGGTACGCACAGTACCGGTCTACACCCGGGCGTGGCGCCTTCAACCTGCTCGCGTCGGCACTCATTCCCATGGGACTCCTGGTGTATATGGCCTACTTGTGGGTGCTGCGCGCCGACCCGCTGTACTTCTCGCACGTTCAGATCCACTGGAACCGGCAGCTCGCCTTTCCGTGGGTGAGCGTTATCAACGCCTTCCAGAAGATCGCCCACGCAAGCTCGGGGCAGGTCGTTGCCAACGAGGCGCTCGAGATCTCGTTCACCGTCCTGATGATCGCCGTGTTGGTCGGAGGCTGGAACCGGTTACGCCCATCGTATATCGCCTACCTTACGCTCTCGATCCTCGTACCAATGTGCACGTCGAGTTTGATGTCCATGCCGAGGTTCGCGCTCGTGCTCTTCCCGATGTTTGCTATTCTGGCGCGTTGGGGCGAGCGTCCGTGGGTCAACAACGTCATTTTGGCGTTTTCGCTGCCGTTGCTCGGACTATTTACGGTGCTGTTTGCGGATTGGTACTGGGTTGCCTAGCGGAATCGCCGCCATCGCCGCACGGCGCGGGATACGTCAATTCGTCAAATTCGGAATCGTCGGAGCTTCCGGCTTCCTCGTGAACCTCGCCGCCTTTACGTTGTTGCAGCGACTCGTCCCGAATCACGAGCAGCCGCTCGAGTACGATCTGATCTATTCTGCCGCATTTCTCGCCGGCGGCGTTTCGAACTACTACTTAAATCGAATTTGGACGTTCCGTTCGACCGGTCACGCGGTTCGCGAGGGTGCGAAATTCCTGAGCGTTTCCGTCGTGGCCCTGGCCGTGGGACTGATCGTCTCCGCCGGCGTGAGTCCGTGGCTTGGTCACGGACACAAGACCTGGTTCGTCGCGACCGTGGCCGGCATCTTCATCAACTTCTTCCTCAACAAATATTGGACGTTCAAGGATTTCGAGTAGGAAGTTCGGATTCGCGCTCCGAGCTCACCGGCCGGCCGGAAGCGTGGTGGACGCTGGCGTTGCTGGCGGTCGTGCTTTTAGCGCTCGGACTTCGCTTGCACGGCATTCACAACCCGATTCTCGACCATCCCGGCTGGCGCCAGGGCGATACCGCCAGCTATCGCGCGGAACTTCGCGCGGCTGCAGTACAACTTCATGTATCCGCAAACGACGTACGATGGAGCGCCACCGAACTACGTCGAACTCGAGTTGCAAATCGTTCCGTTCTTGGCCGCAACGCTCTATAAGATTTTCGGAATTCACGAAATCTTCGGACGGCTCGTCTCGCTGTCGTTCAGTCTGGCGACGGTCGTAACGCTCGCGTACTTTGCGCGTTGGCTGTTCTCCAGTTCGACGGCGGGGCTTATCGCCGCGTTCTTCTTTGCGGTTTTCCCAGGCAGCGTCTACTACGGACGCACGTTCATGCCCGACTCCGCAATGGTCTTCTTCTTGTGCGCTGCCCTGTACGCAACGACGCGCTTTCTCCTCGAAGACGGCAGGCTCGCGCCGCGACCTATGGCGCGGGCGGCCGCGCTTCTTACGCTCGCATACCTCGCGAAGCCGGTCGCGGTTCTTGCCGTCGTGCCGCTGATATCCGGAGTCTGGGAGCGCGCGCGCGCAGGTCTGCCGACAAGGCCGACGGCCGCGGCGGTGCTCCTGATCGTTCCGCTGCTCATCCTCTGGCTGTACGACCGCCGGGTCGCGTCGTATGCCGAGTGGCACTGGGCGAGCGGCATAACGCAGCTTCACGTCTTACCCGCGCTTCGTAACGCCGTTACCGGCGTTGCGGCCTTCGCGCAGAAGTTAGCGGCTTTCCGCGAGGTCATGGCCATGTTCCGCGAAACCATGCTCGGCACGGCGGGTTTCCTCTGCTCGCTGGCCGCTTTCGTCGCGCTTCCATGGATCGCCGCGCGCAGTCGCGCGCTGTTATGGGCTTGGTTATTTGGCGGACTGGCATACGTGTTCGTTGTGGTGACCGTCGAACGAGTCGACTACTATATGCTCCCGCTGGTGCCTCTCTGTGCGCTCGTCATCGGGGGAGCGCTCGCGCGTTTTGCCCAGAGCGTTCGCGACGCCGACGCCGCCCCGTTTGCCCGCTGGGCCGTCTTGGCGCTGCTGCCTATTCTCGCCGCCGTCGTGCTCGTTCAAGGCCGCGCTGCGGTCGCATCGTACTATCACTATAATAAACAGGCGTATCGAAACGCCGCGTACTTGAACGCAACGCTCGATCGACACGCGTTAGTCGTAATCGGTCATTACGGGCCCGACGTGCAGTACTACATCGATCGCTTCGGTTGGGAGGAAGATCCGGCGCTCTGGAGTCCTTTCGACGAGCAAAGCGCGATTCGTAAGGGCGCCCGTTACTTCATCTCGATCGAAGACAACCGCCTGCGGCGCAATGTCGAGCTCTGCGCCTGGCTACAACGATTTCCCGTGCTCGATCCGCGCTCGAACTGGATCGTTTACGAAACGGACCCGGCTAAGCAGCTACCACATGCCGACGCGTTCTGGCGGGCCTTCCGCGATGCCGAGCGGTCTGGAAGTGGGCGCGCGTTCCTCGATCGCCACGGCCCCCGCTGCATGCTTCGTTCGGAGGCGACATCCTGAGCGGAGGCGCAGCGTCCATCCACCGCACGGGCGCTCCGCTCGCGATGAAACGCCGTTCACGGGCCGATGCCGTCGTAGGTTCTCAGCGCATTATGAAACGCCTCGGGTTGAACGGAAATGCCGCCGCGATAAGGATAGTTTAACGCCACGGTCAAAAACAGCACTAACCCGATGAGCACGCTTAGCGCTCCGGTCATGAGTTGCTGCATTACGTCGCGGCGAAACCCGAAGAGATAGGTGAACCCAACCGTAACGACCGCGCCGGCTACCAACGTCATCCACATGATGCCGTTGATTCCGGTGGCATCTTCCGACAAACGGACGTCGCGATCGGTAAGGGTCGTATTCATAGCCGTCAGCATCTGATCGTGAACGTCCTGCTCGGATTGCGACGTAATCGGCAGGCTCCGCACGATGCTGTCGACCTTCTCCAGTTGGCGATCGGCCATCTCCGATTGCTGCCCTCGACGCATCTTCGGCCATTCGTCGACCACGACGGTCTCCGTATACTGGCGAATCGCGGCACGCAAGGCTTGTCGTTGTGGAAACATATCCGCGTCGCGATAGATCAGCGACAGTGCACCTGCCTCTTCGTAACTGCGCGACTCCGCCTGTTGGAAGCGCTCCCAGACGCCGATAGTAACGAAGGCCAAGAGTACTGCGTAGATCACGCCGATTACCGCTAGAATGAAGCCGGCCAAATCGTTGTGTTCCATCCGTATTTCGCGCGGCGCAAGTTTGCCCACGAAGTATCCTACGAGGAACGTTCCCAACAAGAAGCCGCCGACGATGACTATTCCACTGCCGGCGGTCGGTAGCGATTCGATCCATTCAATCATCCCGTAAGCACATCCTAAGGCAATGGAAGTAGCGAGGTGGTATTCGACGTCGTCGACTGTGACGACGTTTCGGGTACGCCCGACGTCACCAGCTGCCGGTAGAGAATAAGATGGTTTCCGTTCTTGACGGTGTCGAGCTGGAGCTCGTAGCTGCGCTTGATCGCCTCCGTCAGATCATTGGCGTCAAACGTATAACTGAATCGCTTGAGGTTTCGCAACAAGAGTTTGTTCGTGACGTCGAGCTGCTCGTAGGAACGGGCGAGGGCAACCCCCGCCTCCCGATAGCTCGGATAGTTCGAAATGACGATCTCCCGTTTGAGGCGCGCCTGGTCGATCGTCCTTTTGAGCGCGGCGAGCCGAACGCTCTCCGGGTTGACGACTAGACCGTCGTTGATGGTCGCCAGCGCACTGTCGAAGGCGCCCTTAGCATACTGCGGCCTGCGCGAACGCCGCGGCGGCTCGCACGTATCCGGCTTGCGCTCGCGGATCTTTCGGGTCGACGCGCAGCGCCAGCCGGTACGACAGTTCCGCGTCGCTGACGTCCCCGCGCTGGAGCGCGATTTCCCCCTGGTGCACGCGCGTGTCGACGATCCACTGCTGGATCGATCCGGCACATCCCGCCAGCCCGAGCGTCAAGGCCAGGGAGACGGCTATGCTACGCACTCGCATGGGCTTCATCCACGGTTCACCAAATGCGCCACGACCTTGATAATTTCCGCCGCGGGCCACAGAATGAGCTGCGACAGAAGCCATCCCACGATGGCGGTAGCCGAAAGGTAAAACACCATCGCCTTCACTTCTTCGTGCGGGCGTTCTCCTTTAACGGCCTCGTCGACGATGATCGACGAGGTAGGATCGACGAACAGCGTAAACGCAATCGTGCCGATACCGTTGATTATTCCCGATATGCCGATGGCGGTGCGCGCGACGTTGACGTCCAGGATGCTCGCGTAATACGCAGCGACCACGCCGATCGCGTAGACGCCGGTGACGACCACGTTAAAGATCAGCAGTCGCCGCGGTATGCCGCGCGTCGAGAACGCAAAGATTTCGCGATAGTGAGGGACGCGGACACGCTGCAGAAGCGCGCCGATTACGCGCGGATCGAACATTCGCAGCATCGAATGCGGAAGCGACTTCGTACGCTCGAACGATTTTACGCCGCGCACGTAGACGTAGGTAAACATCGGCAGTAGAAGGCTCCCGATGATGGTCCCGACCGTACCGGCGATGATGATGGCGCGCAGCTGCCACTCGAACGTATGCTGTACGGCCAGGACGGCCGCCGCCCGATCCGGCGCTATCGCGTGGGACGGCAGGCGCGGCAGCAGCACTTTGATGGCGTTTCCCGCCGCGTCCGACAGCGGACCCAACATCAGCGTGTAAACGAGCGTCGCCAATCGGCTGGCCGTTACGAACAGGTTGAACAGCGAGATCGACGTCGCGATCCGCCCGGTTCGGACGCCGGCAAGCCGTGCGGCGTATGCCCCGATCTGGATGGCTTGGACGATCGCGTTGACGATCAGCGCGACGACGAGTTGCCACGTCCAGAAGGGAAGTCCGATTAAAGCTGCGCTCGCGTTAGGCAGCGTCACGGTTCCACGCGATCGCCGACTCGTCGACCGGGCCGATGATGCATAGTCCCAAGTTTTTCTCCACCAAGAGCTCGCTCGCAAGTTCCTGGACTTCGCCGGCCGTTACCGCGTCGATCCGTTGTTCGATTTCCTCCGGAGTCACGTGCCGGCCGATAGCGAACTCGTTTCGACCGAGACGAATCATCCGGCTCGACGTCGACTCCAGTGAAAGCGTCAGGTTCCCTTTGATGTGTTCTTTCGCCAAGCGCAACTCGTCGCCATCGATGCGAAGGTTGCGAACCTTGCCGAACTGCTCGACCACGAGATCGATACACGCTTGCACGTTCTCCGGCGAGGTGCCGGCGTAGACGCCGAACAGGCCGGCGGCGCGATAGGCCGCTTGGAACGAGTAGACCGTGTACACGAGTCCTCGCTTCTCGCGTATTTCCTGGAAGAGCCGGCTCGACATGCCGCCGCCTAAGATCGTGTCGAGCAGCGACAACGCGTAACGGCGCTCGTCGCGAACCGACAGACCGCGGGTTCCCAGGACGACGTACGCTTGCTCGGAATCCTTGTGGCGGACGAGGCGGTCGGGAGTCGTATCGGGGGCCTCGGCTTCCGGCAGTGCGCACGCCCCTGCGAACGATCCAAACTCCCGCTCCACCAGCTCGACGAAGCGTTCGTGGTCGACGTTCCCAGCGGCCGCGACCACCACCGCGTTGGGCGCGTAGTGGCGTTGCATGTGCGCGCGTAAATCGCTGGGAGTAAACCGCTCGATCGTGTCGGCGAAGCCGATGGTCGGATCACCTAAGTTTGCGCCGGACCACATCGTCTGCAAGAATAGGTCGTGGATGAGCTCGTCGGGCGAGTCATCGTACATCTTGATCTCTTCCAGTACGACCTTTTGCTCTTTGCTCAACTCCTGCGGGTCGAAAGTCGAGTGGAGGAACATGTCGGCCAACACGTTCATTGCCAACGGCGCGTGGCGGTCGATTACCTTGGCGTAGTAACAGGTGGTCTCTTTGTCGGTAAACGCGTTGAGATTCCCGCCGACCCCGTCCATGGTCTCGGCGATCGCCTTGGCGGTTCGCCGTTCGGTCCCCTTAAACAGCATGTGTTCGACGAGGTGCGACAGGCCGCGTTGTTCCCGGGTTTCGAGCGAGGACCCGACGTCGGCCCACACGCCGATAGTGACCGACCTCACGGCCGGCATCGTTTCGGTCAAGACCCGCAGGCCGCTGGGAAGCGTCGATTTGCGGTACATGTAGGCTCCTAGCTGGCTTGTTTCTTGAAAGCTTCGCGTGCCCATTCTTCGTCCCAGAACACGTTGCCATCGGTGGTTTTATTGGCCCGTTCCGCGACCTGCGCGGGCGATTCTCCACGCCGAGCCGTGATACTGAAAACGGTGCGCGACGTCGGCTTGGCGAGGTCGCCGCTCACGACGACGCCTTTGGCGACGTCGATCGGGACGCTCGCCCAGACATCGACTTCCTCGGCTGCAGGGGCGGCGCTGTAGGCTTTCTGAATCAGCGTGCTTACTTCGTCGACGAACTCTTCACGCGTCATTTCCGCGTGAAATTTCACTCCCCAAATCCGAATGCCAACGATGAGATGCCGATCCAGCTCGTTAGCGGATATTTGGCTGACTTGCGCGGGCCACGTTGAGGAAAAAATGTCTTCGCCGATGTGCGTCGCGATATCCAGCCGGTTACCGGCGGCCCGCGCCGTTGCATCCAAATCCGCAACGGACGGAACTTCCGCCCGTCCGATGCCGCTTCCGAGGACGGCGGCGATGACGAAGGCGACGATCGGGATGCTAATACGACTGCGCAAAATAGGCACGAACCTTCGCCGGTTCGCCGCAGGCGATACAGGTCGTTTCCGTCCCACTAGCGAGCGGATACAAATTGCGAGTGGTCGCGCCGGTCTCCGCTTTTACTTCGGCTTCACAGGCAGCGCGCATGCACCACGGAATGTCGATCATCCCAGCGCGATCGCGGCACATGGTCACGAACGTATCGCGGTCGCCGGCACGCAACGTGTGACTTTGCAGAAACGCCTTCGCCTGATCGAAAAGCGACCGCTGAATATCCTCCAGCACTCCGGGAATCGTGCGCGCGAGCGTGTCGAGCGCGACCGTACTTTTTTGCCCGCTCTCCCCCTTAGCGCGATCCCGCCTGACGAGCACCACGGTACCCGCATCGACGTCCCTCGGACCAACGTCGATGCGAATCGGAACGCCTCGCAGGTCCCACTCGCCGTACTTCCAGCCGGGCTGCTGCTCCCGCGCGTCGACGCGTACGCGGAATCCCGATTTCCTCAGCTCTTCGGCGGCCGCGTGGCAGACCGCTACGGCGCGTTCGTCCTGCGAGCGCACGATCGGCACAAAGACCACTTCGAGCGGAGCCATTTTGGGTGGAATGCGAAGCCCCCGATCGTCGCCGTGCGTCATGATCAAGCCCCCCAACATGCGCCACGACATACCCCACGACGTCGTGTAAGCGTGCTTGATCTGTTGATCCGCATCGGCGAACGTAATATCGTATGCCTTCGCAAAGTTCTGACCGAGGTCGTGCGACGTCGCCGACTGAAGGGCCCGACCGTCGGGCATCAGCGCTTCGATTGAAAAGGTTTCAACGGCTCCCGGAAAGCGCTCGCTTTCACTCTTGACGCCGGCGTACACGGGAACGGCGGCAACGTTCTCGGCGAAGTCCTGATACACGTCGAGCATCTGGAGCGTTTCTTCGCGTGCCTCGGGTGCCGATGCGTGTGCCGTATGACCCTCCTGCCACAAAAATTCCATCGTGCGCAAGAACGGCCGCGTCGCCTTTTCCCATCGAACGACATTGGCCCACTGATTGATCAAGACCGGCAGATCGCGATACGATTCGATCCACTGCGCGTACATCGTTCCGATGATGACTTCGGACGTCGGCCGGATGGCCAGCGGTTCGGTCAGCTCTTCTCGACCGCCGCGGGTTACCCACGCGACTTCGGGTGAGAATCCTTCGACGTGCTCGGCTTCCTTAACCAGCAGACTCTCGGGGATGAACAGCGGGAAGTATGCGTTCTCGTGACCGGTGGCTTTGAAGCTGGCATCGAGGTGTTTCTGCAGATTCTCCCACAGTCCGTAACCGTACGGCCGCAGTACGATGCATCCGCGCACGGGGGAATACGACACGAGCTCGGCCTTCAGGCAGACGGCGGTATACCACGCGGAGAGGTCGGCCGACTTCGGAGGAATCTCCTTGGTGACGGCCGGCGCATCGGCTTCGGACATGACCGGCCCCGTTTCGAGCGTCCGGCACGGGCCGCCTTCAACGCTCCGGGTATCGGCGCGCTCGCGGCGAAGCGTCGGCATCATGCCGAAGCGCACGCGCATTTACACTCGGACCGGCGACGACGGTACGACGGGTTTGGTCGGCGGTCGCCGCATCGACAAGAATGCAATCCGGATCGAAGCCTACGGCACCGTCGACGAGCTTTCCAGCGCGATCGGTATCGCGCGGGCAGCCCTGCTGCCCAAGCGTGAAGCTTCGGCGCGGACGGCTCGACTCGACGCCTGGCTTGCGTGGACGCAAGACGTGCTGTTCAATCTCGGCAGCGAACTCGCCACCTTGGTTGAAGACCGATGGGAAGGTATGCCGTTGATCGGCGCGGACGACGTCGCGGCGCTCGAGCGCGCCATCGACGAGGCTCAACCCGATCTCGCGGCGCTCGACACGTTTATTCTTCCTGGCGGTTCGACGGCAGGAGCGCAGTTGCATCTGGCCCGCACTATTTGCCGGCGCGCCGAACGCCGGCTGCTGACGTTACGCAGAGCCGACGACACGGTCTCAGCGTACACGCTGCACTATCTCAATCGCCTCTCCGACGCGCTCTTCGTCTGGTCGCGTTGGATCAACGACGAACTCGGCGAACCGGAACACGTCTGGAACCCCAAAACCGCACCGCCTCCATCCGTGTCATCGTGAGCGGAGACGCACCGCGTCATGCTCGAGCGGAGCTATCGGATAGCGCGCCAGCTCGGGACCGTTCCCGGAATTCTTCGCCGGCCCGAGGGCGCTGGACGCGGAGCGGAGGCACGGATGCCGAGCGCGACGCGCCAGCCGATGCGTTTTCGCACGGAGGCGAAAACGCGAACGTCCCGAGGGCGGCGAGTAATTTCGGCAAGATCGTCCTTCGACTGCGGCGCTTCGCTCGCTCCGCTCAGGATGACGTAGTGCTAGATCGCGCGCGTTAAGACGAACACGACCTTAGCGCCCTGCAGGTTGTAGGCGTTGGTCGTAATCATCGGTTGCCCCGGAAGCGTCCCGTATAAAATTCCTCCACCGACTACGGTAAACGGCGAGCTGTAGACACTCGTTAGGTTCGTTCCGTAAAGACCGACTTCATAGCCGTTGTGGCGATAGGCCACGTGGGCGTCGAGGGTGGCGTACGGGGTCCGATTGAGTTCGTTGTACGCACCTTCGTAATTGAGTTGCGCACCGTAAGCGAAGCCCGTTCGCGACATCGTGATCGAATCCAAGGTACGCTTTGTGCAGCGGTTGTCCGAGCGACTCTGTTCGCAGGTAACAAAGTGCCGTCTTGGATCTCGGTCGGCAACTCGCGGTCAGAAATGAGCTATCGACGCTCCATCCGGCACGCAAACGAAAGGTCTGTCCAAGTTGCTGTTCGGCTCGTAGATCGATGCCGCGATAAATACCGTTGCCCGCGTTGACCGGATAGCTCAACGGGACAAGGTAAGTGGGATGTGGTCGCTTTGACAGTGCGGAATCGGTTCACGTTAAGCTGCACTGCCGGTGCTCGCAGATTCGATCGATAGACATCGCCGTTAGATGCAACTGATGCCCGAGTGTCCGAAGATTTGCTCGCCGCCGAGATCATATTCGGTTGCGTGGTCGGGTTGTAGACTCGGATTCCCGACGAAGATGATGCCGCCGACGGGCACGTGATCTGCCGGCGGGAGCAGCGTTACGAGCTCGGTAAGCTGCGGAATCTGAAAGGTTGTGCCGATGGAGGCACGGACGCCGTATTTCCGGTTGGCGTCCAAACGATTCCGGCGCGCGGATCGAAGCTGGTCCCAAACGTGCTAAAGTTGCTGAAATAGGTCGCCAACGAGTAGTGAATCTGACTCGACGGACTCTCCATCATAGCGCAAGCACCATCGATCGCTGCGGTCTGCGATAGACCAAGCGTATTTACCGGTACTCGTGCAGATCATTGGCCTTGCACTCCGGCCGTGCACGAGATCAGCAGTGTACTTGCCCTTGGACGTAGTTGGTATCGAGCGTTTCGGTTCCCAAGGTCGTACTTGAACGACAGCAAACCGCTAGGAAAGCGATGATCGATTTCCAAGCCAGTCGTCTCCCAACAGATCGCGCTGATTGTAGAGGTAGGGTTGCGAATCTGTGCGCCGGGCCCGTCGACCGACTGCGAGTTGAGCGTACGTCAGGTGGCTGAACAGCAGCATGGTCGCGGGGGCGCCGTCCGTCCTTTCACCCCCCAGCGGCAGCTGAGCGTCGAAGCCGTAGTTTGCTTGGTGGGCCGCAAGCGTCGTGCCGGCAAAACTTTGATATCCTCCAAGCGGCGGAAGATCGAAAGGTTTGAGACCGCCGGTAATGGCGTCGTCTCCGCCGCCGCCCGCGAAGCCGGGCGGCGTATAGGTCGTTAAGAGGGCGGAATCGTCTTTGACAATCGACTGGTCACGAAAATTGAGCTGCAGGTATCCGTAGCCCTGGTCGCCTCCGAGTTGATACCGCAGTTTCGTGAGCATCGAGTTCCCGAACGAGTTGCTACCGACGAATTGCGGCGTTTCGTTGCGAGCCGGCGGCGGATCCGGTGCCGGCGGCGCCAGGACCGTTTGATTGACCGAGCCGTTCGACGTCGCACCGTGGAACGACATCGCGTATCCTAAACGTCCGTCCGAGCCGGTTGCCTGTGCGGTTTCTCCGAAGCTCCCATACGAGCCGCCAAAGACGCGGAGCAGTGCGTGCGGCGTCAGCGTCGGCTGCAGCGTTTGAACGTTGATGGCACCGCCAATCGTGTTGGGACCGACGAGCGACGAAGGTGCGATTCCATAGACGAGCTGCACGTCTTGCAACGCCGCCGGGTCGAGCAGCGACAGATCGAAGTCGCCGGTGTTTCCATTATTGACTTGATGTCCGTCGATATCTACCAGCGTTTCGGTCGGATCCGGACCGCGCAACGCAAAACTTACGGTCGCGTTGCTTCCCCCGCCGAGGGGAAGTACCGGCGTCGTCGATAACTGACTCCAAACCATTGAAGAAACGGCGGTGGTACCGCTCGCAGCGGCCGTTTGGGCGTTCAATACGACGCTCGGACCCGAGCAAGTGGACACCGTTTCGCCGGCGGTTGCCCGAACGTGACCGATGACCGTCAGCGAGTTCGTCGTCGCGCGAGAGAGCGTCAGGGCAAGCGTCGCGCTGCCCGGGACCGATCGTGACGGTCTGTTGCGAGAGCATGGCGTAACCCGGCGCCGCGGCATGAACTGCATACGTGCCGTCGAGCCACCGCGGGGATCGAGAATCGCCCGGTCGCGTCGCTGCGCGCGGTACTGGACGCGCCCCGCCCCCGACAGGGTGATGGACGCACCGGCAATCGCGGTTCCGTCGTCGGCAACGACGGACCCGGTCACGTCGACCGTTTGGGCTGCACCTGCCGTAGAGGATACTGAAGTGATGAACAACGCGAGCAACACGCAGAACGTGCGCGCGCGCCCGATGAGATATCTCATGAGGCCTTCCGTTAGCGGCTACTAGTGAATGAAGAGTTAGCCGAAAACGGGGGCAGGCGGACCGCGCTTGCGCCCCTGCCGGGACAGGAGCAGTGCGCGGGCCATCGTGCGCGACATGCCGAAGCGGCGTTGCGCGCGCGGAAGGGATTCGGTTTCGAGCGCGAGCTCGAAAGCCGCGACGATGAACGCGGCGATCGGCGTTTCGTACTGGGCGATGACCTGCACGAACCGGCGAACCAGCCAGCCGCAGAGTCCGCCGGCAATCGCCGCGGTGCCGGCACCGAGCAACACCGAGCCGCCGAAAAGGTCGCCAACATCGTCGATCGCGCGTCCGCTCAGGAAGCTGTCGAACGACTCCATGCCGACCAGCGCGACGGTTGCGAAGAGCGCTGCCGCGAGGGCGAAGCTCAGCGGATGGCCGAGTGAGTCGCGCACGGCCGCGAGCACCGACGTCTTCGACGGGCAGCGCCGATCGAGTATCTCGAAGATCGAGCGCACGACGGCGACGAGGATCGCGATGCCGACGACAGCGAGCAGGAGCGCGCGCGAATGGTGAGCGATCCCATCGTAGGTATCGCGCACCAAGAGATAGTCGCCCGCAACGTCGATGACGACGTGAGCGACGGCGGCGGCCAATGCTCCGGCCACCGCGACCAGGCATAAGCGCAGCGCCCGTTGAGTCGAACGCATCGACCGCGACTTTGGCGAGGCGCCGCGATATCCTGCGCGGGGGAGCGAGCCTCCTTGCTTGCGAAGCCCGGCCGGATGTCGTTCGTCTCCCAGCTCTTCGCGACGACCAACGTCGACAAGCTCCGCGAACTCGGCCGGCGCAAGATCCTGCGTCGAGCGCTCACAGCCAAGGATTTGGTGGCCATCGGCCTCGGGACGATGATCGGGGGCGGTATTTTCACCACGATCGGAACGGGCGTCAAGGGTGCCGGCCCCGCGGTCATCGTTTCGTACCTGTTGGCGGGTCTTACGTCGTTCTTTGCGGCGCTTTGCTACGCCGAGCTCGGGGCGATGGTGCCGGTTGCCGGAAGCGCTTACACGTACGCCTACGCTACGCTTGGTAAGCTCTTCGCGTGGATCATCGGATTCGCGCTGATCTTCGAATACGGCATCAGCGCGGCGCCGGTGGCCCAGCAGTTTTCGGCCTCGATTCAGGACGTCTTCAAAAGCGTCGGGCTGGCGTTGCCAGGTTGGGCACAGCAATCCAACTTGATCCTCCACGGGCCGTGGTGGAATCCCGGGAGTTGGGACGTTCTGCACTCGCAATACGACGTCGTGGGCGCGCTGTTCGTCATCGGGCTGAGCGTACTACTGTCGGTCGGCATCCGCGAATCCGCGACCACAAACAACATCTTTGTAGTCTTGAAGATTTCCGCGCTGGCGGTCTTCGTCACGGCCGGATTGTTCTTGTTTCGTGCCGTCAACCTGCACGATTTCAACCCGATCGGATGGGGTTCGCTGCACGCCTTCGGCGGCATGGCGGATTACTCGTCGTCGGCGCAGCCCTACGGCATCATCGCGATCGGCGCGTATGTCTTCTTCAGCTATATCGGATTTGACACCGCGACCACCACCGCCGAGGAGTGCAAGAACCCTCAGTTCGACGTTCCGGTCGGCGTCATTGGCGCGCTCGTGATCGGCACGGTAATTTATTGCGCGACCGCCATCGTGCTGGTAGGCTCGGTTCCGTGGAACCACGTACCGATCAAGAATCCACTGGTCTACGCGCTCGCGCCGCTGCACATGCCGGTGTTGAACTGGGTCATCACGATCGGCGTTTTAGCCGGAACGACCAGCGTCGCCCTGGCCTCGTTACTCGGCCAGTCGAGGATTTTCTACGTGATGGCGCGCGACGGCATGCTGCCGCCGGCGGTGGCCGTGATTCACCCGCGCTTCAAGACACCGCTGCGGACCACACTGATCACGGGCGTCGCCGTTGCCGGATTGGCGCTAATCGTCCCGTTGAACAACCTGCTCAATCTCGTGAACATTGGGACGCTGATCGCCTTTACGGTCGTCTGTTCGGGAGTTCTCTATCTGCGCAAGCGCAAGCCCGACTTGCCGCGCAGTTTCCGCGTCCCCTTCGTTCCCCTCTTTCCGATTCTGGGGATCGTTTGCTCGCTGTTCCTCGCGGTCTTCGGTCTTTCGCGCGCCACTTGGACGTGGTTCCTCATGGCGCTGATTGCCGGTCTCATCTTTTTCTTCGCGTACGGATTCCGCAAGTCCGATCCCGAAAACGTCGTTCCGGTTGAAGAGCCCGAGGGTTTGACAGAGCTGGCGTAAATTTTTCGTTGACGGGCACCACGAGGGTTTTAGGGTTTTGGACTCGACGCCATCGGACCACGCTCGTCGGCGTCCATCATGAACTTTGCAAATGCAGCGCTGATGGGCTGTCCGCTGCCTCTTTCGAAGTACGAATACGCCGGCGAGGGATTGACCTCCAAACAGTACCATCGGTCTTCGGGTGTTCGGATCAGATCGATGCCCGAAAAATGGAGGCCGAGGATGGCGGTGATGCGCCGGCAGCGGTCCGCAACCTCGGCGGGTAAATCCGCAACGGCGATGGTGGACGAGCCATAACGATAGTCGAGTTGATCGGAATCGATGCGCACCGCTAAGACGCTTGCTCCCAGCACGTGCGCCCGGTAGTTAACTCCCGATACCACCCTCTGGAACAGAGTAGGACACCATGTCACGTCATCGAGGAAGTCGCGTTGCCTCTCTCCGACACGTCGTACGATGCTGCGAATGCCGCTGATTGACTTGTAGACCGCGTCCGGATTCTCTGTGAGGAACGCCCTCACGGCGATCGGGTCATTCGAAATAAACGCCTCGGGAACGAGGAAGCCCGCCCGTCCGATCAGCGTCATTTGATACGCCTTAGAGTTATTGGTGGCCGACGGCCCGGAGCGGTTGATCACCAATGCGTCGGATGAATCGAGCCACGCGGTCAGCGTTGACTCGAACCGCGCGGCCCGCATTGCTAGGGTACTTTCTCTCGGAAGCACGCGGACTTCGTCGTAGTCGTAGAGGTTTGAGCCCCGGACGTACGCAGCGTTTACGCGAGCCATATCAATCGTCGCCTGGTCCGAGCTCACGGTACAGCGCGCGCCGCGTTCGGGATCAAACTCATAATCGATATCCGCTGTGAAGATCTTTCGAAAATCGAGGAAGACAAAATCGGCGCCGGCCTTAGACAAGGCCGCGTGCGCCATCGCCATGGGCTCGTCGTCCATCGTCCCCCACAGCAGAATCACGCTTGCGACGCTTCCAAGAACTGCACGATCGCCGCGCGATTCGCGGGAGTGGTAAAGTCGGGAACGGTCCACAGCTCGGAAAGATAATATCCCGCCACCGCGCGGGGAGGCGAATTCGGCGCAAAGATACGGCATCGAAGACGCCCGCGACAGCGTGTGCAGGTAGTCGCGGATTCTGTCCGGCGTATCGTGCTCGACAATGGTGTCCCCGACGATCGTGGACCTAAACCGTCGCACGTCTTGTGTCGTGTCGATCGTTACGGGCAATCCGTTTCTCAGTCGCGTGGGCCAGACGGGAACTCCCCAACCGTGGGCAGCCTTCATCCATTCGACGCGCTGCATGCCGAGCCCGGATAATGTCTTTGACGTAGGTGGATTGAGCTTCTTGCATCGGAGTTCCGACAGAAAGTAGATGAAAAAGGCGCTTACTTCAGCACACACGTATTCGCGATCTGCCGCCTGGATGTAGTAAAACTCTTGCGGAAGAAAATAGGCGATCGAAGAAACGACTCCTGAGATCTCGGCGGCAGATATCTGGTTGCCGCCGATCGTGAACCGCGAGGATGAGAAGTTTGCGCTGCAGACGGCTGCTTTGAAGGTGCGGTTGAGATTAGAAGCCGTGACTAACGAAGCGGCACCCGGCGGAAACATCTCCACCAGTTCGGGTGCCGACTCGTCAGCCACATTGCTCAGGACAAGAAACAACCCTTGGCTTGCTTATCTCTTTTGCTTGCGGATGGATGGCCTATCCTCGGCTTTAATGAAGGCCGAACCCATCGTCTCTAGGCGTGATTCAAGCTGCGCGATTCGCTGATTCAGGACGCGCAGCTGCGCGACGACCATCTCAGGATCGCCGTAGTTGCCGAAGCCGGTATACTCCACGCTTTCCTTTGGTCCTTTGAACATCTCCGCCAACGATTTTAGGTATTCCATCGGGTTCTTTTCGAGGAATTCTTTCGTGATGGTCGCGGGAGTGTGATAGAACGCTAAAGCGTAAACGGTAACGCCCAGGCCGGGCGTCAAGTTAGCGCCGTTGACGAGGCTGCTCGGGGGTGCCGGATCCGTGAGATCGACCCATTGATCGAACAGCGCGCTCGTGGGCAACGCACCGTAAGGACCGATATTCGGATGATCGGCCGCGATCGTGTAACCGCTCTCTTCGGTGTCGACCCAACCGTCGACGTTCGCTTCGGTGGTCAGCGTGCCGCCCGAGTCGGGGCTGACCGTGACGAAGTTGTTGTCGACCAGCGAGTTGGTGGTAGCGTTGAAGGCATCGATGACCGCGCCGCTGTCGCCCCCGTTTCCTGGTCCACCGGCCGGAACGTACACGTAAAGAACGACGATCGGATTCGACCCCACCGTACCGACGGGCGGCGGTGTACCGGCCACGAACGACGTTCGCGGGCCCTCGACGCAACCCGAGACGTTCGTGAACGCGAAATCGAGCGTCAGCGGACCAACCACGAGGGGTGAGGGGTCTGGAGGCCCCGGTTGATACGGTGTTCCGGATGCGAGAGTCGCCGTACCGCCCGGGTTGAGTCCCGGGATGGGGGTGAATCCACCGTATGAAGTCGTCGCGCGCGGTTGGCGCGTGTGAGCTCCGGATGCACCAAAATATACGTATTGGATCGTAAGCGTAGGCATACACTGATCCTTTCGCCGGATATTTCCGAATACCGCGGGTTTTCGGCGGTGCCGGCGAGCTCTCCCGTACCGGCCCCCCGATGCCTACTGCGTCGGTGTCGTCGTCTTCGGCACGGCCGCCTGACCGATGCCTGCCGTGAGCACGTCGATGCGCGCAGTGCGCGAATCGTAGGTCGCCCGCACGTTGAACGCGCTGGCGACGGCCTTGAGTTCTACCATTACGCGACCGCGCACGCGAAACGGCGCGTGTTTGAGCGTCAGCGGCATCCCATTGACAGTTGCGCGCGTGTCTCCGACTTTCAGACGCAAGGACTGGTTACCGCGCACGATGTCGATTCGACGATCACCCTCGACCAGGTCGTGTCTGCGCGCCGAGCGCGTCGGCGATGGACCTGCACGGGAACGAAGATTTTGTCGACCGACGTGGTGACCGGCGAAACGTCGCTCTCGATGCGTTCGCCGTCGACGAGCATTTCGACCGGTCGAGCAACCGTTAGCAACGCCGACGCGACCAACGCCGCTAGGGCGACCGTGGTCAGCGTTCGAATACCTCGGCGCGCGATAGTTCACGCTTGCGCACCGATCTCGTGCAAGAAGTCGGGATACTTTTCGGCGATGACCTTTTCGATTTCGAGACGCAGCATGCCGAGCAGTTCGCTCTCGGGATAGGTGCCGACGAGCTCGCCGGCACGATAGATCGCGCCTTTGCCTTTGCCTCCGGCAACCCCGACGTCGGCCATTTTGGACTCGCCGGGACCGTTAACGACGCAACCCATAACGGCGACTTTCACGGGCGCGCTGTACGACTTCGCGATAGCCTCCACCGACCGGCCGAGTTCGAGAACCGAGATTTCTGCTCGGCCGCACGACGGACACGCGGTAATCTCGAAGCCCTTTTCCCGTAGCCCGAGCGATTTCAAGATGCCCCAGCATACCGGAACCTCTTCGATCGGATCGTCGGCCAGCGAAACGCGCAACGTGTCGCCGATACCTTCGAAGAGCAGGATGCCGAGGCCGATCGACGACTTGATCGTGCCGTCGCGCAGCAGGCCGGCCTCGGTGATGCCAAGATGCAACGCGTAGGGTGTACGGCGCTCGCGAAGGCGTCGATCCATGAGCCGGTAAGCTTCTACCGTGGTGAGAACGTCATGGGCTTTGAGCGAAATCGCGATATCGGAATGCCCGTGTTCCTCCAGCATGACCACGTGGCGCAAGGCCGACTCAACCATCGCCTCGGCGGTGTGTCCTAGCGTTTTCTCGAGATCGGGCGCGAGCGATCCCATGTTCACGCCCACGCGGATCGGAATTTCGCGCGCTTTCGCCGCGGTCACGACTTCGGCGACCTTCTTCGGGTCGCGAATATTTCCGGGATTGAGCCGCAGCTTCGCAACGCCCGCCTCGATCGCCGCCAGCGCCATTTTGTGATCGAAATGAATGTCGGCCACGATCGGCACGGGCGAGCGATGCACGATGGCCGGTAGCCCGGCCGCGTCGGGCGGATCTTTTACGGTAACGCGAACGATTTCGCAGCCCTCCATCGCTAGGCCGTAAATCTGCTCGAGCGTTTTGTCGGCATCGGCGGTGTCGGTCGTCGTCATCGACTGAACGGCGATCGGGTGGTCTCCGCCGATCCACACCGCTTTCGCGTCGGCTTTGCCGGTCTTGTTTTGCAGAAAAATCGGCTTGCTATTCCGTCGCAAACGCAACATGAGCGCTTACATCACCCCGTTGCCGCTGGCAATGCGGGCGATGTCGTGGAAAGCCACCAGCAGCATCAGCGCCATCAGCGCGGCAAATCCGGCGATGTGCACCATCGCCTCTTTTTCCGGGATCGACCGGTCTGCCGCGAATCAACTCGGCTACGATGAACGCCGCGCGTCCACCGTCCAGCGCCGGAATCGGCAACAGATTGAACAATCCGAGCGCGAACGAAATCGTCGCCGCAAGCCACAGATACGGGCCCCAGCCCCAGTCCTCGACGGTCGCGGCCATCTGTCCCATGCCGATAACGCCCGAGACCTGCGGCGCGTATTTCGTGAAGTGCGTGACCAGCAAGACGACGCTGCCGACCGTCTGATCGGCGATGTTGCGAAACTGCATTCCACTCTGTCTGACGGCGTCGGTAAATCCTACGCGCTGGTAGGCCGGAACCGGTGAGAACCCGATGCATCCCCACTTCTTCCCGGCAATTGGGCAGAGCGTCGGGGTGACGTAGACTTCGGTGCGCGCGCCGTTTCGAAGGTATACGAGATCGAGCTTCTTACCTAGCGAGCCGTGAATCGTATCGACGAGTCGCACGCCGTTGGCAGACCGCAACGCCGTTGAGTTCGACGATCCGGTCGCCCGGTTGCAGGCCTGCGACCGCCGCCGGCGAGCCTTGGACGAGAATGCCGACGACGGGTTGAGTCTCGTTCCCGGCAACACCAAAGAGCAACGCGCCGACTAGCAAAATGCAGAAACACAGCAAAAAATTGGCGATTGGTCCTGCGAGGACGATGGCGAGCCGCTGCCACGCGGACTTGGCTTGGAAGTTGTCCTGTTCGAGGCGATGCGCGACGCGAAACTCGCGTTGTTGCTCGGCCTCGGACGTCTTTCCGTCCTCGCCCTGCATCGCGCAGTAGCCGCCGATCGGCAACGCCCGAAGGGAGTACAGGGTTCCGCTGCGCGGCGAGGTCCAGCCCAGCAGTTTCGGCCCCATTCCGACGGCGAACTCGTTGACCCGCACGCCGTTGCGCCGAGCCACCAGGAAGTGTCCGAGCTCGTGCAAGACGACGAGAACGGACAGCATTACGATGAAGGTGACGATCTTCTCGATTCCGATCAGGTTGGCGATAGTCAGCGACACGATGGCCTTTCAATCTGGTCTACAAACGCCTTGGCGGTCTCGCGGGCCCGTCGATCGGCGGCTCGAATGCCGGCGAGCGTCGATCTCCCCGCATTCTACCCGGTCTATCGCGTTTTCGATGACACCGGCAATTTCTCCGAAGCCGATCTTACCTTCGACGAACGCGCCGACGGCGACTTCGTTGGCCGCCGACAGGACCGCCGGCATCGTCCCACCCGCCGCCAAGGCCCGGTAGGCGAGGCGCACGCACGGAAACCTCTCCGGATCGGGTGCCTCGAAATCATAACGCAGGCGAGCTCGGCGGGTTTTCCGCCGAGCGCAGTCAAGTCGTCTTGCGACGCGCCGTCACCGCCCCGATACGGCAGCCGGTCGGGGAAGGCGAGGGCATACCCGATCGGCACGCGCATGTCGGGTGCGGCCAACTGCCCTTTGACGCTCCCGTCGGTAAAAACCACGAACCCGTGGGCGATCGACTGTGGGTGAACCACAAAGCGCACCCGTTCGCCCGGAAGGCCGAACAACCGGCTGGCCTCGATGACTTCGAGTCCCTTGTTCATCATGGTCGCCGAATCGATGGTGTTCTTGGTCCCCATGCGCCACGTGGGATGGGCCAACGCGGCGGCGAGGTCGGCCCGCGCCATCTCCTCGCGGGAGATCCGCCAAAAGGGGCCGCCGGAAGCGGTCAGCACGATTTCGGCAACACTCGCCCGGTCTTCGCCGATAAGGCACTGGAAGATCGCGCTGTGCTCGCTGTCGACCGGCAGCAGCTGGGCGCCGCTCCGTTCGGCGGCCGCAACCAGTAGCTCGCCGGCGGCTACGATGAGCTCCTTGTTGGCAACCGCGACGGATATGCCGCGGTCGACCGCCGCGAATACCGCGTCGAACGCGACCGCACCGTCGGTCGCGGCCAGAAGCACGTCGGGTTCGCTCTCGACGGCGACGCGCATGAGTCCCACTGGTCCGTCTGAAGCCATCGTCGTCAGCGTGCACGCGAAACGCCGCGCCTGCTCGGCAAGCAAAGCCGACGTTACGGCCCGCCGCCAGCCCGACGACGTCGAAGCGATCGGGATACCGCGCGATCACGTCGAGCGCTTGCGTCCCGATCGAGCCCGTCGACCCGAGAATTGCGACCCTCTTGCGCGTCATCGGCGGCTTACCTAAACCTAGACCTGTAGAATGCCGAGCAGGTGCAGCGTCGCAAAGAACGCGACGCCGCCGAAGAGGTACGAGTCGAATCGGTCGAGCACGCCGCCGTGCCCCTGAATCATGTCGCCGGCGTCCTTCACTCCGGCGTCGCGTTTGAGTGCGGATTCCACGAGATCGCCGGCCTGTGCGGCGATACCGGTCAGCAATCCGAGAACGCCGCCCTGCCACCACAGCAAGTGCAGCTGCGGCACCCGCGTCGCAGCGATGGCAAAGACGGTCACCACGACCAACGAACCCAACGAGCCTTCGACGGTTTTCCCCGGTGAGATTTTGGTGAGCTGCGTGCGACCGGCGATCGTGCCGATGATCATTCCGAAAATATCGGTCAACGCGATCGTGAGGATCAAGTAGAACGTCAACCACAACCCGTTTCCCGGGATCTGACGGACGAACACGAAGTACGTCAGCAACTTTCCGATGTACAGCGCCGCGAGCAGCGTGTACGCGGTGCGTGCAAAGTAGCCTTTTTGCTCGCCGTACATGCCGATCCAAAATGCCGCAATCACGATTCCGGCGAGCAGCACGCCCTCCCATTTGTGCAGCATGCCCAACGCCGCCATCACGACGTACCCGCTCACGCCCAACAAAGCCACCGGGTATTCGAGCGGCTGACCTTTCTTTTCGCAGAGCGCGTTCAACTCGTAGATGCTTGCCAGGCCGATTGCGAGGATCAGCGCGTAAAACGTCCACGGAATCACGACGCTTCCCAACCCGATGGCTGCGACGATAATGCCGACGACGACGCGCCGCACCGTAATCGGGTTTCCGCGAGTCGCGACCGCCGAAGCGATTGCGTCGGGGGCGTTCACGCTCCCCCGAACCGCCGCTCGCGCTGCTGGTATTCGATCAGCGCGCGGACCAAGTCGTCTCGCGAAAAATCGGGCCACAGGACGTCGCTCAAAACCAGCTCCGCATAGGCCGCCTGATAGAGCAAGAAATTCGAAAGCCGATGTTCGCCGCCCGGACGGATCAAGAGGTCGAGCTCCGGGAGATCGGCGGTGTAAAGATACCGCCCGATCAACGCTTCGTCGACGGCATCGGCGTTCACGGTGCCGTCGGCGACGTCGCGAGCGATGGCTCGCACCGCTCTCGCCAACTCCGCGTGGGAGCTGTAGTTGACCGCCAGGTTCAAAAGCAAGCCCGTGTTGGCAGACGTCCCGGATTGCAGACCCGCAAGCGCACCTCGTGGTCCCGGCGGCAGCGATTCCCAGTCGCCGATCACGCGAACGCTGACGTTGTTGCGCATGAGTTCGGCCAATTCGTTGCGCGCGAAGTACACGCACAAGTCGAACAGCAGCGAGATTTCGCGCGCGTCCCGATTCCAGTTTTCCGTCGAGAAGCCGTAGACGGTGAGAACGCCGATCCCGAGGTCGCTGGCGGCGCGAGTGACGCGCCGAAGCGACACGATGCCGCGACGGTGCCCTTCGATCGCCGGCAGCGCGCGCCGCTTGGCCCAGCGGCGATTGCCGTCCATGATGATCGCGATGTGACGCGGAAGCGCGTCGAGGTCGACGTCGATCGACCGGCTGGCGGGGTCGATCACGGTCGATTTCGGCTGCGTCGCTCGTGCGTCGCAGTCCCAGGCAAGCGGCGGTAGCATTCGTATCCGACCGTCAAAACGGCCGATTCGTCGTCGATCATCTTCAGACGCAGAACGCGCAAGGTTCCGCAACCGATCCAAGCGCCGTACGGAGCGAGCACCGAAAGCCGCAGGCGATGCTCGCGCAGCACTCGCCGCGCATCGACTTCCGGCACCAGCGTGAGCGTCGTTCACACTTCCATTATCTCTTTTTCTTTGGCCACGACGAGCGCGTCGATCTCCTTGACGTACCGGTCGGTCAACTTCTGGAGCATTTCCTGCATGCGCTTGTTGTCGTCTTCGGTGATCTCGCTGCTCTTGAGCTGGGCCTTGATTTCGTCGTGCGCTTTGTGCCGGACGTTGCGAACCGCGATCTTGCCGTCTTCGGCTTTCTTCTTGACGACTTTCGCGAGGTCTTTGCGGCGCTCTTCGTTCAGCGGCGGAACGATCAGGCGAATGGCGGTTCCGTCGACGTTGGGCGTAAGCCCGAGATCGCTCTTTTCGATCGCCTTCTTGATCTCGCCGACGACGCTCTTATCGCACGCCGCGATCACTAGCGTCCGCGAGTCGGGAGCCGACACGCCGGCGACTTGCTTGAGGGGGACGGACTGGCCGTAGGCCTCGACGTGCAGCCGATCGAGCAGCGCCGGCGTCGCGCGGCCGGTGCGAATCGACGCGAAATCGGAGCGGGTGGCTTCGACGCACTTGGCCATGCGCGACTCGACATCTTTGAAATACGGATCGCTCATCTACACGCTCCTGGCCACGCGGCCCCTGCCGCCTGCGCTCGACCGACGTACGTTCCGATCGCCTCGCCCCAGATGACGCGCCGGATGTTGTCGGGAACCGCCATGTCGAATACGATGATCGGCAGCGTGTTGTCCATGCAGAGCGCCATCGCCGTCGAGTCCATCACGTCGAGCCCGCGCTGCAGCACTTCCATGTACTCCAGGCGCTCGAACCGCGTCGCAGTGGGATCCTTCTTCGGATCGGCGGAGTAGATGCCGTCGACTTTGGTGGCCTTGAGAATCGCTTCGGCGTCGATTTCGACCGCACGCAGCGCCGCCGTCGTATCGGTCGTGAAGTACGGGTTGCCGGTTCCGGCGGCGAAGATCACGACGCGGCCCTTTTCCAGGTGACGGATCGCGCGCCGGCGGATGTACGGTTCGGCGATCTGATGCATCGCGATCGCGGTCTGCACGCGCGAAGGCACGCCCATGCGCTCCAGCGCGTCCTGCAGCGCGAGCGCGTTGATCACGGTCGCCAGCATGCCCATGTAGTCGGCGGTCGCGCGGTCCATGCCGGCTTCTTCGTGGACTTTGCCGCGCCAGATGTTGCCGCCGCCGACGACGACGGCGACGGAAACCCCGGCCCGGCTGACTTCGGCGATCTGTTCGGCCATCGCGCGCGTCGTGGCGACGTCGACGCCGGTCTCGGCCCCGGCGAACGCTTCGCCGGAGATTTTGAGCAGGACGCGCGAGAAACGTGGCGGGCTCGGGCACTCCTAGCGAACCCCTCTACTCTCCCAAAGCGAACTTCGTGAATCGACGCACGCTGATCTTCTCGCCGAGCGCGCCGACCGCGCCGTTGATGAGATCGCCGACGCTGATCGCATCGTCTTTGACGAACGCCTGGTCGAGCAGACAGTGCTCCTCGTACCACTTGTTCAGCTTGCCTTCGACGATTCGTTCGGCGACCTCCGGCGGCTTGCCCGCCGGAACGTTCGCGCGGAACTCCTCCCGCGCCTCGTCGACGACCTCGCTGGGAACGCTCGCGATCGAGATACTGCGGCGACATCGCCGCGATGTGCATCGCGATATCGCGGGTCAGGTCGGCGAACTTCGGGTTGCGCGCGACGAAGTCGGTCTCGCTGTTGACTTCGACGAGCACGCCGATCTTGCCGCCGGCGTGGATGTAGCTGGCGACGAGGCCTTCGTTGGCCGACCGCTCGGCCTTCTTCGCGGCCTGCGCCGCACCGCGCTCGATCAGCAGCGTCTTGGCCTTCTGGAAGTCGCCGGCGGCCTCGATGAGCGCCTTGCGGCAATCCATCATCGGCGCGCTCGTTTCTTCGCGGAGCGCTTTGATCTCGTCGGCGTTGGGTTGATATGACATTGCGGTGGACAACAGTCTCTCCTTTGCTAAACGCTCGCAGCGGCCTCGGCTTCGGCCGCGTCGCCGGCGCTTCCTCGTCGAAGTCGGCGCTCGCCGGACCGTCGTACTGGTTTTCGTCGTACGAGCTCTCGCTCTCGGTCCGGCCCTCGATGATGGCGTCGGCGATCTTGCCGACCATCAGCTTGACGGCGCGGATCGCGTCGTCGTTGCCCGGGATCGGATAGTCGATCTCGTCCGGATCGCAGTTGGTGTCGATCACCGCGATGATCGGAATCTTCAGCTTGCGCGCTTCGAGCACCGCGATGCGCTCTTTTTTCGGATCGACGATGAAGATCGCGTCGGGGAGGCGATGCATGTCTTTGATGCCGCCGAGGAAGCGCTCGAGCTTGTCCATCTCGTCTGCAGCTTCGCGACTTCCTTCTTAGGGAGCCGGTCGAAATCGCCCTGAGCCTTCATGTTCTCGAGCTCGCGCAGACGCGCGATGCGCTTCTGAATGGTCGAGAAGTTGGTCAGCGTGCCGCCGAGCCAGCGCTGGTTGACGAAGAACGTGCCGGCGCGCTCGGCCTCGTCGCGAACGACGTCCTGCGCTTGCTTCTTGGTGCCGACGAAGAGAATGACTTTGCCCTCGCGCGCCATCTGCTTGACGACTTCGTAGGTCTCGCGCAGCTTCTGCACGGTGAGCGCGAGGTCGATGATGTAGGTGCCGTTGCGCTCCTGGAAGATGAACGGCTTCATCTTCGGGTTCCAGCGACGGGTCTGGTGACCGAAGTGGACGCCTGCCTCCAAGAGTTCGCGCATGGTGACAACGGACATGAGAATCTCCCTTCTGGCTCCCGGCCGCGAGCCATCCTGGCGTGCGGTCGTGTCGTGGAACCATAGACGCCCGGCCTCCATGCCGGGCGAAGTAAACGCCGCCCTTTGGGCGGCCGCGACAGTATACCACGGGCCCCCGCCGGGGTCCACGCGGGTGCAGCCTCACGCGGATAGCCGCGGGATTTGGTGGGGCGAACACGGGTTCGCCCCACGCTTAGGTTAGGCCGAGGCGGCTTCCCGCGAGGCGTCGATGGAATTTGGGCAACCTCCGGTCGCGAGAACTCCGGCGGCGGCAGCTCTCCTGCGCGCAACATCTCGCGCACCGCCGTGCCGCTAAGCGAAACGTGGTTGGCGGGATCGTGGCTGCACGTCTTCTGCGACCCCATCGATTGACAGCGGCGGCAGTAGAAGCTGTTTTCGAACTTGAGGGGCATGATGCCCAACTCTTCTGCCGTGAACTCGTCGAACAGCTTCTGTGCGTCGTAGGTTCCATGGTCGCTCCCCACGCCGGCGTGATCGCGCCCGACGATGAAGTGCGTGCAACCGTAGTTCTTGCGGATCATCGCGTGGAAAATCGCTTCGCGCGGACCGGCGTATCGCATTGCCGCCGGCAGCGTGCTCAGCACCACGCGATCGGCCGGATAGTAGTCTCCAGCAGCGTCCGGTAGCACCGCATGCGCACGTCTGCAGGAATGTCGTCACTCTTAGTTTCTCCGACGAGCGGATGAAGAAGCAATCCGTCGACGACCTCCATCGCACACTTCTGAATGTATTCGTGAGCGCGATGCACCGGGTTGCGCGTTTGGAAGCCGACGATCGTTTTCCAACCGCGGCGTTCGAACTCGACGCGCGTCTCCATCGGCGAAAGACTCGCCGGATCGTGTTCGCGCGGGAGCACCCAGACGGGGCCACCGATGAGCACGTCTTTACGCTCGTAGAGCACGGCGACGCCCGGATGCTTTTGGTCTTCGGTTCGATCGACGTTTTGCGCTTCGCGCAGCTTATCGTGCTCGAATACTTCCTCAACGTCGATGACGCCGCGGAGTCCACCTTCCGTATCGACAGCGCCGCCCGGGAGACCGGGCTAGGCGCTTCTTCCCGATCGACCACCAGAACCACGGGGATGCTCCAAGGCGGCCCACCCGCCAGGCGCATCGACGTAACGACGTTGTCGTAATCCTCGAGTCATGAACCCGGTAAGCGGGCTGAAAGCGCCGGTTACCGATCATCGCGAGGTCTTCAGCTCGCGACCACTGACGTGAGGCTTCGAAGCCCTTTCGCTTCCTCGCGTAACGCCCGCTCGGCCTGCGGGGAGTTGACGGTGCGATTGATGAGCTTGCCGCCGTGAGGAGTGATCATCCGGCCGCCTTGACGTCCGCGCGCACGTGCCGCGTTTCTCGAGTTCCGTAAGGATTTTCGCCACGCTCTCTTCGACCGCTTCGAGCTCGCTGTCGACCGCGACGTCGGGTTTGCGGGACCTGGTTAGGATCAGAAACTCCGGTAAAGTGTTTCAGTTTTCGCCGGCGATGGCCTTCCGTACAGGCCCTTGACGTCGCGTCGCGTGAGTTCGTTCGAAGGACGGCGCACGTAACCCCAACGAACCGGTAACCTGCAGATGGTCGGCCTGCTCGGCTCTGGCTTGCGCGTCCGGCGAGATCGCAGCGGTGATGACGGCGGCGCAGTGCTTGACGAGCAGCGAGGCCACGAACGAAATGCGCCCCGGATCTTCATGTAGCGGTCTTCGCGGCTGAATCCGAGCCCCTTCGAAAGATCGGGTGCGGACCTCGTCACCGTGGCGTACTCGTTTTGCAACCACGAGCGGTCGCTCTGGTGCGAGTAGTTCGGCGATGGTACTCTTGCCCGCGCCGGACAAACCGGTAAGCCACACGGTGAATCCCTGGTTCAACGGAAGTTGTCCACTTCCTCGAAGTAGGGCTATCGGAGTCACAGATTCAAAACGCCTCGCTGGGCATCGACCCCGTCTACACCGACTCAGTACGTCGAGATCCAAATCGGTCGTATGTGGGCATCCGTTACGCTTGTAGGGACCTGAGCAGGTGCATTTTCCCTCAAGTTGCTGAATCCATTCGAGCTGCAGCGTCTTGCTCAGGGGCACGAGGAAGCTGCCGGGCCTGAAGCGACGGACGCAGTAAGCAGCGGCGATCCGCGTGGTTGTTTTGTCGTTGAAGGGGTGGTTGGGCTGGCGGTGGGGCTTTTAGAAACCGTCTAAGACCCCTCACGGAAACCACCAAGACAACGCCTGCTCCCCATCTCCAGCCGGCCGATGATCTACTATCCAATCGAAACGTTGTGTGCCGCGCCGGCATCCACGGTACGTCATGATCGTTTCCCGGCAGAGGTCGCGGTAGGTCCTCCACCTGCTAGGAAACAGCACGACTCTGGTCTGAAGGACATCGCCTACCTCGTTTGGGGACGGCGAGGGTGGGGTGGGCGGCGCGCTCAATCCGTACGAACGCTTCGCCGAGGGCGGCCGGATTCTCGTCGTTGGGGCGACGACCTCGTCCAGGACAACATCGCCCCCTATGTCCCGTCAGTTCAAACCGGAAGTTCGGCGCGCGCCTTCTGCTCGAGGAAGTGCCTGACCCGCAGCGATTCTGGGTGTCGCGGGTTGAGGACTCTGCGCCTCGTCTATCGATCGAGGAAGGCCCATGGGGCAAAGCTGGCTGTACCCGTACGCGGCCATTACATGTACGACTAGGCATCTTCGTTTTCATCCACAATGCGCACCTTGGGCGCGCGGGCGGCTGGAAATGGCGGATCACAACAATCACTATGTAAACGGCGATGTCGTTCGACATCCTCCGAGGATGAGTGAAGCCGACACCGACAGTCGAAAACCTGCCGAACACCACCCGCTCATCGCCCAGGAGCGCGGCGTGCGCGTGAGAGGTTAGCCCCGTGTTCGTGCTTACCCGGAAGATCGATCAGTCGATCGCGATCGGCGACATTCGCATCGTCGTCGTCGGCATCGAGCACGATACGGTGAAGCTGGGCATCGTTTCGCCGCCCGAACTTGCCATCCGGCGCTCGTCGAACGCACGTCCTTCGACTATCCATCCTGGACGCGCCTCCGGCGCTCCGCTCGGGGTGGCACGCGCTTGCACCTCGGTCAGCGCCCATGCTGCTTGACCGTAAAGTGCGCCGCGTGGAGACGCGCGTACGCGCCACCGCGTGCAAGCAACTCTTCGTGCGTGCCCGAGGTCGAGCGCCTGCCGCGTCGATAGGGAGCGCTTTGTCGGCGCGACGATGATGAAGAGGCGGTGCACGATGATGGTGGCGGCTTCCATCCCGGCGGCCAGCGCGTTCGAGAGCCTGCTCGATCGTCGCCTCCGAGTCGCTATCTCCAGGCGCTGGCAGGCTCCTCCACTCCAGGTCGAAATGCGCGGATCGCGCGGAACTGGCATCGCAATGGCGGTAC
>CAWAXX010000020.1:0-48348 GCA_963786105.1 Vulcanimicrobiota bacterium
GGGCCGCGATCGGTCGTGAGGCATCCGCACGCCTTGAACGCCTCGTCTACCAGCGCTTTGGCAGCAGGATCGTCGCCGCAAATCGGTATATTTGCGCCCGCTTGCGGCAACACGATAAGCGCGCGCACGACCTCGTGCGAGTCGAGCTTACGAGCGAGTAGTTCGGCGCCACGATGGCGCGCGTCGGGACTTCCGTCTAGCGCGTCGATTACCACGCCATCGACTCGCGAACCGATTGCGCTTATGGCCGCGTCGACTTCCTCGCGCGCGCAGGCGAAGATCATGAGTTCACGCGACATCGCCTGCTTGTACGAGTTTTCGGCTTCGACGCCGATGTCGGAGGCCGCCCGGGCGGCTGCACTTTGGCCGCGCGGGTCGCTGAAGGTGACCTCGTGGCCGCCGGAAGCGAGGAGGCGGCCGATGGCGATCGCTCGGGTATCCGAGCCCACGATTCCGATTTTCATGGGTAGAGTCGTACCCGGTCCCGGGAACGTCTACACCCGCGCTGGTTTTGCGGCTCCCTCGCTCCGCTCGACACCCCGCTTGTTTTCAAGCGCCCCCCGCAGTATAATGACCGTCTGTGCCCTGGGCCTTAGGGCGCGGTCAGCGGCAACGGTGGGACCCCTTACGAGCCAACGTGAGGCGCGATCCCTGCGTCAGCGGCGACCGGCGGCACGGCAACCGACGGAGTCCTCCCCTTGAATCTGATCGACGTCAACAACTTCGACGCGATGCGCATCGGCCTCGCGTCGCCGGAGCAAATCCGCGCGTGGTCCTTTGGCGAAGTCAAGAAACCCGAAACGATCAATTACCGCACGCTTAAGCCGGAGCGAGACGGTCTGTTCTGCGAGAAGATTTTCGGGCCAACCAAAGATTGGGAGTGTCACTGCGGCAAGTACAAGCGCATTCGGTTCAAAGGCATGATCTGCGACCGCTGCGGCGTCGAGATCACGCGCGCGAAAGTGCGGCGCGAGCGCATGGGCCATATCGAGCTTGCCACCCCGGTGAGCCACATTTGGTACCTCAAGGGCGTGCCCAGCCGCATCGGCATCCTGCTCGACATGTCCCCACGACAGCTTGAGAAGGTCATTTATTTCGCCGCGTACGTGGTGATCGATCCCGGCGATACGACGCTGACCAAGCGCGAGGTGCTGTCGGAGCAGAAGTATCGTGAAGCCCGCGAAAAATTCGGCAATCGGTTCAAAGCCGGCATGGGCGCGGAAGCCATTCGGGAGTTGCTACGCGACCTAAACCTACGCCGCAACCAAGAGGATCTTCGCAAAGAATTCAAAGAGACGACCGGTCAAAAGCGACTCAAGGCAATCAAACGTCTCGAAGTCGTCGAAGCGTTTCTTGCCAGCGGAAACAAGCCCGAGTGGATGGTGCTGGCCGCGGTCCCGGTGATCGCCCCCGAACTGCGACCGATGGTCCAGCTCGACGGCGGCCGGTTTGCTACGTCGGACCTCAACGATCTCTACCGCCGGGTCATTAACCGCAACAATCGCCTCAAGCGGTTGCTCGAGCTTAACGCACCTGAAATCATCATCAAAAACGAAAAGCGCATGCTGCAAGAGGCGGTCGACGCGCTGATCGATAACGGCCGCCGCGGCCGTCCGGTTACGGGACCCAACAATCGGCCCCTCAAATCGCTGTCGGACATCCTCAAAGGTAAGCAGGGCCGCTTCAGGCAGAACTTGCTAGGTAAGCGCGTCGATTACTCGGGCCGATCGGTCATCGTCGTCGGTCCGACGCTGCGCCTTCATCAGTGCGGGTTGCCCAAAGAGATGGCGCTCGAGCTTTTCAAACCGTTCGTGATGAAGAAGCTCGTCGATCGCGCCCTCGCACATAACATCAAGAGCGCGAAGCGCATGGTCGAGCGCGTGCGGCCGGAAGTGTGGGACGTCCTCGAGGAAGTCATCAAAGAGCACCCGGTGTTGCTCAATCGCGCACCGACGCTGCACCGGCTCGGCATCCAGGCTTTCGAGCCCGTGCTGGTTGAAGGCAAGGCCATTCACTTGCATCCGCTCGTTTGCACGCCGTACAATGCCGATTTCGACGGCGACCAGATGGCCGTGCACTTGCCGTTGTCGGCGGGAGCGCAGGCCGAAGCTCGCATCTTGATGCTGTCTTCAAACAACATCTTGTTGCCGGCCTACGGTAACCCGGTGTCGATTCCGACCCAAGACATGGTGTTGGGTCTGTACTACCTCACGTTCCATCGGGACGAGTACTCCGGACCGGCGAAGGCTGCCGTAGTCGACGACTACGAACAGTTTCCTCGAGCTGCGAATAAGAACGCGCCGGCATCCGACGCTCCGGGCGCGATTCCGACGTTTTATGATCCGAAGGAAGCCGTCATCGCCTACGAGACGCGCAACGTCGGCTTGCAAGAATGGGTGTACGTTCGCTGGAACGGCGAGCTGACCAAAACGACGATCGGGCGCGTTATCTTCAACATGGCGTTTCCCGAGCGCTGGGATCACGCATTCGTTAATAAGATCATCGACAAAGGTGCGCTGAAGAAGACGATTACCGACTGCTATCGCAAGTACGGTAACGCCGAAACGGCGCGCTTCCTGGACGCCATCAAGGATCTCGGCTTCCACTTCGCGACGCTCTCGGGCACGACGGTTTCCATCAACGACATCATCGTTCCAGATGAGAAGTATGCGATCGTCGGCAAAGCGCAGGACGAGGTTGACGAGCTGCATCGGCTCTTCGATCAGGGTTTCATCTCCGACGATGAGCAGTACAACAAGACGATCGAGATTTGGTCGCGTGCCTCCGAAGAAGTCACCAGCGCCATGCAAGCGGCGCAGAATCCGCTCAACCCGGTATTCATGATGGCGACCTCCGGTGCGCGCGGTTCTATCGCGCAGGTCAAGCAGCTCGGCGGTATGCGCGGGTTGATGTCGGATCCGTCTGGCCGCATCCTCGAGATTCCGGTCAAAGCCTCGCTCAAGGAAGGGCTCACGGTACTCGAATACTTCATCTCGACCCACGGTGCGCGTAAGGGTCTGGCCGACACGGCGCTGCGTACCGCCGACTCCGGCTACTTGACGCGCCGTTTGGTCGACGTCGCGCAAGACGTCATCATCCGTGAGGAAGACTGCGGTACGAGTAACGGCATCACGGTCAGCGACATTCGCGTCGGCAAAGAAGTGATCGAGCCTTTGACGGATCGTATCATCGGGCGACGGGCCGCGGAAGAAGTTCGGCTCGAGCCCAAGCGTCCGACGACGGCGATCGTTACCCGCGGTCAGGAAATCGACGAGGAGAAGGCTCGCGCGTTGATCGAGGCAGGCGTTCATCAAGTGAAGATTCGCTCGGTGCTCACCTGCCAGTCGAAGTACGGCGTCTGTTCGATGTGCTATGGGCGCGATCTCGCCACCGGTAACAAAGCCGACATCGGCACCGCGGTGGGCATCATTGCCGCGCAGTCGATTGGCGAACCGGGGACGCAGCTTACCTTGCGCACGTTCCACACCGGCGGCGTTGCCACCGAAGACATCATCACCGGCCTGCCGCGCGTCGAAGAAATCTTCGAAGCGCGCAAACCGAAAGGCCAAGCAACCATCACCGAAGTCGCCGGAATCGTAAAGTTCGGCGAAGATCGCAACAAACGCATCTTGTTAGTGGTGGACGAGGCGGGTGAAGAGCACGAGTACGACGTTCCCCATGGAACGCATCTCGTGGTGCACGAGGGCGATCAGGTGCAGCCGGGCGAACAGCTCAACGAAGGGTCGCTGAATCCGCACGACATTTTGCGCATTAAGGGCGAGACGGCCTTGCAGAACTATCTCGTGCAGGAAGTGCAAAAAGTCTACCGGTCGCAAGGCGTCGACATCAATGACAAGCATATCGAGGTAATCGTGCGCGCGATGTTGCGCAAGGTGAAGATCGTCGAGGGCGGCGATACGCTGATGCTGCCGGGCCAACTCATCGAGGCGGCGCAGTTCCACGAGGCCAACGAGCGCGTGCGCTCCGAGGGTAAGGAAGTCGCGACAGCCAACCCGGTGCTGCTCGGCGTGACCAAGGCCTCGCTGGCGACGGAATCATTCCTGTCGGCGGCGAGCTTCCAGGAGACGACGCGAGTGCTCACCGACGCGGCGATCAAGGGTAAATACGATCCGCTGCTCGGCCTGAAAGAGAACGTCATCATCGGCAAACTCATACCGGCGGGTACCGGCATGTCGCGCTACCGTAACGTCGAGATCGTCCCGGAAGGGCAAGACGTCGACGACGACGGCCGGCCACGGCAGGAATACGAAGCAGCGTTTGCCGCGATGACGGCCGACGACGCCGCGTTGGCGGAGGTGATGGGCGGTAACGGGGACGGTATGAGCCGTTTGGTAACCGCCTACGAGCGGAACCGCGAGCCGTTGACGGTCCAGTACGAGGGTGACTACGAAGACCACGTCAGCGTCCAGGCTCCGCCCAAGAAGACGCAATACGACAAGCTGAAGGGCATTAACCCCGAGGACTTGTAGCCGCCTCCCGACGTAAGAAAGCCCGGCCCGACGGCCGGGCTTTTTTTTAAGCTCGCACGCATCGTGCCACCCAGGTGGCATGATGGGCGCGTACGATGCCAATCATGGATCCTATTTTGGTGGCGCAGCGCTTGCCCAAACTCGCTGAGCGGGCGATGCGGGAGGCAATCGTCAACCTCAGCCTCTCACGCGAGCGCGGTGCGACGTTCCCTACCCAGCGCGTGCTGGCCGACGACGCCCTCATTCGATTCGAGGGGATGGTGCAGCGAGTCGCTCGGGATGGAATTCGCCCGGCACTTCTCTTCGCAGAACGGGATCGCATCGTGGGCGAGCTGCAAGCGTTCGTCGCCGGCAGGCTGGCTTCGCGGTTGTTTGCCGTACGGCGTCGCGACGTTGCGGCGGTCGGTAAGGAGGCCGATCCGTTCGACGCGATCGTGCGAGGACGGCGTGGCGGGAATTATGGGGTGGTGTTCCGGCGGTTAGTACGCGACGGCAAGCGGCTCGAAGCGATGCGCGCCATCCGTGGCGCCGCGCGGGCGTATCGAGGCGGAGAGTTGCGCGGGGTGCTCGTGTACGATTTTACCACTGGGACGATGCGCACGCTGCGCTGTGGAGCGTCCGACGTCGAACTTGCGGCCGCCTAGGTTCGCGCGGTGGGGATGTCGTCTATAATGGACCGATGCATGGAGCGGTCTTCGCAGCAGCGTTGATTTTCGACGTCTTGATCTCGGCGGGGCACGAAGGGCGCCCGGCGAGCTGTGCGCATTTTCCACAGCACCGCTGTAACCTGGGCGCCGCCGGCGAACGCGACTGGACCCCGATCGTCGCCGATGCCGCCACCCGCATTCTGCGCGCGCACGGTCTAAGCGTTGCCCGCCTTCCCGCCGACTTCGACGGAACGTACCGGGTAGGTGCAGCGGCCTTCATTCATTTCGATGGGTCTGCGCCGGCATGCCATAGCGGCGCGTCGATCGGCTACCATCGCACACGCGACGAGTCCGGCGCTGCGAGTTGGCGCGCACTATACGGACGCTATTTTCCTTTTGAGTTTCTTCCCGATAACTTTACGAGCGGGTTACGCGACTACTACGCGTATCGTCAGGTTGATGCGCGCGACGTTAGTCTGGTCCTGGAGCTCGGTGAGATTACGTGTCCGGCTCAGCACACTTGGCTTTCGCACCGCTTGCAATGGGCCGGCGCGCTCCTGGCGCACTTCTTGAGCGAGTCCATTGGCAAAGGCGCCGTTCCCGAACCCGGTCCGCCGCTGTGAACGACGCGTGACCGAAATATTACCGCAAGCGTAAGCTGCCCAAAAGCCTGCGTCGCCAAGCAAACCGAGCCAAAGGCCTCGCCAGCAAAGGCACGCGTAGGCAATTCTGAGAAGTTCGACGCAATGCATTCGTCCTACGATTGCAATGGTGCCGTTGCGTCCTACTGACAGTCGTCCGGGTCTTATCCGGCGGCCGCGCATCATCGATCGCATTGCCTCGGCGAACGCGCGGCCGATCGCGCTGATCGTCGCTGCCGCCGGTTATGGCAAATCGGTCGCGCTCGATCAATACTTGGCCCCGCTCAGGGGCAACGTCGAGCGTTTCAATGGCTCTACCGTCCATCGTGAGCTGTTCAAATGGAGCAGCGAGGCACTAGACGGATTTGAGGGCACGGTCGCGATCGACGCCCTTGAAGAAGCGTCCGGCGAAGTCGTCAAACGAATAGTAGCCTGGATCGAACGCACGAAGACTCGCGTTCGCTGGATTCTTTCCTCGCGCTCGTCGGTCGGTTTACCGATCGGCACGTGGCTCGCCTACGGCGACTGTGACCTTGCGATCGGATCCGGCGACCTCCAGTTTACGACCGAGGAGTTAGGTGAGAACGCGCGAGCACTTGGTTTGAAGGTGGAGGAGGCCGCTCTCGGAGACTTCCTGCGCTTCAGCGGCGGATGGCCCGTAGCCGTGAGCGTTGCCTTCAGGGTTCTTGCCGGATCGGATTCGCGCGAGCTCCACGCGGCGGTTCGCGAGGCCAGTCAGCATTTTTGGTCGGAGCAGGTCTACGCTGAGATCGGCAACGAGGAGCGTGCGTTGTTGTCGGTTGCCGCAGCTCTGCCGGAGATCGACGTACGCATTCTCGACTTGGCAGGTTTCAGGAATTCACTGCACCTGGTTGAGGCGTTTCGCGCGCGAACCGGACTGCTTCACGAAGAGGCAAGCGGTGTCTATCGGTGTCCCCAACTCTTCTTAGAGTTCCTACGCTACCAGACGTCTCTTCTCGGATCGACCGAATGCGGAGCAGTTCACTTGCGAGCCGCCCGCGCGCTGGAGGATGCGGGAGACACTGCGTCAGCGTTGACTTCGTACGTGGCCGCCCGCTCACAGTCGGACGTCTTGCGGTTGCTCGAAGTCGCCGGCTTCGAGTTGCTCGAGCATGGTCTCAGCGAGGCCGTAGCCCTAGCGATCAGCGGCCTCGACGACGCGACACGCCGCGCCAGCCCGCGAATCCTCGCCCTGCGCGGGGTACTGCAGTCGCTGGCGGGAAATCCAGTTCGCGCCGAAGTGCTGTTGCGCCGAGCGTTGTCACGGTCACAAGGCGACCGCGATCTTAGCGCAGCGGCGACTTTAAGACTAGCTCTCTTGTTGACAAATCGTGGTGCCGAGATTGCTGATCTTCTTTTGCCGATAGCTGAGGACGATATGCAGTCGGCCTCTCGCCGTGGCGAGGCACTATCCTTGTTTGCCGCACAACGAGCGCTAGCAGGCGACGTGGAGCAATCTAAAAGGGCGGTATGCGGAGTCGGCAGGCTTCTTGTCAACATTGACGTTGATTCCGTGCGTGCCAAGGTTCTGCAGCGAATAGGTGTGGCGGCTATGTATAACGGCGAGGCCGAAGAGGCGCGAGAGGCCTTGGCGCAAGCGGCTGAACTCGCCATGGAATTGGAAATGTTTAGCTTGGCGAGCCGTGCCTATGCGAACCTATCTAATTTGATGCTTCATCAATTTGATGATGTAGGTTGGCAGCTGTGGTACGCAGAGCAGGCATCCGTAGCAGCACTCAAGGCTGGCGACGCGTTTGATGTTGAGACAGCATCCCTTCAGTTACTTGACGCGGAACTACGTTGCGGCAAAATCGAGAGAGGCGCGAACATTGAAAGTCAACTAGCGGAAATGCGGGCCACGGATCAGTCGCGAGCGCACTACCTGATCCCTTCTAAAGCTCTCCGCCTGGCTTGGGAAGGACACTTTGCCGAGGCTCATCGCCTACTCATACCGTGCTGGAATAGGCTTCACCATGTCGTAGACCGGCTCGTGAGCGGTGCTCAATGCTCACTTTATCTAGCCGTTGACAGCAAACGGCAAGCCTCAATGGCGCTTATTGCGGAGGTGCTAGCGCTCGCTGATGCCATCGAGCCGCAAGGCCCTTTTTCCGTTCGTTCCATCGCAATGGCTCGCGTGTTCTGCGCGGTGGCCGAGGCGGTAAACGGGAGGCTTACACATGCGGGACGGATAGGTCGGTGTATTGAATCCGACGATGCGGTAGCGATCGTAATGGCGAAGGTTGCCGTCGAGTTCATTGCGTCAATGAGGGCGAGGAGTCGCGAAGCGTTCGAAGCAGTGTCGCCGTTATTGGAGCGGTTGACTCCGCTCGGATATGCGCACATGAGCCGATTGCTGCAGAGCGTCCAACGGGAATTGATCGCGCAGAGACCGACGGGAAATACAGAGCAGCTGACGAGAGTTGAGCGCGCGATCCTGCGACTTCTTTCCGAGGGGTTGACCCCTAAGGAGATCGCGGATCGGAGGGCGCGCAGCGTTAACACGGTGCGCACTCACATCGCCAATGCGATCTCCAAGCTCCGTTGCAATGGCCGAGGGCAGGCCATAGCGCTGAGCCGCCAGATGGGCATTTTGGACTAATGAAATTTACGTAGGGACAAATATTCGGGACGCCGCTACCCTAGGTTCATATCCACTGCCTCTCCTGGAGTAAACCAATGCATCATATGCTCCTCATGCTTCTCGGCCTCATAGTGGCGATCGTTACGCCGCCGACTCTGATTGCTTGAGGTCGTCGTTCAGCTCTGGCACAGGCCGGGGTAGCAACTAGTTCGAGTACCCACACGCTCGAGTACCACGACCCGGACACCCACTCTCCCGCGCCGGATACTGATCCGGTTCAGGGAACCTCCACAACCCAGGTCGTGGGCCGGAGGCGCCGCAAATAGTCGGCGCCTCTTCTCTTTTTGGGGAAAGGCATTTTTTGAAGGCCAACCAGTTGGCACTCCAAGGTGCGAAAGTGTGGCCATGGACGAGTATCTCATCGGAGCAGGGGCCGTCTTGACGGCCGGCCCGCAATCCTCGATCAGTGGGGCAACCCTCCATGCCCAGACCGATCCGCACCTGGCGGCCAGGGTCAAGGCAGCGGTTATCGACTTCGAGGCGGCCCACCCGGCTGAGCTCTCGCGCATCGTCATCGTAGCGGCCGGATGGGGTAGTTCGCGGTTCGCCGCCGGCGTCGTCCGGCCGCTCTTGGCGCAATCGGAATGTACGCTCGTCGATGTGATAGGTTTACTCGCCGGCGCTACCGGCACGCGGGAAGTCCATCTTTTCGCTCGGTGGGCTCCCGAGGCGGCGACGTCGTCGGCTCTTAGGGCGGCGGGTGTTCGCCTCGTGAGCCACCCGCTCGAGAGCATCCAGCAAGCTGCCCTGGTTTCAGGTCAACGACTGACGCGCTGGCGGTCACCCTTCCGGGCAGCTTAAGCGCCAAGTTCAGGGGGCTCACAGGGTGAGGACCCACGATGCAACGTACACATGGAAACTATGCCGAATGCCCGCGTCGCGGTGATTGATGACGACCGCATGGTTCGCGAGATGCTGGAGCTCGGTCTGTCCCGCGAAGGCTACGAGGTCAAGACCGCGACGGACGGCTTTGGGGCGCTCGAGCTTGTCAAGGCGTTTGATCCGGAGCTCATCGTTCTCGACATCATGATGCCAAAGATCGACGGAATCACGCTTCTGCCGCGCCTGCGCGAAATAACACAGGCTCCTATTCTCATGCTTACCGCCAAAGGTGGAACCGACGACAAGGTTCGCTCGTTGAGTTCCGGTGCCGACGATTACCTGGTTAAGCCGTTCGTCTTCGAAGAACTCATTGCTAGACTGCAGGCCAAGCTGCGGAGGCCTCAGTTGATCGAAGAGAACGTGCTGCGATGGCACGACGTCGCGATCAATCCGGCGACGCGAGAGGCATGGCGCGGAAAGGAGCCGCTCGAATTCACTCAGCGTGAGTTCGACCTACTCGAAGTGTTCTTACGCGAGCCTCGGCGCGTCTTCAGCAAAGATCACCTTCTCGAGATCGTTTGGGGCCATGATTTCGAGGGCGGCCCCAACATCGTCGAGACGTACATCTCCTATTTGCGCGCCAAAATCGATCGACCCGGAGAGCCCGGTTCGTTCATTCGCACCGTTAGGGGTGTCGGCTACGGCCTCTCGCAGTAACCACATCGAGGCCCGATGAAACTCGCTTCGCGCTTGTCCGCCCTATACGCGGTTTTGCTGGGCGTGACCGTGCTGATCGTTATTCTGGCGTCGTCGATTGCTCTCGTGGTCGAGCTGTCGGGTTTTACCGGTGACGTAGTCATCGCCAAGCACGAAGAGGCGCGAATCCTCGCCGATCGATTCCATCGCGAAGGGATGACGCTCGCGCAGTCGGCGCCGGAAATCGTCGCGGCGCTCAGCGGCATCGGTTTACGAGTAACGGTTTTCGACGAAAAGGGGCGCTACCTGGCCGGCGACAAGACGCTTCGGCCGAAGGTGCTCGATCGAGTCCTTGCGCTCGGCGGAATGGAGCATTTCATTCCACGAGCTCCCACGCACTCGCCGCCTGGAAGACCGCCGCCGGACCCGGCGCGGTTCGAGCCGCTGCCCCTTGCACCCGTCGAGGGCGGGTACGTTGCATTCGTCTCATCAACCCCGCTGCTGCTCGTCTCTCTCAAACCTTATTGGCGCATCGTCTTGACGATTGCGATCGTTGCGATGCTGCTGTCGTGGTTCGTCGGACGCTTTTTTGCAGCGCGGGCGCTTCAGCCGATCGAGGAAGTCAGCAGTTCCTTGGAAGCCCTAGCGGGCGGCGATTACACCCAGCGACGGTTCATCATGAAGGGCGGCGACGAAGTGGCGTCGCTAACCCGCGCCTACAACGACGCTGCTGCCAGCGTAGCGGAAGCGATGGACGACCAGCGCCGTGCCGAGGAGCGGATGCGTCAGTTTGCCGCCGATGCGTCGCACGAACTTCGTACGCCGTTGACCGTGATCGGCGGGTATATCGACGTGCTCCGTCGCGGAGCGATTGAAGAACCGACGATCGCGAAGCAGATTCTGGCAACGATGTCGCTCGAGAAAGAGCACATGCGTAGCCTGATCGATCGGCTGATGCGCCTGGCCCGTCTCGATTCCGAAGCCGTTCCACGTATCGAGAAAATCGACGTCGGAGAGTTCTTGCGAGGCCAATGCGAAGCCGCGCGCCGGCTGGACGACCGCCGAGTGATCGATTACAGCATCCAAGGAGTTAAGACGATCGAAGCCGACCGCAGCGAGCTCGGTGAAGCGATTTGGAACATCGTCGAAAACGCGCTGAAGTATGCGCCCGACGCCCCCATCCATCTGGCGGCAGCCAGCAACAACGGCCACGCGGTAATTAGCGTCCGCGATGAGGGTCCGGGCATGTCCGAGTCGGAGCGGGTGCACGCCTTCGAACGCTTTTACCGAGGCGACGAACGCGGTGAGATAGCTGGAACCGGGCTCGGCCTCGCGATCGCGAAGCGGGCAGTCGAGCGTGCCGGCGGCGACATCTCGATCGATAGCGCCCCGGGCCATGGAACCGAAGTAACCATCACGCTGTAGGCGCACACCTGCGGCGTTCCTGCCCGCACCTCTCACAGGCACGGTTCAGGGGTAGTCGGATACAATTACGCGGACGCATGCCACGAATTGTAGCGGCGGCAGTCGCCGCGATTTTTGCGCTATCTGCTTGGCCGGTGTTCGCACAGACGGACTCGGGTGAAATCTCGATTCTCGTGACCGACGCGGCGACTAACCAGCCGATTGGACTGGCACGCGTCCTGCTCGACGGTGCCGTCATCATTTCGGAACTCACCGGTGCTAACGGCGCCGTAAAGTTTACCGACGTACCGGACGGAATCTATCGCGCCCGGATCGTTAAACGTGGCTACCAAAGTTTGACCTCGGCCCAGTTCGAGGTGCTCGACGGACGCGTCGTCACGGTCGCGGTCGCACTCGTGTCCGATACCGGCGGCTTGAAAGTCATCGGAACGGTAAGCGTCAAGGCGTCGGCGACCATTTCGTCGACCAGTATCGACCAGAATTCACCTCAGCGACGCCTATCCGACGATCTCGCGGGCGCACTGAACAAGCTATCGGGCGTCAGCGTGACGACCAGTAGCGACGACAGCGACGCGACGCAGACGATCTCGCTTGAAGGTCACGACGCGAGCCAAACAGCCTTAACGCTCGACGGTATCCCGCTCAACGCCCCTGGGACGGCGGGTAACTTGCGCGGCTTCGCCACCGATTTGTTTCAGGGTGCCTCGGTACGCACCGGCGCCCAAATCGGCGGTCTTGGCGGGTCCGTGAACTTTACGACATTGCAGCCGACGTTGAGTTGGATGTCGCAGGTGGCAACGTCGGTGGGCAGCTACGGCAAATACAACTACTCTTTGGCGGAGACGGGCTCGATCGATAAACTCGGCATCGCGGCGCAAACGGTGTATCGTGCGGTTCCCAGTTTGGTCGACGGCCAATATTTCCTCGACGCCAGCGGTCTTGCATACAGCCACGACGGCGATAGCGATTATTACGGAAATCTGCTCAAGCTGCGCTACGAGCTAACCGATTCGCAAGCCTTAACCGGAACGTTCCTCAACTCGGCGCACACGACGGAAATCGTGTGCCTGCGCCAAGGCGCCCCTCCTGCTCTGCCGTGCGGGTACGGTCCCGACAACTGGAACAATGGCAGCATACAGCTCTACTCGCTCACCGACAACGCCCTGCTGGGAGCAACGCAAGTACAAGCGTCGCTGTACTCGTCGACGTCGACCAACGTTCTCGACGAGATCAACCGTTATATCGACGTCTCCACCGGCCCGGCCCCCGAGCCGACTAGCGACCCCAACGGCTTTAGTAACACGTTAAAGACCAACGGGTTCGTGGTTAACGCAACGCTGCCCGCGAAGCAGCGCCACACGATCTCGTTCCAGGCATACGGTACGGCCTCGCAAAATGTGACGTCGCCGCTGGTCGTACAAGCCCAGCCCTTCTACAACGGGACGGTGAACACGAACTACGATGCGCTGACGGTCACCGACACGATCCATTCGAGCGACAAGTTCACGCTGGCGGAATCGGCTGGCGCGAGCACCGCAACCGGCGCGGGTGGGATCACCGCGCTCGGAAGTGTGGCCGCTAGTTGGCGCCCGACGTTGAAGGACACCTACACGGCCTCATATTCGCTTGGAGGCGTGGCGGCAAATCCGGGTCGCGTGAACATCCTAAGCGACCCAGCGTCGCTGCGCTTTACGTGCGTTGGCGATCCGAAGCAAGACACGGCTTATGGAAGCGCCCCGGGTCAAGAGCCGGGTCCCAGCTCCTCGATCTCCTACCGCGTCGGCTATACGCACGTCCTGCACGGCGGAAACGTTTCGCTCCAGCTCTATCGGCAAATCCAAGCCGGCGTGCTGCTGCCCGTTCTCGTAAACGGATCCGTGCTGGCGGCGCAGGGCGTATTCCCGGTCGGCTACTTGCAGGAAGTACAGCAGCTCTACGATTCGGCGGCCGGATGCAACGTGAAAGCCGGTGCGCCGTTTGGCCCGCAACAGCTCTATTTTTCGACGCCGATCAGTGGCGTCAAGCGGGTCTATCAGGGAGCCGAGCTCACCGGGTACGCGACCCTCGGTAATCTGGTCGTTCAACCATACTACAACGTAACGGTTTCGACCGCCGAGTCCAACTCGCCGTACTTCGTGAATCCGTATTCGATTACGATTTCCGGCGAACAGCTGCCCAATCAGCCGCTACAGAAAGCCGGGATCGTTTTCGACTACAAAGCTCCGCATTCGGCGCTCGAATGGCTCGCCGATGCGCAGTATACGGCGCGAAACAACCCCAATAACTTACCCGCCTATACGACGTTCGACGCCGGCGTGACTGCCGAGTTGAACCGGGGCACCCTAACCTTTGCGGCGAGCAACATCACGAATGCGTACGGCGGTATCTTCGCGACGCCCGCGAACGCCGTCGCATATCAGACCCTCAACGGCTACACGATTCCCACGATTGCGCGTCCGCTTACGCCTCGTTCCTATTCGGTTACCTACGGCGTGAAGTTCGGTCCCGGGGCCCTGGCCTCGTCGCAAACCGGTACGGCGTTCAACCTCCCGCGAGGCGCGCGCGGCGGACTCGAAGGTCCGGGCGGACCGGGGGCTCCCGGTGGCTCTGGTGCGCCGGGTGGTCCGCCTGGATCCGGCGGTGGCGGGTTCCGTAGCCTTTTAATGCCGCTTCCGACGTCGCCGCCGAGCGATCCATTTGCGGTGGCAAGCGACCCGCAGCGTTGTAGTGCGGCGGATGCGGCGAATGCCCAAACGCTCTCGGCACAGCTTCGCGCGTACGTCGCAAAAATCGAGGCCTCGAAGAATGCCGCCGGTTACCCCGCCACGTTTGCGGCACCCGCGTTGCCCGACGCAAGCGTGACGTATCACGGCTTGGGCAACTCCTACGCACTAACGATCGTCGTGAAAGGTGCTGGGCGCATGCGCGCACTCGCGGGATGTTTCGCGTTGCACCTTGCGCGAACCGACGATGTGACCGCTCGCCACCTGTACGCGCCGCAGAGCACGCTCTTCCTAGTACCGCAGTTGAACTTCATGCCGGCGGTCGGCCTGTATTTCGTAGCTCGTCAACAACAAGCCGGCCAGGAATCATTCCGCGTCTACAAGTTGCCCACTTCGCCGCCGAAAGCGCCCTTCGACCTGCGCGCAGCGAGCTCGGCGTGTACGGGCGATGCGCGCAATCTCGCAACGCAAGCCTTGGGCGAGTTGCGGAACTATTTCGCCGAAAACGTCCGAGCGCCGAGCTGGACCATCACGGAGCACCAAGCTGCCGGCGGCCCCTGGTACGAACTTGATCCAACCGATCCGAGCTTCGTCGCCGCGCTCTTGCAGTGCGGCCGAGTATCGGCGACGACTGCCGACGAGCTCAAGCAACGCGGTTTTGACGGGAAGGTCGTGCCGGAGCTCAACTACACGCCAACCCTCGGACTTTACTTGATACGGCCGAACAATGGGTTCGGGCCCGGGGCACGGGGGAACGGCCCGCAACCGACTCCGCCGCCGTAGCCCCGCAAATTCGCTGCAAAAACTTCGCTGGGTCTACCTGCTGATCACGACGGCGCCCGGCGAGCCGCCGCTGAGTTGCAGCGATCGCGTCGGTGCACCGCCGGCTGGATAGGCGTAGACCGAAACGTTCCCGGGGCAGGAGGATGGGCACAAAATCGTCTTGCCGAATATAAAAAACGTACTCACTTCTTGCGCGCCACCAAGGGTCGTGGTTCCGACGACCTTCGCACCGGACGTCTGATACACGTTTGCGGTTCCTTGGTCGCCGATCGTAACGTACTTACCGTCGTATTGGACGTCACCGGGGAACGCAATGGCTTTGTTGAGCGTGATGTCGACAAACGTCTTGCGCGCGCTGGGGAGCTTGGCGTAGCGGAACCCGCCGCTGCTGTCGGTGCCGTCAACGAAGAGATTACCCTTGTCGTCGTAGCCTAGGAAGTCCATGCGAAAGAAGTTCGAATCTACGTCGTTTTTGGGAGCACCGGTGGCTTTCTTGTAAATCGAAACGCTGCCAGGTCCGCCGCTCGTCGAAGCGATGTTCGCAACGGCAAGGTCCCCGTTGATCGCGCTAACCGAACAGGCGACGGGATACTGATTGGGGTCGCTCAGCGTTGCGATTGGGCTAGTTGCTCCGTGCGCGTATTCGAGGATCTGAGACGCTCCGGTGTTGGCGATGAAGACGTTACCGCCTTGGTCGACACATTCGCCCTGAGGCTCGTTGAAGCCGGTCAGCATCCCGACGAGTGTGCCCTTTGGATAGGCGTAGACGTAGACGGTATTTGAGTCAAAACTGGCGCCGTAGAGCAACGTCCGGCGCCTTGCCTGCGCGTCCATCCACGACGTTAGCGCTTGACGCGCCGTTAGGGCGATGGGCCCCCTGGAGGGAGTGAGTGTCGTTCCGTTGCTGGTACACGCAGACGCCAGTGCGAAAATCGCCGTCGCGCCGGCTGCGGAGCGCACCAATCTCAAGATCTCCATAACGAACTCCTTTTGCTGCTTTAGTGGACGGCTAGACCCCACACGCAGCCGACGTTCGTAATTTTGGTGTTTGTATAGAACGTGGGCGCGAGTTTCGACGTGAACTTTTTACTGGCCAGCGGGTAGGTGTAGATGCCCGCAAAATCGCCGCAGTCCCCATCGTAGAGGTTCCCCGCTTTGTCGAACGCTAAATCGGAACCGAAGGCATGTGGGGCGATGCCGGTGGCATCGACGACCGTAGGCTTTTTCCCCGCCCGTAAATCATTGCTCGCATATTTTACGATCGCATTGGTGGAGCCGTTGTTCGACGATGCGAAGAGATTACCGAGGGAATCGAAGGCGATTCCACCTGGATTGGTGATGCCTTTGAGGAAGTACGGCTGCTGATTGGATATTGGCTGGGCAAATACCGCGATGTTCGTCGCGCCGGCATTGGCCACGTAGAGATTGCCATTGGGATCGAACGCGAGCCCCTGCGGATTGTCGATCCCCGCGGTCAACGTCAGTGCCGGCTTGAAGTCGCCGCCTTCTTGAAAGAAGTTGCCGGTGTATTCGTAGACGCTGTTTTTACCGACGGAACTCACCCACAGGTTTCCGTGACCGTCGAACTCGATGTGCACTCCGACCAGCGCGCCCTCGAGGGTGTCGTAGTACAGGGGCCTGCTGGCGGTGGCGATCGGCAAGGAAAAGATCAACAGGATGCTCGGCGCGGACGGCCCGTTGGGCTGCGTCAGAACCCACGCGAGGTCTTGGTGAATTCGTACGGTGCTCGTCTCTTGCAGCAGATTTCCGGTGGTGCCATTCACCGTCTTGACGGACGACCCGTGCATCAGCGGCTCGTCCGCGATCTGGAGCTGCGGTCCCGGGTTTGGTGCAAACAACGCCCAGTAAACTTTTTGGGCGGCATTTCCAGTGGCGCGCTCGGCCGTTTCGCGGAGCGGCGCTGCAGGTAGAAGATTCGCCGCCGGAGTGACCGGCGCATTGCCCGACCCCGAGCACGCGGTTACCGCGAATGCGAAGCACAGTACGATCAGACGTCGCATGAAAGCTACCCCCTCAGTCCGCACGCTTGCTTGGCAAGTGAAAACCTTCCTGCCGCAGGGAAGCGCCGCCGCCACCTGAAGAAGGCGGCGACTCAGTCCGCTTCATGCTTTCGCCGACCGCTTTTACGAGGTTGACATGAAATTGCACGCTCGCCTTGCTTCGATCACCGTTCTTGCAGCTGCGGCGTCGCTCGCCGGTTGCGCCACGCACTCCGGCACCCTGTTGCCGTCGCCTTCGCAGGCGGGTGCGCAGCACATCGCAAGCCTTGCAACCCCGCTGGTTGCGTTACCCGAAGCCGTTCCGCCGAACTGCAAAGGCCAGAAAACGACCCAACAGTATGCCAGCGATACGGAGAAGCTCCGAATCACCGGCGGCAGTCTCTGCATCCCGGCCTTCGGGGCCCTCGGGGGATCGATCACCTATCCCCCGGCCAATCCGTCGGTGAGCGTATCGCTGATCAGCAGCACGACGAACTACAATAAGAAGTTGCCGCAGTTGGGTAACGGCGCGCCGATTTTCTACCTGCAGATCGCGCTGACCAAAGGAACGGCCTTCGGGCAGAACGCGAAAGCCGGCGGCGGTCTGACCGGTAAAACGATTAAGCCCGGCAACACGTACACCGCCTACGCGCAAGCGAAGATCTTGGGATTTCCGGTCAACTTCACGCCCTGCTACGCGGTCGCTACCAAAGGGAAATACGGTGGCGTGATCGGCGGCATAGGCTCGCTACTGAAGGGCCAATCGGTTCCCAACAACACGTCCGGCGTCATTGAGATTTACTCAGGCAAAAGCGCGAACGCAAAGTGCTAGACGGTAGGGCCCTCCTCCGGAGACTTCCCGGAGGTGCGGGCCAAATCGACCATCTCGCGCATGCGCGGATGCTCGCCACGAATCGTTTGAACCCACTGCTCGAAACGTGGAACGGGCTCGCCGACTCGGAAAAGGAAGTACCAAACGTTCATGTCGCCCATGAACGTGAAGCGTTTTTTGAAATCCTTGGCAAGCCCCTGGTAGGAATCGAACGAGCGCAGATACGTTGAGAACCCATCGTATTCGCGGTTGGTCTCGAGCAGCGCGGCGGCGTTAGCGATAGTGGCCCGTACCTTGCGCGGCATTCGCAAAATGCCCGGAGTGGCAAGCACGCGCTCGACGTCCACCTCGTCGTACGCGGCGACCTGCACCGGGTCGAAGGACGCAAATCCCTCGTGGTACGCGTCCCAATGGTCGGCAATCTGACGCCAACTGACGCCCGCTTGGAAAACCGCGCGCGTCATGACCTCGAAATAGCCGGCGAGCGAACCGGGCTTTACAACTTCGGGGATGACGGCGACGCTCATTACCGGGCCTGGCACTTAAGGAGCATTGCGGGCAGCGTCGAGCGCGAGGGCGGCCATCATCGCAACGCCGGTTGGCAGGCACGACTCGTCGAGGTCGAAGAGGCTCGAGTGATGCGGATGGTTGGTGTCGGGTCCGCCGCAGCAGCCGAGGGTGTAGAAACACGCCGGCACGCGCTCCGCGTAGAATGAGAAATCTTCGGCGCCCATGACCATTGTGGCCTCGACGACTCGTTCGTCTCCAAAGGTGACGCGAGCGAGATCTCGAGCGTAACGAGTTTGAGCGGCGTCGTTCGAGGTGACCGGATAGCGATCGAAATAGGCAAACTCGTAACTCGCTCCGGAAGCTTCGCAGCACGCGCGCAGCACTCGTTCGATTCTCTCGGACATCGCTTCACGAACGTCCTCTGAAAACGCCCGCACCGTCCCCAGCATTCGGCACGTGCGCGGAATTACGTTATGGATGGTGCCGCCGTGAATCGCACCGATCGTCACGACCGCGGGCTCCAGGGGATCGATTTGCCTCGAGACCAACTGCTGGACCGACGTAATGAAGGCCGCTGCCGTGTAAATTGGATCGACGGCGTCGTGGGGCGCCGAACCGTGGCCGCCGACGCCGAGGACGTCGATTTCCACCGAGTCGCTGGACGCGTAGATAGGGCCTTCGCGAAATCCCAACATGCCGCTGGGATACTTCGTGGAAAGGTGAAGGCCGTACGCGCGCTCGATGGGAAATCGCTCGAACAAGCCGTCGTCGAGCATCGCCTTTGCCCCGCCGGCGCCTTCCTCAGCCGGTTGGAAAACCAAGCACAAGGTCCCGGCGAGCTCGTCGCGCCGGTCGGCGATGAGGGCGGCCGCACCGAGGAGAATGGCGACGTGCCCATCGTGCCCGCACGCGTGCATCGTCCCTTCGGTCTGCGAGCGGTAGGGATGGTTTCGTTCCTCCGTGATTGGAAGCGCATCCATGTCGGCTCGCAGCATGATCGCGCGCCCCGGCTTCGTGCCCTCGAGCACACCGACGACCCCGGTTCTCCCGATTCCCTCGTGCACTTCGTATCCGAGCCGCCGAAGCCGTTCGGCGACGATCGATGCGGTGCGGTGTTCCGCAAACGCCATTTCCGGGTGCATGTGAAGGTCGCGCCGGATCAGCACGACGTCGTCGACCAGACGCTGCGATAACGAATTCGTGACAGCCATACTCCGGCGTGATTCGCCCCGCGGCAACCGGCGCCCCGGCAGGACTCATGGCTGCAAGGTCGCAGAAGCGGGCAGACGATCTCGGAGCGCAAACGCATGAGCAAGGCCGGCCTCTTCAAGGAATACGCGTCGTACCACTCGGACTGGCGCAACAGGGCTTGTCATGCCTTTGGCATCCCGCTGATCGTCTTGGGGATTTTCGGTCTGGGGCACCTGGTGCGCCTCGGTCCGGCGATCGATCTAACGGCCGTGGCCGCCGTCGCCCTCCTCATCTATTACGCCGCGATCGACATGCGCGGCGCCCTGATCGCGCTGATCGTCTTTATCATTCTCTATTTCGTTGCGATTCGGCTGTCTTGGGAGGTGAGTCTCGGAGCTTTCATCATCGGATGGGGCTTCCAGTTCTTAGGCCACAAGCTCGAAGGTTCGAAGCCGAAGTTTTTCGAGAACCTGATCTATCTATTGATCGGACCCTTGTACGTTTTCGAAGAAATCTTCGGCGGCATGGCAGCTATAACGTCTAAGGAGTTCTCTCTTCGTGTACGTAGATGAAAGCCTCAATTGTGTCGATTGCGGGCGCGAGTTCGTCTTCAGTTCCGGCGAACAGCGCTTTTACGAGCAAAAGGGTTTCCAAAACAAGCCCAATCGGTGTCCGGATTGCCGTCAGGCGCGCAAAGCGATGCGCGCTAACAACCCCGGAGCGAGCGGTGACCGCGCAGGCGGCGCGCGTCCGCGCGAAATGTTCACTGCGACGTGCAGCCAGTGTGGCGGCGTCGCCGAGGTGCCGTTCAATCCACGCGGCGACAAGCCCGTCTATTGCCGAGACTGCTTCCAAGCACGTCCTTCTTTCAGCTAGGAAACCTCGACGCGGCGGGGCGTTACTACCGAAACCGCCACCATCACGAACGCGTTTGCGAGCAAGGCGGCGAACCCGGGGTTAACGCCCCAAAGCGAAATGCCGGAGACGGCAAAAACGATTACCAATGCGAGACCGGTGAGGATTCCGGACGCAGCGCCCCATACGTTCACGCGCGGCCACAAGAATGCGGCGGCAACGGCCGGCATGAACTGCGTAATGCCGTTATAGTAGATTAAGAGCAGCTCCACGATCGTGCGCTGCTCGACCAGCCAAAAGCCGAGCGCGAAGAAGGCGACGACCACGACCGACGCGCGCGTTGCCGCCGTACGGGCCGCGTCGCTGGTGGCAATTCCGAAAGCGCCGAGCACGTTCTTGGAAAAGATACTCGCGGCGCCCAGCAGCAGCGCGCTGGCCGGGATGAGGGCGGCCAACGAACCGGCGGCGGCGACGAAGCCCATCACCCAGGGCGGGTAGTAACGCTGGACGACCAGGAGAAACGATTGATCGACGGCCGGTCCGCGCAGTCCCGGGACGATCAACAAGGCCGACAGCCCGGCGAGGAATACTAGGAGCATCACGACTTGGTAAAGCGGTAACAGCATCGCGTTGCGGCGGAGAGTGTTTTCCGAACGCGCGCTGTAAATCGCGCTCATACTGTGCGGCCCCATGTAGAAGCCGATCGCGGTCAGCAGCACGGTCGAAACGTACCAGACGGTGCCGTGGTAGGCCGTGCCCGGCACCAGGGTCAGCAAGTGTGGATGCACCCGCAGCACCTGGTCGATTAACCGGGCGGGAGATCCAAAGAACTGCCGCGGAATGGCAATGCCGGCGAAGACTACCGCGCCGAGCACGAGCGTATCTTTGACGATGCTGGCCCAGGCGGTGCCGCGCAGACCGGCGCTAAAGACGAAGAGTGCGACGAGAATAAAGGCAACGCATACCGCGAACGTCGCGTCGAAAGTTCCGTAGCCGGCCAAGCGGAGCAGAAGCTGCAGACCGCTGAGCTGCAACGTCACGTACGGGACGACGATGACCAATTGAATCAGCGCCGACATGACTCCGAGCGCGCGGCTCGAGTAGCGGTCGGCGAGAAAATCCGGGCCGGTGAGCAACGATCGCTCTTTGCCGACTCGCCAGATCGCGGGCAACAGAAAATAGCCGATCACGTAGGCGCACGTGCCGTACGCGAAAATGTAGTACGCCGGCGCCCCCATGCCGTACGCCCATCCTGCCATGCCGAGGAACGTGAAGCTGGTATAGATTTCGCCGGCCAGCAACACCCATAAGAAGACCGTGCCGAACGATCGCCCGCCTACGATGTACTGCTGCGGGTCCATTTTGACGCGGCGCACGCCGAATAGCGCCAGCCCGATCGTTCCGACGATCACCACGCCGACGATGGTCAGCGCAACGAGGGCAGGGTTCACCAGCGGCGCTCGACGCGGCCGATCGACCAAACGAACGCCGGCGTGAGCAAGACCCACGCGACGATCCAAAAGAGCACGAAGGGCAATCCGAGGATGCGCGGTTCAACGCGGTTGACTAGCGGTACGGCCAGTGAGAGCGCTGCAATGGGAATCGCTGCGAGCAGGATCCGCAAAGAAACCATTACCTCGTAGTAGTATAGTGAGACCGTGGAACCCTACGCGCGAGCCAACGACTCGTACGACGCGATCGTCGTCGGCGCCGGTCATAACGGCCTCGCGTGCGCGGCGCTGCTTGCGAAGGCGGGCCGCTCCGTTGCGGTTTTCGAGCAGCGCTCGGCGATCGGCGGCGCTGCGGTCAGCGATACGCACGCGTGGCCCGGTTACACGCTGTCGGTGGCCGCCTACGTCTGCAGCCTGTTGGATCCGTGGCTCGTCGACGAACTCGACCTTCGAGCGCGCGGACTGGATTTCTACCGCAAAGACCCGTACGCTTTTACGCCATTGCTTGATGGCCGTTCGCTGCTGCTCGGCAGCGACCGCTCCCAAAACGCCCGCGAAATCGCGGCATTCGACGCCGGCGACGTCGCGGGCTTTGAAGCGTACGGCGACCGCTTGGAGCGTGCCGGCAGGGCGTTATTCGATTCGTTTTCCGATCCGGAACCCCAATTCGAGCGCTTCGACGAGGACACGCAAACCCTATTGCTGGGTTCGGCAGCCGACTTAGTGGAACGGTACGTCACGACGCCGGTACTGGCGGCCGAACTCGTCAACGACGGCTTGATCGGCACCAACTTGGGACCACGCAATGCCGGAACCGGCTACGTGTTGGCGCATCACTTAGCCGGGCGCGTACTGGGCGTACAGGGCGCATGGGCGTTCGTCCGGGGCGGTATGGGTGCGGTGTCGCAATCGTTGGCCGACGCCGCCCGCGCACACGGGGCGCGGATTTTCGCCGATGCCGCCGTAGCGCGCATCGTGACCTACGACGGTCGCGCGATTGCCGTCATGCTGGAGGACGGCCGTGAAGTCTCGGCGAGCGCGATCGCGTCGAACGCACATCCCTGCACGACATTCTTCGATCTTCTCGACGCCGGGGGTTTGAATCGCTCGTTCGTCGATAAGGTCAAGAACTGGAAGAGCTGCGGCCCGTCGTTGAAGGTGAACTTGGCGTTAGGCGAGCTGCCGAACTTCACGTCGCGGCCCGGAACCACGCCGCAGCCGCACCACCGGGCCACAATTCATGTCGCCCCATCGATCGATTATCTGCAAAGGGCGTACGACGATGCCGTCGCGGGCGGCGAAAGCGACGAACCGCTGATCGAATGTTTTCTGCAAACGCCGACGGATCCGTCGCTCGCTCCGCCCGGGAAACACATCCTCTCGGTCTTCGCGCAGTATTTTCCGTACGATCGGCCGGACGGCTGGTCGCAGGCTAAGCGTGAGGCCGCGGCCGACAAAATCGTCGCCATACTCGGCCGGCTCGCGCCCAACGTTCCAAGTGCGATCGAGCATCGCCAGGTATTGTCACCCCCCGACCTCGAGCAACGCTTCGGGCTCGTGGGCGGTCACATCTTTCACGGCGAACTGCTTCCGGGCCAGATCTACGAGAATCGTTTCTCGACCCGGACGCCGATACGAAATCTATACCTTTGCGGCTCCGGGGCGCATCCGGGAGGCTGCGTTAGCGGCTTTCCCGGCAAGCGTGCGGCGGCGGCAATCCTGCACGACCTACTAATTCAATAGGAGCGTTATGGTGACCGGCAAGAGCAGTTTCATCGACCCTGTCGTTCAAGAATACGTCATCGAGCAGACGGTTCGAGAACACCCCGCGCTGGCGGAACTTCGGGTCGAAACGTCGCAGCGCAGCAATGCGATGATGGAAATCGGCCCCGAACAGGGCGCCTTCATGCAGCTCCTCGCGCGCGCGATCGGCGCGAAACGCTATTTGGAAGTCGGCGTGTTCACAGGGTACTCCTCGCTGGCGATGGCGTTGGCCATGCCGCCGGACGGCCGAATCGTTGCATGCGACGTCAACGAAGAGTACACGGGGGTAGCACGGCGCTATTGGGAGCGCGCGAACGTGTCGCAGAAAATCGATTTGCGCATCGCACCGGCGGTGGAAACGCTGGCGGCGTTGATTGCATCGGGGGTCGAGCCATTCGACATGGCATTCATCGATGCCGATAAAGCCAACGTGGACAACTACTACGAGGCCGCGCTGCGCCTCGTGCGCCCCGGCGGCTTGATCTTGGTCGACAACGTTCTCTGGGGCGGCGCGGTGGCCGATCCCAAGATAGACGATCCCGACACCGCAGCGTTGCGCGCCCTCAATGCGAAGGCCGGGCGCGATGGTCGCGTCGACGTTTCGCTCGTTACCATCTGTGACGGTATCTTAATCGCTCGAAAGCACTAACTGACGGGTTGGCTTTGGCGCCCCCAAGTGGGGGGCGCGGAGGCTGGGCCGCAGCGCCTTTTAGACTGAAAAGCAGAGGCGCCGATTCGGATAGTCGACGGCCAATGCGTGTACGTACGGCAGATTGGTTTCAACGATGCCGTTATGCCCGTCGGGGCGCTGAGACGAGGTGCAAAGCGGGATTTGGCTTAGCGGCAGGCCATCGAAGAGGCCGATCGTCACGCTGTATCCGCAGGCAAGTCCGGTGCCCGACGGCGCCGGCGGCAACATGCTTACGGCGCCGTTCCAGATCGCTCCCCCGCCGACCATTCCCGAGTCGAGGACGACGTCGTTCACCCACGCGCCGTCGACGAGAAGTCTGGCTATCGGTACCCGAGCCGCCAAGTCGACCGCTAGACAGCGCATCCGATCGAGTGTCGCGACCGTAGGAAAAAGCGTGACCTCTTGGCGATCGCGGTCGATGAGCGTTGGAATCTGCGCGAAAAAGTCGTAGCCGCAGAGCATGGTATTGCCACGAAGCTTGGACGAAATCAGTGCGGGCAGGTCGCGTATCGCGAAGCCGGCCACGTCAAGGCGTGCCAGGTGGGTGTTGGTGTCGGCGTAGCGCAACCCGTCGGGGGCAATTTCGTCGACCGGCGCTTCGGCGTTCAATCCAACGGACTGTGCGAGCGATTGCGAGACCAGTATTGCCGACGTTCCGGTATCGAGGACGCATGCGTAGCGACGCCCGTTGACGTCGACGGGTATGGTCGCACGGCTCCTATCGAGGCCGCTGGCGAGGATAACCGGTGCGTGCGCCGATGCGGCGGCGCGCCCGAGCGCAGGACTGGTAATCCCGAGCAAAAGAACGAGGAGAGCCGCGTTTATCGTGGCCTTCATGCTCGCTCAGCATAGCGAGCGCGGGGGGACTCGTCGAGGCCTCTCATCTAAATGTCATCAAATATGCGTATCACTTGCGTCGGCGGCGGTCCGGCGGGCCTGTATTTCGCCACCCTCGTCAAACGGCGTTTTCCCGACTGGCCGGTCAAGGTACTCGAGCGCAATCGCGCGCTCGATACGTTCGGGTGGGGCGTCGTTTTCTCCGACGCGACGCTCGACACGCTCCGCAAAGCCGACGAGCCGACGCACCGCGCCATCACGCAGGCGTTCGCTCACTGGGACGATATCGATATTCACTTCAAGGGACACACGATCGTGTCGGGCGGACACGGGTTTTGCGGGATCTCGCGTAAACACTTGCTGGCGATTCTCCAAGAGCGCGCCGCGGATGTCGGCGTCGAGCTGCATTTTCAAGTCGACGTCGAGGACGTCGATGCCTACCGCGACTGCGATTTGCTGATCGGCGCCGATGGGATCAACAGCCGAGTACGCAACGCCTATGCCGCCGCGTTCGAACCGAACCTCGACCGCCGGCTCTGCCGATTCGTCTGGTTCGGCACGACCCTGCCACTCGACGCCTTCACGTTCATCTTCGAGCGGACGGAGCACGGCTGGTTCACGGTCCACGCCTACCGCTTCGACCAGGAGCTGAGCACGTTTATCGTCGAGTGCCGCGAAGAGACGTGGCTGGCCCACGGGCTCGACCAAGCCGGGACGAACGAAACCGTCGCGTTCTGCGAGGGTTTGTTCGCGCCGTACCTGGACGGTCACGCCCTCATGACGAATAGCGCGCACCTGCGGGGACGCGATTGGCTCAATTTCCTCCGCGTGAGCAACGAGCGATGGATTCACGAGAACGTCGTACTCTTGGGCGATGCCGCGCACACCGCACATTTTTCCGTTGGGTCCGGAACGAAGCTCGCCATGGAGGATGCGATCGCGTTGGCTGACGCGCTCGGCTCATCGGCCAGTCGACTCGACCAAGCGCTGTCCGAGTACGAAGCGTTGCGCCGCGTGGAGGTGCTTAAATTGCAAAACGCCGCGCGGAACTCGACCGAGTGGTTCGAAAACGTCGCGCGGTACGCAAACCTTCCGCCGGAACAGTTCGCGTACAGCTTGCTGACGCGAAGTCAGCGTATCGGTCACGAAAACCTGCGCCTGCGCGATACAACCTATGTCGAGCGAATCGAGCGCTGGTTCGCAGGCGGGGCGCCCGTCCCGCCGATGTTCACGCCCTTTCGCTTGCGCAGCCTAGATCTGCGCAACCGCGTTGTCGTCTCTCCCATGGATATGTACAGCGCGGTCGACGGAATGCCCAACGATTTCCATCTCGTTCATCTCGGTTCGCGCGCACTCGGCGGTGCGGGCTTGATCTTTACCGAGATGACCTGTGTAACGCGCGACGGACGAATTTCCCCCGGCTGTACCGGCATGTACCTTCCCGAGCACCTAGCCGCGTGGAGGCGGATCGTCGATTTCGTTCACACGTACTCGGCGACGAAAATCTGCTTGCAGCTCGGTCACTCTGGACCGAAAGGCTCGACCAAGCTCATGTGGGACGGAATGGACGAGCCTCTGGACGAGAAAAACTGGCCGGTAGTGGCGCCGTCGGCGATTGCCTACGCACCGATCAACCAGGTTCCTCGGGAGTTGACGCCGGGCGAAATGGCCGAGATTCGCGAGGCGTTCGTACGAGCCGCAAACATGGGCGCAGATGCAGGTTTCGACATGCTCGAGCTGCATTGCGCGCACGGATATTTGCTGTCGTCGTTTATCACGCCGTTGCGCAACCGGCGAACGGATGAGTACGGTGGTTCGCTCCGCAACCGGCTGCGCTACCCGCTAGATGTGTTCGGTGCGATGCGAGCCGTATGGCCCGCTGACAAGCCGATGTCGGTTCGCATCTCGGCAACGGATTGGGTCGATGGGGGTATCTCGGGCGACGACGCAGTTGCGATCGCGGCGGCGTTCAAAGAAGCGGGCGCCGACTTGATCGACGTGTCGACCGGGCAGACGTCGCCCGATGCAAAACCCGTCTACGGCCGGATGTTTCAGACGCCGTTTGCCGACAAGATTCGTAACGAAATCGGTATCGCGACCATGGCCGTCGGCAACGTAACCGATGCCGATCAGGTCAACGCGATCCTGGCGGCCGGCCGCGCCGATCTGGTCGCGCTCGGCCGCCCGCATTTGGCGGATGCCGCCTGGACCCTTCATGCGGCCGCACAGCTCGGCTATATCGACGCGCCTTGGCCGGTGCAGTATCTTCCCGGCAAACAGCAGCTGGAACGGCTCATCGCGCGCGCACAGGAGCAAGCCGGTGTCATCTGAGGACGGGTTCGAACTGCGCGGCAGGCACGCCGTCGTCACCGGCGGTGCGCGTGGAATAGGGTTGGGTATCGCTTCGCTGCTGGCCGATCGCGGCGCTCGCGTGAGCATCGTCAGCCGCTCGGTGCTGGAATCGCAGCACGATGCACGATTGTTTCGCGCGACGGCCGACGTCACCATGGAAGATCAGGTCACCAGTGCCTTCAACGCTTGCCGAAAAGAAAACGGTGCGATCGAAATTCTCGTAAATAATTCGGGAATCGCTGAATCGGCTCCGCTGACGCGCACGAGCGTCGCGATGTGGGATCAGATTCTGGCGACCAACCTTACCGGCACGTTCCTGTGCGCGCGCGAGGCGGCCGAGGACATGATCCTCGCAAAATGGGGCCGTATCGTCAATGTGGCGAGCACCGCCGGGCTCGGCGGAGCGCCGTATCTTGCGGCATATTGCGCGAGCAAGCACGGCGTCGTGGGGTTTACGCGCGCGATCGCGGCGGAGTTCGACGGTACCGGCATAACGGCGAACGCCGTTTGCCCCGGATACACCGAGACCGACATGATGCGCAAAGCCATCGCGAACATCTCGAAGCACACGGGGGCCGGCGAGAGCGATGCGCGCGCGCGGCTGGCGCAATCGAATCCGCTGGGCCGCATCGCAACGGTCGTCGAGGTTGCCGCCGCCGTGCTGGAGTTGGTGACGAGCGCGCGCAACGGGGACGCCGTTGTGATTCCAGGAGGCGCGATCGCGTAAGCGCCGGGTCTGCGCTGGAGCGACCGTCAGGCGCCGTACCATCGCAGGTAGGGCCAGATTTCAGACAAAGGCGCCACCGGGAAACGGCAGAGATAAATCGGCGCCGGCCCTTCGACGATCCATTTGTAGGGCTCCGTCGACGTTCGGACGAGTGCAACGCTGCGGTAGTATTTCCGCAGAAGATCGATACGCGTCGCGCCGATCGCGATCAACACTTTGCCTTCGTAGCCGCGAGTTCCCCACAGGTAGTACGAATTCTGGCTGGATATCGCCGCCGGCAAACCGTAGCGTGGCCCGTAGAAGTCCAGCGCGCCGGCGTCTCCATAGGTGTCGGCATAGACCGCCGCCTCGTTCCGTTCCGGGTTGGGAAGGGAGCGGTACACGGCGGCAACGTCTTGGGCGAGGCGTTCCCACCCGAACTCCTCGGCGTAAATCGGCTGGATCAGCCGCGCGGGTGTTGCGTCGCGTCCGGTAAGCCCGAGACGTTGCGAGTACGCTATCAGCTGCTCGACCGAAAGAATCGGAAGCAGCAAGGGCATCGACGCGACGCCGACGGCGGCCAGCGCCGCAACGAGTGCGATGCGCAGCCACTGTGCGGCACGTTCGACGACGACGGCGCCGACCGCCAACAGCGACGCGTAGATGCCGATCACGTAGTACCCTTTGGCGCCGAGCGCGGTGGCCGTCGCGAAGACGACGACATAGGCAATGGAAATAAAACGAAGATCGCGCAACGCCGGCACGCGAAACGGTGCGACGATACCGGCCAACCACACTGGGGCCGCCAGGAGATTCGCGTATAGGACTTGTTCGGCCGCAAAGGCTGCGGCGTTCCGCGCGAAGTCGGTGAACTCGAGAGCGATTCCAGTCTGGAGCGCCGGGCGATGACCGGCATCGCCGCGCAAGACTTCGACGATCGGCCAGCCGTGCGCGGCTTGCCACTGGAGGTTCGGTGCCAGCAACACCAGCGTAATCGCGGCGGCATAGAACGGCCAAGGCGTCTGCAACGCGCGGCGCTGCAGGGTGACCAGCAGGCCGATGGCGAGACCCGCGACGAGCAAACCGATCGAGTACTTGCCGTACGCGCCGAAGGCGATCGCAACCGATAGCAGCAACCACCAGCGTGGCGCCGAGGCGGCATCGGCGCGCACGAGGCGAACGGCCACGTACACGACGAGAGTCCAGGAAAGGGGTTCGAGGGAGGTCGTCGTTAAGACGTTTCCGAGCAGCAGATACGCGGGCACGAGCAGCGTCGATAACCCCGCAAGAAACTGAGCAAACGGACCACCGCCGACTTCGCGGGCCAGGGCGACGGCCACGTACACGGTGAGCGCGGCTGCCAGCACGGGCAACGCGCGCAGGGCCAGCGCGTGATATCCCACCGGGGCGGAAAGCCACGCGGCGAAAGCCACCAACGGTGGTTGGTCGACATACCCCCACGCGAGATGCTTGGAACACGCGATAAAGTAGAGTTCGTCGCGGAAAAAGCCGTACCGTGCTGAGGTGGCGCCGTGGAGCAGCGCCGCGAAAACCGCTAGCGCGACGCCGATCATGCGCGGCGCGCGGAGGCGATCAAACTCAAAGCATAACCGGCCACGCCCGACCAAATCCACGCTCCGAGCGCGACGTTCCAATCCCACCAGGTGCCGTCGGTGAGAATCGTGGCAATCAGGTAGACCCCGATGTACGTCATCGGCACGATGACGGCGAACCAGCGAAACATCGCCACCCGCTCGGGTTGAGGATTCCAGCGCGCGATCAGGACGTCGGCGACGATGCCGGTCACCAGCGCTTGCGCCGTCGCGATCGCTAGCAGGCTGGAGTGATTGGTGAAGGCTGCAGCCGCCGGGAGATTGCCGATGAGATACACCAGCGTCAGCACACCCGGGCGCGCACGAAGGCGCGATACCAGCCAAAGCGCAAAGCCGCCGATCAAAGCGCTTTGGAAGATGACGATCAGCACGCCGATCGAAACGCGATAGTAGCCGATTCCCAGCGCCGTCAGGTAGTCGGGCGTGAAGGGTGTAATCGGGGGCGGGGCGTTGGTGCGACCGGCAGCAGGATCGAACGCATACGCCGTGCCGAAATGCGCCAGCAGCAGCCAGGTCGCCAGCCCGAACGCGAGCGGTAACTGAAATCTCAGCGTCGTGGATCGATCGCGGTCCGCCAACACGCTGCGAATCGGTCCGCTGGCCAGGAAGAAGATGCCCAAGCCGATGACCTGATGTGTCGGACTCAAAAGGGCATCGACGCCTTCTTCGAGGCCGAAGAGGCGATGCCAAATCATGTCGCCGATGCCGGCCGCGAGAAAGATCGGCACGCCTACGAGAGCGATCCGGTACGGGCGCGGAAGCACGGCGGCCCAGGAGTAACCGCGACGGCGATTGCGCAAGGCGAAGCCGGCAAAAACCAGCATCAGCGCAAACATGCCCGAGTAGAACGCGGCGTGGTAAGGGGTGAAGAACGATTCCACCGGAACGTGGCCGTGGGCCCACGCGTCGAGGAAAAACCCGCTAGCAATCCAGACGCAACACAGACCGACCGCATAATCCAACGCGAGACTGCGAGGAGCGGTCTGTGAGAGCATGCAGCGGCCTTACGCGGAAGCGTGGCGGGCGCCCTCCGCGGCAGGAAAACCGCACTCGCGCCGCTACCTTGTTTTCGATGCACGTAGGCGGCGCACGATTGGCGTTTCGTAGCTTTGGTTCGTTTGCGCTCGGCGTCGCGGTCCTCGGTTGCGCGTCGCATCTGCCTGCCGTGCCTCCCGACGTTGCGGTCGGTCAAGCGCGAGCGCTACCCAGTCCGCGGGTCGAATCTATGGGATCGGCGCCGGAAATACTAGGCATGCACTTCTCGGCCCTCGAGGTACGCCGAGGTCAACGCTTTTCGGGAGAATTCGTTACCGGCACCAACGTAGCCAGCGTCGAGGTTCGCACGAATCTCTTCTCAATCGACGTACCGCGCTCGGGCTATGGACGGTTCGCCTTCACGCTCAACGTCTTGGACGCTCCTCCGATCTTCATTCGCCCGTACCGCCTACGGGTAATCGCGCGCAACAGCGCGGGCGCGGAGTTCGAACAGGACCTTCCGTTCGAAATTCGTTAGGATACCGCAATGCCGACCAAAGCGCGTTACGACGTCGTCAACCACGTTGCCACCGTCACCCTCGACGGACCCGAGCGCAGAAATCCGCTGACTTTCGATCTCTATGCCGAGCTGCGCGACTGGTTCGAGGGTTTGAAAAACGACGAGCGGATCAGGGCCGTCGTATTGACCGGCGCGGGGGGCAACTTCTGCTCCGGCGGCGACGTACACGAGATCATCGGTCCGCTCACATCGGCGCCTCCACAGCAGCTCCTCGAGTTTACGCGAATGACCGGCGATCTCGTGATCGCAATGCGGCGCTGTCCGCAACCGATCGTGGCGGCGGTCGACGGAACGTGCGCCGGTGCCGGCGCCATTCTTGCGATGGCCTCAGACCTACGATTTGGAACGGAGCGTTCGAAGGTGGCATTTCTTTTCGTGCGCGTCGGATTGGCCGGCTGCGATATGGGTGCGTGCGCGATCCTGCCGCGCATCGTCGGACTAGGCCGTGCCGCCGAGATGCTCTATACCGGCGACGCCATCGCCGGCGAACGTGCGTACCGCTGGGGCTTTTATAATGAACTGTGCGATCCGCAGGAGCTGCTCGCACGGGCACAAGATCTCGCGCACGTGCTGGCCGCGGGACCGACGTTCGCGCACGCCGTTACGAAACGCATGCTGCACGACGAGTGGTCGATGCCGCTGGACCAAGCGATCGTCGCGGAGGCACAGGCCCAGGCTCGCTGCATGGAAACGCGAGATTTCCACCGGGCGTACGAGGCGTTCGTCAAGAAGCGAACGCCGGAATTCGAAGGAAACTAGCGTGAGGGATGTTGGGTGGCCGTTCTTCGACGAAGAGCATCGGGCGTTCGTTGCTCGGCTCGAACGCTGGCTGAACGGCGTCGAGGTGCTCGACGACGAGGGCAGTCCCGATGAAAGCTGCCGGGCGTGGGTGCGGGCGTTGGCTCAGGGCGGCATTCTGCGCGCGTGCGTCCCAGACTTTTTCGGAGGATTGCGGGCCGCACTCGACGTGCGCACGCTCTGCCTGGTTCGCGAGACGCTGGCGCACCGCTCGGCCTTCGCCGACTTTGCGTTTGCGATGCAAGGGCTGGGCAGCGCTGCCATCACGCTGTTCGGCACCGCCGAGCTGCAGCGCCGTTTCCTTCCGGGTGTCGTCGACGGCCGGTTCATCGCGGCGTTTGCGCTTTCGGAGCGAGAAGCCGGCTCCGACGTGGCCGCGATCGCAACGCGGGCCACTCGCGACGGCGAAACCTACGTGCTCGACGGCGAGAAAGCGTGGATTTCCAACGCCGGCCTGGCGGATTTCTACGTCGTTTTCGCGCGTACCGGCGAGGTGGGTGCCAAGGGCCTTTCGGCGTTCGTGGTGGAGGCGGACTCGCCCGGCCTGTCGACCGTCGCGCGCGTAGAAACGATTTCTCCGCACCCGCTCGGGACGCTACGTTTCGAAGGAGTGCGAGTGCCGGCTTCACAGCGCATCGGCCGCGAAGGCGGAGGCTTTCGCGTCGCCATGGCGGTGCTCGACGTGTTTCGAAGCACCGTCGGTGCGGCCGCTCTCGGGTTTGCCCGGCGCGCGCTGTCCGAGACGGTCGAGCACGTCGGCGAGCGCACGCTGTTCGGCGCGCCGTTGGCCGCACTGCAATTGACTCAGGCGGCGATCGCGCACATGGCGACCGACGTCGATGCTAGTGCTTTGCTGGTCTACCGCGCGGCCTGGACGAAAGACGGCGGCGCGGAACGCGTCACGCGCGAAGCTGCGATGGCGAAGTGGTTTGCAACCGAAGCGGCCGGGCGAGTCTGCGATCGCGCGGTGCAGCTCTTTGGGGCGCGCGGCGTCAGCCGCGGCGAAATCGTCGAACGATTGTATCGCGACGTTCGCGCGCTTCGAATCTACGAAGGAGCCAGTGAGATCCAGCAACTGGTGATCGCGAGACGAACGCTGGAGGAACGGCCGTGAGCACCGCTCACGTCGACACGTTTGCGGAAGAGCACCTTCCCGCGACCGACGCGTTGCCGGAGTTGCGGTTCGATTTACCTGGGCTGCATTATCCGCAGACGATCAATGCCGCCGCGTGGCTATTGGACCGCAACGTCGAGATCGGCAACGGCGATCGCCGTAGCGTCATGGCGCCGGGCGGAGTTGTCTGGAGCTACCGGAACCTCCTGCGCACGGCTAATCGCCTTGCCGAGACGTTGGTCGAGGATTATGGATTGATTCCCGGCAATCGCGTCTTGCTGCGCGCGCCGAATACGCCGATGCTGGTCGCCTGCTGGTTTGCGGTGCTCAAGGCCGGCGGCGTGGTGGTGACCACGATGCCGCTGTACCGCGCGACGGAACTGCGATTCATGCTCGAAAAAGCGCAGGTCGACCTCGCCTTGTGCGATCGACGGTTGGACCGAGAGCTTACCAAGGCGTGCGACGGCCTCCGCGACGTGAAGACCGCATACTTCGGATCCGAGGATCGCGACGCTCTAGAAACGCGCATCGCCGGTCGCTCGGGGGAATTCGCAAACGTCGAAACCGCCGCCGAAGACGTCGCACTGATCGCTTTCACTTCCGGGACGACGGGAACGCCAAAGGCGGCGATGCACTATCATCGCGATCTCTTGGCAACCTGCGATACTTACGGCGCGCGCGTCCTGCAACCGCGGCGCGACGATCTGTTTTGCGGCAGCGCGCCTCTGGGCTTCACGTTTGGGCTCGGCGGGCACGTGCTGTTCCCATTCTCGGTTGGCGCGGCAACGCTGCTGCTGGAAAAAGGCGGCCCTGAGGATCTATTGCGGGCGGTTGCCGAGTACGGCGTGACGACCACGTTCACGGCTCCTCTCGCGTATCGTACCATGTTCGGCCTGGCGGGTCGCTACGATCTCTCGACGCTGCGGACGTGCGTCTCGGCCGGTGAAACGCTGCCGAAGGCCGTGTTCGAAGCCTGGTACGAAAAGACGGGCCTGCGAATTCTCGATGGGATTGGGAGTACCGAGATGTTGCACATCTTCGTCGGATCGCCCGAGAACGAGGTGCGTGCCGGATCGACCGGCCGTGCGGTTGCGGGCTACGTCGCCGAAGTACACGACGACGACGGTCGTCCGGTCCCCGCAGGCACGGTCGGGCGACTCGCGGTGAAAGGCCCCACCGGATGCAAGTATCTCGACGACGATCGTCAGCGCGCGTACGTGCAAAACGGCTGGAACTATCCGGGCGACGCCTACGTGATGGACGACGGGGGTTACCTTTGGTACGTCGCGCGAACCGACGATATGATCGTGTCGGCCGGCTATAATATTTCGGGGCTCGAAGTGGAGCAGGTACTGATCGCGCACCCGGAAGTCGAGGAAGCGGCGGTCGTAGCAAAACCGCATCCCGAGAAAGAAACCCACATCGTGAAAGCGTTCGTGGTCCTCGGCGTCGGCGTTAGGAGCGGGGAAGAAAAGGCGGAAGAACTGCAGGCGTTCTGTATGTCGCGCATCGCCCCGTTCAAGGCCCCGCGCGAGATCGAATTCGTTTCGGAGCTTCCACGTACCGAAACCGGCAAGGTTCAGCGCTACAAATTGCGCCGGCGGGCCGCGACGGAGAGCTAAACGACGTGGCCTCGATTTTCGGAACGGAAAACCAGCGGCACGCGAGGGCGCAAGTCGAAGCACCGGTCGCCGGTGCCGCCGTCAAAGTTTAGCTCCATGACGTACTGCGGCGCGGAGAAGAACGTAACCAGGCCGGAAGCCGACGCCGTTTTGGCGGCTGGGGAGTGAGGATCGCTGGGCACGCCGATGCCGATCCCGGTAAGTCGGGCGAATCCGACCGGGTGGTTCATGGGTTCGCGGTTCTTGGCATCGGGCGGGGTGGCAAAGGTCATATGCAAGAACTCGGGTTCCGTTAGCGGTGTGGCCAGCGCGATGCCGATCGATACCTGCGCGGGCAAATACGGCGCGTGATAAGCCCAGGTCGGGAACGGCGGCGCTTCGTCGGCTTCGGCGTCGGCCGGACGAAAAGCGACGCCGAAGGGACACGCGCCTTGCCTGCGGCGCAACCAGCGTTCCCATAGTCGCGTGCGGCGCGCCGGCTCGCGGCGTGCCTCGGTGAGATCGGCAACCCAAAGCAGCTCGAGGTACGCGTTGCGAAAGAAGAAACGCCGGTTTGCCGTGCCTTGTCCGACGTGAACGTTGGACGATCCCTCCAGGAGCCCGGCAGCAGCCACCGCCGCCGCTTCAGGCGCGCCGGCGTCGCAGCAAACGATGACGTGGTCGAGTTCGAGGTTCACGGCAAAACGGCCGTGGCTTCGATTTCGACTCGCGCACCTTCTTCGAGCAGGCCGGCAACTTGCACGAGCGTCATCGCGGGATAGTGATCGCCGACGATCTCACGATAACCTCGCCCCAGCGCCGAGAGCGCCGCGCGGTACTCGCTTTTGTCGACGACGTACCACGTGAGCCGTACCAGATTTTCGGGTTGGCCTCCGGCGGCGCGAAGAACGGCGACGACGTTACGCAGCGCCTGTCGCGCTTGCTCGAGAAAATCTCCCGCAACGAGGTCGCCACGCTCGTTCCAACCGATCTGACCTGAAATGGCCAGGAAACGCCCCTGCGCGAGCACGCCGTTTGCGTAACCGCTGGGACGCGGCCAGCCGGCGGGCTGTATCGATTCGCTCATGCGTAATCCGCTGCGAGCGTCCGGTCGCTGCCGACGGACAAACCCATGCTGCGCAACACGACGGTTGCCGCCACCGTAACGACGAGATTCGCGACCACCCCGTAACACGCGATGAAGCCGGTAAGGCTTACGCCGAAGAGATGGAGCGTATAGTTCGAGGCGAAGCCGCTGGAGTAGGCCATCGCGCAACTCGCGACCACGCCGACTGCCCATCCCGTCAACAGTGCTCGCGGGTGGAACCAGCGCGTCCATAGTCCGAGAACGAAGGCCGGCAGGATTTGCAGCATCAACGCACCTCCGAGCAACTGAAAATCGATCGCGTACGTGACCGGAACGAAGAAGATGAAGAATAGACCGCTGGCGCACATGACCAGCGTGAAGAACTTCGCCATGGGTACACCTACGGGCCCGCGCGCGGCAGAAAACTCGCGGAATACGTTGCTGGCCAACAAATTGGCTGCTCCGATGCACATGATGGTTGCCGGAACGAGCGCCCCGATCACGATCGCTCCGCCGGCAACGCCCGCAAACCAGCCCGGGAAAAACCGCGCGAAGAGCAGGGGAACGACGCTGTTGCTTCCGTGGCTGACGTCGATCCCGGCAACGATCGCACAGTAGCCCAGCAGCGCCAGAAACCCGAGCATGAGCGAATAGACGGGCAGCAGCGCCGCGTTCCGGCGGAGTACCTCTTTGCTGCGCGCCGCCAACACGCTGGTAACGGAACTCGGATAAAGGAAGAGCGCGAGCGCCGAACCCAAGATCATGGTTGCGTACGTAAAGTACTGCCCCGGCGCGAGCAGTATCGACGACGCTTTAGGACGTGCAGCCAGCGCGGGTCCGACCGCGTCGAAAATGTGCTTCCAACCTCCCAGCTTGGCTGGAATAATGACCATGGCGACGATCACGGTGACGTAGATCAGCGTGTCTTTGACGATGGCGATGAGCGCGGGAGCGCGCAGGCCGCTGGCGTACGTGTTGGCCGCTACCAAGAGGAACGCGATCGCGAGTGCCGGCAAGCCGTTATCGGTCGCGAGCACACCGCCGAGTTGCGCGAACACCGCCTTCATGCCGACCAACTGCAGGGCGATGTACGGCATGGTCGCCGCCGCGCCAGTGCACGCGATGGCAACTTCGAGCGCGCGGTCGCCGAAGCGGTCTCTCACGAAGTCGGCGGTGGTCACGTAGCCGCGCTTGCGCGCGATGGCCCAAAAGCGTACCAACACGACCAGCACGACGGGGTAGGAAACGGCCGTTATGGACACGGGGAAGAATCCGAGCGCTCCGACACCGTAGACGAGAGCGGGCACCGCAATGAACGTGTAGGCCGTATAGATGTCGCCGCCGACGAGAAACCAGGAAATCAGCGTTCCGAAGTCGCGGCCACCGAGAGCCCACTCGTCGATTTTCGTCAGGTTCGCGTGGCCCCACCGGGCGGCGAGAAATCCTAACGCGGAGACGCCCAAGACGAGACCAAACAGGACCCATGCGCCGCTAGACATCGTTCCGTTCGTGGGTCGCGTATACTACCGCGGCAAGGATGAGCGAGGTCGCAATCACCAACCCCAGCTGATACCAATAGAAGAACGGCAGGCCGAAGAGCGACGGCTCGACGCGATTGTAAATCCCCGGCAACAGCGCCCCCGCAACCGGCAGCAGAAGGAGCGCATACCAGGCGTGCGTTCGGTTCATGGTGACCCCGACGTTTTGCGGCGGTCGAAGGGCTACCTTTCGAGCGGCATCGAGCGCTCGGCCCAGATCGCACCGATCGACAGCCGGCCAAAGAGGCTGGCAAGCACCATCCCGGCGATACAGATCGCGGCTCCGACGACCTGATGGATCTCGAACCGTGCGCCCAGCAGCACGACGCTAGCGAAGCCGGCGACGATCGGCACGAGAAACCCGAACAACCCGGCTCGCGCCGCACCGATTACCGAGATACCGTAGTTCCACACCGGCCACGTGAGCACGATCGGAAACGCAACCGCGAAAAGAAACGGTCCCCAGACGCGCCAGCCCAAGTTTGCGAGATGAGCGTGTGCCAGCCGCGGGATGCCCGCCGGCAAGATCATCAACATGCCCATCGTCAAGGTCACCGCAACCAGGACGACCGGCGAATACCGGCCCAATAAGCGCGCGGTCACCACGTTATACAGCGCGAATGAAACCGAGGACAGCAGCGTTAAGGCGTCGCCGATCCGGAACGTTGCGTGCCCGGCGAACGCACCTTCGAAAACCGCAATGCCCAGCAATGCGATACCGGCGCCGAGCCAGCGCACGCTGCGAACCCGTTCGTGCCCCAACAAGGCGACGATGGTGATCGTAAATATCGGAGCGGTCGCTCCAAGCAGCGACGAGGCGAATGCGCTCGTGTTGGCAAGCCCGAAGATCCAGAGGTACTGGTAAAATCCGTATCCGCATGCCGCACAGACGGCTAACAGCACGACGTCGCGTCGTGCAATCGCCACGCGTTCGCCCATCGCGTACACGAGTCCCAATGCGAGTGGGGTCATGGCGAGAAATCGCAACGTCGTGAAGGCGAGCGGATCCAGGAAGGCGATGGCGCTCTTGACCAACACTACGTTGAGGCCCCAACACAAAACGACGTACGTCAGGCCGAGGTAGACGATCAACCGGGAACGCACGATGCGCCGCGGTTCGCTGCCGCGTTGGCAAGGAACCTGGTGCGGCGAGGCCGCTGGGAGGAAGCCGGCAGCCTTTCGGTAGGAGGGCCGCGCTAGTAAGGCTAACCAGCATGAGCACTGCAGAAGTCTCCTGCGAGCGGGTCTCCTGTCATCGAAAGGACGTATAATGTCGGTTTCCCAGCAGCCTCCCTCGGATGCTCCATTTGGGCTTCAGCCTAACGTCGCCGCCGGGCTGGCCTATTTGTTAGGAATCATCGGTGGTATCGTTATGCTGGTCGGCGGCGGAACGAATAAGTTCGTCAAATGGGCGGCCGCTCAGTCGATCGTGTTTTGGGCGGCATATTTCATCGTGTACGCCGTCGTGTTGCCGGTGCTGGCCTTCGTCCTTCACGGCTTCATATTGTTTATCTGGTGGGCGCTCTGGATTCTAGGCATCGTCGTTTGGGTATGGACGTTCGCGGCCGCGTTTCAGGGGAAGGAAGTCCGCATTCCCGTCATCGCGGATATCACCCAGAACATCTTCAAATCGATGTTATGAACGCTTAGGGAGAACAAACGGGAGTTTCAGTCGCAACAGCGGCCGCTCGAAAAGATATGTGACCGCAGTCGCTTGGACGATGGTGGCAGCGAACGCGACTTGCGTGTAGCGCTCTCTCCATCCCGGGTCGTAGTGCGGATCGCCCACGAAGTCGGGGACGTGGTGTCGTAACAGTTCGCGCGCAATCATCTGATGGTAGAGGTAGAGGTTGTACGAGATCGCCGCCAGGAACCGCAGCGGAGGATTGTCGAGCAGCAGTTGCCACCACCGTGGGCTCGCTAGAAAACCCAGCGCTACCAGGGCGAATGCTGCCCCCAGCAACGGCCGCCGATCGATCTGCCAGACGCCGGCCCATTGATCGGCGATGCGGTAGGCATAGAGACTCGCCAGCAGCGATGCCAACCAGGCAGTCCCGCCGGCGGCCACGAGCGGTGCCGTAAACCGCCATTTCGAAAGTCCCCAGCTCCGGCCGTAGCGCACGAACGCGTATGCCGCGATCATGCCGAAACCGAAGATGTCGAGATAGCCCGGCAGGTTCTCCTCGTAATCGGGAAAGAGCGTCGTATAGCAGCAATGAGCGAGCGCGGCGCGCCACGCCCAGGCGACGGCAATCATTGCTCCGGCGGTTATCCACGGCCATCGCCGGAAGCACCACCACAGAAGCGGGAATGCGCAGTAAAATTCGACTTCGACGGCTAGCGTCCAGAGAACCCCGTTGATCGTACCGTAGCGATCGGCGAACCAGGTGTGCACGAACAATGCGTGCGAGACGACGTCGGGCAACGTCGACGCGTTGGGTTGGCGTTGAGCGTATCCGATCGCGTACGCGATCGCGATCGAGAGCGCGTACGACGGGACGATTTTGATGAACCGCCGCCACGCAAAGGTTCGCCACGTCGGGGTGGCGCGCTCTCCGGCCGCCGCCTGCAGGAACGGATACGCGATGACGAAGCCGCTCAGGAAAAAAAACAGATGAACGCCGACGAAACCCGTTTCGGGAACGAACTGCAGCCACGCCGCCGGCGCGGGGAGCCAGGAAATCTCCCAAATGTGATACCAGAGGACGAGCAGTACCGCAATTCCGCGTAGCCCGTCCAGAACCCCGAGACGCCGTTCTTCGTGGATCGACCCGCTTGCGGCCATAGATTGCGGACGAGCGTTCGACGAGCCGGTACTTAGCCCCGGGATGCCGAAGCCGCGGGGCTCGGCTCGTTTTACCATCGTACGGGAGCAAGACATGGCGGTCGCGGTGTATCAGGGCGTAGAGGGAGCGTACTCGCAGTTGGCGATCGCTCGCTATTTGCGCGAGGCCGGGATTGAAGCCGGCACCCTCGGCGTGGCGACCTACCGCGAAATGGCCACGACGGTGGCCAGCTTGCGAGCGGACGCGGGCATCGTTCCAATTGAAAATGCCATCGCGGGAAGCGTGCGCGAAGGCTACGATCTGATTGCCGAATTCGATCTGACACCGCTGGCGGAAGTGCAGTGGCGGACCGATCATCGGCTTTTGGGCGTGCGGGGCGGCGAGTTGCGCGACGTGCGGGAAGTGCTCGCGCATCCATTGGTCATCGCGGAATGCGGACGTTTTCTCGCAGGCTTGGATCACGCGCGAGCGATTCCGTGCGAGGACACCGGCGTCGCGGCCCGTGAGGTTGCTCGCGCCGGTACTCCCGCGGTCGCCGCGCTGGCGTCGCCGGCGGCCGCCAAGGTCTACGATCTGGTGGAACTTGCAGCGAACTGCACCGACGCCCCCGACACCTACTCGCGCTTCCTTATCGTCGGATCGCGGCACATGCCGTCGAACGGTCCGCTGGCCTTGCGGCCCAAGTGCGAACGTCGCAAGACGGCGCTGATCTTTGCTGTCGAGGAGCGCGCCGGTTCGCTCGCACGCTGCCTCGCCATCCTGGCGCGTCACGACATTAATGGGGATAAGCTCGAATCGAAGCCGCACCTCGGTCACGGGACCGAGCGAATCTTTTATATCGAGTTCGAAGGCGATACGAATGACGACAACGTCGCGGGCGCGCTCGAAGAGCTCACGGGCGCCTGCACCGCGGTAACGGTGCTCGGCAGCTACGACGCGCACGTCGGAGCGCCGATTGGGGCCAACGCTCCGCCTCCCGTCTGCATTGCTTCAGCCGCTCCGCCGGAACGGGTACAGGCGATCCCGGCGGTGTCGGAGACGCCGTTTCCGCGTGTGTCGCGTATTTCACGTCCGCAAGGAAGTACGCTGACGATCGGCGGGGTGCGGATCGCCGACGGCGAGTTCGCGATCGCTGCCGGACCGTGCTCGGTGGAGTCGCGCCAACAGATTCTCGCAACCGCGCACGCCGTGTGCGCAAGCGGCGCGACGATGTTGCGCGGTGGAGCGTTCAAGCCGCGCACCAGTCCGTACGCGTTTCAAGGTCTCGGGTGGGAGGGCGTCGCGCTGCTTGCCGAAGCGGGGCGCGCGAGCGGACTTCCGACGGTGAGCGAGGTGATGACGATCGATCAGGTGGGAAGGATGGCCGAGCAGATCGACGTCTTGCAGATCGGCGCGCGCAACATGCAAAACTTCGATCTGCTCAAGGCGGTCGGGCGCGCAGGACGCCCGGTGTTGCTCAAGCGCGGTCTCTCGGCGACCATCGACGAGCTGTTGGCTGCTGCGGAATACATCCTGGCCGAAGGGAATCCCAACGTCATCCTGTGCGAGCGCGGGATTCGCACCTTCGAGCCGGCGACGCGCAATACGCTCGACCTTTCGGCGGTCCCGGTGCTACGCGAGCGGTCGCACTTGCCGGTCTTTGTGGATCCGAGTCACGGAGTTGGTGTTCGGCGTTGGATCGCGCCGCTGTGCCTGGCGGCAAAAGCGGTCGGCGCCCACGGCCTGCTGGTCGAGGTACATCCGAATCCGTCCGAAGCCAAGAGCGATAAGGATCAAGCGCTGACGTTTGAGGATTTTGCCGACGTCGTGAAACAGCTCGACCGTATACCGCAGCCGCCGGTGGCCGCACCCGCGGAAACCTCCGAGTGAGCGCGACCACGGTGCGGGGCATTCGCGGTGCGATCACGGTGGAAGCAGACGAACCCGGTGCCATCGTCGATGCGACCAAACGGCTGTTGCACGCCATCGTGCAACGCAACGCGGTTGCGGTTGACGACATCGCGTCGGTGCTTTTCAGTCTGACGCCGGATCTGCACGCGGTCTTTCCCGCCCTGGGCGCCCGCGAGATGGGGTGGTTATACGTGCCGATGCTACACTTTACCGAGGTGGACGTTCCCGGTTCCCTGCAACGCTGCATCCGAGTCTTGATGCACGTCAATACGCAACGCGGGCTGGACGAGATCGACCACGTTTATCTGGACGGAGCGGCCTCGCTGCGACCCGACCTCGATAAGTCGAGGCCGTGAACGCGGGGGCGATCGTCGGCATCGTCGGAACGGGGTTGATCGGAGGGTCGATCGGGTTGCGCGCGCGTCGCGAAGGTGGTCGCGCGATCGGCTACGACGATCGCCGGGCAGCGTTGACGGCTGCGCTGAACGCCGGCGCAATCGAAGAGTCTACCTCGCGCGAGGAGCTCTACGCGCGTGCCGACATCGTAGTAATTGCCGCGCATCTCGATGCAACGATCGCCGAAATCGAACGGCTGCGGCTGCAACCGCCCGTTCGGGCCACGCTGATCGTTGACGTTGCTTCGGTCAAAGCACCGGTGTGCGCGGCTGTTCGGTCGCTGCCGAATTTTGTCGCGACCCATCCGATGGCGGGCTCGGAGCGCAGCGGCGCGGCATTCGCGCGCGCCGACCTATTTGAGGGTCGAACGTGGGCCTTTGTTCCAAGCGGCGACGCCCTGCTCGACGAACGGGCGCGCGCGTTTATCGGTTCGCAAGGCGCCACGCCGTTTGCCGTCGGCGCGGCGGAGCACGACCGCATCGTCGCCCTCACGTCGCACCTCCCGCAGCTGCTGGGCTGGGCCTACGCTCGCCGGGTACGCAAGCGCGCCAGCGAGAGCCTCGAGCGGCTGACGGGGGCAACCGCCCGCGAACTGCTGCGCGTGGGTGCGTCGGAGACCGGCATGTGGGGCGACATTTTTCGCGCGAATGCCGCCAACGTCGCATCGGAGTTGCGTGCCTTAGGTCAGTCGCTGATCGAAGCGGGCGAGCGTCTGAGCCAGGGCGACGCGGAAGCCGTCCTGCGGATCCGGCCGGCATTTGGTTTGACGCAGGAAAGCCCCCCTGATATACTGCCGTAGTTCAGGGACGGCCTACTTCCCGCAAGAACCGCCCAGGTGGTTCTTGGGGTTGGGCGCGCCCAATCCGTTCGTACGAACGTCGCATTCAGACATTGCTTGGCGAGGAGTATCGGTGCCCACCATTAACCAGCTGGTTCGCCGGGGACGCGAGAAGACCGAGAAAAAGGTCAAGACGCGTGCCTTCCGGGTGATCTTGACCGGCCCGAAACCGGGCCATCCGGACCTGCCGACCCGCTCGTTCGAGGTGCAGGGCAACCCCCAGCGCCGCGGTGTCTGCACGCAAGTCAAGACGGTGACGCCGAAGAAGCCGAACTCCGCGCTGCGTAAAGTCGCTCGCGTGCGCCTCACCAACGGCGAAGAGGTGACGGCGTACATTCCCGGCATCGGTCACAACCTTCAGGAGCACTCGGTGGTGCTCGTGCGCGGCGGACGCGTCAAGGATCTGCCGGGCGTTCGCTACCACATCATTCGCGGCACACTCGACACCGCGGGCACGGCCAATCGCAAGCAAGGTCGCTCCAAATACGGCGCCAAGCGAGATAAGAAGAAGTAATGCCACGTAAAGGCCCCGCTCCGAAACGGCAAATTTTGGCCGACGGCAAGTACAACTCGAAAGTCCTCGCGCGTTTCATCAACAAGGTGATGCTGCGCGGCAAGAAGTCGACGGCGGAGCAGATCACGTACGCAGCCCTGGAAATGATTGCGGAAAAGACCGGCCGCGATCCAATGGACATTTTCTCACAGGCGCTCTCCAACGCGATGCCGCTGGTCGAAGTTCGACCGCGCCGCGTGGGCGGCGCAACCTATCAGGTGCCGATGGAAGTTCGCCCGGACCGGCGCCAAGCCATGGCGATGCGCTGGCTGATCGGTTTCGCCCGTTCGCGGGCCGGCCGGTCGATGGAAGAAAAGCTGGCCAACGAACTGCTTGACGCATCCAACAACACCGGCGCCACCATTAAAAAACGCGAAGATACTCATAAGATGGCCGAAGCCAATAAAGCCTTCGCCCACTACCGCTGGTAACGTCTAAGACTTCAACAACCATGGCTGCTAGGGAATATCCGCTCGAGCGAACGAGAAATATTGGCATTGCCGCGCACATCGACGCCGGTAAAACCACCTGTACCGAACGCATTCTGTTCTACACCGGCCGCGTGCACAAAATTGGGGAAGTGCACGACGGCGCCGCGACGATGGACTGGATGGTGCAGGAGCAGGAGCGTGGCATTACCATCACGTCGGCGGCGACCGCCACCACCTGGCGAGATACGCGCATCAATATCATCGATACGCCTGGCCACGTTGACTTTACCGTCGAGGTCGAGCGCTCGCTGCGCGTGCTCGACGGTTTGGTAGCGCTTTTTGACTCGGTCGCCGCGGTGCAGCCGCAGTCGGAGACGGTTTGGCGCCAGGCGAACAAGTACAAAGTGCCGCGCATCATCTTCGTCAACAAGATGGACCGCATGGGCGCAGATTTTTTCAACGTCGTCGACAAGATTCGCGAGCGTCTGGGCGGCCGGGCCGTTCCGATTCAGGTGCCGATCGGCGCCGAAGACAAATTTCAAGGCGTGGTCGACTTGTTTTCCATGAAGAAGGTCGTCTATAGCGACGATGCCGGCTCGACGATGGCTTTGGAAGACGTCGAGGGCGATCTGCGCGATCTGGCGATGAAGTGGCGCCAAGCGCTCGTGGAAGCGATCGCCGAGCAGGACGACGAGCTACTCGAGATGTTCTTCGATGGTAAAGAGCTGCCGATCGACCGCATGAAGGCGGCTCTGCGCCGCGCGACGATCGAGGGAACGGTCCTGCCGATGCTCTGTGGATCCGCGTTCAAGAACAAAGGCATTCAGCCACTGCTCGACGCGGTCGTAGACTACATGCCGTCGCCGCTCGATGCGAAAAGCATCGTCGGAAAAGATCCGAAGACGGGCGACGAGATGGTCCGCAAACCGGACGACGCCGAGCCCTTCTGTGCCCTGGCGTTCAAGATCGCGACCGATCCGTACGGAAACCTCACGTATTTCCGGGTGTACTCCGGCGTACTGAGCAAAGGCAGCTACGTGCTCAACTCGCGCAGCGGGCGGAAGGAGCGCATTGGGCGCATTTTGCGCATGCACGCGAACCATCGCGAAGACATCGACTCGATCGGCGCGGGTGACATCGCGGCGGCCGTCGGGCTGTCCGACACGCGCACCGGCGACACGCTGTGCGACGAGAAATCGCCGATCACACTCGAATCGATCACCTTCCCCGAACCGGTCATCTCGCAGGCAATCGAGCCGAAGACGAAGGGCGACCAAGATAAACTCGGGACGGCGTTGACACGTCTGGCGCAAGAGGACCCGACGTTCCGGATGCGCACCGACGAGGAGACCCAGCAGACGATCATTGCCGGCATGGGCGAGCTGCATCTCGAGATCATCCTCGACCGGTTACGCCGTGAATTCAAAGTCGAGGCGAACGTAGGCAAGCCGCAGGTCGCATACAAAGAAGCCATTACCAAAACGGTCGAAAAAGAAGGCAAGTTCGTACGCCAATCGGGCGGAAAAGGCCAATACGGCGACATTTGGCTCAAGGTCGAGCCACAGGTACCCGGCACCGGCTTCGTTTTCGATTGGAAGATCGTCGGCGGCAAGGTGCCCAAGGAGTACGCGAAGGCGGTTCAAGAGGGCATCAAGGAATCGTCGCAAAGCGGCGTGCTGGCCGGCTACCCGGTCCTCGACTTCAAAGTCACCGCTTTCGACGGCTCGTACCACGACGTCGACTCGTCCGAAATGGCTTTCAAGATTGCGGCCTCGATGGGATGGAAAGAAGCCAACCGCGCCGCCGGCCCGATTCTGCTCGAGCCGATCATGAAAGTGGAAGTAACCACTCCCAAGGATTACATGGGCGGAATTACCGGCGATCTGATTCGCCGTCGCGGCCTGATTCAAGGGACGGAGGAAGCGCCGGGCGGCGCCCAGGTCATCACCGCCAACGTGCCCCTCTCGGAGATGTTCGGCTACGCGACCGACATGCGCTCGGCCACTCAAGGGCGCGCCACCTACACGATGGAATTCTCGCACTACGAGAAGGCGCCCAAGTCGGTCGAAGAAGAGATTGTGGCAAAGGCCTCGGGCAAAAAGCCCGCCCACGCCTAAAGCAGGCCCCATTCGTTCCATATCTTCGGCGGCGCCAGCCTCACGTGCAAAGCACGCCTCGGCTGTCGCCTTCTCGATCTGAAACGAATGAGACGCCGCTTTGTCTGGCCGCGCGGCGGCGGGGCGGCGTTGACAGGGCCCGTGCGGCTTGGTATATTCCCAGGGCAATGGCGCCCTCTTCGCGAGGGCGTTTGCAACGTAAGCGGCGAAACGCGCCACTGAACGCCAGGGTCCGAGGACTTAGGCACAGGGGGCTCGCGTGCGACCGCCTTTCTCTGTAAGCTCGCGTCAAACGTAAGGAAGAAAATGGCCAAGGCAAAGTTCGAGCGCAACAAGCCGCACGTCAACATCGGGACGACGGGTCACGTCGATCACGGGAAAACGACGCTGACGGCCGCGATCACCCATTGTCTCGCGACCGAAGGGCTGGCAAGCGCTCGCGGCGTCGACGAGATCGATAACGCGCCGGAAGAGAAAGAGCGTGGCATTACCATTGCCATCTCGCACCAAGAGTACGAGACTAAGAAGCGCCACTACGCCCACGTTGACTGCCCCGGCCACGCCGACTACATCAAGAACATGATCACCGGCGCTGCCCAAATGGACGGCGCCATCCTGGTCGTGGCGGCGACCGACGGTCCGATGCCGCAGACCCGCGAGCACATTCTGCTAATGCGCCAAGTCGGCGTTCCGCGAATCGTCGTGTTCCTGAACAAGGTCGATCTGGTCGAGGACGAAGAGCTGCTCGAACTGGTCGAGATGGAGATCCGCGAGCTACTGACCAAGTACGAATTCGACGGCGACAACACGCCGATCATCCGGGGATCGGCACTCAAAGCGCTTAACTCCGACGGCAAGCGCGGCAACCCGGACACCGATCCGATCTTTAAGTTGATGGACACCGTCGACGACTTCATCCCCGAGCCGGTCCGTGAAATCGACAAACCGTTTCTCATGCCGGTCGAAGACGTTTTCACGATCACCGGCCGCGGCACCGTCGGTACCGGCCGCGTCGAGCGCGGTCAAGTCAAGGTCGGCGAAGAAGTCGAGATCGTCGGGCTGAAGGATGAAACCAAGAGGACGGTCGTGACCGGCATCGAGATGTTTCGTAAGCTTCTCGACTCGGGTATCGCCGGCGACAACATCGGCGTCCTGTTGCGCGGCGTGGATCGCAACGAGATCGAACGCGGTCAAGTGTTGGCAAAGCCCGGCTCGGTAAAGCCGCATAAGAAGTTCAAAGCCGAGGTGTACGTCCTGTCGAAGGACGAAGGCGGACGCCACACGCCGTTTTTCGGTAACTATCGTCCGCAGTTCTACTTTCGTACGACCGACGTGACCGGTACCATCAAGCTGCCGGAAGGCGTCGAGATGGTTATGCCCGGCGACAACGTTCAAATGGACGTCGAGCTGATCACGCCGATCGCGTGCGAAGAGGGCTTGCGTTTTGCAATTCGCGAAGGCGGCCGTACCGTCGGCGCGGGCGTCGTGACGTCAGTCTCGGAGTAGCGGGAGCGCCGCACGGACGCGCCGCGACGAACGACCCGACGGCGGCGTCCGTCGATCCGAGACGTAGCCATCCTTGAAAACTGAGAAATAGAGAAAGAAGAATGTCAAAGCAAAAGATTCGGATTCGCCTGAAGGCGTACGATCATCGGGTACTCGATCAATCGGCCGAGCGCATCGTCGACACCGCCAAACGCACCGGGGCGTTCGTGAGCGGTCCGGTGCCGCTGCCGACCGAGATCAACCGGTTCTGCGTACAGCGCTCGACGAATAACGATAAGAAATCCCGCGAGCACTTCGAGATGCGCACCCATAAGCGCTTGATCGACATTCTGCAGGCGTCGCCCAAGACGATGGATGCGCTCATGCATCTCGACTTGCCGGCCGGCGTGGACATCGAGCTCAAAGCCTAAAGCTGGGACGCCGGCTCGGTTCGGCCGGCAATGATTC
>CAWAXX010000021.1:0-26239 GCA_963786105.1 Vulcanimicrobiota bacterium
GTCCATGCCCATGACGGCATGGGGGTTGCCCCATTCGGATATCGCCGGATCATCGCTTCTTAGCAGCTCCCCGACGCTTTTCGCAGCTTGGCACGTCCTTCATCGCCTGTGGAACCAAGGTATCCACCTGCATGCCCTTGTTTCATTTTGATTTTTACGCAAAATTGCACCATCAAATCCATCCGCCGAGCCACGCTTGCGCGCCGCTCGTAAGATGCAGGTTTTGATGGCCGCTTTCATGTCGTGACACATGAAAGTTCTTCTCTATACAGTTTTCAAAGATCTCGCGGCGGCTCGCTTCGTTGCCGTCACGGCTCGTGGACCGTAGTCCACTTCGCCGGCCGGCGCCTCGCGATCCATCCGCGATTGGGGTGGCGGCTTCGCCGGCGAGTCGAACGCAGAGCGTCTAACTCGAAGCGAGGTCGTTCCCTCAAAGCTGAACAGTGCAGTACCTGTCGGTAGACCCCCATTGCGGGAGCCGCGCATGAAGAATGGTGTCGATAACCATCCCCTGCCACGTCCTCCGATCGTACGCTCGAGTTGAGCGATAGATTCCTTGGCCGCGACGTCTCGATACGAGATCGAAACGAAGCGTTTACTGTGGCTTCGTCTGTGGTCGACTTGAGTGTATACGCCGTTGCCATCGTGGAGACCACGATCCAACGACATGTACTCCTTAGAAAGGAGGTGATCCAGCCGCACCTTCCGATACGGCTACCTTGTTACGACTTCGTCCCCCTTACCTAGCATACCTTAGACGCCTTGCTCCTTGCGGTTGCACGGGCGGCTTCGGGTACACTAAACTCAGGTGACGTGACGGGCGGTGTGTACAAGGCCCGGGAACGTATTCACCGCAGCGTAGCTGATCTGCGGTTACTAGCGATTCCGACTTCATGGAGGCGAGTTGCAGCCTCCAATCCGAACTGAGAAACGGTTTATGAGATTAGCTTACCCTCGCGGGTTCGCGACTCGTTGTCCGTTCCATTGTAGCACGTGTGTAGCCCGGGACGTAAGGGCCATGCTGACTTGACGTCATCCCCACCTTCCTCCGGCTTGTCACCGGCGGTCCCGCGTGAGAGGTCTTTTGGACCAACACACGGCAAGGGTTGCGCTCGTTGCGGGACTTAACCCAACACCTCACGGCACGAGCTGACGACAGCCATGCAGCACCTGTCTCTGCGTCCCATTGCTGGGAAACCTAGTCTCCTAGGATAGCGCAGGATGTCAAGCCCCGGTAAGGTTCTTCGCGTTGCGTCGAATTAAACCACATGCTCCACCGCTTGTGCGGGCCCCCGTCAATTCCTTTGAGTTTTAACCTTGCGGCCGTACTCCCCAGGCGGGACACTTATTGTGTTAACTGCGGCACAGATGGAGTCGATACCACCTACACCTAGTGTCCATCGTTTACGGCTAGGACTACCGGGGTATCTAATCCCGTTTGCTCCCCTAGCTTTCGCTCCTCAGTGTCAGAACAACCCCAGATGATCGCCTTCGCCACTGGTGTTCCTCCCGATATCTACGCATTTCACCGCTACACCGGGAATTCCATCATCCTCTGATTGCCTCAAGATCGGTAGTATCCACACGGTTTCCTGAGTTGAGCCCAGGCCTTTCCTCACAGACTTACCGATCCACCTACGAGCGCTTTACGCCCAATAATTCCGGACAACGCTTGCCCCCTACGTCTTACCGCGGCTGCTGGCACGTAGTTAGCCGGGGCTTCCTCCAGGGGTACCGTCAATATCGTCCCCCTCGACAGTGGTTTACGACCCGAAGGCCTTCTTCCCACACGCGGCGTCGCTCCGTCAGGGTTTCCCCCATTGCGGAAAATTCCTCACTGCTGCCTCCCGTAGGAGTCTGGACCGTGTCTCAGTTCCAGTGTGGCTGGTCGCTCTCTCAAGCCAGCTACCCATCGGAGTCTTGGTAGGCCATTACCCCACCAACTAACTAATGGGACGCAGTCCCCTCTCTCAACGGATTGCTCCTTTCATCGCCGTGTGATGCCACTCGGCGATCGTATGCGGTATTAGCTAACCTTTCGGCTAGTTATCCCCCATTAAGAGGTAGGTTGACTACGTGTTACTCACCCGTCTGCCACTAAGTATTGCTACTTCGTTCGACTTGCATGTGTTAGGCACGCCGCCAGCGTTAGTCCTGAGCCAGGATCAAACTCTCCATAAAAATTTTATGGAGCCTTGAAGATGGCTCTCAAAATTCGCACTTGCTATTGAATGATCGATTGCGAAGATCGATCCGCGCCCTAAGGCGCTAGCAGAATTGTACGTTCTCGCGATTCTCAAAAGACATTGCCAGTTTTGACCTTGTCTTAGAGGTCGGAGACCCACAGACTTATGCGCTGCTGCACTGTTCAGTTTTCAAGGAGCGAACCCAAAGCTCGCCGAGGCACTCCCACGCGGATCTTAACGACCGCGTTTTGCGCCCGGCGGCTAGAGTCACGACGGCTATCATATCGCCGGGCCCTAGGCGTGTCAAGGAAAGGTCGGAAGTATTTCGCAGCCCCGACACCGGCCGGCCCGGCAGCTCAGGGCGTGGGCCCCAAGCGCATCCTACCCTTCAACGCTGCCGGAGGGCGAAAGGTTGCACCGCCCCCCAGGCGGCAGAGCCGCCGGGTTGCACCGGCTGGTCTCTAGACCTTCCGCGAGATGGTCTTGGCCTGCATGAAAAGCAGCAGGTAGTCCGGACCTCCGGCTTTGCTGTCCGTCCCCGACATGTTGAAGCCGCCGAACGGATGGGCGCCGACCATGGCGCCCGTGCTCTTGCGATTGAAGTAGAGGTTTCCGACGAAGAAATCGTCGCGAGCGCGCGCGATCTTCCGCTCGTCGCTGGTGTAGAGCGATCCGGTCAGACCAAACTCGGTATTGTTTGCAATGCGCAGAGCATCGTCGAAGTCTTTGGCTTTAATTACCGCCAGCACCGGCCCGAAGATTTCCTCTTGCGCGATGATCGCGTCGGGAGCGACGTCCGCTATCACCGTCGGTTCCAAGAAGTACCCCGACTCGCCGATGCGCCGGCCGCCGGCAACCAGACGCCCTTCCCGTTTCCCCTTTTCGATGTACTCCGAAATCGACGTCAGCGCACCTTCGTTCACGACCGGACCCATGTAGTTCCCCGGATCCGCCGGGTCGCCGACGGCGATGTTAGAAACGCGCTTCGTTAATTTGTCGAGGAACTCGTCGTAGATACTCGCTTCGACGATGGCGCGCGAACATGCCGAGCATTTCTGCCCCTGAAAGCCGAACGCCGAAACGGCGACGCCTTCGACCGCGGCTTCGACGTCGGCGTCCGATGCGACCACGATCGAATCCTTTCCGCCCATCTCCGCAACGACGCGCTTGATCCACTTCTGACCGGGCTGCGGCCTAGCGGCCAATTCGTTGATGTGCAGGCCAACTTCTTTGGAACCGGTGAACGAAATAAATCGAACCAGCGGGTGCGAGACGATGAGATCGCCGATCGTGCTTCCCGATCCGGGAATGAAGTTTACGACGCCGTTGGGAACGCCGGCTTCCGCCAGCAAATTTACGAACCAGGCCGCCACGATCGCCGAATCGCTCGACGGCTTGAGGACGACGGTATTCCCGGTGACGATTGCCGCCGCCGTCATGCCGGCCATGATCGCGCCGGCAAAGTTCCACGGCGGAATTACCGCGCCGACGCCGAGCGGAATGTAGATCATTTCGTTTCGCTCGCCATCGAGCGGTACCACGGGATGCGGCCGCGCGTAACGCAACGCTTCGCGCGCGTAGAATTCCAAGAAGTCGATTGCCTCGGCAATGTCGCCGTCGGCCTCAACCCAGCTCTTACCGACTTCGTACACGAGTAGCGCGTCGTACTCGAAGCGGCGTTCGCGCAGCAGCGCCGCAGCCCGGAAAATGCAGTCTGCGCGTTCCTGCGGGGACGTGCGCTTCCAGGACTCGAAGGCGCGACCCGCGGCCTCGATCGCTTCTGCGGCCTGCTCCTTTGACGCCGAGCTGGTGATCCCCACGACTTGCGTGGGATTCGCCGGGTTGAGCGACCGAATTGTTTTCTCGGTTTCGACGTGCTTGCCGTCGATGACGAGCGGAAAGTGCTTGCCGAAGCCGCGCTTCACCGAGTCGAGCGCCGCTCGCATCGCGGCGGCGTCGGCCGGGTCTGAAAAGTTCTTGACGATCTCGTTTTTGAACGGTGCTATCCGATCGGCGATGCTGGTCATGCCTCCATAGTATCAGGAGCGCGGCCGGAGTGTCCTGTCACTTTGTCGCCGAAGGGCGCGGGCGCCCCGCGGGAGGAAGCTGGGGGGGGATGGTCTACGACATCGCCATCGTCGGCGGCGGCATCGTCGGATTGGCCACCGCTCGCGATCTGCTCCTTCGCCACCCGCATCTGAAGTTGATCGTTCTCGAGAAGGACGACGTGCTGGCGTCCCAGCAAACCGGCCACAGCAGCGGCGTCATTCACAGCGGCATCTACTACCAGCCCGGCTCGCGCAAAGCCCGGCTTTGCGTCGAAGGGCGCAAGTTACTCTGGGCGTACTGTGACGCCAGGGGCATCCCGTACCGGAACGTCGGCAAGCTCATCGTTGCCACCGAAGAGCGCGAGCTCGGATTGCTCGAAGAGCTTTACGCTCGCGGTCTCGCTAATGGGATCGCCGAGCTGCAAATGCTGGACGCCGCCGGCATTCGCCGGCGCGAGCCGCATTGCAACGGCATCCGAGCAATCTATTCGCCGGTCACTGGAATCGTTGACTTCGTTCGCGTGGCTCGCAGCTACGGGCGCGACGTCCTGGCGGCCGGCGGCGTGATCCAGACCGGGCACGAGGTGACGGCTATCCGAAGAATCGCCAACACGACGATCGTGCAGACCACGCGCGGCGACGTACGAGCCACCTACGCGATTACCTGCGCCGGCTTGCACGCAGACCGGGTCGCGAGACTGACCGGCGGGAAACCGGAGCCAAAGATCGTCCCGTTTCGCGGTAGCTATCTCGTCCTCAAACCCGAAAAGCGCCACCTGGTCAACGGCAACATTTATCCGGTCCCGGACCCCGCGTTTCCGTTTCTGGGAGCACACTTCACGCCCCGAATGAACGGAGAAGTGTGGATTGGTCCGAATGCGATTGTGGCTCTTGCGCGCGAAGGTTATCGGCGCAGCACCGTCAACGCGCGCGACCTCTTCGAAACCCTCACCTATCCAGGTTTCGTCAAGCTGACGGCCCGGCATCTGTCGACCGGGTTGCGCGAACTGCATCGCGACGCGGTGCGCGCAGCCTACGTCAAAGCGCTGAGGCGTTACATCCCCGAACTCGGGCTCGACGATGTGGTTCCCGGCCCGTCCGGCGTGCGCGCCCAAGCGATGACCTGCGACGGTGCGCTGGTGGACGACTTCGCGTTCGACTGCGATGATCGCATCGTTCACGTCCGGAATGCGCCTTCGCCGGCCGCTACCTCGTCGCTGGCTATTGGCGCGTTCATCGCAGGCGAGGCCGCACGCCGCTTCGCTCTCGGCTCGACTACCGCGGCCGTATGATCGCGGGCGGTCGATCGAAATCGCGCAACTGACGGGACGCGCGGCCGGGAAGCGGCGAAGTGTCGCCACGATGGACGCGCTCGAACAACCTCCCGCAACGCAGCTGTTGGCGGTTGCCATAGCGGCGTTCTTTTTGGGAATCGGTCTCGCCGGAGAACCGCTGGTCCCACTGCGCGCGATCGTTGCCGGCGTCGTGCTGGTAGTTGCCGCCATCGTGCTCGGCCGCCGTGCCTCGGCGCTCGTCATCTTCCTGGTAGGATTCCTCGGCGTACTGCTGACGTGCTATCTCCAGCGCCAAGACTATTACTTGCTCGGCTCCGGAGTCGTCGCCCTCGGTCTGGGTGGATTAGCCGCGTCGTCGTACGGTCGTCGCACGGCGCCCTTTATCATCGTCGCCGTCGGCGCGATCGTCGGCGCGGGTCTGTTTTTTCTCGGCGTGCCTGCGGGATACTAATTTCCGACACTTCCGACTTAGACCGGGCGCCGCCTTACGCGCGTCCCAATCGCAACGCCGATACCGCCAAATACCGCGTCCAGTAGGACCGCGAGTAGCGCCGTGCCGACGATTTCAGTCGTACCGGTGACGCCGATCGGCCGTCCCGGTCCGATCAGCGCGGCGACGTACCATCCCAGCGTCGAGTCGATCGATGCCGCCAAGATCACCGACACCAGCGCGCGCCACCAGCGCAGCCGCTGGCCGGCGTAGATGCCGAAGCCGACGTAAATGACCAATCCGAGTATCGTGAAGTTACCGTAGTTGATCGCAGCGACCTTCGCAACGATCGCCGTAATCGCGCTGAACGCGACCAGGATCAGCGCAAAAACCAGCGCCAGCCGAAGCAGCTATTTCACCAGTTCGATGACCGATAACTCGGCGGCGTCGCCGGGACGGACGCGCGTTTTCGTGATGCGCGTATAGCCTCCCGAGCGCACCTTGAGGGCGGGCGCGATTTGCTCGACGAGCTTCTTGACGACGGCGGGCTCGGTGATGAACTCGGCCAAGTTCCGGCGAGCCGCCAAGTCGCCTTCCATGGCCATCGTGATCAAGCGTTCGATCACCGGAGCGATCTCCTTGGCCTTCGAGGACGTCGTCTCCATTTTCTCGTGCTTGAAGAACGACGTCGCGAGATTGCGCAGCAACGCCTTGCGGTGGCCGTCCGTGCGCGAAAGTCGTTTATACGCGATTTGGTGCGGCATACGTTTCCTACGCTACGACTGGCGCAGCGACAGCCCCCTCTCTGAGAGCACTTGCTTGATTTCGTCCAGCGACTTCTTTCCGAAATTCCGCATCTTCATGATTTCGTCTTCGGTTAGGTCGAGCAACTCGGAAACCTTCGAGATGCCGGCTCGTTTGAGGCAGTTAAACGATCGCACCGACAGGTTCAACGATTCGACCGGAATGTCCCATTCGTTTGGAGGAACTTCCGGAAGCGGCTCGGCGCGATTGGTAAACGACACGAACAAGTCCAACTGCTCTTGCATGATTCCGGCAGCGGTCGACAACGCTTCGTCCGGCGTGATCGATCCGTTCGTCTCGATCTCGATCGTCAAGCGGTCGAAGTCGACGCTTTGGCCCACGCGCGTGTCATCAACGGTGAAGTTGACTTTGCGAATTGGCGAGAAAATCGAGTCCAGTGGAATCAAACCGATCATGTGCTCGATGTTCCGCTGCTTATCGGCCATGACGTAGCCGCGACCCATCTCGACGCCGATTTCCATCGACAACTTGGCGTCCTTCGACGACAGCGTCGCCAACCGGTAACCGGGGTCGAGAACCTCGACGTCGGCATCCGGAGCGATGTCCGCGGCCGTGACGTCGCGCGCGCCGCTGACCGACAGCGTCAGTACCTTCGGTTCATCGGTATTCAATTTAACCGGCAAGCCTTTGAGGTTGAGCATGAGCGCGATCGTGTCTTCGACCATTCCGGGAATCGTCGAAAACTCGTGGAGCACGCCGTCGATCTTCATATAGGTCACCGCGGCTCCCGGAATCGAGCTCAGCAATATCCGGCGCATCGCGTTCCCGAGGGTGATCCCGAAGCCGCGCTCGAGTGGCTCGATGACGAATTTGGCGTAGTTGTCGCGACGCTCGCGAACTTCGATGGTGGCGCCCGCGGGCGTTTCCAACATGGTCATGTGGTTTGATCGGTCCTTTGTTGCCGCTTGCGTTATCCGCCCGGATCCCCGATTCGGACGATCGTACGTCTAGCGGCGGTGATGAGTAATTAGCTTTATAGTTCTAGGAAGCTCTGATGTTTTCCAGATCGAGGAGCCGAGGTTCGAAGTTTACTGTGGTAAATGAGGGCCGACGCGACGATGAGCTGGGAGACATCGAGGCTTCCTAGCGAGAGTAATATTCGACGATCAGCTGCTCGTCGACCGGTGCGTCGATCTGCTCGCGCGACGGGAGCTGCAACACTTTGCCCGTTTTATCCTGATCGTTCCATTCCAGCCAGTCAGGTGGCCGCCGGCCGGCGGCGACTTCCAGATTCGCAGCGAAAACCGGCGACTTCAGACTCCGTTCTCCGATCGAGATCACGTCGCCGGGCCGGCACATGAACGACGGTACGTTCACGATGCGGCCGTTGACGCGAAAATGCCGGTGCGTCACCAGCTGGCGCGCTTGCGCGCGGCTGCCGGCTAGGTTCAGCCGGTAGACCACGTTATCCAGGCGGCGTTCGAGCAGGGCGAGAAACGTGCGACCGGTTTGGCCCGGTACGCGCGCCGCTTCGCGAAAGTAATTCTCGAATTGCGTTTCGTGGACGCCGTAGTAACGACGCATCTTCTGTTTCTCGCGGAGCTGGCGTCCGTATTCAGAAACCTTCGTCCGCGACTTGCCGGCGGTCTTTTGGCCGGGTGCGGTACCGCGCCGTTCGACGGCGCATTTTTTCGAAAGGCAACGGTCGCCTTTAAGAAACAGCTTGATCTTCTCTCCGGTCTTACTCCCCGCCGTTTCACGGCGGCATAGACGGCAAACGGGTCCGGTGTAACGCGACATACTTCTCTCCGGGTTAAACGCGGCGGCGCTTCGGCGGGCGGCAACCGTTGTGTGGAATCGGCGTGACGTCTTTGATCATCGTGATCTCGAGGCCCGCGGCCTGCAGCGAACGGATGGCGGCTTCGCGGCCGGCGCCCGGACCCTTGACGAACACGTCGGTAGACTTCATGCCGTGGTCCATTGCCTTACGCGCGGCGGCTTCGGCAGCCATTTGCGCGGCGAACGGCGTCGACTTCTTCGAACCCTTAAAGCCGAGGTTTCCGGCGGAAGCCCAGGATACGACGTTCCCATGCGGGTCGCTGATCGTGACGATCGTGTTATTGAACGAGGCGTGCACGTGCGTCACGCCGGACTGAACGTTCTTTACTTCTCGTTTGCGACGCGTCTTGGTTTGCTTCTTTGCAGCCAAACGAAATCTCCGGTGGTCCTACGCGAACGCGCGCAGGTTCTTTTTCCTTCCCCGAACGACGGGGTGTCGTCGCCTCGACCCTATTCAGGATCTGCTGCCAACGAACGCGCGGCGAGGGCGTTCATTTCCCTGTCCCTTTTCGGGACCAGGGGTGGGGTTGCCGCGGGCGCCGGAGAGAGGTGGGCGCCACAATCCGCCATTCTACCCTAGGCGAGGCCCAAGCGCAAGGCCCGGCGTTGCCGCCGGGCCTTGCCTGCTTGCCTTGCAATAATCGCTTGGCGGTTAGAACTTAAACCCGAGCCCGACGTACGCTCCATTGAAGCTATACGAGATCGGGGCGTTGTTCTTATTGGCGCCGTTCTCGCCGGACCAACCCGCATCGAAGAAGACCGGTCCAAAGACGACCCAGTTAAGCCCGACTTTATACTTGAGCAGGTTGTAGCCTACGCCGTACGAGGTCGGGAACGGCGGGGTGATGTTGTTATTCGTGTACGTCCCTCTGAAGTTCGGGTAGTACCACACGTTGCCGTAGAACGACAACGTCTGATCGAGATCGGGCAGCTTTTCGAGGCCTACGCCGACGGCACCCATGTTGGGATAGCCGTAGTTGTTCGATCCCCAGATGTAGCCGACGCCGAGGTACACGCGCGGATTGAAAATGCGCACGCCGAGACGGACGTCGACGTCGCGATTGGCCGCCGTGAAGGCCGGGACGTACGTTGCGAAGCGACCGCCGATTGCAGTAACGAAACACTGCGGGGCGTTCTGTGGTGTCGCAATATTTTGCGCGACACCGCAGTTGTGCGGATACTGCCAGTTATTGTAGTCGCCTTCGAGCATCCAAGGAATGTTGAACAGATCGAATTCGATTGCGCCGCGAACGTTGAACGAACCACCGCTGCCGCGCGCCGAGTTGGCAAACTCGTTGTAGGCGTGCGGCGAGATGAGGTAGTCACCAGCAACGAACAGATCCTTGTACGCAGGTTTCGGCGTAGGAGCCGGCGTCGGCGGCGGCGGCGGAGCGGTTGCGGGCGGCGGTGCCGGTGGTGGCGTCGCCGGCAGATACCGAACGACGACCAGATGCCGGTCGGCGACCCACAGCACGTACGCTCCCATGCCTTCCGATATTACGCGGATCGGCACGAGTACGTTGCCCTGGTAGATGATCGGCGGAACGTCCAGCGGACGCGATTCGCCGTTTATCATGACTTCCGGCTTGCCGACGGTCACCTTGACCTCCGAGCCGGGCTTGGTCACCGTCGCCGTCTTGCTCGCCTCGTCGTACGACACGGTCGCACCCATTTGCTCGAACATGGAGCGCAACGGAATGAGAATCGTGCCGCCCTTGACCAGCGCCGCGAGAACGCGGCCCTGTTTGAGGACGTCGGGTTTGCTGTAGACGTGGTGATCGTTATAGAGAATCGGGATTTGCCCCGATGGCGGGCTTCCGAAGTCTGCCGCCGGTGGCGACCCCGCTTGCGCGAGGCCTTGGCCGCTGCTCGACGGTGACGCGATCGCGCCGATCGTCCACGCAGCTGCAACCAACGCGGTAAGCAGAACGGTACGGACTGGTTTCACGAGAAAAGCCTCCTGAGCGCAAAGGTCCGGAGTCCCTGGGGACCCCCAGCCCCCACTATGCCATGAAGGGCTCGCTTGTGCAACCGTAAAAGCAACGGGCCCCGAAAAGCGGCGGGCCCCGGCTAAAAGCCGGGGCCCGCCCCATTCCAGTGGCGCCTGCTTCCTTAGAACTTGATGCCGAGGCCCACGAAGGGGCCGTTGGCGGTCGAGTTCGACGGCGCATTGGTCTTGTTGGTAAGGTTGTCACCCATCCAGCCGGCTTCGATAAAGACCGGGCTGTTGCCGATGACGTAGTCTAAGCCCGCCTGGTATTTGTACAGATTGTACGCGAGCGAGGCCGAGACGGCCGCGTTTGAGAAGTTCCCCTTGACGTTCGGATAGTACCAGAAGCTACCGAAAAACGACAGCGGGACGTTGAGGTCCGGAAGTTTCTCGACGCCGAATCCGACGCCGTTCATGTTCGGGTAGCCGTAGTTAGTCGAACGCCATAGGTAACCGACCCCAATGTAGACGCGTGGATTAAGCACGCGAATACCCAAGCGGGCGTCGACGTCCGTATCCCGCGCCGTGAAGGCCGGAACGAACGTCTGATAACCGCCGCCGATCCCGGTGACGAAGCACTGCCGATCGACGCTGGTCGAAGTTGGGTTGCTGCCGCAGTTGTGCGGATAGCCGTATTGTTCGAACGCACCTTCGACCATCCAAGGAATGTTCAGCGCGTTGAACTCTAAGGCTCCGCGAACCGCGTACGAACTCGTTCCGGTGTTGCCGGGGCTGAATTCGTTGTACACCTTGGGCGAGATGATGTAGTCACCCGCGACGAAGATGTCGTTATACGGCGTCTTGACCGGAGCCGGCGTAGGCGTCGGCGGCGGTGGCGGCGGCGGAGCGCTTGCGGGCGGCGGCGGCGGCGTCGCCGGCAGATACCGAACGACGACGAGCTGCCGATCCGGAACCCATTGCACGTACGCTCCCATGCCTTCCGATATTACGCGGACCGGCACGAGCACGTTGCCCTGGTAGATGATCGGCGGAACGTCCAGCGGACGCGACTCACCGTTGACCACAACTTCCGGCTTGCCGACGGTCACCTTGACCTCCGAGCCCGGTTTGCTCACCGTCGCCGTCTTGCTCGCCTCGTCGTACGACACGGTCGCACCCATTTGCTCGAACATCGAGCGTAACGGAATGAGAATCGTGCCGCCCTTGACCAGCGCCGCGAGAACGCGGCTCTGTTTGAGGACGTCGGGTTTGCTGTAGACATGGTGATCGTTATAGAGAATCGGGATCTGCCCCGAAGGTGGAGTTCCGAAGTTCGCCGCCGGTGGCGACCCCGCTTGCGCTACACTGTTTCCTACGTTTCCAGATGTTTGCGCATTCGACGGGGCCGCGACGGCATTGAGACCGCACGTCGCCGTAATCAGCGCCGCGAGGACTCCGGTGCTCAGTCGTTTCACGAATGCCTCCTTAAAGGATGTTGCGTGAGCTATGCGCAGGCGCGAGCTCGCGTCTGCCAGCCCTTTGGGACCCAGCCCGCACCGCTAGGGTTGCCGTGCCGAGCCCTCAGCACGGTAGCCGTTATTCCCCGATTGTCATAGGAGGTAAACGCCACAACCAGGCGATTCCAACCAAAGTCTCACTCGCAGCCAACGCGAACGCAACCCTGGGACCCTGCGCCCCGCTAAGCGCGAGACGCGCCAATACCGCGGTCGTCAGAGCCGGTGCAACGATTTGGGGCAGAATGACCGCTAAATTCCACACACCCATGGTCGTCGCAAGGGCCCCGGGTGGAAGCACGCGGCAGGCAATTGCCCAATCGGCAACCAGAAAAACACCCCATCCCAATCCCGCGACCAGCGTCGCAGCGGCCGCACCCGCAAAGCCGTGCGAAAAGATGAACACGCCCAACGCAACGATCACGATGCCGCCGCCGGCCGACGCCACCAGGCGCTTGTCGCTACGATCGCTTGGGCGCGCCGCCGCAGCCGCACCAAGCGCGCCGACCAACGTAAAGACGAGAATCAAGATGCCGCTTTCCGATTTCACCGCGCCGAGCGTCGGCGGCGCGAGCACGTCGCGAACGTAGAAGAGCAAATACCCTAGAAGCGTGTAAAAGCCCACGTACACGAGCGCCCGCGAGATGAAGAGATCGACGAAGGCGCGGGTAACCCGCACGGGTTCGCGAACCGTCGCTCGTTCGAGCGTGAGCCCGCGTACGTGCCCGCAGGTGACCGCGCACGTGCCGATCAGCATTGCCGTCAGCGACCCGGCGAGAACTCGCGCGTCGTTGACGTACGCCGCCAGTACGGCGCCCAACGCGTTGCCCGCACTCTGCAACGCGGCCATCCACGACGATGCAACGCCGAATTTCGCGCGCGCGATCGCGTCTGGAATTATCGCTTGGTACGGGCCGATCGCAACGTTCAACCCGGCCTGTAGAACGACGAAGGCTAGCGTCAGTGCACCGAAACTCTTCGCTCCAAAAAAGAACTCCAGCGCGACGGCACCCACCAGCGTGCCAACGACGTAGAACTCGACGCGGCGGCTTCCGCGCCGGCGCCGCGCGTCGGACCACGGACCAACTGCGACCTGCACGATCGCCGCGACGACGGCACCCAGGGTCGCAAGACGCCCGTATGCCAGGAGCGCGCCGGAGCTCCCAACCAGTTCGATCGTGCGGGCCTGCAACGAGATCCCGAGCAACGCCCCCCATACGGCTTGAATACCAAGCCAGAAAAGCCCGATGCGGAGCGGGTTAGGGGTTTTCGCAAGCATACCGGTACTCCGCGATCGTGTCGGCGTCGAAGGCGAGTTCCGGCGCGCAGTCGCGTACCGCAGCGGCTGGGTGCTTGACGACTCGGTGCGCTTCGCGTTCGATGTGCGCGACGCTAAGGCGGCCGGCCGCCAAGCGGAGCATCGCTACCGGACTGACCAGCGTGGCCATTCGCCACGGCGCTTTACGCGCGTCGAACAATCGGGTCGCCAGATCGGCGACGCGCGCTCGGCTGCCGCCGGGCAACGAGAAGATACCGCCGTTAACGACGCGTTCGCGAGCCAAGTCGATCCCGCACGGAGGCGCGCCGGGGAAGCGCGCCTCGAACGTCGCGTGTTCGGACACCGCCATGGCAATCGCCCCGTCTGGAACGCGTCGCACGAAGTCGGCAATCGCATCGGCGGTGACGTAGGGCAAATCGCTCGTCGCGTAAAGTAACGGCTCGCCGTCCTCTTGCCACGCCCGTAGTGCGCGCAACACGTTCTCGGCTCCCGACGGGCTTTCGTCCACGATTCGCTCGACGCGATCGGCGCATGCGTCGCGCACGTCCGTTCCGCCGACTACCGCGATGCGGGTAACGCCGGCACCGCGGAGAGAATCGATGATTCGGTCGAGCATCGTCGCCCCGCGTACGAACGCCAAAGCCTTGACTTCGGTGCCCGCCTCGTCGGCATACGGCGCGCCGATGCGTCCGCCGGCGGTGATGACGGCCTTCACGACTCGGAGATCCCCGGCAGCGAGCTTTGCAGCGGCCGCTTCCCGGGACCGTGCGCGATGACGTCCCGCGCGCGTCCTCCGTAGCGTCGATCCAACATCGACGCCATCATTTCCGCGTTGCGCGGTGCGTGTCCGTCGGCATGGTTGTTAAAAAAGACGTACGTGTCGTTCGTCTGCGCATCGATGTCCGCGATGCGCTCGATCCACGGTACCAGCTCCTGCGGCGAGTACGCATAATCGTAGCGCGTCACGTTGTTGCCGTTCCACCACGTTTTGGCGTTTCGTCCGTGAAACCGCACGTATCCCACGCTCGCGGTGGCATCGGACGACGCGCCAAGCAAACCCTCAAGGTACGGCATATCGACGTTGCAGTACCCCGCACCCAACTCCCGCAAAAGCTCGATCGTTTCGGGTCGCTGCCATAGGCGGTTGCGAAACTCGACAACGACCGGTAGACCCTGCAGCGCCTCCACCACGTGTCCCAGGTAGGCCTCGCCGCCGTTTTCGGGTTTGAAAGCGTTTGGAAACTGCGCCAGGACGCATCCGAGCTTGCCCGCTCCCTTCATCGAGTCCAAACTCTCGCAAAATAGGCGCGCATCGTCGTGCACGCGCACCGGCCATCGCAAATCTGGCGCATGAGTGACCGTCTGCGGAACCTTGAAACTGAACCGGAAATTTGCCGGCGTGCGGGCCGCCATCGACTCCACCGTGCGCGGGGACGGGACGCCGTAGTAGCTCGAATCGACTTCGACCGCGCAAAACTCCCGCGCGTAGTAGCGCAACATTTCAGCTGGCTTGATTTTCGCAGGATAAAACGGCCCGATCCATTCCTTGTACGAAAAACCGCACGTCCCGACGTAGATCATTCTCGCTCGTTCACGAACTCCTCGCAAAGGAATCGGGCCCGGCGGTCCGCCGAGCCCGATTCGATTCACCTTACTTCTTGGCCGCGACCTTCTTCTTACCGGCCACCGTGCGCTTGGGTCCTTTTCGGGTCCGCGCGTTCGTTTTGGTCCGCTGTCCCCGAACGGGCAAGCCGCGCCGGTGGCGGACGCCGCGGTAGCACCCGATGTCCATCAAACGCTTGATGTTCCCCTGAACCTCGCGCCGTAAGTCTCCCTCCACGCGCAGCGCCAGCACGTCGATCGCGTCGCGCAGCTTCTTTTCGTCGTCTTCGCTCATGCTCTTTACGCGCAAATCCGGGCTGATGCCGGTTTGGCTCAGCAGCTTCCTCGCGGTAGTCGGACCAATGCCGTAAATATACGTAAGCGCGATTTCGACGCGCTTTTCTCGCGGAAGATCGATGCCGGCGATACGAGCCATAATTACCCTTCTACCCCTGAACCTGTTTGTGTTTGGGGTTAACGTCGCAAATCACTCGCACTTTTCCCTCGCGCCGAATGATCTTGCACTTTTCACAGATACGCTTGACTGACGGTCTAACTTTCACGTTTGACAGGCACTCCGCCCTGGGCTCCGTGCCCCCCACGCTGCGCGCGGGGCCGCCGGACCATGGGCGCCTCATAGTTTCGGTTGTTAAAAGGCGCTACGGCCCAGCCTCCGCGCCCCCCACTTGGTGGGGCCCCCGGACCGTGGGCGCCTGTGTCATAGTGGTTAGCTCGAGGCTCCCCGAGGGGCGCCCAAACCAACGGGCACTCGTTGCAATGCTGCCATCGGGACTTCGTCAGGCTTTGCATGGCAAGGACGCTTCAATCATACGTGGGCTTCCTGGGCGGGGCGATACTGCTCGGCATGCGCCGGTTCGGCGAAGTCTCGCAGGGTGAGGATCTTCGGCCCCGCGTCGGTTACCGCGATCGTATGCTCGAAGTGCGCTGCGAGTTTACCATCTGCGGTGACGACTGTCCAGCCGTCTTTGAGGATATTCACCTTGTGGGTGCCCTGGGTGATCATCGGCTCGACGGCCAGCACGAGCCCGGGCCGTAACTCCATCCCCGCTCCAGGGGAGCCGAAATTCGGGACTTGCGGCTCTTCGTGCATCTCCCGCCCGACGCCGTGACCGACGAGATCGCGAACCACGCCGAAGCCGTGCTTCTCGGCATGCGCTTGGACGGCCGCGCCAATGTCGCCGAGATGATTTCCGCTCTGCATTGCCGCGATTCCGAGCATCAAACACTCTTGGGTAACGTCGAGCAACCGCTGTGCGTCCGCCGAAATCGTGCCGACCGCGACGGTCGCGGCGCTGTCGCTCACGTAGCCCTCGAACGTCGTGCCGATGTCGATCGACAGCAGATCTCCGTCGCGCAGGCGTCGCGATCCGGGAATGCCGTGCACGACCTCGTTGTCGATGGAAGCGCAAATCGAGCCCGTGAAGCCGTGATAACCCTTGAACGTCGGCACGCCGCCGAGTTCTCGAATTCCCTTTTCCGCCATGGCGTCGAGGTCGCCCGTACTCATTCCGGGGCGCACGGCCTGCATGAGCGCCGTGAGGACTTTCGCCGTGATCTTGCCGCTGCGGCGCATTATCTCGATCTCGCGAGCGGACTTCAGCGCCACCATTAGTGTCCCGCGTGCTCCATCCCGATAGATCGCACCAACTGATCGGCGACGACCGAAACGTTTCGTAAGGCGTCGACCTCTACGAGTTTGCCGGTTTTACGATAGTAGTCGATCAACGGTCGCGTCTGCGCGTCGTACACGTCGAGTCGCTTGGCCACCGTCTCCGGAAGGTCGTCGACGCGCTGAATCAGCGGTCCGCCGTCGTCGTCGTCGATGCCCGCTTTCTTCGGCGGGTTCGTGACCGAATTGTATGTGCGCCCGTTGCGCGGATTCGACCAGCGGGCGCTCAGCCGCGAGATCAGCGTCGCGCGATCGGCGTCGAATAACACGACCGCGTCGATCGGCCAGCCCTTCCGTGCGAGCATCGCGTCGAGCGCTCGTGCCTGCGCTACCGTGCGCGGAAAACCGTCCATGATGAATCCCGACGGCCGGGCGTCCAACTCACGGCCGATCATGTCCACGATCAGGTCGTCCGGAACCAGCTCGCCGCGCTGCATGTATCCTTCCGCTTGTCTTCCCAGGGGCGTCCCCTGCGCGCGGTGACGGCGCAGGATGTCGCCCGTCGAGATCTGATTCACGCCGAAACGATCCTCCAAGATGCGCGCCTGCGTTCCTTTGCCGGCGCCCGGAGGCCCGAGAAAGATGAGTCGCACGGCTACCGTTTGATGAAGCCGCGGTAATCGCGCATCGCCAGCCGGGCTTCGATTTGCGTGATCGTATCCAGCGCGACGCCTACGACGATCAAAAGCGAGGTCGAACCGAGATAGAACGTCGTGACCGACAGCCCGCGCTGCACCGCCCCGGGAAGCACCGCGAGCAATCCGAGATAAATCGCCGCCGCGGTGGTGATGCGCAGAAGGATCTTGTTGAGGTAGTCCACGGTCGGCTGACCTGGGCGTATTCCCGGGATGAAGGCGCCCGTCTTCTTCAAGTTGTCGGCGACGTCGCGCGTGTTGAGCACGATCGAACTGTAGAAGAACGTAAACACGACGACGAGCAAGAAATACACGAGATTGTAGAGCCAGCCGTTGACCGAGAAGTGCACGTTGAACGCCTCCGACCAGGCGGCCGCGTTGATCGGAAACTCGATGGGGCCCAGTAATCGGAAGTACGACGGCGCAACGCCGGTGTGTGCGAACCACGACAGGGCTTGCTGCGGCAGAAGCAGGATGGAGATCGCGAAGATGATCGAGATCACACCCGCGTTGTTGAGGCGCAGCGGAATGTAGGTCGAGCGACCGGCGAACATCTTACGCCCGACGGTACGCCTGGCCTGCTGGACCGGAACGCGCCGCTGCCCCTGGTAGAGGAAGATGATCGAGACGATCACCACCAGCGCGACGACGATGTAGAGAACGATGTTCAGGATCGATTCCGCACCCTGCGAGGCCGACGAGAACGTCTGGGTCGCGTAGGTCGGGAAGCGCAGCACGATGCCGATAAAGATGATCAGCGAGACGCCGTTGCCGATGCCCTTGTCGCTGATTTGCTCGCCGAGCCACATTAAGAACAGCGTTCCGGCTACCATCGCGATGATCGCGAACAGCAAGTACCAGATGCTATGATCGTAAAAGACGCCGTACTTCTCCATCGCGTTGGCCATGAAGGTCGCCTGCATGGTCGCCAGCACGATCGTCAGCCACCGCGTGTATTGGCTGATTTTCTTCCGGCCTTCCTCGCCGCCTTTCTTGGCCAGCTCTTCCAACTGGGGCATGACCACCGTCATCAGCTGCATGATGATCGACGCGTTGATGTAGGGCGTGATGCCCATCGCGATGACCGAAAGTTTCTGAAGCGCTCCGCCGGAGAGAAAGCCGAGCAGGTTATAAAAGGCGCCACCTTGCAGCGCTTGCTGCCACGCCTTTTGGTTCACGTCGGGGAGTTGCACGTGGATCATGAAAACGAACCACGCAAAGGCGAATAGCACGAACAAGATTCGTTGCCGGATTTCGGGTACGAGGACGGCCGCGCGCAGGTTGTTGAACACTCTAGTGTCCCGCCTCCACTCTAGTTGCCTTCTTCGATCTGCGCCCCGGCAGCCACAAGCGCTTCGCGCGCCGCGCTCGAAAACGCGACGTCGCGGAAGCGCAGTCCGGCCGGCAACGTACTGCCCGGCCTTCCGCTGCCCAAAATCTTCACGCCGTCCAAGACTTTCTTGAGCACGCCCTTCTCCTTAAGGGACTCGGGCGTCACGTCGACGCTCGTATCCCACTGGGCGAGCTGGTGGAGATTGACGACTGCCAAGCGGGAGCGAAAATGCCCGATGTCCCGCGCCTTCTGCGAATAGCCGCGGCGATGCGGAAGCCGGCGGGCCCAGGGCGTTTGGCCGCCCTCGAACGCCGGGCCTTTCCCGCCGCCGGAACGGACGGTCTGCCCCTTGCCGCCTTCGCCGCCCGTCTTGACCATGCCGGAACCGTGTCCGCGACCGATGCGCTGCCGCTTCGGCCGGCTTCCCGGTGATGGCGTCAGCGAACCGAGCTTCATTAAACTTCCGCTCGCGGTTGCAAACGCTCCCGCGGCAACGCTCGCGCGCCGCTTCGTCGCTTTTCCGGAAGCGGCGTTTTTCGCGCCCGCCGCGCCTCGAGCCGACGCCTTTTTGGTCGTCTTTTTCTTCTCTGCCATAATGTATTCGCTCGTATCCTGAAGGTGTTACGCTGCGTAGATGTCTTTGACGGTCTTCCCGCGCAGCGCTGCCACGTGCTCGGCGGTTCGCAACGAGCGCAGCGCTTCAACCGTCGTCATGACCACGTTGATGGGGTTGGTCGTTCCGAGACACTTTGTCAAGATGTCGTGGATGCCGGCGAGTTCGAGCACCGCGCGCATCGAGCCGCCGGCGATGACGCCGGTTCCGGGTGCGGCCGGCTTGAGCAACACCGACGCCGCGCCGATCTGATGACGTACTTCGTGCGGTATCGTTTTTTCCACCATCGGCACGGTTACCAAACTCTTCTTGGCTTGCTCGACGCCCTTGCGAATGGCTTCGGGTACTTCTCCGGCTTTGCCGATCGCGAAGCCGACCTTACCCTTACGATCGCCCACGACGACCAGCGCGCTAAAGCTAAAGCGCTTCCCGCCTTTAACCACCTTCGCGACGCGGTTCACGCGCACGACGGTTTCTTCGAATCCACTATTGTCGCGATCGCGACCGCCTCGATATTGCATTAGAACTTCAACCCCGCTTCGCGCGCCGCATCGGCTAGTGCCCGGACGCGCCCGTGATACCTGTATCCGCCGCGATCGAAAATCACGTCGGTAATGCCCGCTGCTTTCGCCTTGGACGCGATCGCCGCCCCCACCGCTTTAGCGGCGTCGACGTTCGTCTTCGACTGCAGGGGTTCCGCAAGCGACTTGTCGAGCGTCGAAGCGGCGACCAGCGTGTGCCCGCGATCGTCGTCGACGACGATCGCATAGATGTGGTGCAGCGTGCGCCGCACCAGCAGACGCGGACGTTCCTGCGTGCCGGAAATCTTCTTGCGCAGACGCACGTGGCGCGCGCGCCGCGAGTCGGCCTTCGATCGCGCCATTACTTCTTGCCTGCCTTTCCGGCCTTGCCGAGTTTCTTTCGAATCTGCTCGCCGGCGTAGCGAATGCCCTTGCCCTTGTACGGCTCCGGCGGCCGCAACCGGCGAATCTCGGCGGCGACTTGGCCTACGGCTTGTTTGTCGATTCCGTCGACGTGGATCTTATTCTGACCCTCGACCGAGAGCGCGACGCCGCTGGGCGCCTCGAACACCACCGGATGCGAATATCCTAGGCTGAGATTCAGCTTTTCGCCGGCCTTGGCCACGCGGTAGCCAACGCCTTGAATTTCGAGGCTCTTGCGAAACCCTTTGCTGACGCCTTCGACCATATTGGCGATAAGCGTGCGCGTAAGGCCGTGCGCCGAACGATGCTCTTTCGCATCGCCCTTGCGTTCGACGATGACCGTGCCGTCCTCGAGCTTTACGCCCACGACCCGCGACAGGATCGCGTGGCGCAGTTCGCCCTTCGGTCCCTTCACCAGCACCGCGTCGGAGTCGAGCGTGACGTTCACGCCTGACGGCACCGTAACGGGCAGCTTTCCTATGCGAGACATTTCTTGTTCCTCTACCAGACGTAGGCCAAGACTTCGCCGCCTACGCCGATCTTTTTCGCGCGTTTGCCGGACATAATGCCTTGTGGAGTCGAGATGATCACCAAACCCAGCCCGCCGAGCACGCGCGGAATCTCCGTCTTGCCCGTGTATACGCGCAACCCCGGGCGCGAGATGCGGCGTAGGCCGGTGATGACTTTTTCTTTTTCGGGGCCGTACTTGAGCGCGATGCGAATCGTGCCTTGCGGCCCTTCGCTTACGCGCTCGAAATTCTCGATGAAGCCCTCATCCATCAGAATCCTTGCGATCGCCTGCTTGGACCGCGACGCAGGGACGTCGACCGTCTTGTGATTGGCCGTGTTTGCGTTACGAATGCGCGTCAGCATGTCGGCAATGGGATCAGTAATAGCCACGTGCGCCTCCTACCACGATGCCTTGGTGACGCCGGGGACGACGCCTTTATGCGCGTTCTCCCGGAAGCAGATGCGGCACATGGCGAACTTCCGCAGGAAGCCGCGCGGACGTCCGCAGATTCTGCAACGATTGTGTTTCCGCACGCCGAATTTCGGCGGTCTCAGCGATTTCGCTATCATGCTGGTCTTGGCCATTAGCCGCGTCCCTTCTGCAGCGGAAGCCCCATGGCGACGAGGAATTCCGAGGCCTCCTCGTCGGTCTTCGCGGTCGTCACGATCGTAATGTCCATGCCCCGTGCCTTATCCACCTTATCGTAGTTGATCTCGGGAAAAACCAGCTGCTCTTTCAGCCCTAAGTTGTAGTTCCCGCGACCGTCGAACGATTTGGCCGGAAGCCCGCGGAAGTCGCGAATGCGAGGTAGCACGACGTTAAAGAGCTTGTCGAGAAATACGTACATGCGCTCGCCCCGCAGCGTAACCTTGGCACCAATATTCATGCCTTCGCGCAGCTTGAATGCGGCAATGGACTTGCGGGCTTTGGTAACGATGGCCTTTTGTCCGGTGATCGCGGCAAGCTCCGCAACGGCCGCGTCCAGCGACTTCGGGTTGGCAATCGCTTCGCCAACGCTCATATTCACAACGACCTTCGAGAACGCCGGAATCTGGCTGACGTTTTTATATCCGAAGCGGTCTTGTAATTGCTTGCGCACCTGACCTTCATACTTCTCTCTCAAACGGGCGGTCATGGTCCTACGCTCCCTTCGCCGATTCGCGAGCCGGTTCGCCGCAGCGCGCGCACACGCGATGGAGACCGCCCTCGGCAGTCCGGCTACGGCGCAGGCGCGACGGCGTTTTGCACTTCTCGCAGACGTACTGTAAGACCGAAAGCGGCAGAGCCGCCTCTTTTTCGATAATCCCGCCGGTCTGCATAGAGCCGCCCATATTGCCGGACTTCGCGCCTTGCTTGGTGTGGCGTTTCACGACGTTAAGGCCTTCGACGGTGGCCGTTCGCTGTTCAGATTGAACCGCTTTCACGATTCCCCGCTTGCCTTTCTCTTTGCCGCGCCGGATCATGACCGTGTCACCCTTGATGATGTTCGTCTTGTCAGCCATCGCTTTACAGAACCTCAGGCGCCAACGACGCGATCTTCAGGAAACCGCGGTCGCGCAGCTCGCGCATGACCGGACCGAAGACGCGCGTACCGCGCGGATCGAGATTGTCTTTCTCCCCTTTGATAATTACGCAGGCGTTGTCGTCGCATCGCACTACCGAGCCGTCGCCGCGCCGGATTGGAGCGCTCGTACGCACCACTACCGCCTTGACGACTTGCCCTTTCTTCACCGCCGCGCCCGGAATGGCGCTTTTGACCGTGCCGACGATAATGTCGCCCACGTGCGCGTACGCGTGCCGGCTGCCGCCCGAGATATGAATCACGAGCAGTTCGCGCGCGCCGGAGTTGTCCGCCACCTTGAGCCGGGTCTCTTGCTGGATCATCTCGCGCGCTCGACGATCTCGACCAGACGCCAGCGCTTCTCGCGCGACAACGGGCGGCATTCCGCGATGCGAACCACATCGCCGACGTTGGCTTCATTACGCTCGTCGTGCGCTTTGAAGCGCGTCGACTTACGAATGATCTTGCCGTACGTTGGGTGAGGCACTCGCGTTTCTGCGACGACCACGATCGTCTTGTCCATCTTATTCGACGCAACGCGTCCTTGTTTGACGCGCCGCGAACCACGCGCGCTATGCTGCTCCATGCTGCTCCTCGGCCATGCGCTTTTCAGAGATGACGGTTTGAATCTGTGCGTAAACTCGTCGCATCGCGCGGATCTTGCTGAAATCGGTCAAATGGCCGGTACGCAGGGCAAAACGCAGATTGAACAACTCCGACTTGGTATCGCGCGCTTTTTGCTGCAACTCTTTGATCGTGAGAGTGCGCCACTCGTCCAGCTCGCTCTTTCTCATACTTCAAGCCTCCTCGCGCGAGACGATTTTCGTGTCGATCGGCAGTTTTGCGGCAGCGCGGCGTAGCGCTTCTCGGGCCACCTCCGGCGCGACGCCGGATAGCTCGAAAAGCACGCGCCCCGGGCGAACGACGGCAACCCAGAACTCCGGATTGCCCTTGCCGGCGCCCATACGAACTTCCGCGGGTTTCTTGGTTGCCGGCTTGTCCGGAAAGACTTTGATCCAGACCTTGCCGCCGCGCTTGATGTGACGCGTCATGGCGATACGCGCCGCTTCGATCTGCCGATTGGTCATCCAGCACGGCTCGGTCGCCTGCAAGCCATAGTCTCCGAACGTGAGCGTACTCCCGCGCACCGCGCGCCCGGTCATCCGGCCGCGCTGAACTTTCCGCCACTTCACGCGTTTTGGTGTAAGCATTACTCTTCCGAACCTCCTGGGGCCGGCGGCGCGTGCGGTGCCTCGCCCCCGGCGACTCCTTCGTCTTTCGCTTCCGACGGCGAGACAACGGGCGGCTCGGCAACCGGCTCCGCGACAACCGGCTCGGCAGCAACGGGCTCGGCAGCAACGGGCTCGGCAACGACGGGCTCAGCAACAACGGGCTCAGCAACAACGGGCTCAGCAACGACGGGCTCGGCGACAACCGGCTCGGCAGCCGCGACCAGCGCGTCCACCGAATCCTCCGGCGCGCTTTCGTTGGGCAGCGCGGCTTCGGTCAGCGCTTGTGCTTCGCTCTCGCGTTGCGGCATGACGATCGGAGGCGCATGATGCGCCGGCTCGGGCTCGGCTACCGAAGCCGGCAACTCCACCACAGGCTGCGGCTCGGCAACCGGGAACGCGGCACTCGGCTGCGCCGGGCGGTCTGGTCCGCGGCCTCGGCCTCCGCGGCCGCCGCGTTCGCGACGCTCGCGGAATCCGCCGCGATCGCTGCGGTCGCGCACGTTAGCATCGCCGCGCGCCTGGTCGGGCAGCACCTCGCCGCGGTAAATCCACACCTTCACGCCGATCCGTCCGAAGGTCGTGAATGCCTCGACATTCGCGTAGTCGATGTCCGCGCGCAGCGTGTGCAGTGGTACCTTGCCATCGTGGTTGCGCTCGGTGCGCGCAATCTCGGCGCCCCCTAGGCGACCCGACACTTGAACTTTCACCCCACGAGCGCCGGCTTTCATCGTGCGCATGATGGCTTGCTTCATTGCACGGCGGAAAGCGATGCGCTTCTCGAGCTGATCGACGATATTCTGGCCGACGAGACGAGCATCCAACTCGGGATGCTTGATCTCCATGACGTTGACCTGAACGCTCTTGCCGGTCAGCGACTCGAGATTCTTGCGAATCTCTTCGATGCCGATGCCGCGCTTGCCGATGATGATGCCGGGCTTTGCGGTGTTGACGATGACCCGCGCCTGGTTGGCGCGGCGCTCGATTTCAACCTTGCTGATCGCTGCCGAGCGCATCCACTTGTTCAGGAATTTCCGAATGGCCACGTCCTCGTGAAGCCAATCGATATAGTGCTTTTTCTCGAACCAACGGCTGTCCCACGTCCGGGTGATCCCCAAACGCAGTCCGACCGGATGAATTTTTTGACCCATGCTTACTCCGCGGCCTCCGCTTTTGGTTTGGCCGCTTTCCTGGTGCGCTTGCGCGCGGGTGTCTTAGCCTCCGCCGGCGTGCTCGCAGCCGCGCGACGCTGGATGCGCGCGGCCTGAATCGAGGCACCGGCGCGCTTGGGACGCTCCTTTGCCGGTCGCTCCTCGCTGACGACGACGGTAACGTGCGAGAGCCGCTTGCGCTTGAAATACGCGCGACCTTGGGCGCGGGGATCCAAGCGTTTGGTAAAGCGCCCGCCCGGCCCGCCGTCGACGGTGATGCGAGCGATATACAGCTCGTCGGTATTCATATCGTGGTTGTTGCCGGCGTTTGCGACCGCGCTGCGAACGAGCTTCTCGATCGGCTCCGCGGCGAAAACGTCAGCAAACTTCAGCAGCACCAGGGCTTCCCTGACGCTCTTGCCTCGGATCGCATCGGCGACGCGGCGCAGCTTGCGCGGCCCGGTCCGGACGAAACGCAAGTGCGCGACGGCGTTGGGCGGCGGAGTCTGCTCCGTCATGTCTTCACCGTCGCCTTATCGCCGCCGTGTCCGCGGAAGTGGCGCGTCGGCGCGAACTCGCCGAGCTTATGACCAACCATGTTCTCGGTAACGTACACGGGTATGTGCATTTTTCCGTTATGCACGCCGATGGTGTGCCCCACCATCGACGGCACGATCGTCGACGCACGGCTCCACGTCTTGACGACGCGCTTCTCGCGCGTCTCGTTGAGCTTGTCGACTTTCTTCACCAGATGCTCGGCCACGAACGGGCCCTTTTTTAGACTGCGACCCATTACTTCGAACCCCGTTTGCGAACGATCATCTTGGCGGTGCGCTTGTTTCGCCGCGTCTTCTTACCCATCGTCATCACTCCCCATGGCGTCGTCGGGGGGCGTCCCGACGTCGAGCGAGCTTCGCCGCCGCCGTGAGGGTGATCGACCGGATTCATGGCGATGCCGCGCACCGACGGGCGCTTGCCGAGATGACGCGACCGCCCGGCCTTTCCGATGATCTGATTTTCGTGTTCCACGTTACCGATCTGACCGATCGTCGCGCGGCAGTTGATGTGAACCTTACGCACTTCGCCCGACGGCATGCGGATTTGCGAGTACTCGTCCTCTTTGGCCATGAGCTGTGCCGAGACGCCGGCCGAGCGGACGAGCTTGCCGCCTTGACCCGGGCGTAGCTCGATGTTGTGGATGACCGTTCCGACCGGGATGTTCTTGATGGGCAGGGCGTTGCCGATTTTGATGTCGGCCGCCGGCCCAGATTCGATCGTATCGCCGGCCTTCATTCCGAGCGGCGCCAGAATGTAGCGTTTTTCGCCGTCCTTGTAGTGCACCAGCGCGATCCGGCACGAGCGGTTGGGATCGTACTCGATGGTCGCGACCTTAGCTGGAATGCCGTCCTTCGTCCGCTTGAAGTCGATGATGCGGTAGAGCGTACGCGTTCCGCCGCCCTTGTGACGCACCGTGATGTGACCGTTGTTGTTCCGGCCGGAGTGCTTCTTGCTGACTTCGACGAGCGATCTTTCGGGCGCGACTTTGGACAGTTCCGAGAAGTCCATCGTCGTGATGAAGCGCCGTCCGGGCGAAGTCGGCCGATATTTCTTTACTGGCATGTTATTGCTCGAAATAGTTGACGCCGCCCAGCTCGATTTTCTGGCCGGGCTTAGCAATATGGTG
>CAWAXX010000022.1:0-35438 GCA_963786105.1 Vulcanimicrobiota bacterium
ACTTACAGTAAGAACTTCCGTAGCACCGCCACGTCGAGTTTGAAGGTGTGTTGCGGCAGCACCGCTTCTTCGCGATAGTCGCACGCTTCGAAGAAGCGTTGCGCCGCGCTGTCGTGCGGAACGAACGCGCTCATTTTATGACAGTTGTAGTAGCTGGCGACGTCGGCGGCCGCGGTCAGGAGGCGCCGCCCGATTCCGGCGCGCCGGTTCGCCGACGCCACGACGATGCGCTCGACCTGCGCGACCGAGGCCGCGATGCGAATGCTCGCGGCACCGGTGGTGACGCCGTCGTCGATCGCCGCGAAATCGTGCACCTGCTCGTGCCACACCACTGAAAAATCGTACAGCGCGCGCAGTCCCTCGCGCTCGTGTACGCGATAAAACGGCGCGACGTCTTCCGGTTGGACCTGCGCGATTTCAATTGCCAACCGCCGCCACCTCGGTGTCGAGATCGAGCGTGAATCCGTCGTATGCGGCGATCGCCCGCAGGCCTAGCTCGTCTTCCAGCTCCTGCGCGAGCCGTTGCGGATCGGCTTCGAGCATCTTCGTTCCGAAATGCTGGAAGACCGCGACCTGCGGCCGGATGTCGGCGACCAGCCGGCGCGCGTCTTCCCAGGTGAGGTGATCGACGGTCATTTCGTCGCGAAAGCGCAGCACGTTGACGATCAGGACGTTGGGACGCAAGCGCGCGTAGTCGGGAGCCAACCCGTCGAAGAACCGGCCGCACGGCATGTACGCCACCCGCAGTCCCTCGTACGCAAACAACAAACCGTACGTTTTCACGGCATGCACGTGCGCGACCGACGTGTACAGGTCGACCGCGCCGATGCGATACGGACCGGCGCTCGGCTCGAGACGCTCGATTCGCTCGACGAAACGCCGGACGTAGGGCAGAACGACGGGCTCGTCGTCGAAGGCGTCCGCCGGTGCGAGCAGCGTTCCGCGCCGCCGGAAACCGCCCGAGGTCATCGCTTCGACCATCGCGTTGACGTCGCTCGCGTGATCCAAATGTTTGTGCGAGAGGACGATCGCGTCGAGCTCGCGCGGATTGCACGGCGGCACGTTCGTGAGGGCGCGCACGAGCGCGCCGGGACCGGGATCGACGTGGATCTGCGTTTGCCCGAGGCGCAGCCACATGCCGCCCGACGCGCGCAACTGCCGCGCGACGACGAAGCGCGCGCCGCCGCTGCCGAGGAAGAGTACCGAGGAAGGTGAGCTCAGGCGCCTTTGCGTCCGGTCGTCGTGCGTTCGTTACGGCGCTCGTACAGCGCGAAAAACGTTTCTAAATTCGAGCGATATTGATCGAGTGCTTCGCTCCACCGGTGCAGCGCGGCGGTGCCGTTCGCAGTCAGCGCGTACAGCCGCCGCGGCGGCCCTTGTTCGGTCGGATTCCACCACGACGAAATGCAGCCGTCACGCTCGAGTTGGCGCAACGCCCGGTAGACCGTGCCGGCGTCGGTGATGACTTCGAACTTTTCGTTGAGTTCCCGCGTGATCTCGTAGCCGTGAAGGCTCTTCTCGGCGAGCATCACGAGCAACCACGCCATCAAGTAGTTCTTGGGCGTGCCTTTCGGCGGAAGACCGCCTTCGCGGGGGCCGCCGAACGGAACCACGCGCGGAGTCGCGTTGGCCATGTGCGGTAGGTTTGTACCGCCACGAACAGAGACCTGTGGGTTTAGCTGAGTACGGGGATCTTGGAGAACGATCCGCCGAGGACGGTCGTCGAAGGCCGGCCTAGCCAGCGCTCGAGCACGGTGGCGTAGACGCTGCGGAAGTCGGTGCTGTAGGCCAGGTTGCCCATGTTCGTGCCGGCGAGATCGGGCATCTTCCCGTACACGCCGCCCTTGACGCCGCCGCCGATCAAAAACAGCGGCGAGGCTTCTCCGTGGTCGGTACCGCGGGCGCCGTTTTCTTCGATGCGCCGCCCGAACTCGCTGAAGGTCAAGGTAAGCACGCGCCGGTCGTTGCCGTGCGCGGCGAGGTCGGTGTAGAAGGCCGAGATCGCATCGGAAAACTGTCCGAGCAGATTGTTCTGCGTGGCCATCTGACTGACGTGCGTGTCGAACGACCCGTGTGAGACGTACAGCACTTTCGTTCCGAGATTGCTGCCGACGATCTGCGCGACGAGCGCCAGACTTCGGCCGATCGGCGTCGCCGGATAGGCGGCTTGCGTTTTGTATCCCGAGATCAGGCGCGGCAGCTCTTCGGACGTGCGCTGCGCGTGATCTTCGATTTCCATCACGTGCGCCAGGTACGGTGAGTTGAAGGGCAGCCGGCGATCGCGCGATTCCTGCGAGTACGCCTCGCGCGAGAACGCTTCGCGATTGGCCATCAGCCCGTAGTTGCCGAGGTTGGAAATCGTCGGAACGTCGGTGCGATTGGAAACCAGCGCCTCAGGAAGCACTTGCGAGACCGCGACGCCTTTGAACAGGTTGTTGTCGGGAAGGCCGGCCTCGTCGAGATAGCGGCCGACCCATCCGGTATGCTCGTAGCGGTCCGGCACGCCGGTCTGCCAAATCTCGCTGGAGCGGAAGTGCGAATGGTCGGCATTCGGGTATCCGACGCCTTGAACGATCGCCACCATGCCTTTGTCGTACATGGCTTTGAGGGACTGCATCTTTGGATTGAAACCGAGGGTCGAATCGATCGCGAGCACGTCGCTTGCCGGAATCGCGAGCGACGGGCGCATCTGATAGTATTGCGGATTGCCGTGCGGCACGATGCAGTTCAGACCGTCGTTTCCACCGTTTAAGTTAACGAGAACGAGACAGCGGTTCTGCGCCCCGGGCAATCCGGGTAACGGCGACTGCGCCAGCGCCTGCGCGAAGACGTGATCGCTGCTGGCGACCACTGCCAGTCCGGAAACCGTTCCGAGGACAAAGTTCAACCGTTTCATCGTGTGCCTTACTAACTCAACTGGTAGGCCGGCATGGCCATCGTCAGATAGGTGGCGCCGCTTACGCGCTCGTCGTAATTCTCCGGCGACAGCGCCGCCAGCGCCGACGTTCCGCGACCGCCCAGATAGCCGTCGAGCTTGAACACCGAGGCCGGCGCCGCATCGCCCTGCAAAATCGAGCCGACCAGCGTGCTGGCGACGCTCCGCGGCTGCATCGGCATGCCGCGCAGCCACGACGACTGGGCGATCGTTTGCGAGTTGACCGTGCGCTTCAAGAAATTTTGGCGAGCGATCATGGTGTCGCTGGTGAGCCAGTTCTCGCCTCCCGGCCAACCCGCGACGTTCGGCGGATAGAACAACTCTTGACCCATCTGGCGCAAGACCGGCAACACGCCGGCATCCATTTTCGTCAGCCCCAGCGTTTTATAGGTCCCTACCACGAACTCGACCGGCGATTTCACCAGCGCGCGATACGCCCGGTCGGAATAGAACACGTTGCTGCGCAGGAGCGTCCCCATCACCGGCATCAAATCGAATTTGTACTTTTGCAGCAAACGTGCGACGCCGTCGACCAGCGTTGGCTCGGGATCGTCGTAGACGAACGCGCTCAGCAAGCTGGTCGCAAAGAAGCGCGCGCACTGCGGCTGCTCGAAAATGATGTCGACGATGTCGTCGCCGGTAAAGTTCCCCGTTCGGCCGAGGAACGTTTTAACGCCGTCATCGTGGAACCGCGCTTCGAAGGTCGCCTGCTCCGTGAACCGGCTGTAGCGCCAACCGGTCCAGGCGCGCGCCGAGTTGCGGATGTCCTCTTCGGAATACTGGTTGACGCCGAGCGTGAACAGTTCCATCAGCTCGCGGGCGTAGTTTTCGTTGGGATGCGACTTGAAGTTGGCGTCGTTGTCGAGATAGACCAGCATCGCCGGATCCTTGGAAACGTTACGCGTGAGCTCGCGCAGATTCCCCAGCGCGCTGGTGCGGAACAGTTGATTCTGATTGTAAATCATTGCCGGCGACACGCCTTTTTGAAGCGCCGTCGACGTGAAGTGTCCGTGGAAATAGAGCGCCATCTTCTCCTGCAACGGCGCGGGCGTGGTCAACATCCGGTTGAGCCACCACAGCTGCACGGTGCGTATCGACTGGAACTCGCTCGCGCGAATCTGACGGTTGAGATCTTTGCGCTGGTCCGGGGTCATCGCTCGCAGTCCCATCGGGCCGTATTGCGAGAGCAGCGAGACCGGGCTGTACGGGTTGTCGGGACCAGGCAGCCCCGCCGTCGACGGAAAATGCACGAGCGAATCAACGGCGCTGCGAACCGGCATCGCGGCGTAGCGGCGAATCTGGTCTGGTGTGCCGTCAAAGCCGGCGCGGCGCAAGAGGTGTGCGGCCAAGCGTTCGTTTAGCGGTCCGGGAAACGCGTCGAGCGCCGCTGCGGCGTCGAGGTGCCCTTGCGGACGGCGAATTCCGCCGACATCGACGGTCGTCTGGGCTGTTGCCATCGCCAGTAGTATACATCGCGTGACGCGCGGCGGTGCCGCACGCGGCCGACATCTAACCCGCGTTTCATGCCCTGAGAGCTTGCCTGGCGGGCGCCGGAACAAGGCAGCCAAGCGCCGAATGGCGCGGCCGATGGCTTTGCTGGAATCGCGCCTCGAACGATCCGAGAGTTTCGCTCGTAATGCCGAACGCATGGAAGGCATGGTCGCCGAGCTGCGCCGGCGACTGGTTGCCGTTCGCGAAGGCGGCGGCCCCGATGCAATTGCGAAGCACCGTAAGCGCAATAAGCTGACCGCGCGCGAACGCATCGAGCGCTCGATTGATGCCGGTTCGGATTTTCTCGAGTTTTCGGCGCTGGCGGCCAACGGCATGTACGACGACGCCTCACCCTCAGCCGGAATGATTACCGGGATCGGGATCGTGCAGGGCCAGCACTGCGTCATCGTCGCCAACGACGCGACCGTCAAGGGCGGCACGTACTATCCGATGACCGTCAAGAAACATCTGCGCGCGCAGGAGATCGCCGAGCAGAATCATCTGCCGTGCATTTATCTGGTCGATTCCGGCGGCGCGTTCTTACCGTTGCAAGCCGACGTCTTCCCCGACCGCGAGCACTTCGGCCGCATTTTCTACAATCAGGCGCGTATGTCAGGCAAGCGCATTCCGCAAATCGCGGCAGTGATGGGCTCGTGCACGGCCGGCGGCGCGTACGTTCCGGCCATGAGCGACGAAACCGTGATCGTAAAGGGCAACGGAACGATTTTTCTGGGCGGACCGCCGTTGGTGAAAGCGGCGACCGGTGAAGAGGTGACGGCCGAGGACCTTGGCGGCGGCGACGTGCACACGCGCATTTCGGGCGTCGCCGATCATCTCGCCAACGACGACGCGCACGCGCTGGCGATCGTTCGCGAGATCGTCGCAAACCTCCATCTCGAACTCCCGCGCCAGTGGGATCGCGCAGAGCCCCAAGCGCCGAAGTACGACATGCGCGATATTTACGGGATCATTCCGTCGGACAGCCGCGTCGGCTACGACGTGCGCGAGGTGATCGCGCGGCTGGTGGATGCGTCGGATTTCCACGAGTTCAAGCCGCGCTACGGGGCCACGTTGGTCTGCGGATTCGCGCGCATCGAAGGACACCCCATCGGTATCCTCGCCAACAACGGCATTCTCTTCAGCGAAAGTGCACTCAAAGGCGCCCACTTCATCGAGCTGTGCGCGCAACGCGGCACGCCGCTGCTCTTCTTGCAGAACATCACCGGATTCATGGTCGGCAAAGAGTACGAAAATCGCGGCATCGCCAAAGACGGCGCGAAGCTGGTCATGGCGGTCGCCTGCGCCGAGGTGCCTAAGTTCACGGTCATCATCGGCGGAAGTTTCGGCGCGGGGAACTACGGCATGTGCGGACGCGCGTACTCGCCGCGTCAGCTGTGGATGTGGCCCAACGCGCGCATCAGCGTGATGGGCGGCCCGCAGGCGGCGAGCGTGCTTTCAACCGTCAAAGGCGATCTAACGCCCGAACAAAAAGCCGAGTTCGAGGCGCCCATCCTCGAGAAGTACGAACGCGAAGGCAATCCGTATTACTCGACCGCGCGGCTTTGGGACGACGGCATCATCGATCCGCTCGACACCCGCCGCGTCATCGCGATCGGCCTCGACGCCGCCGCGCACGCTCCCCAGCCGCGCACCCACTTCGGCATCTTCCGCATGTAGCTTGTCATCCTGAGCGGAGCGCCGTAGGCGCGCAGTCGAAGGATCGGCCGCAACTACTGCGGCGGAAACTTCCCGACGAGAACCTCGAAGTATTTCGGCGTTTCGGTCCACCTGCCGTTGCGGTAGCTCAGCACCGCGGCGGCTTTTGCTTTCGTCGGGCAGCACATCGGCGCGGTCGCATTGTAGTACGGACCGCTGAGCACGATCGAATCTCGAACGGTGCTGCTGTGGCTGTGCGTTATGGTTGCCTTGAGTTCGCAGCCGTTTCGCACGGAGACCGCCGGAACGACGACGTCCTTTGCGTTCACCGCTAGCACGCTGACGGTCGCACCACCGCAGTCGGCACCCGCCTCGTGCGACTGCACGACCACCTGCTGCACGGCGGCCTGCATGAACTCGCCGATGCCGGCAATCTGCAGCGTTTGCAGCGGAAACCACATCTTGGCACCGCCCGAAACCTGCGTCACTTTCATCAGCGGGCCACCGTTCGCCGGCGATTGATACTTCAGGTGGTACGTCGTCCCGTCGATCGCGTAAATGGAGAGATACCACTGATTGAAGTTCGTGCCGCTGCTCGTCCCGACGAGATTCTTGCTCGCGACGGCGCGCCATTGACTGTGCATCGCCTCGCCCGCGAGGTAGACGACTTGACTTTGCGTGATAGTTCCCGGCGGAGGCGGCGCGAACGTCGGATGCGGCGGCTCTTCGGCACCAGCCGGAACCAGCATCAACGCAAACGCCGTTGCGACAAAGAGTAATCGAACGAACCTCATAGCAGTTCGTATGTTTCGTCGTCCTTCGACTGCGCGCCTACGGCGCTCCGCTCAGGATGACACCCGCGGCGCTCCGCTCAGGATGACATGGGTTCGCTAGATGCCGGCGTACCACTCGTAGCCCTGATCCTCCCAATATCCGCCGTTGCCGGCGCGAATGTTGGCGAAGCTTCCGACGACTTCGATACGCTCGATCCACTTGGCACTCTTGTAGCCGAGTTGGGTAGGCACGCGCAGCCGAACCGGCGCGCCGTGGGCGGGATCGAGCGGTGCGTCGTTGAGGCGCATCGCCAGCAGGGCTTGCGGGTGTCGCGCCTGGTGCAGATCGAGGCTTTCGTAGTACAGGTTGCCCATGCCGTCGTTGTCCATGCAGTGAAAGACGACGTAGCGGGCGTCGCTGCGCGGGCGCACGGCGTCGAGAACGTCGCTTACCCGCACGCCGCTCCATTGACCGATCGCACTCCATCCCTCGACGCAGTCGTGGCGCGTGATCTGCGTCTGTTGCGGCAGCGCCTTCAGCTCGCTCAACGGAAACGCGTGACGCCGTTCGACCGCGCCGTCGATTAGCAGACGATAGCCTTCGAAGTTGCCGGCCGTCAGTGTCACGTAGCGGCTATCGCTCGGTGGCGCAAAGCCGTTGACGCGAAAGTTCCGGTCGACGTCGCTCTCACGGTACTCGCGCGCGAGCCCGCGCGTGCCGATGAGCGCGTGGTTCAAACCCTCGACCGACGCGAGCACGCTTTTCACCACTTTGTTGTTGTTGAGCGCGCTGCCGACCGGTCCACATCCGGCAAGAACCGCCGAAGCCGTCGAGGCGAGGAAAATGCGGCGCTTCACGGTCCCACCCCGTCGTGCTCGCCCACGCGATACCAGCCGGTGATCATCGAGCGCATTTGATTGACGACACCCTGAGTAGCCACTTGAAACGTGTGAATCGCAAAAAATCCCAGCAGCGCGATCATCCCCACGAAGTGCCAGAGCCGAGCGAACTGACGACCGCCGAGTAACGCGGTTAGAGGATTGGCGATCGCATCGATACCCGGCGAGAGAGCCAAGCCGGTCAATACCACGAGCGGAGCGATGACGAAACCGATGCTCGTGTACGCCGCTTTCTGCAACGGATTGTAGGTGCCGTGCGGCGGTGGTTCCTTACGCAGCTTCAGGTAGTACGCTTGCATCGGCCACAACTTCGGGAGATCGCTTGGCCGCAGGATCATCTCGCGCAGGTTTCCCTTGATCGCGCTCGAGACAAGCCAGGCGAGCCAACACAGTGCGGCGGCCCACGCGAAGAAGAAATGCCAGCGCCGGCCTCCGGACAAGTCTTGATAGCCGGGAACGATCAGCCATCCCGGAAAAGCGTGAGGGCCGCGCGAGCCCATGCCGTCGTCGGTCCAACCCAGCCAGCCCGTCGTGACGAATCGGTGGCCGAAGATCGTTGTGGTGCCGACCCCTTCAGCCGGCGCGGCGATGGCCAGCACGCGCCGCGCCGGATCGCTCTTGTCGGAAGCGTCCAGGTTCGGCGACGCGTTGAAAATCTGCAATCCGCTCGAAACTAGGACGGCGAATGCAATCACCCAGAGCCAATGGCTGACTCGCGTGAGAACGGCATAGCGATAGATCGACTTCACGGTGAGCGCCGCTTTCCTGACATCCTAGGCATAGTACGTTTCCCAGGCGCGATTGGATGGAATCGAGAATCGGCACCCCCTATGCCTGAAAATACGGTCGCGTTTGCCTTCGCCGACGGCGTCGCACGCGTCACGCTCAACCGTCCCGACGTGCGCAACGCGTTCAATGCCAACGTCATCGCCGAGCTGCATGCTGCGTTCGCGCGCATCGCCGCCGCCGACGACGTTCGCGTCGTGGTGCTGGCCGGCGAGGGAAAGGTCTTTTGCGGCGGCGCCGACGTGAATTGGATGCGCGAATCGCTCGACTTGAGCTTCGAAGCCAACGCCATCGATGCCGAACGCATGAGCGACATGTTCCGCGCCATCGATAACTGTCCCCGGCCGGTCGTCGCACGGATTCAAGGCGCGGCGCTGGGAGGCGGCGCGGGGCTGGCAGCCGCCTGCGATATCGCGATCGCCGCCGCCGACGCGGCCTTCGGATTCACCGAAGTGAAACTCGGCATTCTTCCGGCGGTCATTTCGCCGTTCGTCCTGGCAAAGATCGGCCCGTCGCACGCGCGCGCCCTGTTTCTCACCGGTGAACGCTTCGACGCCGCGCGCGCCATGCAAATCGGCTTGGTGCACGAAGTCGTGCCCGCGGATTCGCTCGACGCCGCCGTCGAGCGGTGCGTCGGCGAGATTCGCAGCGCTGGGCCGTACGCGGTCAGCGCGGCCAAGGTGCTGATCCGGCGCGTTCTCGATGCGACCTACGAACAATCGCGCGCGATCACGACGCGAGCGATTGCCGACCAGCGCATCAGCCCGGAAGGCCAGGAAGGCTTGCGCGCTTTTCTGGAGCGGCGCAAGGCCAGCTTCCATCAATGATCCGCCGGCTGCTGATCGCCAATCGCGGCGAGATCGCCGTGCGCATTGCCCGCGCGGCGCGCGAAGCGGGCATCGTGCCGCTCGGCGTGTACTCAGAGGCCGATGCGCACGCGTATCATCTGCGGTTCGTCGACGACGCACGCTGTATCGGACCGGCGCCGGCGACGCAATCGTACCTCGACATTGACGCGGTCATCGCCGCGGGCGCGAGCATGCGGGCCGATGCCGTGCACCCCGGCTACGGATTTCTTTCGGAACGGCCGGCCTTCGCGCGCGCCGTTGCCGATGCGGGGATGACGTTCGTCGGTCCGACGCCCGAAGCGATGGCGGCGATGGGCAGCAAAATCGAAGCCAAACGGCGCGTGCGCGAGTTCGACGTGCCGGTCGTTCCGGGGTACGACGGCGACGATCGATCGCCGGCGACCTTGCGCGCCGAAGCCGAACGCATCGGCTTTCCGCTCTTGATCAAAGCGAGCGCGGGCGGTGGGGGTCGCGGGATGCGCGTCGTCAACGCGGCATCGGAGTTCGACGAATCGCTCGATGCCGCTAAACGCGAGGCGCTGGCGGCGTTCGGCGACGATGCGGTGCTGCTCGAGCGCTATCTGCGCGACCCGCGGCACATCGAGTTTCAAGTGCTCGCCGACACCCACGGCACGGTCATTCACCTCGGCGAGCGCGAGTGTTCGATCCAGCGCCGCCACCAGAAGATTATCGAGGAAGCACCGTCGGTGGCGCTCTCGCCGGAACTGCGCGCCGAGATGGGCGCGGCCGCCGTACGCGCGGCAAAGTCGGTCGATTACGTCAACGCCGGCACGTGCGAGTTCATGCTCGACGCTGACGGCAGCTACTACTTCCTCGAAATGAACGCGCGCTTGCAAGTCGAGCACCCGGTCACCGAGCTGGTCTACGGCATCGATCTCGTGCAGTGGCAGCTGCGCATTGCCAACGGCGAGCCGCTGCTCGTTTCGCAAGACGACGTGCGCCCGCGCGGTTGGGCGATCGAGGCGCGCATTTACGCCGAAGATCCCGCCAACCACATGCTGCCCTCGATCGGAACGATTTCGCGCTGGTCCCCTCCCGAAGGTCCGGGCGTACGGCTCGACGCGGGCGTCACTACCGGCAGCGAAGTGAGTCTGTACTACGATCCGATGCTCGCCAAGCTGATCGCCTACGGCAGCGATCGCGCGCACGCGATCGCGCGGCTCGAGCGCGCGCTGGAAGACTTTACGATCGACGGCGTCCGGTCGAACGTTCCGCTGCTGTTGTGGATCGCGCGCGACGAAGCGTTCCGCGCCGGCGACACGACCACGAGCTTTCTTGCTCAACGCCTCGACGAGTCGGCGTTCGCCAAGCAACCGGCGCCACGTGACGCCGTCGTGCTGTGCGCGGCGGCGTTGCTGGTCGACGGCATCGCGCCGTGGCGCGTCGGCGGTATTGGGGTTCCGTTACGTCTGGCCTACTCCGGCGGGAGGATCGCTGATGTTACCGCCGACGCAACCGTTGCGCCGGGCCTGTGGTTTCTCTCCGGCGACGTCGTCGGCGAACTGCAGGCTGCGCGCTACGGCGATACCGTGCGCGCGACGTTCGACGGCAGTACCATAAACGGCGCGGTCGGGTACGACGGTCGCGTCGCCGGCGTGCATTTCGACGGACGCACCTATGAGTTTCGCTTCGCCGATCCGCCGGCGATCGAGTCGGCCGCCGGGGCGCATTCCGGCGCGGCCGGCGACGGCCGCGTCACCGCCCCGATGCCGGGGAAAATCGTCAAAGTCGCGGTGAGCGAAGGCGACGCGGTCGCCGAACGCGCGTTGCTGATCGTGCTCGAAGCGATGAAGATGGAACACCGCATCGAGGCCCCCGCCGGTGCCCAGGTGAAAGCGGTGCTCGTGAAGGAAGGCCAAATCGTCGCCGGCGGCACGCCGCTGGTGGAGCTTGCATGATCGGCCTGTGTCATCCAGAGCGGAGCATCGCGAAGCGATGCGTAGTCGAAGGACGAACGGCAGCGTTTCGATGAGCCTGCCGAAATCAGTCACACTCTTCGAAATGGGCGCCCGCGACGGGCTCCAGAACGAATCGGAAATCGTCTCCGCCGACGACAAAGTCCGCTACATCGACCTGCTGTCGGCGACCGGATTGCGTTGGATCGAAGCGACGTCGTTCGTGAGCCCGAAAGCGATACCGCAGTTGGCCGACGCCGCCGACGTTTTCGCGCGCATCCGCAAGGCGCCGGGCGTCCGCTATCCGGTGCTGACGCCGAACCTCAAAGGTTACCAACGCGCCAAAGACGCCGGGGCGAATGCGGTCGCGGTCTTTACGGCGGCCTCCGAGCATTTTACGAAGCGCAACATCAACATGACCATCGACGAATCGCTGGAAACGTTTCGCGACGTCGTGCGCGCGGCCAAGAATGACGGCATGTGGGTGCGCGGCTACGTCTCGACCGCCTTCGGCTCGCCGTTCGGCGACGAAGTTGCGCCGCGCGCGGTCGTCGACGTCGGGGTCAAGCTGATGGAGATGGGCTGCGACTCGCTCTCGATCGGCGATACCATCGGCGTGGGCGTCCCGAGCCAGGTCGACGAACTCGTGCCGATGCTCGCTGAAAAGATTCCGCTCGAACGCATCGCCATGCACTTCCACGACACGCGCGGCACGGCACTCGCGAACGTCTATGCCGCCTTGCTGCGCGGCGTCAGCTCGTTCGACTCCTCGGCCGGCGGATTGGGCGGGTGCCCGTATGCGCCCGGCGCCACCGGCAACGTCGGCACCGAAGACGTGCTGTATCTTCTGCACCAAATGGGCATCGAAACCGGCGTCGATATCGCAAAAGTGCGCGCTGCCTCACGCTTCATCTCCGGCGTGGTCGGCCATGCCCTTACGAGCAAAGCCTTCCAAGCGATGGAAGCCTCCGACGCGCGCACCGCTCTGTCATCCTGAGCGGAGCGCAGTTGTCATCCTGAGCGGAGCGCCGAAGGCGCGCAGTCGAAGGACCCACCCGTAATGGTGCATTCGAACGAAGGTGCGTGCGGAGATACAGGTAAGGCCACCTGGCGGGTCCTAATGCACTCCGATAGCCGCAAAGGATGAGCTATGTTTATTTCGGTCATTCACCGGATCAGCGATCCCGATGCATTTGCTGCCGCCGTGGCCAGCGCTACTCCGAAAATTCCCACCGACCTCAAAGTGCATCAAACTGCTACGAGCAACGACGGATCGACGGTAATCTGTCTCTGGGAGGCCTCCTCGGTCGAAAAGGTCAGAGACGTCGTCGAGACTCACTTGGGACACGCGAGCAAGAATGAATACATTCCTATCGATCCCTCGAAATCGATGGGGCTTCCGACGGCCGCCACAGCAACCGCTTGACTCGATCGGCTAATCGTGAAAAGAACCCGGCCTCAAAGCCGGGTCCTTTTATTTTTACTGCGGAGCCACACTTTGTCATCCTGAGCGGAGCGCCACAGGCGCGCAGTCGAAGGACGCGCCCGTTACCCAAACACACCTTCGCGCTTGCACCACAACCATAGCGCGACGGCAACGACGAGGTTGAGCGCAAGCCCGAGTACCCCGACTTCCGGACCAAAAATTGCCGTGTTGGAAATCCCAAGCGCGCCGGCGTGGCTTCCGAATCCAAACAGCACGTACGCGAGACCGTTCCAGATTCCATGGCTCACGCTCGAAACAACGAGCGATCCGGAGAGCAACCGCAGCATCCCCCAGATGCCGCCCAGGACCGCCGCATTAACCATGATCGTCGGCACCTGAGCGAGCGGCGGATTATAACCGGTCTGCAATATAACCGCGGACCAATGCCAGAGCGCAAACGCGACGCTCGTCAAGATCAGCGTCGCAACGCTGCCTTGACCGGCGCGTTTGAGCGACGCCCAAAGCCAGCCGCGAAAGAATCCTTCCTCGGTGATGAGGGCCAGCGGAATGGTCGACCCAGCCACCACCAGAAGTCTGATCCATGCGCTCGTTTTGTGATGCTCCGCTTCCGGCTGGACGAGATGCAGCAAGACCGCAATTCCAGCGATAATTCCCGTGACGACAATCGGAAAAAGAATCGCCAGCGCGTACGACTGCCAAACGCGCGATCGTCCCCAACTAAAGCCGATCTCTTTGGCCGAAAACCGCTGTAAGTACCAGAAAAGAAAGAATAGCGGTATCAGCGGCAGCGCGCTGTATACCATCAAACCCGTTGCATCCATCGTCGACGTGATCGCGATGGCCGCAACGACCCCGATGATTGGCCATCTCCACGATGAGCTCACCACCAACCTACTATGGGATCGCAGGTATGTTTCAGCGTTGAAGCGGGGTCGTCGAGCGGAGAATGCCCTGGCCGTCGGAGGCGAGGTACAGATAGCCGTTGAGCCAGCGAATTTCCCAGAAACTATGCGCGATGAGCCCTTTGTCGAGACGCTGCCAACTACTGCCGTTGTCGCTTGAAACGAACGCGCCGCGCAATGTCGTGATCGCGACGTCGGCGATGCCTTTCGTGACGCGCTGATTGTAGCGAATCGCACGCTCGGGTGAATACACGAACGCCTGCGCCGCCGAGCGTTCGGCGTCGAGGTCGCGCATCGGTTGTTCTCCCGGCACGCGCTGCAGGCGGCGATCCGGATCGAGGCGGCCGCGCAGCAGCGGTGCGTTGGTTACCGTCGAGACGCGCGCGAAGCTGCGACCGCCGTCGGTGCTGCGCAGCACGAACACGTTGTGTTTCGCGTCGACGCTCGACGCGAGCACGGTTCGCCCGCTTACCGGCGAGATCGTCATGGCATACCAAAACGGCGTCGGCGGAACACCCGACGCCTTCTTCCAGGTTTTTCCGCCGTCGCTGGTTACCGATATCGACGATTTCCGGTTCGCGAGATCGCCGACGAGGATGTGCGGCCCGTACCGCTGGTCGACGGCGATCGCTCCCGCCCAGACAAACGGCCACGACAGCTTCGAAATCGTCACTCCGCCATCGGTGGATTTGTACACGCCCTTCGGCCCGTTGAATCCGAGACTGACGTTCGGGCCCGAGATGACGTACATCGTGAGCGGCTTTTCCGGCACGAACGCGATCGGCGTCGTCATCAGCCGGCTCGGGAAAATGCTCGCTTGCAGTGGCGAGAACGACCCACAGCCGTCGCTCGATACGCTCAAACCCGCAGCTTCGTCGTACGCGTAGCAAACGCTCGGCGTTCCCGGACGCAGCTCGTTGAAGCCGTCTTCGTACAGCGCGTTGTCGAGCCTCCACGTCGATCCGCCGTCGCCGGTGAAGTGGCTGCCGAAGTCTTGCAACGACACCAGCAGCGCTCTGCCGTCCGGAGAAACCGTGAAGCGTCGCGCGAGGCCGGTGACCGACGGCGCGCTGACCACCGTGTCGTTTAACCGGCTGCCGTGCCCGGAACAGGTCGGCTCGTAGTCCAGCCCTTGATCCGACGCGATCCAGCAGGCGTCGTCGCTGCCGTTGGGATGAACCCAAACGTTGCGCACGTCGATCACCGACAGATTGGCGGCGGCGTGCGCCTGAGGATTGGGCGACCCGTCGGCGGCGATATAGTACATGAAGCCGTCGGCGCCGACGTACAGGCGGTCCGGATGCACGGCGCTGTAGGCAATCGCCTGCGTCCCGAGGCCGTAACTGTAATATTGCTGCGCCAAGATTTTCTTCCACGTTTTGCCGCCGTCGGTCGACGCGTGAAGGTCCTGATCCCACGCACCGTCGTTCGAACTCGCGTAGACGATCGACGGTGCGCGCGGATCGACGGCAATTTGGTGCACGTCGGGTTGGCTGCCGTCGGTTCCGGTGTGCTTGTCGTACGGAAGCGTCCCAACTTTCGTCCACTTCGCATCGCCGAAAATCCAGATGCTTCCGTCGGTCATGCCGGCGTAGAACGCGTGCCCTTTTGCGCCTTCCACCACGCCGAACGCTCGCGGCTGCACGTTCTGCGTTCCGGCGAGCTGCACCGTCCACGTCGCGCCGTGGTCGCTCGAGGTCAAAATACCGGCAGCGGTCGCCGCGTATACGACGCCGTTGTAGGAAACGATTTGCGTCGCTTGCGTCGTGCGATAGACGTTCGTCCACGACGAGCCGCCGTCGCTCGATCGAAAAATGCCGTCGTACTCCGTCGCTGCGAGCAGTACCGCCGGATTTTCAGAATCCAGCCACAGGCCGTTTACGACCGACGACACCACGCCTGACGTGTCGGTCAAACCGTTGACGATCGGCGTCCACGACGCTCCGCCGTCTTTCGTGCGCAGAATGCCGGCGCTGGAATACGTCTCCAGACCGGTTCCGCGGCCGCTCGCCGCGTAGATGATCTTCGGATTGGCCGGATCGACGGCGTACGCGTTCACTTTGCCCGACGTTGGAAGGCCGTCGGACATGTGCGTCGGACCGATCGGCCGGAACTGCACGGCATCGGGCGAGACGCCGCTCTGCACGTTCGAGAACGGCAGCGAGGGGAGCGCGCTCGGACCGGCGCCGCCGTGGCATCCGGCCAAAACGGCGGCGACGATAAACGACGCCGTTATCCGGCGACGGTGCAACATCGGTACCCCTCTGTGTCGGACGTTTCTTCGGTTCCCGGCAAATGGCGGCCTGGTTGCCAGGACGAATAGGCGGCTCATGACGATCGTGCGAGCGGGCATCCTTTACGACGGAACCTTGGAGCCACCGAAGCAACACGTCGATCTGGTGATCGAGAACGGACGCGTCGCCGAGTTGAAGGCGGCCACCGGAGCGTGCGACTTCGAAGCGAAGTGCGTCACCCCCGGACTGGTGAACGCGCACGCGCATCTCGAGGCGAGCGGCGAGCCCGACTTGATGGGCGCTTTCCAAACGACACCGTCAAACGAACGATTGCTCAACGCGGTTGCCAACGCGCGCAAGACCCTGGAAGCGGGCATCACGACCATCCGCGACGTCGGGTCGTCGAACGGCTTCGCCCAGAGCGTGCGCGACGCGATCGAGGCCGGCAAGATTCCGGGACCGCGGATGCGCTGCGCCGGCGCCGTGCTGTGCATGACCGGCGGCCACGGGTGGCCGATCGGGCGGATGGTCGACTCGCCGTGGGACGCGCGCAAAGCCGTGCGCGAACAGTTGTGGGCGGGGGCCGACTGCATTAAGTTAATTGCCACCGGCGGCGTGCTCACCAAGGGCGCGGTCCCGGGGAACGCGCAGCTCACGCCCGACGAGCTCGCGTCCGCCGTCGACGAAGCGCATCGCCACGGGTTGAAAGTTGCGGCGCACGCTATCGGGACGCTCGGCATCAAGAATGCGCTGCGCGCCGGCGTCGACTCGATCGAACACGGCACGTTGCTCGACGACGAAGCGATCGCGCTCTTCAAAGAACGCGGAACGTACCTCGTGCCGACGCTGAGCGCGCCGACCTGCATTCTCGCCCACTTGGAAGACGGTCAGCAGCCGCAGTACGTGGTCGACAAGGCGCGCGGCCTCGAGGAGGTGATGCTGAACAACCTCCGGCGCGCGTACGAGGGCGGCGTGCGCGTCGCGGGTGGCTCCGATGCCGGTACGCCATACAACTACCACCAGAACTACCCCATCGAAGTCGAGTTGATGTGGTCGATGCTCGGAATGACGCCGCAGCAGGCACTGCACGCCGCGACCGCCGTCGCCGCCGAGCTCATCGGTTTGCATTCGGGAACCCTCGCCGTCGGCGAACCGGCCGATCTTCTTCTGCTCGATCGCGACGCAGGCAAAGACATTCACGCTCTTCAAGACGTCAAGACCGTCATCAAAGGAGGAACGATCGTATGACGCCGTCGACACCGCCCGCCGTTACGGCGCCCGCGATAGGCGCGGATCCGGTCGCGGGCAGCCCGATCGCGCACGTCATCGTCGTGATTCAAGAAAACCGCACGACCGATAATCTGTTCGCATCGTCGATTCTCGCCGACGGCGGCCCGTATCCCGGCGCGAACGTAACGCGGGAAGCGCGCGTCGGCGGGAAAACCGTCGCGCTCAAAGCGACGCCGTTCGAATATCCGGCCGATCCGCGGCACACGCACGCCGCATTGGTGGCCGAGTGGAACAACGGGAAGATGGACGGATTTGCGAAGGACCCGGTGTATCCCGATCCCGGATTTCCGCCCGGACCGCCCAACTTTCCGCTCGCATACGTGCCGGAGTACGAAACGACGATTTACCACTTGCTCGCGCAGCGCTACGCGTTGGCCGACAATAACTTCGCACCGCGTTTGGTGCCGACGTTCCCCGGCCACTTGTTCCTCGTCGCCGCGCAAAGCCAAGCCGCCGACGATCCGACCGATCCGTTGACGTGGGGATGCGATTCCAAGCCCGGAACGACCGTTCCGGTTTTCGGACAGGGCGAAACCGAAGTGACGCCCGGCGTTTTTCCGTGCTTCGACTATTCGACCATCGGCGATCTGCTCGACCGCGCGCATGTGTCGTGGAAATACTACACCGGCGCGTACGACGCGGTCGCCGACTCGTGGGTCAACGTGTACGACGCGATCCGCCACGTCCGCTACGGCCCGGATTGGCAGACCAACGTCGTGACGCCGATGTCGAACGTGCTAAGCGACATCGAACACTGTCAGTTGCCGCAAGTCGCCTACGTAACGCCGACGTGGATGGCCTCGGATCACGCGGGTTCGCTCAGCAACGCCGGACCGGGCTGGGTCGGCTCGATCTACATGGCCGTCCAGCAGAGCGCGATGTCCGCAAATACCGCTTGCCGCTACTCAGGCGACACGGCCATGATTCTCACGTGGGACGACAGCGGCGGATGGTACGATCACGTGCCGCCGCCGGCCGGACCGAACGGAACGAGCTTAGGTTTTCGCGTGCCGATCGTCGTGATCTCGCCCTGGGCGCGCTCCAACTACGTCGCGGGCAAAACGAGTTTCACGCCCTACGTGTCTCATACGCAACGCGAGTCGACGGCGATCGTGCGCTTCATCGAAAAGAACTGGTCGCTCGGAACGCTCGGCGAGCGCGATCTCGGCGGCGACGACTTGAGCGACATGTTCGACTATGCGCGGCCGGCACCGGTCCCGTCGTTTACGTATTTGGCATTTCAGCGGCTGATTCACAAAACGCAGTGGAACCTCGCGCGCAGCCTTCACGATACGCACGTGGTCGACGACGACAACTAGCGTGAATCGCCAACTCGCCGGAACGCGCCTTGCGGTTCTGGCGTCGATCTCGTGGCCGGCGCCGCCGGCGGGCTATGGCCCGTGGGAGCAGGTCGCGTTCGATATCGCCGACGGCATGCGCCGGCGTGGCCTCGACGTCACCTTGTTTGCGACCGGAAATTCGCACTTCGACGGCAAGCTCGCGTCGGTGATTCCGGTCGGGCTCAACGAAGATCCGGCGCTGTCGGGGGACGTCTTCGGCGCGCTGCACGTCGGCGAGTTGTTTCGACGCGCGCGCGAGTTCGATTTGATTCATAACAACTTCGACTGGAAACCGCTGACGTACGCGCTCGGCTCGACGGCGCCGCCGCTGCTCACCACCGTCCACGGCTTTTCGTCGCCGAACATTCTGGCGGCCTACTACGCCTGCGCGTGGCGCAGCTTCTTCTGCTCGATTTCCAACTCGGATCGCGATCCAGGCCTGGATTATCTTGCAACCACCTACAACGGCGTCGATCCGAAGGAGTTTACTTTCCAAGAAAAACCGGGCGAATATCTGGTTTTCCTCGGGCGATTTCATCCGGAGAAGGGCGCGCATCTGGCTATCGACATCGCCAAACGCGCCGGGGTTCGCTTGAAGATGGCAGCGATACCGCAAGACGAGGCGTATTTTCGCGAGCAGGTGCAGCCGCATATCGACGGCGACCGCGTGCAGTTTCTGGGGGCGGTCGAACGCGAGCAGCGCGACGAGCTGCTGTCGGGCGCGCTCGCGCTGGTTCACATGACCACGCGCCCCGAGCGGTTCGGCATGACGATGATCGAAGCGATGGCCTGCGGCACCCCGGTGCTGGGCGCGCGCATGGGCTCGATTCCCGAAATCGTCATCGACGGCGTGACGGGGTACCTGTGCGACGACGTCGACGACGCGATCGCGAAGGTGCCGCTGCTCACCTCGCTCGATCGCCACGCGTGCCGTATCCACGTCGAAGCCGAGTTCACCGTCGAGCGCATGATCGACCGCTACCTCGCGGCGTACGCAACAGCTCTCGACCTGGGCTTGCCGCCGAAACCGAGCGAAGAAAAACTCCGAGCGCGCGCCCACGACTGGTGGGACCGCCCGATGGCCTACACCGAAATCCCCCCAAAGCCGAAGAGTTTGAAATTCTCGTGAGCGGAGGTTTGTCATCCTGAGCGGAGGCGCGAAGCGCCGCAGTCGAAGGACGGAACGCGATTACGCGCACCGCTCGCTCTTCGACAAGCTCGGCGTCACCGCCGACGCCCGGGTTGCATTGATAGGCATCCACGACGACGCGTTCCTATCCGAACTGAGCGTACGGCTCGCAAAGGCGGCCACCGCACGCCCGCGCGCCACCTACGATCTCGTCTTCGTCCGCGTCGATCGCCCTGCGGATCTCGCCCGTATCGCCTCGTCCGTGAAGTATCTCAAGCCCGACGGCGCGCTGTGGGTCTTTCATCCGAAAGGCCGCGGCGCGTCGCCCACCGACGCCGAGATCCGCGCCACCGGTCTCGCCGCCGGCTTGGTCGACAACAAAATCAGCGCCTACAACGACACGCACACCGCCACCCGCTACGTCATCCCAGTTAAGAATCGACCCAGCTGAGCTTCTTCAGCGCTCTCCGCGCGCGTTCGATGGCGCGGTCGTCGATGGGGCCGTCGACGAGCATCGTGAAATGCCCCATTTTGCGCCGGGCGACGGCGTGGTGCTTGCCATACAGATGCAACTCGATCGACGGATCGCCCAGCAAGTCCGGAATGCCGGCGAGGTGATTGCCGCGCCCGTCGCCGAGGACGTTCATCATGATCGCGTTGCTCAGCATCCGCGGGGGCGACAGCGGTAAGTCGCATATGGCGCGCACGTGCTGCTCGTACTGCGAACAGGGCGTTACGTCGATCGTAAAATGCCCGCTGTTATGCGGGCGCGGCGCAATCTCGTTGACCAACAGCTCGTCGCGCTCGGTGAGAAAGAACTCGACGCAGTAGGTTCCCACGATATTCAACCGCCGCCCGATCGTCGCGGCCATCGCTCTGCGCGCGCTCCGCCACCGCGTCCGCCACCCGCGCGGGCGCCAGCGTCATCGCCAGAATTCCGCCGTCGTGCTCGTTCTCGACGGCCGGATACGTGACGACGTCGTCGGACGCACTCCGCGTCGCTACCACGCTCAACTCGCGCGTAAACGGCACGAACCGCTCGAAAATCAACGGCGCGCCCTTGCCCGCCGCAAGCGCCGCTTCGGCTTCCTCAAGCGACGTCACGCGCCATTGCCCCTTGCCGTCGTATCCGCCGCGAACCGTTTTCAACACCGCCGGAAAGCCGACCGCTTTCGCCGCTCGCGCGAGATCGCCGGCGCTTTCGACAGACTCGAACTCCGCCGTCGGAATACCGCAGTCGCGAACGAAACGCTTCTCCAGAATCCGATCCTGCGTCACCCGCAGCACGCTGCTCGACGGACACACGCGATGCCCGAGCCCCTCGAGACGCTCGACCGACGCAATCGCGACGTTTTCAAATTCGTACGTCACCACGTCGGTACGCCGGCCCAGCTCCTCGATCGCCGCCATGTCGTCGTAGGCGGCGACGATCTGTTCGTCCGCGACCTGCCCCGTAGGCGATCGCTCTTGCGGATCCAGCGTGATGACGTCGTAACCCATGCGCTTGGCATCCAGCGCAAACATGCGGCCGAGCTGACCGCCGCCGATCACGCCGATGGTCTTGACGGGCGTCGCGCTCACTCCGGCGTGCTGGATTTGGCGGCCGCGTGCATCTTCGCCACGTGCGCGGCCAACCGGTCCGCCAGCGCCGAATCGCCGAGCGCGATGATGCGCGCCGCAAACAGCGCCGCGTTGACGGCGCCCCCGATGGCCATCGTGGCGACCGGGACGCCCGGCGGCATCTGCGCGATCGACAGCAGCGAATCGACGCCGTGCAGCGCCTTCGACTGCACCGGTACGCCGATCACCGGAAGCAACGTCTTGGCGGCCGTCATGCCCGGCAGATGCGCGGCGCCGCCCGCACCCGCAATGATGACCGCGATACCGCGTTGCGGTGCCGACGCGGCGTACTCGAACATTTCGTCGGGCATCCGGTGCGCCGACACGACCCGCATCTCGCAGGCAATCCCGAGCTCGGCCAGCGTCGCGCGCGCCGGCTCCATCGTTTCCCAATCGGAACGGCTGCCCATGATAATTCCGACCTTGGGTGGTTCGTTCGTCGCTTCGGCCATCGTCGAGGCGCTTCGCGCCGCTCCCAAGCTTGTCATGCCGCAGGCCGTCGAGCAGAGCGGCCGCTCCTTAAGGTCGAAGAGAGCGTGCATGGCGCGATTTCTTCTCGGCATCAACTACTGGCCACGAAGCAGCGCCATGTACATGTGGGAGCGCTTCGACCTCGGCGAGGTCCGCGAGGACGCGGCGCGCATCAAAGACCTCGGGCTCGACGTCGTGCGCTTCTTCCTCTTGTGGGGAACCTTCCAGCCATCGGCGCAGCGGATGGACTCGACCGCGCTGGCGCGTTTCGAGCGCGTGATGGAGGCATTCCACAATTGCGGATTGCGCGCCATGCCGACGCTGTTCTGCGGTCACATGAGCGGCGTCAACTGGCTGCCGTCGTGGTCGCTCGATCCGCAAACGCCGCACGGCCGGTTTCGCACGATTTCCAACGGCAACGTTTCGCAGTTCGGCATCGGCGACTTCTACGCCGATCCGCAATTGCTTGAAGCGCAAGTGACGTTTGCTGAAGTGGCGGGCGCGTGCCTGCGCGGTCATCCGGCGCTGTTTGCTTGGGATCTGGGGAACGAGTTTTCGAATCTGCGCGAACCGAAGACGCCGAACGATGCGGCGCAATGGAGCCTGCGCCTGACCGACGCCCTACGCGAATCGTCGGGCGGTAACGTCACCGGCGGCATGCACGGCGAGGATCTGGAACGCGACCGCCACATCCGCCCGTCGAGCATCGCGCGCCCGTGGGATTTCGCGACGATGCACGGCTATTCGGTCTACAGCCCGTTCTCGCGCGGACGGCTCGACACCAACGTCGTGCCCTTTCTCTCGCAGCTCCAAGCGTCGTGCAGCGGCGAGCCGGTGTTGTTCAGCGAATTCGGCAATCCGACGTGCCCGCTGGGAACCGTGTCGCCGTACGACCGCGTGCCGCTGCCCGGTGAAACGCTGCACCAAACGAGCGACGTTAACGTCGACGCCGCGCCCTACGCGTGTTTGGGCGAAGAGGAAATGGCGCAGTACGCGTACGGCGTCATCGAGCGCCTGCACGCGCGCGGCGCCCTCGGCGCCTTCTGGTGGTGCTGGGCCGACTACGATCGCGAGCTCGCGCATTTGCCGCCATTCGATCTGGCGCCGCACGAACTCGGCTTCGGCATCGTGCGCTCCGATGGCACCTACAAACCGGTCGCGCGGACGCTCGCGCGGTTTGCGAGCGAAAAACGCGACGTCGTCGAGCCCCCGCCGGCGCCGATCGTGCGCGACGAAGCGGCGTATTACGCGTCGCTGCCGGCGGGCATTGCCGATCTCTACCGTTCCTACTGCAACGCCAATGCCTAACGCCGCGCGCGCGATGATCGTCACCGGCGCAAGCTCGGGCATCGGACGCGCGCTCGCCGTCGCCGCCGCGCGCAAAGGCTTTGCCGTGTTGCTGGCGGCGCGCCGCGCCGAGCGTCTCGACGAGGTTGCGCGCACGATTCGCGCGGGCGGCGGATCGTGCGAAACGCTCGTCGTCGACGTCACGTCGCCCGATGCGCCGGAACGAATCGTCGCGGCGGCCATGCGCGCGTTCGGGCGGATCGATGTGGTCGTGAACAACGCCGGCGCCGGCGTCCACGGAGATCTGCTCGCGCAAACCGATGCCGCCATCGAAGCGCAGTGGCAGCTCCACGTCGCAGCGCCGCTACGGATCGCGCGCGCTGCGTTGCCGCACGTCGAACGAGCGCGCGGACAGTTCGTCTTCGTAGGTTCGGGTTTGTCGCGCGTTCCGATGCCGGAATACGGCGCGTATGCGCTTGCAAAAGCCGCCATTCGTGTAGCCGCAACGCAGCTGCGCCGCGAGCTACGCGCGCGCGGCATCGCGGTCACCTACGTCGATCCCGGCGTCGTCGATACGGAGTTTCACGGCGAAATGGGCGTCCGCCGCTCGTCGCGTATCAAAGCCGCCTCGCCGGAACGCGTCGCCGCGGCGATCCTGCGCGGAATTCGGCGCCGCAGCGCAACGGTCAACGCGGTGCCCTGGCAAACCGCCGGAACCGTCGCCATCGAATGGGCGGCCGCGTTGGCCGATCCGGTCCTTACGCGCATGCGTCCGCGGCGCCACGCTGAAAGCAAACCCGCGGTCGCCGCCGCCGCACCTGAACCGCCAAAACACGAGCCGCCCGCAATAGAACCGCCGGAACGGGACGAGCAGCCGCAACCGCCGACGACGTTTGGCGCCGCGCTGCAACCGGTTGCTCGCCGCATGGAGCGCGTGAAGCTGTCGCAGACGTTCGTTCGCGAGGCGCTCGTACCGGGGGCGACGCTCGAACTCAACGAGCTCGCGATGCGGTGGGCGGGAATGCCCAACAAAAACGAACGTGCGGCTCTGCACGACGTGCTCGACGCGCTCGCGAATGCGGGCTATCTGGAGCCAATGGGAGACGAAACATGGAACGTCGTCCGGCCGCCCAACTAGCCATCGAGCGGCCGATCCACAAAACGATCACAAGGATCGCAGCTGCGAACAACACTTTGTATACTTCTTCCCGCTTCCGCAGGGACAGGGAGCGTTGGGCAAGATCTTCGGCACTCGTTCCGGCATGTCGTCGGCGAAAACCACCTGCACTTCGGGCTGGTCGCGATACATTTCCCAAATGCGAACCGTCATGATGCCGACAGCACGACCGAGACCCTCTCGAAGTTCTCGATCGGCTAGCCATTCGCGCTTGTTAGGATCCTCCCAAAGCTGAATGATCGTGGCCAGCGGCTGCAAAAGATCCTTGCGATCGATGCCGTCGAGAAAACCTCTCCAATCCTCGGGGCTTAACTCTAAGGCATCCGCAAAGCCGTGCGCCCAATCGGCCAGCAGCCCGCCACGCACATCGAGCCTGGCGAGTTCGAGGGTGACGTCGCCGAACTGCTCGCGCTGCTGCATTAGAACGTGGGCAACCTGGTTGTGTGCAGCCATCACGCGTTGAACGCGAGCGTTAAGCTCGTCGGGGCTGCCTAGGCCGGACGGAAGAAAGCGTTGCAGCCAGATTCCCGGGATCACCATCGGGCCGCCGACGATCGCCGCAAAGAAGCCTTTGGCGTACGCAGAGCCCGGATCGCGAACCGGCGCGGGCGCTGGCCTTCGTCCGACGGTTTTCTTCTTGCCGCGGGAAGTGCCCGAACCGGATTTTTTGCGCACGGAGCCGCATGCATTCAAGCTGATGTACCGGCAAACATGCCGGCGCTGTACGGGAAGCACGGCGAAAGCTTCCGAAGGCATTCTAGTTGAATATTCGGTCCGGCGAAGTCGGACCGTTAAAAGGAGGAACCGTGGAAAGTCGTGCGCGCCGCCTCGTGAGCGGCATTCCGGTTATCGCATGTGCTGCGCTGGTTGCCGCTGGCGTCACGCTCGCGCGCGCGTCAGGCGAATCACCCATCCTGACCGGCACCTTTGCGCTGCTGGGCGGCACGGCGAAAATTGTTTCGACGCTCTTTCCGAAGATGAAAACCGCGCTCGCCGGAACGCTCAACGTCACGCAGTACCAACTCGACGGCAAGACCGTCATTTTCAACTACGACGATGAGATGCAACGGACCATCCACCTGATCGTGATCCGCGACGATTTCGCCACCTTCGCCCACCTGCATCCGGCGTTCGACACGACGACCGGCGCGTTCGTTCAAGAGTTCACCAAGCAGCCCAACCATCGCTACTTCGTCTACGCCGATACGGCGCCGCACGGGATCGGCCAGCAAGTCTTTCGGTTCACCCTCGCGAGCGCCGGTGAGGCCGCGGCGGTGAAGGTTTCGTCGGCGCCGTCGGCGCCGAGCGCTTCCGCCGGCCCTTATACCGTGGTGCTCGAAAAGACGACGCTCGCCGCCAATACGCCGCAATCGCTCGACCTTACCGTCAACGAGAACGGGCAGCCCGCGCAGGATCTCGGAACCTACCTCGGCGCACCCGCGCACTGCGTCTTCGTCAACACGTCGTCGCTGGCATACGTCCACATTCATCCGATGGTCCGCAACGACACGCACGTTAAGGGGCCGATCCATATGAACATGACCGGCGCCGGGCCGCTGATGGAAATGCACCTTCCCGCGCTGCCGGCGGGCACCTACAAACTCTGGATTCAGTTCCGCGGCGGCAGCTACAAGCTGTATACGGTTCCGTTCACGATAGCCGTGCAGTGAGCCGGCGCGCGTATTTCGCGCCGATCGCCACGAAGAACAGGATCGTCGCCAGCAGCACGATGGTCGCGCCGCTCGACGCGCGCACGTAGTACGACAGGTAGAGTCCGCCGACGGTGCTCGCCGCGCCGAACACGGCGGCCAGCATCATCATCGGCGCAAACCGCGACGTGAGCTGATACGCGGCGGCCGCGGGCGTGACCAGCAGCGCGGCCACCAGGACGATGCCCACCGCCTGCAGCGCGACGACGATCGTCAGCGCCAGCATCACCAGCAACGCATACTCGTAGCGTCGGCGCCGCGATGCCGCTGGCTTGCGCGACCACCGGATCGAACGACGTGTAGAGCAGTCCGCGGAACATAACCACAACGGTCGCCGCGACCACCGCGCTGAGCGCTAGAATCAGCCACAAATCTTGCGGCTGCACCGCCAAGATGTCGCCGAAAAGAAAGCTCTGCAGGTCGACGGCGTAGCTGCGCTGTTGGCTCATGAGGTAGACGCCGAGCGCGAACATACCGGTAAACAGCACGCCGATGGTGGTGTCGAGCGAGATGCGGCCGCGCCGCGAGACAAAGCCGATGCCGAGCGCCGTCACCACCGCCACGATCGCCGCGCCGATGTAGAAGTTCGCTCCGCGCAGATACGCGATGACGATGCCGGCGAAGGACGCGTGCGCGATACCGTCGCCGATGAACGACAGCTTGCGCAGCACGACGTAGGTGCCCATCGTCGAGCAGAGCAGCCCGACCGCGAGCGCCGCGACGAAGGCGCGCTGCATGAACGCGTAGTGAAACGGCTCGATGAACGTGTCGAGGCTCACCGGCGCACCTCGGGATGCGTGGCGTGCGCCTCGTGGGCGTCATGGTCGGTGCGCAGATGGCCGTGCGTGTGCGTGTGCTCGCGAATGCCGGCATAGGCTCCCGACTCGACGACCTCGACCGGATCGCCGATCGCCAGCACGCGGCGATCGAGCACCAGCAGCCGGTCGAACCATTCGTCGACGCGATCGAGATCGTGCGTCGTCATTACCACCGGCATGCCGCCGGCGACGAGTTCGCGCACGAGTTCGCGCAGCGCTTCTTCGGTGGCGGCGTCGACGCCGGTGGTCGGCTCGTCGAGCAGCAGCAGCCGCGGCTCCTGCGCGATCGCACGCGCAACGAAGACGCGCTGCTGCTGCCCGCCGGACAGATGCGCGATGTGCCGTGCGGCCAGCGATTCCATGTTCACTGCGTCGAGCGCGCCCTGCACGACCGCGCGATCGTGCGCGCCGAAGGGGCGCCAAAACGGCAGCCGCGAGAATCGCCCCATCGCGACGACGTCCCACACCGTTGCCGGAAACGACCAATCGACGGCTTCGACTTGCGGCACGTAGGCGATCGAGCCGGGCGGCAGCCGCTGCGGCTGCGACGCGCCGAGCACGCATAACTCGCCGCCCGACGGCGTGAGTAGCCCTGCGAGCGTTTTGAGCAGCGTCGATTTTCCCGAGCCGTTCGGCCCGACGATGCCGAGCGCTTCGCCGAAGTGCACGGTCACCGTTGCGTCGGTCAATGCCGTAAAGTCGTCGTAGCGGACCACGAGATCGCGGGTGACGACCGCCTCGCCCGCTGCGCACGTAAGCGGCGACGCCGTCACTTGAGCCCTTTGACGATGATGTCGGTGTCGTATTCGAGCATCGCGATGTAGTTGGCGACGCGCGGATCGGTGCCGATCGAATCGTCGTAGAGGTTCTCGACGACCTGGATGCCGGCGCCCTGAGCGATGGCATAGAGCAGCTTCGGGCTGTATTCCGGCTCGCTGAACACCGCGTGCACGCCGTGCTGCTTCGCGAGATCGATGAGTAGCGCGATCTGCTGCGGATTCGGTTCCTGTCCGGGATTGCGCTCAACGAAGCCGAGCGTCGTGATGCCGAAGCGGTCGTTGTAGTACTGCCAGGCATTGTGAAAGACGATCATGTAGCGGCGTGACGGCGGAATCGTGTCGATCTTCGCTCGGATTCGGGCTTCGAGCTGGTCGAGCTGCACGTTGTAGCGATCGGCATTGTTCTTAAAGACGGCAGCGTCTTTGGGGTCCAGCGCCGTCAAGCCGTCGCGAATTTTCAAGCACGTACTGCTTGGCGAACTGCGGGTCCATCCAGAGGTGCGGGTTGTTGTTCTTGACCGGCAAGCCGTCGGAGGCCACGACCGTTTTGAGATTCGGCGAAGCGGCATTGCTCGAGCAGCCGCCCGAGCCAGCTTTCCAGTCCGGCGCCGTTTTCAACGAGCAGCTGCGCGCGCGAGACGGTCGCGACGTCTTGCGGTGTCGGCTGAAACGTCTCGGGGGACGCGCCGACCGGCACGATGTTGACGACGTGTACGCGGTCGCCGCCCACGCCGATCACGAACGAGTTGATCGTCGAGATGGTGGTGACGACTTCGAGTTTGCCGGTGTTTGCCGCATTGGTTTGGTCTTGTTTTCCACTACAGCCGGCGATGGTTAGCACGAAGGCGAGAGTGGCGATCGCGCCGAGCGTGCGTTGAATCACGTGCGGCATGCGCTGCATTTCCCGAAGAACTCCAGCGCGTGACCGTCGAGTTCGAAACCGTTACGTGTGCGCAGCGCTTCGGCGAACTCTTCCATTGCATCGCAATCGACGTCTTCGACGCGGCCGCAGGTGCGGCAGATCGCGTGATGGTGGTGGCGCTCCGGCTCGCAGAGCATGTAGGCCGTCTCGCCGGCGGGGTCGGAGCGCGAGGTGACCTCGCCCTTGCTCTGCAGATAGTCCAACGTGCGGTAGACGGTCGAGAGCGAGACCTTGGCGTTCGCCGCGTCGAGGTCGTGATGGATCTCGGCGGCGGAGAGAAAGCGCCGCTCGCGGCCGAGGATGTTCGCGATCATTTCGCGGGGACGGGTGACGTAATCGGCGCGGATGCCCACGCCGGAGGCTATTTGAGAACGGTTTGCAAAATCATTTATCAGGCGGAGGGGAAGGGTAGGGCGACGGCGTCGGGGTCGCCGGCACCGGCACGGGAGTCGGGCAGCCCGCGACCGCTTGCTTTGCCTGGTCGGTGACCTGATCGCGCCAGTAGGCCGAGGTTTCCGGATACGCCGGCAGCGTGAGGCCGACGGCGGCGGCGCGCGTCTGGACCTTGGGAATGATCTCGGCGATCGAGCCGGCACCGTGCCGTTGTTATCGTTGACGGTGGCGGCGAGGGCGAGCCAGGCTTGAGCGAGCATCGCCGCCGGCAAGGCCTTTGCGGCCGGCGGGCACGAGGCGTTCAGCTTGACCGCGATGTCGGATTGCAGCGCCAGCGCCCAGGCCACCGTCGCGTTGAGCTGCGCGAAAAGCGGCGCCTTGTCGGCCTCGGTCGAGCAGAAGCTGTCGAGGACGCCGTGCTCTTCGTTGAGCCCCGAAAGGATGTCGGCAATGTCGCCCAGCCGGGCGTTCAAATCGGCCGGATTGCTCCGCGGCGGGTGCGCGTCGTACTTGCGGATCTGGCCCTGGTAGTCGTTGATCATTCGCGAATTGCACCGGTTTGCGACCGCAATCGCACTCCCAGAAGGCCCTCCGGCACGATCCGCCGATGCCACCGTCGGCCCGACGAGCACGATCATAACGGCGCTCAAAAAGACGCCGGCAAAGCTTTTCACGACTATCACGGTTGAAAGGTGCCCACCCTTGCACGTACAATCCTCTGACGCCGACCCGTGGGGATGTAGCTCAGCTGGTAGAGCACTTGCTTCGCATGTAAGGGGTCCGGGGTTCGAGTCCCCGCATCTCCACAAGCTCGGAAACCCGCATGAACACTAGCGTTTGCGCGGGTTTCTTCTTTACTCAACGCGATGCGATTCGGCCGAGTGTAGCATATTTTGTAGCTTGAGGTTGTTCGAGCGCGGAAAAGGCCCGTATAAGGTGGGCGCCCCAAAGACCTCGGATAGGCAGATCTGCCTCATCTAGGCGTGAGGATTGTCGCCGGTGGAGCGCCTCGATCATGCCGGGCACTACGCTGAGTCTCCAGGCGCTGCGGGGACGCCATGACGGCAGCGTTGGGTTTACGCTGAGCGCCTGGCCCCTGAGGGAAATACACGAAGCGGCCTGACAAAAACCTACGCGCAAGAATAGCGTGGTTATGGGCTTTCTGTGGCGGCGCAAACGAGGAATCCACGGTTTAAGCACGGTCGCAACTGGTCGCCACGGTCAAGAAGGCGCGTAAAAACGGGGCGCTTTCGCCTTGAGCCTCGGTCGCCATAGGACGCCGGCGGTTGCCATCGACGGCAACCGTTTGGCAACCGCGAACGCACATCCAAAATTCAGCCACTTCACCACTCGGGCGCGTGGACGGTGTTAACCTCGTCCGCATGCCCGGAACGCGCCCTTGAGCCGCGCAAGCTGCCGTAAATGCGCGGCGACTGACCGCGCGCGAAAGGCTCTCCGCAACCAGCGAGCGGATCGCTCCGGTGCTACGCCGTGACCTGCAAAAAGAGGGGTCCGCCAATTTAGTGGTTGAGATGAGCTCGATCGCTAGCAAAAACCCCAGTGCCGACAACCCACGAAACATGTTTGCGCGTTGCGCGCGGCAATTCTCCATCGAAAACTCGGCCTAGCACCGTTATTGCCAGCGTGTTGGCTGCATCACACCTGTTGCGGCACGCAAATATGGGTCCCTAGCTACCCCTGCCGGCGGGTCCCCCAAAGGCTCAGCACGGCGCACGATTTCCCGGTAATTGTTTGCGCGTTGCGCGCGGCAATTCTCCATCGAAAACTCGGCCTAGCACCGTTATTGCCAGCGTGTTGGCTGCATCACACCTGTTGCGGCACGCAAATATGGGTCCCTAGCTACCCCTGCCGGCGGGTCCCCCAAAGGCTCAGCACGGCGCACGATTTCCCGGTAATTGTTTGCGCGTTGCGCGCGGCAATTCTCCATCGAAAACTCGGCCTAGCACCGTTATTGCCAGCGTGTTGGCTGCATCACACCTGTTGCGGCACGCAAATATGGGTCCCTAGCTACCCCTGCCGGCGGGTCCCCCAAAGGCTCAGCACGGCGCACGATTTCCCGGTAATTGTTCGCGCGTTGCGCGCGGCAATTCTCCATCGAAAACTCGGCCTAGCACCGTTATTGCCAGCGTGTTGGCTGCATCACACCTGTTGCGGCACGCAAATATGGGTCCCTAGCTACCCCTGCCGGCGGGTCCCCCAAAGGCTCAGCACGGCGCACGATTTCCCGGTAATTGTTTGCGCGTTGCGCGCGGCAATTCTCCATCGAAAACTCGGCCTAGCACCGTTATTGCCAGCGTGTTGGCTGCATCACACCTGTTGCGGCACGCAAATATGGGTCCCTAGCTACCCCTGCCGGCGGGTCCCCCAAAGGCTCAGCACGGCGCACGATTTCCCGGTAATTGTTTGCGCGTTGCGCGCGGCAATTCTCCATCGAAAACTCGGCCTAGCACCGTTATTGCCAGCGTGTTGGCTGCATCACACCTGTTGCGGCACGCAAATATGGGTCCCTAGCTACCCCTGCCGGCGGGTCCCCCAAAGGCTCAGCACGGCGCACGATTTCCCGGTAATGTTTGCGCGTTGCGCGCACCGATTTTCGCGCGAGAGAGTGGCTATTCGATCGATCCGAGCGTTAACGTGTCTCGATCCGTACGTGCGCACGCGCATGCCGAGGAGGGGGTCCTAACGAGGGGTGCCGGTGGGGTCCACAACCGGACACCGGGCGCGATTTTCCGCTAGTGCGGATATGGCAAAAGGGCTTGCCGAGTCGCTTTCAAAGTCAGGAGACTGCCTCGTGCTCGCAGGTACTTGGTATCCTCGACCTTCAATAAGGTCGTAAGTCATCGAATCATTCGATTCCCAAGTTGGGGACGAGGCTTAGGAACGTGCTCATCGACATTCGTGACAAAAGACATTCCTGATAATGTTAGAAGAAGTCGATTAATGATCTGCGGATCTGCGGCGACGCTGTTTGTCTTGTGACAACGAGGATAGCGATCAACCCATGTCTGCCGGAAACGCTAATATTCCTCCTGAGTTGCTCAACGCCGCCGCTCAGGCGCGCGGTCAGATTGTACTCGTTGTCGGGGCAGGGTGTTCGTGCATGGCACCAACTAACGTTCCTATGGCCAAGAAATGTGCGGAGACGCGTATCGAATGCTCATCGAGGATGGCATTTGTCCATGACGGCGAGTGCTTGAATCCGATGAACTTATCCGAGCTAGCTGATGTAGTATTTGCTTCTCAGAGGCAACGGCAGACGGAACTGATCAAGCGATTGCCTCTCGACAAGTTCAAGCGCGCCCGTGCGAACAAGGGGCACATGATCGCTGCTGCACTTCTCCGAGAGGGCGTTATATCATCGATCCTATGTCTCAACTTCGATCTTGCTTTTGAAGATGCGTTAACGGCCCTATCTGCCATTGACGTGCGCTCGATTGGCGGTCCGGAGGACGTTTCAAATCTCGCCGCGCACAACGTGGTCTACATTCACCGGAATGTCAATGAGGCCGACTTTCTGACTTTGGATTGTCCGTGCCACAGCTCTTGCTCAGGAATGGCGTGGCCGTTGGGAAGCTCTAATTGCTCAGGTCATCATGATGAGGCCATTTATCGTCTTCGTGGGACTAGGTAGCCCAGCAGGCGTCTTAGTGGAGACAGTTCGGGCTATTCGGGCAGCGCTGGAGCTTTTGCGGCATGGCCCTTCAAGTTGATCCTGGCGATCAGCCAGAAAATCGGTTCTTTGCCGCCTTGGATTTAGCTTGTGACGCTTACATTCAGCTCGGTTGGATCGAGTTTATGAAGACGCTAAGTCGAAGGGTATGTGCAGAGCAGCTGCACAACTTGCCGAGGTCTGTGAAGTTGCTATTCGGGAAGACGCGCTAGCCATTAGCAATGTAGATAGTGCGATAGCGCAAATGCGTGATGAACTGGATATCGTCGGGTTAGGGAGAGCTTCAGGGCTGCCTTGGCTCCTGGATGACCAAGCCTACGTTCCTAAAACTTCTGCGCCCATCGGCTGAATCGCTCCATTACTGATCTGCGCAGAGACCATTAAACAACGAGCAAACGCTGAGCGTCTGGTGATCGACGCAGGTTTGATAGGATATGTAGACGAGTCAGAAGCAGTTGTTTTGTCAACGCTCATGGTTGCAGCAGCGCCAAGAAGTTGGGCCGCGATCGAGCCGATTATTCTGGGTCGACGTTCTGACGTCGCAGGATGAGATTCTCCCGCGGTATCCGATCGTATCGGGTGCAACGGGATCTCGGCTGGAAAAATTTAGCCACGCCCGCGGACGTCACACGCGAAGAGCCGCATCCCGATAATATCATCGACGCCGGACTGTGCTTCGCGCTGCTTGATGCGCACGAAGTCAATATGAATCCCGCGATTCTGGATAGATATCTATGAGTGAGCAGTCAATGAGCTTACTTTCCGCAAATGATTTGGCACTTGCCTGTCGCGAAATCCTTCTGGACAACAAGTATACGGAGCATTCTTCTATAGATCTCGACGGCGCCCGCCTGTTTGAAAATGCGTACAACGTCGTAACCGTTGCTTCGTTCGAAACATGGGGCGATTACCGCGAATTGGACGGAATATCAAGCATTGGCTTCAGAAGCGATGACGAAGCAGTTAAAGCGAGATGACCCTAAGACTTGGGACGGCTATCTCGTCCTCATGACCCCGAATCCAATTCCTTTGGATGGATTGGCAACCGCAGATCTGATTCGTTCTAATATTTCGCGACTCCGTAAGCTGTTGGGTACCGGCGATGATATTAAGACACTGTCAGACGTAAGGAAGACGCTCCTGCCGTTGCTGCCGATCGATGTCACGGACCTGGCCAAGGAGGTCGGCGGTCTAGATGCGTTGCCTCGATTTCTTGAGCGATATGAAATACCCAAAGAAGCTACCGCAGTCATTGTGGCTGCATTAGGAAGCAGGAGCCCTTGCTTCCCCGACTTCATGAATACAGGAGCTCGTCGTGAGACTGCGCAGGATTACGATTAGCGGATTCCGCGCTTGGGCAAGGTCGGAGACCTTCGACCTCGATGCGGACGCGGTTATTGTGATAGGTCCGAACAGTAAGGGCAAAACTTCACTATTCGACGCCATACTGTGGTCGCTTACAGGCTCGATACCACGGCTTCGAAGTGATGCCTCCGTTGTTTCTATGTACAATGATAGCGGTCAAGCTTCGGTGACTATCGAGTTGGGTAATGGCACATCAGCTCTCAGTATTTCGCGATTATTTGACGGAGAAGAGCAGCGAGTAAGGGTTTCCTCGGGGGATCGCTCCTACGACGGACTAGCGGCGGAGAGTCATCTGTTAGAAAGGCTTTGGCCGGTTGCCTTGACAGCGCCAAGCCCTCGAGATGCTATGGTAGCCGCCTTTACTAATTGCATATATTTACAACAAGATTTGGTACGCGACTTTATCGAAGATGCGGACGGAAAAGCTCGGTATAGTGCCGTAAGCGAAATCATCGGTACCGGTCGAATAACCGAGTTGCAGCTCCAGCTAGACAGAGCGAAGACACAGTCGACCAAGGCAACAAACAGCAGGTACGAGGAGTCTGCCGACGTTCGTCGTCGTCTGCGAGGCGTCGAGGGCCCGCTCAAGTCTATTCGGACGGCAAGAGTTGACGCAAAAGAGCTAGGCGAAACCTGGAATCGTTGGTGGTCTGATTCCCAAAAAGTGATCGACCTGAAACCCGATATTGAGCCCTCGTCTACTCGAGCTGCAAGCACGCTTGATCGAGCGCTGAAAGAGCTCCAGGCTCGCCATCTCGCGATTGGAAGAGAAGAAAGTCAACTCGTGGAGTTACAGCAGCTTCTGGCTACCTCCCCTGCAGGTCAGATCGATGGTACATCGGAAGCCGACGTTCGTGCTGAACTGAGCGTGATCGAACGTCGTATCGCAGAGCTACGCATTGCCCTCGATACTTCCCACGCAACAGAAAGAAGCCGCCAAGAAGCTGAACGTGCCATGGCGGAGGCTCGCAGCGAGGTGGCTGCACTTGCTTCGCTAGCTTTGAAGCATCTCGATAGGCGCTGTCCCGTGTGCGATCAGGAATACGATAAAACAAGCACGCGCAAGCGACTCCAAGCGGCCATCAAGAAAGCCGGGCTTCCCATAGACCGTGAGCTGGGAGCATCGCTAAAGCTCAAGCAGCTCTCGTCAGAGCTGAGAGATTGGAGAACCGAAGAGTTGAGGTGGCGTCAGAGCTACGCTCATCGGCCGAACGAGCCGAACGAATACGGGCTTGGGAAAGCGAAGTGTCTCAACGTCTGCAGAGGTTTAAGTTGGCATTTACGGATCACACCGCCTCGGATGTTGGCGCCCTGCTATCCGCTAGTCGCAAAGAGGGCAGCCTGGTCGACAATCTTCTTGATAGAGGCGAAGAACTGGCCATGCGGATACCGTTCGCATCGGAGTCGCAACGCCGCAATGAGTTGACTACCGAACGTGCGTTATTGGCCAATCAAGTAAAGAAAGCAGAAGCAGATCGGACCGAACGGACGATGACGGGTGAGCTTGCAGGCGAGGTCCAGGCGCTTCGACGCGCTTCGTATGACCTCGTCGCGGAGCA
>CAWAXX010000023.1:0-354227 GCA_963786105.1 Vulcanimicrobiota bacterium
ATCTTCGAGCAGCTTGGAGCCAGCGTCGTTTACGCTAACGGTCAGATCAACGCGACCGGCCGGGGACGTACCGTCTCTCTGCGGATCGGCTCGACGCAAGCAACGGTCGATGGACAACCGCAAACGTTGGACGTGGCGCCGTTCGTCGTCGGTGCCCGCACGTTGGTGCCTCTGCGCTTCATCGCGCAGTCGCTTGGCGCCACGGTTAACTGGAACGATTCGACCAGCACCGTCACGATCAACGGCGGAAAAGGAGGGGGGCCGGTGCCGGTGCCACCACCTGCCGGAGCCGTCTCATTGACGCTGCGCTGGCCGACGGGCACCGTCTACAACCACTATCCGCAGATCCGCTTTCAGGTGAACCGGCCCGTCCGGATCGGCAGCTTCCAGCTGCTTCTCGACGGACGCGACATCACCGGCGGGCTTCAAAGCAACGCGCAGTTCTACTACGCGCCCGTTCCGTGGTCGCTGGCGATGGGCAGCCACCGCGTCCGGGTATATGGCCGCACCGTCGGCGGCATCCCGTTCGACCTGAACTGGACCTTTTACCAGGGCAGCTACTAAGAGCGTCGCCCCGTCTCACCCTAGCCGGGGAACCGTCGGTGAACGCTGAAACGGCTTCCCGATGAAACGCCGTGCGCTGGTGACCGGGGCGGCCGCCGGCCTGGCGGCCGGCGTCGCGGCGGCCTTGCCGGCCGATGGCTTCGAACGCGTGGCGATTACGTATCGCACGACCTTCCCGGCGCAAACGCTGGCGGCCATCGAATCCGCCGGTGCGTTCGCCGGCGCCGCCCGCGTCGATTTTCTCCACGACGAAGCAACGGTTTCCGGCGCGCTCGAGAAACTGGTCCACGACTGCGGACCGTTCGATACGCTCGTGCACGGCGTCGGACCGATGGTCGTCAAGCGCTTCGAGCGCATGACGATGGACGACTATCGCGAAATGTTCGACGGCAACGTGCGAAGCGCGGTCCTTGCGGCGCGCGCGGTGCTTCCTGCCATGCGGTCGGCACAGTTCGGACGCATCGTTTTCTTCGGGATGAACGGGTCGAGTGAAACGCACCGTTTCGCGGCTTCACGCTGCATCAGGCGGCGAAGAGTGCCGTCGTGGCGTTCGCGCGCTGCTTGGCCGTCGAAGAAGCCGTCACACAATTACGGTGAACGTCATCGAGCCCGGCCACATTCAACATAAGACGATCGAACGCGCCGAAGCGCTGGCATCGCGAGGGGGCCCGTCCGCGCGGACGCGCGGGAAGCTACGAAGACATTGCCGACGTGGTGCGGTTTCTGATCGCGCCCGAACGCGATTACGTCACGGGCGCCGTTATCGCCGTCACCGGGGGGTTGACGCAGGCCGACGAGCGAAACGCCTGACTTCCATGAGTTATCGCGACGAATCGAACGGGCATCGGAAGTTTGCCCTCCCCGGTGCAAGCTTACATTACGGCCCGACAAAACGGTCATCGTCGAGCACATCGACTTGTATCTCGAGCCCGATCTCGTCAGCGGAAACGCTGGACGGCGTCTGCACGACGACGGTTCGCGCGCTCGACGAGCCGGTCGCGCGGCTCGAGCTGAACTGCCGTCGACCTTGCAGATCTCGCGCGTCGAACGCGAAGAAAGCCGCAACGTTTCGAGACGCGCGACGGGAAGCTCGCGATTCGAGTTTGCGATCCACCGATCGCCGCCGGCGAACGCGCCACGTTCTCCGTAACTTATCGTGCCGTCAAACCGCGTCACGGATTGTTCTTCATCGAGCCGACGCCCGAGTATCCGGACAAGGTGCGGCACGCGTGGACGCAGAGCCAGGACGAGAACGCTCGTTTCTGGTTTCCGTGTCTCGACTATCCGCACGCGAAAGCAGACGACGTCGACGACGATTCGCGTGCCGAAAGGGCACGTTCGCGCTTGGAAACGGCGCGCTCGTCGAGCGAGTCGACGAGGGCGATACGCACGACGTTTCGTCTACCGGCAGGACGTTCCGCACAGACCTATCTGATGACGCTCGTCGCGGGCCGTTCTGCGAGATCGAGCAGCGGCGCGCGGGAGCCGGAACGACGCCGGTTTCGTATTACGTGCTGCCTGGACGTGAAGCCGACGGCGAGCGCGCATTCGGCAACACGCCGCGAATGATCGAAGCATTCGAGGAGCGCATCAGAGCGGCGTATCCGTACGCACGCTACTCGCAGATCGCCGTTACCGACTTCATCTTCGGCGGTATGGAGAACACGTCGGCGACGACGCAGACCGATCGCACGCTGCACGACGAACGCGCGCATCTCGATTTCTCGAGCGATCCGTTGGTTTCGCACGAACTCGCGCACCAATGGTTCGGCGATCTGCTCACCTGCCGCGATTGGTCGCACGCGTGGCTGAACGAAGGCTTCGCAACGTATTTCGAAGCGTGTGGCGCGAAGCCGATCTCGGATACGACGAATATCTCTACGACGTCTTCGGTTGCGTCGCGCGCTACTGCGACGAGGACGGCAATCGCTATCGCCGTCCGATCGTCTGCAACACGCTACCGCGATCCGATCGAACTCTTCGACCGTCATCTCTACGAAAAGGGCGGCGCGGTGCTGCACATGCTGCGCGGCGAGCTCGGCGATGGACGCTTCTGGCGCTCCATCGCGCACTACGTTGCGCAGCAACGCCGGACGCAACGTCGAAACGATCGATCTCATTCGCGCGATCGAAGAAGCGACCGGCCGCAACATGCGCGGCTTCTTCGATCAGTGGGTCTTTCCGTGGCGGACACCCGGACATCGAGGTGAGCGTCGGCTGGGACGCGAAGCGCAAAGCCGCGACGGTAACGATCGATCAGAAGCAGCCGATCGACGACGAGAATCCCGGCGTACCAATTTGACGTCGACATGGCGTTTTGTCACCGCACCGGCGTCGCCGAGCGTCGCAACCAACGTCGGTGCAGGTCCCGCTGCCGGGCGAGCGCCGCATTCGGCGTGCGCGTCGAACGCGACCACGAAACCATTACGATTCCGCTCGATGCGGAACCGAAGCTCGTGCGCTTCGATCCCGGCGCGTTTCTTCTCGGGCAGCGTGACGTATAAGTTCGGCAGCGGAGTTTGCAGCCGTTACGCTCCAGGCCGATCCGGATCTCGTCGCGCGCATTCGCGCAGCTCGCGAACTTGCCAAAGACGGTGCGCAACGCGCGCGTGACGCTCTTGACGCGGCCTTTGAGCACGAACCGTTCTGGGGAGTGCTCGGAGAAGGCGGCAGGCGCTCGGAGAAACGCGCGCGCCGTGGGCGCGCGGTCATCCTCATCGGAGCGCTCGGCACATCGGCATCCGAAGGTCCGGCGAGCCGTCGCCGCGGCGCTCGGCAATTTTCGTGATGAGGACGTCGCAACGGCACTGCTCGTCCGGTCGCCAACGGCGACGCATCGTACTTCGTCCGTGCTACCGCGCTCACGTCACTCGGAAAGACACGCGACGTGCGCGCGTTCGACGTTCTCGCTACTGCGGCCTCGGGAGCACACCTGGAACGGGATCGTCGCGGCAGGCGCGGCACGCGGCCTTGCGGAGCTTGCCGACGAACGCGCGGTCGATCCGATCGATGCGACGAAGCTCGGACACGACGAAGGCCTGCGCCGGGTCGCCGTACCTGCGACTTGCCGCGCAGGCGAACTCGGTCGACGCGCGAACGCGCGTCGTCGATGCGCTCGGGCAATTGCTCGACGATCCGATCGTTCCTCGTTCAACTTGCCGCGATGCAGCGGCAGAATCGCTCGGTGATGAGCGCCTTCTCGGAGCGCTGGACCGTCTCGGTCGCAAGCGGCTTTCGACGGTCGAATGCGACGCGATGCCATCGAGGCGGCACAACGCATTCGCGAAGACACAGAAGGTTCCGGCACAGGTGACTGCCTTGCGCACCGACATCGATGCACTACGTGAAGATCAACGCAAACTCCAGGAGAAGATCGAGGCGCTGGCGGGGTCGTAGACGCAGAATCGTCGCGTTCGCTCTGATCTGCACTGCCATCGTGCTCGTAGGATGGAACTGGAGTAGAACGCGGCCTTCCGGCGTCTCCGAACCGCATCCGGCGAGCGTCCGCGCGACCGTCGGAAGGGTCTCGAAACTGGCGCCTGCCAGCCCGTCGTGGCAAATGCGGGACGTCGCCCGATTGCGTGGAGCGCTGCACGGCGCATTCGCGCCGGCACTATCGGGCGCGCGGCGATGGAGTCTGGTCGTGGTCGACGCCGCCGGCCGTACGATATACGACGATCGCGCGCAGGCGGCAGTGGCACCGGCCAGCGTTCAGAAACTGATCGTGGCTGCGGCCGCCCTCGACGTTCTCGGCTCGGGATTCCGCTACCACACGGTTTTCGCATCGCAAAATGCCGTTGCCGGCGACGGATCGCTCGAGGGCAATCTCTGGCTGGCGGGATCGGGGGATCCATCGCTGCGCAGCAGCGACGTGGGCGCGGGCGTCGCCGCACTCCAACGGGGCGGTCTGCGACGCATTTCAGGAAGCGTTGGCGTCGACTCGACCGCGCTACAGGGGCCCGAACTGAATCCTCATTGGGATCGCGACGATGCGAGCGAGGACTATGCCGCGCCTACGAACGCCATGTCCATCGACGGCGACACGATCGAGTCGCAGAAAATCGTCGGCGGTATCCAAGAGCGGTTTTGGACTCCGGTGCACGACGTACCGCGGTACGCCGCAGCCATCATCGAGCAAATGCTGCGGCAACGCGGCATATCCACTGGAGCGCGGCCGATCGTCGCTCGCTCTCCGCTCGATTCGCTGGTGCTGTGGGATCATCGCTCCGCCACGTTGCGCGCGCTCGAAACCCACATGCTCTTCTTTTCCGACAATCACTATGCCGAACAGTTACTTCGCACGCTGGGAGGTGAGGGCGGCGCCACCGCCGACGATGCGGGCGGTTTGGCCGTCGAGCGCAACTTTCTGAGCGAGCGTGGAATACCGAATCCGGGTTTGCGTCTCGACGACGGGAGCGGTTTGTCGGGCGAAAACCGCGTCGCAGGGATCACGCTCGCGCGGATTCTATCCGACGCACAACTCCGCGGCGGCGACTCGTCGTTGTACCTGCTTCTCCCCCAAGGCGGCCGTCAAGGGACCCTGCGCGATTACGATTTCACGACCGCGCTCGGGCGCGTTCGCGCAAAGAGCGGCCACATCAGCGGCGTGTCCTCGCTCGCGGGATACGCGAATACGGCGCGCCACGGTCGGGTGGCTTTTGCGTTTTTGATCAACGGTTCGCCCGGCGATCCCGACGCCGCCATCGTTCGTGCCGTCGATCGACTGGCGACGTTTTGAGGTTGTCTATGCTTGACGAAGCGCTGGAGGAATCCGTTCTAGCGCGCCTGATCGGCCGCGCGCTCCGACGCGGCGGCGAGTTCGCGGACATCTTTTGCGAGCGCCGCAACGCGCAATCGTTTCGCCTTCAGGATGGCCGCGTTCACGAGGCCTCGTGCGGCGTTACGCTCGGTGTCGGGATTCGGGTCATCGCCGGCGAGTCGGCAGGATATGCGTATTCCGACGACTTGAGCCTCGAAGCGTTGATGCAGGCGGCCGACGCGGCGTCGCTGATCGCGCGCGGAACTTCGAGCGCAAGCGCGGTGACTGCGGACCTTTGCCGGCAGGGCGTGGCGTCGTGGTACGACGGGGCCGGCGACGGTCGCGTCGATTCGGCGCGGTTCGTCGCGTTGCTCGAACGCGCCGACGTCGCCGCCCGCGCGTTCGACCCGCGTGTGGTCGCGGTCAACGCGCACCTTGCCGAGGAGCTCCAAGAGGTTTGGATCGCCAACAGCGACGGGCGATTCGTGCACGACCGGCGGCCGATGATCACGCTCGGAGTGCAAGTCGTCGCTAGCGATGCGAAGGAGCGTGGCTCCGGTTACGTCGGCGACGGCGGTCGAACGTCGATGGCCTACTTCGAGCAATGCTCGCCCGAGGCGCTGGCATCGGATGCCGCCAGAATCGCCTTAGTGAACGTATCGGCAATCCCGGCTCCGGCGGGGGAGATGGCCATGGTAGTCGGCGCGGGCGGCGGCGGCGTCTTGTTGCACGAAGCCGTCGGACACGGGCTCGAGAGCGACTTCAACCGGCGCGGCACATCGCTGTACAGCGGTCGCGTCGGAGAGCGGGTCGCAAGCGAACTGGTGACGATCTACGACGACGGCGATCTTCCCCAGGAGCGCGGCAGCCTCAACGTCGACGACGAAGGCGTGGCCGGACAGCATAAAGTGCTGGTCGAAAACGGCGTACTCCGCGGGTACATGCAAGACTTACTGAACGCTCGTTTGATGGGAGCGCGATCGACGGGCAGCGGTCGCCGGCAGTCGTTTCGCTTTCTGCCTCAGCCGCGCATGTGCAATACGTACATGCCCGGGGGCACCTCGTCAGTCGAGGAGATTCTGGCATCGACGAAGCGAGGACTGTACGCGAAGTCGTTTGCGGGCGGTCAAGTGGAGATCAGCAAGGGCGACTTCGTGTTCATGGTCGGCGAAGGGTATCTCATCGAAAACGGCAAGGTGACCGCACCAGTGAAGAATGCTACCATCGTCGGAAATGGGCCCGACGCGATGACGAAAGTAACGGCGGTGGCCAACGACAGTCGCCTGGCTCGCCGTCATTACACGTGCGGGAAGGGTGGTCAGTACGTGCCCGTCGGAGTCGGAATGCCGACCGTCAAGATCTCGTCGATCACCGTCGGCGGAACGCGGCCGGAGAGCGGTTCCTCGTGAATGAAACGCACGCCTTGGAAGCCGCCGAACGGGCGATCGCGGCAGCTACCTCCGCCGGAGCCGATGCTGCCGAAGCCACCGTTTCGATAGTTCGCCGCTTTCACGTCGAAGCGCGCGAGAGCGTCGTTTCGAAACTCGAACAGTCCACCGGCAAATCGTTGCACTTGCGCGTGTTCGTCGAGGGTCGCAAGGCGTCGTTGACGACTTCCGATTTGTCGCTCGAGGGGCTGCGCGGCGCGGTCGAACGAACGATTGCGCGCGCCGGTCACGTCGCGTCCGACGCGTTGGCCGGTCTGCCGGACGAGTTCGCCGCCGATCTCCCCACACTCGAGTTGCACGACCGCCGTATCGAAACGCGCGGCGGCGATGAAAAGATCGAAGAGGCGTTCGCACTCGAACGTTTCATTCGTGCGGCCGATGCGCGCATCGTCAACTCGAGCGGGTCGCACTACGCCGACGCATCGTCGGTTACCGCCATCGCAAACTCGGCCGGATTTGCAGCTTCGTACGCTTCGACACGGGCGAGCCGTTCGACCGGTCCGGTCGCCGTCGACGGTACGGTGAAGCGGACGGCGCACTACGGAACGGCCGCGCGCCACTTCGACGAGCTCGAAGGTTTGGCAGGGATCGCGCGGACCGCGGCGCGCCGCGCGGTCGAACTCTTCGGAGCGAGAAAACCCGCGACCATGCGCGTGCCGGTCATCTTCGAGCGGGACGTGGCCTCGAGCATTTTGGACGATTTCTTTGCGGCGGTTTCCGCTGCTAACGTTGCGATCGGCAACTCTTGGCTAATTGACCGGCTCGGAACGAGAGTAGGCAGTCGCCACGTCAACGTCATCGACGACGGCCGCATCGAAGGCAAACTCGGAAGTGCACCTTTCGACGGCGAAGGCGTCGCGACGCGCCGAACCCCAGTCCTCGAAGAAGGGCTCCTGCGCACGTTTTTGTACGACACCTACTATGCGCGCAAGCTCGGCGCCGCCATCACCGGAAATTCGAACGGCAGCGGGGTCGGCTCCAACAACTTCTACCTCGAACCCGGGGAGGCGACCCTTGAGGAACTCGTTGCGTCGACGCCGCGCGGCGTTCTGGTGCTCGATACGATCGGTTTTGCGACCGAACACGCGTCCGGTAACTACAGCCGCGGTGCACGCGGTTTTTTCATCGAGAACGGCGAAGTCGCTTATCCGATCGACGAATTCACCGTCGCGGGTGCGGGACATGCTGGCGGGAATCGATGCGGTTGCCAACGATCTACGATTCGACGGTGCCGTCGTATCGCCGTCGTTTCGGGTCGCGGAGATGACGATTAGCGGCAATTAACGCCCCGACCCGGGGCGAACGGAGGCCGAGATGCCAATTCCGGCGATCAGTTTTACGCTCATCATGCGTATCGAAATGCCGAACGAGCCCGGCGCGTTCGGCGTTTTGGCCAACGCGATCGGCGATGCCGGCGGAACGATTGCTGCGGTCGACATGCACTCGGTCAGCAAGACGCGCGTCGTGCGGGACGTCACGATCAACGTCGCGTCGGACGCGGTCGCGAACGAAGTGCGGGACGCCATCGAGGGGATCGAGGGTTCACGCATCATCTTTGCATCGGATTCGACGTTTCTCGCGCACTTCGGCGGCAAGATTCGCGTCGAGCCGAAGATGCCGGTGAAAACGCGTCAGGATCTTTCGACCGTCTATACGCCCGGCGTCGCGCGCGTCTCGATGGCGATTGCGGCCGATCCGGCCAAAGCGTTTCAGCTGACGATCAAACGCAACACGGTCGCCGTCGTCACCGACGGGACCGCGGTGCTCGGCCTCGGCGACATCGGTCCGCTCGGTGCGCTGCCTGTGATGGAAGGCAAAGCGATGCTTTTCAGGCAGTTCGCCGGCATCGACGCGTTTCCGATCTGCCTCGACACCAAAGACGTCGACGAAATCGTCGAGACGGTTCAGCGAATCGCGCCGGTCTTCGGCGGCATCAACCTCGAGGATATCAGCGCCCGCGCTGCTTCGAGGTCGAAGAACGCCTGATCGAGGCTCTCGATATTCCGGTGATGCACGACGATCAGCACGGAACGGCGGTCGTCATTCTCGCCGCGCTGATCAATGCGGCGCAGGTGGTTGGAAAGCGTCTCGAGGACTTGCCAGTCGTCGTTTCCGGAAGCGGTGCAGCCGGAACGGCGACGATCAAGATGCTGCTGGGGGCCGGGGTGCGCGACGTCATTCCGGTCGACCGCAGTGGCGCGCTCAATCGCGACGATCGCTACGACAACCCGCACTGGCGCTGGCTCGCCGAACACTCCAATCGGGAAAACCGGCGCGGTTCGCTCGCCGAAGTGCTCGCCGGAGCCGACGTGTTCATCGGCGTTTCTGCGCCCGGTATCCTGCAGCCCGAGCACATCGCTCGGATGGCGCGAGACCCGATCGTCTTCGCGATGGCCAATCCGACCCCGGAAATCATGCCCGACGTCGCAGCTCCGGTAGCGGCGGTCATCGCGACGGGCCGTTCGGACTTCCCCAATCAGGTCAACAACTTGCTCGCGTTTCCGGGAATCTTCCGCGGTGCTCTCGACGTTCGCGCGCGCCGTATCACCGAACGCATGAAGCTCGCGGCGGCATTTGCCATCGCCGGCATCGTCACCGACGACGAGCGCAATCCCGAGTACATCATTCCGAGCGTTTTCGACGTGCGGGTGGTCGACGCGGTCGCCAAAGCGGTCGCGACGGCGGCGATGGAAGAAGGCGTCGCGCGCCGGACGCTCGTCAAGAACGAGGGCGAGGACCTTGCGGCGAGCGTGTAGGTTCGCGACCTTGCGCGGTGCTTCATAGGGGGTGGTCTTGCCGTGGCGCTAGCCCGTGTTCTCGTGATCGAGAACGACTCGGCCGTCGCCCGACTCGAACGTAAGGCGCTCGAGGGCGCAGGGTACGACGTGCGGTGCACGCGGAGCGGCGCCGAGGGCCTGGATCTCGCAGAAACGTACGCGCCCGACGTCGTCGTCCTCGACGTGGCCTTATCCGATCTCTCGGGTTTCGACGTGTGCGGCGTGCTCGCGAAATCTATGCCCGCATTCATCCTGCTGGTCAGCGTGCGCGCGCGTCAGCAAGACGTTCTGCGAGGGCTTCAAATGGGCGCCGACGATTACATGACGCGGCCGTTTTCGGGTAGCGAACTGATCGCCCGAGTCGCTTCGTTCTTGCGCCGGCGTAAGAAACTCGCGGCTCGTCCGGTCGACGGCAGCGTGCTGGACCTTGGATCGTCGTACCTCGATCGGGACTTCCACACGTTATCGAACAACGGTAGCCGCACGACGTTGACGGCGCTCGAGTTTCGTCTGATGTGGTTCTTGGGCGAGGCGGAAGGCCGGCTGCTCACGCGAGCCCAGATTCTCGAGTCGGTCTGGAACGACACCTCCGGCGTCCCGACTCGCGTGGTCGACGTTCACGTCGCGGCGCTGCGAAAGAAACTCGCAAGAATCCGTGCGCCGCTCGAGATCGCAAGCGTGCGCGGCATTGGCTACCGGCTCGACAAAAAATAGCGCGTTCGGAGCGTCGCTGCGGCTCGAGGCGGCCGACCCCCGTCCGCTCTACGTTCAGCTCGCCGACCAGCTCGTCGAAGCGATCGAAAACGAGCTGGTGCGTCCGGGAGATCGCTTACCGGCAATGCGAGATCTGGCGCGCTAGCTCGATTGCGCGCTCGTGACCGTTTCGCAGGCATACGAACTGCTCGCCGCGCGTGGTCGCGTGATATCGCGGGTTGGGAAAGGCACCTTCGTCGCGCCGCTGCAGGATCGGACGTTGCCGTTCGCGCGACGATGGGAACCCGACGTCGGACGCTTCGCACGCGCCGCCCGATTCGAAGGCGTGATGGAACAGCTAACGCGCGCGACGGCTCCCGGTGCGATTTCGCTCGCAACCGGACATCCGGCGCCCGAAACGTTTCCGCTTCACGATTTCGGACGTGCCTTTCATCGCACGCTGCTCGACGATCCGCCGGAGCTCATGCAATACCGGTCGTCGACCGGCGATCGCGATCTGTGCGACACGCTGGCGGCTTTCTTGCGGCGCCGAAGCTGCCGCGCCGCCGCCGCCGACGTCATCGTTTGTTCGGGTGCCCAGCAGGCGGCCGACATCGTCGCCACCGTCCTGCTCGACGAACGCAGCGTCGTGGCGAGCGAAAGCCCAACGTATTCCGGAACGCTCGGAGTCTTCGATGCACGAGGCGTCACCTATGTCGAAGTGCGCGGCGACGAGGACGGCGTACGCGTCGACGACGTCGAGCGCGTCTTCGCCGAATACCGGCCGCGCCTGTTCTACGTCAATCCGATCGCGCAGAATCCGACCGGCGCGGTATTGCCGGCGCGCCGTGCGCAACAGATCGTGGCACTGGCACGCCGCTACGACGTCGTCATTCTCGAAGACCAGACCGGTTGGGAGCTGACCTACGATGCGGTGGCGCCGCCGCCGTTCGCCTCGCACGATACCGACGGTCGCGTCATCTTGATGGAGAGTCTTTCGAAATCGATTTTTCCGGCGCTGCGCATCGGATATCTCTACGCAAAGGGCGGTCTCGCCGAGGCGCTGGAGGTGGCGAAAGTCCGCGCCGACGTGTTTACGTCTACGCTGACGCAGCGCGCGTTGTGGCGTTTTATGGACGGTCCCGCCTACGCGCGGCACTTGCGTTCGTCGCGCGCGCTCTACCGCGAGCGGCGCGACGCATTCATCGAAGCGCTCGCGCGGTGAAGCGCCGTGGGCAGAAGTGCGACCGCCGGCCGCCGGCGTCAACGTTTGGCTTCCGCTGCCCGCGCGCATTTCGACGCAAGCTGCGTTCGACGCGTGCGCGCGCGAGGGCGTGTTGGTCATGCCGGCCGAGCCGTTCTATCCGACGCGCAGCGGTCCACCGGCGTTGCGCCTGTCGTTCGGACACCTTCCGGCGGAGGAAGCTCGGGAAGGTGTCGTACGCCTCGGCCGGGCCCTCGCAAGACTCCTTTCCTGACCCACACCCGTCATACCGAGCGGAGAAGCACGGGTGGATTACGTCACGGTGACGCTAACCGCGACGCTGTTGCCGACGCTATCGGATATCGCGATCTTGCACGACCCCTTGCCGACCGAGGTTACCTTGAACGATGACTTCGAGTTGCCGCGAGCGACGGTTGCGACTGCGGGGTTACTCGACTTGGCCGTCCAACTGCTCGCACCGTTCTCTTTTATCGAAACGGCTTGTGTCTGACCGAGAGCCGAGAACGTGAGTTTGGTCGGCGTCACGATCATCGGATTGGTGACGAGCACGTCGATCTCACCGACCCCGCCGGCTGTGTCGACCCAAAGATTGCCGTCGGAACCCGAGGTTACGGCGTCGGGCCGCACGCCGGATCCAAGTGGAGGCGTGAACGTTTTTACGGTGTGCGACTTCGTGTCGACCCGAAATACCGTCCCGTCGTTTCCGCTCGCGCACCACGGCTCGCCGTCGGGGCCGCGCGCGCAGAACTGCTCGGTTTCGTTGCTGTTGAAGGTTCCGCGGCGAGAACGACCGGCGCCGGCGTACACCCGACTCCGATTGGAAACATCGTAATCTTTCCGGTCGACGGGACGATGCGCCCGATCGCATTCGCGGACGACTGTGCAAACCACACATTACCGTCGGACCCGCCGGTGACGCCGCCATACTGATTGGTCGAATACCCTGACGGATATGCGAATTCGGTGATAGTTCCGCTCGGCGTAGTCTTGCCGATGTGGTTGAATTCGGCGAACCACACGTTACCGTCAGGCCCCAGCCCCAAACCGTCGATCGCCGTGTTATCGCCGCTGGGAATCGGGAACGACTGTGCGCTTCCCGACCGCGTGACGCGCACGACGTTCGCAGACTCGTCGAGAAGGTAGAACTTCTTGTCGGCACCGACGGCCATCGAGACGGCGTTGCCCGTGATGATGCCGGAGAGCGGAAACTCTTTGATTGAGCCGCTCGTCGAAATGCGCACGAGGCCGGCGGCGTTCTCGTCGATGAACCAAACGTTACCATCCGGGCCCAGAGCCATCGCACTGTACAACCCTGACGTGGTGTGAGGTTTGAACCCGACCCATTGCGCGCCTTTTCCTTTTTGCACCACATGGGGACTCGCGAGTATCTGATTCGACAACGGCGACGCGTCAGGTCGCAGCGGTTCTCCCGATAGCGAGCAACCGGTAAGCGTGCAAGCGAGGAAGAAGAAGGCGAGGGCCCGTGCGGTCATTATTGACCCTCCCAGGGGAAATAGCAGCTTCTAGCGACCGAGAGCGCGGTCCTCGACGCGGACGCGCCATGCAAGCAGTGCAGCATTGAGAATTTGAAAACGCAACCGCGATCCAGAGCGCGCGGAACGCGAGCGGTAACACGGCGATTTCGGCGCAAACGACGATGTAGTTGGGGTGGCGCAGAAAGCGATATGGACCGCGGCGAACCAGCGGCGCGCCCGGAACGGTCACGACGCGCGTCGTCCAATGCGGTCCCAGCGAAGCGACGACCCAAACTCGCGTGGCTTGCAAGGCTACGAAGATGGCGAGCAGCCACCAAATTGGTGACGTGGCCGGCGGAATAAAGGCGGCCATGCTGAGCAACCACGCGGCGTGCAGCAGGACGAACAACGGGTAGTGCGAGGCGCCTGCCTCGATTCCGCCTCGTTGCAGCAATCGAGCCGTGTTGCGCCGCGCGTACGAGAGTTCGATGATGCGTTGCGCGGTGACGAGGATCAGAACGACCCAGAGAACGCTCATGCCCAGTGCTAGCGTTCGAGCAGCGTAAATCCGGCGGTGAAGCCGGGTCCGAGCGCGCTGAGCATCGCGCGCTTCCACGGGGTAGCCCCGTTGGTTAGCGTTCGTTCGAGTACGAACATTACGGTGGCGGCGGACATATTGCCGTATTCGTGTAGCACGTCGCGCGATTCGGTAAGCGAACCTGCCTCCAGCCGGAAAGCCAATTCGAGCGCATCGATGACTTTCGCGCCGCCCGGATGACAGATGAAGCGGTCGACGTCGTCGAGCGTGAGGTCCCGTTCGGCGAGAAACGCGCTGGCGATGTCCTCGAGATGCGTCGTCACCAGATTTGGAATGTCGCGCGAAAAGATCGCTTTGAGCCCTTCGCCGGTGACGTCCCATCCCATGACGTCGAGGCTACACGGCCACGTGTACTCGCCACCGGCAACGACTGCCGGTCCTTCGCCTGCGCATGAAAGCAGCGCGGCCGCAGCGCCGTCCCCAAAGAGCGCGGTCGCAACGATGTTGCTTTTCGTAAAATCGTCGCGTCGAAATGAAAGCGCGCACAACTCAACGACCAAAAAGAGCACGAGTTCGTCGGGCTCGGAAGCAGCCAAGGTTGCCGCACGCGCGAGTCCGATCGTGCCGCCCGCGCATCCGAGACCAAAGATCGGAAGTCGCCGTACGGTTCTGCGCAGTCCCATTCGTTCCATCAGCAGCGCATCGAGGCTGGGGGTGGCGATTCCCGTTGTCGAAACGACGACGATCGCGCCGATGTCCTCGGAATGCCGGCCGGCGCGTTCGAGCGCCGACCGCGTCGCACTTTCGAGCAAATCGAGGGCGGATTCGAGGTAAATCCGATTACGCTCCGGCCAGTCGTGCTTCCGTTCGTACCACTCGATCGGTACGCACGAGTAGCGTCGTCCGATTCCCGTATTTCCGAACATCGGCAGCAGCCGCACGATTTCGGGTGAGCGCGGCCCAAGCGCCAGGCTTATCCGGCGCGTAACGTCCTCTTGATCGAGAAGGAAGGGGGGAACGGCCGAGGCGACCGCCAGAATTCGGGGCGTGTTGGTCACGCCCCACCTTTCCGTGCCACTATAGCGGCGTCTTTCCGGCAGAAGGCCCTTGCCCGGCGGAGAGGGCTGAGCAGGGTAGGTGCGGCTTGCGTCAGTAAGCCTCTAGTCCCCGTGAGGTTTAGACGTATCGTAGCGGCGGCGCTGGCCGTTTTGACGTTGGGTGCCGCGCCGCGCCCGGCTCCGCTTATCATGTACTCCGCCCCGGCCGGCGACCGCCCGGCCGGCGCTGATGCCGTGACGCCGACGACCGCGATTCTCCCGAACGGACGGATTGCATCACCGGCCGGCCAGAGCGTCCTCGTCGGCACGAATCCGTTGGCGGTCGCACTCTCGCCAGACGGTCGCTTCGCGATCGTCAGCAACGACGACGCCCGCACCAGCGGCCTGTCGATTCCCAACGCGGCGGTCTCGCCGTCCATCGGCTATTCGCTGGCAGTCGTGGATACTCAAGCGATGACCCTTGCGAGCGTTTATCGCGACGCCTCGCCGGGCTTTTTCATGGGCGTCGCCGCGGCTCGCGATCCGAACGACCCCGCCCGAACCATCGTGCTGGCTTCCGATGCCGGTCAAGGATCGGTTCGGGTTTTCGATCTGGATGCGAGCGGCCAACTCGTTCCGGAAGCCGGCAGTATTGCGCTCCCGGCGGCCCCCGGACGGCGCGCATTTCCTGCCGGAATAGCGCTCGCGAATGACGCGCGCTTTGCGTTCGTCGCGAACAATTTGGGCAACGCGGTGACCGAGATCGATCTGGCCAAGCGCACCGTCGCGCGCAGCGTCGAGGTCGGAAACTTTCCGCTCCACGTAGCGGCGGCGGGCAGTCGCGTGCTGGTGAGTTCGGGCGGCCTTTCGACCTACATGGCGCTCGAACGGCCGGCGCCAGCTCCGCACTTCGGCGCCCCATCCTTCGACCCGAACAAATCCTCAACGGTTACCGTCTTCGATCTGCTTACCGGCGCGGATTCGTCGCCGGCTCCGGCGACGGTCCGTATGGATGGCGCCCCCGACGGGTCGCAAATAGTGGGCGGTGCGGCACCGGGCGCCATTGCGGTTCGCCGCGACGGCCGCTTGGCGTACGTCGCTCTCGCGAACGTCGACCGGATCGCCGTGCTTTCGCTCACCGGCGAGCCGCGAGTCGTTCGCGGACTCGACTTACGCCTCTTCCCGAACGCACCCTATGGCGCGCAGCCGAGTGCCGTCGTGTTGAGCAAGGACGAAAAGCGACTGTACGTCGCTCTCGCCGGGCTCAACGCGGTCGCCGTCCTCGATGCCCGCGTGCCGGCGCACTATCGCTACGGCTTGATTCCCACGGGATGGTACCCGACCGCGTTGGCGATGTCGCCGAACGGCCGTTATCTTTACGTGACGAGTGCGAAGGGCGTCGACGGTTGGGGCCTTTTCACGCGCGTCGACCTCAAGCACGCGGCGTTGGTGAAGACGACGCTGGATACACTGCGTTACAACCGTACCGTGTCCGCGGCGAAATACGATGCCGTGATCCCTCCGTTGCGCTCGGGTAAGCGCAGCGCGGCGATCGATCACGTCGTGTACGTTGCCGTCGGCGCGCAGACGTACGATGCGACGCTCGGCGATCTCACGGATTCCGTCGGAGCAGCCCTTGGGAACGGGAATGCTTCCTACACGCTCGATCCCGAACGAGTGACGCCGAATCTGCACGCGCTAGCACGAGCTTACGCAACTGCCGACAACTTCTACGCTTCGGATGCCGATGCTACGGTGGCGCGCCTGTTTGCAACGACCGCCGACGCGTCGCTCTTCGCTCAACTCACGGCCGCGGTGAGGCCGCTCCGCACACCTTTCGACGGTGAGGGCGTCGATCCCGAAGACTACGCTCGCGCCGGATACGTCTTCAACGCGATGGCTCGCGGCGGCTTGTCGTTTCGCGACTACGGCGGACTGCTGCAGCTTTCCGGGTACGACGACGGGCTCTATCATTTGGACGTACCCGCACTCGCCGCCCTCGATGGCAACGTCGACTTGAACTACGCGTCCGGCGATCCGCGCGTGGAGGCCGCGCAGCGCGCTCAAGAGTTCGTACGCGATATGGGGCGCTACGTCGATGCCGGCCAAGCCCCCAGCTTTTCATACGTTTGGCTGCCTACGCCGCACCAAGGCGGCATTGGTGAAGCCGACCGCGCGCTCGGAACGATCGTGCAGTTTCTGTCGCGCACGCCCCATTGGAGCTCGACCGCCATTTTCATCGTGCCCGAAGGCGTCAACGGCGGGGCCGATCACGTGAACCCAATGCGCAGCTACTGCCTGGTCGTTTCGCCGCTCGCACGCCGCGGCTTCGTGGGGCACGTGCATCTCTCGGCATCGAGCGTCGTGAAGACCGAGGAGGAAATCTTCGGACTCCCGCCGCTCGGGCTCGGCGATTTGCTCGCGAGCGACATGGCGAGTTTCTTCGTCAGCGCGCCGTCACCGGAACCGTATACGGCGATTCGTTAGCGGAGTGCCGAGAAGATGAAGGGCCTTCGCGAGCACGGGTCAGAAAACAACCTGCTATGACGACGAAGGACGGCGTTCATTTCGGGCCGCGGCTGGTTGGTTCTCCCACCGGAATGCTACGCGCCGCGATGCTGGTGAAACCAAACCGGAGCATCGAACGCGCAAAACCGTTGTCCGGCGAGCCCGGAGCGGTTTATTCTAGAGCTCTCGAACAGCATGCCGTGCTCTGCAAGACGCTGCGGTACTTCGGCGTCGAAACGGTCGTCTTCGATCCGCATAGCGACGACTCGTTCGAGGCGTCGGTTGCAGATGCGGCGGTGGCGTTCGAGGATGGCGCCATGCTGATGCGGCCGACGGCGATGTCCCGGCGCGCCGAAGCCGATCGCACCCAAGCGGAGTTCGCGCAGCTCGACGTTCCGCTCGCCGGGCACATCGTGGCGCCGGGGCTGCTGGACGGAACCGACGTGATGCTTGCCGGGAATACGGCGTTTATCGGCGTCGGCAAACGCGGAAACGACCTCGGCCGTAAAGGTTTCGCGGAAGTTGCGCGCGCGCACGGCTATCGGGTGGCTGAAGTTCGTATCGCAGACGACGTGCCCGCGCTGCGAGCGGTTGCCGGCGCGGTCGCGAAGGACACGGTCGTGCTGGCGGCCGGCAAAGTAGATCCCGCGCCGTTCGCGAGTTTCAAAACCATCGTTCTCGAACGCGGCGAGGAGCTGGCGGCCGGGCTGCTGTGCCTCGACGACGGTCACGTGCTCGCCGACATTCGGTTTCGAACGGCGCTGACGGCGATGCGCCGCGCCGGCGTCTCGGTGGATTCGATCGATCTGTACGATTTCTACAAGGTCGGAATTACGCCGTCGATGATGGTCTTGTCGCTGAAGCGCGACTGAGAGTTCGACACACTCTCGATGCGTCTCGGCGTGCTGGCGGACATTCACGGAAACCTCGTCGGGTTGGACGCCTGCTTGGCCGATCTGCAAGCGCAAGGCGGTGCCGATGCGATCGTCGCCGCCGGCGATCTTTGCGTCGACGGACCTAAGCCGCGAAAGGTCCTGCAGCGGCTAGAGCAACTTGGCGTCGCGTGTCTGCGAGGAAACACCGAACGCTACATCGCCGACGGGCGCCGGGAAACGTCCGATCCGGCCTCGGAAGCGCAGCTCGCCTGGACGCGCCGAGATTTGGGCGAGAAATGGGTGAACTGGCTGCGCGACCTCCCCTTTGCGTTACGCATCGGCGACGACGACAATCAGCTTTTGGTAGTGCACGCCAATCCGAAGACGGACTTCGAGCACCTCTGGCCGGACGCCGACGAAGCTACGCTTGAAAGGCTGGTCGGCGACGAGACCGCCACGGCGATCGCCTTCGGACACCTGCACCTTCCCTACGTGCGAATGTGGCGCGGCAAGCTCTTGGTAAACGTGGCGTCCGCCGGCTTGCCCAAAGACGGGGACCCGCGGGCCTGCTACGCGATCCTCACCGAACGGGACGGCGGCTGGCAAGTCAAGCACCGCCGCGTTCCCTTCGACGTGAAGAAAGTTGCAACCCAACTGGCGGATTGCGGGATTCCGGGCAGTGAAGAGCTTATTGCAACGCTCCGCCATCACAGGTACAAACAACTAAAATCGCAAGTTCCGTAACCGAGAACATGACTCGCTTTCCAAACGGCGGCGCCCCCGCGCCGGCCGCTATCGACATCCGCGGTTTAGTGAAGCGCTACGCTGACTTTACCGCCGTCGACGGTATAACGCTGCGCGTCGAAGCCGGCGAATTCTTCGGCTTTTTAGGACCCAACGGCGCTGGAAAGACGACCACCATTAACGCCATCGTCGGTCTAGCTCGCAAAACCAGCGGAACGATTTCCATCTTGGGGTACGATAACGAAACGCAGTGGCGTGAGGCTCGCCGTTTAGTCGGCGTATCGCCGCAGGAGTTCAACTTCGACCGGTATCTCTCGATCAGGGACGTGTTGATTTACGCTGCCGGGTACTTTGGTTTGCGCGGCCGGCAGGTGGCCGACCGAGCCGACATGTTGCTCGATCGATTCGGCCTCACATCGAAGTCAAAGCTCGAATATACGAAGCTCTCGGGCGGCCAAAAGCGCCGTCTGACGCTCGCGCGCGCGCTCGTGCACGAACCCGAGGTGCTGATTCTCGACGAGCCGACCGCCGGCGTCGACGTCGAACTACGGCTGGAGCTGTGGGAGTGGCTGCAAGCGCTCAACTCCGAAGGGCTGACCGTCTTTCTGACGACGCACTATCTCGAAGAGGCGCAAGAACTCTGCAAGAGGATCGCGATCGTTCGCGCCGGACGGATCGTCGCCGAAAAGCCGACGCACGAGTTGCTTGCCGACGGCGGATCGTTGCAAGACGTCTTTCTGGAGCTGACCAAGACGTGAACTCGATTGCGCTGTGGACGCTGACCAAGCGTGAGATGGTTCGAAGCCTCAAGGTCATCAATCAAGTCATTTGGCCGCCGATCATCACGACGCTGCTGTACGTCTTCGTCTTCGGGCTCGCATTGGGGAGCCGCATCCCCTCGGTACAGGGCGTGACGTACGCGCAGTTCCTGATTCCCGGCCTCATCATGCTGCAGGTCATCGACTCGTCGTACGGAGAGTGCTCGAGTTCGTTGTTCCAGGGGCGCTTCATGAACTCGATCCAAGAGATGTTGATCGCGCCCATGTCGGCAGTCGAGATCGTCGGCGGGTACGTGCTGGGCAGTCTGGCCAGATCTTTGCTGATCGCCGGCTTGATCACGATGCTCGGCGTGGTTTTAGTCCACGCCGCACCACACGATTGGGTGCTGTACTTCGGCGTGATTTGTCTCGTTTCGATCCTCTTTTCAGCGCTCGGACTGATCTTCGGACTGTTTGCCGACAAGTTCGATCACATCGCCATCCTGACGACGTTCATCATCACGCCGCTGACGTTCGTGGGTGGCGTGTTCACCTCGGCGTCGATGTTGCCACCCGCGCTGCAGCGGTTCGAGCTCTTCAATCCAATCTTTTATACGATCGATGCGTTCCGGCGAAGTTATACCGGGGATAGCTTCCTCGCCCCGCTCTGGTCGGTTGCCGCCATCGTACTGTTGTCGGTCATCGCTCTGGCGATTGTCTTGCGCATGATGGCCACGGGCTACAAACTGCGAACGTGAGCGAGGAAGTCTGATTATGGTGTCTGCGTTGTTGCTGGCAGCAGCGGTTTCGGGACCGGTGACCCGCTTGATCGTCGAGCCATGGACCGGCACAAATTTGGCCACCGCGACGAACACCGCGGTGAAGTATCGCCTGCGCGTCATCGGCGTGCCGAATGCGACGCTCCAACTGCGAGCCGACGCGGTGGCAAAAGGATGGCTGGCAGCGTTCTGCACGCCGAGGGTTTGCGCGCCGCTACACGTCGACGTGACGCTTCCGCAGTCAGGCCAGGCCGTCTATCAGTTTGAGCTCATTCGCGAGGACCCCGGTGGCGCCGCGCGCAGCGGCGCCCGCATCACCAGCGACGACGGCGCGACCATCAGCATCCCCACGTCGCCCTGAGCGGAGAGTTCAACCCAGGAAGAACGGGTTATGCGCCTTTTCGAGCGCAACGGTGGTGGGCGGTCCGTGTCCGGGCATCACCACGGTGTCGTCTGGCAAGGTAAAGATTTTGCTGCGCACGCTGTTTAGGATGTCGTGGTAGGTGCTCGCGTCACCATAGGCCCCACCGACGCTGGCTGCAAACAGGGTATCTCCGGTGAAGACCGTCGAGCGGAACAGGAACGAGGACGATCCGTCGGTGTGCCCGGGCGTATGGAGCATGCGGATGCGAACGTCGCCGAACGGAAGGTCGTCACCGTCGTTGACGGGCAGAGCTTTGCTCGCGAGCGGTCCTATGGCGTGCGCGTCGAGCTCGTGCATGACGATCTTGGCCGCGGGGAACTGCCCCGCAACGCCGGCGGTGGCATCGCAGTGATCGGCGTGCTTGTGGGTGATGAGGATGTACTCTAACCCATAGTCTCCGTCGCGGAGCACGCGTAGCAGGTTCCCCGGAATGCCGGCGGGGTCGACGAGAGCTGCCCGGCGTCCGCCTTCGAGGAAGAAGACGTAGCCGTTACTGGGGTGCGGTTTTTGCGGATGATGCCGCACGTCCGGCAATGCGATCGCCGGCGGCTGCCAGCGCGCAAGGGCCGCATCGGCGAGCTTGGCGGGATCGAGCCGAAGAGTTCGAGCAACGGCACGCGCTTGCGCTTCATCGGGAGCGCCGGCATCCTTCAGCCACAGCTCGATTGCCGCGGCATCGACGCCGGCGGACGACGCCAGGCGTGCGGTGCCGGCGTGCGTACCGCGCATCGCCTTGCGCAAGATGTCGCCGAAGGTGTCTTCCAGCGGCAACGGTTCGCCGGCCATGCACGCGACGTTCACGCCTTCGGCGCAGATGTCTTGCAACCGGAACGGCAACGGGCGCGGTCGAAGCGGGCGGTATGGAACGCATGATCATCATCGGGTCCGGTCCGGCCGGATTGACCGCTGCCGTGTATGCAGCCCGGGCAAATCTCGCTCCGCTCGTGCTTGCCGGCGGTCTGTATGGTGGGCAGCTCATGCTGACGACCGACGTCGAAAACTACCCCGGTTTCCCCGAGGGTATCATGGGGCCCGATTTGATGGTCCGTTTCCGCGAACAGGCCGAGCGGTTCGGAGCGCGCGTGGAAAACGTCGACGCGACGTCGGTCGACTTCACGAGGACGCCGCTCGTGGTTCGCACCGGCGATGGCGAGCATCAGGCCAAGACCGTCATCGTCGCGACGGGCGCGAGCGCACGCTGGCTCGACGTTCCGGGAGAGACGCGTCTACGCGGTCGCGGCGTTTCGACTTGCGCGACGTGCGACGGCGCTTTTTTTCGCGACAAGCACATCGTCGTGGTCGGCGGCGGTGACTCGGCAATGGAGGAGGCGCTTTTCCTGACGCGCTTCGGACGCCGCGTTACGGTCATGCACCGGCGCGGTTCGTTACGAGCCAGCAAGATCATGGCCGATCGAGCGCAATCGCACGAGAAGATCGACTTCATGTGGCATACCGTCGTCGAAGAAGTCTTGGGCGAAACTCACATGAAGGGCCTGCGCGTTCGCAACGTCATCGACGACAGCACGTTCGATTTCGATGCCGACGCATTGTTCGTTGCGATCGGTCACACGCCCAATACCGGCATCTTCCAGAGGCCAGCTCGATCTCGACGAAGCCGGTTACGTTAGCTCGCCGGACGGGACCTCGACCAATGTGGACGGCGTTTTCGTCGCCGGCGACGTCAACGACGTTCGCTACAAACAGGCAGTGACCGCGGCCGGGGCCGGCTGCCGTGCCGCAATGGATGCCGAAAAGTACCTGGAAGCCATGGAGTTTGCAGTGGCGGGGCTACGCCAGTAGGTTCTCCAGAGCGCCCTCGATCGCCGGAAAGACGAACGAGTAGCCGCGCTCTTGCGTGATTCGCTTGGGCAGCACGCGCTGGCCCTCGATCGCCATTTGCGCACCTTCACCGAGCATTATCTGCAGGGCAATCCGGGGTACCGGAAGCACCACCGGACGGTGCAGTACGGTGCCGAGCGCCTGCGTAAACTCCGCGTTGGTAACCGGCGTGGGCGCGGTCGCGTTAAACGGCCCCTCGCCGCCGTCTAGGGCACGAAGATAGATTCCCACCACATCGTCGATGTGGATCCACGAGTACCACTGCTTTCCACTTGCAACGACGCCCCCGATGCCCAGCCGAAACGGCGGCAACATTCTGGCGAGCGCACCGCCGTCATTGCCGAGTACCAAGCCGCTTCGCACGATCGCAACGCGCAGTTCGAGGTCGCGCGCGGCCGCAGCTTGGCGTTCCCACGCGTCGCACACTTGGGCGAGAAAATCCGCACCAGGCGGATTCTCTTCGGTAAACGTTTCGGTTTCGCTCGTGCCGTAATATCCGATTGCCGAGGCCGACACGTACGTTTTGACGGCTCGCCCGTCCAGGTGCCCTAGCGCTTCGAGAAATCGTCGCGGAAGTTCGGTGCGGCTGTATGCAATCGCGTGCTTGACGGTTTCGTTCCAGCGCTGGCCGACCGGTTCGCCGGCGAGATTGACGATGGCATCGCAGGTCGCCGCCTCGTTCGCCGCGGCCGAGGGATCGCGCAACGAGCTAGCGACCACGCCGTCACCGCGCCGTTCGAGGGCTTTGCGAAGATGTCTGCCGACGAACCCTGATGCGCCGAGAACGAGGACTTTCACTACGCCGTCGCGGGAATGCGAGCCTCGGAGCCAACGATCGCTTCGAGTTCTTCGATGCGTCTGGGAATCGCGGCGGTGAGATTTTCGTTTCCCCCGTCGGTAACCAGGATATCGTCTTCGATGCGAATCCCGATCCCTTTGAAGCGTTCGTCGCAATCGAGATCGCGGTGAACGTAAATGCCCGGCTCGACCGTCGTCACCATGCCCGGACGGAATTTCACCGGCAGGTCGTCGGCGTCGCGATAGGCGCCCGCGTCGTGGACGTCGAGCCCAAGCCAGTGGCCGGTGCCGTGCATGAAATAATCCCGATACCGCTCCCGCTCGATGTTTTCGTCGAGCGAACCGCTGAGCAGCCCCAAATCGATGAGCCCCTCGGTCGTGGTGCGTACGGCCGCGTCGTGGAATTCGTTGCGCGCGATACCTGGCGCGACCCGGTCGATCGCCGCTTGCTGGGCCGCGAGTACGATCGCGTAGAGCGCTCGCTGCTCGGGAGTGAATCTCCCGTCGATCGGCCACGTCCGGGTGACGTCGCTGGCATAACAGTCGAGCTCGCAACCGGAATCGATGAGGAGCAACGCGCCGGATTCCAAACGATCGCGATTGGCGACGTAGTGGAGGACGGTGGCGTTGTCGCCGGATGCGACGATCGACTCGTACGCGGTGCTCTGCGCTCCGCCACGACGATATTCGCTTTCGAGAATGGCCTGAATCTCATACTCGTAAATTCCGGGAAGGGTATGGCGCATGGCGGCGACGTGGCCGGCGCGAGTGATGGCTGCGCCGCGGCGCAGGATGGCAATTTCATCTTCGGCTTTTATCGCGCGCATTTCATCGAGAACGAGGGACGGCTCGACGAACGTTTGAGGCGTCCGGCCGTGCCGGCGGGTCCGAACGCGCGCCGTTTCCAAGGCTTCGCGCACGATGCGATCGGTCTCGGCATCGCCGGCGAACGCGTAGTGAAGACTGGCGGCGCCGACGAGATAGTCAGGCAGCCGCGCAGCCAGTTCGTCGATCGGGTAGGCGCCATCGACGCCCAGCGTTTCGCGAGCACCCTCGGGCCCCAATCGCTTGCCGTTCCAGATTTCTTGCGCACGATCGCGTTTGCGCAGGAACAGTACGCTGCGCTCGTCGTCGCGCTCGGGTGCCAAGACGAGCAGCGCGTCGGGCTCGTCGAACCCCGTTAAGTAATGGAAATCCGAGTTCTGCCGGAAGGTGTATGAAGAGTCGCCGTTACGATACGTGGTTCGCGCGGACGGAATGAGTGCGATGCCTCCGGCAAACGCCTGCAGCGCGCGAGCTCGCCGCTCTACAAAAGTATCCATCCTGGAATCCTATCAGGCTATATCATTCGAAGCAATGACTCGGCCTCGCGCTGGAGGCCTTGCGCGTAGACCTTGGGGTGCGTCAGGTAGAAAAGCGCCATGACGCGTAGCACGAAGCGGTGAGGTACCGGATTCGGGAGCGACGCGAAACCTTTTAAGGCTTCCCCGGCGAGTTCGCCGACGCGCCGCCGCATATGCTCCTGGCCGGAGTACAGCGCGGCGAAGTTGAGCTCGCCGTGTTCCCGGTCTTCGGCTTGGTCGATGTACGAGTCGAGCAAGACGTGAAGCGCGGCAACCGACGGGAAATACGCCTCGTAGGTTGCGCAAACGGCTCCGTCTTGGCCCGCCAGGTGCGCGAACAACGGCGCGTACACTTGAAACTGCGAGCCGGCGGCACAGGCGAATTCGTACCACGAAAGTCCGGCAAATCGTGCGTCGCTCCGCCGCTCGAACCACTCGATGCAGGCCGCCTCGCGCCGGGCTGCCGGATAATGCTTGAAGGTTTGCATTTCCGCGTAGAGCGTCGCGGCCTCCGAGAACGCCGCGAGCATCGTGCCGCTCTCGTCGAGCCGTCCCAGCGAGCGCTGCGTGCGAGTCACCAGGCGCGTCAAATAGCCGTTGTCGTCGCCGGAAGGTCCGAGTGCGTAGTAATCTCGTGGTGTCGCAAACGGGTCAAGCGCATCGGCAATCGCTTGGTGGAGGACCGGATACGCTTCGACCGGCACGTCGGGATGCCGGTCGCAAAGATTGTCGAGATAGTCGTAGATCGATTCTAAGGGTGCGACGATCTCGACGTACCGGCGGGAAGCAGGCGGCGGTAAGAACGTCGCGAGGATGCAGGCGCCGGCAACGTGGTAGGCCTTGGTATCGATGCTTCCTAGCGCCTCGTCGCGCAGTCGCGGATCGGGAATCGAGCGCGCAAGTGAGGAGATGCCTTCGAGTTCGAGCGACGCGTGCGGCACGATTCGCCGCAAAAAGCGCAGCAACGGGATCGGGATTGCCGCGCCGTCGCCGAGCAGGAATCGCAAACGTGCCGGACTGGCGAGCACGTGGCGAACGGCCCACGTAATCTCATCGTGCATCAGGTGCGACCTCGCCGAGTCGACGGTCCTTCGACTGCGCTCGCTGCGCGAGCTACGCTCAGGATGACATGCTCAGATTCCGCCAACGAAACGTCCGGGGTTAAGCGTACGGTTTGGATCGAAGCGCAGCTTTAAGGCGTGCATGCGGTCGATGGAAGCGGGCACCTGCCCCCAGACGCGCAGGTATTCGCGGTGCGGGTGAGCGCTCGCGATTACCTGAGCCCCGGGCTGAATTTCGTGCAGGCCGTCGTCGAAGGCCTCAATCTTTGCTCCGAGCGCGTGCATGTCGAGGTCGCTCACTCGTGCGATGACGTCGCCGTTCATCAGATCGACGATCGCCTCGCAACGCAACGCGAAATGGCGCGCCCGCTCGCTAACCGATCGTGCAATCGCTTCCGAATGTTCGGGAAACGAGAAAATCCTGTAGGTGACCGAGCGTTCGCCGAGCGTCGCGACGTAGGCGTCGACCGTGCGCTGAAACGACTCGCGCGCCCCGGCATCGACGATGCGCGTTTCGGGAACGCCGGCGCCGCCGAGTGCCGACCGCAAGTCGCGGGTTGCGCGCTCCAGCAGGGCGGCGCTGCCTTCGAGAAGGATCAGCACGCGACCGTCGTCGCCCTCGTCGCCGTCAATGGCATGGTCGAATCCGTCGATCCAGAAGGCGGCCGCCGGTTGGATCTTCAGCGACCCGACGTGCGCGAACGCACGGGCGCGCGTTCCTTCCGGAAGGCGTGCGAGAAAAACGCGCGCGTGCGGAGGCGCCACGAGCGCTTTCAGATTCGTTCGCACCAAAATTCCAAGCGTTCCGAAGGAACCCACGTAGAGACGGCTCATGTCGTAACCCGCAACGTTCTTGACCACCATCCCTCCCGCGCGAGCCACCGTTCCGTCGGCCAATACCACGGTCGTGCCGATGACGTAGTCGCGCGGCCGCCCGTAAAGATGACGGCGGGGGCCGAGCCAACCGGCCGAAAGCGTCCCGCCGATCGTCGCGTACTGCGGGCGCGGCGCGTCGAACGGGACGAACTGTCCGTGGACGGCCAGCGATGCGGCAACGGTTTGAATCGGCGTTCCGCATAGGACCGCCAGCGTCAGGTCCGCGGGCTCGTAGGACGCTATGCCCGCGAGGCCGCCGGTTTCGATTGTGAGATCGGCGCGCTCGGGGGGAAACCCCATGCCCGACAGCGTGTTACCGCCGACGATCAGGACTTTGCGACCGTCCGCATCGCAGCGTGCAACCACATCGCTCAGATTCGCGATGCTTTTCGGAGTGGCGCGTTCGGTGGCATTCATGCGGTTTCGACGGGGGGATCTGCCGGCGGTGCAACTTCGGGGCAGCGCGTTCCGCTCGGAAAGATTTTTTCCGGATTGAGAACTCGCATCGGATCGAACACGTCACGAACGCGCGCCATGGTTGCCAGGTCGGCTGTGGAGTACACGCGGGTCATGGCATCGCGCTTTTCGAAACCGATTCCGTGCTCGCCGCTGATCGTTCCGCCGAGGTCGATTGCCGCCTGGAGAATCGCGTTCCCGCTTTCAACGACGGCAGCCACCTGCTTGAGATCGCGCTTGTCGTACATGAGCAGTGGGTGAAGATTCCCATCGCCGGCGTGAAAGACGTTGCCGACGGTGATGCCGTGAGCGGCCGTTGCTGCGTCGACCGCGCGCAACGCTTGCGGTAGTTTGCTGCGCGGAACGCACACGTCTTGCGTGTAGTAGTTGGGAGCGATGCGCCCGGTCGCGCCGGCGGCGCCTTTGCGCCCCGCCCACAACGCGTCACGTTCGGCAGCGTTGGCGGCGCTTCGCCACGAGATCGCGCCGTGGCTCCTAGCGATCGCTTCGATTGCGGCCTCGCACGCATCCATGTCGTCGGCGAATCCGGCGTTCTCGATCAATAGCACAGCCGCAGCGTCCGTGGGATACCCGGCATGAAAGGCCGACTCGACGGCGCGCGCGATGACGGCATCCATCATTTCCAGGGCGGTCGGGATTATGCCGGCGGCTACGATGGCGGAGACGGCCGCCGATGCGGAATCGACGTCGCCGAACGCCGCGAGCCAAACGCGCACCGTTTCGGGAGTCTGGAGTAAGCGCACCCACGCGGAGGTGACGATCCCTAGCGTTCCTTCGCTGCCAACCAGGGCGGCCGTTAGGTCGTACCCCGGGCCGTCGACGTCCGTCGCGAATACCTCGCCGCGCTCGTCAACGACTTCCAGACCGAGAACGTGGTTCACCGTCGTGCCATAGGACAGGCAATGCGGACCACCGGCGTTGGTCGCGATATTTCCGCCGATCGTCGAAATCTTTTGCGACGAGGGGTCGGGAGCGAAGAAGAGTCCGCTGGGAGCTGCGTATTTCGACACGTCGAGGTTGATGACACCGGATTGAACGCGCGCACGCCGGTTGCGGACGTCGAGCTCGAGAATTCGGTTCATCCGCGCAAACGAAATCACGATCCCGCCTTCGACCGGTACGGCCCCGCCGCAAAGTCCGGTTCCCGCACCGCGCGGAACGATCGGCTCTGCGCACGCGCGCGCGATTTTCACCACCGCGCTGACGTCGCGCGCGTTCGATGGCAGCACGACCGCGGACGGTAGCTTCCCGTCGGTATAGGCGTCGAAAGCATACACCGAAAGGTCCTCGATGGCGGTTTTCACCGCGTCGCTTCCGAGAGCATCGATCAGCCGTTGCTTTAGCGTGAGTGTGGACATTCTAGTACAACAAATACTTCGAGCGAAGCACGCGGAAGTCGGCGAGGCGTTGGCTCCAGCCCGCGACGATGGCGTCAGCCGGTAATCCGTCGAGAATCCCGCGGCGAAGCGTGGACGTACCCCAATCGCGGTCCAGCGCCTCGCCCTTGATATCAAGAACCTTCGGAAAGAGCGTTCGAATCGCAACCAGAATTTCGACGGCAGTGCGAACCGGCACGAAGCGGCGGGGGGCGAATACCGCGAGCTCGACGCCGCCGAGCTCGCGGTCCTTCCAAAAACCGGCGATCGGTGCCCAGGCTGCCGGTCGAAACCACACGCCCGGGAGATTGCGCGCGTTCAGAAAGGCCGCTAGGCGGCCGCCGTCGACGCCGGCCATTCCGGCCAAGAAGAAAGGCTTCGTGTACCCGGTCCCATTGTTGATTCCGGCATTGTCGATCAAGCCGGTGCAGAGATAGACGAACGTGGTGAGCCAGTCGGGTATGTTGGGAGAGGTTTGCACCCATTGCAATCCGGTGTCAGACCAGATCATCGACCGTCGCCAGCCGTTCATCGCCACGACTCGAAGTTTCGCGCCGATAGCGAAGCGCTCGTTGAAAAGCCGCGCGAGCTCGCCGACCGTCATGCCGTGGCGCATGGCGATCGGATAGAGGCCGATAAACGACTCGAACGCCGGCTCGAGCACTGGTCCCTCGACGACGTCACCGCCGACGGGATTGGGCCGATCGAGCACCCAAAATTCCTTGCCGAACGTTTTCGCGCTTTGCATCGCGTAGGCCATCGTCGAGACGTACGTGTACGCGCGCGAACCGACATCCTGTATGTCGAACAGCAAAACGTCGATCCCACCAAGCATCTGCTCGCTCGGATGGCGTGACGCCCCGTAGAGGCTGTACACGGGTAATCCCGATTGCGGATCGACGTACGAGCCCACTGGCGCGCCGGCCGGGCGATCGCCGCGCAAACCGTGTTCCGGGGCGAAGATCGCTTTCACGCGCACGTTTCCCTGATGCCGAATCGCGTCGACGATCGATTCCAAACGCGATGTGACGCCGGACTGATTAGCGATAATGCCGACGCTCCGCGCGCCGAGATCGCGCCAGGTCACGCGCAAGAAGACCTCGTCGCCCAGCTCGATAGCGGGGCGGGGGAGTTGCTCGGCCGGCGCACGCAGCGCGCCGATTGCGGCCGTGGCGGCGGCCGAAGCGACGAACGAACTACGCCGCACGATGCCCGATTCTTCCTACACGAAATGCGGCTCGGCCATGCGGCCGACGATTCCCGCATCCCGTGCTCGAGCGAATAGGGCGTGGGCGGCTTCGATTCCGACGTCGCCGAGATCGTCGGTGAACTCGTTAACGTAGAGGGCGATGTGTTGCCGGGCGACGTCGTCGCTCATCTCGAACGCGTGATCGCGAACGTATGGCATAACGTCAGCCTCGTTCGCGCGCGCGAACGCGAGGCTTCTGCGAATGGCGTTGCCGACGGACCGGGCGGTCGCGTCATCGACGTCGTTTCGCACGAGAATGGCCCCGAGCGGAACCGGAAGAAGCGTCATGTTTTCCCACCATTCGCCGAGATCGGCAATGGCGATCAATCCCGCGTCGCGGTACGTAAAGCGCGATTCGTGAATGATGAGCCCGGCGTCGACCCGGCCTTGCGCGACTTCTGAAACGATGCGGTCGAAGCGTATCTGCACCGTTCTCGGCCGCCGTCCCAGCGCCATCTGCAGCAGGACGAACGCGGTCGTACGCTCTCCCGGGATGGCGATTTTTCGCCCGGCGAACTCGGCGAAAAGCGACGGCGATCCGGCCGGACGTGCAACCAGCAGCGGCCCACAGCCGCGTCCCATCGCTCCGCCCGATCGAAGAATGCGGTAGCGTTGCGTTAGATGAGGAACGGCACCATAGCTCACTTTGATGAGTTCGAACTCGCCGCGCGCGGCGGCAGCATTGAGCTCTTCGATATCGGCCAAGTGCACGCGCACTTCGGGCGCTTCGTCGAGCAAGCCATTGGCCAATGCAGCGAAGACGTACGTGTCGTTCGGACACGGCGAGTAGGCTAGCGTCAAACTCATGCCGACTGGCTGCCGGTGGCGTCGACGATCTCGAACAGCGCCTGAGCGACGCGCGCTAGGCCCGAGAGCCCGGCGTCGAAATTCCAGCCGCTGCGTTCGCGGCTACCGACGCGGTTGGAGATGCCACGCAGTTCGATCGCCCGGACCCCAGCGCGCTCGCACGCACGCAGCACCGCAAAGCCTTCCATCGATTCGACCTGTGCGCCGAAACCGGCAAGCCGCCCGGCCGTCTCTTCGCTCGACGTTACTCGCGAGACCGTGACGCCGCGCAACGAGGTGAAGCCGCGCGCTTGCAACCGCTCGACCAGGGCGGAATCCGAGTGCGCTCTGTCCACGACCGTTTGGCCGCCGGGAAGCGAAATCTGCCGGCCGTTTTCCAGCGAAAGCTCGAAGGTCTCCTCGCCGACGATTACGCCGTCGCCCACCAGCGCAGCACCGTCGAATCCGCCGCCGATGCCCGCGTTGACGACGAGGCGATAACGCCGCCGCGCGAGCGCGCGTGCCACGGCCGACGCTGCCTCGACCGGACCGACGCCGGTAACGACGGTCTCCACTCCATACCGGCGCGCCCAGCCTCCTACTTCGCGATCGACGGCGCAGGCTACCAAGATGTCTTTCATCACGGCACGCCGATGAATTTGTGCGTTTGCAGGGATAGGCGAAAACGGTGCGGATGGGCTTTCGCGTACTCGAGTGCGACGGTGACGTTCGACGGCTTGTTCCCCTCCGGCTGCAACAAAATGACGGATTTATCGGCAAATTGCGACAGATGTTCCTCGGGAACGCGTCCGTCGACGATTAGCTTCGCTTCGTCGGCACGGGCGGCCATTCGCGGGTCGACGCGCTCCTTCGGCGAGACGCAGAGCCACACGTCGTCCGGCAGCGGCACGTAGATCGTGCCGTTGGATTCGACGTGAACGCGTCGTCCATCGCGGCGTAAGGCGTCGATCAGCGCGGGCGTTTCGGTTTGGGCAAAAGGCTCGCCGCCGGTAAGGATAACGGCAGGACAGTCGCCGCCGGCGGCGCGCACATCTGTACCACCTCGTCGACGGCGGCGAACGATTTCGTCGAATAATCGGTATCGCAAAAATCACACGCGAGATTGCAGCCGGCCAATCGCACGAAGACCGCCGGCATTCCCGTCCAAGTGCCCTCGCCCTGGATGCTGTAAAAGACTTCGGCCATCGCTAGCATGGGCGCTAGCTTTCGACGCGGCTGGGTGAAAGTCCGACGAGCGCAGCACGGCGCACGCGTTGGGCGTTTCCCAGAGTACGAGTTCGTCCAAGCCGCTCAAGGCCGGCTCCAAACGCTCCCATAGCCATAAGACGATGCGCTCGGCGGTGGGGTTGTCGATGTAGTCGTTGAGGCTTTGATGGTCGAGAAGGTCGATCGCGATGCCGTTCACGACGCGGTCGATATCGTCGAAGTCAACGATCATTCCGCGTGCCGGGCCGTCGGCTTGAATCGGGCCTCGAACGGCGACCTCAAGCCGATACGAATGCCCGTGCACTCGCGCGCATTTTCCTAGATGAAACGGCAGTGCATGGGCGGATTCAAACGAAAAATGCTTCCGAATTTGCAAATGTTAGGGATTCTCTCGCTATAGGGCGCCTTCGGGGCCCATGCCTTCCAGGCGCTTTTTCAGGTCGGCGAGGAACCCGCTGGCAACGTAACCGTCGACAACGCGATGGTCGAGCGACAGGCACGAGTTCATCATGTGCCGGATGGCGATCGCGTCGTCGTCGCGGACGATAGGTTGCTTGACGATCGTCTCCATCGTGAGAATCCCCGCCTGACCGGCATTGATGATCGGCGCCGATGCCCACGAGCCGTTGGCGCCGTTGTTGTTGACCGTAAACGTACCGCCGGCCAAATCGTCGACGCCAAGCTTGTTCTTGCGCGCTCGATCGATCAGCTCGCCGGCGGCGATGGCCAACCCGCGAATCGACAGCAGATCGGCGTGCTTGATCACCGGAACGACGAGGTTGGTGGCCAAACCGATGGCTATACCGACGTTGACGTCCTTGTTGACGTAGATCCCCTCGGACGTGAACTTTGCGTTCATCAACGGGAAGGCTGCCAGCGATTCGATGGCGGCGCGCATGAAGAACGGCAACAACGTCAGCTTGTAACCGGTCTCTCGCTCGAAGCGATCCTTCTCGCGCGTACGCCATTTCCACACGTTGGTCACGTCGATCTGGACCATCGACCACGCGTGCGGAGCCGCGTGCTTGCTCTCGACCATACGCTCGGCGATGATGCGGCGCGCTTGCGTGAGCGGGATCGTCATGCCCGGAATCGGCTTACCGTAGCTCGGTACGCCGGTCGCGGGTACGGCAGCCGGCATTGCGGGTACGGGCGCGGCCGTCGCCCCGCTGGTCGCCGCGAGAACGTCCTGTGCGGTGACTCGTCCGTTCGCGCCGCTTCCTTTCAGAGTGCGAATGTCGATGCGATGCTCGCGTGCCAAGCGGCGTACCGCCGGAGACGCCGCGCGCAACGCGGTTTCGGTGTCGCCCGGAAGCGGGCTTGCGGCTCCGCTGCCGTTCGTCGACGGCGTCTGCGCCGGGTTGGCCGATGCGACCGGCGGCGGAGCGGATTGCGGGGCCGACTCGGCGGGGGCGGGCGCGGCGGCGGCGGCGCCCACTTCGTCGATGACCGCGATCGGCGTTCCGGTTGCGACGGTTTCGCCTTCCTTCACCAGCACTTCGCGGATCGTTCCGGTAACCGGCGATGGAACTTCGGCGTTGACTTTGTCGGTCGAAACCTCGACGAAGGCTTCGTACTTCTCGACCGAGTCGCCGATCTTCTTGAGCCACTGCGCGACGGTTCCCTCGGTGACGGTCTCACCGAGCTGCGGCATCGTAATCGTGGTAGCCATGATTCGTTCTAAAACCTCACCATCTCGCGCATCGCGTCGGCCATTTTGGCCGGTGACGACATGTACTCTTCCTCGAGCGGCAAGGCGTACCCCATAGCGGGGACGTCGGGCGCGCAGAGACGCCGAATCGGTGCGTCGAGATGGAAGAGCGCTTCCTCGGCGACCATCGCGCTGATCTCGGCGCCGATGCCGCCGAACTTGTTGTCTTCGTGGACGATCAGCAACTTGCGGGTTTTCTCGACGCTGTTCAAGATCGTCGTCCGGTCCATCGGTCGTATCGATCGCAGATCGATCACTTCGACCGAGAGGTTATCGGCCTGCAACCGTTGCGCGGCCTCGAGCGCCCAGTGTACGTAGAGGCCGTACGACACAACGGTAAGCGCAGAGCCCTCCTTTAGGACGTTGGCTTTTCCGATCGGAATCGTGTAATGGCCGTCCGGCACTTCGCCCTTGATCAAACGGTACGTTTTCTTGTGCTCGAGGAACATCACCGGATCGGGGTCGTCGATCGCCGCGTTGAGCAGACCTTTAACGTCGGCCGGGAAAGCGGGGGCGACGATCTTCAGGCCGGGAACGTGATAGAAGAGCGCCTCGATCGAAACGGAGTGCGAGAGCGCGCCGCGCACGCCGCCGCCGTAGGGAGTGCGAATGACCAGCGGGCACGTGTACTCGCCGTTCGACCGGTAGCGCGTCTTGGCAGCCTCTCCGACGATTTGATTGAACGCCGGATAGATGAAATCGGCGAACTGAATCTCCGCAATCGGCCTCAATCCTTCCATCGCCATGCCGACGGCGATGCCGACGATCGAGGCCTCAGCGATCGGCGTGTCGATTACTCGTTCCGGGCCGAACTCGTCGATGAAGTCCTTGGTGATGAGGAAGACGTTTCCACGCGGACCGACGTCTTCGCCAATGATGACCGTGCGGTCGTCGTTCTTCATCGCCTCGTACAGGGTTGCGCGGACCGCCTCAACGTTGTTCATGACGGTCGACGTCGCGCTGCTGCTCACTGCCACGGTTGCCACGCTCCTTCGTAGACGTGCGTGTAAAGCTCACCCGGTTCGGGATACGGCATGGCTTCGGCCGCATCGGTCGCTTCGTTGGTTTCCCGCAGAACGTCTTTACGAAGTGCCTCGACGTCGGATGCGGTCATGACGCCGTTGCCGACTAGCACCGCTTCGAACCGAGGAACGGGATCGAGTTTACGGCGTTCGAGCACCTCGTCCCGCGTGCGGTACGTCATGTCGTTGTCATCGGTGGAATGCGCTAGGTACCGGTAACACGTGCCCTCGATGAGCGACGGACCGCCTCCCGAGTGCGCGCGATCGAGCGCCTCTTTGACGGCCGCGTAGGTGTCGATTGGATCGAAACCGTTGAACCGCCGGCCCGGCAAGCCGTATCCGACGGCACGCTTCCAAATCTCGGGTTGCGCCATCTGCTTGTCGAGCGGCGTCGAAATCGCCCATTCGTTGTTCTCGACCAACATCACGAACGGCAACTTGTGAATTGCCGCGAAAATTCATCGATTCGTGCCATTCGCCTTCGCTCGTGGTTCCGTCGCCGCAAGTTGCCAGCACCGCACGACCCGACTCGCCGCGATACTTCAGCGCAAACGCGGCTCCGACGGCGTGCGGTAAGTGCGCCGCGAGTATCGACGAAAACGACATCAGCCCGGCAGCCTTCGAGGAGTAATGATTCGGAAATTGACGGCCGCCATTGTGGTCGGCAGCGCGCGCGAAGATCGAGAGCAGGATTTCGTAAGGCGTGAGTCCGATTCCGAGGGCTAGTCCCAGGTCGCGATAGTACGGCGCGAGCAGGTCCCGGCCGCGCGTAAAGGCCATCGCCGCACCGGCTTGCAACGCCTCGTGCCCCTCGCTGCCGAGTGCGAAGGGAACCTTCCCTTGACGGTTGAGCTGGAAGCCGCGGTTGTCGAGCTGGCGCTGGAGCAGCATATTGCGTAGCATCCGGCGCAGCTGCTCGTCGGTTAGGCCGTGGCGCTCGAAGGTGCTCGTTTGGGTGTCCGTCTTAGCCATATCAGTCTTTCGCCTTGTCGGTCGTTGTGAAGGCGTCATCGCCACGGCTGCCAACCGTCGGCGTAGACATTGTCGAACAGGTCTTGCGCAAGCGGGTACGGCATCGATTCCGCCCGGTCGGTGGCTTGGTTCGCCTCGGCGAGGATGGAACGCTTCAACGCTTCGGAGGCCTCCGCCGTCAAAATTCCATGCTCGGCCAGGAGCGCTTCGAAACGCGGCACCGGATCGTCTTTTCGGCGCTCCGCGACTTCTTCACGCGAGCGGTAGGTGCGGTCGTCGTCGTCGGTGGTGTGGGAGAGAAACCGGTAGCACTTGGCCTCGACGAAGGTCGGGCCGCAGCCGGTTCTCGCGCGATCCATCGCCGCCTTGACGGCAGCGTAACACGCGATGGCGTCCATCCCGTCGACCATCTACGCCGGGCATGCCATAGCCTTCGGCACGCTTATACAGATCGGGCTGCGCGGTTTGTTTGGATAGCGGCGTCGAAATGGCCCACTCGTTGTTCTCGCAGAGAAAAACGATCGGCAGCGCGTGCACGGCGGCGAAGTTAAGCGACTCGTGCCATTCGCCTTCGCTGGTCGCTCCATCGCCAAAAGTTACCAAAACCGCTCGTCCGCGCTCCTCGCGATACTTCAACGCATAGGCGGCGCCGACCGCGTGCGGCAACTGTGCGGCGATCACCGAGCTGATCGTATGAAGGCCGAGTCGCCGGCTGGCGTAGTGATGCGGGAACTGGCGCCCGGCCGAATGGTCCGCCGCCCGCGCAAACAGGGACAGCAGCACCTCGTACGGCGTCAGGCCGATACCTAGCTCGAGTCCGAGGTCGCGATAGTACGGAACCAGGATGTCCTTGCCGCGCTCGAAGGCCATGGCTGCCCCCGCCTGAACGGCCTCGTGTCCTTCGCTGGCCGACGCGAACGGTATTTTGCCTTGGCGGTTGAGCTGGAAGCCGCGATTCTCGAGCATTCGCTGCGCGAGCATGTTGCGAAACATCGCGATCAGTTGCGCGTCGGAAAGACCGTGCCGCTCGAAGGGCGGTCCCGCCTTCGCCGCCGGCGGCGCATCGTTGTGAATGGACACTGGACTTCGGTACTCGCCTTCATCTGCGTCCAAATCCTGCGATGACTCCGGGCGGCGCTTCACGGGAACCGCCTGCCCGCAGGCCGTACAGCCTCAAACCGATGCCGCACTCAAGCCTTGCCGTCCCGCGAGACGAGTTGATTCGCTATCGTCGCCACTTTCACGCCCACCCGGAGCTGTCGCTGGAGGAGTTCGAAACGGCCGCCTTCATCGAGCGCGAGCTCAACGGCTGTGGGTTTGACCGGGTGCGTACCGAGGTCGGGAAGACAGGGATTACAGCGACGCTGCGCGGCGGCAAGCCCGGGCTGGTGACGCTGCTTCGAGCCGATATGGACGGCTTGCCGGTAACGGAGCGCAGCGACGCCGGTTACCGCTCGACGCACGAGGGGGCAATGCACGCGTGCGGCCATGACGGCCACATGGCGATCCTGCTGTCGGCGGCTCGCGCACTGGCGGTGCGGCGGGCCGACGTGCCGGGAAGCATCGTGTTCTGCTTTCAACCCGGCGAAGAAGGTTTGGCCGGCAACCGTCTCATGATCGAAGACGGGGCGCTCGAAAACCCTCACGTCGACCGCACCTTTGCACTGCACTTGTACAGCGGGCTCGAGGTCGGCAAAGTCGGCATCCGCGACGGTCCGTTCTTCGCGGCGTCGGATCGCTTCTCGATCGTACTGACCGGGAAGGGCGGCCACGGCGCGATGCCGCAGGCAGCCATCGACCCGATCGTCGGCGCCGCGCAGCTGGTCAACGCTCTGCAAACGCTGGCCAGCCGCGAGATCGCACCGAAAGATCCGGTCGTCGTTACCGTCGGCTCGCTTCACGCCGGCACGACCTTTAACGTCATTCCCGATCGCGCCGAACTGAATGGAACGGTACGAGCGTTCGACGGCGGCGTTCGCCGGTCGATGCCGGAGCGCATCGAACGGGTCATCCGCGGCGTGTGCGAAGCGATGCGCCTGCAATACGAGTTCGAATACGGCTGGGGCTATCCACCGACGGTCAACGATGCCGCGATGAACGACGTGGTGCGCGATGTGGCGAGGTCCGTGGCCGGTGAGGAAAACGTCGTCGATCCGCACGACATCCTCATGTGGTCCGAAGACATGGCGTACATGCAGCGAGAACGCCCGGGAGCGTATTTCGTGGTCGGCGTGCGCGGACCGGAAATAGGCTTCGAGCCGCAGCACAGTTCTCGCTACGACATCGACGAGCGCGCTCTCGAGGTGGGGTTCGAAATGATGGTCGGACTAGGACTACACGGCTAGCGCTCCGCTCAGGATGACACGCGGACGTCCTTCGACTGCGCGCCTTCGGCGCTCTGCATGACAAATGTCGCGCAGTTCGGGATGACACGACGGGCTAGGGTGCGTCGTCTTCGGTGACGGTCAAGACCCAGCGGACGGCGCGGGAATATTGATCGAGCTCGCGCAGCGATTGTTGCAGCCATCGAAAAGCTTCGTCCGACGATACGGGCGCGAGATCCGCGCGCTCGAACGCGCGCGGCGAATTCGAGAGCCGCCTCGAGTTGGCTTTCGAGATTCGCCCACTGCGCGAGCAACGCCCGTTCCGAAGATTCGAGAAGGCGATCGATGACCGGGGGAGCCGGATCGCCGGGATGGCGCATTGCAAACTCGAGGCGCGCGAGAGCGTAGTGGCTTCGCGCGGTAATAAACGAAGCGAGCAGCTGCACGAGACGCACGTCCATCGGCACGCCGATTCTGCTGTAGGCCGCTAGCGCCCTACGGCGAATGCCCGGCCGGGGGTTTCCCGGACTTAGTTGGCGATAGGTCGAGTGGAGGGGCGAGTTGGCGAATTCTGACGTTCGCAGATACGTGATCATCGGAAACGGATTTGCCGGTACGACGGCTGCGGAACAACTTCGAAAGCACGAGCCGTCGTGCGAAATCGTGTTGTTCGGGGACGAACCGTATACGCTGTACAATCGCATCTCGCTGCCCCCGATGCTGCGCAAGCAGATTCCGGAAGCGAAAGTGATGATTCGAAACCTGGCGTGGCACGAAGAGCATCGTATCGAACTTCTCCTGCGTACTCGCGCCGACCGCGTGATTCCCGAAGAACGCATCGTTGAGGCGGGCGGCAGGGCCTATCCGTACGACGCGCTGCTCATCGCGACCGGCGGCCGGCCGAATCCGACTGGTAAACCCGGCTCGGACGACGCCCAAAACTTGTATCCGTTTCAGTATCTCGACGACACCCGGTCGATCTCCGAGCAAATCGACCGGAGCCGAGCGGCCGTTGCGATCGGTGGCTCGTTCATCGCCTACGAGCTCGCCGAAGCGTTCTCTTCGCGCGGATTGGAAACGCACTGGCTCATGCGCGGGCCTCGCGCTCTCCATCGCGTGATCGACGACGCGGCCGGCGAACTGCTGCACGAAGCGGCGGCCGCCGACGGCGTCTACATGCACTACGGCGAGGAAGTCGAAGAGTTCGTGCGATCCAACGGCGTCATCACGAAAGTCCGCACCACGAGCGGCCAGGAAATCGAAGCCCAATGTTACGCGTACGGATTCGGCTTGCACATGAACACCGAACTCTGCGACGGTACGGAGATCCAAACGAGTCGGAACGGGATCCTTTGCGACGATCGGCTGGAAACTAACGTCAAAGGCATCTTTGCCGCCGGTGACGTGGCCGATTTCTTCGATCCGATTCTCGAAATGCGCTATCGCATGGGTACCTGGAACAACGCCGGCGCCCACGGCAAGGTGGTCGCTCTCAACATGATGGGCGGCAGCGAAGTCTATCACGACGTTCCCGAATACTCGTCGCTGCTGTTTAAAGGGCAGACGATTACGCAGTTCGGCATGGGCCCCGAGTTGCGACCCGACCTCGATATGGTTCGCAAAGTCGACCGCGAGAAGAAATGGTATCGCGCGCTGTTCTTCTGGCAAGACCGTCTCGTCGGCGGCTTGATGTTGGGTAAGGGTAACCGGGCCGGCAAGCGCAAGTACGTCGAGGCGATTAAAAACAAGCAACGATTCCCCAAGACGGAGTGGCAAGCGATGCTCGATTGGACCGCTTAGGGGCGGCGGCGCTTCGACGTTAGGAGGCGTGACGCTTTCGCGCGATGAAGCGGCTCGGCATATCGTTTTTCGTGAGGATGACCATACTGTGCGCCTAAAGATTGCGGTAGCGTTCGCTTGCATGCTGGTAGCGGCGACCGGCGAAGGGCGCGCCGCCGTCGTAGACGATGTCACCCAAAAAGCATTGACGGCCGACTACGCACTCCGGTGTACGGCTGCATTCGACCCCAGCGATGCAAACCTCGACGCCGCTTTCGCGGTCTTGGCTCCGGAGTTCGTCGGCATCGATCCAACGGGCCAACAAGTGACGCGCGACGAGGTTGTCGGAGAACTAAAACAGCAGACTGAAATTGCTGCATGCGACCGCCTGCGATAACAAGATCGACTCGTTTACGCTGTCCGATCCGGCCACGATCGTCGTCGCCAACACCTTGCATCTCGAGGGTGACCTGCAGGCGCCCGACGGCAAGCACGACTTGGCGTTGACCGAGAAGTCGCAAGACACTTGGAAGAACGAAAACGGAAAGTGGATGGCGTCGCAAAGAAAAGATTCACAAATAGTCGTAAAGATCGACGGCAACGTCGTTCAGGACCAAGGCGGACCCTAGGCCGAACAAGCGCGCGCGATGGCCTCGGCGAACCGGTCGACGTCGTCCGGAGTCGTTGCCCAGTGCGTCATCCAGCGCACCTCCGGCAATCGTTCGTCGAAAAGATAGAAGAAGAACTCTCGCCGCAAGCGCTCTATCGTCCGGACGTCGAGCGTTGCAAAGATGGCATTGCAGCGTACCGGACGCGTGATGGTGACCCCATCCATCGCGCTAACGCGCTCCGCGAGCCGAGACGTCATCGCGTTGGCGTGCGTGGCGTATCGCAACCAGCGGTCGCCGGCGAGCAGCGCTTCGAACTGCGCGCTGAGATAGCGCATCTTCGAGGCGAGCTGCATCGCTTGCTTGACGACGAAGGGCGCGGCTCCGGCATGCTGCTCGGGTTTGAAGAAGCAGATCGCCTCCCCGAGCAGCAGCCCGTTCTTGGTGCCGCCAAACGTGAGGACGTCGACGCCGGCCTCGACCGTCAGCGCGCGCGGCGTAACGCCCAACGCGGCGGCTGCGTTCGCGATTCGCGCGCCGTCGACGTGCACGAGCAAGTCGTGGCGATGGGCAAACGCGCACAGTTCCGCGATCTCGCCTGACTCGTACAGCCCCCCAAACTCGGTTGCCTGCGAGATCGAGACTACGCGCGGCTGTGGGAAGTGGACGACTCGTTCGGCGTGGACATACGGTTCGATATCCGCGGGACGCAGCTTGCCGTCCGCGGTGGCAATCGGCACGACCTTCGAACCGCTGAAGCGCTCAAACGCGCCGCACTCGTCGGTCTGCAAATGCGCGGTCGCCGGACAAAGCACGGCTTCCCAGGGTCGCAAAAGCGAGCCCAGCGCCGCAACGTTCGCACCGGTGCCGTTGAAGGCGAAATGCACGTCGACGCGTTCGCCAAAATGTTCGCGAAAGCGCGCCAACGCTCGGGCGGTCCACTCGTCGTCGCCGTAGCCGACGGCGTCGCCGGAGTTCGCGGCGGCGATCGCATCGAAAATCTCCGGCGCGATCGGCGCGGCGTTGTCGCTGGCGAAACTGCGCTCCACGCTCACCTTCGCTAGATGTCTACCGTTACGCCGCGGCGCGCGACTTCGGCATGGCCAGCCGAATGCCGAGCTGGCGAGCGTGGCAACGGCCGTCGCCGACTCGACTTCACCGTGGACCGCGTACAGATGGGGCATTGACGGACAGGTTTCAAACCAGCGCTTCAGGTCGTTCTGATCGGCATGCGCCGAAAAACCGGAGAGATGCACGATTTTCGCCAGCACCGGAAGCGTGTCGCCGAAGATGCGAACGCTATGGGCGGCGTGAGTGAGCAGAAATCCAAGGGTCCCGACGCTTTGGTAACCGGGAAAAACGATCGTCGACTTGGGGTCGGCCAAGTGGTTGTGCAAATGGTGCAGGATGCGGCCGCCCGATGCCATGCCCGATGCCGAAACGATGACCGCCGGTCCGGTGAGCGCGTTAAGCGCTTTCGATTGCACCGTCGTCACTTCCAGCGAGAAGTTTTGTACGCCGAAGGGCGTTCCGGACTGGTCGCGCGGAATCGGTTTGTGCGCGTCGGGAAAGGCCGCAAAAAGCGCGTCGACCTTGGCGGCCATCGGACTATCTAGGTGGACCGGAAGGCTCGCGGCGCGTGGGTCGCGCGCCTGGATTTGGCGCGATGGCTCAGCAGAATATCTTGGGAGCGTTCCACCGCAAATGCGGGAATGACGATCGGACCGCCGCGTTCGGTCGCCTCGTCGAGCGTCGAACGGAGCGCCTCAGACGGATCGGGGGGATGGACGCGGTCGCCGTACGTCGATTCGCTGACGATGACGTCGGCCGCGCCGACGGGATCCGGATCGTAGAGTAAGGGTCGTCGGTACCGGCCGAGGTCGCCGGAAAAGACGACCCGTTTCCCTTCGAACTCGAGAGCGACGAACGCCGAGCCGATGATGTGTCCGGCGTTGTGGTAGGTTGCGGTGGCTACGCCGGCCGGAGCGAACGGTGTGTCCAGTGCAACCGGTTGCACTAGGCGCATCGCTGCAACGACGTCGGATTCGTCGTAGTACGGCGGCGGCGCGTGCGGCCGCTCGTGATTGAATCCACGAGCGTGAAGTTCTCGCTGCAGGTGGGCGGCGTCGTCCAGCACGATCTGCATCAAACCTTGCGTTGGCGGCGTGCAGAATACCGCGCCACGGAAGCCGTCGCGGACGAGTTTCGGAAGGTAGCCGATGTGATCGAGGTGTCCGTGCGTGATGACGACCGCGTCGATTTCGGATGCGGGCACCGGAAGCGGGACGTCGTTGAGGGCGCGCACGTCGACGACGCCTTGAAACAGGCCGCAGTCGATGAAAATGCGCCGGCCGCCGATGGTGAGCAGGTGTTTGCTGCCGGTGACCGTCCCGGCCGCACCGACGAACGTCAGCTCTGCCATGCGTTACCGCCCATTAGAGCGACCGCGTCTCTTGCGTGACCGCAGGGCGCCGGATGTCGAAGGCGGCGTGGCGATTGAACGCCCGCGAACTGGGCATAGCTCCTTCGACGTACGCGTCGAGGCAGCGATCGATCAGATCTTCCGGACGGTCGTTCGCGATCAAAACCGATCCGGTGTCCTTTTGAACGAGGTGGGCGATCGGCACGAACTCGTCGCTTATTCCGCCGGAGTGGGTGAGCACGCCGATGAGTTTTCCTTCGTCGTAGGCGATGCAGAACTCGCCCAACGTCCCGCTGCGGCCGCCGACGAAGATCACGAAATCGGAGCTGTGAATGTTGTGCGTTTCGCGCCCCATTAGGCCCGAGCCGGTGAACACCATCGCGGTGTACGGCTGTAGCGGCGATCCGTAAACGTTGACGTGTTCTTCGCGTGAGAGTGCCGGCGAGATGCCCAAGCTGTAGCCGCCGCATTCGGCGGCGCCGAGCACCGCCGCGTGCGGTAAACCCGGACAGGCGCCGGTAACGATGGTGCAGCCGAGCTCGGCAATGCGCCGGCCCAGCCGGCGGGCGAGCGCTAATTCCCCGTCGGAGATTCTTCCACCGGCGGAGCCCATGACGCCGATTTGGACGTTCATGGGTCGAACGATGCGTGACGGCGATGAACGGTACCTACCGAGAACTCGAGCAGCGCTGGAAACGGCTGCGCGGCCAAGCAGGACTGCGCGTACGCGAGGTCGCGTGCGTGGGCGCGCCGCGCACGCTGCTGTGCGCGGAATGGGGCGACCATACGCGTCCGTCGATCGCGATCGCGGCGGGAATTCACGGCGACGAGCCCGCGGGTCCGTGGGCTCTGCTGGAGTTGGCGGAGTCGGACGGGCTCGATCCTTCGTTCGCCTATCGCTTATGGCCGTGCACCAACCCGACCGGGTTCGATGCGCGCACTCGGGAGAGTGCCGGCGGAATCGATCTCAATCGCACGTTCGGACGCGGCGGCCAATCGCCCGAAGCCAAGGCGATACTCATCGCAAATCGCGATCGAAAATTCTCCTTGTCGCTCGACTTGCACGAAGATGCCGACGCCGTCGGCTTCTACTGCTACGAATACGGCGTAGGCGACGTCGGGCGTGCGGTCGTCGCGGCGCTCGACGATGCCGGATTGCCGGTCGACCCGCTGGCGGCCACGTTCGATACGGCGGGCCCTCTGGACGACGCGAGTAGCGTGCGCGAACGCGGGCGCATCACCGCCGATCACGTCGTCGAGGCCGAGTCGTTGGGCGCACTCTCGTATTCGCTGGCCATTGCGCGCAACGCAGCGCGACGTGCCTTGACGTTCGAGACGCCGAGTCGCGAGCCGTGTGAGGCGCGACTCTCGATGCATCGCATTGCCGTGCGCGCAGCGATTGCCGCCATTTCTCAGGGTTTGGGTAAAGTAACCCGCGAAACGATGCTCGAATGAAGACGGCTTGCTATGCACGAGTCCAACTGTGGCTGAGCGCGACCAACTCGAAGTCGACGTCCTGTTCGTCGGCGCGGGACCGGCCAGCTTGGCGGGCGCACTCCGGCTCGCGCTCCTGGCCAAGACGGCCGGACGCGCGCTCGAAATTTTGGTCATCGAGAAGGGCGGCGAGATCGGCAACCATGGCCTTTCGGGCGCGGTGATGGACCCGCGCGCCTTGGACGAGCTGATCCCCGACTGGAAAAGCAGCGCTCCGGTCGAGTCGCCGGTCACCAGCGACGAGCTCTGGTTCCTCACCGAAGGAGGGAAGATCAAGGCGCCGCTGACCCCGCCGCCGCTGAACAATCACGGCAAGTACGTCGCTTCGCTGCAAAAGATCAGTAAGTGGCTGGGCGAGAAGGCCGAAGAAGCCGGCGCCCAAGTCTTTCCGGCGTTCCCCGGGCAGGAACTGCTATGGGACGGAGATCGCGTCGCCGGCGTACGGACTGGCGATAAAGGCGTCGACCATAGCGGAAACCGGAAGTCGAACTACGAGCCAGGCGCGGACATTCTCGCCAAAGTGGTCGTACTGGGCGAGGGTCCGCGCGGGACGCTTGCCAAGCAAGCCGTCGCGCGCTTGAACCTCGACGAAGGGCGCGAGCCACAAGTCTACGCCGCCGGAATCAAGGAGCTGTGGCAGCTTCCGGACGATCGCTTCAAGGCCGGCGCGGTCGTGCATACGCTCGGGTATCCCTTGCCGCAGGAGACGTTCGGAGGCGGATTCATCTACGGCATGGGCGGCAACGTGCTCGATATCGGGCACGTCACCGGGCTCGACTACAAGAACCCGACGACCGATCCGCACAACGAGTTGCAGCGCATGAAGCAGCACCCCGTCATCGCGAAAATGCTCGAGGGCGGTAGGTTGATTCGCTACGGCGCAAAAGCCATTCCGGAAGGCGGACTCTTCGCGATGCCACGCTTATACGCCGACGGGTTGCTGCTCGTCGGCGACACGGGCGGCTTCTTAAACGGCATGCGTCTCAAAGGCATTCACCTCGCGATGAAATCGGGCATGATGGCTGCCGAGACGATCTGGGACGCTTTGCAAGCGGAAAAGTACGACGCGCAGACGCTGTCGGCTTTCGAACGGCGCTTTAGAGACTCGTGGGCCTTCGCCGAGCTGCGGTCATCGCGCAACTTCCACCAGGGGTTCAAGAACGGTCTGTGGCCGGGAATGATCAATGCCGGCTTGTCGACGATTACGGGCGGCCGGGGCTTCGGGTTCGCGGACAAACTTCCGGCCGAACCCGGCTATGAAGTCATGGTCAAGGCCGGTTACCGCCCGGCAGAAACCCCGCGCGCGCCGGTCGACAACCTGCTCACGTTCGATAAACTCACGGACGTTTTCAACAGCGGTACAATGCACGAGGAAGATCAGCCGAGCCATCTCAAGGTAGCCGACACGAACGTGTGCCGCGACCGATGCACCGTGGAGTACGGGAACCCGTGTCAGTACTTCTGTCCGGCAGCCGTCTACGAGCCGATGTTCGAAAAGGTCGACGGTTCGATTGAAGGACGTCTCCAGATCAACTTTACGAACTGCGTCCACTGCAAGACGTGCGATATCATCGACCCGTATCAAATCATTACGTGGGTGCCCCCGCAGGGCGGTGAAGGTCCCGTCTACACGGGAATGTGATTCGAATTCCATTCGCGCCGCTGGTTGCGGGAATTTTCGGTCACCGGCGTCCCGACGATCCGCTCGTCGTGCAGTGGCTTCACAGCGCGGCGCAATGGAGCGGCGAACACTGGGCCGTGCTGGCAGTCGTGATTCCGGTCGCCGGGCTGATTGCCGCCGGCATCGTGAATCACTACCTCGCGCTGGCACGCGACAACCGCGCACGCCGCTTGGTTCGCGGTGAGGTTCGGGCGCGCGTTCACGCCGATTTGGCGGCGAGATTGCTGTCGCACTGCAGTTACGTCCAAGCCGCGATCGGCAATCCGGAGGCGGATCCGACCGCATGGCGTCCCGGCAACGCCTCGCTGCGGACGCGCGCCGAAATGCCCGATGTCGTCGACGCGCTCGGCAAAGAGTATGTGTCGTTCATGGCGTCTATCGAAAAGGAACGGCGCACGATCGACTTGCTTGCGAGAAACCGCCGGCAATCGGAGCGAATCGACGCGGCCGCGCGTGACGTTATCGAAACGTACGTCCCGTTCATTTGCGATTTTGGAGAAGAGCGACAGGGGCGTCGCTTAGTCTCCGTCGCAAGCGATTCGGCAAAACGTGTCTGAAAACGCCGACGTCGCGATCGTCGGCGCCGGAATGATCGGCCTGGCAATCGCCTTCGAGCTCGCCGAACGCGGGGCGACGGTTCGCGTATACGATCGCAGCGAACCTGCCGGAGCCGCGTCGTGGGCCGGCGCCGGCATGCTCGCGCCCTACACGGAAAATGCGAACGACGAAGCGCTGTTCAGCACTGTGCGCGGCCTCGCTCGACGAGTACCCGCAATTCGTCGAGCGCGTGCGCGAGGCCGGACAGGTCGATCCACGACTGCATCTCAACGGCATCGTTCACGCCGCATTCGATCACGCCCATCTCGTGCGTTTGCGACGGCGAGCCGGCGAGCTTCGCGCGCGCGGCGTCGAGTGCGAGATGCTCGATCGAACGCAAACGCTTTGCGGCCGAGCCGTGGTTGGGCGGACGAGTTCTGGGCGCGATGTTCGTCGGCGCGGAAGGGTACGTCGACAATCGACGTCTCGGTCGTGCTCTCGTCGCCGCGTGCCGTCAGCGAGGCGTTGCTATCGCGCGCGCCGGGTCGCTCGAGATCGAGTGCGACGATCGTCGCGTGCTCGGCGTCCGGACCGACCTCGGTTTTGCCCCCGCGGGAGCGATCGTCAACGCCGCCGGCGCATGGGCCGGCGACCTCAGCGGCGTTCCGCCGTCGAGCCTTCCGCCGGTCGAACCGCGCAAAGGCCAAATGCTGGCACTGGAAACCCCGATCGGTTTCGTGCGGCACGCGACGTGGGTGACGAATGGATATTTCGTTCCCAGGGACGACGGACGCTTGTTGGTCGGTGCGACCGACGAGCGCGCCGGGTTCGACGTGCGCGTTACCGCCGGCGGGATCGCCGCCTTGCTCGATTCTGCGCTGGCCGCGGCGCCGTCGCTGGCAGGGTTCACCGTCAGCGAAACGTGGGCCGGCCTTCGGCCCGGCACCAGGGACGGGCGTCCGTTTATCGGCCTGACACCGCTGAACGGGCTGTTCGTGGCAGCCGGTCACTATCGCAACGGCATCCTGCTTTCGCCGATCACGGCACGCCTCGTAGCGGAATGCGTAAGCGGACGGGCCGGCAGCGAACTAGCGGCATTTTCGCTCGCTCGCGCCAAGGTCGAGCCTGCGGGGGGAGATGGAAACGCCGCTACGCGGCGCGAACCCCTAACGACGTGAAAGCCACCATCAACGGAGAGTTGCGCGACCTGCCCGATGGATTGACGGTCGGGCGCCTGCTCGAAACGCTCGGATCCCCACGCGACGGCATCGCCGTCGCGCGCAATCAGCGCGTCGTGCGGCGCGCGGAGTACGACTCCGATCGTATCGGCGAGGGCGACCGCGTCGAAATCATCAAAGCGGTTGCGGGCGGATGACGTGAACGACACCTTCAAAATCGGGAAATACGAATTGACGTCGCGACTGATCGTCGGGAGCGGAAAATATCCCTCGATGGAGATCATGCGCGCGGCTCATGCAGCCAGCGAGGCCGAAATGGTGACGGTTGCAATTCGCCGCATCAATTTGGACGATCCAAGCGGAAAGACGCTGCTCGATTACGTCGATCGTACGCGCGTGCTCGTCCTGCCGAACACCGCGGGCTGTTACACCGCCCGGGAAGCGGTGCTCACCGCGCAGTTGGCGCGCGAACTGCTCGACACCGATCTGATCAAGCTCGAGGTCATCGGCGACGCACAAACGCTTCATCCGGATAGCCGCGAGACGCTCAAAGCCGCCGAAGAACTGGTGAACGACGGCTTCACGGTGCTTCCGTACATCGGCGACGATCCGGTCGCGTGTAAGCAGCTCGAGGAGCTGGGTTGCGCGGCGGTGATGCCGCTGGCCGCTCCGATCGGCAGTGGTTTGGGCGTCTGCAATCGTTACTCGATCGCGGTCATCAAAGAACGGGCAAACGTGCCGGTGATCGTCGATGCCGGCGTCGGCACGGCTTCGGATGCGGCGATCGCCATGGAGATCGGCGTCGATGCACTGTTGATGAATACGGGTATTGCCGCAGCCGGCGATCCGGTACTCATGGCCGAGGCAATGCGAGACGCCGTCCTTGCGGGACGCAAGGCCTTTCTCGCGGGGCGCATGCCCAAACGTCTCTACGCCAGCGCGTCGAGCCCGATGCAAGATCTCGTCGAAACGCGCCGCGCGACGACGAACCAGTGAACCGCCTTCGATAGCGGTCGTTGCGCGTGAGCCCAGGAGCCGGCCATCGCGTCGACGTCGCATTCCTCGATACGTTCGATCGCGTAGTGCGATTTTAGCAGCGATTCCAGCTCGGCCCGCGTGAAGTACGTGTGAACCACGCCGCGTTCGTCCCCGTCGAAGGGCGCGAACGTTGCCGGGCCAAGCCGCCGCCCGCGACCGAAGCGCGCATCGCGTACCGAGCCGAACGTGGCGTAGAGCAGGCCGCCGTCGTCGAGGCGATCGGCGATCGATTCGAGCGATGCCGCGATCGTGGCGACGGTTCCGTGAAGCAGACCGTGCGTGCATATCGCGGCGGCGAATCGGCCGAGCGCCGCCGGTAGCGGATCGGCGGCGCCGGCGGATGTATCGTCGACCGCGAATACGTCGTGACCGGCGGCGCGCAGCGCGGCACCATTGCGTCCGCTCCCGGCGCTAAAATCCACGACGCGGCTTCCCGGTCGATTGCGCAGGCGTTCGATTAGTCGCCGAGCCAGCGGATGCGGCGGGCGGATGGTGCTCCGGTCAAGTGGCGAATGAGGATCCATCTATGGCGTCCGAGACACTGATTATTGTCGTCGGTGGAGACTACCTCGCGTTTGAGATCTGCAAAGAGATTCTCAAGACTGCCGGCCACGCCGTCGTCCTGGTGTGGAAACATGGCGACGACTATCGGGCGTCGCGCCTGCTTCATCACGAAGCGAGTTCCCTTACCCGTGAGTTTAGCGGAACCTTCACCTTCCTGGACGAGGACCCGGTCGACCCCGCCGCCCTGCACCGCGCGGGCTTGTCTTCGCCGGCAGCGGGTGACAAGCGGAGCTACTGCCTGGTCGCCGTTTCGCAGGACGATCGGTTGAACTTGCGCGTGTCGCTGCTCGCACGCGACATCAACGAGCACTGTCGCATCACGCTGCGCCAGTTCAATCCGGTCCTCGGGCACAAAATTCAGGAAGGATTGCGCTACAACTGCACCGCGATCTCGCCGGCCGCCCACGCCGCGGCCACGTATGCGGCCTCCGCCATCGATCCGTCGTGCTTTTACGCGTTGCGTTTCCCGACGCTCGAATCCGCGGCCGCGCGCTTCGCCACCAGACGTTCGTCCGCAGCCGATTCGGACCCGGAGGTGGACGCGCAGTCGAGGCTTTTCGCATTCTCCGAGCGGAGCGCGTCGTATTTCGGAATAGCCGGCATGACCGTAGCAGAGGCCGAGCGTCTGCATCTTCTCCGCATCGTTTTGGTGAACGAGCGAGCGCCGTACCTCTGTCAGGGCGACGAAGAACTTCACGATGAAGAGCTACTCCTAAGGCCTATGGCCGATGGCGACCGAGTGGTCGCCTTTGGACCGGTTACCTCGCTGCGCGAAGCCGGCGCTCGCGATGCGGCCGGACGCGTTACCCGCTGGGAAGCGATCAAAGGGCAATGGCGCGATACGCTTGCCGGAATTCGGCGCACCGAGCCGGTGTTACGCATGGCCGCGACGATCGGCATACTCGTATACGCGCTGTTCGTGATGTTCTTTGTTGCCGTCACGCATTGGAACGTCGCCGGAGCGATGTACTTCGTCATGACGACGATGGCAGGCGCTCCGGACACGGCCTTGTGCGCCGACTGCGGCAACGCGAAAATCTTGACGTCCTGGCAAGTCGTGGAAATGGCCGGCGCCGTCCTGGCTACGCTCGTCGGAATCGCGCTCGTCGCAATCTTCACCGCCACCGTGACGACCGGATTCTACGCCGCGGCGATTCGACGGACGCAAGGCTTACGCCGGATTCGTCGCAGCGGGCACGTCATCGTGTGTGGTGCCGGCAACGTCGGAAGCCTCGTCATCGATTACTTGCGCCAGCTGGGCGAACAAGTCGTGGTGGTCGAGAAGAATCCCGACAGCCTCCTCATCGAGCTGGCGCGCGATCGGAAGATCGACCTGCTCACCGGGGACGCGACCAATGACGAGACGATCGCGTATTGCTCGCCGGAAACCGCGAAGAGCTTGGTCGGCGTGACCAATAGCGATACGGCCAATCTCGAGACGGCTCTGGGGGCTCGCTCGTACGCCCGCGGAAACGCCGACCGGCCCCTTCACGTCGTTCTGCGCATCGACGAGCTCACGTTCGGCCGCTCGATCAAACGACACTTCGGGATATCGTCGTTCTCGACCACCGAGCTGACGGCCGCCACCATCGCCGGGTTGGCTCGGTTCGAAAGCACTCGCGGCCGCTTCGATCTCTTTGCCGACACCGGCCGTCCGCAGTCGTTTCAACTTGCCGAGCGCTTCCAAGGGCCCGAAAACGCCCCGCCGCCCGCGCCGCCCGAGCGTCCCGGTTATAAAGTGCGATGGATTCCGCTCTACGTCTGGCGCGAGAGCGAAACCGGCAAGGGAGAGGCGATTCGGATACGCAACTTCGAAGGCGAAGTCCGCAGCGGCGACCGTCTGCTCTTTATGGTGCCGCTCGACCAGTTCATCAACTGAATTTCAAGAAGGAGACGACGTGCTCAGCGTAGGCGATCGATTACCGGACGTCCGACTGCTCGACGACGAGGGAAACTCGGTGGCGACGAACGATTTGCTCGGCGGACCGTTGGTGCTGTATTTCTATCCGAAGGACGATACGCCGGGGTGTACTAGCGAGGCGTCGCAGTTTCGCGATCTGTACAAGCAGTTCCTCAAAAAGAAGGCGCGCATCGTCGGCGTAAGCCGCGACACGCCCGAGTCGCATCAAAAGTTCAAGCAAAAGTTTTCGATACCGTTCACCCTGCTGGCCGACACCGAATCGCAGCTCTGCGATGCGTTTGGAGTGATCGTCGAGAAGACGATGTACGGAAAGAAGCGGATGGGGATCGCTCGCTCGACGTTCCTGATCGACGAAAAAGGAAAAATCGTCAAGGTATGGCCTAAGGTCAACGTCGACGAACACGCAGACGAAGTGCTTTCCTCCTTGCCGTGATTTCCTCAGGCGCCCTGAACGTGCGGGCGATCGGGTCGAGTCCTTCGGTTCAACGTCCGGGACGCGCGTGCAGCTCGTATCTGCTGCGCACGGGCGAGGCCGCGGTGCTGCTCGATATCGGAAGTGGCGCGCTCGGAAACCTGCAGCTGGCGATCGACTACCCCGCGCTCGACGCGATCGTCGTTTCGCACATGCACGCCGATCACTTTCTCGACGTCATTCCGCTGCGGTACGGCCTAACCTACGGTCCGCTGTCTGCGCGATGGCCGCATCCCGCTGTGGCTGCCGCCCGGCGGAGCGCAGAGGTTGAGGCTGCTCTGCCGCGGGTTTTCCGGCGAAGGGAGCTGGAGACTTCTTAGACGGCGTCTTTATCGTCCACGAATACGATCCGGACAAGGCACTGCAGGTTCGAACGACGTGCGCCTCACGTTCAGCGCCCACGCGGCACTACATCGAGTCGTATTCCATTCGAGCCGAATGCGGCGCTGCGAGCGTCACCTACTCCGGCGACACCGCTCCGTGCGACGCCGTCGTCGACCACGCGCGAGGGTCGTCGCTGTTCGTCTGCGAAGCGACGCTCGGACTCGGCACGGAAGCTGAGCCGCGCGGTCACTCGTCGGCGACCGGAAGCCGGCGAAATGGCTCGGCGCGCGAACGTCGGGCGCCTCGCTCTCACGCACTACTACGCGATTGCCGACCCGCAAGCATTGGTCGATGCCGCCAGCGCCGAGTTCGCGGGACCGGTGTCCGCGATCGACGACGGCGTTGAGTTTTCACTGTGATCCAAGCGATGTCACAGACGCTCCGGTCAGCATGAAGAGACGTGACGCTGCGTTAGTTTTCGGTTTTCGGCTCGGAGCGCGGGAGCGAGAATTGAATGAGTGCCGGGATTGGTGCGAATCCGCGGCTGATCACGGCGTACGGCGTAGCGCGCAGTCCCAACTTCTCCAAGCGAGCGACGGCCGCCATCATTTGTCGTCCGCTGGTGACGACGTCTTCAAGCAGCAGCACGTGCTGGCCGGAGGCGTAGGGACCTTCGACGTACTCGTCGGCAAACGCGCCGTACCCTTTTGGTTGTTTGCGCACGGCGATCATCGGAATTCCTGAAAGCTGCGAGACGGCGGTCGCGATCACGACGCCGCCGAGTTCCGTCCCGCCGATGATGTCGGGGTTGAGATCCGAAATAATGGTCGTAAACAGCCGGGCGATCCGCCGCAGCACGTTCGGATCGGCGAACAGGGAAAATTTATCGATGTAATAATCGCTGCGCACTCCGCCCGAGAGCACGTAGTCGCCGCGCGTCAGCGCGCGTTCGACAATGATCTTCCGCAGCCAAACCAACTCGGGTATGGGACCGGAGGGCCGATCGGGCCTGCCTAGATGCTCCACTGCCACGCGTTCCAGGATTCCGTAACCGGATTAGGGTCGAATCCCTTGAAATCGACGCTCACCGGCTCCATCGAGCGCGTCCACCAAAAGAAGATTTGGGGATTGTCGCGCGCCAGCAGCTCTTGGATCTTGTAGTACGCAGCGGTTCGCGACGGGCGATCGTATTCGGTGAGGGCGGCTTTTTGCGCGCTTTGCATTTCGGGCGTGCAGTAGCGCGAATAGTTGTAACCGCCCGGCGGAACGTTTTCGCACATGTACTGCGAGCTGTTGTCGGGATCGACGCCCGCGTACCAACCTGCCAGCGAGAGATCGAATCGTCCCAGTTGCAGGATGCCTCCCATACCCGCGGGCGCGAACAGCGTGTCTCCCGTGTAGTACTTGATATCCGTGCCGATACCGGCTTGTTTGAGCATCGCTTGGAGCTGAAGGCTGGCCTCGCGGCGGGTCGCGTTGGAATTATTTGAAACCATCAGCAGCTCGAGAACTTGCCCGTTCTTGCGCATGATGCCGTCGGGGCCGGGCGCCCAACCGGCGCTACGCAAGAGTTCGCGCGCTTTGACGGGGTCGTGCGGATACGAGCGTACCTCGGGGTTGAAGGCCCACATCCAATCCGGAATATCCTCGGTGGCGACTTTCATCACGCCATGCGTCAGGGTGGACGTGAGCTGCTGCTTATCGATCGAGTAGGCGATCGCTTCGCGAACCACCCGATCCGTTAGGAGCGGGCGCGCGAGGTTCATCTGAACCGACTCGTAGCCGTTGACGTTGACGAAATCCAACTTGACGTCGGGCGCCGACTGAAGTGCCGGATAGGTGTTGGGCGAGGCTTGGAACATGTAGTCGATCGAGTGGGTCTTGAGAAGATTTACCGACGTGTTCTCGTCGGGAATAACTTTAATGTCGATCCGCTGGAGCCCGGGTTTGCCCATGAAGAATCCGTCGTTGCGAATCAGCGTGACGTGGTCTCCCCGCGACCACTGCACGAAGCGGAACGGGCCATCGCTGACGCTGGGCTCGTTGTTGAACGGGATCTGATTCATGTTCGGGTATTTCGAGAGCACGTGGGCGGGCGCGACCGGAAACGGCTGATCGCTCATGGCAAAGAACGTGTTGACGAAGGGCGCGAACTTCGTCTTCAAGCGAACGACTACGGTGGAGTCGTTCGGCGTATCGATGCCTCGTACGTAATCGTAACCGTGCCGCGAGACGACGTTGTTGTTGGGGTTCATGATCGCTTGCCACGACCATTTGACGTCGTTCGACGTCACCGGCACTCCGTCGGTCCACTTGGCGCCCTTGCGCAGGTGATACGTCACGGTCAAACCATCCGCCGAGATGCCGCCATTTTCGGTGGACGGAACGGTGGTGGCTAGGATCGGGACCGGGTTGCCTTTGTCGTCGGCCGAGAGCAACGGCTCGAACAGCAGGAACGCGATGAAGCCGTCGGTCGTATTCGAGTTGAGAAGGGGGTTGAGATTCTTGACGTCGCTTTGAATCGCCACCCGCAACAGGCCGGGTTGCGTCCACGAATGACGACCTCCCGTCGACTGGTTCCCAGTTTTGCTGCATCCGCATGTGGCCGCCGTCATCGCCGCGACCGTCGCGATCCCGATGATTTGTCGAACGAAACGCACGGGGTTTACCGCGCTCCTACACTGCGGCTTTGGGAGCGACGCGATTGCCGGGAACCGGATCGTAGCGCTCGTGGCGCCATGAATACGTTCCGCGCCCTTGCGTCGCCGTGCGAAGTTCGGTGATGTACCGCGACAGCTCGACTTGCGGAACGTAGGCCTCGACGAGATCGAAGCCGGGTCGATCGGCCGGGTTCATTCCGAGGATTTGACCGCGTTTACCGGTCAGCTGCTGTATGACGGCCGACGTATACGCGCTCGGAACTTCGACCTTCACCGTAACGATCGGTTCGAGCACGACCGGATTGCATTTCGGGAGTGCGTCTCGAACCCCCATACCGGCTGCCGTCTTGAACGATTGCTCGCTCGAGTCGACGTCGTGATATTGGCCGTCGAACAGGGTGACGTGCAGGTCGGTGATGGGATGGCCACCCGGACCGTGGGCGAGCGCTTCGCGTACGCCTTTCTCCACCGCGGGAATGAACTGTCGCGGGACGACGCCGCCGACGATCTTGTCCTCGAAGGTAACCCCCGCGCCGCGCTCGCGCGGTTCGAAACGCAGCCACACGTCGCCGAACTGACCGTGGCCGCCGGTTTGATGTTTGTACCGCGAATGAATCTCGGCAGACCCGGTGATCGTTTCCAAATACGGAATCGACGGCGGCGCCGTGTCTACTTCGACCTTGTACTTGCGCGCCAGGCGTTCGACCGCGATCGAGACGTGTTGCTCGCCGCTTCCGAGCAAGAGCAGCTCGTGGGTGATCTCCGCGCGTTGCAACCGCAACGCGGGATCCTCGTCAACGATGCGCGCGAGCATCTGCGAAATCTTCGCCTCGTCGATGCGCTCTTTCGGCTTGACGGCAACCGCAAAGACGGGCTCGGCGACCGGAACCCGCGCCAGCAAGACTTTATGGCCGTTCGAGGTCAGAGTATCGCCGGTCGATACCGCTTCCAGACGCGCCAGCGCGACGAGCGAACCGGGACCGGCTTCCGGGATGGCCTCCTGTTTCTTGCCCTGGAGGCGGTAAAGGCCGCCGAGGCGCACTTTTTCGCCGTCTCGCGTAACGTCGGCGAGGGTCGCGTCGGATTTGAGCGTTCCCGAAAGAATGCGTGCGATCGAAAGCTTTCCGCTTTGCGGGTGAATCGTGGTCTTGACGACTTGGGCAATCACCGGACCGGCAGGGTCGGCGGGGATTTCGCGGCCTTCCGCATCGGCTTTCGGAGCGTCGGCGGGCGACGGGAACCACTTTTTCATGGCGCGTACGAGGGCGGCGACGCCGGCGCCCGACGCTCCCGAAGCGACGAGGACGGGAACGATTTGATCGTGGGCGCACTCTTCGCAAAGATCGCGTTCGACTTCTTCAAGGGGCGGTTCCACGCCCTCGAGCAGTTCCTCCATCAGATGATCGTCGAAATCGGCGATGGCTTCCAATAATTCGCCGCGCGCCTTTTGGGCTTGCGCCGCCACGTCTTCGGGAATGGCGTCGTCGGTTTCGCGGTCTCCGTCGAAACGTCGCGCCTTCATGCCGGCGAGGTCGACGTATCCTTGAAACTGCTCGGCATTTCCGATCGGCAATTGCTCGGCGACCACGTGGCGCCCGTAGGCGTCTTGCAGTGCCGCCAGCGTGCCGGCGAAGTCGGCGCCCGGACGGTCCATCTTGTTGATGACGAAGAGATGCGGCATGCGTCCCGCTTCGAGGAAATCGACGACCGCCTGCGTTTGAACGACGCGAGCGGGATCGGCTTCCACCACCACGACGGCGGCGTCGACGCCGCAAAGCGCGGCCTTGGTCTCTCCGAAGAAGTCGACGAATCCCGGGCAGTCGACGATGGTGATGTCGACGTCGTCCGAGGTGGCGTGGGCGAACCCGACGGTCGTAGATTGCACGTGGGCGACGTCTTCGGGCTCGTGATCGGTAACCGTCGTTCCCTCGGCAATCGAACCTCGGCGCCCGATCGCAGCCGTGTGCGCCAGAACCGCCTCAACGAGGGTTGTCTTGCCTGCGTGATGGGGACCTACGAAAGCAATATTGCGTAGGCGAGCGATATCCGCCATCCCACTCTCCTTTAAGAAACTTCTCGGCGTCTAGCGACGCCGAGACGTTGTTTTTTTCTTGGTTGCCGAACCCTTGCTCGGGGCTTTCGACGGTTTGCGGACGACCTTTTTCACCGGCGGTTTCGGCGCGCGCTTTTTTGGCTTGCCCGCTGCCTTCACCACGGCGCGTTTTACGGGCGCGCGTTTCTTCGGCACGGCTTTAGCCCGAAGGGGCTTTTTCTTGCTTGCCGGGCGAGCGGCTTTGGCCGGCTTGCGCGCCGCCGGGGCGCTCTGGGCTCTTGCCGGAGGCTTGGTCACCTTCGACCGAGATTTCGCGGATTTTGCGGCCTGCTTCACCGCGGGGACCGGAGGTTTCTTGAGAACCACCGCAGGTTTGGCCGGCTTTTTTTTGGCCGGCGGTGGGGCGGCGGTGCGCGCGGCTTTGGCCTTGCCCGAAGAAGACGACGACTCTGGCGTACGCCGCGACGTGCTCTTTGGCGGCGTCTCCGCGCGCTTGCCGGAGCGCGCCGGACCGCTCGTACGCTTTGAAGCCGCTTCGCGGGCCGCGCGAGCGCTTTCGCGCCGCGCCGACGCCGGCATTTCGGCCTGCTCGGGCAGACCGAGTTCGGCTCGCCCAAATCCGGTGATGCTGCTTCCCGGAACGAACGTTTCCCGCGTCTTCGCTTGGGCTTCGAGGTGCTCGGGGGTCGCGCGCAGCGCAACCCGCGCCAGGCGACCTCCTACTGGGAACACGATCTCGTTGATCTTGGCGTCGTCGAGCATTTTCAGCACGACGTCGAAAGCGTTCCCTTGGTCTTTCGGGCTGTGCGCGTCGGAACCGATCGCGATACCGACGCCGAGGGCTTTGGCTTTGCGCACTAGTCGCGCGTTGGCGTCGAGATACTTCTTCTTGAGGTCGGCGGGGTTGTCGCGATACAGGAAGCGGGTGTTGACCTCAACGGCGAGTCCGCGCGAGTGGCAGACCGTCAAGAGGCGGTCCTCATACTCTTCCAGTCGCTTTTGAGCGGGCCAGCGGCCCAGGTGCGCCGGCGAGTAGAACTGGCCGACGATGTGCGCCGGCAATTTCTCGAGATCGTCGAGCAGCTTGGCGGCGTACAACTCCCACAGTCTGTCGGGGCCGACGACATCGTGAAGTTGGGCAAATTCGTCGTTGTCGAAGGCCCACGCCCAATCGGCGCCTTTTTCGGGATGGTCGATAGTGACGAAGTTGACCGAGCGAATGAGTCCGTCCGGACGCATCGCGTCGACGATGTTTTGCGCGTCGGGTCTGGCGCGGGGATCATTGTCGACTTCCGCGCCGATAGAGAAGCGCATGCCGCGGCGCAGCGCCTCGGAAACGAAGAACGCATGGGGCACGTCGACGCCGGCCGTCTCCGCTGCGCCGTGGAGATCGCCGGCGTGTGCGAGCTTGAGCGCGCGGCGCACCGTGTTCACCGCGCCGGGATCTTCAAAGGTGAGATAGTTGATGTGGTCGGCGACCATCAAAAAACGGGGCGAATTACGCCGGCAAGCGTGGTAAAACCATAGGAAAAGCATCCGAGCTGAATACGCAATCGGACGCTCCTCGGCGAAAGGCCGGTGTTCCCCTTTAGCGTGGCCGTGAACGTCGGGGATGGCCGCAATACGTGGGTCGCTCAGGGGCACTCATTCCTTCGTATCGCGCAAGGATCGATGAAAACGTACGTTGCCACCTTCGCTAAGGTTGGCGCCGACTGACCATTCCCCTCCGAAGGAGTCAAAGGGAAGCGTCGATTTTATTCGCCCTGTAGCCTTCCATTTCGAGGAGCCGAGCCTTCATGTCGAGTCCGTAGTAATAGTCGTGAAGGGCACCGGACGAATCCACGACGCGGTGGCACGGGAACAGCAGCGGCAGCGGATTGCGCGCCATGACGCGTCCGACTGCGCGCGCCGCGCGCGGGCGGCCGATCTGCATCGCCACCCACGAGTACGAACGCACTTCGCCTGGCGGGATCTGAGCCGTCGCGCGTAGAGCCGCTTGCTCGAACGGCGTTAAATCGCTGATGTCGACCATCGCGTCTTCCACCTTCCAGGTGTGGAAGAATCGGTCGAGCGTCTCGCGTAACCAGCCGGGAGCGTCGCCGACGACGACAGGCCGGCGCAAACGCCGCTCGACTCGCTCGCGAACCGCTTCCATCGAGTCGCCGGTGTCGATGCCGATGTAGGCGATACGATTTTCCTTGAATCCAACGTGCACGCGCCCGATCGGCGTGTCGGCCGCACAAAGCAGGATCGGCGTGCGATTCTTGAGCTTGATCGTGGCGATGTGTTCGACGACTTTCTTTGTGAGGTTGCACGACGGCTCGGGCTGCGGTAGACAGGAGAGGCAGTAAGCCACGCCCTCGAACTCTTGGTAGAGCTCTTGGCAGGGCGGGCACGCAAGGAGATGGGTGTGAACGGTCTCTTTGAGCGACTTTTGGCAGTCGCCGCGGATTTCGTCCCACATAGCCTCGACGTCACGACAGCGCATGCAGGGGTGCTCCTTCGGGGGTAAATCGTCCAATTTGGGGGCCGAGAATGCGCCGCAGAATACGGACCGCGCGGTGCACGTGCGACTTCACCGTGCCGATGGGCTGGTGCAGGATTTCGGCGATCTCCGGGTGGCTTCGGCCCTCGATAAAGCGTAGCGTCGCGGCGGCGCGCAGGTGCATCGGAAGTTGCATGAGCGCTCTTTCCACCAAGGCAACCTCGGTGTTTCGCTCGACGATCGTTTCGGGCTGGGGTGGGCCTTCGTTAGATTCGCGCAGCAGAGCGTCTGGATCGGCGAGGGCGTCAAGGGCCACGTTGGAAGGCCGCTTGCTCCTGAGCCGATTCCTGGTGACGTTCAGTGTGATCGTATAGAGCCACGGTTGCAACCGCAACTCCGAGCGCTGCTCGGACGACATCTTCCCAAGAGCCCGATAAGCACGAACGAACGCATCCTGCACGATCTCCTCGGCGTCTTCGCGGTTGCCGGTCATGCGTAAAGCGAAACCGTAGAGGCGACGCTGGTAGTCGTCGACGATCCGCTCGAATCCATCGATGCTCGGAACGGACGGACCCGCCAGCCGAGCGGCCGCGGACTTCCCCGTCGGAACCGCTGAAGGCACGTGTACTCCCCGCAGGAGCGGTGCCGCAAGCGCACTCATACAGGTGCTCGGACCACCGCCGCCTGCCGCCTGGTTTCACATGCGCCCCGAAAACTCCTGAGAGGCCGCCCGAACGACCCCAGGAAGATGACGACCTTCCTCCAAAGGTGGGCCCATGACGCTGTCTCCGGCCGGCCGTCTCGAACGACCTACAACCGCTTCCGCCTGCAATGAGGAAGCGGTTTTTTATTTCGTCAGCGCGCGCGCTGACGCCGGAACTTGGGAAGCGCAGGTTTCACGCTGAATGAAGAGGTGGGCCATCTATGGGACTAACCATCGAACCGACGGAGATCTCGTTCGACGCGTACACGATGTGCAGTTTTCTTCCGAATCTCGATTCGACCCGCGCGATACCCCTCGTGCTCATCGGCTACCGTCAAAACGAAGACCCATGGTTCGTTTGGCTCGTTCCTAAGGAAGGCGTTTCTCCCGAAGGGCTAACCGGCGATCCGTACTATGCGAAAGTTCTGCGCGATCCGTTAGCGTATTTTCGCAAGAAGCTCGGAAAGTACGTTGAGGAAACGGGCTGCGTCAAGCGCGGGATCGAAATGCTCATCAACTGCCACCAAAATCACTTGGCGTTCACGCCGCTTACAGAGTTGGGCGAGACGCCCTTTCGCCACCCGTTGCAAGTGGAGTTGGTAGAGGCGTTCTAACCCCTTGGGCGTTTGCCGGAGCCGGGGAACTTTGCGTACTCGACGCGTGAATGGAGCGGCGGTAGACGATTCGTACCGGCACCGTTTCCGACCCGTCGTGGAGTTGCGCGACGATGGTCAGCGTCGCGTCGAGCGACAGCAGCATCGCGTCGTCGAGCGAGTAGTACGCCATACCGTCCATGCGCATGTGCCCCGACATGGTCGCGTTGGCCCGGGTGGGCATCGGCGCGGTCATCGGTCCGTCCGCTTCGAATCGCACGGCGACCGCCGGACGGCCGCCGATTCTGCCGCTCGTCCCCGGCCGTAGAAATCCACGCAGCACGGCTTGCCCACCCAGCGGCGACGTTGCCGAGAAGGGGACCGGCCCGTGGAGGTTTCGCAAGTCGCGTATCGTGACGTCGTCCAACTGAACCGCAAATGGTTGGTTGAGCACGGTCAAGAAATCGGGATCGTCATCGATCCGATCCTCGAACGTTCCGTTGGGCAGCAGCTCCTGCACGAAACGCGCGTTGACGTGCGTACTGCCGTCGGCGGCACTGCGCGCGTAGCGGGCTTGAGCGTCGTACCGAGTGCGGTTGCCCTGGCGCTCGACGGTGAGACGTTGTCTTCCGGCGTACGCGACTCGGGAAACAACGCCGGCCGACCCAACGTGATAAACGTCCTCGCCGCTGACGTCGTATTGCTGGTCCGCGAGTGCGGGCCGAACCGTCGCCAATAGCGCAGCGATCAGAAACCCGGCTACTCTGATTCGGGGGAGTGAAATGGCGCGCTCCGTTTCGAAATGGGCCGTTTCTCTTTACACTATCACCCGCTGCAAGTGAGGTTTTAGCGGAGCGTTCCGGCGTGCCGGCGCCGGCCGATATAGAAACGCACGTCGACGGTGCCGCCGCATACGACCACGGCGTCGGCGTCGGCGAAGCGGCGCCCTTCGATCTCGACGGTGAAGTCGCCCTCGGCGAGGCCTGCGAGCGTGCGACGAATGCTGCGGAGAAACTTGTCGTGAGGAGCGCGCGTTCCGATCGCTTCGCGAACGGCCAGCGCGATGAGTTCCCCAACGCGCAGTGGCGTGGCGAGCGCAAAGGCCGCCGAGCCGTCCGTAGCGACGGCGTGGAGATCGAGCGGTACCCGCACGCGAATCACACACATCATTTTCTGCTGCTTCGAGGAGCTGCCTGCCGGCGGGGATAACCGTAGAGGCGTGTCCCAACTCGGGAATGTGCCGGCCGACGTGCTGGTGGGTACCGTCGAGAAGCTCGTCGCCAAAATGGACGAGACCGACCTCGCCACCGTCTACGAGCGCGACCTGTCCGCCATGCCGGCCGACGCGTTCGGCGCTTTCGTCGAAGCGATGTTCGACGCGTTCCGCGAGCGCGGTGAATCCTCCGAAGACGCGGTCGAAGGCGCCGGCACGACGCTCGAGGGAATTGCGCAACGCGACGCCCGCGCCGTGAGCGCGTTACTGGAATATGCGCGCACGAATCCCGGCCTCCTGAAGGAGGCGACCACCCTCTTCGTCGAGCAACGTCCCGATCTCGTTGCAACGCTTCCAGCGATGCTGTACGGCGCTATCGCCGAGCGGTTGTCACCCGTCACGTGAGCGGCGCTCCGCGTCGCCGGCGCTCCGACGACGATTCGGGTGGAGGCGGCGGTCTGCCGCTGTTCCCGCTCGTCGTGATCGTCATTTTTGCAGGGTTGTTGCTCGGGGGTTTGTTGGCACACTTCTTCGGAGGTTCGGCAAGCCCGCCGAAAGCGGCACCGAGCTCGCAGACCGCGGCGGTGGTCGCGACCCCGACGCCGTTCGCGCTCGTCACGCCGCTACCGCGTTCCTCACCGAAGCCGCGGAGCTCGAGCGTGCCCTCACCGAAAGCGTCGACATCGCCGACGCCCTTGCCGACGCCAACGGTCACGCCCACGCCCGCCAGGAGTGCGGCCGTCTCGCCAAAGCCGTCAGTTTCGGCGACGGCACGCGGCGTCGCGGTGGTGACCCCGGCGGCGTCACGTACGCCGGCGGTTAAGCGGACGGCCGCGGTCGTTACCGCCGCGCCCGCGACGCCGGCGCGCGCTGCTGCCGTAACGCCGGTTCCCAACTACGTTTCGCCCGGCCCCGATCAGGCTGCAGGGATCGTTCGCTCGTATCTCGGCGCGTTGGCGCGTGGGGATCGAGCGACCGCCACGTCATATTTGGCGCGCGGCCTCCCGGGGGAAACGTTCATGGATTCGAGCGCTCGCGTCGTTTCGGTGCGGCCGAGCACGGTCGGTTCACAATACAGAGTAACCGCCGACGTCCAAACGTCAAGCGGCGAATACTCCGTAACGTTCATGCTTGAACCCGGCGCCGGCGGTCTGCAAATTATCGACCACTACTCAATAAAAACCCCATAGCCGAAGCCCGATTTGCTTTATCTCGTCGTCGCCGACGGCCTCATTTACCACAGTAAACTTCGGCCGCCGGCTCCTCGATCTAAAGCAAATCAGACTTCGGCACCCAAACCTGTCGTAGCGCGCACCTGAAGCTGGTCGAACATTGCCTCGGAAGACCGATCTGGGGCGACCAACGTTCCGACGATCGCACCCAGCAGCCCGATCGGAATCGACACTAGGCCGGGGTTATCGAGCGGAAAGATTGCGTGCGCTCCCATCGCTACCGGACTGATAGCGATCAGCGCGAGCGATGCGGCCAATCCCGAAATCATACCGGCGATGGCGCCGCCCCGCGAAAACCGGCGCCACCACAGCGACAGCAGAATTACCGGAACGTTCGCGCTGGCGGCGACCGCAAATGCCAAACCGACCAGAAATGCGACGTTGAAACCACGCAACGCGACCGAAAGCGCGATCGAAAGCGCGCCTACGACCACGGCGGTCGTACGTGCGACGAATAGCTGTTCGGTTTCGTCGCCTCGCCCGCTGCGTATGAGGTTGAACCAAATGTCGTGGGCGAAGGTGGACGATGCCGTAATCGTCAGACCGGCGACTACGGCGAGGATCGTCGCAAATGCGACGGCCGCGACGAAGGCCGTGAGCAGCGGCCCGCCGAGATTGCCCGCCAGCAACGGCGCAGCGAGGTTATTGTTGGTGACCGGCACGATGTAACCGTCCTGCGCGAGCTGGCCGTTGAGCTGCTGCTGTCCTTCGGGATGATGCGCGATGTACTGAATCGCTTGCCCCGCGTAGAGCCGCTTGCCGATGTGCTCCTGTCCCACGATCGTCGCCGCTCCCAAGCCCATGAACGACGTCGTGAGATAGAATGCGCCGACCAACACCATTGCCCATGCAACCGAGACGCGCGCCGCCTTTGCCGACGGAACCGTAAAAAACCGCATGAGAATGTGCGGCAAGCCGGCGGTGCCCAACACTAAAGCAAGACCCAGCGAGATGAGATTCCACGCGCCCAGCGGACCGTGGTACAGCAAACCGGGCTGGAGCAGGTTCGTTACGTTGCCCGAGATGGGAACCGTCGCCGCCGCATTCAAAAACGTCAAGAGCGAGAAGTTGAAGTGTCCGAGCACCAACAGCGTCAGCAGAAGCGCGGTCATAAGCAGGAGCGCTGCTTTGATGATCTGCACCCACGTGGTCGCGAGCATCCCTCCGAACAACACGTACACCAGCATCAACACACCGACGGCGCCGATCGCGACGTAGTCTGGAAATTGCGGCAACAGCAAGTTCACGACCAGGCCACTGCCGACCATTTGGGCGATCATGTAAAAGAGGGTGATTACGAGCGTCGAAACGGCGGCAATGGCGCGTACGCCGCGCCCGCGCAGGCGAAACGAGATGAGGTCCGCCATCGTGTACTTGCCGGTGTTACGCAACTGTTCTGCGACCAAGAATAGGACGGCGAGATATGCAACCAGCCATCCGACCGAATACATGAACCCGTCGAAACCATAGAAAGCCACCAGACCCGTGATGCCGAGAAACGACGCGGCCGACATGTAATCGCCCGCGATAGCCCAACCGTTTTGCAAGCCGCCAATTCGCCGGTGTGCGGTGTAGAATCCGCGGCTCGTCGTACTCTGTCCGGACGCCCAATAGGTCACGACGAGCGTGATACCCACGAAGACTCCGAACATGATCAACGATGGTTGTGCGTTCATTCCTTGATCTCGTGCGTCTCGCGATGGCGAATACGGGCGGCCTCGAGATCGAAGCGACGAGCTCGCCAGAGATATGCCGCCATGAGAATCCAGGCCATTGGAAACTGCGAAAGGGCGAAACAGTATGCGAGCGTCAACGGACCGATGACCGCGCGGCTCATTATTTGCGGCGCGAAGCCCACCGATACCGGCAGTGCCAAATAGTAGGCGATGAAGAAGAGCGTCGCCGGAATGACGAATTGGCGGCGGGCGGCGACGAGTTTCCGAAACTCCGGCTCGGCCGCCAAGGCATCCCACTGCTCCGGCGTGATCTGACGGTGCTGCACGAGCACGGAGTTTTCTGCCCGGCCTCGCCTACCTGTTAGAGGTCCCTAGATTCCAAGAAAACGCCGAACGTCGGCCCCGATCAACTCCTCGATCGCAAGGCCGGTCACGAACACGGCACTCGCGACGATCGAAAGCGTCGGCATCCCGGGGTCGCGAGGGTATGGAATGGTCACGACGACGAGCCACAGCGCGATGGCGAACAGGGGTAAAGCGATAACGGCGCGCGCAATCAGCCACCACCACCGCTGGAGCGGCGCACGTTGGGACTTTATGACCGTCATACCTGTAAATGCGATCGAGATTGCGCCGATGAGCCGCGCGACGGCGTCGAGGATTGCGGCCGGAGTCACTCCTCGTCGGGCCAGGACGCGATTCGGCCGATTGCGGCGCTCTTGAGCACTCGCAAGCCGAGCATCGCACATTTCATCCGCGTCGGACTGATCCCGATGCCGACGTTCTCCAGGACGAGGTCCTTCGAAAGCTTGGCCACGTCTTCGAGTTTCATGCCCTTCACCGCTTCGGTGAGCATCGATGCCGACGCTTGGCTAATGGCGCAGCCCTTCCCGAAAAACTTCACGTCGCGCACGATGCCGTCGTCGACGTTGAGCTCCATGCGGATGGTGTCGCCGCACAGCGGATTGAGATCCTCCGCCTGCACGTCCGGTTTCTCGAGATGCCCGAAATTTCGCGGATTGCGATAATGGTCGAGAATATAATCGCGATAGAAGTCGTCCATTTAACAGGCGCTCCGGCCCAGCCTCCGCGCCCCCCACGCGCTGCGCGCGCGGGGCCCCCCGGCCACGGGGCGCGTAAACGTATCGGCTTTGAGACGTTCCCCTAGGGCGCCCCGAAAAAACGGGACGGCGGGAGCCAACGTACAGCGGGACTTCGTCGAGCTCACGCGACGCTGCTAAACCTTAAATACCTTCGCCGCTTTTTCGAGTCCGTCGGCGAGAGCATCTACGTCGGCCTCAGTATTATACAGGTAGAACGACGCGCGGGCGGTGGCGGACCAGCCCATTTTATCCATCAGGGGCATCGTGCAGTGATGGCCGGCTCGGATGCAGATGCCTTCGGTGTCGAGGATCGAGGCGAGGTCGTGTGGGTGAACGTCGGCAAAGTTGAATGAGATCACGCCGGAAATCGCCGCCGGGTCGCGCGGCCCGTAGATCGCCAGGCGCGGCTCGAACTCGCTCAATCGCTCGAAGGCGTACGTCGTGAGGGCACGCTCGTGCGCGCGTATCCAGTCCATCCCCACGCGCTCGAGATACTCGGTGGCGACGCCGAACGCGATAGCGTCGGCGATGTTGCTCGTACCGGCTTCGAACTTCCATGGCGGCTCGGCGAACGTGGCTCCGCGGTACTCCACGCGATGAATCATGTCACCGCCGTAATCGAAGGGCGGCATCGCCTCGAGCAGCGCGCGCTTGCCGTAGAGTACGCCGATTCCGGTCGGCCCCAACATTTTGTGGCCGCTGAACGCGTAGAAGTCGGCGTCGAGCGCTTTCACGTCGACGCGGAGGTGGGCTGCGCCCTGAGCGCCGTCCACCAGAACGACGGCACCGGCGGCGTGTGCGCGAGGGATTACGACGTCCAGCGGTGCGATGGAGCCGAGGGTATTGCTGACGTGCCCGATGGCTACGAGCTTACAGCCTTCGAGCAGCGCGTCGAGGTCGTCGAGCACGAGCACTCCGCGTTCGTCGGCCGGAATAAATCGCAACTGCGCCCCGGACCGCTGCGCCAACGCCTGCCAGGGTACGAGATCCGAATGATGCTCGAGTTCCGTCAGCAAGATCGCGTCGCCGGCGCGAAGATTCGTCGAGCCCCACGTGTAGGCCACGAGGTTGATCGCCTCGGTCGCGTTTCGCACCCAGATAATCTCGTGCACGTCCGCGTTGATGAAGCGCGCGAGCTTGACGCGCGCTCCTTCAAACTCGGCGGTTGCACGTTCGGCAATTTCGTAGACACCGCGATGAATGTTCGCGTTGTATTGCTCGTAGTAGTCGACGAGTGCCTGGATGACCGCGCGCGGCTTTTGCGAAGTGGCGGCCGAGTCGAGGTACACGAGCCGTTTCCCGCGTGACGTCGGTCGCGCCAGGATGGGAAAGTCGGCAATGATGCCGGCGACCTTGGGGTCGAGGGCCGGCGTTCGGAGCGTTTGCGTCATGAAAGCTTGGCGGCTAGTGCCGTCCGGATAACGGCGCGTAGCGCATCGGTGGGAAAACGCGCGATTGCGGGCTCGAAGAAACCGAGCGCGATCATTCGCTCGGCGGCGTTGCGTTCGATACCACGGGTTTGCATATAGAAGATCTGTTCCGCATCGAGCGCACCGACGGTCGCTCCATGGAAGGCTTTGACGTCGTTTGCGCCGATTTCCAGCGCCGGCACCGAATCGATGTGCGCTTTTGCCGAAAGCAGCAACGCGTCGTCGCGCAGGCTTGCATCGCTTCCCTGGGCACGCGGAGCGATTCGAATGTTTCCGAGATAGCGCGCCTGCCCCTCGCCGACGGCAGCCGACTTGACGATCGTCTCCGAGGCTGAATCACCGACGACGTGGTCGATAGTGCTGACGACGTCGACGTGTTGGGATCCTTGCGGAAAGAAGATCGCCGTGACGCGGGCCTGCGCTCCCGGCAGTTCGATGGCGACCGAAAGATCGGACACCGCCAGTCCGGCTCCCAACTCGGCGTTCGTCCAGGACACGGTAGCGTTACGACCCGGCCGCGCGGCACGGGTTTGAACGACGCGAGCGTTTTCGGCCAACTCCTGACAGCTCGCATAGGTAACGTCCGCGCCCTCGCCGGTGACGATTTCGGTGGCTCCGCAGACGAACGCGCCGGCACCCCCCTGGAGGCGTTCGACGATCGTCGCACGGGCGCCGCGCTCGGCCAACACGACGGTATACGGAAACACGTTCGATGCGTCCGGGACCGCGTAGGTCACGAGAAGAGGCTGGTCGGTTGCCGCGTCCGCCGGCACGTATACGAAAGCGCCGAGGTGAGAAAACGCCGTGGCGAGCGCGCCGAATTTGGATATCGGGACTCGGGTCGCACCGAATACGCGAGCGAGCAGCGCGGGATGGTCGCGGGCGGCGGTCGCAAGGTCGCAGGCGATGACTCGCGGATGCGGATTGTCGATCGTTACGCTGCCCGAAACCTCGGCGATCGATTGCGGTAACGGCGCGAGCGACTCGAGATCGGTCTTCCAGTAGCGGCCCGGGCGCTCGCGGCCGCTGCGGGTTGCGAAAAATCGATCGAGCGCCTGCGCTCGCCGTTGGAGTTCGAGAACGTCGTCGCCGAATGCCGAAAGCCGCTCGCGTAGCTCTTCGCCGGCGACGGAATCGGAAGTCTTAAGCAATCGCTCCGATCTCCTCGCGAATCGTATCGTAGCCTTCGCGCTCGATCCGTTCGGCGAGATCGTGCCCGCCCGTTTTCACGATGCGTCCGTCGATCATCACGTGCACCACGTCGGGCGTGATGTACTGCAGAATTCGGGGATAGTGCGTGATGATGAGAAAGCCGGCCGCGCGGCCTTCGTCGCTCGAACGCAAAGCCGCCAACGAGTCGCAGACGTCCTTGAGCGCATCGACGTCGAGACCCGAATCGGTTTCGTCGAGGATCGCGTACTTGGGAGCGAGCACGGCGAGTTGGAGCATCTCGAGCCGCTTTTTCTCGCCGCCCGAAAATCCGTCGTTGAGGTAGCGGCCCATAAACGACGGATCCATTCCGAGGACGTCCATTTTTTCCATCAGCAGCGCGCGAAATTTCGCAGGTGCAAGATCGCCCGGCCGCACGGCTTGGCGCGCGGCGTGGAGAAAGTTCGCCACTTTGATTCCCGGGATGGCGGCCGGGTACTGAAACGATAAGAAGAGGCCGGCGCGCGCCCGCTTGTCGGGTGCCAGCGCCAGAAGGTCCTCGCCGTCGAGATGGGCGGTCCCCCGGGTGATCTCGTACTGCGGACGCCCGGTCAGCGAAAAGGCCAGCGTCGACTTCCCACTCCCGTTTGGTCCCATGAGGGCGTGCGCTTGACCGGGTTCGACGTTCAGGTCGATGCCTTTAAGAATTTCGTTGCCGGCGACCCGGCAATGCAGATCGACGATGCGCAAACCCCGCTCGGACACGCGTTTTCCTCCGTTACAGACCGTTACAGACCGTTGGGTTCCGCAGGCCTCTGCGGACTCGCCTGTATCGTAGCCGAGGCTCTCGTAGAAAGTCAAGGAGAAACTTTACTATCTCCGCTCGTTCGTGCTAGGATAGCGCTACGGACATGCACGCCGACCGTTTTTTTGCCTCGACCCGCGGGAAGATCGTCACCGAGCTGCGACGCCGGGGTTCTGCCTCAGCCGTCGACTTGGCGCGCGTTTTTGGGCTGTCACCCAACGCCGTGCGGCAGCAGCTGGTGGTTCTCGAACGCGATGGTCTCGTGGCCGAGAATCCGGTCCGGCGGGGACCCACGAAGCCGACGCTCGAGTTCTCGCTCACCAGCGAAGCGGACAAACTCTTTCCGCAGGGTCACGACAAGATGCTGACGGCGGTTCTGCGCGAGGTGCGCGAGCAGTTCGGTAGCCCGGCCGTCGGGCGGATATTCGACGGCCTTTCAAGGCGCGCCGTCGACCGGGCCCGGCAGCGAATTACGGCCGAGACACCCGAGAAGAAGGTGGCTCAGCTCACCGAGATGCTGCGGGAGAGCGGCGTGGTAGCCGACTACAGCTTGATCGACGGGGGCTTTGCCCTACACGAGCATAACTGCCCGTACACTACCGTCGCCAAGGATCATCCGGAGGTCTGCCAGGTGATTCACCAGGTGATCGAAGAGACGATCGGTGGCGAACACGAGCAGACGGAATCCCTGGCGCGCGGCGGAAAGGAATGCCGCTTCGAGATGAAACTGCAACCTTCCACAACGCCGGTATCGTAAAGAGAGCGATGGACTTTCCAAAATTTCAACGTTTGGTCGAGGAGCGCGCGGGCTTTCGCACGATGGAAGACCCTACCGCGAGCGGTGAGTACTTCAGCGACTCCTGCGGCGACATGTACAACTTCTTTCTCAAGGTCGGGCCCGGGGCGGTCATCGAGGACATTTCCTACTTCACGACCGGTTGTGGGTTTGGCACCGCCACCTGCAGCCTGGTCGTCGATCTCGCCAAAGGTAAGACGATCGACGGCGCGGCGGCCATCTCGGCGGCCGACGTCGAGAGCCAGCTCGGCGGGTATCCCGAGAAGAAGAAGGACTATCCGGAGCGCGCTCTCGAGGCGCTTCACGTTGCCATCGACGACTATCGCGCAAAGGTCTCCGGTGGAACGATTCCCGATTACGGGGCGATGCCGGCACCCGGGCAGCCGTTGCAAGAGCGCGTCGCCGAGGCGTCGCCGGTTGAGCCTTCGGTCAACGGCAACGCCGGTGGCGGAAAGCTCTTGATCAAGCTTCACTGACGGTTCCGAGCCGTTCTCGAAAAAACACCTCGTAACGCGAGGTGTTTTTTTCTTTGTCGAAGATCGATTCGAAGAGCGATAGGCCGTCGCACCGCAGCGGAATTGGGGCGATCTCGACGAGCGGCAGCGGGCGGATCGGTTCCTTAACGCGGGCGAGCGTCACGTGGGCTACCGCGTCGTTCGTGAAATCGAAACCGCAGCCCCGAAGCGCCTCGCGAACGCCGCTTGCGAGCCGCCGAAAATCCGCGCCCTGTTCGCGAGCGCCGGCGTAGATGACCCGCGGTTTGCGCTCGTGTGGAAACGCCCCGAGTTTGTTCAAGTCGACGGCGAACGGTGTAGGCTGCGCGGCTGCCTGCCGTACCGCTGCGACGATCTCATCGGAGCGTACGGCATCGACATTGCCTAGGAAGGCGAGCGTCACGTGGAATTTCGCCGGATCCTCGTAGCGAGCGGCAAACCCGGTTGCTAAGAGGCGTCGCGCGGCGTCCGCGCACGCAGCGCGTGCGGTTTCGTCGAGCGCTATGCCGACGAAGAATCGCCGCGTAGGCGGTTTCTCGCTAAGGTTCATGCCCGCGCGAGGTAAGGATTCGATCGCCGCTCGATGCCGATCGTCGTAAACGGTCCGTGTCCGGGGATCACCGGCGTACCGTCGCCGTGATCCATGAGTTTGGAATGGATCGACGCGACGATGTCTTCCATCGAGGTTCCTCCGAGATCCCAGCGTCCGATCGACCCGGCGAACAGCGTATCGCCCGTAAGCAACGTGGGGGGCGCGTCACTCGCATCGGTTACCGCGAAGCAGACGCTTCCCGGTGTGTGACCGGGCGTGTGGAGAACGTCGACTCGCACGTCTCCGGCCTTCAGGACGTCGCCGTCGGCGAGGTCGCCGTCGAGGTCCACCACGGCGGGCGCGTGCGTCAAACCGATCCATCGAGCCTGCATTGCCAACGTGCGATACAGCGGCAAATCGGCCGGATGCAGCAAGCCTCGTCCGCCGGTGAACTCGCGCAAACGGCCCAGGTCGGCGATGTGGTCGATATGCGCGTGAGTGTGCGCGAGTAGGACCGCGCGTAGCCCGAGTCTGGATAGACGCCGTATCACTTCATCGACACCGTCGCCGCCGTCGACGACGATCGCCTCACCGGTAGCTTCGTCGCCGACGACGGTGCAATTGCAGCTAAGCGAGCCGACCGGAAACGTTTCGAGAATCATTCTTCTTCGACGGGTTCAATCAACGTGAATGCCAAAATCGTGATAGCCGCCGTTGAAGTAGCCGAGCGGCGACCCACTGCGTGCCCGGCACGAAACGACGTTCCCGATAAAGATCGAATGCGATCCGACGTGATGCTCCGCGACGACTTCGCAGTCGAAGTGGGCGATCGCATCGGACAACACCGGGGCGCCGGTTAGGTCGACTTCGTAGCCGATTTCTTCGAATTGCTTTTCGCGCACCTTTCCGGCAAAACGCTCGGCCAGGTGTCGTTGCTCGCCGGCCAAGACGTTCACGCAGAAGATGCGCGAACTCGAAATGTAGAGGTAGCTGCGCGCTTCGCGATTGACGCAAATCAAAAGCGCCGGCGGGTCGATCGAGACGCTCGCAAAGGAGTTCAGCGTAAGGCCGCGCGGCTCGCCGTCCTTCAAGCTCGTGACGATCGTCACGCCGGTCGGAACGTGGCGCATCGCATGTTTGAAGGCGGCTGCCGAGGTCATCGCCGTCGAGCGCCGATTCCGGTGCCGTTGCCCAGCGGCAAGATGGTCGCATCGAGTTCGGGATGGGCGAGAAAATATCGGTTGAACGCGAGCATTGTGCGCACCGCAGGATCGTCGTCGCACGCCGTCTCGGCGGCAACGCGACCGCCCAGGAGGCAGTCGTCGACGATAACCAGCCCGGACAGCTTCAACATCGGAACGACGAGATCGAGGTAGGTGCGGTACTCGCTCGTGTCCGCATCGATAAAGACGATGTCGAGATTTCGATGCGGGAAGTTCTCGAGAAGTTCCAACGTAGGCGTGTTGAAAATTTCGATGTAATCGTCTTCCCCGGCTTGCCGGAAATACGACAGCGCGACGCCGGTACGGCGGCTGTCCGGTTCGATCGTCCAAATCTTGCCCATACGCGGCTGCGCGAACGCCATCCAGAGAGTCGAGTAGCCGTAACCCGTCCCGATTTCGAGGATACGGCTCGCTTGCATCGCGTGAACGATGGTCGAGAGCAAGCGCGCCGTCTCGCGAGAGACGATCGGGACGCCGTCTTTCCGGCCGTGCCGCTCGAGTGCGAGCAACAGCGGATGCGGTTGCGGATGGTTCGTTTCGAGATACCGCAGCGTTCGTTCCATCGGACTATAGATCCACCGAGTTCATGCGCTCCGCGCTCTTGACCACGTTGCGGAGCAAAGCGATATTGGTCACCGGGCCCACGCCGCCGGGAACGGGCGTAATCGCGCCGGCGACCTGGAACGCGCTGTCGAAATCGACGTCGCCGCGAAGCCTACCGTCGACGATGGTCGTACCCACGTCGATGACCGTTGCGCCCGGCTTCAAGTCGTCGCCTGTAATGAGTCCCGGAACGCCGGTCGCGACCACGACCACGTCGGCGTCCCGCAGAAACGGCCGCGCGGCGCCCGACTCCTTATGCAGGACGGTAACGGTTGCATCTTGCGCAAGCATCAGCAGCGCGACCGGCGCACCAACGACGATCGAGCGTCCGACCATGACGGCCCGCTTGCCGCGTAAGGGCCAGTGCGGGCTTCGTTCGAGCAGCAGCATCACTGCCGCCGGAGTGGCGGGCACGAAGTCCGTGCCGCTGCCGAAGGCAAGGTGTCCCTGATTCATGGGGTGGGAGCCATCGACGTCTTTATGGGGCGGTATCGCATCGGCGATTTGCCGGATCGGCAAGTGCGCGGGAAGCGGCTGCTGAAGCATGACCCCGTGCACGCCGGCGTCTCGATGCAAGCGTTCGAGCCGCGCGCGCACGTCGGCAATCGTCGCGTCCACCGGCAGCCGATCTACCGTTACGTCGATACCGGCGCGCTCGCCGGTCTTCGCGAGATTTCTCACGTAGGCACGGCTCGACTCGTTCTCGCCGACAAAAACGATGACGAGTTTGGGATGAATCCCAGCACCGCGTAGCGCACTCGTACGTGCAAGGAGCTCGGTGCGCAGGTCGGCGGCAAGCGCTTTCCCGTCAAGAATTTGAGCCGGCACGCCGTCGCCGATTCGTCTGCCGAAGGAGGCTTACCCCCTGGAACGCGTTCGACGGGAGATTCACCTCGACAGCCGTTTCGCGGCCGATGATTTCGAGCGCGCGTTCGACAGTTTCGTACAGACGTACAACGTTGCGCCGGAGATCGCGCGCTGTAGCCCCGAAGTTCTCGATCGCTATTGCCGTTTGTTCGAGCGGCTAGACGATGCCGCACGACACCGCGAAGTTTTGTTTCGCGGAATTCCGATTCACGCCGCCGTTCTCCCGAGCGGCACGATTGTCTTAGAGGGCTTCGTCGACGAAGACCGCATGGGCGATTGGTAGTGCGTTCATGAATCGTGGCATCGTTTGGCTCATCGTCGCGTTCGCCGGTGCCGTTGCGGCCATCGCGATCGTCGCGCCGTTCTTCGTACCCGCGTCGACGCGGCCCGCCGGTCCGGCCGGGTTCGCGGGCGAACCGGCACCGGTTTTTCCGCTCCGCGATACGACCGGCGCGCAGGTGTCGCTCGCCCAATACCGCGGCAAAATCGTCGTGATGAATCTCTGGGGAACCTGGTGTCCGCCATGCCGTGCCGAGATGCCCGAGTTGCAGCGGCTCTCCGACGTTTATGCCGCACGCGGCGTCGTCGTGGTAGGCGTAAATCAAGGCGAATCGACGCAACGTGCTGAGGCATTCGCGCGATCCCTGCGAATACGCTTTCCGATTTGGCTCGACGATCGCCAGCAATACGGGCGTATCTTCACCGCGCTCGGGCTTCCGACGACGGTGATCGTCGGACGCGACGGTGTCGTCACGCGCGGTTTCGATGGAGCGCTGACCTTCGCTCAGATGCAAGCGGCGATCGCCGGGTCGGTTCCCTCGCGTTGACGTTCTTTACAGCCGTTGCCGCGAGCGTCGTCGCGGCCGTTGCCCTGGAAATCGCGCTCCCGGGGCGCGACGCGTATCACGCCGGGTGGTTCAACGTCGGGTTGTTCGCACTGATCGCAATCGTCGTGGCGCTCGCGCGTTCGCAGTTCGCGCAATCGTCCTCGCAGTTAGCGCGCGCCGGTGTCGTCGCGATCGCGTTGGGCGCGACGATCGCCGGCGTGGCGGGCGTGGCCAGCGGCCTACTCGCACCCGACAGCCGGACGGTCGTCGGAGCGCCGGGGCAGCGCGTGCGCGTCGACGAACTCGGGGGCTCGCTCGCCTTTCCGCTGGCCGATGCCGAAGTTGCGAACTCCGCCACCACCGGCGACGTCGTGCTCGAGCGGGGGAGCCGGCAACCGTTGTCGATCGGCGATCGCGGCCGCAGCACCGGAACCTTCGATTTGCGTTCGACGTTGCGTGAGGTTGCGTACGTCGACGCGCGCGACGCGCGCGGAGGCCGTCTGACGATCACGCAACCGTCGGGGTCGTCGTTCCTCTCACCCGTGCTGCTGATGCAGCAGCGCCAAACCATTGCGGGGCTGAGCGTGCCATTCGATTCGTTCGCGGTTCCGGCGGTGCACCGGATCGTTAAGGCGGTGCTGTTTACGTCGCAAGAAGCCGACCTGATGCGCGCCATGCCGGGCGGCACCGGTCCGGCCGTGCTGTTCGCCGTCGACGACGAGAACGATCGTCCGTTGCCCAACGCGATCGCCGCCGTACGAACGGGCGCAACCGTCAACGTGGGCGGTCTGATGCTGCACGCGGTGGTGTTTTCCTATCCCGCCGTCGACATCGTCGCCGTTCCGTCGCTGGCCGCCGCAATCGGCGGCGCAGTGCTCGTGTTCGGAGGCCTCATCGCTAGAGGAGCCGATCGAAATGCCGCTGGACGCTGACGTCGCCCGACTTCTCGAACAAATCGAAGATCCGGCGACGCCACGTATTGAGCTGCTGGACGTTGCGGAAATGCGTGCTTCGGCGGCGGTGATGGCGTCTTGGATGGGCGAGGCTCCGGCAGTTGCCGGCGTGCGTCACGTAGCCATTCCCGGCCCGGGAGGATCCATCATGGCTCGGGCCTATTATCCGGTGACGGGGAAGCTGCTGCCGGTCCTCGCGTTCTTTCATGGCGGTGGATGGGTTTTCGGCTCGGTGCAAAACGTCGACGTACCCTGCCGCGAACTCGCGAACGCCTCGGGCTGCATCGTCTTGGCGGCGCAATACCGGCTCGCACCAGAGGCGCCGTTTCCGGCCGCCGTCCTCGACGCGCACGCCGTTCTCGCGTGGGCGTTTGCGAACGCCGAATCGATCTCCGCCGATCCGGCGCGCGTCGTTGCCGGCGGCGACAGTGCGGGCGCCAATCTCGCGATCTCTGCAACGCTCCTCGCGCGCGACCGCGGCGAATCGTTGCCGATGCATCAGCTGCTGATGTATCCGGTGCTCGACCCATACCTCCAAGGAGCGTCGTACCGCGAGTTCGGCGACGGCTACCTGCTCTCGAGAGCGGCCGTCGTTCGCGACTGGACGCTGTACCTGCGCGACGATCTCGACAAAGCGAACCCGTATGCCGCGCCGCTGCAAGCACGATCGTTGAAGGGGATGCCGCCGGCCACGATCCTCGCTGCGCAGTACGATCCGGTACGCGACGACGGCGCCGCGTACGCGAAGCGTTTGCGGGACGACGGCGTCGAGGTGGAGTACCGTTGTTTCGACGGCCTCGTTCATGCTGCGTTTCAAATGGCCAACGTCAGTCCGCGCGCGCGGGAATTCTTACACGCCGCCGCCGCCGCCCTCAAACGCCTTACCACGTGATTATCCCGAGCGAAGCGGCCCATGAAGCACCACACTTCGCTGGTACGGTTCCATAGCGGCGACTGCGTCCTTCGACTGCGCGCCGTCGGCGCTCCGCTCAGGATGACACCAGCACGTGCCTCCGCGCAGGACGCTGCGGTTTAGAAGTCCGTGACGGAGGTGAAGGCGAAGCCGGAGATCTTCGCGGTTGGAACGACCAGCGAGTAGTGGTAACTGCCGGTGCGGACTTGCGTGTCCGAGAACTCGCAGTGCCGCAGCAGATCGAGAATGCTGACGTTGAAGCGCATATTGCGGACTCCGTGCGTAACTCGGCCGTTCTCGACCAAAAACGTTCCGTCGCGCGTCATTCCGGTAACGATTGCGCGCTTGCGGTCGACGGTGCGGACGTACCAGAAGCGTGAAACAAGGAGGCCCCGTTCGGTTTCGGCGACCAGCCGTTCGACGCTCTTGTTCCCGCCGGCGACGACGACGTTCCGGGGCTGCGGCCCGTACGCGTTGGGAGCCGGAAGCGCGTGGCCGGTGTTCGGGCGCTGGAGCTTGTTTGCGTAGTAGCTATCGGTCACGACGTTACGCGCGACGCCGTTCTCGACGAGCGCAAGGCGTTGCGTCGGCTGGCCTTCGAAATCGAACGGCATGCCAGGTGCGAGCGGATGGGCAAAATCATCCGCGACGGTGACGTTCTCCGAAAAATACGAGCGATCGAGCCCGTCGCTGCAAAACGACGACCCTTCTTCGAAGGATTGGGCAGAGAAGTGATTTGCAAGATAGATGAAAAGTTCGCCAAATGCCGGCGGATCGAGAATAACGGTCCATTCCCCAGGTTCGACGGCGCGCGGGACGGCGCTCGCGCGTGCTTTTTCCACCGCGACCTTGCCGATCGCCGCTGCATCGATCGCGCCGACGGCGGCGGAATACCCTTCGCCAAAACCGGTCGAGTCGGACGCGGTCATTTTAACGTTTACGGCGGCGTCGGTTCCGTCGAACGATGCGAGCGCGCCCGAGGTGTTTGCAAGCGTCAGCCCGCTGGTGGAAGTGGCGGCAAAACCCGCCGACCAATAGCCGGCGTTTTCGGCTTCGCGAAAGATCGCGTCGCACATTGCCGCGCGACGATCCGCACCGGCGTTCTCGGTCGCCGGATCGAACGCATGGCGGGGCGCCTGCGCCGGCCCACCGGCCGGCAGCGAGCCTTGGAGCGGGTCTTCCGGCGCGAGCGCCGCGATAGCGCCGGCGCGTGCAACGACGTCGCGTAACGACTTCTCATCGAATCGATTGGTCTGTGCGACGCCCGTTCGTCCCGCTAGGATGGCGCGCACCGAGATGGCGACGTCGCTGGCGGCGACGTTTTGGTTCGACATTTCGTGCGTAAAGCGCGTCAGCGTTGCGTCGCTCGTCGAAACCAGCACTTCGGTTTGATCGGCGGCCGACAGTTCCAAAACGTGCGCGGCGATGTTTTCCCGCAGCGCGGCACTCCCGGCGTTATTCACGATACCCTGCGCCCACGCTCACGCCGCGAAACCGCGCCGGTGCGGCTGCCTGCGTCGTGCGTCCGGTCTGCATCGGTTCGCCTTTCCCGCAGTTGGGCGTTCCCCACGCGAACCACGAGCGCTCGTCGGCGATCGCATCGCACGCATTCCAAAACTGTGGAGTCATTCCGGCGTAGGTCGGATTCTTCACCAGCCGCCCGCGCTTACCGTTCTTTATCTCCCAACCCATCTCGCACCCGAACTGGAAGTTCAAGCGTCGGTCGTCAATCGACCACGAGCGGTTACTTTCCATGTAGATGCCGTCTTTGACGTTGTCGAACAGATGCTCGAAGGGTACGGTGCCGGGCAGCAGGCTCAGATTGCACATCCGGATCATCGGCATACATTCCCATCCCTGCGCACGCACGCACGCGTTGCTTTCCAGGCCGATCGCGCGAGCCGTATCGTTGCTCATTTCATATCCCGCTAAAACGCCGTTTCGAACGATGTCGGAGCGAACCGATTTCGTGCCTTCGTCGTCGTATCCGCAGGTTGCCATGCCGTGGTCGAGCGTGTTATCGACGACGATCGTCACCAGATCCGATCCGTATTTCAGCTCTCCGAGCTGGTCGGTCTCCAGAAAGCTGGTGCCGGAGAAGTTTGCTTCCCATCCCATCACCCGGTCGAGTTCCGCAGGGTGACCGCACGATTCGTGAATTTGCAACGACATTTGCGAGCCGCCGAGAATGACGTCGAGGGTTCCGCTCGGGCACTGCGGCGCGCGTAACAGCCGCGTCGCCTCCTCGGCGATGCGCGGCGCTCCCTCGAGCAAGCGCGCCCGCTCGACGATTTCCCAGCCACCCGACTGGTAGAGACCGACGTCGCCGGGATACGTCCGAACCTGAACGTCGTCGTTTCCGACCGCCATCGCTTCGAGCCCCGCTCCAGACTGGGTGATTTGTTGGAAAATGCGCGATCCGATCGTGCTGAAAAAATACTTGTCGGCTCGCCAGAGGTCGAGCCACGCCCGCCCGACCGCAATCTCCGAGGGACCGTGAAGCATCCGTTCGGCGTCGAGCAGAAGTGCGACGCGCTCGCCCAGCGGGACGCTCGCCGGGTCGCATCGCATCGGAGTAACGAAGGTGTCGGCGTAGCTGCGGCTGGGAGCGGCACCGATGCGGCGGCGGCCGATAGCGGCGCTCGCTCGAGCGATCGACACCGCGCGCGCTGCTGCTGCATCGACGCCGGCATCGCTGGTATCAGCGCTGGCAGCAAATCCCCACGCGCCGTCCACCAAGGCACGAATGCCGAAACCGGTGCTGCTCGAATCGGCGAGCGTAGCGACGACGCCGTTACGCACCTCGATCCGTTCGGTTCGAACCGTCTCGAAACGGACGTCCGCGTAGCTCGCGCCGCGCGACCTTGAGGTGTCGAGGGCGCGCCCTGCAAGAGTTTCAAATTCCACGGCGTTTGAGCTTCCTAGTTCCCCGCAACGACGGCTCGGACGTTTCTCAGCACGATTTGACCACTCGACAGTTGCATTCCCTTCGGAGGCAGCACGTAAATCGACAGCAAACGCTCGGCTTGCGAAGCTTCGGCGGAAAAACGCACGACGATGTGACGCCAGCCCGGCTGGTCGAGCCGCGCGGCGTCGGCCAGCACGTCTTCGTTGATAGCGTTGCGCAACGCGTATCGCAGACGCGATGCGCTCCCGTCGTCCAGTACGTCGAAAGACAAACCGATCGTATCCGCAGGCAGCGGAAAGTCGGCCATTGCATACGCCGCGCGTTCGTTGTTCCCGAACGAATACGTGAGCCGCACGCAACTGCCGCACTGCGGATCGCGGCTGAGGCTGCCGCTGCCTCCACGCGGCACCGTCGAAAACCGCGCGCGGTCGGCGAACGGCAGCGCTACTTCGTGCGATCCAACGGTAATGCGCGTGCTGGCCGAGACCCCGCCGATGAGTACGGCAACCTGGGCGTTGCGCGATCCGGCGCGATACCGGCCCCGGCCGTCGATGGAGCCCGCCGTTGCATGCCACGACAGCACGGACGGAAGGGCAAGCGGGTAGCCACGGGCATCGAAGGCGCGTGCCGAAAGCGCCAGCGTTCCGCCATTGTCGACGTTGGGTTTTGGCGGCTCGATCGCGATACCGGACGGTGCCGGTTGCACCTCGAGCGCAACCGTCCCCTTGAGCGCACCGCTGCGCATCAGGATGCGACCGGATCCCGGCCTCCGCGCGTAAAACGAATTCTCGCGAAACTTGCCCAGGGACGCCGGCTCGACCGCCGCGGAAATGGCGCCGGTCGGAGCGACGTGATTTGCTGCGTCGACGGCGGCGACGCGCAACGGTACGACGGCGCCGCCGACGGCGCGTATGACGCCAGGTTGCGCGACCAACCGCACCGCGGGTCCTACCGGGGCGGTACTGTAGATGAAGAGTCCGTTGCCAACTGGGCGCTCGACCTTATCCGACGGGCTATTCGCAACTTCCGACGATGCGTCGCCGAGCCGGCGAACGGCGATGGTCGACGACCCGCCGCCGTCAAACGCCAGACCTTCGCTCGCTCCGAGCGCACGCATCAGGGCGGCGAGCTCGCGCCGCGTGAGCCCGACGCTGATCGATGGCTGACGGCCGTCCACTTCGATAAGGAAGAGGCGCCCATCGGGTGCGATAGCTGCGCCGGTACAAGGAATGCGTTTCTCGTACTCGCCTCCGTTGGGGCCATTGGGATCGTCGGTCCACTCTCCTGCGTGCAGGATGAGCGGTCCGCCGCCGATCGCGGTGGCGATCGACTCGAGACCGATCGGCGAAAGATCGCCGCTCGCCGTCACGACGTCGCCGATCGCCGGGACCGTGACGAAGTTGTATGCGCCGGGTCCGATTGCAACGTAGTATCCGGGCGGCTGCGCGGTCAGATTATCGACCACGGCGGTGACGCGATAGCGCGTCAGCGGCGGCGTTCCGCCGAGCGGCTGCAGCGCGATCAGGGTGACGTTTTCGAGCGGCGGAACGGTTCCGTACGCTGGGGTGAGTAGCGATGTGCCGGCGTCCGGCGGGGATCGATCGACGGCGTCGAGCGACGTCGTTCGATCGCCGATCTGGACCTGTCCCATGAAATTGAATTCGGCGATCTGCGGCACGCCATCGCGCGTGACGGCGAGCGCGTAGCGGTTTCGAGGCATTTGCAGCATGACGCCGGCGCGCACCACGATATTGGTGGGCCGGTAGGTATTGCCAATATCGAAATAGTCGCCGTTAACTCCGGCTACGGCGCCCGTTCGCTTGGCCATCGACCCGACGGTTTCGCCCCGCGACTCCAACGCATCGTGGGCGAGCACTTCGCCGACTCGTACGTCGCCGCGACGCGGTTCGACGGCGACCACGCGGACGACCACCGGGCCGATGGCGGTGCGCAGCGCGTACTCGCCAAACGTGATGCCGGGAGCGACGGTTTCGATCGTCGGGGCCTCCTGGGCGATGCTCGGAAAAGGAGCGCCGGGCGACAGCTGAGCCGGCAAGTCGCTTGCCCGCGCGGGCAGTGGTGCTAAGACGAGCGCCGCGACGGCAACCGCGAGGAGCTTCATCGGCGTCGCGAACGGCGCGCAGGCCATACGGCTACCGCGAGCGGATACGCGCCGGTCGGAAACGGGGCACCGGCGATGCGGTGCAGGGTCGTCGCGTCGAAAACATCGACGGCGTCGTCGCGCGCACACGGCACATAGAGGCGCCGGCGGGCCGGATCGAGTGCCGGTTTCCAGGGCGTACGGCACGTCGACAGTGCCCGATGTTTTCGGCGCAGCGTTCGCGCGTCGAGTACGTCGACGACGTCGAGCGCTTCGTCGGTGACGAAGAGCGTCGCGGTCGCGGCGTCAAGCACCGCTCCTAGCGGGAACGTGAGGTCGCCGCTTCGCGCGACCACGCGCGGCACCGCGCGGGTGAGATCGATCGCTACGGCGGCTCCGGGGGCAGCAAACGGCGATCCCGCACTCTGATTGGATATTCCGTATAGCCGCGAACCGTCGGCGGAGAGTGCGAGCGAAAAAACGCGCGCAATGGCCGAAAACCTGCGAACGAGGCGCATTGAGCGCGCGTCGATGGCGGCGACGGTGCCGTCGTTGACATTTGCGACGTAGACGATCTGACGGCGGGAATCGATGGCCAAACCTTCGGCCGTTTGACCGGTCGCAACGTGACTGGTTTGACCGCCGGCGGCGATGCGCGTGAGCGCGCCGTTGCCGTTGAGGTCCCGGTTGGTTACGAAGATCGCTCCCGTGCTGCCGTCGATGGCAACTTCGTCCCCCAGCGGGACGCCACCGACGTGTGAGACGGACCATGGAGCCAGCGATGCAACCGTTACCGACGAACCTTGCGTGTCGGTCGCGGCGAGCCGCCCCGCGTCGTCGATGGCCGCATCGCTGGGCGTTCCGCCGGTTGCGAGAACGCCCAACACGGAAAAGTCGTGCGGGTCGTGAAATACGATGCCGTCGTCGTAACTAGCCACCGCTAAGAATGCGCGCGATGCCGAAGGCGGATCCCCGATGCGCAAGTTGCGGGCCGCCAAGCCTTTTTCGTTTCCGGCAATCAGCGTGACGGTTCCAGGTGCGACGCCTTCGGGCACGACGTAACGTCCGTCGTCGCTTAGGCTGCCCGCGCCGGAGATCGCGACGTGATACGGGACCGGAAATCCGTCGACGCGCACCGGGATGATACTCCCAGCAACGTACGGCCATCGCGTCGCGACGATGGTCCCGACGGCGCGGTATCCTTGCGGCGCACGATCGATACTCGAGCAGAGCGCCGGCATTGCTGCTGCGGCGACCGCAAACGCGAGCGTGCGAGAGGTCAAGCCTGAAAGTATCCGATGATGAGGAAGACGATTCCGGCCAGGCTGATGGCGCACCCGACGGTGAGGAAGGCACGGTTTCGCACCAGCGTCGAGATCGAAACGAGCACGATCGCGATATCGAAGAACGTCGTGGCCAGCTGGAGCGTTTCGTAGGATTTTAAGACCTTCTCCGACAGAAGGTCGTCGTCTTCGGAGGCTGCCTCGAGCGACTGCGCCTTGGCAAGGACGCCCGGCGACGTTTTGCGCTCGCGGTTCGCGAGCGCGGTCAACGCTTGCCGCGCCTCGGGCGTCCGTGCAATGTCCGATGCAATGAGGGTTTGGGCCACTTGGTAACGGACTTGCTTCGCTTCGTACTTGCTGTAGGCGTCCGACGCGCGTGCCTGCGAAAGAATTGCCTGGTTTTTCGTGGTCAGCGCCGAGATCGAACGGTGATGCGCGAACAGCGTGCCCAGCGCCGCCAGGACGGCGACGATCGCGATGACGACCGACGTAATCCGGTCGCCACGTACGGCCGCGCCCCGCACCTCGTCGGCCTCAGCCAAGGTTCTGTGAACGTTCTCCGACACGAGCGATCCCTCAGTCCTTTCGAGTGACGATCGCATCGACGCGTGCGAGACCGTCGGCGACATCGGTTCCCGGTGCGACGGCCGTCTCCATCGTCCTGCGTGGATCGAGTGAGAAACTTGCCAGCCGATAATCGTCAAACGTTCCCGCGATAACGGTGCCATCGGGATCGACGACGAACGCACGCCTCGCACGGTCGTCGAAAACGACGACGTACATGCGCAGCTCCAGCGCGCGGGCACGGGCGATCGGCTCGATCCAGGCCGGCTCCGCGCCGGCCGTCCAAACGGCTAACGCGTAGCCCGCGCGGCGATAACCTACGAGACCGGCTGGATCCGACATTTCCGTATCGCCGACGTTGGCGGTCGGAATCGCGCGGTCGAGCGCGGCTAAGCGTGCGTCGTCGAAGGGCGCGAGTGCGTACGCGTCATCGAGCACGGTCAACCGTCCATCGATATCGGACGGCAACGGGTCGGCAGAGATGGCGATACGCAGCGGCGCTTGGCTCGAGTTGCGGCGCGCTGCGGGCGAGACGAGCGCGGAGCAGCGATGCGAACGCGCGGGGCCAACGTCGACGGCGATCTCGAGCGTTTGCGGCCGGCCTTCGGCGGCGATGGCAAGTATCTGGCCGGCTGCGTTGACTATTTGGCTCTTGCCGCAATACGCGACCATGCTCAGCTCCGCACCGCATTTGTTCGCGGCCACGAAAACGACGCCGTTTTCGTGCGCTCTGACGCGTCCCAGCAAGTCTGCCTGTACGTTTTCCAGGGCTTGAGGATCCCTTCCGGTTGTGACCCAAGCGGTGGGCATGACGAGCATCTGCGCGCCTCGGTCGACGAGCGCGCGCGCGATGGTCGGAATGCGGCCGTCGGCGCAAATCAAGACGCCGAGTTTTCCGACCGCCGTATCGATGGGTGCGATCCGATCGCCCGGTTCGAACCACTGCCGGTCGAAGTGCCAGAGAAAAACCTTGTCTGCACGCCCGGCAGTCGAGCCGTCGGCGTCGATCACTACTGCCGAATTATGTAGAAATTCTCCCGAACGCATCGCCGCGCCGGCCACGATCACCGTGCTGGTTTCGCGCGCCAGCTTGCGGAGCTGCCCGAGCGCTCCGTCGACAGCCGCCTCATCGATTTCGGCGTTGCCAAGTACGTAGCTGGGAAACGTTCCTTCGGGAAACACCACCAGATCGGCGGTTTGCGAGGCTCGGCTCGCCGTGGCGACAATCGAGTCGAGCGATCCTTGAAAGTCGTACCGGTCGTGTGCGCGTAATTGTACTGCAGCTATGCGGATCGAGCGAGCCATTAACGTCACCAGGTTCGCTCCGGCCGCACGAACGCCCCTGCGCATCGGGAAGGCGGATGCGCGGGCGGCGGGAAACGTTTATAGCTCATGCGCGTTAGTAACTCTAAAGGAGAATTATCGCACGTGAGACGTACGCTATTCGTGTCGCTGATGGCGCTGACGATTGGAAGCGCGTTCCGCCTACCTACAGCTACGGCCGCCGCGGCGGCCGCAACGGCAGCCGCAACGCCCGCCGCAACGGGTTCGCCGTCGAAAAAGGATCCTTGCGGCGATATGAAGAGCAAATGGGCTCACTTTCAGTGCCAGCAATACAACGCTTCGGCGCCGGGCGACGAGTATTTCGGCCGTATGAAGATCAGCTACCTCGGAATCGACAATACGTTCAAAGACGGTTCCATTAGCGCGGGTGCGTACACGACCGACCCGCGCATCATCGCGAAGCTGCAATTCGCCGATGAGGCGCTGCAGCGATGGGCGACGAAATATCCGAACGATCCGGAGCTGGCGCGGTCGTATTTCCTCGGCGTGCAAGTTTTCCGTAAGGTTTACACGCAGCCGGGACAAGAAACGGCCTGGCGGTACATTCAGATCCTCATCAGCAAATATCCAAAGACCTATTTCGGGAAAAACGTCAAAGCTTCGGTGGCGAACGGGTACACCGAACACTGGTTTGCATTGCCGACGTTATGTCCGACGCCGTTGCCCAAAGGCGTGATGCCTGAGAAGACCCCGAGCGCGACCGCTTCGCCCTCGCCCGCTCCCGGTCAGCCGGCCATAGACGTGATCACCCCGCCGTGCGTGCAGCCGTCGCCGCTGGAGACGCCTTCGAGCTCACCGTCACCAGCGTCAAAGGGCCGGTCGACGCCGTCACCGACGTCCCCGCCGATCTCCGCACCCGTTGAGATTCCAACGTTGATTCCGGGACCATCGCCCCGCCCGTCACATCATCCGTAACGCAGGAAGGTCGGATTTATTCCAGATCGAGAAGTCGAAGGTCGAGGTTTACTGTGGTAAATGAGACCTGAGACGACGATGAGATGGGTTAAATCCAGCCTTCCTACTAACGTGAAAACCCCCGGTCGGTTTAAGACCGGGGGTTTTTTGTATTCGGACTAGACTAAAGTTAGAACTTAATGCCGAGACCGATATACGGACCGCTCTCTGCGAACGGTGCGGGTGCGCCTTCTTGCGCCCAGCCCTTGTCGCCGAGGAAGCCGCCTTCGATGAAGAGCGGAACTCCCTGGAACGAGTAGACTACGCCGAGATCGTACTTCAGGATGTCGTACGACAAGATAAACGGACCGGTCGGGCACACATCCGTGCCGCACGTTCCCTTCACCGACGGATAGTAGTACGCGCTCCCGTAGAACGAGAACGGATGGTTGAGGTCGGGCAGCTTCTCAAGGCCGAACCCGACGTTGTTGATTGCCGGATATCCGGCGTTATTCGAACGCCACAGGTAGCCCACGCCGATGTAGATGCGCGGTTGCAGAATGCGAAGGCCGAAACGCGCGTCTAGGTCGTAATCGCGCATGGTGAACGACGGAACGAACGTTTGGAACTGTCCGCCGATCGCCGTGACGTTTCCGCTGGGATGCTGGTAGTTGTACTGACGATAGTCACCTTCGACCATCCACGGCAGATTGAAGAGGTCGAACTCCACCGCACCGTGGAGACGGTACGAGAAGCCGTTGCAGCTGTTGCATGCCGTAGTGCCGGGGCTGAACTCGTTGTAGACCTTCGGCGAGATGATGTAGTCACCCGCGACGTAGATGTCGTGATACGGGGTCGGCATCGGCGTTGGAGTCGGAGTCGGCGGCGGCGGCGGCGGCGGCGGAGCCGGCGGCGGCGGCGTCGCGGGATTGTAGCGCACGACGACGAGTTGGCGGTCGGCCACCCACAGCACGTACGCTCCCATGCCTTCCGAAATTACGCGGATCGGCACGAGCACGTTGCCTTGATAGATGATTGGCGGCACGTCCAGCGGACGCGATTCGCCATTGATGATAACTTCCGGTTTACCGACGGTCACTTTGACCTCGGCTCCGGCTTTACCGACCGTCACGGTCTTGCTGCTCGCGTCGTACGACACGGTAGCGCCCATCTGCTCGAACATCGAGCGGAGCGGAATCAGGAGCGTGCCGCCGCGAACGAGCGCGGCGAGAACGCGGGCCTGCTTCAGAACATCGGGCTTGGTATAGACGTGGTGGTCATTGTAGAGAATCGGGATCTGACCCGACGGCGGGGATCCGAAATTCGCCGGCGGAGCAGCCATGGCCGGGCCCTGATCCTGCGCGATCGCGTTGGTTCCAATGTTGCCATGCGACGCTTGGGTTTGGGCCGCGACCGCGTTGAGCCCAAGGCCGGCTGCCATCAGCAGGGCCAGAGCTCCGGTGCTCAGTCGCTTCAATGTGTCCTCCTAGCTAGCTAGTTAATGAGACCTTAGCTGTGCCCCGGCGTGCTTCCAAAGGCTCCTGGCCGGGGGCAGTCCTGCCTCCTCTTTTCGGGAACAACCGTTTGCCCCCCCTGCAGCACGAGCCGGGGGAGGCGGGAGAGGGGGGCGGTCCCCCCTACCCTATCGTTATGTAAGCTTTTCTTCAAGCTTTGCGAGGAACTTGGCGCGGCCGATGATGTAGCGTTCGTGCGTCCCCTCGGCCACTGCTTCGCGCTCGTCGAACACTTGCACGGCAAAACTGACGCGCGGCCCGTCGATCATCACGACCTCTACCTCGGTGCGCACGATGAATCCGACGGGGACCGGCTTGTGGTGCTCCAGGTCGATGTGCGTTCCTAGGGTAATCTGGTCGCCATCCAAAGCCGGATCGATACAATGGATGGCGGCGTTCTCCACTAGCTGGACCAATACCGAAGTGGATAGGACATCGACGCCCCTATTACCGGCCTTTTCGGCAGTCATCCATTCTTCGACGCGATTCTGGAGGCTGTAAGAGCGGCCGATGTCGAGTTTCGCGCTCATGCCCCGAGAAAGTACGCCCTGCAGACGACGACCTCATTCCTGGGTTGTGTGAGTGTCGGCAGAACGACAGGCTCCCTAGGGGAAAGCCAAGGTTTCGACCGCTACGCTATGAATCAAATGCCAGCCGACGGCGTATATCTCGGTGTAGCGCTCAACTAAAGTAGGAGAAACATGCAGTATCAACGGCTGGCGATCGCCGTGCTCGCGGCGTCGCTCGCGCTCGACGCCTGCGGAGGGAAGGGTGGGCCAAAAGGCCCGGCGCCGCTGAGCGTGGACGTAGGGTCCGCCACGCGCCAAAACATCGCGACGTACCTGACGCTCGACGGGCAAATCGCGCCGAAGGAACAGTCGACGCTTGCCTTTCAGCAGAGCGGTACGGTCATAAAAGTCGGCGTGAATATCGGCGACGTGGCGCGCAAAGGCGCATTACTCGCACAGATCGACCCGTCGACGCTGTCGGCGCAGCTTTCTCAGGCGCAGGCGCAGGCCTCCCAGCAATCCGCTTCGGCGCAAGGTGCGGTCGTCGGCCTGCCCGTCCAAGTTCAATCGAACAATGCGGCCGTGCAAACGGCCAAGGCCGCGCTCGACAATGCGAAGCTCGTGTACGAGCAAAACAAGCAGCTTTTCAAACAGGGGTACGTTTCGCAGACGGCGTTGCAGCAATCGCAAGCGTCGTACGTGCAGGCGCAATCGACCTATTCGAACTCGGTGGTCGCCCTGCGCAACAACGTCGTCAGTGCGGAGAACGTCAAGGCTCAACTCGCGGGAGCGCAGGCCGCGGCGGCACAGGCGCACGTCTTGTCAACCCAGCTCTCGCAAACGGAACTGTACGCGCCGTTCGACGGCGTTATTTCGAATCGTCTGCTCGATCCGGGAGCCTACGCTAGCCCGCAACAGCCGGTTCTGACGATTTCGCGGATCGACATCGTATGGATCAATATCAACGTTCCAGACGAGGATCTCGCCTACGTCCGGCCCGGCACGTTCGTCAAGTTCCGCACTTCATCGCTGGCGAACCGCGAGTTCGACGGGCGGATCCAAACCGTCAACGCCGTACCCACGTCCGGAACGCTTTCGTATCTCGCCCGCTTGCAAATGGTCAATCCGGGAGACATCTTACGGGGCGGCATGCTGATCAGCGCGACGTTGCCCAAACAGCAGGCGAATAACGCCATCGTCGTGCCGCGCAGCGCCGTGGCCCAGACGGAGAGCGGCGCGATCGTGTACGTCGTCAACGGCGACAAAGCCGAGGCCGTGCCGGTGAAGCTCGGCGTGGAAACCGATACGCTCGCGCAAGTGACCAGTCCGAAAGTGCAGCCCGGAACGAAGGTCGTCACCACGCGGCCCGATGCGCTCAAAGACGGCAGCGTCGTCGCCGTGAACGGCACGCCCGCGCCGAGTCCGAGCGCCGCCGGAAGTGCGTCGCACTGATGAAATCGACGTTCGGCCGGTTTTTCACCGCGGCGATAGCGCTGAGCCTCTTTACGCCCACCGCGGGATTCGCGCAAGGGACGCCTGGTTCGCAGATCATCATGCCGACACCCCAACCGATGCCTACGGCGGGCGGCACGCCGCTGCCGTATCCGGCGTACGGGACGCCGGCACCCGACGTCGCGCACATGAAGCAGAAAAAGGGAGTTCCGACTAGCGTCTCGTTACAGCAAGCGACGAAAATTGGGGTCGCTCTTTCTCCGGTCTTTGCCTCGCAAAATGCCCAGTGGGCGGCGATTCATGCGAAGTACAGCGCCGAGAAACAAGCCCTCTATCCCGCCGTTAGCGGCAATGCAACCATCGGTAAGGCCTATCAAAACGGCAACGTCCAGCTCAGTACCGCGTTTCCGAGCGCGACGCCGGGTTCCGGCATCGCCGCCAACAGCACGACCTCTTCCGAGACGGCGTCGATTACTATTCAACAACTGATCTTCGACGGCGGCCGCACCATCGCCGCAATTCATTCCGCCAAGTCCGCCGATTATGCCGGCCGCGGCACGCTGCTGCGCAACCTTGAAACGCTCGCACTCAACGTTGCAAACGCCTACTACGCCGTGCTCCAGGACAACGCCACGGTCGTTGCCGACGCCCAACTCGTCAAAGAGTTCGAAGTCAACGAGCACTCGGTCGTCGCGCAGATCCGCAACGGCGCTGCGGCCCGCTCGGACCTCGCGGGCGCCCAGTTTCAAACCGCGCAAGCGCGCGGCAACCTGGTCACCGCCCAAGGACAGGCGATTGCCGCGCAGGCGACGTTCGCCACGACGATAGGTCTCGACGCGGATGCCGAAGTGGTACCGAAGCCGCTCGAAGCGCAAGCGCCGGCTCCCAATCCGGCCTACGAAGTGTCCCTCACGCGCGCGTTCGCATTGCGACCCGACTACATCGCCGCCCAGTACACGGTCGAGTCCGATAAGGAAGGTTTGCGCTACGCGAAACTTGCGCGATTTCCAATCTTGAGCGCCGGCGTTACCGACGAAGTGAGTCGCAACTTTGCGTTGTTCACGAACAACTTCTTGAACAGCAAGACGATCGGACTGAACCTGGCGATTCCGATCTACGACCAAGGCCAGACGAACTACAACGTGGCCGTAGCGGCGGCCACGCTCGATCAAGCCGTCGCAGCTCTCGATCAAAGCAGACTCCAGGTCGAGTCCGACGTCCGCTCCTCACTTGCCAATCTGATTTCCGCCCGCTCGCTGCTGGTGCAGACCAACGCCGAGTTAACCGCCGCGAAGGTGTCGCTCGACGCAACTCAAGCGCAGTACAAAGTCGGCGCGACGACGATCATCAACGTGGTCACCGCCGAGGCGAACCTCTCCACCGCGCAATCCGATCAGATCCACGCGCTTTACGGCGTCCAAAACGCGCAGCAAAACTATTTGTACGCCACCGGCGTGAGCGACTTGCAGCTCTAACGATGACGCAGGCGGATGGGCCTGGGTGTTTAAAAGGCGCTCCGCCCCAGGCTCCGCGCCCCCCACTTCGTGGGGCCCCCGACCATGGGGCACTTAAACAACTCGCCTTTGCAACATGCCCCTAGGGCGCCCCAAACAAACTTTTGCGCCGTCGTTCGACTCGCACAGGGACTTCGGCTTACAGGGTGCGTCAGCAACGAAGATAAAGCAGAGCCATTGATGGCTTCTAGCGCTTCGGCCGTGCCGGCGGCGGTTTCCGACCCGATCAACTCGGCGATTTTGGCCGTGTCGGAAGATCGCCTTAGCGGGTTTCAACCCGACCCGTTCGGCGAGATCGCCGCGCGTTCGGGAATCGGGGTGGACGTCGTTCTGGAACGCGTCGTTGCGATGCTGCGCGCCGGGACGATCCGGCGCGTGCGGCAAACGGTCATGTCGACGAACCTGGCGCGCGGAGCGCTCGTTGCGTGGCAAGTGAGCGAAGACCGGCTCGACGCAGCGTTCGATTTCATGTTCGGCACGGATCCGTTCTCAGGTCACGTCGTCGTTCGTTCGACCGATGCGACGTCGCCCGGCAGCACCTACCGGTTGTGGACGACGCTGAAGGTTCCCCAAGGATTTTCGTTACGCAAACATGCCGAACTCTTGTGCCGCGAGGTCGGTGCGGAACGCTTCAGACTGATGCCGGCGAAGATGCTCTTTACGCTTGGGGTCGGCCACGTACGGCGGCGCGGTCTCGAACCCGGCGCGCGTTCGCCCCAACGCGGCGAGCCGCAGCATACCGAGTTCGTCGAGTTGACGGACCTCGAGTGGCGAGTTCTGGTGGCGCTCAAACGCGAGTTTGCGCCCGGCGAACTGGTTCGCGACGTATGGCGAGCGCGGGCCGGTGAGGCGGGAGTCGACTTCGCGACGTTCGCCGGCGTTGCGAGGCAACTCAACCAGCGTGGCGTGATCGGCCGCTTCTCGACGTTTCTGGAGCACGTCAAGGCGACCGCAAACGACGAACGGGTTACGCGATATAACGCGCTGTTTCATTGGGCCGTACCGCCGGGTTGCGAGATGGATGCCGGCTGCGAAGTGGCCAGACACTACGTGATCACGCACGCGTACTGGCGTGAAGGCGGCCCGGAGTTCCACGACGTCAACGTCATGGCGGTCGCACACGGCACTGAGAAAACCGCGGTACTGGCGCACAAAGCGGCGATCGACGAACACCTGCGCGAGGCCGGCATCGGCTTTGGTTACACGAACGTCTTTTGGGGCGGACGCAGCGAGATCAAACCGTCGGAGATTGCGCCGAGCGCCTATCGCGAGTTTTGCCGCAGCCGCGGTATCGATCCCGAAACCATGCTCGTCGAAAGCGGCGAGGAAGGAGCTTTGTCTGAGTAAGCGTGTAGCGGCCGGATTGCTCGCTGCGGCCGGGTTGGCGTTGATGCTCGCGGGCTGCAGTAAATCCGGTAACGAAAATGGCGGCAGCGGCGGCCGGCATCCCTGGACGCAGCCCGGCGTCTTTCGTTTTTCGGAGGCGGCCGATCCAAAAAACCTCAATCCAGCGCTCAACTCGGCCACGCCGACGCTCGACCTCGCCATGTTCATCTATTCGTGGTCGATTCGCTACGACAGCAAGGCTCGTCCGTTCCCGGACGCGTTGATCGAAGTTCCGACGCTGGCCAACGGCGACGTGAGCAAGGACGGACTGCTCCTCAAATACAAGCTGCGGCACAACATCAAGTGGCAAGACGGCGTGCCGTTGACGTGCCGGGATCTCAAGTTTACGTGGCAAGTCGTGATGAATACGAAAAACAATGTGATCACGACCGACGGTTACAAGGATATCGGCAGTATCGACTGCAGCAATCCCTACGTCGCCGTCATCCACATGAAGCGTCTCTACGCACCCTTCTTGCAGCAACTCTGGAGCGTAAACGGCAACTCGCCGATTTTGCCGGAGCATCTGCTGGCGAAGTACAACGACGACAAAGGATCGTTCAACAGCGCTTCGTACAATGCGCTCCCCATCGGAAGCGGCCCGTTCAAGGTCGTGTCGTGGCAGCGGGGCCAGGAAGTGCGGATGGAGGCGAATCCCGACTTCTACCTCGGCAAGCCGAAGCTTACCACGGTGATCTATAGGATCATCTCCGACGAGAACACCGAGGAGGCGGAGCTACAATCCCACGAGTTGGACATGCTGGCCCTGGGAACTGGGCTCAAGTGGCCGGAGTACGCCGCGATGGCCGCCGATCCGAAGAACGGTCTGATCGCGACGCGCGTCGACTCGTATCAATGGTCGCACGTCGACTTCAACCTCACCCACCCAATCGTGGGCGACGTTAACGTCCGCAGGGCGCTGGCCTATGCGACCAACCGTCAAGAAATTATCGACAAGATATCGCATGGTTCGGCGATCGCCGCGGAGACCGATCAAAGCCCCAAGCTGTCGTGGGCCTACACCAACGACATCGTTCACTATCCGTACGATCCGGAAAAGGCCAAAGCGCTTCTGGACGCCGACGGTTGGAAAGCCGGTCCCGACGGCGTCCGGGTGAAGAACGGCCAACGCCTAGAGTTTACGTTGAGTACGCAAACCGAGTCGAACAACGGGAAGGCCCAGCAAACGCTTCTACAGCGTGAATGGCGGGACGTGGGCGTGCAAGCCGACATCAAGAACTACCCGACCAGCCAATTTTTCGACAACTCGACGAACGGCATTCTGCAGGGCGGTCATTACGACGCTGCCGGGTTCAGCTGGATTGGCGCCGCCGATCCCGACGACAACGCCATCTATTCCGGCGACAACCTGGCGCCGCACGGCCAGAACGCGATGATGTGGAATAACCCCAAAGCGACGGCAGCCATGGCGGATGCACTGAAAACGATCGATCAGGCGCGACGCAAGCGCGACTACGCAATCGTCCAGCAGCAGCTAGCGCTCGACGTCCCGACGATCATCATTTCGTTTACGCGAGTGCCGTATGTGTACAACTCGGACCTCAAAGGATTCGATCCGTCTCCGGTGATATCGGCATTTTGGGATCCTTGGAATTACTCGATCTAACCTCGGGTGTCGCCTGACGAAGGAGTTTCTCGATGAATGCGAACGTTCGCGCCTTTGCCGCGATCGCCGGCATCGCGATATTGTGCTCGTGCACGAAGAGCGGCGGCGGCACGTCGTCGATGACGCATTCGCTCACCATTGGCGACGGCTCGGGCGACGTTCCCACGCTAAACCCGCACCTCTTCACGGAAACGACGTTGGGGTACATATCGCAGTTGTCGCAAGCCTACCTCGTGAAGTGGGGATCCGACAACCGCCCCTACGCCGAACTCGTTACCGAGGTTCCGACGCAGGCAAACGGCGGAATCAGCGCCGACGGAAAGACGATCACGTGGCACGTTCGTAAGGGCGTGAAGTGGTCCGACGGAGCGCCGTTCAACGCCGACGACGTAGTTTTCTCGACGAAAGTCGTGTTGAACCCGGCCAATAACGAGGTCGGCCGCGACGGCTGGAACCTTATCGAGAAAATGGACGAGCCCGACAAGTACACCGTCGTGTACCATCTTCGAAAACCGTACGCTTCGTACGAACCGGTTTTCTTTGGAAGTGCCGGCGCTAATCCGGACCTTCTGCCGAAGCATCTCTTGCAAAGCTATCCGAACATCAATCAGGTGGCGTATAACGCAAAGCCCGTGGGCATCGGTCCGTTTCGCATCGTCGCTTGGCACCGTGGCGACAGCATCGAACTCGAAGCCAATCCGTATTACTTCCGCGGCGAGCCGAAGATCAAGCATATTTCGTTCAAATTGATCCCCTCCCGCGACACCCTGCTCACGCTGATGCAAACCGGTGAGGTCCAACTTTGGCCCGAGGTACCGTCATCGTACATCACCAGGGTTTTGGCGCTCGCGAACGTTCAAACCGAAATAAAGCCGAGCCCATTTTACGGGCACCTCGACTTCAACGTAACGCGGCCGCTCGTGAGCGACTTGCGCGTGCGCCAAGCTATCAGATACGCAATCGATCGAGTAGGGCTCGCACAGAAGATCGCTCAGGGTAACGCCATCGTGCAAGAAAGCATCATACCGCCGGTCAACCCGATCGCCCCCAAAGACATTCCGCTCGTTCCCTACGACCCCGCCAAGGCGAAGCAGCTCCTCGACGCGGCCGGCTGGAAGGCCGGCGCCGACGGCATTCGCGTCAAGAACGGCCAACGTATGTCGCTCGAGTTCCCGTATTATACCGGCGTATCGACCGCGGACGATACGGTCGAGTTCATTCGCCAGGGGTTGCACGCCGTGGGCATCGACATACAAACCCGGAAATTCGCGCCGGCCGTGTTCTTTGCGCCGTTCCAGCAAAACGGCATCGTCTACGGCGGCAAGTGGGACATGACGATGTTCTCATGGCAAGCGGATCCCATCGGAGAAATCTCGACGCAGTGGGAGTGCAACCAGGTTCCGCCCAACGGACAAAACGTCGCGCGCTTCTGCAGCGCGCAGTTGGATTCGCTACTCGAGCGCTTCAAGGTTACGTACGACCAAGAAGAGCATCGCCGCCTTCTCGAGCAAGAGGTCAAGATTATCGACGCCAACGTTCCGACCATCGTGCTCGACGTTTTAAAGAATGGGTACACGCACAGCCCCAACCTTACCGGCTACGATCCGGGAGCGTGGACGGCCTTCGACAACATGATGACCTCGGACATCTAGGCTCGATGTATCCTATGACTTCGTCGGCTCGGGGGCTCACGTGCGGAGCACGCTTCGCCCGTCGCCTCCTCGTCCTAGAATACATCGAACCTAGATGAGGAATAAATCGACCGTCGATGTCCCGTCGGCGCTCGTTCGATCGTCGCCGGTCTTTGAATTTGTTCGCTTACTGGAGGTGCCTTGAATGAGCAAGTTGAGTTTGCGTGCGGTTGCGGTCGTCTGCGCGGCGGCGCTTCTCGCGTCGGGATGTTCGAAGTCGCAACCGGGAGAGGCGACCGCAGGAGGGCGCGTCAATTCGTGGACGGTTCCGCACGTGCTGACGTTTTCCGACGGGGCCGACGTCAATACGCTCAATCCTCACCTCGGACAGTTTGCCTCGATCGGATTGATGTCGTCGCTCACGATGGCCTGGCTGATCAAGTGGGACGAACACAACAATCCGTATCCCGAGCTCGCGACCGAAGTTCCCACGCAAGCCAACGGTGGCGTGAGCAAGGACGGGCTGACGATTACGTTCCACGTGCGAAAGGGCGTGAAGTGGTCGGACGGTGCGCCTTTCGACGCCGACGACGTCGTTTTCAGTACGAACGTCGTGAACAATCCCGCGAACAACGAGGTCGGACGCACGGGTTGGGACCAAATCGTAAAGATCGACGAGCCGGATAAGTACACGGTCGTCTATCACATGCGCAAGCCGTACTCCCCGTTCGTCGAAACCTTCTTTTCAAGTGCCGGCGCAAACCCATGCATCCTTCCAAAGCATTTGCTTGCGAAGTATCCGAACATCAACAACATTCCGTACAACTCGCTTCCAGTAGGAATCGGGCCGTTTAAGTACGAGCGATGGGATCGGGCCACGCAAGTCGTCATGGTCGCCAATCCATTGTACTTCCGCGGCCTTCCGAAACTAAAAAAGGTCGTTTATAAAATCGTTCCCGACCGTAACACGGTGCTTTCGCAGCTGGAAGCGCACGAGCTCGACATGTGGTACTTGCTCCCTGGAAACTACTTGCAGCGCGTACAGGCGGTAACGGCATACGACGTCAGCCGGCGACCCAGCTATTATTTTAATCATATGGACTTTAACTTGCAGCGCCCCGCGTTAAAGGATCCGGCCGTCCGGCAGGCGCTTCGCTTGGCGTTGAACCGGCCGGAGCTTATCGCGAAGATCGGGCACAACGTCGGAACGGTGTCCGACGTCACGACGCCGCGGTCGGCACCGTACGCCGTGACCACTATTGCACCGACCAAATTCGACATCGCTGCGGCCAACGCGCTCCTCGACAAGAACGGTTGGGCTAAAGGGCCCGACGGCACGCGCGCTAAGAACGGCGTCAGCCTGGCGCTCGACCTCGCGACGACGGCGGGAACGGCCGACGTCGACGAGCAGATCGAGCTGATTCGGGATTGGTACAAGGAGATCGGCGTTACGCTGAACGTCCGCCGGTATCAAGCGCCGCAGATGTTCGCGCCCCAGCAGAGCGGCGGAATCATCTACGGCGGTAAATGGGACCTCGTGTTCTTCGCGTGGCTGAACGACGCGATCGGCGACTATTCCCCTCTTTACAGTTGCAACGGCTTCCCGCCGAAGGGCCAGAACGATCTGCGCTGGTGCAATCGCCGCGCGCAGGCGGCCATGGACGCTCTCTATACACACTTCGATCAAGCGCAGCGGAACCAGGACGTCCTCATCGTCCAGCAAGAGTTCGTGAAAGACGTGCCCTCGGTCGTAAACTCGCTGCGTGAGGATTTGATCGCTTACAATAAAGACCTCAAAAACTTCCACCCCAACAACATCACCCCGTTCGACAACTTCATGAACGTCGACATCTGACCGCCGCGTCATCCTGAGCACAGGCGCACTCGTACTCGCTTCGCTCCCTCGGCGCAGGCTCCGCGCCGCAGTCGAAGGACACCGCCGCAACGACGTACCAGCTTCGGGACGTTGGCGTTTTCGCGTCCGTGCGAAAACGCTACTCGCTGGCTCGTCGCTCTCGGCATCCGTGCCTTCGCTCCTCGTCCAGACGCCCTCAGCTAGCACGTCGTTTACGGCGCTGTGTCCTTCGACTGCGCTCGCTGCGCGAGCTCCGCTCAAGATGACATACGCTCGTGGAGATAGACCGATAGGCTGAGAAGGACGCAGCCGGTCAGCGAGAGCACGCGCAGGAACGCCCAAAGCGGGTCGATACCCAGGAGACCGGTGCGCGCCTGTTCGTCGCGCCACACGCCGGCGACCGACTCGGTTGGCAGGGCGTGAAAGTTTCCCATCGCGTCGGGCCAAATCGGTGCCGGGTGCCCCGACGCAAGCCACGCCGAAAGGGCAAACACTGCGGCAACGGCACCGGCCACCGTTGCCGTCGCGCGCCAATCCGCGTCTTCGCCGAGCGCGGTAAATGCGCAAAGGGCTGCCACTGCCAGCAAGGCGCTTTGAAAAGTTCCGGTGGGCCGCTGCGCGAGCCCGAGCCAGTCGATGGCCACTAGCAACGTGCCGCCCAGCGCGAATGCGCGAATGCTCCCACGTGTCCGCAGCGCGCACCACGCGGCGGCGACATACGCCACCAATACATCGTGCTCGTGAAAAAAGCTCGAAGCGAAAGGCGCGAGCGGCGCGATCGCCGCGAATCGGGCAAAGGGGTCGGGAACGTGCCGCCACATGGCAACGATCGCGGCCACGGCAACGATCCCGGTGGCGATCGCGACGAACGCCGTTGCTCCAACGGGCATGCCTGCGCCGTGTGCGATGGCGCCGGGAGTGAATTGAATCGCGCTTAGGCGCTCGGCGTTTTCGTGTGGAAGCAGGCGCGATAGGTACGAGGCGGGCCAGCGCCAGCCCAAAAATGCTGCGCTCGCGGCATACGTCCCCGCGGCGCCAAGCGCCAGCGCCAGGGTCGCTCTATTGCGACCCAGTTGAGAGAAGAGCCCGAAAGCAACGTTCGGTTGAAACAGCGCCACGAATGCGGCCGCGGCGCGCAACGGCAAGCCTAGCGGAAGGGCGACGGTGACGGCCGCAAGGTAGGCGATCAAGGCGATTTGCCCGAGCGCGACGTCGCTGGTGATTGGTCCGAACGCCATCGCTAGGGCGAGGGCCGCAAAAAACGCGGCCAGCGAGAAGCGCGGGTTGCCGGCGCGAACGGCGATAGCTGCGAGCGCGAGTACCGCGACCGCTAAAAGTGCGATCCATAGCCGCGCGGCGAGGACGTAGGGTAAGCGCGCTAACAGACTCCATGCGAGCAGCGTCGCGGGCGGCCCGACGAACGGAAGTAACTCATCGCGTGACGAGTCGACGCCCGGAACGGCGCGCTCTGCTTCCCAAACGTCGCGACCGTATGGATCGCCGCGCGCGTTCCACGCCGATCCCGCACTCCAGTACGCTTCGAAATCGCGCAAGAAGGGTCCGGGGGTCTGCGCCGGACGAAACGTAAGCACCGCCGCGGCGATGAAGACGAAGGCGAGCGGCGTCAACCACCGCATCACCAAACGGGTGCGCCCAACGAACCAGGCGCGAGCGCAGCATGGGCCCGGGCGAGTATCAGAAACAGACCCAGGAGGGTCGCCAGATACCATCCGCTGACCCGCAGCCGCGCCGAAAAGGACATCGCTGCCGCGCGAGGATCGACGCGACCTCTCCAGGCCGCGAGCATTGCCGGCAATCCCAATAACCCGATGATCGCGACGAACAGAATCGGAATGTGGAAATAGACGGCGAACCCGATGAACGAAAGAAACCCGGCGATCCATAACGGCGGCCAAAGCGCGCCGATGATCCGGCCGCCGTCGAACGGCGGCATCGGAATCATGTTGAAGAGATTGAGAAAGGCCGAAAGGTCGGCGCATGCGTACCAAAAACGGTCGTGCGCGGCCATCCCGATAGCGACGCAGACGGCAGCGAGGCCCATTCCCGTCAGCGGTCCGGCTAGCGCGATGTTTGCGTCGTGTTCCAAATTCTCGGGGGGCGCGCCGGCGGTGAACGCACCGAGCAACGGGATGAACGATGGCAGGCGCACCGGTAAGCCGTAGGCTCGAAATGCGAAATAGTGGCCGAGTTCGTGTGCGAGCAGTAGCAGCATTACGACGACGGCGAGTCGCCAGCCGAACAGCGCGACGTAAATCCACAGGGAGAGCAAGAACGTCCAACTCGGCGCCAGCAGCTTCAAACCTACGAAGAGCGCCAACTTGAATTTGAGGAGAAACGCGAGAACGGCGGCGCCGGCGGTGCCGATTGCGCCGGTGCGGGAACGGCGAGCGGGTTTTTGCGGCGTTTCGTCGCCGGACGGCGGCGGGAGGTAATCCACCGCGTTCTCTTCAACCGCGTACGAAGCGAATGCCTGTTATAGCGATCGTCGGCGGCGGATTCGCCGGCACCGCCGTTGCGCGAAGGCTGGAGCGGCGCTTACACGCGGACGAAGCCGATATCGTGTTGCTCTCCCGCGACAACTACACCTTGTTTACGCCAATGCTGCCGGAGGTCACGTCGGGGGAACTCGAGGTGCGCCACGTTGTCACGCCGATTCGCACGCAGTTGCGTCGCACGAACTTCATTCTGTCGGAAGTCGAAGCCATCGACGTCGAGCGGCAAACCGTCACCTATCGGCACGTCTTGACCGGTCTAACGCGGACCATTGCGTACGATCACCTGGTGCTGGCTCTCGGCTCGTCCACTTCGACCTTCGGGCTTCCCGGCGTCGCCGAAAACGCATGGACGCTCAAAACGCTCGAGGATGCCGACGCGCTGCGCAATCACTTGATCTGGCTGCTCGAACTTGGCGATACGGTTGACGATCCGGTGCGCCGCCGTCAACTGCTCACCCTGGTGGTCGTCGGAGGCGGGTTCACCGGCGTCGAAACCGCCGGCGAGATCTTCGAGCTCTTCCGCAGCGTGCTTCATTTCTATCGGCGGTTGCGTATCGACGATCTGAAAATGATCTTAGTCGAGGGCGGACCGACCCTACTGCCGGGCCTTCCGCCGAAGATGGGCGAGTACTCGCGCCGGATTCTGGAACGACGCGGCGTCGAAGTCCTGACCGGCGACGGCGTAACCGGTGCCGACGCGGGCGGCCTCACCTTACAGAGCGGTCGCCGTATCGATTGCGCGACCATGATCTGGAGTGCAGGAGTGGCGCCCTCACCGACGATCGCGCAGACCGGCTTGCCGAAGACCAAGCGCGGCGCAGTTATGACCGGCCCCGACATGCGCGTGCCGCAGGTCCCGAGCGTCTGGGCGTTGGGCGACTGCGCCTCGATACCCGATCCTGACGGGGGCACGTATCCGATGACAGCGCAGCACGCCGTCCGCGAAGGGCCGCATCTCGCGGACAACCTCGTCCGCGTGCTGCGCGGCCGGCCGACGCAGCCGTTTCGCTATCGCACTCTGGGCATGATGGCCGCGCTCGGCGGCCGCCGCGCGGTAGCCGAGCTGCCCGGCGATCGCGTGATCACCGGTTTCCTGGCCTGGTTTTTATGGCGCTCGTACTACTTGGCACGCCTGCCGGGACTCGACCGGCAGCTGCGAGTCGCCTTCGACTGGACGCTGGATCTGGTGTTCCCGCGCGACATCGCCGAACTGCGCGTGAACGCGGCGCGGGCCGTCAACCATGACCCGGAGGCAGCGCCGTAGAAGCGGTGCCTTCATGGAATTGCGCGAACCGATCGAGCGCCTGATCCGCGATCCGCGGGAGTTTACGCGCGACGTCGCGTTTCCCGATCCTTCACAGATCCGCATCTACGACGAGACGCTGCGTGACGGGGAGCAGATGCCGGGCGTCTGTTACACACCTTCGCAGAAGCTCGAGATCGCGCGGACGCTGGCGTCGATCGGCGTGCACGTGATGAGCGTCGGCTTCCCGGCGGCCTCCGAAGGCGACCGGCGGACGCTTGCGCTGGTCATGGGCGCCAAACGGCGCGGGGAACTCGGTGACGTCGAGATCGTCGTGATGTGCCGAAGCAATCGCAACGACATCGACGTAACGATCGACACCTTGCGTGAAGCCGGTATCGGCCCGAACGAGGTGACGTTTTTCATCTTTACGAGCGGTAGCGATCTCCACCTAAAGTACAAGATCGGTAAGACATTGATTCGATTCGAGGGGCGCGACGAGCGCGACTGGCTCGACCTCCCGCTCGATTTCTTCCGCGACGCGAACATCCGTCTGCAGTGCGACGCGATTCGCCACGCCCGCGACCGCGGTGTCGAGCGCGTCGAGTTCGGCGCGGAAGACGGCAGCCGCGGCGACGTCGACTACTTCATCCGCTATTTCAAAGCCGGCATCGAGGCCGGTGGAACGCGTCCCGCATGGCCCGACACCGTCGGCACCTTGACGCCGGAGGCGACGCGCTGGTACTGCACGCGCATCGTGCAAGGATTGCCCGAAGGTCTGCCGATCGTCGCGCATTTACACAACGACTACGGTTTAGGGACGATCAACGCGATTACGGCGACCGCCTGCGGGTTCAAAGTCGTGTCGGTCACCGCCAACGGGTATGGCGAGCGTGCAGGCAACGTAAAGTTGCACGAGTACGTCGTGGCGATGCGCGTGCTCTACGGGGTCGAGATTCCCGGCTTCAAGTATCACAAGCTGCGCGAGCTCGCGCGCTTCATGGAGCGAATGAGCGGCATACCGATGCAGCAGCACGAACCGATCGTCGGTTCTAAGGTCTTCGCGCACGAGTCGGGTATCCACACGCACGCGATCCTGATCGATCACCGCATGTACGAAGCCGTGCCGGCCGATCTGGTCGGCGCCGAGACGAGCTTCGTATTTGGAAAACACTCAGGCGTCGCGCTCGTCGAGGAAACCCTACGCAATCAGCGCGCGCGGCTGGAGGACGCCGGCATCGAGCTGACGACCGAACTGGCGCATCGCGTGACCGACGAGATCAAGCGTCTGCGCGAGGAGCGGGCCGCGTCTAGTAAGAGCGAAAAGGCGATCGAACTCTACGATCAGGCCATGCGGAGCCTCTCGCTCGACGCTGAAGACGTCGTCGTCATCGCGCTCGCGCTTGGAGCGCCGCAGCCGGCCGCCGCTATTTCGCAGTAATCGGAAAGTCGAAAGCACTCTTCGGAAACGGCTCCGACGCAAGCACGAAGCCCCACCATTGCGCTCCGGCGGGTTTGAAGCCGTATTTTTCCATGAGATCGGCCAGCATCGTCCGGTGCGTATCGGCGACGGTCCCAACGTGCGCGTCCGTTCGCGACAGCGGATCCATGCAATCGTAGGTCGTCCCCATATCGATCGAGCCTTCGTGGTATCGTGCCATGAAAGGCGCGATGCACGAATGCTCGCCGGGCGCCCAAGGCGCGGGCGACACTTCCGGCAAGCGATCCACGGTGAGGTCGACGCTGCTCCCGCGTGCGTGCGGCGACTTTTCCGATAGGTAGCCGAGGGCGAAGAGGCGCGCTTTGTCGACGCGCGGGTAGTACTCGCCTTTCATTTGCTGGTCTTTCGGATCCCGACTCCACGCGAGGAGCGCTTTGGCGGCGCGCTGCGGCTGGTAGCAGTCGTACACGCGCAGCGATAACCCCGCTTCCATCAGCTCCGCCTGAGCTTTTGCCAGCGCGATGGCGGCCGGCTTGGTGAGGATGCACGCGGGGGCGAGATACCCAGGAAGCTTCCGTCCGACCAGATTGTGCGGCTCGGCATAGCGGATGTCTTGCACGATTGCGGGCGCGACGTCGGAAAGATAGACGAATCCGGCCGGTAACGCCGGAGCCGATGCGGGAGATGCCGAGCAACACGCGACGACCATCAGCAGCGCGACGAGCGTTTTCACGCCTGACCTCCCAGGCGCCAGGTCGCGACGAACGCCTTGAAGACCGTGGGGAAGCTCCCGTGAACGAACCGAACGCTGCGCGCACCGGTGCGATCGAAGCCGGGAATGGTTTCTACGAGGTCGGCTTGTTCGATTCGTACGACGTCGACGTCGAGTACGATCGGCGGCTCGAATCGATAGGGCTGCGCCAGCGCAGCCGCCGCGACGGCAACGCGAGACTCTTCGCGGATTGCACGCTGCGCCGCCGCGGGCGTCATTGAAGTCGCTGCAAAGTTTCCAATGGATTCCTTGACGACGACGCCGCGTACCCACGGCATCAGCGCGCGAACGCCGTCAACGGTCGTGCGGTCGCCGGTCACGAGCAACAGCGGAACGCCAAAATAGCCTATGAGCGCGGCGTTGAAGATCGCTTCGCTGCAGCGGACGCCGTTCACGCGCACCTCGTAGACGACCGACGGCGTATAGGTGTGGCACAGCACGGCGTCGGCTTCTCCTGCACCACCATGATATCCGACGAAAAATGCGCCGTCGAAGGTTGAGTCCGCGTCTTGGACCATCGAGAACGGCTTGCGGTTGCCGAAGATGACGCGGACGTCGGCGGGCAGCTCGTCGAAGAGCAGGTTGCGCATCGGCCCGTGCGAGTCGTTGACGAGGACGTCGCCGGCGCCACCGGCGCGCGCGCCGTCGATAGCGGCGGCGATCTCCCGCGTATAGTAGCGGCGATAGATGGAATACTCGGGATGGGGCGTACGGGCATCCACCTGCTCCCACGCGCAAACGCCTGCGATACCCTCCATGTCGCCGGACACGTAGAGTTTCATCGACCGTTCACGTCGCGTTGGCGGCGGCGCCGAGCCGGGTTGCGGCGATAAAGGCACGCAGCAAGCTCGGATACGCAGGCGAGGTAAAGCGTACCGCTCGCGCGCCGGCACGTTCGAATCCCGGCATCAACTCGATGAAGTCGGCATTCTCGACGTTGACGGTTTCGATGACCATTTCGAAGGGCGCATCGAACAGAAACGGCCGGGCCTTTCCGACGCGCTGGATAGCCTCACGCGCCGCCGAATGGATCGCCTCTTGTGCAGCGCTCGGCGTCAAGGTATTCACGGCAGAAAAGCCGATGGCGTCTTTGACGGCCACGCCGATGCACCAGGGCATCGCGCGAGTCGTTTCCTCGACCGTCGCCCGATCGCCGGTGATCAACACGAGCGGCACGCCGTAGCTGCCGGCGAGCCCGGCGATCAAGAGGGCTTCGCTGCACGCCGTACCGTTAATGGTTACGGCATAGAGCGTTTCGGGGCTAAACGTGTGCGAGAGCGTGGCGGCGTCGCCCGCTTTTGCGTGGTATCCAGTGAAGAATGCGGCGCCGTAGCTCTCATCGAGACCTTGTCCCATGGACCACGGCTTGCGCGTTCCGCTGACTATGCGAAGGCCGTCGTCCTGCGGCAACTCGTCCCAGACGAGATTGCGCATATCCCAATGGGAGTCGTTGACGAGCACGTCGCGGATGCCGGCTTCGCGCGCACCCTCGATGGCGGCGCGCACCTCTCGAGTCATGTAACGCCGGTACGTCGGGTACTCGTGCGGGTCGCTCGGGTCGCATTGCTGCCAGGAGCAAACGCCGGCCGTGCCTTCCATGTCGCACGAAAGATACAGCTTCACCGTGGCGGTTACGGACTCGTCGTTTGACGAAGAGCGTCGCGCGCCTCGGAAAGCCCCGCGGCAGCGGCGACGTTGTGGGGATTGACGCTCAGCGCCCGGCGATAGAAAGGAATTGCGTCGGAAAACCGGTTGGCCGCCAGATACATGTCGCCGAGTTGGGTAAGGGCGACGTCGTCGTTTGGGTGGGCTGCGATCCGCTCGCGCAAACTTCGTAGTTGCTCGACGACCGCGGCCGGCGGTCCGCCCTCGACGCTCGCCTGCGATCCCTGTTGCCGCTCCTGCATGCGCGCGGCCGTTGCGCCGCCGGGCTTGGCGGCTTTGCCGAAGACCGAGCCGGTGACGCCGAAGCCTTCGCCGAGCAAGTACGTCATCGTTCCCAAAAAAAGAATGGCGATAACGAGGAAGATCGGCACCGCGATGCGCGGGGGCAGGCCGCGCGTGGGTTGTGAGAGCACGAAAGAGTCGGTTGGACGTGCGACGAAGACGCCCCTTGCCTCGGCACCTCCGAGATCGCTTATGACGACCCTTCCAACCGAACCCGACCTGCAACTCATCTTCGCGCGTCTGAACTACGAGTTTTTCAACGGCGAAGTTCCCGATTGCCGCATCCGGTACAACGAGCGGTTCTCGAATTCGGCCGGCCGCATCAACTATTCCGAGCGTCCGATGACCATCGAGTTGTCCCCCAAGCACTTTCGCGCGTATCCTGCCGCCCTCGACGAAACGCTCCTCCACGAGATGATTCACGCCTGGTGTTTCGCGCACTTTCGCGAGATGGGTCACGGCGCGCGATTCAAGAAAAAACTCCGGGAATGCGGCCTCGACTCGATCTATCACGAACTCGGCAACGTACGCCCGCTCCGCGAATCGAGCCGGCGCTACATCCTGCGCTGCGAGCAGTGCGCCTTCGAAGTCCTTCGTAAGCGAAAACCCGTGAAGCCGGCGAGCTGTCCGCGTTGCAACAAGCGGCGCTTCGACCCCCGCTATCCGCTGTCCATTTACGAAATCGTCGAGACGCGGGTCGTAGGCGATACGGTTGCGGGGCTGCGCGCCGCCGCCCGCGGCCGCTAGGGCGCTACTCGACGACGAAGCGGTAAAGTTCGAACACGGCGTCCTTGTCGAAGCCGAGTTGGGTGTAGAAGCGCGTGAGGTGCGGTTCGGAAAATGGGAGCTCGACCATGATGGCGCGCGAGCCGGAGTGTTTGGCGAAGTCGATCGCCGCCCGAACCAAACGCTTGCCGACGCCGCGTTCGCGAAAGGCGGCGTCGACGTAGAGGTCGCTGAGGAACCATTGGCGTTTGGCATACCACGAGGAAAATAGCGGGTAGAGCTGCAGGAAGCCGGTCGCTGCGGGGCCCTCGAAAGCGGCCAGAACGACCGATTCTCGCCGCTCGAGCCGCTCGTGGAGAAAGCGGCGCGAAACGTCGAGATCGGGCGCTTTGGTGAAGAATTCGCGGTAGGCGTCGAAGAGCGGCACGATCGCGTCCAGATCGTCGAGCGACGCGCTGCGAACGGTCATCATGGAGATGGGGATGCGCCGCCGGTGTCGGGAAACCTCGGCTGCCATGGTACGACCTAGGTCGAGGCAGAGAATCCGCCCCGCGAGCGAAGATAGACGGGCCATGACGACAACAACAAACCCGAGCTCGCCCGGCGTGCGCGTCGAGAGCGACTCAATGGGTTCGATCGACGTACCTTCGAACAAGTATTACGGCGCGCAGTCGGCGCGCTCGCTCGTGCACTTCGACATCGGCGACGGCACTTGGCCGCGCGACGTCATGCCCAGGCAGGTCATCAAAGCGATGGCGACTCTCAAAAAAGCCGCCGCCTTGGTCAATCTAGAGCTCGGAAAGCTCGAAGCCGACAAGGCCGAGCTGATCGTCAAAGCCGCCGACGAAATCACCGCGGGGAAGCTTAACGAGCACTTCCCGCTAAGGGTATGGCAAACGGGCTCCGGCACGCAAACGAACATGAACGTGAACGAGGTCATTTCGAATCGCGCGATCGAGATGGCCGGCGGCGAGATGGGTTCGAAGAAGCCGGTTCATCCCAACGATCACGTAAATATGTCTCAGTCGTCCAACGACACGTTTCCGACGGCGATGCACGTGGCGGCCGCCGAAGCGATGGTCGGAATGTTGCCGGCGGTTCAGGCGTTGCGGAACGCACTCGACGCCAAGGCCAAAACGTGGTCGCATATCGTCAAGGTCGGACGCACGCACTTGCAGGATGCGACGCCGTTGACGCTCGGCCAAGAGTTCTCCGGCTACGTCTCGCAGCTGGACCGCGCGATGATCGCTTGCAAGGAGGCGCTGAACCATCTCTACGATTTGGCGATCGGCGGCACGGCGGTGGGCACCGGTCTCAACGCCCACCCGGAGTTCGGGGAGCGCACCGCAAAGAAGATTGCGGACCTCACGGGTCTGCCGTTTCGCTCGCATCCGAACAAGTTTGCAGCCTTAGCGTCGCACGACGACTTCGTGTTCGCTTCGGGTTCGTTGAAAATGCTGGCTGCGGCCCTCATGAAAATAGCCAACGACATTCGATGGCTGGCATCGGGTCCGCGGGCCGGCATCGGCGAACTGACGCTTCCCGAAAACGAACCGGGTAGTTCGATCATGCCTGGTAAGGTGAATCCGACGCAGTCCGAAGCGATGACGATGGCGTGCGTGCAGGTCTACGGAAACGACTTAGCCATCTCGTTTGGCGCGTCCCAGGGCAACTTCGAGCTCAACGTTTTCAACCCGGTGATGATCTACAACTTCCTGCATTCCACGACGCTGCTGCGCGACGCATGCACGATGTTCCGCGAACACGCAGTCGAAGGTCTAGAAGCCAACGAAGAGCAGATCAAGACTTACCTCGATCGATCGCTGATGGTCGTCACGGCGCTGTCGCCTCACATCGGATACGATAAGGCCGCGGAGATCGCCAAGCACGCCCACCATCACAAGAGCACGCTGAAGGAAGCGGCGTTGCGCCTCGGTCACGTCACCGAAGAAGAGTACGACAAGATCGTCGTCCCCAAGGAGATGACTTCACCGAAGTAGCGCCTCTACCCGTCTCATCCTGAGCGGAGCGCCGCACGGTGTCATCCTGAGCGGAGCGCCGTGCGAAAACGCTACTCGCTGGCTCGTCGCTCTCGGCATCCGGCCTTCGCTCCTCGTCCAGACGCCCTCAGCTTGACACGTCGTTTGCGGCACTGTCCTTCGACTGCGCTCGCTATCGCTCGCTCCGCTCAGGATGACAGCATTTAGAGGCCGTCGATCTCGAATGCTGCGGCGATTCCGCGATACGTGCCGATACCGACGATGCCGCCGTTCGGGGTGAATGCGTAACCGCACTCGAATCGCCAGCCTGGTGCGTTCGCCAGGTCGTCGAGGCGGTGAAGGGTGTTTCCGTCCCACAAGAACGCGTAGTGGCGCCGATTCTCGTCTTCGAACATTCCGGTGACGCGATCGCGATCGTCGACGGCGTAGCCGACGCTGACCGGACTATTCGGCGCGAAATCGATGGCCGATCCGTCGCCCCGCCAAGAGCGTGCGTGCGGCGCGGCATCGTAGGCGGCACCCGGGGGCACGTCGGCACCGGCGGCGGCACCGGCGGCATCGATCGCGAGCGCGACGCCGGCGCCCAGCGGTTCTCGCGTGCGTTCGTGCCAACGCATGGCCACAAAGCGTTCGCTGTTGGAAACGACGTTGGACGGCGCCGGAACGTTGGCGATGTACGCCGTGTAGCCCGCCGTGTAGAGCCCTGCCGTTGCAAGCGCGATACCGTTGCCCATGTTCAGGCATTGGCGGCTGCGCAAATGAAGCACGACCGGCGCGTTCTGACCGCTGATGTCGTCGAGATTAACCATCGCGGGCGATCGCATCGTCGCGATAACGGAGCCGTTGCTCAACACCCCGGCGATCGCCGGACCGATCGATGCGTGGGGGAAGTTTTCGCACGAGCTCATGTCGACCGGCTGCGCGGAGGCGCTTACGAGCCGCCGCGGCCGGTCGGAGTTGACGAGCAGCGCGCCGCTTTGGTCGAATCCGGCGATCGTTCCGGGCACGTTCACCAGTCGAAAGCGCCCGTTGCGGTCCCACAGACCGGCGCGGGTGTGAAAACCTCCGAGAGTGACCGTCGCGGCGATCCTTCCGTCGCTCGAAACGCTCATAAGCGAACGCAAGCCCAACGGTTCGATGGTCGCATGCAGCGGCAGCGGAAGCATCCGAACCGCGATCGGGTGCGAAGTCGCTGCGGTCGCGCAGCAGCCGAACGCGACCCCGAGCGCCAGCGCCTTGACGTTCACGTCAGCGCCGCTCGTTGCGGATGGCCGGCGTCACCAGCGCCGCTAATGCGATAACCACGTACCCTAGGCAGGCAATCCACATGGCGGCAAGCGGGCCGTGCCTGTCCGCCACCCATCCAAAGACCAGGACGCCGGGCGCGATGCCCGAGAGAACGAAGAGCCGGACCGCGCCCATGACGCGGCCGATCATGTACTCCGGCGTTACTCGTAACCTAAAACCGATGATCTGGGCGATTTCGAAGTTCGCGATCGTGTTCGAGAGCGCCCAAAAGACTGCGACGAGCCACACGTTGCGCACTAGCACGACCGGAAGGAAGGTCAAGGCATCGAGCAGGTACGCGATCGTCAGCGCTCGCCCGAAGGGCCAGCGCGTTGCCCAGCGTGACGCCAGCCACGCGCCGGCGACCGCGCCGGCGGCCGAAATGCCGAAGAAAATTCCGACGACTTGATCGCTTGCGCCAAAGCCTTTCTTCAAAAACGGAATCAGAATCGCATAGCAGCCGAAGCCGAAAACGTTGAACGCGAATCCGGCCAGAGCTTGAGCCCGCATGCCCACGTCGCCCCACAACTGGCGAAAACCGAGCGCGACGTCACCGGCCAAATGACGCGGCGACGGAACGCCCTGCACGGCGTCCGGCCCGAGCGACGGGATGCGGGCTAACGATATTTGCGACGCGAGATAGGTCAACGCGTTGACGATCAGGGCCGGCAACGGTCCGAAGAAGGTAAAGACCGCGCCGCCGATCACGGGGGTAACGAGGCTCGAGGCATTTTCGGAAGCGATCAGCACGGCGATCGCTTCGGTCGAGCGTTCGCGTCCCAACAAATAGGGGATGCTCGAAGACTGTCCTCCCAAAAATGCGGCCGCGCATATCGAAATCACGATCAAACCGCCGTAGATCATCGGGAGCGTCAGAACGTGCTGCCAGTACGCCACGGCAAAGAAGGTCATCACGGCAAACCGGATGGCGTCGCAGCCGATCATCAGTTTGCGGCGATCGAGCCGGTCGGCGAGCGAGCCGCCGACTAGCGAGAAGAGCGAGAACGGGACGACTTCGCAGATGAACGCCGCGCCGGTCGACAGCGCCGAGTGAGTGAGGTGGTACGCGAGCAGAGGAACGGCAAGCGTGCGCAAGCCGTCGCCGAGCAAGCTGAGCGACTGTCCGACGAAGTATTGCCGAAACGCGTTCGAAGCAAAGATGCTCGGCGCTCTCGAGCTTGCGACCGCTTCGCTCATAGGTGGCGCCAGATGAGCGATCCGGCGACGGCCACCAACGCGAATGCGACGACCAGCAACAACTGCGGCGACTTCATTTTCAATGAGAATCGCGCCCCCAGCGGGCCTCCCAACAATCCGCCGGCTACCAGCGGCAGGATGTCGTTCAGGTCGATATCTCGCTGCAGCGCGTGTACGGCGAGTCCTACAGGCGACGTGAGCAGAATTCCAAACTGAGAAGTGGCGCTGACGGCGTGAATCGGCAACTCCGAGAAGTAGAGCAGCGTCGGCACGAGAATCACGCCGCCGCCGATGCCGAAAAGGCTGGAGAAGAGTCCGATAAGGAAGCCCAGAAACAGCGCGGCCCGGTAAGACATCCCCTTGATGTCGTGCACGTGCTCGTGCTGCGGACGGCCACGAAGGCGTCTTTCGGCGTTCCACGCCATGTCGACGGCGACGGCGAGGAGCAGCACCGCGAGAATCCAATCGAAAAGGCGCGGCGTAATGTGCAGCGACAGAATCGCTCCGAGTATCCCACCGGGCAGACCGCCCGCGGCGATCAATAAACCGATCGTCAAATGTACCCGGCGTTGCATCAAATAGGCAAACGTGCCGCTGGCACCGCTCGCAACGATCAGTATCAGCGACGTGCCGGCGGCCTCGGCCGGTGCGAGTCCTGAAAACAAGCGCAGCACCGGCACGAGAATAAACCCGCCCCCAAGCCCGACCATCGATCCAAATGCGCTCGCGAACAGCGCAAGCGCAAAAAGCGCGAGGGCGGAGTTCACGCCGCCTAGGCCGGGAGCCGTTCGGACGGTCCGCCGGCGTCCGTCTTGAGCGCTCTGACGTTGTAGATGGCGATGGGCCGGTTTTTGCCCTTCACCGTGACCGGTTCGAGCGGTTCGACCTCGACGATGGCGTGGCACTCCGCATACGTCGTCTCGCTGATGATGATTTCGCCGCCTTTAGCAACGTTGTAGAGACGGGCGGCGACGTTCACGTTATCGCCGATCACCGTGTAGTTCATCCGCGAGGTCGCGCCGAGGTTGCCCATGACCACCTCGCCGGTGTTTACCCCCATCCCGACGCTGAACTCTTTCTTGCCGGCAGACTTCCAGCGCGCGCTCAGTTCGAGAATTTTCTCTTGTTGCTTGACCGCCGACACGACCGCGTTGCGTGCGTCGTCCGGGGTTTGGTAGGGTGCCGAGAAGACCGCCATGACGCAATCGCCGATAAATTTGTCGACGTACCCTCCGTACGCAAAGACGATCTTGCACATTTCTTCGAAATACTCGTTGAGCTGGTCGTAGATCTCCTCCGGAGACATCGTTTCGCTCATCGCCGTGAAGCCGCGGATGTCGCTGTAAAAGATCGTCGCCTTCACACGTTTGCCGTGCAGTGCGAGCGTCCCGCGGGGGTCGTCTTGTTTGAGAATATCCGCCACGATCGCCGGGCTGACGTGCATGCCGAATAGGTTGGTGACCATGCGGCGCGCAGAAGCCTCGCTGACGAGGCGGTAGGCCGCGACAAACGCCGCGCTCAAGAGCATGGCCAACCCTACGTGCACGAGATCGAGCCAATACAAGCGCGTGACGAACAGCCAGAAATTAAGGTAGGCGTACGCGAGGGCGGCCACCAGAGAAAACGCGATCGCCACGCTCGTGCGTACGAGCAGAAATCCGAGCGCCAACATCAGCGGCAGCGAGATCACCAGCGCGACGTCGAGCCACCGCGGTGCCGGAGTCAGGAAATATCCGCGCATGAGCTGATCGCTCAAGCGTGCGTTGACGAACAAACCCGGGACGCGCCCGCGCCCGGGAGTCGTCACAAAATCTCCGAGGTCTTGCGCGGTCGCGCCGATGAAGACGAGCGCCCCTCCGGCGAACGGGCGAAGATCGGCGGGTTTGCTCGCGATTGCGTCCGACAGCGAGACGACGCCGCGGCCCGCAAAAGCTTGCGTGTACACTTGGGTTCCAGTCGCCAAATCCTGGTGGGCGGCGACTTTCGGCGGCAGAAGAAGGACCCGCCCATCGTCGTCTTTTGGTATCGCGGCCGCATCAACCGGCCGTCCGTCGAACGTTGCGACCGCGGCGGCCGCTAATGCGTGAAGCCGCTCGTTGGCATGCACGCCTTGGGCGGCCGTGTCGATTTCCATTGGCTGGCCAATGAAATATCCGCCCGGCGTATCGAATGCCTCAAAGCCGATGGCTTTGGCCGCGCGCTGCAACGCCGGCACGGGGCGTTCCTCGCCGATCCGTCCGTTCGATGTCGTATTGAGCGGAAATGCGAGGACCGTCGGCGTCCGTTGCATTGCCGCAGCCAGGGCGGCATCCTGCGACCGGTCTTTACTCGGTTCCAAAAAATCGATATCGAAGGCGACGGTTCTCGCTCCGGCGGCCTTGAGTTTGTCCAGGAGCGTGCCGTACACGCTGCGCGGAAGCGGAAACCCCATTTTTCGATAGGTCGCGTCGTCGATGGAGACGATCGCCAAATTCGGATTCGCGGTATCGTCGTACGCGGGGTGTCCGAAACCCAAGTGGCCGGCTGCGTCGAGGGCGCTGAAGTGGGCCGCTAAATCGGCGATGCGGTTGGCGACCGGCAGCGTCGTCAGTGGGAGCGTGACTAGAAGCGCGCCGACGGCACTTGCGACGCCTCCCAAGAGCAGCGTGACGATCAGCGCTCTCAGCCGCGCCGGCACGCTAGCGCCTAACTCGAACGCCCGATATAGCGGCGATCGCGCGTGTCGATGCGGATGACGTTGCCGCTTTCGACGAAGAGCGGCACTTGCACGGTCGCCCCGGTCTCGAGCTTAGCCGGCTTGGTGGTATTGGTTGCGGTGTCCCCTCGAAATCCCGGGTCGGTGTCGACGATTTTCAACTCGACGTGTGCCGGCAAGTCCACGCCGATCGGAATGCCGTCGTGAAACTGAACGTCCACCACCATGCCGTCTCTGAGGAAGTCGGCCGGTTCGCCGATGAGGTCGCGCCCGATCGTGACGTTTTCAAACGTTTCCTGATCCATGAAGTGATAACCGTCGGAGTCGTTATAGAGCATCTGCATTTGCCGGTTGTCGACGGTCGCTCGCTCGAGTTTCTCGCCGGCGCGGAACGTGCGTTCGAGAGTCGTACCGGTTCGCACGTTCTTCATGCGGGTGCGCACGAAGGCCGATCCTTTGCCCGGTTTGACGTGAAGGAACTCGATGACGGTCCACAGCTGGCCGTCCACGACGATAGTGACGCCGTTACGGAGGTCGTTCGACGAGATCATGACTTCGCGTGATACGGGCCGCGCCTGCGCAAGCCCTATCGGCTCTCCCTCAACGCTTAAACAAACGGATGGGGCCTTCGGTCCCGGCCCGAAGCCGGGCGATGTTTTCGTGGTGCGTATATATGACGAGAAACGCGGCAAAGACGCCGTACAGCGCGAAGGCCGGCGATCCGGTAAATAACCACAGCGCAATCGGTGCCAGTACGCTGCCGAGCATGGATCCGACCGACGAGTACCGCGTCAGCAGCGCGCCGAGGATCCAGCCGCCGACGGCGACCAGACCGGCGGGCCAGCTCAGCCCGAAGATCGCGCCAAAGGACGTGGCGACACCCTTTCCGCCGCGCCAGCCCAACCATGGGGAGAAGCAGTGTCCCAGAACCGCGGCGGCCGCGGCGATCGCTTCGAGACTTTGCGAACCGCGGAAGTACGTCGCGGCGACAAAGACGGGAGCGAAGCCTTTGAGCGCGTCCAGCACGAGCACGGCAGCCCCGCCGCCTTTCCCCAGCGTGCGCAACGCGTTCATCGCGCCGATGTTGCCCGAGCCGGCCGCGCGAAGATCGGTGCGGTAGAAAAAACGGCCGATGAGGAAACCGAATGGCACCGAGCCGATCAGAAAAGCAACGACGATAACCGCCGCGGCGAGCGCGCCCGTCATTCGGCGCGCTCGCGTTCCCGATGCGGGCGAAACTCGAGCGTCAGCGGTACGCCTTCGAAATCGAAATGCTGACGGATCACGTTTTCCAGGAAACGCCGGTAGTGCGGCTGGAGCAGGTCGGGATCGTTGCACGAGAAGACGAAGACCGGCGGATGCGTCGCCGGCTGCGAGACGTAGTAGACTTTGAAGAGCTTTCCGCCCATCGCCGGCGCCGGATGCGCGAGCACCGCGTCGCGAATCACGGAGTTTAGCTGCGGCGTCGGGACGCGCCGGTCGAGATTTTCGCTGACGTGATTGACGACCGGCATCAAACTGCCTAATCGGCGATGCGTTTTGGCCGACAGAAACGTAACCGGAGCGAAACGAGCGAACGGAATGAGATCGCCGATGACGCGCGTGAGCTCGCCCTGACTGAACTCACCTTGCTCGCGGACCAGATCCCACTTGTTGCCGACGAGTATCAGCCCCTTGCGCTCCTCGATGGCCAGTCCCGCGAGGCGCCGATCCTGGGCCGTGACGCCGATCATCGCATCGAAGACCAGCAGTGCAATGTCGCACCTAGCGATCGCTTTGAGGGAGCGAAGCGCCGCGTAATAGGCGATGGCGCCATGCGCTTCGGGCTTCTTGTGCACGCCGGCCGTGTCGATCAAGCGCAGAGTACGTCCGTGCCAAACCAAAATCGTATCGACGGCATCGCGGGTCGTGCCGGGAATTTCGGAAACGAGCGTGCGTTCCTCGCCCAGGAGCGCGTTGAGCAGCGAACTCTTTCCGACGTTCGGCCGGCCGATGATGGCGAGAGCGAGCTCGCCTTCGACTCCGGCGTCGGGAGCTTGCGGCGGGAGCAGCTCGACGATACGGTCGAGCAGATCCCCGGTGCCTTCGCCGTGCAGGGCCGAAACGGCAACCGGCCCGCCGAATCCGAGTTTCGCAAATTCTGCATGGATCGACGTCGATGCGGCCGGGGACTCGGCTTTGTTGGCGACCAGAACCATCGGGCGGCGTTTGCGCCGGAGAATGGTGCCGACGTCTTCGTCGAGAGGATGGAGACCGGTTTGCGCGTCGACGACGAAAACGACGACGTCCGCCTCCGCGGCCGCCGCTTCCGCTTGCCGGCGCGTGACGTCGGAGAATCCGGCCCCGTCCACCGTGCTTGCGTCCGGGATCGATGCCGGCCGTGTCGACGATGCTGAAAACTCGCCCGCGCCAATCGCAAAGTGCGTAGAGCCGGTCGCGGGTAACGCCAGGGGTATCCTCTACGATCGCCAGACGTTGCCCGATCAAACGGTTGAAGAGGGCGCTCTTTCCGACGTTCGGCCGGCCGACGACGGCGACGGTCGCCGGTCGCAGCATCTTTCCGTCGATCGCCGGATCATCTTGTATATGCACGGGGTCCCCTACTTCGGACTTCCCGCAGGCGGCACCCATCGGGCCGGAAGACGTGGGGCTCGGCTCGAATCCGAGGTTCCTTCATGGCCAGCGTCTACATCGAAACCTTCGGATGCCAGATGAACGAAGCCGATTCGCAGTATATCGCGGATCGCGCGGTTTCGGCCGGATACGTCATAGCCGGGAAGCCCGAAGAAGCAAACGTCGTGCTGCTCAATACCTGCACGGTTCGCGACAACGCCGAGCGGCGAGCGTACGGGCGCATGAATCACTTCAAGCTGCTCAAAGACGCCGATCCGGGGGTGCGGTTGGTGGTAATGGGGTGTTTGGCCGAACAGGACCGCGATCGAATGCGCACGCTCGCGCCGCACGTCGACGCCGTCTTCGGTACCAAGGAGCTCGCTCAACTCGGAGACCAGCTCGCGGCTTGGCAGCCGGCTTTTTCCGAGGACGTAGATTTCGCCGACGACCGCGCGCTGACGATACAACTCGGCGGGACGGCCGACGCGGTCGCGGATGCCTTTTCACACGTGCGCGCGTTCGTCAACGTTCAGCGTGGCTGTTCGTATTATTGTACCTTTTGCATCGTGCCGCACGTTCGCGGTCGTTTCGATCACCGTCCTCTCAAGGCGATCCTTGGCGACGTCGAAGCGAAGATTGCCGCCGGCGCGCGGGAAGTGATGCTGGTCGGACAGACGGTCAACGCCTGGAACGACCCGGCGGCCGGCGCCGACTTCGGCGATCTATGCCGTGCCGTATCGCGACTGGCGGGACTGGAACGGCTCACGTTCATTTCTCCGCATCCCAAGGACTTCACGGAAAAAATCGTCGCCGACCTCGCCGGCGTAGCCGCGCTCAATCCACGTATCCATCTGCCGATCCAATCGGCCAGCGATCCGGTTCTGCGCCGAATGAACCGAAAGTATACCGCCGCGCAGTTCCGCGAGAAAGTGGATCTCGTGCGGCGTTACTTGCCGCATTGGGCGATTACGACCGACATCATCGTCGGGTTTCCGGGCGAAACGGATGAGGATTTCGAGCGCACCCTCGAGTACGTGCGGTCCGGCGTTTTCGCGAACGCCTTTACGTTCATGTACTCGATCCGGCGCGGAACGCCGGCCGCCCTGTGGGAGCAGGTACCGCACGACGTTGCGACGGCGCGCTTTGCGAGGCTCGTCGACGCGCAAAACGCGGTGACGCGAGCGTACCACGATGCGAAAATCGGCACGGTCGTTCGCGCGCTCATTGTTGGCCCCTCGAAGAAAGACCCCAGCAAACTGGCCGCAAAAACCCTCGACAACGTGACGGTTATCGGCGCGATGCCCGACGATTACGACGAACGCCTTTACGCGCGCGAACCTTGGCTCGACGTGGCGATCGAAAAGGCGCACGTTTGGGGCTGTACCGGCAGGATCCTAAGGCGCGCCGCTGCCTACGCGGCGCGGGGCGCCGACGTGCATCCCCCGCTCGTAAGCCTTCTCTAATGCTCCAGGCGAAGGCGCGACAGGAACGCGAGCCGCTTGCTCGGGAACGATGGGACGATGATGGTTGTGCGGGGGTTTCTGGCGGCATCGCTCGTCGCGTCTTTTGCGGCGTGCAGCGGGAGCCCGACGCCGTCCGTGCCGGTGACGCCTTCCGGCGGCTCGAGCGCGCGTGCGCGTGCGGCGAACGCGGCATCCTCCAACCCGGAATTCGTTGGCTTTTGGGAGTCGTGGTCGGACACGAACCGCCTGGACGCCTTTTATAAGCTGGCGACGGTGCCGCCGCAGGTGACGACCGTCGACGTCGCCTTCAGTATCGCCGACGGCAACCAAATCTCCGATCCGCAAAACACCTACCCGCTCCGTCCGGGCGCCCGTCGCATCCACGCGCGCGGTGGCAAAGTGTTGTTCTCCTTCGGCGGCGCGACGTCGGACTTCAACATTACCGATCCGAAGGCGTTCGTCAGCAATCTGAAAGCTTACCTCAAAACCCATCCGGGCATTTACGACGGCTTCGATTTCGATGACGAGGTGATGCAAACGCGCACGAACGGGCGCCAACAGCTTATCGACGTTCTTGAAGCGACGCGCGCGGCGTTTCCGAGCGCGATCATCAGCTTCGACGCCGACTCCGCCGGCGCCGATCCGCAGGTCGATCTGCCGAACTATTCCGGCGAAGACCGGCTGATCCTCAAGAAAGCCGGGGGAGCGATCGACTACGTCAACGTGATGGATTACGATCAATTCGGCTGGAAGCCATCGACCAACCCAAAGTGCACGTATACCCCCGGCTCACAAGACGATTGCTATCTCGACATCATGCGAGAGTTCGCCAACGTGCCGGTAGGCGGCGGCAAGACGTTCCCCAAAGACAAAATCGTGATGGGCCTCATGATCGGTCAAGCCGACGACCGTGCGTTTCTCAAGCCGCAAGACTGCGCCGGGTACGCCACCTGGGTCGACGCGAACGCTTATCGTGGAGTCATGATCTGGGACCTCGATCTCGACAACCCGCAGGCGCCGATGAACGGCACCGGCTACCCGAAAGGCACCTACGTCAAGGCAATTAGCGGCGCCCTCGGAACCTGAGCTCCTGTGAGCGGGACTAAGCTCGCGTGAGCGGGAGCGCCGCCAAGTATTCACCGATGCTCGAGCAGTACTTCGGGATGAAAGGTAAGCATCCCGAAGCGATTCTGCTATCGCGCGTCGGCGACTTCTACGAAGCCTATGGCGAAGACGCGGAAACTATCGCCCGCGCGCTGCAGATCGCGTTGACCAGCAAGGAAGCCGGCAGTGGACGGCGCGTTGCCATGGCCGGGGTGCCGCACCATGCGCTCGCGCAGTACCTCGCGCGCTTGGTCGCGCAACGCTTCATCGTCGCTTTGGCCGAGCAGCTCGAGGTCGCGCAGCCCAACAAGCTGGTGCGACGGGAAGTCGTACGTTTGGTGACACCTGGAACGCTCATCGAAGACCATTTGCTTGACGGCAAGCAGAACAACTACTTGGCGGCGATTACGGCGATCGAAAGCACTTTGGCACTGGCATATGCCGACGTTTCGACGGGTTTCTGCGCGGCAACGGCTCTTTCGGGCGAATCCGCCTACGACGAGTTACTCGCCGAGCTGGGACGCGTCGGTCCGGCCGAAATCGTTGCCGACGTTCCCGCCGATCTCCGCGCGATGATGTCGCCGGCGACCGAAGCGCTGGGCGCGCGCCTCGCGGCACCGGCGTTGGGTATCGTCGAGTCGCGGGCGCGCGGGACGCTCGACGGTTTTTCCCACGACGAATCGCTGGCGGTTCATCGCGCTCTGGACGCGCTTGGCGCCTTCGTCAAACGAACGGGCGTTGCAAATGCCCTGCGATCGGCCGACGCCGGTGATGGGTTGCGCCGGCCGGAGCTGTACCGGCGACAAGCGTTCCTAGCGCTCGATCCGGCGACCCGAAAACATCTCGAACTCGTTCGTCCGCAAGGGCAAAATCCGCGCGCGACGCTGCTCGCTACCCTCGATCGATGCGCGACGTCGATGGGCTCGCGAATGCTCGCGCGGTGGATCCTGGCGCCGTTGGTGGATCGCGAGAAGTTGATCGAGCGGCAAGATGCGGTCGACGTGCTGCTCGGCGAACACGCGCGCCGCGACGCCGTCCGCGAGCTGTTGAAAGGATGCTTCGATCTCGAACGCATCGCGCAGAAGGTGCGCTTTCGCCGGGCGAGCCCTCGCGATCTGGCATCGTTGCGGCGAACGCTCGAGGGTCTGCGGCCGATTCGGCAGGTCGCTCCAGGGGCTCTCGAGCCGCTGCTGGACCGCATTGCGGATTTTTCCGGGCTGCTGGACGATTTGCGGCGGACCCTCGTCGACGATCCGCCAGCGTTGCTTGGCGATGGAGGCGCCATTCGGCCGGACGCGGATGCGGAACTCGCGGATTGCGTTACGCTGCGCACCGACGCCCGGTCGAAGCTCTCCGAACTCGAAGAGCGCGAACGGGAACGCACCGGCATCAAAACGCTTAAAGTAAAATACGCGAGCGCCTTCGGTTATGCGATCGAAGTAAGCAAGAACCATACCGGAAACGTGCCGGCCGACTACGTTCGCAAGCAGACGCTCACGACGGGCGAGCGTTACGTCACCCCGGAGCTTAAGGAACTCGAGCTGGCCATTTCGACGGCTCAAACGCGCCAAGAACGGATCGAACGGCGCCTCTTCGACGCGCTGCTCGATCGCGTTGCAGCGCGCACCGACGAGCTGCTGCTCGCCGCCGACGCCATCGCCGAGATCGACGTTTTTGCGTCGCTGGCGCAGTGCGCCGCGGAGCGCGGCTACGTTCGGCCTAGGTTCGTCGACGAAAGCATCGTCACCATCGAAGGGGGTCGTCACCCGGTCATCGACGCGATGTTACCGGCGAGCTTCGTCCCCAACGACCTCACTCTACGCAGCGGCGATCATCGTTTCATTTTGCTCACCGGTCCCAACATGGGCGGGAAATCGACGTATCTTCGTCAAGCTGGGCTGCTGACGATCGTCGCGCAAATCGGCTCGTTCGTGCCGGCAAAGTCGATGTCGCTGGGTATCGTAGATCGAATCTTTACGCGAATCGGCGCCGGCGACGATCTCGCTTCCGGACAGTCGACGTTTTACTTGGAGATGGCCGAAGCGGCCAATATCCTACGGCGCAGTACGCACCGTTCGCTGCTCTTGATCGACGAAGTCGGCCGCGGAACGGGGACCCTGGACGGCCTTTCGATCGCGCAGGCGATCTGCGAGTTTCTTCTTGGTCTCGAGCGGCACGCGCCGATGGTGCTATTTGCAACGCACTTTCACGAGCTCTGCGCCCTGACCGAGCATTGGAACCTCGTCGCGAACTACCATATCACCGCGGTCGAGAATACTGCGCGCGGCGGCGCGCCGGTGTTCTCGCATCGCGTTCAGCCCGGAAGCTCGTCGCGTTCGTTTGGTATCGAAGTTGCGCGTATGGCCGGGTTGCCGCCGCTCGTCATCGAACGCGCGCAGGAGATCGCCGACGCCCTCTCCGGGCAAACCGACGTGGAAGCGCGGGTGCCGCTGCGCAAGAGCGTGTCGAACCAGCCGACGCCCGAGCGCCAACTCTCATTCCTGGGCCCGTAAGGAAGAGGATCCAAAGGTGGCCGTGCGCGTCCTCGACGCCGTAACGATCGGGCAGATTGCTGCCGGCGAGACGATCGAGCGTCCGGCTTCGGTCGTCAAGGAACTCGTTGAAAATGCCGTAGATGCCGGCGCGCGGCGCATCACGGTGTCCGTTGAGTCCGGCGGGAGCGCTCTCATCGAAGTCGTCGACGACGGAGCCGGCATCGCGCCCGAAGACCTTGCGTTGGCGGTGCGGCGTCATGCGACCAGCAAACTCTCGAACGCCGCCGACCTCGATTCGATCGCGACGCTGGGTTTTCGCGGTGAAGGCTTGGCATCGATCGCCGCAGTTGCCTATCTCGACCTCGTATCGCGCCGTCCTGAAGCTGGGATCGGGTCGCGCGTGAGTGCGCACGGCGATGCAATCGGCACGATCGAGCCGGCGGCTGCACCACTCGGGACACGCGTACGCGTGGAACGCCTTTTCGAAAACGTTCCAGTGCGGCGCGAGTATCTGCGTTCGATCAACGCGGAGTTCAACCGGATCTCCTCGTGGCTTTCGAGTTTCGCGCTTGCGTATCCGCAGATCACCTTCACGCTCCGGCACGACGGTAAAGACGTTTGGGTAATGCCGGACAGCGACGATCCGCGCGAACGCTTGGCGATGGTTTTTGGGCGCGAAGCCGCGCGCTCGTTGCTTTGCCTCGACGGCGCGGCTGCCAGTACGATCGACGGGAGCGTGCGCGGTTTCATCAGCGAGCCCGGCACGGATCGTCCCGATCGCCGGATGCAGCTTTTGTTCGTCAATGGCCGGCTGCTACGGAGCGCCCTCCTGACCGGAGCGTGGACCGCGGGCTACGCTACCTTCACCATGATGGGGCGCCACCCGTACGGCGCGATATTCTTGGAGTTGCCGCCAGAGCACGTCGATCCGAACGTCCATCCAACCAAGAGCGACGTGCGGTTGCGCTTCGGCAGCCAAGTCTTCGATGCCGTGCGCCGTTCGATGAGCGCGACGCTGCACGCGCATGCAACGGCGCGGTTTCGCGAGAGCACCGGCGGTTTTCAGATTGCGGGCATCTCGCCGGCTCCGCGTGCGATCGACGCGAGCCTCACGCACGTGCAGTCGCTCTTCGAAAACGGGGCCGCCGATGCGGATGCCGTGCCGGGCCGGCGGTTGCGAGTGCTCGGGCAGCTTCACCGCACCTTCATCCTCGCAAGCGACGGTGAGGCGTTGCTGCTCGTGGACCAGCACGCCGCCCACGAACGGATCGCGTTTGAAAACATCGTTGACGCCGCCCGCAGGGGTGCGACGAGCCAGCCGTTGCTCGTGCCGCATATCGTCGAACTCGACGGCGAGCAGAGCGCCGCGCTGGAGCGCAGTCTCGAGGCATTGCGCGAAGGCGGCCTGGAGATCGAACCTTTCGGTGAGGGGACGTATCGCATTACCAACGCGCCGGCGGGATACCGCGCCCGACCCTTCGACGTGGTCGGGTTCGTCGAGGATTTGACGGCCGATCCGAGACGGCGAGGCGTTCGCGAGCGGATTTGGGCGTCGCTGGCTTGTCACTCGGTTACCGTGGCCGGCGAACGCCTCGAGCCCGACGAAATGACGACGCTGGTCGACCGGCTCCAGCAATGCCTCAATCCAATGCACTGCCCGCACGGCCGTCCTACGATGGTGCGGCTCGGCCCCGACGACATCGCGCGCATGTTCAAGCGTGTCTGACGTCTCCATTCTTATTTTGGCCGGGCCGACGGCGAGCGGAAAGACGGAACTCGCGATCGAGCTCGCGCGGAGATTCGACGCGGAAATCGTCGGCGCGGATTCACGCCAGATCTATCGCGGGATGCCGGTCGGCACGGCAATGCCGTCGCCCGAACAACTCGTGGCAATCCCGCACCACTGCGTGGCGTTCGTGGATCCGCACGAGCGCTACTCGGCCGCCCGCTACGTCGCCGCTGCCCTTTCCGCGATCGAAGCGATTCATCGCCGAGGGAAGCGCGCGATCGTCGCCGGCGGGACCGGATTTTACATTCGGGCACTCACCGGCGGAATTGCGCTGGCCTCGCAGTACGATGAGGCAACGCGCAAGCGTCTCGCCGAAGAAGTGCGATTACATCCGCCCGAGTTTCTGCACGAATGGCTTTCGCTTCGCAGTCCGCAGCGCGCGGCCGAATTGCACGGGCTCGACACCTACCGGGTCGTCCGCGCGCTCGAGATTGCCCTTGCCCCGGACGCGCACGCTCGCACGGGTGAGCTACGCACGCTAGCGACCGAACGTTTCAACTGGTTGTTGGCCGTTCTCGACGTTTCGCTCGCCGAACTCGACGCGCGCATCGTGCGTCGCTGCGCCCGGATGCTGACTACCGGTCTGGTGGAAGAAGCCGAACGGATCGGCAACGACGCGGCGGCTGCGAGTGCGGTCGGTTATCCGCAAGCCCACGCGTATCTGCGCGGCTGGAGCACGCTTTCCGAACTGCGCGCGTCGTTGGAGCGCGCGACCAAGCGCTATGCCCGCAGGCAGCGTGCGTGGTTTCGCGGCGAACGCGGCGCGCTGTGGCTTGCGCCAGACGCCGTAGCGAGCGCGGCACGGGAAAAGCTCGACTGGTCTTAGAAGCCCACATCATTCATCATGCCGGGAAGCCTTCAAGACTCGTTCCTCGCAGAATGTAAGCGACTGGGCACCACGGTCACCGTCTATTTGGTGAACGGTTTTCAAAAGCGCGGCGTCGTGAAAGGCTTCGATCCTTTCACCGTTCTGCTAGAGTTCGAAGGTAAGGCCGACCTGGTATACAAGCACGCGATTTCGACGATTTCGCCCGGTTCGCCGGTGGGATTGGAGCCGCAAGAGGGAACGACCGAGGGCGCATGAGGGTCGCCCTAACGAAGATGCACGGGGCGCGCAACGATTTCGTGATCTTGGATCGCCGCGCGTCGCCCGTTGCCCCTCTGGACTCGTTTGCGCGTTGGGTCTGCGACCGCCGGACCGGAATTGGAGCCGATGGTCTTATCGCGATCGAGACGTCGAGCCGCCAGGGCTTCGCCATGCGCACGATCAACGCCGACGGCACCGAAGCCGAGATGTGCGGAAACGGGATTCGTTGTGCGGCGCGCTGGCTCGACGAATCGGGCGAGGGAGATCGGATCGATTTCGAGACTGCCGCCGGTGAGGTTCGCACGCACGTCGTATCTCGCAGCCCGGAATATCTGGTCCGGGTGACCGTTCCGATGGGGGGTGTTCGCGCACACGCGATCGAGTTTCTCGACGATGCGTTCTTCGTCGACTTGGGAAACCCGCACGTCGTCCTCTTTCGCGACGACGTTGAAGACGTCGATCTGGAAGTGCTGGCTCCGAGCCTGCAAACGCACTCGTCGTTTACAGAGGGAACGAACGTTCACGTAGCGGCGATTGAGGGCGACGACCTGCGCATGCGGCACTGGGAACGCGGAGTCGGTCTAACCCTTGCGTGCGGTACGGGCGCCGTGGCGGCGGCTACCGCCGCGATCGCGAGCGGGCGCGTTTCGTCACCGGTGATAACGTTCGTACCCGGCGGACGGCTCGTGGTCGAGTGGGACGGCGAGAGCGTCGCCACCCTCACCGGCCCGGCCGTGCGCGTTTTCGATACGGAAGTGCAAGTTTGACGCTACGGCCCGCAGAGCCGGGTGATTCCGATCGCGTGTGCGTGCTCATGGAACAACTCGGGTACGACGTTCCGGCAGAGCAGATCGCGCAGCGTCTCGCTCGCCGCGGTCGAAACCGAGAAGTGTTCGTTGTCGAAGACGACTCGGGCGTGGTCGGCTGGGCCGGCGTCTGCATTCGCGACGACTTCGTCGGCGGACGCTATGCCGAGATCGAGGGGTTCGTCGTCGACGCCCAAGCGCGCAGTGCCGGCATCGGCGCTCGATTGCTCGACGCGGTGGAGGCTTGGGCGCGAGCCCAGGAGTGCGTTACCATGCGCGTGCGATCGAACGTCATCCGCGAGCGCGCCCACGCATTTTACCAACGGCATGGGTATGGGAAGGTCAAAGCCCAGTTCGCCTTCCAAAAAGCCTTATGATCGGGCTCGCGTATTGCGATGCGGAAGCGCGCATCTACTACGACGATGCGACAACTCCGCTTGCCGACGGAGGCGTCGTTCGAGAATGTGAAGTCGACGAACTGATTCCGGCGCCCGAGGGAACCGTTGCCATGATTCTCCCCGGCAGGCGTCCGTTGTCGACCATCGGGCCGGCCGGCGATCGCTATGCGCTGGCGGCGATTCTGCCGGCCGGCTACACGCGTTTGCTCGTACCCGCGTATGTAAAGGATAGGAGCGCGCCGGATCTGCCGCTATTCGGGTATACTTTCGCGTGCGCCGTCGGCGACCGGCTTCATATCGCGGCTGCAAAAACCGACGAGAGCGAAGATTGGCAGCCGCGTTCGTTTCGGGAAGGGGAACTCGAGGGCATGCTCGCGGCGCGGATCGCCGGCGATCCCGCCAACCGCGTCTTGCGCCAAGTCGCCCTCTGCTCGACGGAATACGGATGCTTCACCGCGCAGAACGTGTTTCTCGAGCGGGGCGAGGCCGCGTTGCCGGTCTCGCCTAAATGCAATGCTAGGTGTATCGGCTGCATCTCCGAGCTGGAACCACCGGCTACCCTTCCGTCACCGCAAACGCGCATCGCCTACGAGTCGACCGCCGAGGAGCTCGCGCGCGTCGGAATTCATCACCTCGAGCGCGTTGAAGACGGCATCGTCTCGTTCGGCCAGGGGTGCGAAGGCGAGCCGCTGCTGCGTTCGTCGACGATCGCGTCGGCCATCGAGCGTATTCGTGCGGTTCGCCTCAACGGCACGATCAATCTCAATACGAACGGCAGCGTCACGCGTGCGTTGGACCGCTGCATCGACGCCGGGCTTGCGGCGGTGCGGATCAGCTTGAATTCGTTTCGGCCGAGCGTGTATGCCGCCTACTATCGTCCGATGGGATACGCGCTCGACGACGTACTCGAATCGATCCGGCTGGCGGTACGACGTGGGGTACGAACGAGCCTCAATCTCCTCACCCACCCGGGCGTCACCGATGACGAAGAAGAAGTCACCGCCGCCCAGGCATTTTTGCACGACGTGCCGGTTGCGATGGTGCAGACGCGCACGCTCAATATCGATCCGGGTTGGTATTTCGACGCCGTCGGCCGCCCGCGCAGACCGCTCGGGATGCGTTACGCCATCGACGCGATTAAGCGTCTGACCGCGGTCGGAAACTTCACTCACACTCACTAGAATTCTCTGTATCATCCTAAGCGGTGGCAGCGTCGCGGTGTCATCCTGAGCGGAGCGCCGAAGGCGCGCAGTCGAAGGACGAGTTTGCGCGCGCCGCTGCGCTTTGCCGCCTTCGGGACGTTCGCGTTTTCGCGTCCGTGCGAAAACGCTACTCGGCTGGCTCGTCGCTCTCGGCATCCGTGCCTTTGCTCCTCGTCCAGACGCCCTCAGACCGGCACGCCGCATCGGCGGCGCGACGGCCGTACTTCGACTGCGGCGCTTCGCGCCTCCGCTCAGGATGACACCTCGTGGCGGCTATGGATCGATTGACGCGGGGACGGTGGAAACTTCGAGGTCGTCGTAGCGCTTGAGGCGGTAAATCGCGACCGATATTCCCCAGCCGGCGATGAAAACGCCCACGATTGCGAACCCGAGCGTCCCCAACTGCCGCGCGAGCGAGTCGACGACGCTCCATAGTCCGCCGTACAGGCGCAACTGCGAAGCGAGGACGCTCGCTGCCTCGACGGCGCCAACGATCAGTGCGACGAGCACCGACACCAGCGTCACCGTGAGGTTGTAGTAGATCTTTCGGAGCGGCTTGACTACCGCCCAACCGTATGCGGCCAGCATGAGCACGCCGTCGGTGGTATCGAGGAGCGACATTCCGGCGGTAAACAGCAGCGGGAAGATCAAAATGTCGTAGACCGGCAGACCTTTGCTTGCCTCGATGGCGGCGATGCCGAGCAATCCCACTTCGGTTGCCGTGTCGAACCCGAGTCCGAAGAGTAGGCCGATCGGATACATCTTCCAACTGCGATCGACGAGCCCGAGCAACGGGCGAAAGAATCGGCCGACGAGCCCGCGCCGGTCGAGCATCTGGTCGACGGTGCGTTCGCAATAGGGCTCGCCGCGGCGCACCGCGCGGAACGTGCGAACGATGTCGGATAAAACGACGACGTTGATGGCGGCGATCAGCAGCAGGAAGGCGGCGGAGATCGACGTCCCGATCAGGCCTCCGACGCTTTGCATCGTGGGCAGCGCGTCCTTGACCACCACCGAGGCGATGGCGATGGCTATCGAGAGGGCCACCACCACGGTGGAGTGTCCTAAGGAAAAAAAGAAGCCGACGGTCACCGGCTGCTGCCGGTCCTGCATCAACTTGCGGGTGACGTTATCGATCGCCGAGATATGGTCTGCGTCGACGGCGTGCCGCAAGCCGAACGTATACGCCAGCAGCGCCGTACCCAAGAGGAGCGGGCGTTGCGCGAATGCGACGAACGCGAGCGCCCAGGCGCCGACGTTCAACGCAATCAAGAAAGCGTAGATCGTCGATACCTTTCCCCTGAGGCCGCGCGCGTGCAGCAAGTGGGCAATGGCGTCGCGGCTCATGACGAAACGTCACCCAAGAGTTTGCGCGCGTCGTTGGCATAAACGGGGTGAAAGGTCGGGTCCGCCTTCAGAGCGGCCCGCAAGCGCTGGCGCGCTTCGCCGAAATGGCCCGTGTGCCATGCGATGACGCCGGCGTGATACTGCAGCTCAGGATCCTGCGTTCCGAGACGAGTGGCGCGCACGGCGTACGCGCGAGCGTCGCTCCAACGCTCCATCGACGCTAAAACCCAAGCCATCGTGTCGTCGGCGTAGATTTCGTCACCACGCCGCGCCAGGTCGGAGCGCGCGGCGATCAGCGCCTCCGCCGGATGCTCGTGATGCTCGGCGTAGTACATGGCTAACAGCCGGTCGTTGATGCCTTGGGCGTCGAACAGGCGTCGTTCCGCGCCGATAAGGGCATCGGTTTTCCGCGCGTCGCCGCTGCGGCCTAGGGCTCGTTGCGCGTCGACTTCGTAGCCGAGCGCCTGCGGGAGAGGATAGAGGTCGGCGCTTTGCTGCGCGGCGGCCAGCGACCGCGTCCAGTCTTGCTTGGAGCGGTAAAGTTTCGCCTCATAGAGCAGGGCGGCGGCATTCTCGGGGTAGATGCGCAGCGCTTGCGCAAACTCTCTCGACGCATTCTCGGATGCGCCGCTTTCAAACTCGATTTGTGCCAGCCTGAAGTGATACCAGGATCGCGTGTACGCAGGAACTTCGATCATCCGATCGACGATTTGCGCTGCCCCTTCCATTTCGACGAGCGCGCCGGTTAGGTTTCCGGCGATCTCCTCGTATCGCGCTCGAACGGACATCCAGGTTGGATTAAGGGCTTGATGGGGTCCGCTCAGGATGCGACCGGCCTCCGAATAGCGTCCCAGCTCCATGAGCAACGAGGCAGTCTGAGCGCGAGCGCCATCGTTAAAGGGCTCCGCCGTGACCGCCTGCTCCTCGAACTGCAGCGCCCGCGCAAAATGGTGTAAGGAAAGATCGCTCGACGCGATCGTTGCTAGGGCTTGAACGTTTCCTTGGGGCTGCAGCCGTAGCGACCGCACGGCTTGTACCCGAGCGCGACTGACGTCGCCCATGTCGCCGATTTCGCGAAAGCGCTGTAGATATTGCGCGGCGAGCGTGCGCGCGCTGATTTGATCCGCGGGGTCGCGCCGTACCTGATTCTCGTAGAACGAGACGAGCCGATCGCGTTCTTGGTAATCGGTCGCAATCGGCGCCGGCGGCACGGCCGCGGCCGGCGCGCGCCGCGCGCCGAACCAGGGCCATGCCGCACCGGCGAGAGCTGCCGCCACCAGGGCGACGATAGCGGCGCGGGACTTCATGCGCTGCTCCGGCCGTTAGATCGGAGCTTGCACGTACGGAAACGTCGACGTGTTCATTTTGTCGTACGCGACGTTGTCCGTGGTGAGACACGGGGCTTCTTTGTGGTCGTCCGGAATGAGGCCGAGCGCCGACAGCGTGTTGCCGAACAGCGCTCCTAACGAGATGTCGATAACGTCGTCGGCAAGGGCTCGACCGCCGAACTTGCTGCCGGTCGCGCCACCGGTCTCGTACCCGAGGTACGACGCGGCCGTCGTATCTTGCGACAAGTCGACCTTCATGACGTTGGGATAGAGCACGGCCTGCAGCGTCGCGGCCGTCTTCTCGCTACGGAAGTTCAGCGCAAACGATTTTATCTGCGACCGCAGCGTCGTATCGGCATATGGTTCGGAGCGGTTCGTCGCGTCGTGACTGGCGAAGGCTTCGAACGCCTCTTTCACAGCCGGCCGCGAAAGCAGTTCGATCTGGGTGTATTTGGTCGAACCGGGCTGCATGGCCGGGCTCGTTGCGCCGCCGGGATTGAAACCGGCCGAGTTGGACGAGCAGCCGGCGATGATGATACCGACGGCGGCCGCGGCGCAGAGAGCGATGATGTAACGTGGTGTCATGTGATTCTCCTCTTATTCCGCTTGTCCGTCGGAGGTGGCAGTTGTGGCCCAGAGTCCGATCACGCCGGGCGATCCGCTCCCGACCAGTTTTGATTTCGGCATCTCGATCACGATCGAAATGACGTTGTAGGGTGTGAGAAAATCGCGTGGTTTCGCGATGACGCAGTGATTGGATCCGGCCGTGCCGTAATCGACGCCGTTGAGGACGATCGGCTGCGACTTCGTGGCGAAGCGGAACGACGTTGCGGTGGCAGGCGGCGGACTCGGCTGATTCTGGTAGTTTCTATCGGGAACGATTTTGAAGAACTGCGCGAGATCGAAAAAGAACGGATCGCGCCGGGGACCGACGAACACCTTGATGCTGCCGTTATCGAGCGAACTGACCTTTCCGAAGGCGAACTGACCCGTCTTTGCGACGGTCGTATTCTTCGTTCCGATTTCGTTGGGTTTAGCTGGGCCGTAGAGCGTGATTTTTTGATCCGTCCCGGTCTTGTTCGCGGTGAACTGCAGGACCGTACTCTCGCGGTAATTGCCGCTTGCAACGCCGCCGGCAATCTTGAACTGATAGAGCACGTTAGGGTCGAGCGCGATGCCTCCGGTCATGCCGGAGGGAATTAACGGGCGTACGTTCATCACCAGAGCGACTTTACCGGCGTCCTGCGGATCCGGAAAAGCGAAGACGTCGGTGACGTCGGCGAGGGGATTGGAAACGACGGTAGGCGAGTCTTGGTGATCGGATCCCCGCGCCGCTTTGAACGAGTATAGCGAAATCGAGAATGCGAGCAAGAAGACTGCTACCATTGGGATAGTAGCGCGAAGCAGTCTCATGGGAACTCCTTTGGAATGGGTGAGCGGCTATTTGACCGCGGGATACGAGTGAGGGTCATGCCGTTTGCACTTTTTGCATACGGTACAGGGGTACGAGCGCGACGAGAACGATGAGGGCTAGAATGCATCCGACGACCGCGAACGGCGGCAGCGCCACACCTTGGGCCGCAAGGCCCTGTGCCAGCATCGTCGCGCCGATGATCGAAATCACCGAGCCCGTGACGATAGGGGCAATCCGAGCGACGGCGGCAAATCCGCTGCGCCGTTGCAGCCACGTCGCGCCGCGTACGACCGCGAGCCCGAGCCCCGTGAGGATCGCCGCGAGGCCCAGGCTGAAGACGATGATGATGAAGAGCCCGTATCCGACCCGGTGAGCGTGCAGCGCCGTCAGCAGGACGACGATCGCGGCGGGGCACGGGGCAATCCCACCGCTCATCGCGGCGGCGACGGCGCTGGAGAAATGCAGCGGTTTCGTGCCCGGAATGACGTGCGCGTGCGCGTGTTCCGGTGCGTCGTGATCGTGATGGCGGTCACGACCGTGATGGCGATCGCCGGAATGGCGGCCGGCGGACTCGTGCACGTGGGAGCCGGGCGTCGAACGGCCTAACGCGCGCGAAACGCTCCGCGCACCGATCGCTGCGACGACCATGCCGGAGATCAGCGTAATCCAGGTAAAGATGGATTCCGGTGCAAAGCCGGCGACGAAGAAGAGCAGCAGCCCCAAGACGACGACGGCGACCGTGTGCGCAAAAGTCAGCGCCGCGGCCAGGATAAAGGCTTGTTTGAAGGTCGCACGCGCGCCGACCAGGGTGAACGCGAGCAAGGCTTTTCCATGACCGGGTTCGAGCCCGTGCAACGCGCCGAGTCCGAACGCGGCCAGCACGGTGAGAAAGGCGAACAGCGGCGTTCCGTCGTTGCGGGCAAACAAGTCGGACAGCGCCGAGGAGCGCACCACCGAGGCTGCCCCCCACGGATCCGGCGTTTCGCCCGTTACCGCCGCCCGCGATATCCGGGCGTTTGCGAAATCGAATGACGCTCGATCGTTATGGCGAGGCGAACCGATCGACGCGTTGGGGTAGGATCGCAACCCATTCGTGGGATCTGGAATTCCGGGGAGAATGATGTCTCTCCATCCGACACGCCGGTCCGCGTACACGCGATCTTCGATCGTGACGGTCGCGCGCGAAGGGATGGTCGCCGAGTACGTGCCGATCCAGTACAGCGTCGGCAAGCCGCCCGCACCGGGCCGCGTTATCGCGTAAGCGTTTCCCAGTACGAGCGAGACGGGCGCGCCGTTAGCCTCGATTGCGAGTCCTTCGGTAACGCGCGTCGCTTCATCGGCGATCCAGGCACGCATTTGTGCGTTCGACCAATCCTCGCTCGCGTGCATGATCTGAAACGTCGGAATCTCGGCGATGTCGAGAACGTAGCGGATTCGGAGTTTGCCCGTATCCGGCGTTACGACGGCCAGATGGTTGATCGTAAAATTTCCGAGTGGGTGCGCTGCGACCCGGGCGGCGGTCAGCACGCAAAGTATCACCCACAGCGCGGCAAACCGCGACCCTCGATTTATCACGTCGTTCCTCAGGCAGTCGTTGTAAAGCCTCGACGTATAGACGGCCGAAGGGCGCCCTTGGATTTAGCGTTCGAAAAAAAGTTTTTTGCACGCCGCACGAATCCAACCAACCGAATGAAACTCTGGCAGATTCTCGCCGTCGTCGGCCTCGGAATCGCATACGGCGTCGTCGAGCCAGGCCGCTTCACGTATGCACTCGGCCATGCGACCTTGTACGTCTTCTTACCGCCGTTGCTCTTCGAGGCCGCTTGGAATCTCAATTACAAAGCGATCGTGCGGCAGTGGCCGGCGATCGCGACGTTGGCCGGACCCGGGGTGGTGTTGACCGCGCTGATCGTCGCCGGGGCGCTCGCCGTCGTGCGCGTTCCGTTCGGTCCCGGTTTATTGGCCGGTGCGATCCTGTCCGCCACCGATCCCATTGCAGTAGTAGCCGTGTTCCGGCGAATTCGCGTGCCGAAAACGCTGGCGACGATCGTCGAGTGCGAATCGCTCTTCAACGATGCCGTCGCCGTCATGCTCTATCGAATCGTTCTCGCAGCACTCGCCTTGGGGGCGGTCGGCCCGGGCCTCATCGGCCGCGTCGTCGTGCAAGGCGCGGCCGGAGCGTTCGGCGGCGTCGCCTGCGGCGTGGCGATCGCCTTCCTCGCCGCTCGCGCGTTGAGAGGGCGCCAAGACGTCGCGTTGCAGATCGCCACTACCTCGGTCGTAGCCTACGGTGCCTACTTTGCTGCCGATGCCTTGTCGCTCTCAGGCATCTTTGCGAGCATCGCCGGCGGCATCGCGCTTCGCTACTACGAGCGCCGATGGATCACGCTGAGCATTGCTGAGGACGTCAACCGATTCTGGGATTTGGCCGCGCTCGTCGCCAACGTGCTGGTCTTTTTCTTAGTGGGGGCGGCGTTGCAAGTCGGCGAATTGGCGCGCGAGCCGGCCTTCGTGATTGCGGCGCTGGTGGCGATCGCCGTCTCGCGCGTCGTCGTCGCAGGATTGCTGTTACCGGCCGGCTATCCGCGTGCCTGGCTCGACGTTATCCGGCTCGCCGGAATGCGCGGCGCCCTTTCGCTGGCGCTGGCGCTGGCGCTTCCATCAAGCGTTCCGTATCGTCAGGCCATCATCGATGCAACGTTCGCCGTCGCGCTGGCGACGCTCGCCGCGAGCAGTCTTACCGTTGCGCGCGTCGTGCGCCGAGCGGGGCGCGCGTCAGAACGTCCGTCCTTGATGCAGTAGCACTTGTTCGGCGATCGGACCGAGACCGTCGGCCGGCAAAAACGTGAGCGCTCCGACGAGCAGGATCACCGCGATCAGCAATACCCCAAAGAGCAGGTTGTCGGTGCGGAACGTTCCCGCCGGCTTGGTATTCGTCGGGCGTCGCGCGAGCGCTGCGGCGAGCGCGAGCGTGGGAACCATCACCAGGAAGCGCCCGCCGAGCATCACGATTCCGGTCGTAATCTCGTAAAAGAGGTTCGGTCCGAGGCCCGCGAATGCGGAGCCGTTTTGCGTTGCGGTCGAGGAGAACGCATACAGGATCTCCGAGAATCCATGCGGCCCGGCGTTGCCGAGCGTGGAGAGACCGGCGGGAAGAACGGCGGCGATTGCAACCGGAATGAGGACGAGGACCGTAAACATGAGCACGGCGAGCATCGCGAACTGTATCTTGCGGCGTTCGATCTTCTTTCCGAGATACTCCGGCGTGCGGCCGACCAGCAGCCCGCAAATGAAGACCGTAAGTACGGCGAACACGAGCATGCCGTACAACCCGCTGCCGACGCCGCCGAACACGATCTCGGAGAACTGAAGATTGAGCATGGCCAGCAATCTCGCGATCGGCGTCAACGAATCGAAGGTGAAGTTCGAAGAGCCCGTACCGGAGTCGGTGGCAACGGCCAGCGATAGTCCGGCATTCTCGATGCCGAATCGCGCTTCTTTGCCCTCGAAGTTACCGCCGCCGACGCCAAGCGCGTGAACCAGCGGGTTGCCGGCCTGTTCGGCAAGCTGCGCGCCCGCGAACGATGCCGCCACAAGAACGATCATAACGCACAGCAGGACGGTTCCGGCGCGCGGTTTACCCACCATGCGCCCGAAGAGCGGCGGAAAAGCGGCGGGGATAATCCAAATCGCGAGCAGTTCGAGGAAGTTGGAAATGCCCGTCGGGTTTTCGTTGGGAGACGACGAGTTCGCGTTGACGAATCCACCCCCGTTACCGCCCAAGAGTTTCGGAGCCTCCTGCGAAGCCATCGGACCGCCCGTGATGCTCGCAACGAAACGTTCGGCATTGGTGGCCGCTACGTACCGCGAGAAGTTCTGTGGGATTCCTTGCGACGCGAACGCGAACGCGGACACGACGCACAGCGGAAGAAGCACGTACAGGAGGCCGCGCACGACGTCGACCCAGAAGTTCCCCAGCGTTTTGCGCGAGCTTCGTGCGAAGCCCCGAATGACGGCTACGCCGACCGCAAGTCCGATGGCACCGGCGACGAAATTTTGCCAAGCCATTCCTGCCATTTGAGCCAGGTAGCTGTGAGCGTTCTCTCCGGCGAAAAATTGCCAGTCCGTGGTGGTTGCGAAGCTGACGGCGGCGTTCCACGCGAGGTCGGGCGATATGTTGGGAAAGTGCTGCGGATTGAGCGGCAGCCACGCCTGCGTGCGTAGAATGACGTAGAGCACGGCTGTGCCGGCCATAGAGAGGGCGATCGCGCTCAAGGCGTATTCGCTCCAAGCCATTTCAACGTCGGGATCGATTCCGCACAAGCGGTAGATGACGCGCTCCAAAGGCTGGAGAGCCGGGCTCAACCAGGTTTGACGCCCCTCAAAGACTGCTTGCATGTGCCTGGCGAGCGGGTGCGCGAGCAGCAACACCACCGCGAGAAGGATCGACGCGTTAAGCCAGGCCATCGCGACGAGACTCCTTCGATCAGTTCATGAACGACAGGCCGGCGCCGACGTAGTGTTGCTGTTGACCGTTTATCACCGTCGGCGAAAAGCCGTATTCCACGTCGAACTGTACGTGCGGGCCGAAATCGCGCTGATATACGAAATCGAAGAAACTCTTGGAACCTAGGTTCGGCCCGGCCTGTGAGAAGTAGGCGTACTCGGCACTGATTTGCGACGGACCGCCGGGCAGGGCGGCGCTCAGCTCGAGCGTCGGCGTGAACGCAAAGTATGACTGCGGAACGCCGCCGCTGTTAAATGCGCTGAACGCGTTGAAGCCGAGGGTGCCCGACAACGCAAACTCGGAGTTGATCGTATAGGCCCAGTTGAAGTTTCCAGTATATTGGGCGTTGCCCGCGCTAAATGCGGTGGCACCCGTCGGAATCGTCACGACCGCGTTGACTCCCCAGTCGGCCTTCGACGTGTAGCCGAGCTCGTACTTTGCGCCGATGCTCAAATCGCTCATTCCGCCTACGGCAACCCCGCCGACGGACGAGCGATTTTCGGTAATCGGACCGACCTCGAAATCGAGGTGGTTGTCGTAGGTTCCGACTCGAATCAGCGACTGAGGATAGGCGGACGTATTGCCTCCGCCGGAGCCCGTCGTAACCGTGTTCGTGTAACCATTCTCAATAGCGAAGTGGCCGGAGCGCACCGTGCAAACGCCGGTACCGAAGGTTGGCCGATTGATGATGGAGAGAATCGATCCGCACGGATCGCTCGGTGCAGACGGGGTGGCCGTCGGAGCGGGCGACGGTGCCGGAGTGGCCGGCATGGGCTGCGCGTTGGCCGAGACGGCCATCAGTGCCGGCGTTCCAAGAAAAAAGGCTAGTGCGAGGACGTGTCCGGCGGCGATCATGGTTCGGCTCCAAAAAAGACGGCTTGGCGTGGATATCCTACCTCAGCTTAGCTTCCTGTCAATCATCCATTCGGATCATCCGTTCGGCGGATGGCACGAGCGAGGGCGGGCGACGTATCCTGAGAACGTCATGATTGAGATCGGAGTCATCGTCCTTTCGGTTGTCTGTTTCATCGTTCTCGATTTATACGTACTCGGATGCGAGAAGGTGTAGGCACGTGCCATTCGACGACGTGCTGGGACTCGTACTTACCATCGCCGGCCTCGCGTATCTCGTATTTGCGATGCTGCGTCCCGAGAAGTTCTAAGAGCAGGAATCCACTATGACCGCTATCGGCTGGCTGCAAGCCATCGTGTTCTTTCTGATCGTCTTGGCGCTGACCAAGCCGATCGGTCTCTACATGGTGCGCGTTTTCGAGGGGCAGCGGACGTGGCTTTCGCCGGTACTGCGGCCGATCGAGTCGCTCGTCTACCGGCTGAGCGGCGTGCGCGAGGACGAGGAGATGCCGTGGTACGCCTACGCACTCTCGATGCTCGCGTTCTCGGCGATCGGACTGGTCTATCTGTACGTGCTCCTGCGCACGCAGAAGTGGCTGCCGTTCAATCCTGCGCACCTCGACAATATGGCGCCGGACCTCGCCTGGAATACGGCTATCAGCTTTCTCACGAACACGAACTGGCAGTTCTACTCCGGCGAGAGCACCATGAGCTATCTATCGCAGATGGCCGGGTTGGCATGGCACAACTTCGTGTCGGCGGCCGTGGGCATCGCGATCGCCGTGGCGATCGTGCGCGGCCTGGTGCGGACTAACATCAAGACGTTGGGCAATTTCTGGGTCGACCTGACGCGTTGCTCGCTTTATATCCTTTTGCCGATCTCGATCGTCGTCGGCCTCTTTTTGGTCTCGCAGGGCGTCCCGCAGAATTTCCACGCGTACCAAGACGCCAAATCGATCGAGGGCTTCGCCCAATCGATCACGGGCGGTCCGATGGCTTCGCAAGAGGTCATCAAGGAGCTCGGAACCAACGGCGGTGGGTTCGTGAACGCGAACTCCGCGTCGCCGAACGAAAATCCGAATCCGTTGACCAATCTGGTCGAGCTCGTGCTCATTTTTTGCTTGGGCGCCGGACTGACGTACATGTACGGCAAGATGGTAAAAGACACGCGCCAAGGGTGGGCGATCTTTTCGGCAATGGCGATCGTCTTTTTCGTTGGATTTGCCACGGCGTATTGGGCCGAAGCGGCGGGCAACCCGATCGTCCACCATCTTGGTGTCGCCGGCGGAAACCTGGAGGGGAAAGAGTGCCGGTTCGGTGTGCCGGCGTCGGCGCTTTTTGCAACGGTTACAACCGACACGTCGTGCGGCGCCGTCAACGCGATGCACGACTCATTCATGCCGCTCGGCGGCCTCGTGCCGCTGGTCAACATGCAACTCGGTGAAATTATTTACGGCGGCGTGGGCAGCGGTCTGTACGGCATGATCGTCTTCGTCGTGTTGACGGTGTTCATCGCCGGCTTGATGGTCGGGCGCACCCCGGAGTATCTCGGGAAGAAGATCGAACGCCGCGAGGTGCAGTTCGCGATCCTCGCGGTCTTGGTCACGCCGGTGCTCTGCCTGGTGCCTACGGCCATTGCGGCCATCGTCCCGGTCGGCATCGCGACGCTGAACAACGCGGGCCCGCACGGTTTCTCGGAAATTCTCTACGCATTCACATCGACCAATGCGAACAACGGCTCGGCCTTTGCCGGCCTGGGCCCAAATCTGTTCTACAATTTGATGACCGGGGTGAATATGGTATTCGGACGATTTACGGTCGCCATTCCGGCACTGGCCCTGGCGGGAGCGCTCGCCGGTAAGAAGGCCGTGCCCGAAGGCGTCGGCACGTTCACGACCCACTCGCCGATCTTCGTCGCGCTACTCATCGGCGTCATCGTCATCGTCGGGGCGCTCACGTTCCTGCCGGCCGACGCGCTCGGCCCGATCGTCGAACATCTCTTCGTGCTTCAAGGAAGAACTTTCTAGTATGCTGTCTGCTCGCCGTTTGGAGCGCCGTCCCAAGGCCCGCTCGCTCTTCGACCGCGCGATCGTGGTGCGGGCGATCGGCGACTCGTTCAAAAAGCTCGACCCGCGGTGGCAGGTGCGAAACCCGGTGATGTTCGTCGTGGAAGTCGGCGCACTCGTTACTTCGTATTTCTTCATCCGGGATTTCATCGGTCACGCCGCAACGACCGGGTTTGATTTTGCCATCGCCGCCTGGCTATGGTTTACGGTGCTGTTTGCAAACTTTGCCGAGGCCGTCGCCGAAGGCCGGGGCAAGGCGCAAGCCGATTTCTTGCGGCGGACGAAATCGGACACGACGGCGCGGCGAGTGCTCGATTCGGGGATTGAAGAAGTCGTTCCAAGTACGAGCTTGCGCAAGGGCGACCGTTTCGCGGTCGTGGCCGGCGAGATCGTGGCGGCTGACGGCGAGGTGCTGGAAGGCGCGGCGACCGTCGACGAGTCGGCCATTACCGGTGAGTCGGCTTCGGTCATTCGTGAATCGGGCGGCGACCGAAGCGCCGTCACCGGTGGTACGCGCGTGCTTTCCGACCGTATCGTGGTTCGCGTGACGGCAAATCCGGGTGAGAGTTTTCTCGACCGGATGATCGCGCTGGTCGAAGGCGCGCAACGTCAAAAAACACCCAACGAAATCGCGCTTTCGATTCTGCTGGCCGGGCTGACGATCATCTTTGTGATCGCCGTTGCGACGCTGGCACCATTCTCGCTGTACGCGGGCAAAGCGCAGAGCGTTACGGTGCTCATCGCGCTGCTCGTCTGCCTCATTCCGACGACGATCGGCGGGTTGCTTTCGGCCATCGGGATCGCCGGTATGGACCGCGTGATGCAGCGCAACGTGCTGGCGATGAGCGGGCGAGCGGTCGAAGCGGCCGGGGACGTCGATACGCTTCTGCTCGACAAAACGGGCACGATTACCCTCGGCAACCGTCAAGCCGTAGAAATGATCTGCGCCGAAAGCATCGACCCCAAGGATATGGCGCGCATTGCGTATCTGTCGTCGTTGGCCGACGAAACGCCGGAAGGGCGTTCCATCGTCGCCCTCGCGCAAGAGAAAGGGTCGCGCGACGGCGAGCCGGAGGGCGCGACGTTCGTTCCTTTTAGTGCGTACACGCGCATGAGCGGACTCGACATGGCCGACGGCTCGAAGATTCGTAAGGGCGCTCCGGACTCGGTCCTCGCATGGGTTCGCGAGCAAGGCGGAACTCCGACCGCCGAACTCTTGCCGCACATCGAGCGCATCGCCCGCAGCGGCGGCACGCCGCTCCTGCTCGCGCGCAACACCGTCGTGCTCGGCGTGATTTATCTCAAAGACATTCTCAAGCCCAATATGCGCGAGCGCTTCGACCGCATGCGCGCCATGGGCATTCGGACCGTCATGATCACCGGCGACAATCCGCTCACCGCTGCCACCATCGCCAAGGAAGCAGGGGTGGACGATTTTCTGGCGGAGGCAACGCCCGAAACCAAGATGGATCTGATCAAACGCGAGCAGGTGTCGGGTCGGCTGGTCGCGATGACGGGCGACGGCACGAACGATGCGCCCGCTTTGGCACAAGCCGATGTCGGCGTTGCCATGAACTCCGGAACGCAGGCGGCCAAAGAAGCCGGAAATATGGTCGACCTCGACTCGGATCCGACCAAACTCATCGAGGTCGTGGAGATCGGCAAGCAGCTGCTCATGACGCGCGGGGCTCTGACGACGTTTTCGATCGCCAACGATGTGGCAAAGTACTTCGCGATTCTGCCGGCGATGTTTGCGATCGCGTACAAACCGATGGAACTGCTCAACGTCATGCGGCTGAACACGCCGCATAGCGCGATTCTCTCCGCAGTCATTTTCAACGCGCTGATCATCATCGCGCTCGTTCCGCTGGCCCTGCGGGGCGTAAAGTATACCCCGAAGGGTGCCAACGCCGTCCTCTTCCAGAACGTCATGCTCTACGGAGTCGGCGGAATCGTCGTTCCCTTCATCGGCATCAAGCTGATCGACATGATCCTTGGCGCCTTGCATCTTACTTAGGACCGGACCGGAATTTTATGCTACGACATATGGGTACCGCTCTTCGGCTGACGATCGTCAGCGTCGTCTTGTTGGGCCTGATCTATCCGCTCGCCATGACCGGCGCCGCGCAAGTGCTGTTTCCAAAACAGGCGAATGGCTCGCTCGTCACCGTGAACGGCAAGGTCGTCGGCTCGTGGATCGTCGGGCAGATGTGGACCAAGCCCCAGTACTTTCAGGGACGTCCTTCGGCTGCTGGTAAAGGGTACGATCCGACGTCCACCGGCGGAACGAACCTCGGCCCGACATCGGCGAAATTAATTAAGGCAACCAAAGCCACGATCGCCCAGCTCGAAAAAGACAATCCCGACGCAAGCGGACCGCCGCCGATGGATCTCGTCACGTCGAGCGCGAGCGGCATCGACCCCGACATCACCCCAGACGCAGCGTATTGGGAGGCACCGCGCGTGGCAAAAGCGCGTCACGTGACGATCGATTCCGTCCGCGCACTGGTCGCCATGCACCTGCAGGGGCGGCAGTTCGGCTTTCTCGGCGAGCCGCATGTCAACGTGCTCGAGCTCAATCTCGCTCTGGATCGAATCCACCCGGATTAGCGGACCTCCGGCCCTCAATTCTCCGCTAGAAGTTCGGTCCGCGTCTCGGGCGGAGTGAGAACGAGCAGCTCCCGAGCGCCGGCATCGAGAAGTTGGCGCGCAAAAGAGGGCTTCTGCAGCCATCGCGGATGGCGCGTCGTTCCGGAAACTACGAGCGTGGTCTCGGGTTTCGCGCGCGCGATTTCGAGCAAGCGCCCGGGTACGTCGTCGGCTGTCTCCTCGATGAATTCGACGTTCGTCTTACGCGCCTCGGACCGCATCGCTTCCACCGCTCTTGAATCCACGCGTTCCTTCGGGCTGGTAACGTGCGCGATCGCGAATTCGATCGCCAGGCGTGCCGCAATGCGACCGGCGCGTGACATCGTCAGCATATCCACCGCGCGAGAGTCGACCGTCAACAAAAGGCGTTCGAACGGAGACGGGATTCTTTCCCGGTAGCGCGCGCGAAGAGCTTCGCGCAACGCCAGCTCGCGCAGCGCAAAGAGGTTCTCGCTTCGAAAAAAGTTGCTGAGGGCCGCGTCGATGCGTTCCGGCGGGTAGATCTTCCCTTCGCGCAGCCGTTGGCGTAACGTGTCCGGCGTGACGTCGATGAGGATCACTTCGTCCGCCAGCGAGAGGATGCCGTCGGGGAGCGTTTCGCGCACCACGGTTCCCGTAAGACGTCGCACGGTGTCGCCGAGTCCTTCGAGGTGCTGGATGTTGAGCGTCGTGATGACGTCGATGCCGGCACGCAGAACGGCCAGCACGTCGTAGAAGCGTTTGGGAGCGATCGAGCCCGGTGCGTTCGTATGCGCGAGCTCGTCGATCAGCGCTACCTGCGGGTGACGCGCGATCAGCGCATCGCGGTCGAACTCCTTGTACGTAATGCCGTTGGCGGCGATGATCTTCGGTGGAAGGACGTTCAAGCCGTCGAGGAGTTCGGCGGTTTCCTTGCGCCCGTGCGTTTCTACAAAGCCGCCAAGCACGTCGACGCCCTCGGCTTGCAATTGATGCGCGCGATCCAGCATTGCGTAGGTTTTGCCGGCCCCGGCTGCCGCGCCGAGATAGACCGTGAGCCTTCCGTATCCGACGCGTAAACGGTCGCCGGTCGTCTGAGAGTACGGCGAGCGCGCGGGGTTCTCGCCGAGATACGTTTGCCCCGCGCCAACAATAAAGAGATCGTACGGCAGCGGGACGTTTGCAAGCTTCGCGGCCGTCTTGCCGTTGGGAAGAGCGACCAGGGCCGCCCGCAACGCCTCCTGATCCATCGTCGTCGGGTCGACCGATTCGTGCAGGATCTCGGCTCCGAGTTCGCGTGCGATCGGTTCGAGGGAAGTTCGCTCTACGCCGGGGGCCGGGGCGACCTCGAGCGCGAGATCGAGCGCCTTCGCGACCGCCGCGGTTCGTTTGAGAAACGGCGACGGATCGAGCTTCGGGTCGACGAACGCCGCCGCCATCGAACTGCGACCGGCTTTCACCACCGGGAGGGTCAGATTGTCGACCGTGCGGAGCAGGAGCTCTCGCAGCATGTACAGCGTTTGCTCCTTGAATACGCCGTTGAGCGCGCGGTCGATGTCCTGCTCGTTGACGATCTTGCCGGCTTGGACGCGGCTTCGCAACAAGCGTGGCGACACGTCGATGGCGATCACCTCGTCGGCATTCTGCAAGAACGATAGGGGAATAATTTCGCGAACCGGGTATCCGACCAGCGCCTCGGCGGTCGGCGCTACCGTTTCGAGGTGGGCGATGTTGAAGGCGCCGATAACGCCGATGCCGCGCGCGCGCAACGCCAGCGCGTCTTGCCAACGCTTGGCGTGAACCGCGCCGCCGACATTTTCATGTGCGAGTTCGTCGAGCAGCAGAACGTCGGGTTTCTCGCGTAATGCCGCTTCGTAGTCGAACTCCTCGAAAAAAGCGTCGCCGATTTTCACCTGGCGCGGCGGGATGCGCGGCAAGCTGCCGGCAACGCGCTCGAGATCGGGTCTTCCCTTCGTTTCGATCCAGCCGATGGCTACCCGTTTGCCGGCGGCGAAGAGGCGCCGTCCGTCTTCGAGCAAACGGCGGGTCTTTCCGGACCCGGGCGCGCTCGCGACGTAGACGACGAGGCGCGCGCGGCCGCCGAGCTCGCGGAGCAGCTCTTCGGCCTTGGTGATACGGTTCATCGCCTGGGCGCCTTCGCGCGGGCGGCAAGGCAGCCCCTCCGAAGCAGAGAAGGGCGCACGGAATGGCCTTCCTTTGTTACGCGTTGCTCGTCGCCGCGTGGATCGTCGACCTCTTCACGCCCCAGTTGTTTGTGGCCGCGATCCTGCTCAATGGTCCCATCGCGTTGAGCAGTCTCGCGCTGCAGAGCCGACTGACGACGCAACTGGTCGTCGCTGCGGAGATTGCAAACCTCGTCGCCGGTTACGTCAACGGCGTGCAAGCCGGGTATCGTTGGGACGGCATCGCCGTCGGCGACCGGTTGCTGACGGCCGCTTCGTTCGTTTTGGTCGGCTACTTGAGCGTCAGGACGCAGGAGTACGCGCGTGAAGCCGGAGCCTCGGTCGGGCGCATGCGGCAGGTTCAGATCGAAAAAGCGTTGCGCGAAGCCACTCGCCGCGTCCGAGAAACGCTCAACGTCGACCTGGTGCAGCGCGCGATTCTGCGCGAGTCGGTGTCGTTACTCGGATCCTCGTCAGCGCTGCTGATCGTCCGCGACTCGGCCTTCGAGCTCCCGCTCACCATGGAGCAGAAGCGCGGGGAGTCCGACACGTCGATCCAACGAGGCGCCCTCTCCACGGAACTGGCATCGCTCGCGGCGCGCGCGCGAGAGAATCCCGGCATCGTTCATCTCACCGGCGACGATGCGCTCGGACGCCTAACGCTCGATGCGCTAGGCGCCCGCGAAGCACTGGTTACCGCGATTCGCCCGGCCGCGTCGCGGGCCGACTACGTGCTCGTCGAGTTGTGCGCTGAGGGGAGCGATTTTGCCGGCGACGCGTTAACCGCGATGCAGGCTTTCGCCGAACAGGCCGGCATCGCGCTAGAACAAGCGCGGCTCTTTACGCAGCTTGGCGAGCGAAACGAGGAGATTGCCCAGCAGAAGGACCAGCTCGCGCACCGCGCCGACGTCATTCGCGACATCGTGTACGCGCTCGCGCACGACCTGCGCACGCCGTTGGCAGCAGCCGAGGTTACCATGAAACAGGCGCTCGACGGCGCATACGGAGGGCTGCCGCCGCGCTACGCGACCATTCTGCGCTCGACCTTGGCCGCGAACGAAGAGGAGCGCCGGATCGTGGAAACGCTCTTGCTGGTGGCGCGGTACGAAGCCGGTGAAGAATCGAACGTGCGCGAGCTAATCGCCTGCGATCGGCTGATCGCGCGCGCCGTCGAAGAAATGCAGCCCGTTGCCGAGGCTAACGGGATCACGTTGCGCAGCGAAATCGAAGGCGGTCCGCTCACAGTCTCCGGGGATCCGAACGAGCTGCGCCGCGCCGTTCTGAACCTGATCGCGAATGCCATTGCGGCGACGCCGCAACGCGGAACCATTGTCGTGCGAGGGCGTCGCTCGGGCGGCAACGTGGAAATCTCCGTCGAAGACGATGGGTACGGCGTCCCAGCCGAACGGTCGGCGGCGTTGTTCCAGCGATTCGGCCGCGCTCGGTCGGGAAGCGGTACCGGTCTCGGATTGTACATCGTCCGAAGGATCGCCGAAAAACTTGGCGGCAGCGTTGCGTACGCCCCGCGCGAACCGGCCGGGAGCGTCTTTACACTGACGCTGCCCAGCAGTCTGGAGTAGCATGCCACGCCCGCGCGTCGTTATCGTCGAGGATCACGCGCTGACCCGTGCCGGACTACGCACGTCGCTCGAATCGTCCTGCGACGTCGTCGGTGAGGCTGCCGACGGGCTTTCGGGCCTGGAAACCATCGTTCGCGAACGACCCGACGTCGCCGTCATCGATATCGGCCTTTCGGGTCTCGATGGGATTGCGCTAACCCAGCGCGTTCGGGTTGAAGCGCCGGCGGTCAGAATCGTCATCGTCACGATGATCGATTTGCAGGAGGAAGTCCTCGCCGCGCTGGCAGCCGGCGCCGACGCCTATTGCCTGAAAAGCTCCGAGCCCGAGCGCATCGTCGATGCCGTCAGAATCGCCGCCGAGGGGGGCGCATTTTTCGATCCTCAAATCGCGCACGTCGTTTTGGGGCGATTTTCCGGTCCGGCGAAAGACGGTCCCAGCACGTCGCCGCTCACGTCGCGTGAAACCGACGTTTTACGTTTGATCGCCGACGGCTGCGCCAACGGCGAAATTGCCGAACGTCTTTTCATCGGACTCGGTACCGTCAAAGGTCACATCCGCGATATTTTGGCCAAGCTATCGGCTTCGGACCGCACGCAAGCCGCCGTGGTCGCGTTGCGGAAAGGATATATCTAGCGGAAGGACTTAGGAGCCGCCGAGCATGGCGCGGATCCGCTCGGCCGCGCCGTTCTTCACGATGACGATCATCGAATCGCCTGCTTGCAGCGTCGTTTCGCCGGTGGGGATCTCGAGGTCGCGATCGGGGCGGTCTACTGCTACCACGACCGAGTTGTGGGGTAAATTCAGTTCGGCGAGGCTCTTGCCGGAAACCGGCGACTGCTCCGGTATTGCGACCTTCACCAACTGCATATCGCCTTTGCCGAACAGATGCATCGTTTCGAGCATGGAACGGTATTTTGAGGCGTTGACGCGCTCGTTGAGCACGTCGAGAATGAGTTCGGTCGACGAGATGACGGTAACCGGATCGTCGAGATCCAGCGAGTCGAACACGAGCTTGTTGGCCGGATTGTTGACGCGGGCGATGCAGCGTGCCTTGGATTTCTTTTTCGTAAGCAGGACTACAACGAGATTGTCTTCGTCGTCACCGGTATCCGCGACGACGACCTCGGCTCGGGCGATTCCGGCCGAATCCAGTACCGCCGGATCGCAGCCGTCACCGACCAGCGTCACTTGCCGATCGATCAGCCGTTCCAGGGTTTTAGCCTTGCGTTCGTCCTTCTCGACGACGACCACTTCGTGGCCCTGATTAACGAGCGCGCGTGTCAAGTACGACCCGACTTTGCCGCCGCCGACGATCAGAATAAACATCGGGGGTCTACGCCGTCATTCGCGCGGTCGGAGTCGCGCTGCCGAAACGTTGTGCGAACTCGCTAATGGCTTCCGGAGCGACGACCGCATTGACTTCATCGCCATCCTCCAGCAACATGTCGCTCGACGCGATCATGACGCCGCCGGAGGCGCGCCGAACCGCCGCGATGCGAATGCGCCCGGAGTTCTCGATCTCGCCGACTGTCTTGCCGGCGTCGTTCTGCGTGACGATCGCCGAAATCGACGTGAGTTTGCCGAAATCGAACGATTGCAGCGAGCTCCACGGGGCTTCCATGAGGACGTCGCGGATCAGTTTTGCACCGACGGTCGTCGGACAGACCGTCTCCACGCCGAGCTCGCGGTACATCTGCCCTCGCGGCGGATCGTAGATGCGCGCGACGACGCGTTTAATTTTGAACATGCGCTGCGCGATGAGCGCCGCCATGATGTTGCGATTGTCGCCGTTGGTGACCGCGATGAACCCGTCGGCGGTGGCCGCACCCGCTCGCTTGAGCACGTCGAAATCGATGCCCGTGCCGACGACCACGTGTCCCTTGAACTTCTGACCGAGGCGTTTGAATGCGGTTGCGTTTTCGTCGACGACGATGACTTCGTGACCGTCGGCGTCGAGGTATTTCGCTAGTGCAGAGCCGACGCGGCCGCACCCAACGATGAGGTATCTCATGAACGTCCAAGCCCTTTCCCAGGGATTCGACCTTTCCCCTGGGGAGCTACCTCCGCCGCCGCAAAGGGCAGGAGGCGGGGGTGGGCTTGCGAAGCGGGAGTTTTTATCGGGGCGTGGCTCAGCTTGGTAGAGCGCTACGTTCGGGACGTAGAGGTCGCTGGTTCAAATCCAGTCGCCCCGAAATTTTCCCCGAGTCTTCCCAACCCAAGGAAGCGCTGATTTGTTCCAGATTGAGGAACCGAAGGCCGAGGTTTACTTATGGTAGATGAGGCCTGACGTGACGAAGAGCTGGAGCGGATCAGCGCTTCCACGAAGCCGGTAGCAGGCTTGTTTTCAAAGTTTAGCCCTGCCTCACGGCGAGTGCTGCGCGTCGCCGAACAAGAGTGCCGCAATCACAGCCATTACTACGTCGGTGCAGAGCACCTGCTGGTTGCGTTGCTCGAGGAGCGAGATCTCGCGATTCTGAAAGGCCTCGACGCGAGCGGCATCGACGTTCGCGAAGTGCATGCCGAGGTTCGGCGCGCGCTGGGGACCGGTGAAGAGCGCCTTTGGGAGGGCATCCTGGTGACGCCGCGCGTGCGCACGATCGTCGCGCTGGCCGAGCGCCGGGTAGGCGACCGCGAGATCGCGCCGATCGATCTCTTTGAAGCGCTTCGCGACGAGGGTGGTAGCCTAGCTGCAGAGATCCTGCGGCGGGCGGCACCGCGAAACACGCCTTCGGCCGCGGAGTAAACCAGACTGCATGGAGAGCCTCCAACATTTCGTGGTCGGCTTGGTCGACCACTACGGGTATTTCGGTTTGTTCCTGGCGCTGACGGCGGGCAACGTCGGAGCCCCCGTCGGCAGCGAAATCGTGCTGCCGGTCGCCGGCGCCTTGACGGCCACCGGCCACCTGAGCATGCTGTGGCTGACCGTCGCCGTCGCCGTTGCGGGCGAACTGGCCGGCGAATCGATTGCGTATGCGGTCGGCCGATACGGCGGCGTTCCGGTCATCGAGCGTTTCGGGAAATACGTCGGGTTGCATCACGAACATCTCGGACGCATCCACGGATTTTTCGAGCGCTACGGAACGTTCGCCATCTTCATTTGCCGCTTTTTGCCGGTGATTCGCGGCATTGCCGGCTTTCCCGCAGGCATCGCCGAGATGAATTTGGCGCATTTCTACGTGTGGACGTTTCTCGGATCGTTGATCTTTTGCGGCGCGATGATCGGGCTCGGCTTTGCGTTAGGCGATCATCTCGATACGGTTTTGCCGCTACTTCATCGTGGGGGCGTCGTGCTGGCGATCGTTGCGGTCGTGGCAATCGTGGCCGCTATACTGGTCGTGCGCGTCCGTTCACGTAAAAGTCGGGTTGCGTCCGTGGAGGGGGAATAGCCGCCAAGAGAAGCCGATGATCACCCGCGAACAAACCTTGTCGCAGATACCGGATGCGCCCGGCGTCTATCTCATGATCGGCCGCGAGGGCGACATTCTCTATATCGGGAAAGCCGTTTCGCTCCGCAATCGCGTGCGGTCGTACTTCCAGGAAAGCGCCGCGCACCACATACGCACCGTCGCGATGGTGGATCGGGTCGCCGACGTGCGGACCATCGTCGTCACCAACGAAGTCGAGGCCTTAATCCTCGAGGCCAATCTGATCAAGCGGCATCAACCGCCGTTCAACGTCAGGCTTCGCGACGACAAACGCTACCCGTACCTGAAGGTGACCAACGAGCGCTATCCGCGCGTCGTCTTCACTCGAATGGTCAAAGACGACGGGGCGCGCTATTTCGGCCCGTATACCAACGCGCACGGCTTGCGCGAGCTGATCGACTTGGTGCGTCTCGTCTTTCCGCTGCGCACCTGTCGCGAACCGATCGACGGGCGGCGCAAGCGACCCTGCCTGCAATACCATATCAAGCGCTGCCTCGCGCCGTGCGTCGGCTATCAGTCCGAAACCGACTACGACGGCATGATCGGCGAGGTTGTGCTGTTCCTGGAAGGGAAGCAAGACTCGCTGCTGGCGCGTCTGCAGAGCGAGATGACCGAAGCGGCCGAGCATTTCAACTTTGAGGCAGCCGCGCGGCTTCGCGACCGCATCGTACACGTGCGGCGGGTCACCGAAGGTCAGAAAGTCGTATGGAAGTCGCGCCTCGACATGGATCTCGTGGCGATTGCGCGGGCTCGCGGGCAGGCATGCATGCAAGTCTTCCTGGTGCGCGGCGGCAAGTTGATCGGTCAGGAACACTTCATTCTCGACGGCGTTCACGATCAGTCCGACTCGACCTTGATGAGCGAGTTCCTGAAGCAGTTTTATACCGCACGCACTGCAGGCGCGCCCGAAGGTAACGGCATTTCGCTTGCGCGCATCGCCCGCGACAATCAAGCTCCCGTGCCTCTGAAGGCGCGTGCGCGCACGACTCCCGCCAACGCGAGTGCGGTCCCGAAAGAAGTGCTGACGGAGCAGCTGCCGGACGAGCGCTCGACGATCCAGACGTGGTTATCGTCGATCAAGGGGCAGCGAGTTCGGATCCTGCAACCGCTGCGGGGAGCGCGAGCCGAGTACATGCGCCTGGTGCGCGAAAACGCCGAGCAGAATCTCAAGGCCTTTTTGGCGCATCAAGAGGTGCAGGAGACCGCGCACGCGCGCGCCCTGGCCGAACTCGCCGACGCCCTGGAGCTGCCCGAGTTGCCGCATCGCATCGAATGTTACGACGTGTCGAATATCGGAGGCACGAATCCAGTATCGTCGATGATCGTGTTCGTCGAAGGGCGAGCGAAGAAGAGCGAGTACCGAAAGTTCAAGATTCAGTACGATCGTGGGCCGAACGATTTTGCGATGATGCAGGAAACGTTGCGGCGGCGATTGCGATACTTGCGGCGTATCACCGACGAAGATCCGCCGCTCGAGCGGGAGCTGGCGCGCAAAGAGAAGTTCAGTAAGAAGCCGGATCTGCTGCTCATCGACGGGGGCAAGGGGCAGTTGAGCGCCGTCGTCGAGGTGATGGAAGAGCTGGACATGACGGGCTTATCGGTCGCCGGCTTGGCAAAAGAGCACGAATGGCTGTACCTGCCGGGTCAAGCCGATCCGATCGTGCTACCCCCCAATTCACCGGGGCTACACTTGGTGCAGCGCATTCGGGACGAGGCTCACCGATTCGCCGTCACCTACCATCGGCAGCGGCGTGCGAAATCGATGACGCAGTCGGCGCTCGACGCGCTCGAAGGCATCGGGCCGGTGCGCAAGAGGCGGCTGCTGACGGCGTTCGGTTCGGCCGCTGGGATAAGACGGGCGAGCCTAGGCGAGATCGCCGCCGTCAAAGGCATGACGGCGAGCTTGGCAGCGAAGGTAAAACAGGCGCTCGACTCCTGAGGGACGAAGGGTTTCGGCAATTCCACTGCTTCTTGGAATTCGCGAGAAGAAAGGGGAGAACCGTTGCATTTACTCTTTCGGTTCATCGTCAACGCGATTGCGTTGTACCTCATTGCCAAGTACGTTCCGGGCTTCAATCACGACGCGGGCATTTGGACGGCAGTAATCGCCGCCATCATCTTCGGACTCGTCAACGCCGTGATCGGGCCAATCCTGCGTCTCATCACGCTTCCTTTGACGGTGGTGACGCTCGGATTGTTCTCGTTCGTGGTCAACTACATACTCTTTGCCCTCACCGTCTGGATCACGCCCGGTCTTCATACGACCGGCGAGATCAACCCGTGGCTGGCAAATCTCTACGGCGCGATTATCATGACGATCGTTTCGACGATTATGCATCAGACGTCGCGCTCCGAAGCGTCCGCAGCTTAGGGAGCCCAGATTTATCCCAGCTCGTCGTTGCCAAGGCTCGCGTTTGCCAAAGTAAACGTCGGGCCTTGACTCCTCGAGCTGGAAAAATCCGCCCTCCCCGAAACCCTTGCTCCCGTCAAGGGAGTTATGTAGCTGGCACGATCGAGGGGCTGAAATAGGTTCGACAGGAAGGTCCGCGGTCGGCGTCAGCAGGCGGAGTTGCGAGCACTCCTTAAACGATCGCAACGGCAATATCTGCCAACAATCAATACGCACTGGCTGCCTAATCTAGGTTAGTCACCGGACGCGGAGGGTCGGCCCGAGCCGCTCCGCATTCCGGCCGAAAACTCGGGCTGGTACGCGCACCTGATCCGACGCGCGTGCGAGATCAAGGATCTGCGGCGAACGGCAAGCCCCGCTTTGAGGCGTCCGCTCGAACAAGCAAAAATCAGAGCTGAGCCTGGAGAACGCGCCGGTTAGGCTTCTTGGACTCGGGGGGCAGCACCCCGACAGCTCCACCACTTTACTCGGACGTTTGCATCAAAAAAGAAACCGCTCGTCGCGGTTTCTTTTTTGATGTCGGGGTACCCTTAGACCGGCGGCGGTGCCGCCGCCGACGGTTTGGGTGGTCCGTTCAGCGGTATCAGATCCAGCGTAACGGTGTCGAGCCGGTACGAACCCTCGCCGACGTTACTGTTCGGATTCGCGCATACGACGCTGTTCTCAGGTCCGTAGACGACGACGAGACCCGCCGGCCCGCACTGCGTCTGCGTCAACTGATACGTCGTCAAAAAGCTCGCGCCGGGAGTGTCGGGCTGCACCTCATAGGAGTTATAGGTGACCTCGTCTTCGACGATCGATCCGTAAACCGCCGCCGACGTTGCGCCGATCGCCATCGCCCCCCAGAAACCGCCGCCCCAATAGTACGGCGCTGGAGCCCACATCATCCCACCGTTCCAACCGTAATATCCGCCGCCGCCGTACACCGGATTGTTGATGATGGTATTTCCGCCTCCGCCGTTGATCACGTTGTTGCCGCCTCCGCCGCTGGGGCGGTTCGCGCCACCTGCGCCTCCGGGGCGTCCTGCTCCACCGGCTCCGCCGGGTCCACCGACGCCGCCCGGACCACCAGGACGTCCAGCGCCGCCGGGACCACCGGCGCCGCCCGGACCACCAGGACGTCCAGCTCCGCCGGCACCGCCGACGCCACCGGCACCACCAACGCCGCCTGGCCGTCCGACGCCGCCCGGACCTCCGGGCCCTCCGGTTCCGGGAAGCGGGTTGGGTCGCTGTGCCATGCCGGGGCGGCCGCCGCCCCCGCCGCGCGAAAAGTCCGAACCGCCGAGATTGAACCCTCCGCCGCCTCCGCGTGCGCCGCCGCCGCCGCCGCGCGACATTCCGCCGCCGCCGCCGCCGCGCGACATTCCGCCACCGCGCGCGCCGCCTCCGCCGCGTCCGCCGCCGCCGCCGCGTCCTCCGCCACGTTGCGCGTCGGCCGTAACGCACATTTGAAACGTCAAAACGAGGGTCAGAAAGATCGTAAGATATCTCATTGCTTTATCACCTGATCGATGCGCCCGCGAACGCTAATGACGGTGCCGTTTCTAGTCGACAATGCGAGCAAAATGCTGTGCGGTGGGAGCTTCGCCGAAGATCGCGAGAGCGGTTGTGGCGCGTCGTCATAGTTCAAGTAAATGGTACCGCTTTTGAGATTCAGCGCGCGACTCGCGCCGTTTTGCACGAGAGCCGCCGACGTCGGCAGGCAGACGATGATTTTCCCTTGGTACGAGCACGCGGCGCGGTCGACCACGATCGTCCCATCCCCGTCTTCCGACGTTAAAAAGAGCGAGCCGGAAAATACTCGAACGTCGACGTCGTTGTAGCTGTCCCGGGTGCCGTCCGTATGATGGATCGTGATCGTGCCGGTGGCTTTTGCTGAGGCCGAACTCGCGGCAAAGCAAACGGCGACAGCTAATATCGCTATAACGCCCCTTGGCGATAGGAACATCGTATAAGATCCTCCTTGGAAAGCCCGTCCTTTCGCATTTCTGCGTGAAAACCTCGGGAGGCTAGCGCGCCTTCTTCCCAAAACTTGCCACTGCGGCCCCAGGATTGGCACGACAAACTATGCTTGACTTCGTGGAGCGAGGCTCGATGGCGAAGGCGGTTCCCTCTCTCGATAAACGAGAAACCGACAGACTCGCGCAGGCGCGGTCGAACGGCGTGCCTTGGAAGAAGTGGGGTCCTTACTTGAGCGAGCGGCAGTGGGGGACCGTTCGCGAAGATTACAGCGAGGACGGCAGTGCGTGGGATTATTTCCCGCACGACCACGCGCGTTCGCGTGCCTACCGCCGTGGCGAGGACGGTATCGCCGGCTTCTCGGACGACAAGCAGCAACTTTGCTTTGCCGTAGCGTTCTGGAATGGCCGGGATCCGATCCTTAAGGAGCGGCTTTTCGGGCTTACCAATTCCGAGGGCAACCACGGCGAGGACGTCAAGGAGTACTATTACTACCTCGACTCGACGCCGACGCACTCGTACATGAAATACTTGTACAAGTACCCGCAGGCCGCCTACCCCTACGCCGAGCTCGTCGCAACCAATCGAAGCCGGTCTCGAAGCGATCCCGAGTTCGAGCTGATCGACACGGGCATTTTTGACGACGATCGCTACTTCGACATATTCGTAGAATACGCTAAAGCAGAACCGGAAGACGTCGTCATCCGGATCGTCGTTGCGAATCGCGGCGAAGACGCTGCGGAGTTGCACGTTCTGCCGACGCTATGGTTTCGCAACACGTGGAGTTGGAAACCGGGAATCGCGAAGCCCTCGATCGCGCGCGCCGAAGATGGCGATGGTGGTGTGGTCGCGCGGCACGAGAGATTGGGTGAATTCCGGCTCGTCTGTGACGAGGACGTGCCCTTCCTTTTTACCGAAAATGAAACGAACGACGAGCGCCTCTTCGGCAGGCCGAACAAATCTCGGTTCGTCAAGGACGGCATCGATAACGCGATCGTGCACGGCGATGCCGGCGCGGTGAACGCCGAGGGTGGAACGAAAGCCGCGGCGCACTACGCGATCTCGGTCGAAGGAAAATCGGAAAGAGTCGTCCGGTTGCGGATGACCGCAAAGAAAGCGGCTCGCAACGCTGCGGCCGCCCAAGCCGTGGATCGCATTTTCCGCGACCGTATCGCCGAGGCGGACGCATTTTACGCCCCGCTTACCAGCGGCTTGAGTGCCGACGAGGCACTCGTGATGCGCCAGTCTCTTGCCGGCATGCTATGGTCCAAGCAATACTACAATTTCGACGTCGGCGAGTGGCTAAGGGAGCGCGGCTACGGCAGCAGTAGAGAGAAGAACCGGCGCCGTTCTAGGAACGACGAGTGGTCCCACATGATTAACGACGACGTTATCTCGATGCCCGACAAGTGGGAATATCCGTGGTATGCGGCCTGGGACCTTGCCTTTCACACGATTCCACTGGCGTTGGTCGATGCGGATTTCGCGAAATCGCAGTTGGATCTGATCCTGCGCGAATTGTACCTTCACCCGAACGGCCAGCTCCCTGCCTACGAATGGAACTTCGGCGACGTCAATCCCCCCGTGCACGCCTTTGCGGTGAAACTCGTCTACGATATCGAGAAAGCTAAGAACGGGAAAGGAGACGCGACGTTCTTGGTACGAGCGTTCGAAAAGCTATGCCTCAACTTTACGTGGTGGGTCAATAGGAAAGACCAAGACGGGAACAGCGTATTCGAAGGCGGCTTTCTCGGGCTGGACAATATCGGCGTCTTCGACCGGAGCTCGCCGCTTCCAACCGGTGGCACGCTCGAGCAGGCGGACGGCACGGCGTGGATGCTCTTCTACGCGCTGAGCATGTTCGAAATTGCGTGCGAGCTCGCGGCACTCGAGCCTGGCTTTACCGATATGGTCCTGAAATTTGCCGAGCACGCCCTATGGATCGCCCTCGCCGTGCGAGGCTCGTACGGCGCGGAGGGTTCGATGTGGGACGACGAAGACGGATTCTTCTACGACGTCTTGCGTTTGCCCGATGGGTCTGCGACCACTCTGCGAGTTCGCTCGCTCGTCGGTTTGATCCCGATGGCGGCGGTCATGGCGGTCGATCGAAAACTCGTAGAGCACGTCCCCTCCGCGGTCGAGCGGTTCAGGGAGAGAATCCGGCACAATCCGGAACTAGCGACGTATTTCCCAAACGTCGGGAAGACCGGAGCGAACGGAACGTCGATATTTTCCCTCGCCGATCGAACGGTACTGTCGCGCATTCTCTCGCGTATGCTCGACGAGGCGGAGTTTTGGAGTCCTTACGGCATACGCTCGCTGTCCCGCTACCACCTCGAACACCCTTACGCGTTCAACGTGTCCGGAACGGAATATCGGGTGCAATACCGGCCTGCCGAATCCGATTCGGGACTCTTCGGCGGAAACTCGAACTGGCGCGGTCCGATATGGATGCCGATAAACGCCATCATCGTGCGAGCACTGTTCCAATACTATCGATTTTTCGGCGACGATTTCAAGATCGCGTGCCCGACGGGCTCCGGGCGCGAAATGACGCTCTTCGAAATAGGGCAAGAGCTGATCGATCGTCTTACGCGCACCTTTCTGCGCGACGAGAGCGGACGACGCCCCGTCTTCGGCGGTGCGCGTAAATTCCAAGAGGACCCGCATTGGCGCGACAACCTGCTGTTTTACGAGTACTTCCACGGCGATAACGGGGCCGGCATCGGTGCGAGCCATCAAACGGGCTGGAGCGGGCTCATCGCGTATTTGATCCGCGCTCGGCACGACTTGAAGGCAGAAGACTGGCTCGAGCGAGGACGGAACGCCGTTACGAGCCGGATTGCGGGGAGCGCGGCCGGATCGACTCGGTAGTCATCGGCGATCGATCGATCGCTCGATGCGGCGATCCGGAACCAGCCAGATCGCGGCGACCGCGGCGTACAACGCTTGCGCCACCCAGTTGTTGACGAACGCCAAACCGATGGCCACCGCGTATAGGCCCAGCGACATGCGGCCCTTAAGGTCGCTTCCGATCGCTCGCGCCAAGACCGAGTCCGCGCCGTTTGCGGCGACCAGAGCGCCCTGGAGGATGATATACGCGACGGCGGCCAGTGTCAGTACGCATCCGTACACGGCAGTCGGAACGGCGGCGAAATGATTTTCACCCATCCAGGCCGTGGTAAACGGGATCAGCGACAGCCAGAAGAGCAGGTGCAGATTGCACCACAGCGTTCGTCCGTCGATTCGGTCGGCTGCGTAGACCAAATGGTGGTGATTGTTCCAATATATGCCGAGATAGATGAAGCTCAGCACGTAAACCGAGAATATGGGAAGGTTGGCGCGCAGGGCACCTAAGTCCACACCGTGCGGCACTTTCATCTCGAGCACCATGATCGTAATGATTACGGCCATGACGCCGTCGCTGAACGCCTCCATCCGGCCTTTGTTCACGACGACAGGCGCTGCGTTGATTTCGCGTGTAACGTTTCCGACGGCGTCTCGCCAAACAGGTAACGATAGTCGGACGAGAAGTGGCCCATGTGCCAAAAGCCGTGATCGGCCGCAACGTCAAAAATGGAGATTCGCAGAGGTTCGCTCTCACGCAGTGCCGTTTGGGCCCGATTCAATCGCAGAATTTTCAAATATCGAATCGGGCTCATCCCGTAAAGTTTGTTAAAGTAGTTGAGAAGCGTTCGGCGGTGGCAACCTATTCCGCGGCAGATCTCGTTCAGCCCGATGTCGTCGTCGACGTGAGACCACATGTATCGCTCCGCGGCGCGGGCCATGTCTCGACCGTTTTGGTGTTTAGCCGCCCCGTTCCGAACGCGCAACGCGCGGTCGATCGTGAGGCCGATCGAAGCGATTAAGCGGCATTCGGTCGCGGCCGCCTGCAGCCCGATGGGCTCGGACTCCTCGAGGACGTCTGCGACCCGCGACTGCAAGTCTGACGCCGACGGATCGCCGGCGGGCATCATGGCAACCCACTCGTCACCGGGTCTCAAGCCGGCCGCTCGCCACAACATCGGCACCCTCCGCGCTTCGAACTCTACGAGGGTAAGGATGAAAGCCTGATCGGAGCAGATTTCGGCCGTCCCGCGGATGACGGCCACGCGATGCTTGAGCCACAACTCGCCATTGAGCCGGGCGACGCCGCGCTGCCTCGGAAGGAACGCCAGCACGACGTGCGACTCACGAGATTCGATCGTTCCCCGGACGCCGACGTTGTAGACGTCCTGCCGCAAACGCACCGAACGAACGTCGACCTGTTTGGAAGTGCCGGCGAGCAGTCCCGGGGCGAGTTGTACGATGCCGCTGAGGTTCACGCGCGTTCCTGTATGCGGCACGGGTATGCGGTAGCTGCGGCCACCGCCTCGAATGCGGACGTTACGTGAAGGTCGGCTCCGCTCCGCCGCCACCGCAACGATTGGGCGTCGGTTCCGGCTCCACCCACGATCACCAGCGGCGCTGGGATCGCACGTTTGGCGCGAACCCGCTCAACGGCGCACGTCAGGGTCAGCGCTCCCTCGGAACTGGTGGCGAAGAGAATGAGGACTGCGGGACTGCTCTGATCGAGCACGCATTCAAAGTCCTCGAGGCTGATATTGGGGCCAAGGTGACACGCGTCGTATCCATCGATCGCAAGAAGGGCTGCGGCGATCCGAACCTGCAGTTGCGGAGCTTGCGCGCCGAACGAAGCGCATAACGCGAATCCGTTCGATACCGGCGTCCGCAGCAACGCAGGTTCGAAGAGGGACATGATACGTTCGGTCGCGTGGGCGACGAATTGAAACCGGGCCGCGCTCAGCGTGCCGCGCGCGTGCCGGCGGCCGGCCTCGTCGAGCGCGGCCGCCAAGATGTCGGTGTAAATCGATCGGATCGGGATTCCCAGGTCGTGCTGGAGCCAAACGAACCGCCTGGCTTCGGTTTCGCGCCGGTTTCCGAGCAACTCGAGATACGAATACGCTGCTGAGTCCAACGTGTCGGCCATCCCCTCCGTCCGGGCCCGCGATCTGGATCCAGGGGCACGGTAACGTACGTCCGTGAAGTTTTTTGCGAAGTACGCCTTCTCGATTTACGGCTGGCCGGACCCGGCGCACGCGCGGCAATGCCCCAGCGGCGGCGAGGTTGCCTCTCCCAGTCCGTAGACTCCTTCAAACGATCGCCGGCTGGGATCGAACCTGGCTTTGAGCCAGCCGCAACGGAGGCCGGATTTCCACAACGCTACGAGCGTCCCGTTGGAGATCGAGCCGCGGACCACGCCGCGGCGTCCGAAGCGGCCGATTATGCGGTCGTCTCGCTGGATCACATGCATCACCGGCGATCCGAAAAAGGCCTTCGACTCGCCGTCGAGCCGGTAATGTCCGGTCGCGCCGCTCATCCTTCCAACCTGCGGCAGGGCCGCCAATTTTGCCTATCCCATAGCGGCAAATTTTCTCGTCGAGAATATCGATCGCTCGGGCGGCCTGGTTCGCTTTCGGGATAGGGTTGGTTTTCCTCGCACGATATCATTGGAGTAGGACTGTGTTCGCATTAATACTGGCCTTCCTCGGCACGAATGTCGACGGCTTTCTTTGCTTGGCGGCCGCATTCGCCGTCGACCACCCCTCGGAATCGCTCCCGTGCGATTCTGGTCGCGGCCTGCGGCTTCGCGGTGCTGCTGTGCACCTCGTACGTTGCCTCGCTCATCATCGGCCGGGTTGGGTTCAGCATCGCTTGGTTCGGGCTGCTCCCCGCGGGGATCGGCGTCGGACGTCTTCTCCGGCTGATATTGCGCGAGCGGATAGGTCGAGAGGATTGGCTTTCGAGCGGCCCCTCGATTTTCTCGATCGTCCTGGCGACCGGTGCGGATAACGTTGCGGTGTACGCGCCGTTGTTTGCGCTGCGTTCGCTGGGGAGCGCTTGGGCCGTCGCCGCCGCCTATTTGTTCTGTTGGGTCGCCGGATGCACCGCCGTTGCGTTTGCGACCCCATCCTTGCCGCGCATTCACGCGCTCAAACGCTACCTCGAACCGGCGTTTGCGATCCTGTTCATTGCGATCGGGATCGAAATCGCCCTCTTGAGTCGATCGTAACCACAACTAGCGAAGCTTCAAAGGCGCCCTAGAGCGCAGAGAGGATCTCTACCATGGCCACGCCCGCGGGGAAACAGCCGAATATTCTGTTTATAATGGCCGACGATATCGGGTGGTTTAACCTCGGATCGTATCACCAAGGCATGATGGCGAGCCGAACGCCGAACCTTGACCGATTGGCCGCCGAAGGCATCCGTTTTACCGACTACTACGCCGAGGCAAGCTGTACGGCGGGCCGCGCAAACTTCATCACCGGCCAGTTGCCGATCAGAACCGGTTTGACGACCGTCGGCCAGGCCGGCGCGAAGGTTGGAATGCCGGCCGAAGCTCCAACGATTGCCACCGCCCTTCGGTCGATGGGCTATGCCACCGGGCAGTTCGGTAAAAATCACCTCGGCGATCTCAACGAGTATCTTCCGACGGTTCACGGCTTTGATGAGTTCTTCGGTTACCTCTACCACCTTGACGCGATGGAGGACCCGTCGCACCCGAATTACCCGCAAGACCTCAAAGACAAGATCGGTCCGCGCAATATGGTGCACAGCTGGGCGACCGATAAGGACGATCCAACCGTCCAGCCGCGCTGGGGGAAAGTCGGAAAGCAAAAAATCGAAGACGCAGGGACGCTCTACCCCGATCGTATGGAGACGGTCGACGACGAGATCCTCGCCCATGCCTTCAAATTCATCGATGGCGCGAAGGCGAGCGGCAAACCGTTTTTCTGCTGGCTCAATCCGACGCGCATGCACGTCGTAACGCACCTTTCGGAAAAATACGAAAAGATGCGCACGGCAGAAAACGGGTGGTCGATCTCGGAGGCCGGCATGGCTCAACTCGACGATATCGTTGGAGCGGCTCTAAAAAAACTCAAAGACGATGGGCTGGAAGACAACACGATCGTGGTATTCACCACCGACAACGGGACCGAAAATTTTACGTGGCCCGATGGCGGTCAAACCCCATTTGCCGGTGGCAAGGGTACGGTCCTCGAGGGCGGTTTCCGCGCTCCGTGCGTCGCGCGCTGGCCGGGAAGAATTCCAGCCGGTACGGTCGAGAACGGCATCATGTCGGGCCTGGACTGGTTCCCCACGCTCGTGTCGGCCGCCGGAAATCCGAACGTCGCCGACGAGCTGACGAAAGGCAAACAGCTCGGAGACCGAACGTATACGGTGCATCTCGACGGCTACGACCAAACCAGTTTCCTCACCGGGAAAGGGCCGTCGAATCGGCACGAGATCTTCTATTTTGCGGAAGGCACTCTCGGCGCGGTCCGCGTCAACGATTATAAATACCGCTTCATCGATCAGCCCGGTGGTTGGCTCGGCGGCACCGTCAAAGTCGACTGGCCGATTCTCGTAAACCTGCGATTGGATCCGTTCGAGCGCACGGGCCTGTCCGGCTCGCTCGCGTTCTACAACTGGTTCGCCTACGAGTTCTGGCGCTTCGTCCTCGTTCAAGAAGTCGTCGCCAAGGCGGCGGAGACGTTCGTGGAGTTTCCACCGATGCAGAAGGGTGCGTCGTTCAACATGGAAGCGGTAAAAGAGCAAGTGCAAAGAGCGATTGCCTCGCACTCGGGCCAATAGGGCAAGTTACTCCAATCTCGCGGGAGCTGACGTGAACGATGACGCTTCCTAAAATACTGGCGCTGATCATGATCGTTTCGACGATGTTCGGCGCCGGTCTGCAAGTCGACCGGCAGCGCCTGCTGGAGACGTTGAGGCAGTATAGCCTGTTGGGCCGCGCGTTGCTGGCAAACTTCGTGCTCGTGCCTCTCTGCGCCGTGCTGCTCGTGAGATTCTTTCACGTCGAGACCGGCGTCGCCATCGGAATCGTCCTGATGGCGATGGCGCCCGGCGTCCCGTTCCTCGTCAACTCGGCGGGCCGAACCCAGGGCGGAAGCCTGTCGTTTGCCCTGACGATCGCGTTTTGCTTTGCGGCGCTGTCGGTGATCACGATTCCGATCACTATCCAGCTTGCTTTACCTCCTACCGCCGCGGCGCAGGTGCCGGTGGTGAAGTTCCTGACGACGCTGGTCGCTTTCCAACTCGTGCCGCTCGTTCTGGGCGCGTTGCTCGCTCCGCGCTTCGCATCGGCCGTAGCCGACAAGCTCGTAAAACTCCTCCATCTCACGTTCCTGGTAGCAACCCTCGTTCTCGTCGTGCTGATTTTCCCTCGTATCGTCAGTTCGGTTTCGACCGTCTACGGCTTCGGGCACTTGCTCATCATTGCAGCGGTCGGAGTTTTCTCGGTGCTCGCCGGATGGTTACTCGGAGGTCCGGACCGGCAGTACCGCCGCACGCTTTCGATCGCGACACTCATGCGGAACATCGGACTGTGCGTGCTCATCGGTACGGAGCCGGCGCTGGCAAATACGAACGTCGTGCCGACGATTATCTCGTATTTCCTCATCACGTTCGTCCTCAGTCTTCCGGTGCGCGTCTACTACCGGCGAACGAGGAACGCATCCATGGCCGCTGGGTCTTAGGGAGACCGGTCGTATGACGCCGCTGATTTTCTCACAGTACGGTATCTGGACGTTGGGAACGATGGGGATCATCAGCTTGATCGCCGCCACCACCAACGCGTTTAACGGCGCGCTCTTGGCGCGCCGTCCCGATCATTACAAGCACTTCACGGTAATCGGCATCGTCATCCTCGCGTATGCCGGCGGCATCGGCGGCGGTATCATACGCGACGTTCTCGTCAACAAAGTCCCGTCGCCACTCGAAAACCCATGGTACTTGATCGCGTGCCTGACTGCCGCCGCGGTGGCGTTAGTCATCGACTATCGCTCCGAGCAGCGGTTCAAAGACGGCCTCTTTCAGTTCATGACGGCGTTTTCGCTGCCGTGGTACGCGATCGTCGGCGCACAAGCGGCGCTCGACGCCCACCTCGGATACATCGCCGCCGTCGTTCTCGGCGTCATCGCTACCACCGCGGGGCGCTGGATCATCGACGTGGCGTGCCAGGTCGTGCCAAAGCAGCTCGTGCGCGGAGAGTTCTTCGTTCTGGCGGCGGTGCTCACCGGCGTCGCCTACGTCGTATGCGTTCAAGCGCTCGGAATGGCCGTCGTGCCGGCGACTGCCGTCGCGTTTTTGGTCGGTTTTGGTTTTCGCCTGATTTCGCAGGCACTCGGCTGGGAGGAGTGGGAGCCGTGGGCGCCGCCCGAGCTCAAAACCGGCGAGAAGGCGCGTCACACGCTGGGTGCGGGACTGCGAGCCGAGCTCGACGACCACGATTAAGAGCGACGATGTTTGCGGCGTCAATCGGGTGGATAATGATCGTTTCGGGCGCCATCACGGCCGGCGCGGGGTTAGCCGCGCTGCTGGTCCCCCGAGAACTTCTGCGGCTCGCCTTCGGCGTGACCGACGCCGCCGGCTCGACGATATTTTTCGTACGGCATTGGGGTGTGTTGATCGGCGTTATCGGCGGATTGGTTCTATTCGGCGGCCTCGCCCCGGCGGTTCGCGATCCGGTTCTCGTCGCCGCGGCCGGTGAGAAGGTGGCCATCGTCGTCCTGATTTTCTTCGGACCGCTGAAGCGTACGGCGGCGATGACGGCTATCGCGGCCATCGACGGTTTGTTTGCCGTCCTCTACGTCGCATACTTAGCCGGTCTCTGAGCGGTGCGCAGATGATGTGGCGGAACCTGTGGTTGCTCTTGGCGCTCGCCGTGGCCATCGTGGCGTGGCAGCTGACGCGCTGGATTACGCATGTAAACCACACTCCACGCCCCGTCGTGACGATCGTCTTCGACGAGCGGCCCGCGTTCCAATTCCAGCGGGTGCCTTTCAGCCTAACCGCCCTGCAACGCGAACGGCACCAATTCCCCGAGATCGCTCTCACGGGAAGCGCTCGCGTCCTGTTTTTCGTTACGCCGTCGATGCGGTCGATCACCATTCGCGGAATGGACGCGCGCGAGATCGCGTGCGCTGCGTTGAATGAGGCACCGGGAGCGACTGCCGCCATGCCGGCCGGCGACGCGAATATCGCGAACCTGGCGCCGATCTCGGTTCAAAGCAGCCGCGAAGGAGCGGTCATTGGGATTCCCAGCGCTATGAACGAGGCGCTTGCGCGGACGCCGGACCGCCGAGCCGGAATCTCGTGCAGGTTCGAACATCCGCTGGCCATGAAGCCTACGTTCACCGAAAGGGCTATAACGGTCCGAGCCGACACGGCACCGGGCGGAGCCGTTCTGCTGGACGTGGCCGCGCTGGAGGACATCGACGATTTGCGCTTCTCCGGCGGTCTTCAAGCACCGCTCGGGGGCGACCGTACGCGGCTCGTCTACAGCGGTGACGACGTCGTTTCGGCCGAATGGGTGGACGTTACGGCACAGGAGCAGCGCGACATCGTTCTCGTCCTGATCGGCGCGCTCTCGGCGATTGCGGCGGCCACCGCCATCGAGGCCATCCGTCCCGCCGTCGAGCGGCGGACGAAGACGTAGCCTCGATTTCGAAGCATCGAACCACGAACGGAGTTTTTCGCACGACACGGGAGATTATCGATGAAGAACGCTGACGGCGGCGACGCGCCGCTGATAGGCACCTTGCGATTCGTTTTGGTGATGGGCATCGCGTTTGTGCTACTGTGGTTCGGTATGTTCGCCTTGCTGAAGGGGCGATGGTAAGTGCATATTCATAAATACGAGCGCTGGTGGCTGACGTTCGGCGTCGCCATGTTGATCGTTTTTTTAGGAGTGATCGCGTTTGCGGCCGTCGTCGACAACATCAATCCGCCGAGCGGGATGGCCCAGATCGATCCCACAAAGGTAGCGCAGACGCCGCCCTTCGACAAGCCGGGGTTACGAAAACTTCCGGATGGATCGTACGAGGTCTACTACGTCGCCCAGGTTTTTGCGTTCGTCCCGGCGAGCATTACGCTTCCCGTCGGGAGCAAGGTGACGTTCTACGTCACCAGTCCAGACGTCGTCCACGGATTCTTCATTCCCAACACCGACATCAATATGATGGCAGTCCCCGGCTGGGTCAACACGGCAACCCACAGGTTCGTTCATGCCGGCCAGTACTTGCTCGTCTGTCACGAATACTGCGGGATCGGCCATCAAAACATGTTCGCCAAAATCGAGGTGCGCTAGTGGACACGCCGAGAGAACGCTCGATGCCCGACCAGGTTCGCAACGAGAACTATCTCGTCATCGCGCACGTCTACACGGCTACGGCGGCGATTGCGTTGGGCGCCATCTTCGGCGTGTTCCAAGGTTTTTCGCGAGCCGGCGCATTGAACGCGCCGGGGTGGTTCGATTACTACCGGATCTTGACCATGCACGGCGTGTTGATGGCGCTCGTATTTACGACGTTTTTCATAACCGGGCTGTCGCTTTTCGTTGTCTATCGTGCGATTCCGCGCCCGCGCAAGCTGGCCGTAGGATGGTTCGGGTGGTGGCTCATGCTGATCGGCACCGCGATGGCCGCGGTGACGATCGTCAAGGGCGACGCCACCGTGCTGTACACGTTCTACGCTCCGCTCAAAGCCAGCCCGTGGTTCTACGTCGGCGCAACGTTGCTGGTGCTGGGTACGTGGGTCGTGGCCTTCGAGATCTTCGAGAACGTCGGCTTTTTCCGAAAGGCGAACCCCGGTAAAGCGGTGCCGCTCGTAGTATTCTGTGCCGCCGCAACGTTCGTCATGTGGATCGTTGCGACCCTCGGCGTCGTGGCCGAAATGGGACTGCTGATACCGTGGGCTTTTGGATGGACGCCCGGCGTCAACGTCATGCTGACTCGCATGTTCTTCTGGTACTTCGGCCATCCGCTGGTGTATTTCTGGATCATGGGTGCGTACATCATCTGGTACAATATCATTCCGACCCGGTACGGCGGAAACGTGTTTAGCGACGGGCTCACGCGTCTGACGTTCATCATGCTCATCCTGCTTTCGACTCCGGTCGGCATCCATCACGAGTTCTTGGAGCCGGGCATCTCCTCGGTTTGGAAGATGCTGCACACCGTCACCACCTACGGCGTCGCGATCCCATCGTTCATCACGGCGTTTGCCATCTTCGCTTCGTTCGAGCTGTACGCGATCAAACGCGGCAGCCGCGGGTTTCTCGCTACGATTAAAGCGTTGCCGTGGAACGATCCGACGTTCAGCGGAGCGGCGCTTGGAATGCTGCTCTTCATCTTGGGCGGTTTCGGCGGTTTGGTAAACGCGTCGTACAGCATGGATACCGTCGTGCACAACACGATTTGGATCGTCGGCCACTTCCACGTAACCGTGGGCGGACCGGTCGCGCTGACGTTTCTCGGCGCCGCGTATTGGCTGATCCCACGACTGACCGGGCGTTCACTATGGAGGCCGGAGTGGGCGCTTTTCCAAACCCGGCTCTGGTTTTTCGGAATGCTGATCATGTCGATATCGATGCACGTCGCCGGTTTGCTGGGGGCGCCGCGCCGTACCGCTAACGTCGATTATCTAGGCGCGGCGACCGCGCAAACGTGGCAACCGTACATGTTGTTGGCAGCGGTGGGCGGCTTATTCCTTTTCCTGAGCATCGCCGTCTTCGTCACGGTCGCCATCGGCACGCTCGTGCAGAACGAGAAGACCGAGCCGATCGTTGCAGAGTTCGCGACGCCGGCGAGCGCGAGCGATACGACGCCGCCCATTTTCCAACATCTGTTCCGCTGGGGATTGGTTGCGCTGGGTTTGGCGGTTCTGGCGTACGCTGGTCCGCTGGGCGAGCTGTTGCGCCATCCAGGATATCTCGCTCCGGGGATGCGAACCTGGTAACGCCGTGGTGCGTGGTGTCATCCTGAGCGGAGGGCCGCGGGCGCGGTCGAAGGATCGTTTCGAATTACTCGCCACCCTCGGGACGTTCGCGTTTTCGCGTCCGTGCGAAAACGCTACTCGGCTGGCGCGTCGCTCCCGGCATCCGTGCCTCCGCTCCGCGTCCAGACGCCCTCGGTTCGGCGAGTAATTCGAAACGATCGTCCTCGACTGCGCTCGCTATCGCCTCACTCCGCTGAGGATGACACGGGCTGCGGAGTCCTTCGACTGCGGCGCGGAGCCCGTGCTGAGCCACCGGTCAGCGGTGTCTCACCGTGCAGATGGGCACTGGACTCGATCGCATCACGCCTTCGGCGACGCTGCCGAGAATGAATCGCGGGATGCCTGCGCGGCCGTGCGTGCCGACAACGACGACGTCGGCTTGCGCTTGCTGCGCCGATGCCACGATCTCCGCGGCGGCATCTCCTTCGCGAAGGTCGGTGTCCACGGCGATTCCCAGAGACGATGCGCGTACGCGACTTCTCTCGAGCAGCGGTCGCGCTCGTTCCTCGATCTCGGCTTCTAGGAACAGGTCGCGGTCAGGACCGTCCCAATCGAGTCCGGTAGCCTCAGCGACCGTACAAAGAGTTAAACGCGCGCGCTCGCGCTGCGCCAGTACGCAAGCGAATGCGAGCCCGTCGTCGGCGGCGGGCGAACCGTCGATGGCCACGAGCACGCGCTCGAGCGGTCCGGGCTTCGCGGCAGCGACCGCGCGCTGCGGAACGACGAATACCGGAACGGCGGAGGCGCGGACGACTTCATCCGCGGTACTGCCGAGCGCAAGCCGTTCGAAGCCCTGCCGCCCGCGCGTCCCCATGACGATGACGTCCGGATTGGTTTGCCGGGCGAACGTCAGAATAGCCTGCCCAGGCGGGCCTTCGAGCCTAGCGCGCTTTGCGCTAACTCCGGCGGCGCGCACCGCCGATTCCGCGCTGCCGAGAACGGCCTCAGCCTCGCTCTCGAGCGCTTCGAACATTGGCGTGGCGTCGACATACGAATACGGCGCCGCGGTGGCTGTGGCTACCGAGAGCCGATTGACGGCAAACGCAACGGTGATTTTCGAGTTGTGGATTTTCGCTCGCTCGATGGCAAACTCGAGGGCCTTGCCCGATACCACCGAACCGTCGACCGGAACCATGATGCGCTCGAATACCATGGAACGCCCCCTCCGCTTGTGCATGGCGACGATCGAAATTGGCGCATCGATGGGAAGAGAAGATGAACGGCCGTTCACAACCGCTTCGTCGCGGATGCCTATCGGCGCAATCGGGTCCTGCTCACGGCTTTCCAAATCGACATGTCGTGAAGTAGTGAAGAAAAAAGATTCGGCGCCGTTCTAAAAAGACCCGTGCGTGCTGACGGAACTTCCGACCGGCCTGCCGTAGCAGTACGCGATGAGGTGCTACTTCCTTCGACACGGGGTGGCGGTCGATCCGGACCAGTGGGAGGGTGACGACGCCGATCGTCCGCTCACCGCCGAGGGAAAAGAGCGTATGGCGCGCGAGGCTAAAACCATCGCGGAACTCTCGCTCGAGTTCGATGCGATAATCACGAGCCCGTTGCTACGCGCCAAGCAAACCGCCGACATCGTCGCCGACAAAATGAAGATACGGAGCCGGCTCGTCGAAGACCGGCGCCTTGGCTTTGCCTTCGACTCGCGCGCGCTCAAGGGAATTCTTTGCGAGCGCCCCGGCGCATCGGCCATCATGCTGGTGGGGCACGAACCGAGTATGAGCCGAGCTATCGGCGAGGTCGTCGGCGGAGCCAGAATCGACTTGAAGAAGGGGAGTTTAGCATGCGTCGACTTCGACAATCCGGCGTCGCTGGTAGGCGAGTTGGTGTGGCTAATACCGCCCAAGGTGCTGGCGCTTTAGGGAGAGACGACGATGAGATTTGCTAGCGTTGCATTCGTCGCGACCGTGCCTTTTTGCGGAAAAATGCGCCGCCTGCTGTCGAACCCGGCGGCGCGGCGATCTACGTTCCGGGCGTAGACGGTTTCGTTCGCAAGCTCGATGCCGCGACCGGTCATCAGCTGAGCGCCCCTGGTTGACGTCTTATTCCCTGCCGGGGAAATGAGCGGACTGGGCGGCGAGCGTTCGTAAGTTCGCTTGAGGCCGCGCGCCGAAGTGACCGATGACTTCGGACGCGGCGAGGCTGCCGAGCCGGCCGCAGGCGCCAAGCGGCAGACCCTGTGTTAGGCCGAACAGGACGCCGGCTGCGTACAGATCGCCCGCACCGGTCGTATCCACCACTTTGGCAACCGGTTCCGGCCGAACCTCGATCGCGTCGTCCTTCGTAACGATGAGCGAACCGTTCGATCCACGGGTGACGGCGGCGAGCTCGGTCATGGTTCGAAGGCGTTCGACGGCGTTGTCGAGGCGATCGGTTTCAAGAAGCTCCGCTATTTCCGCCTCGTTGCCGAAAAGGACGTCGACGTGATGGTCGACGAGATGGAGAAATTCGCCTCGATGCCGTTTGACGCAAAACGGATCGGACAGCGATAGCGCGATCCTCCGACCCGAAGCGTGGGCGATCTCGGCGGCCATGTGGAATGCCTGCTGCGCCGATGGCTCGTCGTACAAGTAGCCTTCGAGATACGTTATCGCGGCGCCGCGAATCATGTCGCCGTCCACGTCACTGGGACCGAGGCTCGCGGCGGCGCCGAGAAACGTGTTCATCGTCCGCTGCGAATCCGGGGTGACCAAGACGAGGCAGCGCGCCGTCGCCGGCCCATCGGCAGCCGCCGGCGTCGAAAACCGTGCGCCCACCGCCGTGATGTCGTGCCGGAACTCTCGGCCTAGCGCGTCGTCGCGCACTTTGCCGATGAAACCGGTTCGACCGCCGAACGACGCGATGCCGGCGACGGTATTCCCGGCGGAGCCGCCCGAGGTGACGACCGCGGCTCCCATCGCGGCGTAGAGCGCTTCGGCTTGCGACTCGTCGATCAGCGCCATGGAGCCCTTGCGCATGCCGTGTTCGGCAAGAAAGGCGTCGTCAGCCGCAGCGATGACGTCGACGATCGCGTTTCCAATGCCGACGACGTCGAACGAATCCGGGAACATCGACCCTCCTTTCCTCACCGAGGTGCTGTAGGTCAATACGAAAGGGGTGCGTTCGTCGACATGTTCGTTAGATGCCAGCGAACGTTGTCGAATATGCGGTCTTCAGTGACATTGCCTGCGAGCGTTCGGAACGTTGGGTCGGTTTGGTTCCAATAGGCAATCAACGCCGAGGCGTACTCGTATTCCTTGACGATGTCCGAATGCTCGACGCCGGCGGCGTCGGTGCCCAAGAGGCAACGGACGCGCCGCTCGAGGAGATACTTCAACGACGCATTTCCAAGAATCGTGCCGACGGCGAGCTCGTCGTTCGGGTCTCTGACCAGCACGCCGAGCACGTCGTTGAGGGCGAAGTTGGTCTCTGCGTTGGTCAGCGCGGGCGCGACGTCGTGCATGATGGCCGTCTCGCCAAGCGGCATACGCGAGATCGGATACGCGCCGGTCGCGACGTTGCTTTCCAAGTTGACGTCGGCCTCGACGCCTTCATCGTGCATCGCAGCAGCCTGCACGTCGTTTGCCCACGTGTCATGTGCGAGGCGAAAGACCAAGTACCTCGGTGCGTCGGGGTGAGCGTTCTTGAACCGAGCGACCGCGCCGAGCAGCGCCGTAATATTCAGGCCGGCTTCGGCGGCGTTGCTCAGGGTCGTCGGGAAGGATGCGAAGGCGTTTTCAAAAGTCCACGGCTGAGCCGGCGGGACCGGCGCGTAGTCGATGACGCCGCCCTCGCCGACGTGCGTGTGCACCAGCAGCTTCCCTTGCCATCCCGACGAACGGCGCGCCTTGGCCGCGTCGTACACCGCCCCGATCAGCCGGCGGTAGTACTCCATGCCTGGAGGCGTAAAGCACGTGGTTTCCGGCCCAGCCGTATCGATACCGACGACCGTGTCGTAAAAGGCTGCCCGGCGCGTCGCGTCGATTACCGATTTGCCTTCATCGTCTTGTCCGAGAAGCGCACGATAGATGGTTGCGGGATCGGTGCGCAACGCCGCCGGAAGGTCGACGGGCGCGCAGTGCCCGGCCTTAGACCACTCGCTGTACTGATTTCCTCCGGATAGGGTGGCAAGTTGAGCGGTGTGGGTCATCAGGACGAACGTGACGACCGGCATAACCCTTTGCATCGTTTGCAACCCGGCGATCAGCCGGGGATCGCGCCGCGCGTCCATCGCGCATTCGATCGTATTCAGACGGTCGGATCGGCCATTTGCGAATCCCCACCCGCCGATGAACGGCAGCGATTGCTCGGAGATCTCGACGTTGGTGGCGGCCAGGTCGAGAACGCTCGCGCGGCACAAGTCGGCGTTGAGACGTTGGCCGTCGCCAGCGTAGAACCGCGAACTGAGATAGTCGTACGCCGGACCGCCGCGAAAGGCGTACGCACTGTCGAACTCGGACCACGGAGTTGCGGTCAGAATGCGTTCGAGCGCACCGTCGAGATTGACAACGCTGCCGGAGACTCGATTCCGGTAGACGACCAGCGCCGCCCGAGCGCCAAGCGAGAAGCGCTGCCCGTCGGGCGGCGAGAAGAGCCGGTTGCCGAGCGCGGCCTGGTGCGCGGGATACCACACGTCGGAGAGGTAGCGATAGAGCGCAAGCCGGTCGTCGAAGGTCACGGCGTTCGACGAGTCCGAAACGCGTGCGATGAACGCCGGCAAATTCGCGTACGCGTAGTAGGGAAGAATTCCGGTGAAATGATTGTGCGCATCGAAAAACACCGGCTGCCGGTGCGAATAACGAGCCGTTTCGGGGTAGACCGCCGCCTCGGCACCGCTTTCGGCGAAGATGCTCGAGCCCAGAAGCACGATCTGCGCCAACGCCACGAGCGCTCGCATCACGTTGCTTACCAAAACCGTTCGCCGATCCACCCGTCTTCGAGTTCGGCAACGCGCTCGCGATCGAGTTCGGTCGGACAGTTTCCGCCTTCGAGCTCGCAGGCTTCGTCGCGATAGGCGATCCACGCGCGTTCCGAGGAGGACAGCGACTGCTGCTGGGCGGGCGTGATTCGCGTGCGCAAGAGCCCGTCGACGCGATCGAGTTCGCGTGACGCACCGCGGGAGACCGGCTCCGGCGGCGCCGCGGGACGGCCCGCGGAAAGCGCATCGAGCATCGCGTGCAGCCGGAGGTTTCGCGCGCGAGTCATTCGATCCGCGCATTCCGACGCGATCATCGGCGCGATGCTGCCGCCCTCGTACAGCGCCGCTTCAAAAGCGCAGGTTGCATCGCGCGCCGCGCCCCAGGCGGCTTGCACGCGCGCCAGCGGCTTCGCGCCGGCGCCAAGCCTTCGAATTTCGGCGTCGACGAGCGCCGTCGCATCGCGCAGTTCCGAATCGGCTTGCGTTGCGCGCGCGGCCCAGCACGCGTCGAGAGCGCGCTGCGTTTGAGCGGCCTCGCACGGCGCCGCCGTGACCGCGGCCAACAAGATGCCGTAAATCATCGGACCTTTCGAAGTAGCGTAGGAGTCGCCGGCGTAAAACTTCAAAGCATCTACCATGCCCGAACCGCTGAATCCCTCGGACGTGAGCCCCCGGACCGACCGGGTGGTCGTGGACGTTCCCGGTTGGGAGCAAGTCCAGCCGCGTATCCCCGATACCCAACAGCGTCGGACGCTGGAAAAACAACGCAGCGTTCGCGAGGTCGTGTTTGGCGTGCAGGACGGGATTCTGACGACGCTCGGCATCATCACGGGCGTCGGCGTTGCCGAAGGCGAACGCTCGGCCGTCATTATCAGCGGCTTCCTCGCGTTGCTCGCGGGTGCGCTTTCGATGGGAGTTGGAGAATATCTCGGCCGTAAGGCGGAGCGTGAAGTCGTGGCGGCAACCATCGAAATGGAGAAGCGCGAGATGGCCGCGGATCCGCAAGCCGAGTTCGCCGAACAGGTCGCCTACTATAAGGTCAAAGGCTTCAGCGCCGACGAGGCCCAGATGATCGTGAGACGCCTCACGCAGCACCCCGACATTTATTTATACGAGATGGTGCGCGACGAGTTCGGAATCGATCCGCGCGTCGCCGACGATTCGGGACTGCGAGGCCCGCTTTCCATGGGTTTCTCCTATGCGATCGGATCGCTGGTTCCAATCGCCGCCTTCTTGCTGCCGCTGTCGATGCGAATCGCGATCGGCGTATCGCTCGGCTGCGCCGTCGTCGGGCTGTTCGCGGTGGGTTTTTACGCCGGAACCTTGAGCCTGCGCAACCCGGTGATCAAAGGCCTCGAGATCGTCTTCTACGGCTGCGGCATTTTCGCGCTCTCGTACTTGGCGGGGCACTTCATTCCACCGCTTTTCGGTCACGCTCCGGTTCCGCTCGGCGGTTGACACGCTCCGAGGTTTCCCGGGCTCCCGACGGGCACGAACCGGTGTATACGTGCCCAATGCATCCCGACGTCGCCGGCTCGCACCCCGGAGCGTGTTCCATCTGCGGGATGGCGCTCGAACCGCGCGAGCTTGGAGCCGAGCCGGAGGAAAACGCCGAGCTGGCCGACATGACGCGACGTTTTTGGATCGGCGTCGCGTTGACGGTACCACTGGTCGTACTTGTCATGAGCGATTATCTGTCGGGTTTGCACGCCTACGCGCCGCCTGAAATTTCCAAGTGGTTGGAGCTCGCTCTCAGCACGCCGGTGGTCCTGTGGTGTGGCTGGCCGTTCTTCGTGCGCGGTTGGAACTCGGTCGTCGCGCGGAGTCTCAACATGTTTACCCTGATCGCTCTCGGCGTCGGCGCTGCATACCTGTACAGTCTCGTGGCCGTGCTGCTTCCCGGTCTGTTTCCGGTCGCGCTCCGAAGCGCGCCGGGCGGACTCGCCGTATACTTCGAGGCTGCGGCCGTGATTACGACGCTGGTGCTGCTCGGGCAAGTGCTCGAACTACGCGCGCGCAACGAAACCAGTGCCGCCGTTCGGTCGCTCCTGGAACTGGCTCCCAAAACTGCCAGACGCGTTCTGGCGGATGGTTCCGAAGAAGACGTCCCGCTTTCGGAGGTGCGCGCCGGCGATCGACTTCGCATCCGCCCCGGGGAAAAAGTCCCGGTGGACGGGGTCGTCGTCGAGGGCGCATCCTCCGTCGACGAGTCGACGATCACCGGAGAGCCGATACCGGTCGAGAAATCGGCCGGCGGTCGCGTCATCGGTGCGACGATCAACGGCAACGGTACGCTGGTCATGGAAGCGCAACGCGTCGGCGGCGACACGCTGTTGGCGCAGATCGTGCACATGGTGAGCGAAGCAAGCCGAAGCCGGGCGCCGATTCAAAAGCTCGCCGACGTCGTCTCGACGTACTTCGTGCCCGCCGTGATCGGAATCGCCGCCGTAACGTTTGCCGTTTGGTTGTTTCTCGGTCCTGCGCCTGCGCTCGCTTATGCGACCGTTAATGCCGTCGCCGTTTTGATCATCGCCTGCCCATGCGCTTTAGGGTTAGCGACGCCGATGTCGATCGTGGTAGCGGCCGGAAAGGGCGCGACTTTCGGCGTTCTCTTCAAGAACGCCGAAGCGATCGAAACGCTTGGCCGAGTCGACACGCTCGTCGTCGATAAAACGGGGACGCTCACCGAGGGGCGACCGCAACTGCAGGAAATCGTGGCCCTCGACTCGCGATCGGACGAAGCGCTCCTCCAGGCCGCGGCGTCGCTCGAACGAGGCAGCGAGCATCCTCTGGCAACGGCGATCGTCCAAGGGGCTCGGGAGTGGGACGTGCCGCTCGTGCCGGTGGCCGATTTCGAGTCGACTCCCGGAAAGGGCGTGCGCGGGCGAATCGACGGGCACGACGTTGCTCTCGGGAACGCGGCGCTCATGAGCGCACTCGGCATCGACCCTGCTTCCGTGCTTGCGCAAGCCGAAGGCCTGCGAGCCCAGGGCAAAACGGCGATGTTCGTCGCCTTCGACGGCGCGCTCGCGGGGTTGGTGGCGGTCGCCGATCCCATCAAGCAGACGACGCCGCCGGCAATCCGGTCGCTGCATGCGGACGGAGTTCGCATCGTGATGCTGACGGGAGACAATGCAACGACCGCCGCGGCGGTAGCGAGTCAACTCAATATCGACGAAGTCGTCGCGGACGTCCTCCCCGATCAGAAGGCGCGGGTCGTACGACGTCTCCAATCCGAAGGACGATTCGTTGCGATGGCGGGCGACGGAATTAACGACGCACCGGCGCTCGCGCAAGCTCAAGTCGGGATCGCGATGGGAACCGGAACCGACATTGCGATGGAAAGCGCCGGAGTGACGCTAATCAAGGGCGATTTACGAGGTATCGTTCGCGCGCGCCGTTTAAGCGTTGCAACGATGCGCAACATTCGGCAGAACCTGGTTTTTGCGTTTGCCTACAACGCGCTCGGCATCCCGATCGCTGCCGGCGTTCTCTTTCCGGCGTTCGGCATTCTCCTATCGCCGATGATCGCGGCAGCGGCCATGTCGTTCAGCTCCGTTTCCGTCATCGGCAACGCGCTGCGACTACGAGGCGCTCGCGTGTAATCTGCCGACTTTCACGCGTTTCTCATCTGTTTGGGCGCTTTACCAATGTTTTGCGCTCGGCGCCCTAATAGAATGATAGGGACATGCTTACCAAATTCGGTCGCTCCATCGCGACGACGCTTCTCGTGGGCTCCATGGCGCTCGGGTCCGCGGCACAACCGGCTAGAGCCGACACGACGTCGACCCTCATTATCACCGCAGCTGCGGCCATCGGCCTCATGACCGCCGTTAACGTCGCTCAAAAGAATGCGAAAGCGCATCAAGTCGTCGGTTACTTGCCCGATGGCTCGACCGTTTATGCCGACGGTCACGTTGTAGCGCGCAACGGGCAAACGTGGTACCCGGGGAACTACGGCGAGACGATCGCGTGCAACGGTCCGCAGTGCTCCGTCACCGGTCCGAGCGGCGTGGGATATGGCGGCTATCCGTCAGGCTACGGCAATCCGCAGAGCTACGGATACCCCAGCGGCTATCCGACGGGCTACGGCTATCCCGGCGGCTATCCAAACGGATACGGGGCTCCTCGCCCACCCGGCTGACGCATCGTCACTGTCCTTCGACTGCGCTCGCTGCGCGAGCTCCGCTCAGGACGACAATGCGAGCTCCGCTCAGGATGACACGGGTTACACGTTTCGCAACATGACGCGGGCGGCGTTCCAGCCCGCCGCTCCCATGACGCCGCCTCCGGGATGCGTGGCCGCGCCGCACAGGTATAGCCCTTTGATCGGCGTCGCGTAACCCGCAAACCCCGGAACGGGACGGAACATGAAGAGCTGATGCAGGGGCATCGCACCCTGGAAAATGCTGCCGCCCGTCAGTCCGAAGACGTTTTCAAGATCGACCGGTGTGAGAATTTGGCGGTCGATCACCGACGACTTGAATCCGGGCGCGTATTGCTCGACGATGTCGAAGCACCGGTCGGCGTACTCGTCGCGCAGAGCGTCGGTCCAGCCGCCGTCGACCGGCGCGTACGGCGCGTACTGCGTGAACATCGACATGAGGTGCTTGCCCGGCGGCGCTACGCTGGGGTCGAGCGACGTCGGCATCGTACATTCGACGACCGGATTTTGCGATATCCGGCCGAACTTCGCGTCGTCGTAGGCGCGTTCGATGAAGTCCTGGTCCGGACACAGATGGACGGTTCCGCGATGTTGGGGCCCGGCATCGTGCCCGGGTAGCGCGCTAAAGCTCGGCAGACGCTCGAGTGCGACGTTGATTTTGCACGACGCGCTGCTGTAGGAGATCCGAGCGACCGCATCGTTGAAGGCGGGCGGCAGCGTCGCCGGATCGAGAAATTTTTGAAACGTCAGGTGGCAGTCGACGCCCGACGCGACCTTCTTGGCGGCGAACTCGTCGCCGTTCGTCAAAGCGACGCCGGTGACCGAACCGTTCTTCGTAAGGATTTTGGCAACTTCGGCTTCGGTGCGGATCTCGACGCCGAGATCCATAGCGGCGCGAGCGATGGCCTGTGTCAGGCCTCCCATGCCGCCCTTGACGTAGCTCCAAACGCCGCGCTTCCCGTTCGTTTCGCCCATGACGTGATGAAAGAGCACGTAAGCCGTGCCGGGCATCGACGGCGCCATGAAGGCGCCGATGATGGCGTCGGTCGCAATCGTTCCCTTGAGCTGTTCGGACTCAAACCAGCGGTCGAGGATGGGACGCGCGGCCCCGGTGAGCACTTCGATCGCTTCGCCCATCGCCGGGCCTAATCGCTGGAGCGCTTTGCCCATCTTGCCCATTTGGAACAACTGCCCCAGCGTGGGGTGCAGGAGGTTCGGTGGAACCTGCGTGAGCGTCGGTTCGACGACCGAGGCGACGCGCTCGAGCATCGCTTCGTATTTCGGATAATTCTCGGCGTCTTTTTTGCTGAACTTGGAGATCTCGTTTACGTCTTGACTCGAGCCGGTCCCGAGAATCAAATACCGTCCGTCCAGAAACGGGGAAAACGACGCGGGGTCGCGCTCGATCGGTTCGAAGGCGTAGTCTCGCAAGCGCAGGTCGGCGATGATTTCCGGCCGGAACAGACTGTTGACGTAGGCCGCGGTGGAAACCTTATAGCCGGGCCAAATCTCTTCGGAGACGCACGCGCCGCCGACGACGTAACGCCGCTCGAGCACCAGTACCTTCCATTTGGCGCGGGCGAGATAGCAGGCGGTCACGAGCCCGTTGTGGCCGCCGCCAATAACGATCGCGTCGTATTTCATCAAAGGTCCTTCTCTTTACAGTTTCACTTTAACGCTGAAGTACGCGTTGAACGGCTGGGCCAGCGAGCTCGAGAGATCGTTGTACGTGCCGAAGTACGGCTCGTACGGGTATCGCAAGAACGTCTGTATATTGTCGCGTGGATTGTAGCCATTCCCAGCCGGCGGTGTGCTCGGACCGCCAACCAGATTAGTGTAGAGGCAGACGTTGCTTCCATGCAGGTACGTAAAGCCGGTCGTTTGACCGCCGAAGCAGGTCGAGAGCAGATTGGCCAGCGTCAACGTGAGGCTCACTCGCGGCGTGACGTCATAGCCGACGCGCAGGTGTCCGAGCAGTTGTGCGGGCTCGCGAAACCCTCCCAAAGGATCGAACTGTCCGGTATAGGGATCCGGAATCGAGAGGCCCGCGGAAAGGCAGTTGTGAGCGTTGTACGGCGCTCCGCCGGATGCTCCGTACGGGTAACGTGGATCGCCGCTCGTCGAGCCGGGGAGGGGGGTGCACCCCCCGGCTGCCGGATCGATGCCGGGCGTCGTGAGCGGCGCACCGTACCGGTTTCCCGCGTTGTATTGAAACGATGGCGTAATCGCCAGCCTATCGTGTTTGTAGTTAAGGATCAGCGTCGCGACGTAGGGATAGTTGTAGGCGTTTACGCCGGATCCGACTGGGCCGGGAAAGACCGAGTACGGAAGGTACGACGCGCCCGGATCGTACAGCGAAAACGCCGGTGAATTCCAATAGGGATTAGCGATGTCTCCCTTGGCGCACGAAGCGTCAGCGTATCCGCTCTGCGTGTAGCAGGGTGCTGCGTACGAGTTCGGGCCGGCGGTCGTGTATCCGCAAACCGGCTGGCCAAACTGCACCTTCTTGTACAGGGATCCACCGGGAGCGCACGCTTTCGTGTACGCGTTATACTGGGCGATGCCCGTGTTGATCGGTGTGAGCAGGGTCGTTCCGTTGGACAGCGTTCCGTATTTAAAGGTCGCGTACGTATACGCGAACGATAATTGCCCCGAAAAGCCGTTTCGGCTAAAGTCGCCCTTGTTGAATTGGAATTCGAAGCCCCGAGAGGTCTGATAACCGGCGTTGAGCCCCGACGTGAGGCCGGTCGTGTAGTTGATGTAGAAGTTCGATACCTCGGCTTGCGTTTGCCGTAAGAAGGGCGACAGCTTGAACGACATGTCGGTCCCCTTGAAGTGATGCTCGAGCGACAGGTCGCTATTGAACGATATCGATGGGGCGACTTGGTGTCCGGGGGTCGTGAACCCCAGCGGATAGAATTCGGTCAGGGTGTCCGGGAGATTCTGTTCGAGGCCATTGTACTGCTCGTAGGCGGAGCTGGGCTGCTGGTTGTATTTGCCGTAGCTCGCGCGTAGGACCGTGTCGGGATTAACGGTGTAGGTCATGCCGATCCGTGGCTGCACGATGTTATAGTCGAAGGCGGCGGGCGTGTTATCCACGTGGGCGTTGACGTACTGGCTCCCAAGTGTCGAACACGGGATCTGAGAGTTGGTACTCCAATGACCCGGAGAAAGAAGCGCGCTCCGGTCGACCAGCGTCAGCGTGCGCGTGTCGAAACACGTGTCCTGATTGAACGCGTTAAACCAAAAGTTTCGCGCCGCGCCGGTGTTCGTGTTCGGTCCAACGAAGCTGTAGTTGTCCACGCGAACTCCGATGTTGAAGTTGAGTTTATCGTTGGGACGCCATTCGTCGGTGATGGAATAGCCCGCGAACGCCGGTTCGACCGTATTGTTGAAGCCGTAGGCCCCGTTTTCTGCGACGTAGTAGGCGCACGGACCGTTTCCGCACCGTAAACCACTGACGTTGGGCCGGCCGCTTCCGTTGAGCCCTAAATAGGAGGGTAGGCGGCCGTAGGAAACGCCGCTGCCGCCGCCGTCGGAGCACGTCGTCGCCTGGGTGTAGAGATTGCCATTCTTTCCTGTTCGGATCGCGTAGCATGTGCCGCCGTTGATGTCGTTAGGATTCACGAGCTGTGCGAACTCGTTTCCGTAGAAGCGGCCGAAGGCAAACATTTGCTCGTTATAGATGCGCGCTCCGGTTGCGGTGGTGTACGTCCCTTCGGCCGACAGCAGATTTTGGGAGTTTAACTGGTCGGTGAAAGAGGCGCTGACACCGCGCGTGTGATTGTTGATTTCGTAGTCGCCGCTGTCGTAGTAAGCGTAGTACTGCAGCGACATCATGGGTCCGTTCTCGATCCAATCGGAGTAGTACGTATAGCCGTAGAGACGCAGGAACGCGCTCGAGCTGAAGTTCTTCTGGTATTGCAGCTTGACGATCGCCTGGCCGTTGTAACCACGATCGCGCTGGTTATTAGGATCTGGAATGGCGCCGAATAGCGGGTGCGCCGGCGACGACGGATACAGGTACGGATGGATCATCGACTGGTAATTCTTGGGCAGTAGCGTACCGGTGGGTCCGGTGTATTGGTAGCTGTCGAGATAGTACGGCGGATAAGCGCCACCCGTGGAGGAGATCCAGTTATTCAAACCTTCGTCGTTGACGGAGCTGGAAAAGGTCGTGAAGATTTCGTCGTTGTCGTAGAGCAGTTGCACGTCGTCGCGCAGGCCGTCGCGTTTATGCGGAATGGCGAAATGAAGATTCGCGACGAACGTGCGATCGGCAACGTTGACCGGGTTCGCGGTTCCGAATCCTATCGGGCCGAGCACCCATCCGGTGGTTCCGAGCTGCCCGAGGTTACGCGCGCCGTTGGTGTAGCAGGACGGCAACTGGGCCATCGTCGCGTTGGCCGGACACTGCTGGATTTGCTCGCCGAATTCGTTGGTATATGCCGCACCGCCAAAGTGATCGACGAAAACGTGGTCCTGATTGTAGCCGTTAAAACCGACGTAGTACGAGAACGTGCGGTCGGGCGTCGCGCCCCCGGCCTCGACGCTAATGCTATGATAAAACGTCGGCGAGCCGACAGCTAAATCCGCCTGAGCGTACCCGGGAAACGTACCGGTCTTAATGACCTGATTGATGAAGCCGGCGAGCCCTTGCGCTTCCGCGCCGGCCGGCGTTGCGCCGGTGTACACTTGCAATTCCAGTTGGCCGAGCGACGAGATCGACCCCGACGGATAGTTGTCGAAGGCGCGATTAACGGGAATGCCGTCGAATTCGTACCCAACCTCGTATGAGTCGCCTCCACGTACGTGCACGGCTTGTAAGTATCCGGATTGATTCGCCGGAACGTATGCGCCGGGAACGCTGGCAACGGCCGAATAGGCACTGTTGAGGTCGCTGCCGCCGCCGAGCACCGCCAAGCGCTCTTGTTGCTGTGCGTTGACCGAGTAGATATCGGCCGTGGTTCCCGGCCGCACCAAACTCGATGCCGAGCGCGACGATACCTGCGCGATGGTCTTAAGCGCCTTGTGCATGACGAACGTGAGCGTTTGCTGCGCGTCGGCAAGAACGGCGATGCCGGGGTAGGATGCAGGATCGTAGCCACTCTTCTCAATCGTGGCGACGTATTCGTCGGGAGCCAGCGAAACGAAATGGAAGTGACCGCCGGCATCGGTGACGGTGTTCCCGGTTTGCGACGGGCTCGTCACGGTGACGCGGGCGCCCGCAACCGGCACCGTGGTCCCAGCCTCGGTGACGGTTCCGCTGATACCTCCGGTCGTGCCCGCTGTTGCGGGAGCGGCGAACGAGAGCGCGCACAGCAACGGCACTGCGGCGAGTAGGACAGCGATAATTCGGCGATGCGTCGTCATAGTTTATATGCCTCGAGAAAGGAGTGGTATGAGGTCATAGCGCGATCGAATTCGTCGTGGATTTCTGCAGCCTCGCGGAGGTGCGGCGGTAGCGGCGGACCCTGCGACAGGTTCACGACGCCTAACAGAATCGTGAGGCGCTCGCGCAGCCGGTCGGGTCGCCATTGGTCGTCTTCAGAATTGACGATTCGCGACGTGAACTGCGAATAGACGGACTCCAGGGCCCGACGCTGCGCGGCCGGCGCGTGCGGGCGAAGGGCATCGAGGCGGTTGAGCGCCGCATCGATCGCCGACAGTTCTTCGTCGAGTTGGTGGAGGAATTGGTAACGGGCGACGTATTGCAGCTGGGTCCAGTGCGCGCGTGGATCCGGTCGAACTTCCAGTTGCCGCTCGGAGGTGTGCGAGCCCGCGTGCAGTCGCACGGCGTAGGTGCCCGGCACGACCATCGGCGCGCTCCACGTTTTGTTCCAGTCGCGGGCGGCGGTCCACTCGACGATGGGTTGATCGAGCAGATCCCATGCGGTTCGATTGATGCCGGCGTTGCCGGGTGCATCGAACCGGCGTACGGTCGTGCCGCCGGCGTCGAGGATCTCAATCGACACAGCAACCGGCGCGGGGAGATAGTAGGAGATGAGCGCCCCGTACGGAGCGTCAGTTCCGCTGAACACACCCGCCGGTACGCAACACTCGTCGTCGTGCGTTCCGTATTGTCCCGACCACCACAGGTACCACGCGTACGCCGGTCTGGGTTGGAACAACGCCGGTACTCTCGCGGCTTGCGCGGCGGTTAACCCTTCGAGCGGGGTAAGATCGTCGAGGATGTACAGGCCGCGCCCGTGCGTGCCGGCGATCAGATCGACGGTCGGAGCGACGCGCAGGTCGTGTACGGAGGTCGACGGCATGCCGAGCCGGAGACTCTGCCAGCGAGCGCCACGATCGAACGTCACCCACGCGCCTTGTTCCAAACCGGCGTAGAGGACGTCGGGATTGCGAGGATCTTCGCGAATGACGTGAGCCGGCTCGTCCGGCGGCAGGCTGCCGGCGATCGGATGCCACGTCTTTCCGCCGTCATCGGTAGCCAGCACGTACGGCGTCCGGTCGCCCATTGTGTGCCGGTTCACGACCGTGTAGGCGCGGTCGATCGAAACGTGCGAAGGTTCGACGGTTTCGACGCGCCCCCAGGGCGGAACGCCTGCGGGCGTGGCGTTTTGCCAGTTCGCTCCGGAGTCGGTCGTGCGCCAAATCAGGCCGTCATCCGTACCGGCCCAAATGGTTTTCGCATCGATCGGCGATGGTGCGATGTCGAGAAGCGTGTCGTAGAATTCGGCTCCCGAAACGTCGGTGTTGATGGGACCACCGGCCACTTGCTGTTTGGCGGGATCGTTACGCGTCAGGTCCGGGCTGATCGCTCGCCACGAGCGCCCGCGGTCGCGAGTTTCGAAGATTACGTTGCCACCGAAGTACGCGACGCCGGGTTCGAGTCGCGAGAACGCCAACGGCGCTTCCCAATTGAAGCGATAGGGCAATCCGGTCAGGGCGCGGCCGTTGGTATCGCGCACGTATGGCGAGATGTCGTAGTTCTGACGCGAGTTGAGATCGAAAATGCCGAGTTGTCCGTTGAGCTCGTTGATGCCGACGTTCCAAACGGATTGCGGATCGCCCGGTTCCGGCCAGACGGCCACCCCGTCGGCATCGTTGGCCACGTCCCGCCAGTCGCGGTCGGTCAGCCCGAGCGGGCTCAGGGAGATATTCGGCGCGCAATACGAGTCGTCGTCCTGCATCGCCGCGCAGACGTGATACGGATTCTGATCGTCAAAACCGATGTGATAAATCTGCGCAAGATCGACGTTGAACCGCCAATCCCACGTCTTTCCGCCATCGATCGAAATCGGAGCGCCGCCATCATCGGTTTCGATGATCCGCCGGCCGTCGCGCGAAATCCAAAAGCCGTGGTGATCCTGATGCACCGCCGTGGGGATGTCGTTGAAGCTTTTGCCGCCATCGCGCGTCTCGAGCAAGTCTTCGGAAGCAAAGAAGACGTGATCCGCATTGCGCGGATCGACCGCAAGCCGGCTGAAGTAGAAAGGCCGCTGATTAATCAGCGTGTCGCGCGACATCATCTTCCAGTGCGCGCCGCCGTCGTCGGAGCGCCACAGGAGGCCAGAGGCAGACTGGATCAGGGCGTACACACGCTGCGGGTTACTCGGTGAAACCGCGATTCCGATGCGCCCCGTGTCCCCGCCCGGCAACCCGTTGCCCGAGAGCCGGTGCCAGGTCACCCCGCCGTCGGTCGACTTAAATATGCCGTCCGCAGGTCCGCCGCTAGCGAACGTCCACGGCTTGCGTCGAAACTGCCAAACGCCGGCGTAAACCACGCGCGGATTGTGCGAATCCCAATCCATGTCGGAAACGCCGCTTTGGGGCCCGGCATACAACGTGTGCCGCCACGTTTTCCCGCCGTCGGTGGTGCGGTAGACTCCGCGCCGCGCGGAATCTCTAAACGGGTTCCCGAGGGCGCCCACAAGCGCGACGTTAGGATCGTGCGGATCGACCAGAATCTTCGAAATAGCGTAGGACTCGACGAGGCCTCGCCGGCGCCAATGCGCGCCGCCGTCGCGCGTCAGCCAGATGCCGTCCCCGTACGACGCGTCGTTGCGCGGATTCGGCTCGCCGGTCCCCACCCACACCACGTTCTTATCCGACGGGGCGATGGCGACGGCGCCGATCGCACCGACCGCGTCGGACGGCCAGACGTCGCGCCAGGTCAGCCCGCCGTCGGTTGTTTTGAATACGCCTCCCCCTGCCGAACCGAAGTAGTAAAGGTAAGGATCCTCATCCGTTCCGGCGGCGGCCGCGGTGCGACCGCCGGCGAGTGCCGGGCCGATGTTGCGCCAGCTCAGGCCCGCCAAAGCGTCGCGGGCTGCGGCCGTTGCCGAGGCGAGCACAACGAACGTCGCAAGCGGCGCGATCGTGCGCACGAAGCGCACGCTACGGCGGCGCGCCTATCACGTGCTGGTAGTGGCGATCGAAGGCGCCCAACAGACCTTCCGCATTCGAATACGGCCCCGGCGCGTAGGCGCGCGATTTCAGCCCTAGCTGCGTGAGTTCGCTGACGTGCCAATCTTGCCGATTGGTCACGTCCCAAAAATCGACGGCATCGCTCGGATCGAAGTGCGGAACCTCCATGGTGGCGGGGTCGAAGAGCCAAGTACACGCGACGTGCGTGCGATCGATGGCCAACGGCTTGACGTAGTGAACCATAACGTAGTCGGCGTGCAGGCTGAGGAGCATCGAAGGAAAGATCGTGTAGTAGTAGATGCGATCGAGGTCTTCGCCATCGACGCGCCCGAGCGGCGGGCGCGTCGTGTGTCCGGTAATGGTGAGGCTGGCGGCGTGCGAGCGCAGCTCCGAATATCCGCCGAGCACCGGGCCGTCCGTCAAATCGTTCCGCCCGCTATCCGAAGGTGAGAGCTTGTCGAGCTGCGGGTGCACCAGCGGACAGTGATAGCATTCAGAATAATTTTGAAAGACGAGTTTCCAGTTGCACGCGATGTCGTACTCGATGGTTCGGCCCGTCCTCAACCGCCCGAGATCCCATTGCGTAAAGCGTCCGATCAACGGCGAAAGCGCGCGTTCGAACGGCTCCGGATCGCGCGCGAGGTTGACGAAGATGAAGCCTTCCCAGTCGGCAACGGCCGCTTCGTGGAGCGAGTAGTCGCGGCGGTCGAAGCCCGTCACCTCCGCCATGTTACGGGCGGCGTTGAGGGCGCCGTCGAGACCGTACGTCCAAGCGTGGTACGGACACTGGATCGACCCTTGGAAACGTCCGGAGCGCTGCTCGCAAAGCCGGGTACCGCGATGCCGGCATACGTTGTAGAAGGCGTGCACGCTACTGGAGCGATCGCGAGTCACGATGAGGCTTTCGCCCGCAACCTCGATGGTGAAAAAATCGCCGGGATTCGCGATCCAGTCCAACCGTCCGGCGCCGATCCAGCACCGCGCAAAAATCCGTTCGCGTTCGTTGACGAAGTTTTCCGGAGATACGTACGAGCTCGCTGGAAGCGTCTTGGCCCCGTGCGCGACGGCGGGTCTCGTGAAGGCGCTCATGGATGTACCTCCTGCCGCCGAGGGTTCCGCCGCGTTTGTCAGAATCCCCTGTGGAACAGCGATTTATTTGGCGTTCTTTCTAGAAGACCGTCGAAGCCTTCGGGAGTGTCCCGCAATTGGCCGAACGAGAACCTCCTCAGACAATCACCGGCTGCAACCGCCTCGAGGCTTCGCTTCCGCGTGCCGCTTACGTCGATTCGGACTTTTTCGAGCGGGAGCGTCGCGCGATTTTTTGGGATCAGTGGTTTTATGCCGGCAGAGCGGAGACGCTGGACCGCATCGGTGCGTTTGCGGTTGTTGACGTGGCCGGCGAAAGCGCCGTCATCGTGCGCGGCCAGGATGGACTGCACGCCCATCTCAATTTCTGCCGCCATCGCGGTAGCCGGCTGCTGTGCGGAACCGGTTTCGTACGCGGCGCGATTCGATGTCCGTATCACGGGTGGACGTACGCGTTCGACGGCACGCTGATCGCGACGCCGTTCGTCGCATACGACGAGGTCCCCGCACAGGCCCGGCGCCTGCACTCGGTGGGTCTCGAATGTTGGGGCGGCTTCATGTTTCTTAACTTCTCGCCTGAGGATGCACGACGCGAAAACCGGACGTTAGCGGCGCAGCTGGGAGCGATCCCGGGCAGGCTCGCACGCTATCCGCTCAAGCAACTACGGATCGGCCATTCGATTCGATACGATGTGGCGGCCAACTGGAAAGTGATGCTCGAAAACTACAACGAGTGCTATCACTGCGCGGGCGTGCATCCCGAACTTTGCCGGGTCGTGCCGGCATTCAAGCATCGCGGCGGCACCGGCCTCGATTGGGAGCGAGGCATTCCGCATCGTGACGGCGCGTGGACGTTTAGCTGGAGCGGGACGAGTGCGCGGGCGCCGTTCCCGGAGCTTGACGACGACGAGCGGGTGCGCCACAAAGGTGAATTGATCTATCCTAATTTCATGCTGAGCCTATCGGCCGATCACGTCGCGGCATTTTCGCTCTGGCCACAGCGTCCCGATGGCACGACCATTGTCTGCGATTTTCTGTTCGATACACGCGAGATGGCAAAACCTGGCTTCGACCCGTCCGACGCCGTCGAGTTCTGGGATCTCGTCAACCGGCAAGACTGGGCCATTTGCGAAAGCGTTCAAGCGGGAATGCGTTCGCGTACCTTTCGTCACGGCTACTACGCGCCGATGGAAGATTCGAGCCTCGACATCCGGCGCTACGTGACCGCTCGCCTTGGCGCAGACGCCGTCGCAGTCGACCGCGGGAGCGATGGGTGACATCCGACTTCGACGTCATCGTGCTCGGTTTGGGCGGCATCGGAAGCGCCGCGGCCTACTGGCTGACCAAGCGCGGCGCGCGAGTGCTCGGTTTGGAACAGTTCGAACTCGGACACGCCCGAGGCGAATCGCACGACCATTCGCGCATCATCCGGCTGTCGTACGTTACACCGGCATACGTACGTCTGGCAAAGGAAGCCTACGACGCGTGGGAGTCGTTGGAACGCGACTCGGGCGAGCAGCTGGTGTTCCGAACCGGCGGTTTGGACCTCGGCCCCCGCGACGGCGCCATCCCACTCGATGGATATGCGAACGCGATGCGTGCGTGCGGCGTTCCCTTCGAACGGCTCGACGCGTCGCAGATTCGCACGCGTTGGCCGGCGTTCGAGATTGCCGACGACGTGCAGGGCCTCTTCCAAAAGGACGGCGGCATCGTCGCGGCCGAGCGGGCGACCGCTGCGCATCAACGCACGGCCGCCGGGCTCGGCGCGGTACTGCGGGAAAGCGCACCGGTGACGCTCGTGCGCGAGACGAGCGGAGGCGCGATCGAAGTCGAAGCCGGCGGCCAACGTTATCGCGGAGCGAAGCTGGTCGTCGCGGCCGGACCGTGGAGCTCGCGCATCCTGCAGTGGCTCGATAGGCGGCTTCCGCTCGAGGTGACCAAGGAGCAGGCGATGTATTTCGAGGCGCGAGACCTCGAGCGTTTCGCGTTCGGACGTTTTCCGGTGTGGATTTGGATGGACGCCCCATCGTTTTACGGGTTTCCGGTTTTTGGTGAGGCCGGCGCGGTGAAAGTCACCCAAGATGCCGGCGGACAGGCGGTCGATCCCGACACGCGCACTTTCGACGAAGATCCCGAAATCACTAAACGGGTCACGGAGTTTCTGACGCGCGTTTTGCCGGGTGCGATCGGCCCGAGTCGAATCGTCAAGACGTGTCTCTACACCCTTACCCCGGATCGCGACTTCGTGATCGACCGTTTGCCGGAGCATCCGAACGTTAGCATCGCAATCGGCGCCGGCCACGCATTCAAGTTCGCGTCGCTCATCGGGCGCATTCTCGGCGAGCTCGCGCTGGGTGGATCGACGTCGAGCGATATCGGCGGGTTTGCAATCGACCGCCCTATCCTCCAGATGGAAGCACCACCAAAAACGTACATGGTCTGAATGAAGAGCGGGCATCATGGGCGAAGTGCAGTCGAACGTGAGACCCACGCGCTTAGTCGCCCTGTTCGTATTGCTGGCTATCGTCGTCGCCGGTACGTGGTACTACCTCTCACATCGGCCGCGAGGCGTGGGCGACACGTTAACCGTTTATTACACGAAGATCGACGGAACGACGCTCGGCAACCTGAGCGTCTCTTTACGTCCGCAGCAACCTGGAGAAAGTGCAGCCGAGCACGTGCGCAATGCCGCGCTGTACGCGGCCGTGCAAGCGATCGCCGGGCCGCCGAGCGACGTGCAGGCGATCCGCTTTCCCCCCGGAACGCGCGTGAACGGCGCTACCGTTACCGGATCGACGGCGACCGTCGACCTTTCGAAGGACGTAGAACGTCAGGCTGGGGGAACCTTCGGAGAGAACGGCGAGTTCAAGGCGCTCGCGTATACGGTGACCGGCATTCCGGGAATCGACGCGATGAAGGTCACGATCGAAGGTCAAACGCTGCCCACGCTGCCCGGGGGACACCTTGAGCTGGATGAACCGCTCCATCGCTCGGATTTTTAGGCTGCTGCTCGTCGCAGCGCTGTCGACCGCCGCTTTTGCGTTGCCGGCGAGGGCCGACGCGCCGATCAAGGCCTCGTACGGACAGCAGTCGATCCTGTTCTCGCACCTTTCGAACACCGGCGGCGCGACGGCGGTGGGCATCAACGATGCCGGTCTTCGAACGCTGTTGCGTGCGACCGGTGCGGTCGTTACCTGGAGGCCGGGCGACCGCTACGTCTTGATTACGACTTCTGCGCCGGTCGTCGTGAGTTTTGCCATCGGCGACCGGCGGTACGACATCGGACCGATCGGCCTCCAAGCGACCATCGCTCCGTACGTGCAGGGCGACGAAGCCTACCTTCCGCTGAACGAATTGTTGCGATCGCTCGATTTGGCCCTTCGCCAGGACGGTGCCACGGCCGTGCTTCAGCCGCAACTCGATTCACTCGACGTGCGCGCGTCGGGCAACCGCGCCGACGTGATCGCGCATGCGGGCGCGCCGCTGCGGCCACGCATCGTTCAAGACGGCCAGGGTTCGGTTACCTACGAGTTCGACGGGGTTGGGACGACCCTCACCGGCACGCGCAACGTCAATTCGGGCGGCATTCGAACGCTGCAAATCTCGCAAACCGGAACGGTTCGCGCGCCGAAGACGATCGTCACCGTGCAACTGATGCCGGGAGCGGTCCACGAGACGCCGCGCAGCAACAACGAACGCGACGTGGAGATCGCGTTCGACGTCTCAGGTTCGCCGACTCAACCGCAAGCGCAGGCTCAAACCATGCCGCAACAGGCGCCGAGCGTTTCGGGAGAATCGCAAACGAACGCGGCGCCCGCGGCGCCGGGCCCGGCAACGGTCACCGCGGTGACCGTCACTCCCAGCGCCGACGGGTTCACCGTCGCCATCGCCATCGACGGCAACGCCAGCTTCGAATGGCATCGGTTACGCGATCCGGACAATCGTCTTTGGGTCGACGTCAAGGGGGCGGTGCTTCAAGGGCCGCCGATCGATACGGCAGAGCCGGCACCGCTCGGAGCGCTGCGCGTCCGCCAAATCGACCCAACGACCGTGCGTGTGGCGCTGTCGCTCGCCGGGCCGAAATCGCTGATCGTCACTCCCGCTGCCAACGGGTTGTATCTCGCGGTCGGCCGCGCCGACGTCGCCGACGTACCTCGCAGCGGAAGCGGTAGCGTCGGCACGGTGATTGCGTCGGGCGAACAAACCGCGCTGGTCACGCCCGCGCCGATCGATCAGTCCGGCGCTTCGTCGAGTGACGACGGCGACACGGGCTGGAAGTTCGGTCCGCGTAGCACGTACGTCCCAACCAACCCGCGATTGATCGTCATCGATCCGGGACACGGGGGCAGCGACCGCGGTGCAGCACGCGGCGGAACGTCGGAGGCCGATGTCACCCTCGACATGGCCAAGCGCTTGCGCAGCATTCTGATTTCACGGGGCTGGCAAGTGAGGATGACGCGCGATACCGACGTCGACGTCTACGCGCCCAACGATAGCGCCCACGACGAACTGCAGGCGCGCGTCAACGTTGCCAACGGCGCGGGTGCGCGGCTCTTCATCAGCATTCATGCCAACAGCTTCATCAACTCCGGACCGTACGGCACGACGTGTTACATTTCGAAGTCGAACGACCTCGCCTTGGCGCGCCTCATCGAACGGGAGCTAGCTTCCGACGGTACCAAGGACGACGGCATCGTCAAGAGTCATCTCTACGTCACGCTGCACACCCTCATGCCGGCGGTGCTCATCGAAACCGCCTTCCTTTCAAACCCCAGCGATCTCGCGCTCCTGACGTCACCCGAATGGCGCCAGCGGGTCGCGCAATCGATTGCCGACGGAATCGATCAATACAACCGGCAATATCCCGCCTCCAACCAACCCGCCCAATAAGGGCCGGTGTCATCCTGAGCGGAGCGAGCCGTGTCTCCCTGAGCGGAGCGAGCGCAGCGAGCGCAGTCGAAGCACCACGTTGTCATCCTGAGCGGAGCGAGCGCAGCGAGCGCAGTCGAAGGACGCTGCGGATTCGAGCGGCGTGGCACTCTCGGGACGTTCGCGTTTTCGCGTCCGTGCGAAAACGCTACTCGGCTGGCTCGTCGCTCTCGGCGTCCGTGCCTTCGCTCCTCGTCCAGACGCCCTCGAGTGCCACGCCGCTCGAATCCGCAGCGTCCTTCGACTGCGACGCTTCGCGCCTCCGCTGGGGATGACACCTCTCGTCCAGATGACGATGGCATAGATGATCGGACTGTTTGATTCGGGCTTAGGCGGACTCACGGTAATCCAGCGCATCCGCGAGCGTCTACCCGGCGCGGACATCGTGTTTTTTGCGGATCAGGCGCACGTTCCGTACGGCGACCGGGAGCCCGAAGACTTGTTCGCGCTGCTGCGAGCGAATCTGGCGTGGCTCGACGAAGCGAACGTCGATGCGATCGTGATGGCGTGCAACACGTCGTGCGCGATCGCCGAACGTTACGGGTGGCCGTCGACTCGCGCGCCGGTTCTCGATCTCATCGACTCGGCTGCGACCGCCGTGCAACGCGCCGGATACCGACGGCTCGGCGTGGTTGCTACCGCTGCCACCGTAAGTGCGGGTTCGTACGGTCGAACCTTACGCTCGGCCGTTCCGGGCGTCGAAGTGTGGGAAGTCGCAGCCCCAAAACTCGTTCCAATGATCGAAGAGGGGATCGTCGCCGGCGATGAAGCCCGCATCTCGGTCGAGGCCGTCTGCCGCGCGTTGCCGGAGGACCTGGATGCCGTGATTTACGGGTGCACGCATTACCCGGTGCTTGGCCGGCAATTCAGGGCCGCACTCGGAAACGACGTCGCCCTGATCGATCCCGCGGTGATGCAATCCGAGCGGGCCGCCGCGCTCCTGCACGATCGCGAGCCGCTCGAAGAAACCGGAGCGACCCGTTACGTCACGTCCGGTAATCCGGCCGCATTCGAAGCCAACATCGTGCGAATCATGGGCGAGCGTTCGCCGCACGTGGAGTCGGTCACAGACGGCCCACGTGAAAGAGGGAGAAGAAGAGCATCGTCGTGACGGTCGCCAGCCCGGCGCCGGCGAGAACCTGTGCGACCGTGTGCGCCTTGAGATACACGCGCGCCCAGCACACCATGGGTATGAGCACCAGGAAAGGTAACGGCTGGCGCCCGTAGAGCATCGTAAGGGCGACCAGCGGCGCGGTGATACCGAGTGCGTGCGTGCTGATCTTCCAGTACCGCGTGATGTAGCCGACGATCAGCGTCGACGCGAAGTACCCCAGCATCGCCGCAACCAAGAGCCGCGGCGCATGCGCTAGCCAGAGCGCCGCCGCACCTACGAGATAGAAGATAATGAAGGTGCTAAAGACCACCTCGCGTTCGTGGCGCACCGACATATCCAGGTCGGAGATCCGGTCGGTGGAGTACAACCAGAAGACGTAGAGCATGGGGCCTATCGACGTGAAGAACGTCGAGAGGAACAGCAACCGCCAAAAATCCACCGTGTCCTTGGCGCTGACGTCGGCCAAGATGACGAAGAGCGCGAGGGCCGTCAGAAACGGATTGAAGATGGTCGAGAGAATGCGCGCGAGGTCGCGCCATACTTGGCGCTTCTTGATCGGGACGACCGAGGACCCGGGTTCGACCACGCAAAGCTACTCATGTCTGGGCGATGGAGACTCCTGCGCGGCAGGCCGGTTCGGGCCGGCGGTCGTAGAGATAGCCGGTTTCTTAAAATTGTGCTAACGACGGGGATACGAACCGACTTGAGTTTACTGCTGCTTGCCGCCACCGCTGCCACGACGAAGACGCCGGCACACGCGCCGCCGCTATCGGCGGTCGTTCCGCCAGTCGCCTCAACCCCACCGCCGGTGATCGTGCAAACCTGGGTGGCCCAACACCTCCCCTGGCTCACGCACGGGATCGCCGGGATTTTCATGATCGCCGCGGTCGGCTTGGTCTTCTTGCTGGCGATTCAAACCACGAAGCAGGAAGGCTTGACCGGCTCGATCGGCGGTCGCGTCGAGTCGGCGTACCGCGGGCGGCTCGGCGCCGAAGAACAGCTCAAACGGATTACCGGCGTCACCGCGGTCGTGTTCGTGGTGACGGCCTTCGTTCTGTCGCTTACCGGAATCTAGGCAAGGTTCCCTGACCGGTGGCGTTGCTCGAGGTGAAAAACCTCCGGACCACGTTTCGCACCGAAGATGGTCCGGTCACGGCGGTCAACGGTCTCTCGTACACGCTGGAACCCGGTGAGACGCTCGGCATCGTCGGTGAGTCAGGCTCGGGTAAGTCGGTTTCCGCGCTCTCGATCATGCGGTTGCTAGCGAAGAACTCGACGGTATCGGCCGACCGCATGTCGTTCGAAGGTGAAAATCTTCCGGATCTGAGCGAAGCCGAGATGCGTAAGATCCGCGGACATAAGATCGCGATGATCTTCCAAGATCCGATGACCTCGCTCAATCCCGTGCTCACCATCGGCGAACAAATAGCCGAGGCCGTGCGATTGCATCTGGGACTAGACAAACGTGAGTCTCGCGACCGGGCGATCGAGATGCTCCGCAAAGTGCGAATTCCGGCGCCCGAAAATCGTCTCGGCGACTACCCCCACCAGTTTTCGGGCGGAATGCGCCAGCGCGTAATGATTGCTATGGCGCTCTCTTGCAACCCCCAGCTGCTGATTGCAGACGAGCCGACGACCGCGCTCGACGTGACCATTCAGGCGCAGGTGCTCGAACTCATGAACGAGCTTCAACGGGAAACCGGCGCGGCGATCGTGCTTATCACCCACGATCTGGGCGTGGTTGCCGAAGTCTGCAAGAACGTGCTCGTAATGTACGGCGGCAACATGGTCGAGTACGGAACCGCGGAGCAGATCTTCTCAAATCCGCGGATGCCGTACACGCAGGGTCTGCTGGCGTCGCTGCCGCGCTTGGACGACAGCCAACACCGGCGTCTCGAGCCGATCCCGGGTCAGCCTCCGAATCTTCTCAAGCTGCCACCGGGATGCGCGTTCGCGCCACGCTGCGCGTATCGCATGCCGATCTGCGCCGAGCCGGTGCCTCTCTACGACTTCGGCGAAGGACACGTTGCGCGCTGCTTTCTGTACGACGAGCGCGTCAAGGATCAGCGGCCGATCGATTTCGGGACCGCGCCGGTGGTGACCGTGTGAGCGTCCCGCTGGTCGCCGTCAGGGATCTCTACAAGTATTTTCCGATTCATGCCGGCCTGACGTCGCGCCACATTGCGGACGTGAAAGCCGTCGACGGGGTCAGCTTCTCGATTTATCCGGGAGAAACGCTCGGTCTCGTCGGTGAGTCGGGTTCGGGAAAGACGACGATCGGGCGGCTGCTACTGCGTCTGTTGCCCGAAACGAAGGGCGAGATCGATTTCGACGGCGAGCCCATCGTCGGGTTGAAGCGCAGCGAAATGCGCCGATTGCGGCGTTCCATGCAGATCATTTTTCAAGATCCTTTCGCATCGCTCAACCCACGCATGACCGTCGGCGACATCATTGCCGAGCCGCTGCGCATTCACGGCCTCGCACACGGCAAGGCCGTCGACGAGCGGGTTGTGGACCTTCTCAAGCGGGTCGGACTGCGACCCTACCACGCCAACCGCTATCCTCACGAATTCTCGGGCGGCCAGCGGCAGCGCGTGGGGATTGCTCGCGCGTTGGCCGTCGATCCGAAGTTTATCGTTTGCGACGAGCCGGTCTCGGCGCTCGACGTTTCTATCCAGGCGCAAGTCATCAATCTGCTCGAAGATCTTCAAAAGCAGCTCGGGCTTACGTATCTTTTCATCGCGCACGATTTGTCGGTAGTCCGGCACATTTCGACCCGCGTCGCCGTGATGTACGTCGGAAAGATCGTGGAGACGGCCGACCGCGACGCGCTGTACATGAACCCGCTGCATCCCTACACGCAGGCGCTGCTCTCCGCGATTCCGATTCCGGATCCCGCGCTCGAAAAGCGGCGCAAGCGGATAGTGCTGGCCGGCGACATTCCTTCGCCGGTGAACCCGCCATCGGGCTGCCGCTTTCACACGCGATGCCCGGTCGCGTTCGACCGATGCCGCACGGAAGAACCACCGTTCAAAGAGTACGCGCCCGGACACTCCGCCGCATGCCACTGGGTCGAAGAGCACGGCGGCGAGGCTCCGAATCTCGCCGGCGGACCGATCGTCGTAGCGTCGTAAAATGAAAGAGCGGCCGCAGATCGCGACCGCTCGTTCCGACTGGTTCTGACGACCTAGGCTTTCTTACGGCCGTTAGCGGCCGCTTTGCGGACGACTTTCCGCCGGACGGCCTTGCGGACGGCTTTCCGCCGAACTTTCTTGCGGACGGCCTTGCGAACGGCTTTCCGCCGGACGGCCTTGCGGACGGCTTTCCGCCGAACTTTCCGGCGGACGGCCTTGCGGGCGACTTTCCGGCGGACGGCCTTGCGGGCGACTTTCCGGCGGACGACCTTGCGAGCGACTTTCCGGCGGACGATCTTGCGAGCGACTTTCCGGCGGACGATCTTGCGAGCGACTTTCTTGCGGGCGACTTTCCTACGCACGGCTTTGCGAACTACCCGCCTCCGTATGGCTTTGCGGACCTTCTCCTCGAGCATCGATCCGCCGTTCATGGCATCCGAGTCCATTCATTCCTCCTCGTCCCCCGGGGGACGACAAGCGATTAATCGGATAGCGCTCTTTTGGCGCTTTGAGCGCATCATAGTGGATTTCATCAAATGATGCAAATTCGCGCGCACGCGACGCACGCGCGCGCATCGCGCGCACGCGTAGACGCGCGCGCGGCGCGCGTGCGAGTTACCCTTATTCCCCGGCGCCTTTTGCGCCGCCGAGTGCGCCATGAGGCCGGGCTCGTTGCCCCCGTCTTGACCGGCGGAGTATACTAAGGCCCGTGAAAAAGCCCTTAATCATCGTCGAATCGCCGACCAAGGCTCGGACGATCAAGAAGTTTTTGCCGGCTCGCTACGCCGTGAGGGCTTCGGTGGGGCACGTGCGCGATCTGCCCAAGAGTACGCTCGGCGTCGACGTCGATCACGATTTCGCTCCGAGATACCTCACGATAAAAGGTAAGGGCGACGTCATCAAAGAGCTCAAAGCGGCCGTAAAGAGTGCGAGCGAGGTCTACTTGGCGACCGACCCCGATCGCGAAGGCGAAGCGATTGCGTGGCATCTCGCCGAACTGCTGAAGCTACCCAAGCCTAAGCGGATCGAGCTTCACGAGATCACGAAAGACGCCGCACTGGCAGCCTTACGGCACCCCCATGAGATCGACATGGACCGCGTCAACGCACAGCAGGCGCGCCGTATTCTGGATCGTCTGGTCGGCTATAAGATTTCGCCCTTGCTATGGGCAAAGGTGCGCGGAGGATTGTCTGCCGGCCGAGTCCAGTCGGTTGCCGTGAAGCTGATCGTCGATCGCGAGCGCGCGATCGCGGCTTTCGTTCCTCGCGAGTATTGGAGCGTCACCGCACTGCTCGCGTCCGGCAACGCGCCCGACATGCCGTTCCCGGCCGACCTGGTCGCCCATCGCGGCCAAAAACTCGAAATTACCAACAAGGCACAAGCCGACGAAGCGCTTCGCGGTCTCGACGGCGCGACGTTCCGGGTGGCATCGGTCAAGAAGCGAGAAGTCAAGCGCAACGCTCCTGCGCCCTTTACGACGTCGACGCTTCAACAGGAAGCGTCGCGGAAACTCAAGATGCGCGTGCGCCGCGCGATGCAGGTGGCCCAAGCGCTCTACGAAGGCGTGGATCTCGGCGGCAGTGAGGGTACCGTCGGGCTGATCACGTACATGCGCACGGACTCGACGCGCATCAGCGATCAGGCGCGCGAATCGGCGCGGGAGTTCGTTATTTCAACCTACGGCGAAGCCTTCCACGGCGGACGCCTGCACAAAGTACGCGAGGGCGCCCAGGACGCGCACGAAGCCATCCGCCCGACCTCCGTCTTCAACACGCCGCAAAAGGTCGCCGGGCGGCTCAAGCGCGACGAGCTGCGCCTATACACGATGATCTGGGAGCGATTCGTCGCATCGCAGATGTCGGCGGCCGTGCTCGACCAAACGACGGTTGACGTGGATGCGAACGCTTACACGTTTCGCGCGACCGGAACCGTCATGCGATTTGCCGGCTTCACCCGCGTCTACGAAGAGGGCAAAGACGACGATTCGAGCGAGGCGGCGGCAGACGCGAGCCAAAACGGCGCCGCCGCATCGTCCAAGGTGGCCAAAACTCGCGTCCGTCTGCCGGAGCTGGTCTCCGGCGATCCGCTCGACTGCCGTCAGCTCGAGCCGAAGCAGCACTTCACCGAACCGCCGCCGCGGTTTACCGAAGCGACGCTGGTGAAAGCCCTCGAGGATAACGGCGTCGGGCGGCCGTCCACGTACTCGACGATCGTCGAAACGATCCAGGCGCGCGGATACGTGCTACAGCAAGAGCGTCGCTTCACGCCGACCGAAATCGGGACGGCGGTGAACGATTTGCTGGTCGAGCACTTTCCAAAGATCGTCAACCTCGATTTCACCGCCAGCATGGAAGGCGATCTCGACAAGGTGGCCGTCGGCAGCGAGGACTGGGTGGGACTGTTGCGCAGCTTCTACGGACCGTTTGCCAGCGATCTCGATGCCGCCGAAAAGAAGCTGCCGCGTCTCGAATTGCGCGACGAGCCGACCGACGAAGTTTGCCCCAACTGCGGACGTCCGATGGTGATCAAGACCGGACGCTTTGGAAAATTCATCTCGTGCTCGGGATATCCCGAGTGCAAAACGACCAAACCGATCGTCAAGGACACCGGGGCAAAATGTCCCAAGGACGGCGGCGCGATCGTCGAGCGGCGTTCGAAGAAGGGCCGCACGTTCTATGGATGCGCGAATTACCCCGCATGCGACTTCGTCTCGTGGGACCGGGTGGTTCGTCAACCGTGTCCGGTTTGCGGTTCGTACGCGGTCGCCAAAACGCGCCGGGGCGGAGAGGTCCATTTCGAATGTGCGGCCGATCGCGAGCACGACGTCTCGTCAGTAGCGGTCGCACAGAACTCGGGCGATGCCGGCGAGGATGCGGCCAACGAGCACGAGCTGGCTTCAACGTAACCACAGCCGAGCGCGGCTGACGGTTATCGGCGGCGGCCTCGCCGGCTGTGAGGCGGCGTGGCAGGCTGCGCGCGCTGGGGTTGAGGTCGACCTTTACGAGATGCGCCCAAATCGCAGCGGACCGGCGCATAAGACGGCCGGTCTGGCCGAGCTGGTGTGCAGCAACTCCCTGCGGGGTGCATCGCTCGAGAATGCCGTGGGACTGCTCAAGGAAGAACTCGCGCGCCTCGACTCGATCATCGTGGGCTGCGCGCGAGAGACTGCCGTACCTGCCGGCGGCGCGCTGGCGGTCGACCGCGAACGCTTTTCGGCGGCCGTGGAGTTACGTTTGAAGAGCAGCCCGCGGATCACGCTGCGTCGCGAGGAGATGCACGCCGTTCCACGGGACCGCCCGGTCGTCGTCGCATGCGGTCCACTGCCGAGCGACGCAGTCTTGGCCGACCTCGATGCGCTGCTGCGCGACGTGCCGGCCGAGGGAGCGCATCGAAGGCGACTGCACTACTACGATGCGGCGTCGCCGATCGTCGCCGCCGATTCGATCGACGAAGGGCCGATGTATCGGAAGTCGCGCTACGAAAAGGGCGACGGCGACGACTATCTCAACATTCCGCTGGATCGCGAGCAGTATCTGCAACTCGTTGCCGACTTACGCACGATGGAGCGCCACCGCCCCAAGGATTTCGAAAACGGCGATGCGGCTACTCGATACTTCGAGGGCTGCTTACCGATTGAGGAGATGGCCGACCGCGGAGAGGATACCTTGCGGTTCGGACCGCTCAAACCCGTTGGATTGCGCGATCCTCGCACCGGGAAGACGCCGTATGCGGTGGTGCAACTTCGTAAAGAGAACGCCGAAGGCTCGGCGTTCAATTTGGTCGGCTTTCAAACGCGCTTGGCGTGGCCCTCGCAAAAGGCCGCGTTTGAAAAACTGCCGGGCCTGCAGAAGGCCGAATGGCTGCGTTTGGGCGTCGTCCACCGTAACACGTTTATCGATTCGCCTCGGGTGCTGGATTCGCGCTTGAAGCTACGCGGAGCGCCGGAGGTGTACTTCGCGGGACAGATCACCGGCGCGGAGGGCTACGTCGAGGCGGCCGCGTGCGGCGCCATGACCGGCATCCACGCGGCGCGGGGGATCCTCGGGTTGCGTCCGGCCGAATTTCCTCGTGAGAGCGCGTTCGGCGCGGTTGTGGCGCACCTGCAAAACCAAGCGACGCACGATTTTCAACCGGCGAACGTCACCTGGGCGCCGTTTCCACCGCTGGAAAGCCACGTTCGCGACAAAAAACAGCGTCGCACCGCGCTGGCGGAACGCGCCCTGGCGGCGATCGGCGCCATGGCCGAAAGACTCGAGCGCGAGCGCGCGGTCGCGGCCGTCGTATGAAACCCCGCATCGGCCGTCCGGGTAGAGGTTCCTTGATGAAGATCCGATCCACGACGATTCTTGCGGTCAGGCGCGACGGAAAACTCGCGGTTGCCGGCGACGGCCAGGTAACGCTCGACAAAACGATCGTCAAGCACAGCGCACGCAAGGTCCGCAAGATCGCCGGCGGCAGGGTTTTGGCCGGGTTCGCCGGCTCGGCTGCCGACGGAATCACGCTGCTCGAAAAATTTGAAAACAAGTTCGGCGAATATAAAGACCTCACGCGGGCGGCGGTCGAGTTGGCCAAGGATTGGCGTCAGGATCGCGCGCTGCGCCGATTGGAGGCGCTCCTGATCGTCGGCAACCCGGAGCACCTGTTCGTGCTGTCCGGTACCGGCGACGTGATCGAGCCCGACGAGGGCGTCGCAGCCATCGGGAGCGGCGGTCCCTATGCTCAAGCTGCCGCTGCAGCCCTACTAAGGAACTCGTCGTTAAGCGCCGCGGACATCGCTCGCAAAGCGTTGGAAATCGCCGCCGAGATTTGTATCTACACCAACGACGACATCATCGTGGAGACGCTCCTGTGACCGCTACCTCCACTGCGGCGACGACGCTCGATCCCAGCACGCTGACGCCGCGGCAAATCGTTGCCGAGCTCGACAAGTACATCGTCGGTCAAGCCAAAGCTAAGCGCTCGGTCGCTATCGCATTGAGGAACCGATCCCGCCGGGCGCGGGCACGCGAAGACCTGCGCGATGAGATCACGCCGAAGAACATTCTGATGATCGGCCCAACGGGAGTCGGCAAGACGGAGATCGCCCGCCGGCTGGCTGGATTGGTCGGCGCGCCGTTCGTGAAAGTCGAGGCCACGAAGTACACGGAGGTCGGTTACGTGGGTCGCGACGTCGAGTCGATGGTACGCGATTTAGTGGAAGCGTCGGTACGCACGGTTACCGACGAGCGGCGCGAAGAGGTTCGCGAACTCGCACGGCAGCAAGCGGTCGAACGACTGATCGACGCGCTCCATCCGGAGACGCGTGCGCCGTCGGCGCATCCGCAGGGGAATGCGTTCACGGCGACGCTCGGGTCGATTTTCGGAAGCAACTTCAATCCCCAACAACAGCAGCAGGCGCCTCCCCCGGCGCCCCCGGGGAGCCCGTCGGCCGAAACGCAACACGTTCGCGAGCAAACGCGCTCGGAAATCGAGCGCGGCTTCTACGACGTGCGGCTGATCGAGATCGAAGTCGAAGAATCGGCGAGTCTTCCGATCGGGGTGATCGGCGGCATGGATCAGGGCGGGGGCGCGGATATCGGCGAGATGCTCGGCGGCATCCTGCCCAAACGGCGCAGCAAGAAACGCGTTACCGTCGCGGAAGCTCGGCGCATCTTCGAACAGGAGGAAGCCCAAAAGCTTATCGACATGGACGCCGTCAAACGCGAGGCACTTCGGCGCGCTGCCGAAGACGGCATAATTTTCATCGACGAAATCGACAAAGTCGCCGGTCAGGGGGCGCGCGGCGGTCCGGACGTCTCACGCGAGGGCGTCCAACGCGACATTCTGCCGATCGTGGAAGGCTCGACGGTAAACACGAAATACGGGCCGGTAAAAACCGACCACGTGCTGTTCATCGCCGCCGGTGCGTTTCACATCAGCAAGCCGTCGGACTTGATCCCGGAGTTGCAGGGCCGCTTTCCGATTCGCGTCGAGTTGGACTCGCTCACCGCGGAGGATTTCAAGACGATTCTCACCCAGCCGAAGAATGCGCTCGTGGAACAGTACAAGGCGCTACTCGCAACCGAGAACGTCACGCTGGATTTCCAGGCGGAGGCGATCGACCAGATCGCGACCTTCGCAATGCGCGTCAACGAAACCAGCGAGAACATTGGCGCGCGCCGCCTTCACACCGTGTTGGAGCGTCTTCTGGAGGACGTGAGCTTTGCCGCTCCCGAGGAAGCGGGGACCTACGTCATCGATGCAGCCTACGTCCGCGAGCGGCTGCAAGGGATCGTGGAGAACGCCGACCTATCCGGGTACATCCTTTAATCCCAATCCCATCTGCTGGGGAGGTCCCAGCGAGGGTCCGATAGGACTTTCCACCATGAAGAAGTCACTCGTCTTTCTCTTCGCCGCCGCTCTCACCACCGCACTAACGGCCGGCTGCAACAGCAACAATAACAATAACAATAACGGCTTCGGCACGGCGTGCGGCGCGCCGCCGAAGGGCTTTCAGATGCTGTACCCGCGGAATAATGCGGGAAAGATTCCTCCCGGCAACGCGAACGCGATTTACGTCGCCTTCAACCCGCCGCTCGTCGTAGGGAACTCGTATAATCTTCTTGCCTCTCAGAGCAACGGCAACCAACAATTTACGAACGTTTTCGCAACCTACACGGGACCGATTCCGAGCCCGCACAATAGCCCTTCGCCCGGCTCTACCGTCTACGTTTCGCAGGTCACGGTGAGCCCGATCGGACCGCTGCAAACGGTGAATCTCTTCTGGAACAACGGCGGAACCGGCTGCACGCCAAACGTCATCATCGGTACGTTCACGACCAGCCAGTAGCACGATGGGCGCATCCAAACCCCGCGCCACCTTCGGGACGTTCGCGTTTTCGCGTCCGTGCGAAAACGCTACTCGGCTGGCGCGTCGCTCTCGGCCTCCATGCCTCCGCTCCGCGTCCAGACGCCCTCAGGTCTGCGCGGGGTTTGGATGCGCGCCATTTACTCCGCGTGCAGCGGCCCTCGTCCTTCGACTGCGCTCGCTGCGCTCGCTCCGCTCGGGATGACACAGAGAGCTCGCTCCAGGATGACACCCAGAGAGAGCGCTGCGCACAGGATGACACGGGGGCGCGGGCTTGGAATAGTGGGCCATGCCCTACGTCCGCGAGATCATTACCGACGGCCATCCAACGCTGAGGAAGGTTGCGAAGAAGGTCGATCCCAGAGAGATTAGCGATCCGCTTTTCCAGCAGCTCGTCGACGACATGTTCGAAACGATGTATGCCGCGCCGGGGGTCGGCTTGGCCGCGCCGCAAGTGAACGTCTCAAAGCGTTTCTTCGTGATCGACGTGCGCGACGACAAACATCCGCCGGAGGTCGTAATCAATCCCAAGATCGAGCTGGCCGAAGAGGAAGTCGAGTTGACGGAAGGATGTCTGTCGGTACCCGGGATGGTCGGTGATATCGTGCGCTTCAAGCGCATCGCGGTTAGCGGCTTGGACCGCGAAGGGAACAAGATCCGTTTGGAAGGCGAGGGCCTGTTCGCGCAGTGCTTGCAACACGAGATCGGCCATCTCAACGGTGAGCTGTACGTCGACAAAGCGCGCGACGTGCGCCCGGCCCTGACGGAAGAGGAGGAGGCAGCCGCCGAAGGCGGCGTGCCCGAGGTTGGCGAGGGCGTCACGGCGGAAGCCCATTAACTCCGACCGGCTGCGCACGCTCTTCTTCGGAACCAGCGCATTTGCGGTGCCGAGCCTGCACGTCACCGCTGCGCGTACCAAACTCGAAGGCGTGGTGACGCAACCCGACCGCCCTGCCGGGCGCGGGCATAAACTTACGCCATCCCCGGTAAAGAAGGCGGCGCTCGCCCTTGGCCTGCGCGTTTACGAGCCCGTGCGTCTGCGGCCATTTGCCGGCGACATCGCCAGCGCGCCGTTCGATCTCTTCGCACTGGCTTCGTACGGAAGAATTTTACCGCAAGCCCTACTGGACATACCGCGCTTGGGAGCGCTCAACGTGCATCCATCGCTCTTGCCGAAGTATCGCGGCGCTACCCCGATACCGTCGGTGTTGCGAAACGGCGAGCGGCGGACCGGGGTAAGCATCATGCTGATGGATGAAGGAATGGACACCGGCGAAATCGTGCGCCAGGTACCCGTCGACATCGAACCGGGCGAAACATACGGCGAGCTGCACGATCGTCTCGCAATGATCGGTGCCGAGTTGCTCGAGCAGGTACTCGATCTCGCGACGGAGGGAAATCTCACCAGCCATCCTCAACTCGGCGATTCCAGTTCCACTTCGCCGACTCACAAAGACGATCTCTTTATCGACTGGTCGTGGCCGGCGGAGCGCGTCGTCGATCACGTGCGTGCCTTCTCACCGCAGCCGGCCGCGCGCGCCATTATCGACGGCGAGACGGTAAAAGTTCTGCGCGCGCACGTCGCTCCGGACGGCACCCTGGCGATCGACGAACTCGTCGCCCCGAATCGCGGCAAGATGAGCGGCGACGAATACCGACGATGGCGCCGGGGCCGTACGCGGTGAGCGCGCGCCGGATCGCGCTGGCGGTCCTGCGCGACGTCTTCCCGCCTGCCGGGTCGCGGGTAACCGAGCGGGGAGCGCAGGAGTCGCTCGATTATCGAGTGCGACAAGGGCACGCTGGGGCGCGCGACCGCGCGTTTGCGACCGAGCTGGCCTACGGATCGATCAAGATGCGGCGTACGCTCGACTGGTATCTCGCGCCGTTCTTGGGCGAACGAGCCGCATCGCTCCCGGCCACCATTCGCGAGATCTTGCGGCTAGCCGTGTACGAACTCGCCTACACGCGGCCCGACGCGCATGCCACCGTCTTCGAATTCGTCAACCTTGCGAAGCGGTTCGGACACCGCGGCGTAGCGAATCTCGTAAACGCGGTTTTGCGATCGTTTCTTCGCGAGCCGCCTGCCCCGCCGCAACGCGACCGTTTTGAAGCCGTCGACGATTACCTCGGGACGCGATATTCGCTGCCGAACTGGCTCGCTCACCAATGGCGCGAAGTCTTCGACGAGCGCGCCGAAGCGGTATGCTCCGCAGTGAACGATCCGGCTCGCGTCGCCCTGACGGTCAACACGTTGCGAGAAACGCGGGAGACTTCGGCCGCGCGGCTGCTCGATGCCGGCATCGTCACGTCGCCGTCGGCGGTGGTTGCCGATTCGTTGCTGCTCGAGAGCGGCGGCGGCAGCTTGCCGGCACTCGAGTCCGAAGCGCGGGGCGACTGGTGGATCCAGTCCGAGAGCTCGGCGATGGTCGCCGGCATACTCGACCCTCAGCCCGGTGAAGCGATCGTCGACGTTTGCAGCGGACGGGGAAACAAGGCGCTGCAGATCGGCGCACGGCTAGCGGGTGACGGGACGCTGGCATGTATCGAACGCGATGCGCGCAAAGCCGCCATTCTGGCAGGGCGCCTGGAAACGAGCGGGATCGCGGGCGAGGTCGTCGTGGGGGATGCCACTAGCGATGTGCGCGTTACGCCTCAGTTCGACCGAGCCTTGATCGACGCGCCGTGCTCCGGGGTCGGCGTCGTCGGGCGCCACCCGGAGGCACGCTGGAAGAAGCAAGGCACCGACGGCGAACGCCTGGCGTTGACGCAGCGCGCCCTTTTGGAACGAACGGCGCTCCGCGTTCGCGCCGGCGGTACGCTCGTGTATGCCGTCTGCTCGACCGATCCACGCGAGACGACGGAAGTGATGCGATGGTTTTTGTCTCGGGAGAACTTCGAACGCGGCTCGATCCCAAAAGCGTACGAATCGTTCTTGACGGCCGTGGGTGACGTTCTGATTCCGCCGGGGATTGCCGGACGCGACGGCTTTTACATCGCGCGTTTGGAACGCCGGTGAGCATCTTCGAAAAGATCGAGCGCGCCTGCGCGGCATTCATCGAGCGCAGCTTTGCCAAGACGTTCCCCAGCGACCTCGAGCCCGCGCAAATCGCACGCAAGCTGGTGTCGACGATGGAAGCTCGCACGCGCAGCGAGGAAGGCCGGCTGCTTGCCCCGGGGTGGTACGTTGCCCGCGTCAATCCCGAGGATTTCGAACGGCTCGCCCCACATCAGGTCTATCTCGAGCGGGAATGGGCGGCGCTGCTCGACGATCTTGCTGCGCGGGTCGGCATTACTTTTTCGGAGGGCAGCGCGAGCGTGAAGATGAGCCCGCGGCGAGACGTGCCGGTGGGTGCCGTCGACGTGGCCGCCGGCGCACCCAAGCGCTTTGCACTCAGAATGATCAAAGGTGTATCCCCATTTGGGGTATACTCGTTGGAGGGTGAGGCGCGCATCGGGCGGGCCGATGAATGCGACGTCCATCTGGCGGATCCAAGCGTTTCGCGGGCGCACGCAGTCGTCGAAACCGTCGGCGACGAACCGATCGTGCGCGATCTCGGTTCGACGAACGGGACGTTCGTGAACGGCCAGCGCATAGAAACGAAAACGTTGCACGACGGGGACGAGTTGAGGTTTGGAAACACGCGCATGCAGTTCGAAGAAAGCCGGGAATAGCGGGACATGACGTTCGCCGCGCACATGCGTATCGGTACGCTCGAGATCACCGCCGCACTTTTGGCAGTCGCCGTCGTGGCGGCACGGCCGCGAGTGCGCGCGGCAGCCGAAATCGGACGCATGCTGCCGATGCGGGTAACCTTGGACGTCGTCGAATTCCAAAAAGCGCGTTCGTACGAAGGGCGGCCGCCGTTCGAAGTCGGACGCGGCCGCGAACTGGACCTCGTGTTGCGCGACCCGGAAGTAAGCCGGCGGCACGCGCGCTTTGAGAGCCAAAACGGCGTCGTCTACGTGGCCGACCTGCACAGCAGCAACGGAACCTTTCTGAACGGACGGCGGGTCGCCGAGGCGATCGAAATTCGCGAAGGCGATACGGTCGATGCCGGAACGACGCGCATGCTGGTGAAATCCATCCGCCCATGGAGTTAGGGTCGTGGACGTAGCGATTCGGGGCGATCGAGCCTCGTGCTTGACGATGCAGCTCGGACCACGGACGTGGCTTCTGGCGGTGACGCGCGGATTCGGCTCGGTCGACGGCGTCCCAACCGAACGTGCGCTCCTGTCCGAGCTCCGCGGCGAGTGCGAGCGGCGCTTGCGGCGGGAGCGCTTTCGCCGGGCCGTCGACCGCCCTCCCGCGGCGGCCACCGCGGTTCTGGCGGCGCTCGCGCGCGTCAACGGCGAGATCTACGGGCGAACTGCGGGCCACGACGACTACGTCACCGCTGCGTGCTCCCTTACGGCGGTGCTGATCGTGCGGGGACATGCGTACGTCATGCATTGCGGCGGCACTGCTGCGTACCTCGCTCATAACGGCGACGTCACGTCCCTCTCGGGCGACGACACGTTCGACGACGCAGCGCTGCCATTGCTGTCACGAGCCCTCGGCACGAGCGCCACCCTCGACGTTGCCGTTTCCAGCGTGATGCTGGATGCGGGCGACGTCGTCGTTCTGCTTGGACGGCGGGTGCCTGGCGACATCGATCGCCGCGCGCTCATCGCCCACGTGGAAGCGGCCGGCCCGGCGGAACACGTCCTGGTCGCTCGGTTCGAGCCCGACGACGCCGTCGACGAAAGCGGAGTCGCCGTCGAGCGGCGGCGATCGCGTTTCGCATTGCTTCCGGTGTTGGTTCGAGCCGCGATCGCCGTCTTGCTCGTCCTCGCGATGGTGTTGGCGCACTGATTTTCGCGGGCGCTCGGCGGTTCGCGCCGATGGCCGGAGCGCTGGCGGTCGGGGCGGTCATCCTATCGTTTGCTCCGCCCGGCGCTCTTGGTCCATGGTGGGTCATGCTTGCGTTGGCGGCGCTGGCGCTGGCGTGGGTCGGACTTGCGCCGGCGACCACCGTACGCGACGACGCGCTGCCGGCGCTCGCGATCGTACTCTCGGCGCTCGGCCTGGCGGTCGTGGCGCGGCTGTCGCCGGCACTGGCACAGAAGCAACAGGCTTGGCTCCTTCTCTCGCTCGTGCTCGCGATTGCCGCCGGTCCCGCGTTCACCCATTTTCGCCGTTTCGCAGCTTACAAGTATTTGTGGGTCATCGCATCGCTGGTGCTTTTCGGCCTGATGCTCGCCTTCGGCGAGGAAGTCAACGGCGCGCGGTTATGGATACGCGTCGGGAGCGTGCAATACGAGCCGATCGAACTGATCAAACTTTTCATCGTGTTGTTCCTCGCGGCGTACTTGGCCGAAATGGCCGACGTGATCGCCAACGCCCGGCCGTGGTCGCTACAAGCAAACCTGAAATACTTGGGGCCGCTCTTCATTGGATGGGGAGCGTCGATGGCGATCCTCGTCGTTCAACACGATCTGGGGATGGCGACGCTTCTGCTGGCGACGTTTGCGACGCTGCTGTTCGTCGCGACACGCCGTATCGACATCGTGGCGCTCGGAGCGGGCATTTTTGCGATCGCGGCCTACTGGGCCTCGCGTCACTTTGCCTACGTGCACACGCGCATCGCTGTATGGCAGAATCCATTCTCGGATCCGCTGGGGGCCGGCTATCAATCGTCGCAAGCGTACTATGCGATGGCGGCCGGGGGTCTCTTTGGTACCGGGTACCGTCTCGGACATCCGAACTTCATTCCGGACGTGGCGACCGACTACGTGTACGCCGCCTTTTCCGAGGAGTTCGGTATCGTTGGGGCGTTGATCGTGCTCGCGATTTTCATCGGACTCGTGCGCCGCATTCTGGCGGTCGGGCTCGAACAGCCGGACCTTTACACGAAGCTGCTCGCGGTCGGTTTAGGGACGACCCTGGGCGTGCAAGTATTCGTCATCGTTGGAGGCGTAGTGGGCGTTTTTCCGCTTACCGGCATCACCTTGCCGTTCATCTCCTACGGCGGCAGCTCGCTCGTCGCCAACTTTCTGTTGATCGCGCTCGCGTGGTCGATGAGCGCACGGCCGCTCGCGGTGCAACGCGGACCCGGGAAAACGCGCGTACCGTGAAAACCGTGGGTATCGCGACGATCGCGTTGGCGTGCCTGCTGAGCGCCTGTTCGAGGGAAGCCCCGGTACGGAGCGCCGCCTCGACGGCCGCTCAACTCAACGACCCGGCGTCGTCGAGCGACGGAGCGCGCATCTACATTACGAACTGCTCGAGCTGCCACCAGCTGGACGGCCGAGGGGTAGCGGGCGCTTTCCCGGCGTTAGCGGGTAATCCGGCCGTCACCGGAGACCCGCGCGCGGTCGTTGCCGACGTCAAGTTCGGCCTGCGCGCACGTAGCCGTGCGAACCGCGAAGGGTTCGCCGTGATGCCGGCGTGGCAAGGTCTGCTTTCCGACGAAGATATCGCCGCGGTCGTCACTTACGTCCGGTTTGCGTGGCACAACCACGCTTCGGCAGTCACGCCCGCGGAAGTCACGTCGGTAGGCGGGCGATAGCCGCCCAACCCTTTACACAAAGTTTACATATCTTCCCCGGGCCGATTTGGTCTGCGCTAAGAGTGAACGCCGCGACCTCCTCTTAGAAGCATGGCAGGCAACGCCCGTTGCTTCTTGGGGAGCGGGCGTCGCCGTCAAACAAAGCGTCGTGACCGGTTCGGTCGTCGACGCATCCACGGGCAAACCGGTTCCCGGCGCGATCGTTATGGTGGCACCGAACCACGAATCGAGCGACATCGCATCGATGCCGTTTGCTACGACCGGATCCGACGGATCGTTTTCGATCGCAAATGTCCCGTTCGCGCAGGCGGAGTACATCGTCGTCGAACCGCCGCGCGGCAGCGCGTACGCCGCATACCACGGGACGGTTTCCGCGGCAGCCGGCAAGATTCAGGCCGGCGTTATCCGGCTCGCAATTCACTGACCCGGAGTTCTCGAACGAAAAGCGTCTGGACGTATTCGAACATCTTCGGATCGATTCGACGCAGCCGCTCGCGCGTCGCGCGCGGCCACGGTGATGAAGGGTCGTTCACACCGACGTAGGCGCGCAGCGACTCGGCGAAGTATTCGTCGATGCCGGTCGCCGCGTAGGGCGTGACGAACGTACGAGCGTTCGCGAAGCTCGCACGGATGCGTGGATCGATGCCCGAGCGATACACCCCTCCGCCTAACGCGCAGTCCAACGCGTGTCCGAACTCGTGTGCGACCGTCATGGGACTGCGTGAACGCAGGTAGAGCGCGCGTTCTTCGACTACGAATAATCCCGCTGGAGGAGCCGGCCACGCATCCACGTCGATGCCGAGACGGGCCAGCGCGGGCGATGCTGCGCGATACGGTTCACCCTGGCGCAAGAGCATCACACGAACCCGCGCGGCGTCAGCGTAGGCCAGCGGGCCGCGGCCGAACCGCAACAGCGTTTCGATCACCGCCCGTTCCACCGGCCGCGCCCGGTCGCCTTCGAAGAGCCGTTCGGCTACCCCAGTGGCATCGATTTGCATCGGGCCATCGTCGCGCGGCCGGATTTCCCGGATGTGGCGTATGCATTTCAGAGTTTCTTCATCCGGCAGACGTAGCGTGATCTCACCTTGCTCATCTCCGGAAACTGTTGAGGTTCTTTTATGTCTAGTTCACGTATAGGCACGCACGCGCGCCTCGTTGCCGGCTTGGCCGCCGCCATGTTGGTCGTAACCGGTTGCGGCGCGCACGGCGGGAGCGGCATGCCGGCGGCCGGGGGACAATCCGTGCTTCCGCAGTCCCGCACCGCCGGCCGAAATGTCTCGCACGTTTCGGTGCTCAAACATCTGACGAGCCAAGTGGTCATCGGCTCCACGATCGATCCGGTCAACGGGTCCCAGAATCCCTACGGTTTGACCGTCGCACCGTCGACGAACGGAAAATTCACTGCCGGCGACCTGGTCGTCTGCAACTTCAACTCGAAGTACAACCAGCAGGGCAGCGGCAAGTCCATCATCGCGCTGCACCCGACGCCCGGCTCGACCCCGATTCACATAACCCAAAACGCGACGACGCTCGGTTGCGACGCCCTTGCGCTCAGTCCCGACGATACGATTTGGGCCGCGTCGATGACGGCGAATTCCAATCCGATCATCAGCTCGTCCGGAAAGTTGCTTTTCAACATTCAAGGAAAGCCGCTGAGCCAACCGTGGGGCCAGGTTTTCGCCCAGCCTCCCAGCGGTTCGCCGGCGTTCTACGAAACCAACGCACGGACGGGCACCGTGGTTCGCATCAACCTTGGGTCCAAGTTTACGTTTGACGTGATCGCCAAGGGCTTCCCGAGAAATCGCGGAGTTCCGGGAACCGCGCTCGCACCCTCGGGCCTGGCTTACGACGCGAACATCGACACGCTGTATTTTGCCGACGGAAAGAACGACACCGTCGTCGCGATCAAGAACGTATCGAGCGTCCCGAACGGCGGCATCGTGGCTACGCATAACGGCATGACGTTCACGGGTCCAAACGCTGCCGACGCGCGCGTCGTTTTCGCGGGTACGCCGCTGAACGGCCCGATCAGCACGGCGTTATTGCCCAACGGAAATCTCGTAGTCGGAAATACGCTCGACCCCGACGGTACCAACCTGCTCATCGAACTTTCGGCCGACGGGCAAGTGCTCGACACGATCAACGTCGACACCGGACCGGCCGGAGCGATATTCGGTATCGTGGCGACGGGCACGTCAAGCTCGGACACCAAAATCTATTTCAACGACGACAACGCCGCCAACGTTCAGGTGCTGGAGAACTAAAAGCGGTCGGAAAAAAGAGGTGCCCACACCTAAGCGCCGGCGTTCGAAAGAACGCCGGCGCTTCGCTTTATCGTCCGAGGTTAACTATTGATAATGATTTTGATTAATAAAAGGTGTATTTCTTTCTTCGCATTTCGCACGTTGAAGGGTCGGCGAACGTGCGGACGAAACACGGCGGCATGCGCATCCAGTCGATTAGTGCCGCAGAATTGGTATTGGCCGCAAGTGCTTGCAATGCGGCAGGAACCAATCAGTCGGTACCTTTGACGCCTGCCGGCTCAAACGTTACCGGAATGCGGGGTACCGGTGCCAAGGCCAAGGATGCCCGCGTGGTGTATTCGGGATCCGGAAACCTCGTGTTGGGAAACGCGCTGGATCCAAGCGGCAAGAATTTACTGGTGGAGATCGCTATTGCGTCGAGCGGTTCGTCGAACGCCACGACCAAGATCTATTCCAACGACGACAATGCCAATAACGTTCAAGTCTTAGAGATGTAATCGCTCGCGATCTGACTGTTTTCGGCAAGCGGCGCGATTCTGCATCGGGGCGGGACGCGTTGCGGCTACGAAGCCCGTAACTATGCTTTAAAGGAGTTTACAATGCGCATTCGATTGACCTTGGCGGTTGCAGCGGTTCTGGTTGCCGGCGCCTGCAACGCCGCTGGAACCAATCAAGGTATACCGCCGGCGACCGCAGGCTCGACGCAAAGCGGGTCGGCCGACCGAGTTCAACCCAACGTCGATCATACGTCCGTCTTAAAGATGCTTACGACCACGGCCGTCATCGGATCGACCGTCGATCCGACCAACGGCGATCAAAACCCCTACGGTCTCGTTTACGTAAACGCGAAGCCGTTCGGGAAGAGCGTCTTGAAGAAAGGCGACCTGGTCGTCTGCAACTTCAACGACCAGGCAAACGTGCAAGGGAACGGTACGACGGTCGAATATATGCCGTCGACACCCGGATCTAGTCCGACTCGATTGATGCAAGACCCCTCGCTCAAAGGATGTGCGTCGCTCGTCATCAACTCGTTTGACGAAGTGTTTGCGGCCAACTCCGGCGCCAAGAATGCCACCGGCATAAGCGCCGCTGGGAAGATCGTACAGACGCTGACGAACTCGAAGCTCCTGATCGAGCCGTGGGGCAGCGCCTACGTTCCGTCGCAAACCGGCTACCCGCCGGGAGACGGGCTTTGGGTCGGTGACGCGTCGAGCGGCAAAATCGTGCGCATCAACCTCGGTACGGGCGGCAAACCCACCTATACGCCGGTTATCTCGGGATTCGCCGTCAATCACGGCGTACCGGGCAGCATTCTAGGCCCGTCGGGAATGCAGTACAATGCGAAGAACGACACGTTGTACGTCGTCGACGGGGTCACGAATACGCTGGTCGCCTTCTCGCACGCATACAACGACCTTTTCCAAGCCAACTCGATCGTCGTAGGGTCGGACGGCAAGACCTTCACCGGTCCCAAGGCCAAGGATGCGAAGCTCATCTTTGCCGGGCCGCCGCTAAACGGACCGATCAGCTCGACCCTACTGCCGAACGGCAACCTCGTGCTCGGCAATACGCTCAACAAAAACGGCAAGAATCTCATGGTCGAGATCGCCACCGACGGTACGCTGCTCGCCTACAAGAACGTGGACAAAGGGGCGGCGGGCGCATTGTTCGGCATCGTCGCGACCGGTACGTCCGACAGCACCACAAAAATCTACTTCAACGACGATAACGGAAACAAGATCAAGGTCTTAGAACCGTAAATCCAAGATCCGCGTCACGCCTCGGTGGCACGACGCGGACGGTCACTCGGTCGCGATCGCGGCCGTCGTTGGCTTCGAACGTCCAGGTTCCAAGTGTTACCGGCCAAAACGCGGTTCCGCTCGCATCGAGTGGAACCGCGTTGCCGTTTGCCGTCCATCGGATCGCGCGCCCGGAATCGATCGCTCGCAACGACAATTGCTGCGTGCGTGCTTCAAGCCCGTTGACGGTGGAATTTCGAACGAAGACGTCTCCGGTACGCGGGAATACGATGCGTAGCCGCGAGGCGGCGTCGCCGGGATGGAGCGCGAGCCACGGATCGTATGCGCGCCCGAGCTCCACGGGCACCGCCCGGCGCACCGACGCGAGGTCGCGCGGCCGTACCCACTCTTGCACGACCGCGGGACAGCCCCGGTGCGGCGCGTGGCCGGTAGTCGCGCAGATGGAAGCGCGCACGAATCCGCTCGGCGGGTCGAACGGCGGGGGTTCGACGCGTTCATGCAGGTGCAGCATGATGCGATTCCAGAGCGGTCCGGCGCCAGTCACGCCGGAAACGCCGCGCATCGGAGTACCGTCGAAGTTGCCGACCCATGCGCCTACCGTGTAGTCGCGCGTAAAGCCGACCGTCCAGGTATCGCGAAAATCCGACGACGTGCCGGTTTTCACCGCAGCCGGAAACGGCATCTCGAGGACGGAGTGAATGCCGAACGATTTAGCCCGAGCGTGCGGGTCGGCTAGCATGTCGGTCACCAGTTGCCACGTTGCCGGATCGCCGAGACGCGTTGCGGGCGGACGTTCCTCGGCCAACAGGTGCAGAGGAAGGACCGCGCCGTTGCGAGCCAGCGTTGCGTAGGCGCCGACGAGCTCCCAGAGACTGACTTCGCCGCCGCCCAACGTGAGACCCAACCCGTAGTACGACGGACGGTGGTCGAGGTGCACGAAGCCGAGGTCGTGCAGGCGCGCAAGAAAATGGTCGACTCCCAAGGCGGACAGTACGCGAACGGCCGGGACGTTGAGCGAGTTGGCCAACGCGTAGCGAACCCGAACCGGGCCGCTGAAACGGCCGCTGTAATCCGCCGGCTGGTAGAGCTTGCCGCCGGGAATGGCGTACGCCGCCGGCACGTCGGGAAGAATCGTCGTGGAGATGATGGCGCGCCGTTCCAGTGCGAGTTCGTACGTGAACGGCTTGAGTGAAGAGCCCGGCTGGCGCAGGGCGGTCACGCCGTCGTTGCGTCCGAGCTCTTCGTCGGAGAAATAGTCCGGAGAACCGACGTAGGCCAGAACCGCCCCGGTATGGTTGTCGACGACGAGCGCGGCCGCATCGGTGACGTGGTACGCTTGCAGAGCGCCGATGACGTCCTGCGTCTGTGCCTGCACGAAACGCTGAAGCGTCCGGTCGATAGTGGTTCGAACGCGGCCGCCGCGAACGTGAGGGTAGAGAAAGAACAGCGCGTGTGCGGCGTCGCCGATGCCGGTATCGTGGTTACGCACGTGCAGCGTTTCGCCGAAGGCTCGATCCGCACGCGGGCGCGAGATTTCGTGCAGTTCGACCATTCGGTTGAGGACGTAGCGCTGACGCGCGCGCAGCGCCCGCCAATCGACGTCGGGCGCCAGGCGAGTAGGATCGTTCGGGATGGCGGCCAGCAGTGAAGCCTGTGCCAAGTCGAGATCGCCGGCCGATTCACCGAAGTAGGTGCGAGCGGCCGCCTCGACGCCGTAGAGGTTCCCGCCCATCGGAACGCGGTTTACGTAGGCTTCCAATATTGCCGGTTTGCTCGAGCGTATGGCGATCCGTTGAGCGCGCACGATTTGCACCAGTTTGCCGCCGAGTGTGCTGGGAGCCGGATGCAATAGCCGCGCCAACTGCATCTCGATCGTCGAGCCGCCGCTGCGGGCCTCGCCGAAGACCGCGAAGTCGCGCAGCGCCCGCGCCAGCGCGACGAGGTCGACCGCACCGTGACGCGAGAAACGCGCGTCTTCGGCCGCGACGATGGCGCGTAGAAATTCTGGGGAAACGCGTTCGAGCGGCACCGCGATTGCGTGCGTCGAGTCCGAGGCGAGAACGGTGCCCAGCGGCATACCGGTTCGGTCGGTGAACGTGACCGCTTCGTGCTTGCTGGGCAGGACTGAAACGTCGACGCCCCACAGATACGACGCCGTCATTCCCGCGGCGAAAACGAGCGTAACCAACGCGAGCGCAAAGAGTTTCACGACACTTCTTGTAATGATACGACGGCGAGGCCCCCGTTGCTCTTGAAAGGACGTACGTTGCGCCTATTGCCCGGTTTGCTCGTGGCCGTTGGCGGCATTTTCGCGACCGCATCGTGCTCGACGCAGCCGGCCGCTCCGGCAAAGCTGCCCGCGGTCGCACCCATAGCAAAGCCGGTGCTTCCGGCTTGGATCGCCTCGGTTTCGCCCGTAGGCGGCAAGGTCGAATCGCTGGCGCAAATACGCGTGATCTTCAGCAAACCGATCGCGCCGGTCGCGTCGCTTTCGGGCGACGGTCCGCGAGCGATCCTCGATCACGTAACCATCGACCCGCCGCTCAAGGGGCGGTTCACCGTGCTGACGCCGCGCATGATCGGCTTCGTCGCCGAGCAGGCCTTGCCCGTAGGCACGCGGGTCCGGGTTACGCTTGCCTCCGGCTTGCGCGACTTGGCCGGGGACGCGCTCAACGGCGACTTGGCGTGGACGTTCGAAACGGCGGCGGTCGAGTTCACGAATCTTCCGGAGCTCACGGTGCCCGATGGCGAATCGACGCCGCCGCCCGTCGGCCTGCGTCCGAAAATTTCCGTAACCGCAAACTCGGCCGTCGACACGGCGTCCTTAGCCGCGCACGCAAGCCTCACGGGCGCCGGCGAAAGCGTTCCCGTTAGCGTCACGCTCGAAGCACAACCCACGCCGTTTCCGGGCAGCGGTGCGGCCGAATCGTTCGACCCGTCGTTGAAAGACTGGGTTTACGACGTCATCCCGCAGCGCGATCTACACCTCGCGCAAGAGTATACCCTCGACATCGCGCCGGGGGTCGAGCCGGCCTACGGCAACGTTGCGACCGCCAAAGCGTTTACCGGAGGAGTGCGCACCTACGGAGCTTTGGCGATCGTCGCGACGCCGCGCCCGGGCGCCAACGACGGCGGCAGGTTTGCCGACGGGGATCCGGCGATCGCGTTTACTAATTCGCTCGATCCTGCGTCGATCGCGGGCGCGGTGAGCGTTTCGCCGGCTCCCGCCAACGTCAAATCCTTGGCGCAGCTTTCCGACGACGCCAGCTCGATTGCGATCGACCCCTACGCCCTCGATCCTGACTCGACCTACGCCGTGACGATCGCCGCCAGCGTCAAAGACGTCTTCGGGCAAACGCTCGGACGCCCGCAAACGGTGACCGTTCGTACCGGCGACTTTGCGCCGGGCGCATGGGCGCCGACGGGTTCGAGCGTCGTACCGGCCGGACTGCAGGTGGCGCTGAACTTTTACGCCACCAATCTTCCCGGCAATCGATATCAAGCCGCGTACGCGCGGATGGATCCGCGAGGGCTGTTCGACTATCCCGACCCGCTCAAGACTCTGCCGGCGTGGCGGAGCTGGGACGCGCAGACGTTGAGCGGCGCGCGCCGTAACGTTCAGAGCGTCGTGCGGGTTCCGCTGCAAGGCCGGCTCGGCGGTACGTTCGGTGCGCTCGCTTACGGCTTTCGCACCGCGCTCGATTCCAGCGACGGTTCCCCGAGCTTGACGGGTATCGCGCAGTTGACGAATCTCGGAGTCTTCGGGCAGTTCTTTCCGGATCGGGGCATGGTGTTGGTACAACACTTGAGCGACGGGGCGCCGGCCGCCGGCGTTCGGGTGACGCTCTATCGAAACATCGGTGGATCGAATGGTGCAACCGGCCCGGCGAAATGCGCGGACGCTACGACGGGAAGCAGCGGAGAAGCCGATTTTCACGGTGTCGATCTCGAGCGTTGCTACGCCGGAAGCACCACCAGCGACGCTCCCAATTTGGGCGTCGTCGCAACCGAGGGAAGCGATTCGGCGACGCTTTCGATCCTCGGCGCGAACGACGTCTATCGCTTCGACGTCAATCCGGGCTGGTCGAACGGCGCACCGCTGTCGCGTGGGACGGTTTTCAGCGACCGGCAGATGTATCAGCCCGGCGAGCGCGGCGAAATTACAGGCGTGGCCTATTACGTGAGCGGTACGCGCGTCGTTGCCGACCGCAATGCCGTCTATCGCGTATCGCTCGTCGATCCGAGCAACAACTCGAGTTCGCTCGGCACCGCAAAAACCGATGCGTACGGAATCTTTTCCCTGCCGATCGCTTTTTCGAAACGGCAAGCATTGGGATACTACGCGGTCGATGCGAAGGGTGCCAGCGGCAACGACGTCAGCGGTTCTTTGCGCGTCGCCGAATTCAAGCCGCCGAACTTCAAGCTGACCCTCGACGTCAGCGCGGCCGCGGCGCCGGCGGGCGCCAGCGTCCACGCGACGGCTGCCGCCGCCTATCTCTTCGGCGCACCGTTGCAAGGTGGCGCGGTTCACGCCTACGTCACGCGTGAAGCCGCCACCGTAGCCCCGAAAGGATGGGACGATTTTTGGTTCGGACGCCAATGGTTCTGGCCTGAGAACACGCCCTCGTTCGACACCGACGTGCTGCAGCGCGATCTCGCGCTCGACGCGCAAGGCAAGACGAGCCTCGACGTCGCGGTTCCGGCGAGTCTTCCGTTTCCGATGACGTACACGGTCGACATGGAAGCGACCGACGTCTCGAATCTTTCGGTCTCCGATTCGAAGACGTTTCTGGCGCTGCCGGCGGATGCGGTCATCGGAATGGCTGCGGACGTGGTTGGATCTGCCGGAAAACCGATGCCGATTCGCACGATCGTGACGGACGCCGACGGCCACGCCGTCGCCGGTCGCAGCCTTCACCTCGAGCTGCAAAAAATGACGTATACGTCGGCTACGCAACAAATGGAGGGCGGCGAAAGCGCGCAGCAGGCGGTGAAATACGAGACGGTCGCCACCGCCGACGCTACGACGGCGGATAAGGCGGTCGTGGTGAACCTTACGCCGGATGCCGCCGGCCCGTACCGCGTGCGCGCCAACTTCGCCGGTGCGAAGGGCGAGGCTAGCGCAACCGACATTCAGATTTTTGCCTTCGGCACGGGCGAAGCGGACTGGGGCCAATCGGATCCGAACTCCATTGCCGTTCAACTCGACAAGAAATCTTACGCGATCGGCGATACGGCGACGGCGTTGGTGGCGTCGCCGTTCGATCGTGCGGACGTTTACGTCGCAGTCGTTCGCGGAGACGCACTCTATCGCACGACCCTTCGCGACGTGAGGGGCGCGACGCGCGTTTCTTTCAAGATCACGCAGGAGATGCTCCCGAATGCTGCGATCGAAGCCGTCGTGGTGCGCCGCGGGGCCAACGTCGCATCGTTGAAGCCGGGGTCGCTCGACACGTTGTCGCGCGTCGGCATGGCGGCGTTCGACGTCGACGTGGCCGAACGCTATCTCACGCTCGGGATTGCGCCGCAGGCCGCGACGGTCGCTCCCGGCGATTCGCAGCGCGTGACCTTTACGCTGGCGCGCAAGAACGGCGGCCCGGCGCCGGGCGAAATCGTAGCCATGGTCGTCAACGACGCGATCCTGCAGCTCTCGGGATATCGGCTTCCCGACCTGGTGACAACCGTTTTTGCCCAGCAGCCGATATCGACGATTCTCTCGGACAATCGCGAGAGCGTGGTGCTCAAAACGCAGATGCCGCCGGCGGAAAAAGGCTTCGGATACGGTGGAGGCTATCTGGCGGGCGCGGCCAGCACGCGCGTGCGTCAGCATTTTTTGCCGACGGCTTATTACGGCGTGGTGAAGACCGATTCGTCGGGCAAGGCGACCGTGACGTTCGCGATGCCCGACGACCTTACGACGTGGCGGGTGATGGCGGTCGCGATCGGGGGAGATGACGCACATTTCGCGACCGGCGATTCGACCTTCGTTTCGACGCAGCCGCTGATCAGCAATCCGCTGTTACCGCAGTTCGCGCGCACCGGCGATACGTTCGATGCCGGAGTTTCGCTGTCTAACCAAACCGGCGCCGGCGGGGCGTTGGACCTCGTTTTGAAACTCACCGGGGCGCTGACGTTTGCGGGCGGCGATCCCCGCTCGCAAACTGCCAACGAACAAGCCGTAACCGGCATGCAGGCGTACCGCTTCCCGGTCGTTGCCGGCACGCCCACGCCGAGCAGTTTCGGCGCTTCCAGCGTGCTTGGAGCGCAGCGCGACGCGTTCGCGGTGCCGTTTACCATCAGCAACGCCGCGATCACCGATTCGGTCATTGAAAGCGGCGCGGCGACGAAGGGCACACCCGCGACGATTCCCATCGCGCTCGATCGCGGCGGTTGGGTAAACGTGACGCTGGCAAACTCGATCGTCCCGCAGTTTGCCGTGCCTTCGGACGAAATGATGATGCGCGACCCGTTGCCGCTGGCCGACGAAACGGCGTCGCGGCTCGTGGTGGCGAGCGCGCTGAAGGGTCTGCGCGCACCATACCGACTGAAGCTCGGCTTCGATCCGGCGGCGGAAGCCGGTGCGAATCTCACGCGGCTGCTGGCATTTCAGCGCGGCGACGGCGGTTTCGGTGAGACGCTCGCGACACGCGAAAGCGATCCGTTCGTCAGCGCCTACGCACTCGATGCGCTGCTGTTCGCGCGCGCGCACGGCGTCGCCGTGGATACGGCAGCAGCCTCGCGCGCTCGCGCGTTCATGGCTGCGGCGTTAGCCAATCCGGGACGCTTTCGGTGGTGCGCGGACGCGCTCTGCAAAGCGCAACTGCGATTCGAGGCGCTTTGGGCGCTCGCGCAGGCCGGCGATCGCCGCACCGATTTTCTGAGCGACATCGTCGCGCGGTCGTCGTCTTTCGACAGCGCGACCCAAATACGTCTCGCGCGCTACTTATTGCAAACGTCGGGCTGGCAAGGGCAGGGCGCGGCGATGTCCGACCATGCGGTGCAAACGCTCTACATCACCGGCCGATATGCGGTTGCCAACGCGTCGACGCGCTGGGGCTGGCTGGGTTCGTTGGTCGATGCGCAAGCGCAAATCTTGCAGCTGCTGATCGAACGGCGCGCTCCAGTCGAGCAGCTCGACGGTGCGGTGCGTGCATTGGTAGCCCAGCAGTGCAAGTGTGGATGGCCGACAACGACCGACACGGCCTCGGCCTTGACGGCGCTCGCGGCGTACGCCCGGACGGAACGTCTCGGGCCGGCCACCGGAAAAGTAACCGTCGGCGGCGCCACTGTCGCAACTGCTCCGTTCGGGGCGACCGCCTCGTCGCAAACCTTCACGTTGGCGGCGTCGTCGTTGCGCGGCAACGCGGCGGTCGTGCATGCGCAGGGTGGGACGGTGCACTACGTTCTGCTGTACACGTACGACGTACCCAGCGATGCGCCGGGCGAACTGTCAGCGTTCCGCGTCGTTCGGCAGGTGACGACGCCGGGGTCGACCGCCGCGCCGCTTGCGACGATCGACCTCGCACCGGCGGCGCCGCTGGACGTCACCACCGGACGCGTCTTCGACGTCGGCGTGCGGGTCATCGTCGACCATCCCGTCGATCGCATCGTTATCGAAGACGCGCTTCCGGCAGGTTTCGAAGCGGTGGACACGACCTTTCGCACGACGCTTAAAGCCGTCGTGCCCCAGAGCGACAGCTGGGAAATCGACACCCAACAGATTTATCGAGACCGCGTCGTCGCTTACGCGCAGCATCTCGACGCCGGCGTCTACGACGTGCACTACTTGGCGCGCGCGGTGACGCCGGGTAGCTTCCGTTGGCCGGGCGCGCACGCCTACCTAACGGCCGCGCCGGAGCAGTTTGGGCGAAGCGCTGCCACGACGCTACGCGTTACGCCGTAAAGCGAAACGATTTACTGGGGCATGTACCGCTGCGTTCTGGTGGCCACCGACGGATCCGAGGCGTCGATGTCGGCCGTTCGCACCGCCGTCGAGCTGACGCGTTCGCTGGGTGGCGACGCTCGGCTGCACGTTGCCTCAGTCGTCGCCTACGCGGGCGTTCCGGGCGTCCTCGCCAAGCACCCGGCCGGCGCTCCCGACCTGCTCGCCGAAGGGGCGCAAGCCGCGCTCGACGATGCGCGTGCAGCGGTCGCGGCCGAGGGTCTGGTGGCAGAGATGCACCTCTTACACGGTGAGGTCGTCGAGGCGCTGCTTGCCTGCGCGACAAAGGTCGGCGCGGATATCGTGGTTGCGGGCTTTCACGGTCAGAATCGGTTGGCTCGGCTCGTCATGGGCAGCGTGGTCGGGAAGCTCGTGCGGTCGACCAAACTGCCGGTCGTCGTGGTGCCGTCAGCGCGGGAATAGCGCCGGTTCGGTGAATACGGATGCCCCCCGCCGCGGTTGATGAACAGGAAGCACGTCTGAGGAAAAGAGTGAAAGTATGAGCACGTACCGAGCGCCGTTGCGCGACATGCAGTTCGCCTTGCGCGAACTTGCCGGCATCGAGGAAATCGCCAAGCTCCCTGGTTGCGAGGACACGCTGGACGTTCTCGATTCGATCCTCGAAGAAGCCGCCACGTTTGCGAGCGGCGTCTTGGATCCGCTCAATCGAGTGGCCGACAAGGAAGGCTGTACGTTCGCCGACGGTAACGTCGCGACGCCCCAGGGTTTCAAGGAAGCGTATAAAAAGTTCGCCGACGCGGGCTGGATCGGATTGCCGGTTTCGGCCGAGTACGGGGGCCAGGGATTACCGCAGATTCTGCTCGGGCCGACGCTCGAGATGTGGAACGCCGCCAACATCGGTTTTGCCAACGGTCCGTTGCTCAATCAAGGCGCGATCGAAGCCATCGAGCTCAAAGGATCCGACGAACAAAAGAAGCGGTTCATTCCGAACTTGGTCTCGGGGAAATGGACCGGCACGATGTGTCTAACCGAGCCGCAGGCCGGATCGGATCTCGCTCAAGTCCGAACGAAGGCGGTGCCCGACGGCGATCGTTATCGTCTGATCGGGCAAAAGATTTTCATCACCTTCGGCGAGCACGACATGGCGGAAAATATCGTTCATTTGGTCCTCGCACGGCTGCCCGACGCACCGGAAGGTACCAAGGGCATTTCGCTTTTCATCGTACCGAAGTTTCTCGTGAACGACGACGGTTCGCTGGGAGACGCCAACGAAGTCGTCTGCGCAGGCATCGAGCACAAACTCGGCATCAATGGAAACCCGACGTGCACGATGAGCATCGGCGAGGGTGGAAAGGGTGCGATCGGTTACCTCGTCGGTGAGGCGAACCGCGGTCTCGAGTACATGTTCGTGATGATGAACGCCGCGCGTTTCTCCGTCGGCGTGCAAGGTATCGCGCTGGCGGATCGCGCGTACCAGAGCGCTCTCGAATACGCGAAGGAGCGAGTTCAAGGTCGCGACGTTAAACCGGGTTCGAAGGCGCCCGAGACCATCATCAAGCATCCCGACGTACGGCGGATGTTGATGTGGCAGAAGGCGACCATCGAAGCGATGCGCGCTCTGGCTTACGTGACGGCCGCATCGCTCGATTTCGCGCACCGTCATCCGGACGAAAAAACGCGCAAGGAACACCGGGCGTTCGTCGAGTTGATGATTCCGGTCGTCAAGGGATGGTGTACCGAGAACGCGGTCGATTTGTGCTCGACGGCACTCCAAGTGTTCGGCGGCATGGGGTACGTTGAAGAGACCGGCATTGCCCAACAGTACCGCGACGTTCGCATCACGACGATTTACGAAGGCACCACGGGTATTCAGGCGCTCGATTTGATCGGACGCAAGCTGATACGCGATATGGGTGCGACGGCGACGGCGGTTGGAAAGAAGATGGAAAAGGTCGCCAAGGAGTGTGCCGCGAGCGAACACGGCGACGTGAAGGCGATCGGCAAGGCGCTCGACGAGGGCTTAGCTTTGCTGGGCCAAACGTCCGGGTGGATCGGAATGAACGCGATGTCGGACTTGCACAGAGCCTTTGCTTGTAGCGTCCCCTACCTCAAGTTATGGGGCGTCGTGGCGGGCGGATGGCAGATGGCCCGGGCAGCTCAAATTGCGGCCGAGAAGATCGCCGCGGGCGACGCCGAATCCGATTTTTACCTCGCGAAACTCGCCACCGCGAAATTCTACGCGACACACGTGCTCTCGCAGAGCCTCTGGTTTGCGCGTCAAATTCAAGAGGGGTCTGCCGACGTCATGACGCTGGCTGAAAGTCAGTTCGATCTCGATCGCAAGACCGCGGTGACCGCTTAGTCATGGCGGAAGTACGCGCGCGGTCCGTCGACGGGGCCGCTACGGGCGAGACGATTTGCCTGCTGACTCTCGACAGTCCGCCGGTCAACGCGCTGTCGTTCGCCTTCTCGGCGCAGTTGCTCGCGGCCGTGGAAGCCGCCGAAAACGATCCGTCGGTGAAAGCGGTGGTGTTCACCGGAGCGAACGGACTCTTCAGCGCCGGCGCCGACGTGAACGACTTCAATACCGAACCCGCGCCCGACACGAAAACTATCCGCGACGTCATCGCCGCCGTCGAACGCGGGTCGAAGACGTACGTCGCGGCCATCGACGGCAACGCACTCGGCGGCGGCCTAGAGCTGTCGCTGGCGTGCGATTATCGCATCGCCACCCAGCGCTCGAAAATCGGCCTGCCGGAGATCAAACTCGGCCTGCTGCCCGGCGCGGGTGGAACGCAGCGCCTGCCGCGTTTGATCGGCGCGCAAGCGGCGCTCGAGTTCATGCTCAAAGGCAATAGTCACTCCGCCGAAAAGGCGAAAGAGCTCGGCGTCGTCGACGAAGTCGTCGAAGACGACGTGACCGGCGCGGCGGTGGCGCTGGTGAAGCGAGCGGGATCCGAAAAGCGGCGGGTTTCACAACGCAAAGCCTTCATCGGAAAGGGAATCCCCACACAAGCCGGCCCGTTCGTCGTCTCGCAGGCGCATAAGCTGCTGCCGCCCGAGGACAACGGGGGATATGCCGCCCACAAGCTCGTCGACGCGGTCGAAGCGTCGGTCGAGATGCCGTTCGAATTCGGTATCGCCCGCGAGACGCGGCTGTTCGAAGAATTGGTGCGTTCGGATCCGTCGTTGGCGTTGAGGCACGTATTCTTCGCCGAACGCGAGCTGCACAAGATTCCGGGACTAGCGGCGGCCGAACCGCTTCCGATAACCAAGGCTGGAGTCGTCGGCGCCGGCACGATGGGTACCGGGATCGCCATCGCCTTCGCGCAAGCCGGTATTCCAGTCGTAGTCGTCGATTCCAATGATGACGCAGTCGACAAGGCGCGCCAAACCGTCATGGGTATGTTCATGTATCAAGTCCAAAAGGGCAAGCTCACGCAAGAGCAGGCCTGGCAGTGCGGCCGGTCGATCGCGTTCGGCGACGATTATGCCGAGTTGGCCGATGCGGACGTCGTCGTTGAGGCCGTATTTGAAGACATGGACGTAAAAAAGAACGTTTTTGAGAAACTCGATGCGGTCGCCAAGCCCAGCGCCATTCTCGCAACAAATACGTCCACGCTGGACGTCGACGCGCTGGCCTCGGTGACGCGGCGACCCGAGAAGTTCGTCGGATTGCACTTCTTCGTGCCCGCCAATATCATGCCGCTGCTGGAAATCGTACGCGGCGCGACGAGTTCGCCCGAGACGCTCGCAACCGCGTTCAAGCTGGGCAAGTCGCTGCGCAAGACCTCGGTGCTGTCGGCCAACGCCTTCGGGTTCATCGGCAATCGCATGATTTTTGACTACGCGCGCGAGGCCATCGCGCTGGCGGAAGAAGGCGTGTCGCCTGCACGAGTCGATGCGGTCATGAAAGCCTTCGGCTTCCCAATGGGACCGTTCGCGATGTCGGACCTGTCCGGTATCGACGTCGCGTGGCACATCGCGCGATCGCGCGGCGAAGAAGGCAAGGGGCGTACCGCCGTCATCGACCGCTTGGTCGAGATGAAACGGCTCGGTCAAAAAACGATGGCGGGATATTTTACGTACGATAAAACCATCGGCAAAGGCCGCGAGCCGATCCCCGATCCGGAGGTCGAAGCGCTGTTCGCCCAAGAGGCGCGCAAGGCCGGCATCGTGCCGCGCCATGCCGACGACGACGAGATTCGCGACCGCTTGCTCTTCGCGTTGATCAATCGCGGCGCATACCTCCTCGAGGAGGGGGTAGCCTTGCGACCCGGCGATATCGACATCGTCTACGTGTACGGTTATGGCTTTCCGCCGCACCGCGGCGGGCCGATGTGGTATGCCGATGCGGTCGGCGTCGACGTGGTGCGTGCGCGCGTGGAACAGTTCCGCAACGAATTTGGACCGCAGTGGACGCCGGCGCCGTTGCTCGCCCAAATCGCGGCCCGCGGAGGCACGTTCGCGCGGCACGATGATGCTGCAAAGGAGTTTGTCAATGCGTGAAGCCGCGATCGTTTCGGCGGCGCGCACGCCGATCGGACGGGCCTTTCGCGGCGCGTTCAACCAAACTCCCGGCGCGACGCTGGCCGGGCACACCGTCAAACACGCCATGGAACGCGCCGGCATCGATCCGGCGGAAGTCGACGACGTCGTGATCGGATCGGGATTACCCGAAGGTGCGACCGGAAACAACATCGGCCGCACGGCGGCTTTGCGCGCCGGCTGCCCGGTGACTGTAGCGGGGCAAACCGTGAGTCGCTACTGCGCGTCGGGACTCGACGCGATCGCCGCCGGGGCGAAGCAAATCATCGCCGACGGCGCGAGCGTTATCGTCGCCGGCGGCGTCGAGTCGGTGAGCATGGTTCAGAACTATCTCAACATGGAGTTCTACACGGAAGAGTGGCTTTTGCGCCACGCGCCCGACGTGTACATGCCCATGCTCTACACCGCCGACAACGTCGCCAAAAAATACGGCGTTTCGCGCGAACGGCAGGACGAGTACGCCTTGCAAAGTCAGGAACGGACGGCGGCGGCTCAGGCGGCTGGCCGTTTTGACGCGGAAATCGTCGCGCTGCCTTCTTGGAAGTACGTGCAAGACAAAGGCACTGGCATCGTCACCGAACAACACGTCGTTTTGGGAAAAGACGAAGGCAATCGTCCGGATACGACGCTCGAAGCGCTCCAAAAGCTTCCGGGTGCGGTGCCCGGCATCAAAGATACGACCATCACTGCGGGCAATAGTTCGCAGCTCTCAGACGGCGCTGCGGCCGTGGTGGTGATGGATGCCGAGCTGGCACGCCGCCGCGGTCTCGCACCACTCGGTTTCTATCGCGGATTTGCGGTCGCCGGATGCGAGCCCGGCGAGATGGGCATCGGCCCCATTTACGCCGTTCCCAAGCTGCTCGCGCAACGCGGCTTGACCGTCGACGACGTCGGCCTTTGGGAACTCAACGAAGCTTTCGCCGTGCAGACCGTCTATTGCCGCGACGTGCTCGGCATTCCCAACGAGCGATTCAACGTGGACGGCGGCGCGATCTCGATCGGCCATCCCTACGGCATGAGCGGGACGCGCATGACGATGCATGCGCTGATCGAAGGCAAGCGGCGCGGCGTCAAATACGTCGTAGTCACGATGTGCATTGGGGGCGGGATGGGCGCTGCCGGCCTCTTTGAAGTCATCTGAGACTTGTAGGCAGCGTGCCATAACGTAACCCCATTTCCTGGGGACGTTCGCGTTTTCGGCTCCATCCGAAAACGCCCGGCGTCGCCTACGCGCGAGAACTCCAGCTCCCGGAGACGCTCGCGTTTTCGGGTCCGTCCGAAAACGCTACTCGCTTCGTCGCCGCTCCCGCCCTCCGGGCTCCGCGGCTCCTTCAGACGCTCCGGAAGCTGGACTTCTCGTGCGTAGGCTCGTTTCGTTAACTAGACTTGGGGGAGTAGGCGATGCAGTAGCCGTTGGGGCTGATCGTACCATCGACGATTTTGCACGTGCCGTCGGCTGTCGGCGTTTTGCCGGCGATGTAGAACGTGCAGTTCGAGCACTTCTTGCTGCCGTTGGGCTTAGTTTGGTATTTGAACTGCGCCTGCGAGCCTTTGGCCCGCGCGGGAGCGGTTTCGGCGGAATAGAGCAAGCCGGCGAGCGCCGGTAGAATGACTGCGCGCTGCACGAATTCGCCGCGCGTGAGCCCTTTCGGGGAATGCTTCATGTCGGTTACCTCCGGGTACATGATACCCAGCCAGCGGCAGAGGCACCTCCATGTGCCCTGCCGGCGGTTTTTCAGTCAATCTTAACCGCTTTGCCGCGTTCGACCGGTACGGCCGGGGAAATTTCAGCGTTGAAAGCAGTGGAGGCACGCAATCATGATTCTTCTTTCGAAAAAAACACTAGGAGCGGCGCTCGCGGGAGTGATCGCGGTGACCGCAACGCTGGCGGCGGCTCAGCCGGCGTTGGCGCAATACACCGTCGCGGGTGCGCCGGGCGTTGCGAACGTCAGCGTCGTTCAAGGCGACGTCGTCATCGTCCGCGGCGATAGCGGCGAACAGGTGGCGGCGTCAATCAACGCGCCGTTGCTGCCTGGGGACTATATCTCCACCGCCGGCAGCTCGAGGAGCGAAGTCCAGTTCGACGGCATCTCGATGCTGCGGCTGGCTGCGGACACCCAAGTCCGCTTCGTCAGTCTCAATCCCCGGTCGCGCGAAATGCAGGTCGCGGCGGGTACCGTCGAACTCGCGGAGTTGCAGAGTGCCGACGGCAGCCCGCAAATCGATACCCCGTCGGTAACCGTTCGCGCCAACCGGGCCGGCGATTACCGCGTTTCCGTGCTGTCGAACGGGCAGACGCAGGTCACGGTGCGCAGCGGATCGGCGACGGTCGCCAGCGCCGCCGGAACGCAAGTACTTACGCCGGGCACGACCCTAGTAGCGTACGGATCGTACTCCAGCCCCTCGACTTCCTTGAATGCGGCGATTGCCTACGATGCCTTCGATGCGTTCAACGCCAACCGCGACAGCGCGATTGTGGCCGCTTACAACTCCGACCGCTATCTATCTCCGCAGCTGGCCGGTTACGCAAATCTGGCGGACTACGGTCAATGGTACAACGTTCCTGGTTACGGCCAATCCTGGGCACCGTCCGATCAAGCCAACAGCTGGAGCCCGTACTCCAACGGCCAATGGGTGTGGGAACCGGGGTACGGCTACACGTGGGTCGGTAACGAACCGTGGGGCTACGCTCCGTATCACTACGGAAACTGGTTCTATGCCAACAACTACAACCGGTGGATGTGGCAGCCTCCCGCTTATCAGTATCAAACGAACCCCGACGTATTGGCCTCGTCGTGGCTTCCCGCGCTTGTCGGATTTTTCCTGACCGGTGGTAATAGCGGGGTGGGCTACAACCCGTACGGTTACGGCAACATCGGTTGGGTGCCGCTGGCCCCGGGCGAAACGTACTATCCGTGGTATCCAGGTTTTGGGTATGGCGCGGGGTACCCGCAATATGGCGTGGGCAACGTCACGAATATCTACAACATCTATCGAAATATTCGCTACGTCCGCGTCGTGCGCATGTACCCATTCGAGCGGTTCCGCGATGGCGATTGGCATCGCCCGATCCTGATGCATCCCGATCAGTTCAGGCGCGTCGGCGTGCTTCGCGGGCCGGTCCCCATCGTGCCCAGCCGAACGCTTATGCGCACGGGACCGATTGCGGTGAAGCGCCCAATCGTACTCTCGTCGCAGTTCCACGCACAGCGCTTCGCAGCGCGTCCGCCGGCGATGACAGCGATGCCGCTCGAGAAATCGCAAGCCGAGCTCCGGACGATCGCGAGCAAACCGCCGAAAGAAGTCGCGCTGCCGGTGCATCCGCCGGCCGTCATGCACCCCGAGTACCGTCCGCCGGCGACGCGCGCGACGTATCACGCGCCGGTTACGACGACCGTCGCCAAACCCAAGGCGCCCGTCCATCCAATCGAAACGATGGCGCCGGTTCACCCGGTTCACACCATGGCGCCGGTTCACCCGGTTCACACCATGGCGCCGGTTCATCCGGTTCACACGATGGCGCCGGTTCGTACCGCAACTCCCATGTATCACCCCGCGCCGGTGCGCACCATGACTCCAGTTCATCACGTCGCACCGACGTACCATCCGGCTCCGGCCCACGACGTGACCCCGGTACCGCATCCGCAACAGCCGCAGGTTCACAAACCTCAGCCCGCGACGGCTCCGGAAAGTAAGAGTCCGAAGCCGGAGAAGACGCCGCGGCCAATGGAGTGACTGACGGCCCAGCTCTCATCGTTCTCTAATGCGGGCACAATGTGGACCCGCGGTCCGTGGGGTTCAATTAGCTCGAGGCAAGCAAAGGCTATGCGAATCACCGGCACCGCGGGTCCACTGGCATGTCTGCTCCTTTTTGCAGCGATAGGCAGTGCAGCGCCGTTGCGCGCCGCAGTGACCGGCGGCGCAGCTACCGGCTCGAGCGACGGAACGCGGGTAGCACGCCTGAGCCTGCTCCAAAGCGGGAGCGTAGCAGTAACGCGCGGCCACGCTAACGATTGGGTGGCAGCGACGTTGAACGCGCCCTTGATACCGGGCGACTCGTTCACGTCCGTCGATCGAGACACGCTGGCTGAAATTCAGCTCGATGGGTTTACCGACGTGCGACTATCGGGCGACGTCAAGGGGCGGATCATCGACAACGACGTCGGCGCCCGGCGCATCGGTCTGACGAGCGGCCTCATCGACCTCTCCCTGCTCCGGGGTCAGGACGCGCCCTCCGAGATCGTGACGCAGTCGTTCACCCTGCGAACGCACTATGCGGGCAGCTATCGCATTTTCTTGCGAAGCGACGGAACGGCGTCGATCGCGTCACGAAGCGGTCAAGCCGACGTCGTCACGCGACGTCGCGTTCTGACGATTCTCGCGGGCACGACGGTCGTAGTGCGCGGTTCGGCGGACGACGTTTCCATCGACTCGCGTCCGGATCTGGCCCGCGACTCGTTCGACGAGTTCAACGCGGGGCGCGACCGCACGCTGGTGGCGGCGCTCGAAAATGACACGCACGTTCCACTCAGCATTGCGGGATACGGCGATCTTGCTGCGTACGGGCGATGGACGACCTTAGCGTCGTACGGTCAAGTGTGGGTTCCTAACGGCCAAAGCGCGGATTGGGCGCCGAATCGCGACGGCCACTGGTCGTACATCGGCAACGACGGGTGGACGTGGATCGGAAGCGAGCCCTGGGCGTGGGTGCCGTATCACTACGGGCAGTGGTTGTATTCTTCCGGGTATGACTGGTGCTGGTATCCGCCGCCGTTTGGATTCAACCCCGAGTGGGCGCCGGCTCTCGCCTGGGATCCGTGGCGCTCCGATCCGCCGTGGCGTTACTACCCGCTGCCCCCACCGCCTTCGCAACGTCACGGTCCCCCGGCTGTGATGTCGCCGCTAAACACGTTTCAGAACGTACGTTTCGGCGGCGCGCCGGCGATCAAAGCGATCGCTCCCGCGACCTCGATGCAATCGATCGTTCCCAGAATCTCGACCGGCCCGCCCGCGCTTCCCGTGGCAGCGCCGATCGTGCACGCTCCAATGCCCTCGCATCCGGCCCGTTCGACGTCCCCGCATCCGCCCGCATAGGTGGGCTGCCGGTTCTGGAGAACCTGCATACTTCCGGAGTTTGCCAAGGGCTCCCAATTTCGCGTGCAACTTCTCGTAATAAAGGACTTTCACAAAGATGAAGACGGTTCGTTTAGTGTCGCGCGCAGTCGCGCTGTCCCTCATCGCGGGTATGCCGGCGGTCGCGGTCGCGCAAAACGCCCCGGTTCCGACGAAGGTCGCCGCTACGATGGCGAATCCACACGTCACGATGCCTCACCCAATCAGGGTGACGACCTGCAATCCTGAGCGGAACAACTACGTATCGGGGGGGTTTGCCCCTGCGTACTATCCGGGCGGTCCGTACTGGGGCTGGCCGAGCGTCTACGGATATAATTATTACCAGTATCCGGTTCAGGGTCAGCCGACTCTGAGCATCGATTATTCGAACGCTACGAGCGTCGTGATGAAGGACATCGAGTTCGGGCTCATTGCGCGCGGGCAGCTGGTTGCCGAAGTTCGCGACGTCGGCACCTTTTCACCGGGCGCAGAAATTAAGCATCAGTTCGGATTGAGCCACAACGTTTTTCCGCTCGGCACGTCTATCGTCGAGTGCATTCCGCTCGAAAATTACGTTCGAAGACGGCACGAAGTGGAGGAGTCCGCATTTGCCGGCGCTCCATAAGAGCATTTACGGCAAGCCCTATTAGAGGGCTTTCCGCTCGAGTTGGTTCGGGATGCGCGGCTGAAAGGTCGCGCATTCGCTTTTTTAGAAGGAATCTGCATGCCACAAGACCTGTCTGCGGTCCAATCTCCCGAGAACGTTTGGGATATGGCCAAGCATCAACTCGACGAAGTCGCAGCGCTGATCGGCCTCAACGAGTCGATTCATGGGTACCTGCGCCAGCCCAAGCGGGTACTCGAGGTTTCCGTTCCGGCACGGATGGACGACGGAACGTTCCGCATGTTTACCGGGTATCGCGTCCAACACAATATGGCGCGCGGCCCCGGAAAAGGCGGCATTCGCTTTCATCCGGACGTGACGCTCGATGAAATCAAAGCGCTCGCCATGTGGATGACGTGGAAGTGCTCTCTGGTCAATATCCCGTTCGGCGGCGCAAAGGGCGGCGTCATCTGCGACCCCAAGCACATGTCGACGCAGGAACTCGAGAATCTCACGCGCCGTTTTACGAGCGAGATTTCGATCATCATCGGGCCAGAAAAAGACATCCCGGCCCCCGACGTCTACACGACTCCGCAGATTATGGCCTGGATCATGGACACGTTCTCCATGCAGCAGGGTTTTTCAATCCCTGGCGTGGTGACCGGAAAACCGATCTCGATCGGCGGATCGCTCGGGCGCGACAAGGCGACCGCTCGCGGCTGTTTGTACGCAATCGACGAAGCGATGGCGATTCTCGAAAAGCCGATCGTGGGAGCGCGCGTGGCGATTCAAGGGTTTGGCAACGCCGGAATGTATGCCGCGCAACTCATGGAACAGCGCGGATACAGCGTGGTGGCCGTCTCCGATTCGCAAGGCGGCGTCGCCAATTCGAAGGGACTCGACATTCGCAAGGTCACCGCCCATAAATTCGAAACCGGTTCGATCGTCGGGTTTACCGGCGGCGAGCGCATCGATAACCGCGAAGTGCTCGAGTACGACTGCGACGTGCTCGTACCGGCGGCGCTGGAAAAGGTGATTACGCGCGAGAACGCACCGCTAATCAAAGCGCGTATCGTGGCGGAAGCCGCGAACGGGCCAACGTTGCCGGATGCCGACGACATCCTCTTCGATCGCGGCGTGGTCGTCCTACCCGACATTTTGGCCAACGCCGGCGGCGTCACGGTCTCGTACTTCGAGTGGGTTCAAGACTTGCAAGCGAACTTTTGGGAAGAGGACGAGATCAACGAGCGGCTCAAACGCATCATCACGCGCGCTTTCCGCGACGCGCACGAACAAGCCAAGCGGTACGGCGTGTCGATGCGCAAGGGAGCGTACGCGGTGGCGGTCAACCGCGTGGCGGAGGCGACCAAACTGCGCGGCCTCTACCCGTAGGGCGAACGCGTGCGCGATGGCGCAGATCGGACTCTTCGGCGAGGATCGCCGCACGATTCTGGACGATGCCACCGGATCGATTGCCTACCTGCCGGCCTGCATAGAACCTCCGACGGCGTCGGCGTGGCTCGAGAGTCTGCGGCACGAAGTCCGGTGGCGCACCGAGCGACGCCGCATGTACGACCGCGAGGTGGACGTTCCGCGGCTAGTTGCGGGTTACCGGCTCGAAGAAGACGGCGTGCCGCCCGAACTCGTTCAGGCCGCAAGCCGGGCGAGCGCGGCGACCGGCGGAGTGCGATTTACCAACGTCGGGTTGAACCTGTACCGCGACGGCCGCGACAGCGTTGCACCGCATAACGATCATCTCTACGAAATCGTCGCCGGGTATCCAATCGCGCTCCTCTCGCTCGGCGCCACCAGGCGCATGACGATACGCAGCAAGTCGCGCCCGCGCCGAGTCCTCGACCTCGACTTGGAGCACGGAAGTCTGCTCGTTATGAGCTACGAAACGCAACGGCACTACGATCACGGCATTCCGAAGGTCGCCGGGCCTACTGGTGCGCGCATGAGCCTAGCGTTTCGCGTCCGGCCGGCATGATGCCGGCACGGTAAGCGATGGCCGAACCGTGGGAGGCCGATGTCAGCATCGACGCAACGCTGGCACGGCGCGTCATCGCGCGGCAGTTTCCAGCGCTTGCGGAACATCCGGTAACGGTTTTTGGCGAGGGCTGGGACAACGCCGCATTTCTGGTCGGCGGCCAGTACGTTTTTCGCTTTCCGCGCCGCAGCATTGCGGTAGCACTGATCGAAACGGAGTTGCGCGTGCTCGCACCGATCGCCGCGCGCGTACCGCTGCCGGTTCCGGTTCCGCGGTTTGCCGGCGTTGGAGATGACGAATACCCGTGGCCGTTCGCGGGCTACGACGTGCTTTCCGGACGGTCGCTGTCGGCGATGCACGTCGACGAGCGCCAGTACGGGTCGCTCGCAGCGGCGTGCGGTGCGTTCCTGCGGGCGCTGCATGCGATCGACGCTGCATCGCTACAGCCCGGGCTCGATCTCGATCGCCTCGGCCGACTCGACCACACGCGCGGCATGCCCAAAGTCTCGCGGCGTCTACGAGAGTTGACGGAAGCGGGATTAATCGCCGGCGCCGCGCCCTTCGAAACGTTGCTGGAGAACAGCGCTTCGGCGAGTCCGCGTGACGACCGGCTCGCGGTGGTACACGGCGACCTCTACGCGCGCCACGTCTTGGTCGGCGCGGACCGGCGCGTTTCGGGAATCATCGATTGGGGCGACGTGCATTTCGGCGACCGGGCTGTCGATCTCGCGATCGCGTTCGAGACGCTTCCTCCAGGGGTCCGTGAGGCCTTCGCGACGGCGTACGGCGAGATCGACGACGAAACGTGGAGATTGGCGCGCTGGCGTGCGATCTATCATTCAGCTCTCGTAGCGCACTACGGCCACCGAATCGGCGACGCCGAACTCGTGAGGGCCGGTCTCGCCGGACTATCGTCCTGTCGAGTCTAAGTAAGGCGAATGAAGCCGCTTCGCATGCTTGTCGCCGGCGCTCTCGCAGCCGCGGCGGTTTCGTGCGCCGGGTTGCACGGCTCCTTCGGTCCCGTTCCGCAGTTGCCGTCTAACCGGACCGTCACACGGGCACCGGCGATGGCGAAACGCGCAGACTTTGAGAGCGAACGGCTGTGGGGTAATGCGGCCCGCGACGACTGGGAACCGGTGACCGCTGCCGATCCATCTTCGAGTTGGGTCTACCAGATGACGACCAAGCAGAGGCCGAACTTTTTGCTGTTTCGCTCATCGGCCGACGGTGGCGTCACCTGGAACCGATCGCGGCACATCTGCCGGCGCGGCATCAAACCGCACTTTCAGTTCGATCCGCAAGTCGCGGTCGCGGGCGACGGAACGGTCGACGTGGTCTGTCTCGACAACTTCCTACCGGGTGTCGTATTTACGCAGTCGCGCGACAAGGGCCGGACCTGGAGCGCGCCGGTGCGTCTCGACCGGTTCCAGCGATATAGCGACAAGCCGACGCTGGTGGTTTCGGCGTCGGGGGCGGACGTATACGTTTCGTTCAACGATTTCTACGCGCTCTACGTGGCGGCATCGCACGACGGCGGAAAGTCGTGGAGTCGTCCCGTTCTCGCAACCCACCGGCATCTCTGGTATTACTCGTTGGGCGGCGCGATCGCTCCCAACGGCTCGGTTTGGTTCGCGATCGACGGCGAAGCGGGAAAGGATCAAACCGGCGACGGGCACATCGCGCTCGTACGTTCCAACGACGGCGGGTCGAGTTGGACCACGGTGCCAATGGCATTGACGCACGAAGGCGCTCCGTGTCTCGTCAAACGTTGTTACCCGGACTTCTACACCGGACAGGTTGCGGTCGCCGCCGATTCCGCCGGCAGTCTCGTATGCGTTTACGCGAAGAACGACGTCGCGCAGGGGCCGAACGCACTCTACGTGCGCCTGTCGCGCGACGGCGTCACGTGGAGCCCGCCGGCGGCGATTGCCACCGCCGGGAACTCGACCAGTCCCGCCATTGAGCCTGGACCCGATGCCGGCGACTTCCGGCTGGTATGGCAAGACAATCGCAACGGCGCGCAAGCCTGGAACACCTGGTACGCGCGCAGCGTCGATGGCGGCCGGACGTGGAGCCCGGACGTGCGACTCTCGAACCGGGAATCGGGCGCGCCATACAAGCATCGGGGAGGCTACGATTTTCCGTTTGGCGATTATCTCGGCCTCAGCGTCGATTCGGCCGGCGTCAACCACGTGATTTGGGGCGAGGGATCGGCCGTGTACGTTCCGGGCGGAACGTGGTTTACCCGCGGCAGCTAACGACGTTCCGGCTGGCCCTCGGGGCGTTGCTTCTACTAGCGGCGTGCGGACCAACCGGGGAAACGCGAGGCCGGGCTCACGTGTTGAGGATTGCCGATAACGTCGATCCGACATCCCTCAATCCGCTGCTCGCGCACGATCAGGACACCATCGGTTACGATTTGCTCGTCACCGAAACGCTGGTCGGTCTGTCGGCTCAAAACCGGCTGGTTCCGATTCTCGTCACGCGCGTGCCCTCGCGCGCGAACGGCGATATTTCGCCCGACGGGAAGACGATCGTGTACCACTTGACGCCGCGCGCGCGTTTTGCGGACGGTACCGCGTTGACGTCTGCCGACGTCGCGTTTACGTACCGCGCGATTCTGGATCCGCGCAATCCCGTCGAATCGGTCGACGCCTACCGTCGGATTGCGGGGCTTAGTACGCCCGACAAGAGGACCGTCGTCGTGCGGCTCAAGCGACGGTGGAACGCCGCCGTAGCCGAGCTCTTCGCGCAGTCCGATTTCGCGTTCGGGATTCTGCCCGCGCACGCGTTCGAGTCGACCGACGTGACGCGCGCCGCTTGGAACGAACGGCCGTTTGGAACCGGTCCGTTCAGAGTGGCGCAATGGCGGCGCGGAAGCGAAATCGTGCTCGCACCAAATCCGTACTACCGGCCGCAACCAAAACTGCAACAGATCGTTTTTCCAATCATCCCTACGACGGAATCGTCCCTGGTGGCATTGCGTGCAGGCGACGTCGATCTCACCCACGTTACCGCGACGCAGCTCGCCGAGGCACGGGGCGCGGGCGGCATTCGAATTGCGGTGACGCCGATTAACGGCGAGTACATGCTGATCGTGCGAACGACGTCACTTCCAACCGACGACGCGCACGTGCGGCGCGCCATCAACCTTGCCTTGGATCGAGGCGAGATAGTACGCGGTCGCTTCGGGTCGCTCGCGCCGGCCGATTCGTACCTACCGCCCGTGTTCGCGTGGCACGACTCGGCGCCCTCAGCGGCGGCGGCAAACGCCGCGGGCGCAAGCCGCGAACTCCAGACGGCCGGATGGCGACGAGCAGACGGCTGGTGGACTAAGGGCGGACGCCGGCTCAACGTCACCATCGACATTGCGTCCGAGGGCGGGACGTTGATTCAAACGATCGTGCAAGAGCAGCTCCGCCGATTCGGCATCGATGCGGAGCTAAAAACCTTCCCGGCGTCGCAGTTCAACGCCGTCGACGGTCCGATGCGAAGCGGTCGGTTCAGCCTCGCCGCGTCGCAGTGGATTGGGGGCGCCGATCCCGAGCAATCGGTGATCTTCGCGTGCAGCCAGCGCGGCAGCGGCGGCAACAACGCCTCGAATTATTGCAGCCCGCGCTTCGAGGCGCTGTTCGAAGATCAAGCGACGACGCCGGACTTGCGGCGGCGCCAAATCGATACGGTAGAAATGCAGCGCACCGTGCGACAAGAGGTTCCTATCGTACCGATCGCCTTTGAATCGTATATCGACGCCATGAGCCCGCGCGTCGCGAACTTCCGTCGCAACATGCTGGAGTATCCCGTCGACGCCGCGCAGTGGGACGTGCGCTAGCGTGCGTCTCCGCTGCGGATGATACGGCGTTATGACGCGTCCGAGCCGTCGCCGTTGGGATCGCACCAGTTGCTGGTTCGCATCATGGCAACGTCGCGTTTCGCGCGATTCCCTACCTGGCCGTACCATGCCGACGACGTGAGGTCGGCGGCAGCGGTCCCGAAAAGCGAATGCTCGGAAGCCGTGTCGCCGCTGCGTCCGGCGTGACACGCCGCATCGATTGCGCCCCGAGTGTCGTGAAAAGCCGCCCATCCGGCCGTACCGAGGTTGAACACCAAATCGCAAATGACGAACCGCCGCGCGTCCGACATGGAGTCGAAGTGAAAGGGCTCGAGGGACGCGCGGGCTTCGACGACGATCGGCGCAAAGGAGTACTGGAACAATCCCGCCACCTGCTGCGGAGACAGCCGGGCGCCGCCCATGACGGCATTATAATCCGCGCCGAGTTTTTGCAGAATCGCGCGCGCGTCGTCGCGCTGCAGGTTAAAGCCGATTCCGATCGTCGGGATTCCCATGGAATCTAGATATTTCTGGTCGCGTTCGCCCTCGTTGATGGTCAGTCGCTTCCGACATTCGGCTTCCCACTCCGTTTGCGTCATGCTTCAACTCCCCGTTACAACAGGCCCTGATAATTCCGGTGTCGCGAGCGATTACCTGGCGCCGAGCACGGCGCAGGCGTTCGAACCCCCTCGAAACGCTCGGTGACGTTGAAATCCTCGGCTAGCGTCCACACGATGTTGAGACCACGGCCGCGGTCGCTGAGCACGTCCGACGCCCCGAACGGCGAGAGCCGATCCCACGAGACGCGTCTGAGACCATCCTCGGGAGGCACGACGATGTGGTCCGTCTGGTGATGTCCGGCAACGCTCGCCGTTTGCATAAGTCTGGAGGTTTGTTTTCGCCCAAGCAAAAATCGCGATAGAGCGCCATCGCGCTGTCGGCCGACGGGAGGCGAGCCGCTCGGAAAGCGCCGGCACGCTGTTAATTTGGGATGCAACCAGCGGCAAAGCAATAGCGAACGTAAGCAGTTGATACGTGGGGCGTTTTTGGCAAACGGGGCCTTCTTGGTTGCGAAGATTTGGAATCAGGAGGGTTCCCAACAAGTCATGAAGGTTGTTGATTGCCGCGCGGGCACGTCGCAGGCGCCTTTACCATTCCGAGCGGCTTTGGCGCGGAGCGAGCCGCCGCCGCATCCGATGGTAAGCGCGTCCTCGTGGCCAGCAGCGACGGATTGATACGAATAATCTAAGGACGTCGCGGGGGAGGGAGTTTATGGGCGTTCCGCAAGACATTATCGCCGCAATAGCGAGCTCGAGCGTAGTTTCTGCGCTAATAAGCGGAGGATTCGGCGCATATCAGATACGAAAAAAAGCCCAGCTCGACGAGCAGCAGGCGGCGAGTAACGCCAGGCGTGACTACGAGTATGAAGCGCGCAAGCGCCTGTACACCGTTTGCGAACCACTGATTTTTCAGCTCATCGAATCCGGGCAGGTGGCGACAAAGCGAATCCGCATCATCAGCACGTGGGCAAACACAAACTCGCTAGATAAGGCTCTGCTCAACGCCTACTTTTTCAATGCCACGGTGTATCGACTCTTCGTCCCCGTGGCGATTGCCAGCGAGTTCGAGCGGCAGCTGACTCTGGTAGATTTGGCGGTGGATTCGAGGATCAACAGTGCTCATAAGCTTTCCAGAATGTTGTACCAATCGTTCAACGCGGTGGACGAGGTTGGGCGGGCCGCTCCCAAAGTGGACTATCAACCCGCAGAGCAGGACGAGGTGCTGGTCGCGGGCGACTTGGCAGGAGCGTCTGATGCAATGATTTTGGAGGAAAATGGAGCTCGACATTTGATGTCGTTCGGCCAGTATGAGGCGCTTTTCGCCAAGGAACAAAGACCAAACTCGTCGCAGCCGGTCGACGAGGGGAACCGAAAGAAGCTCCTCGCGCCGGTCCGTCGACTATTTGAGGATTTTAGTCCCTCAGGCAAGCCGGCTTTATGGCGAACGTTGCTCGTTCAGGTGCTCATCTACCAGGCTCTCTACGCGCTGGGGTCACTTCGTTCAGACGTTCCCACAACGACCTTGCGTCCGACCCCGCCGGGCCAAGGCTTTAGGGAGAGATTTCGATGGGAACCGAAATCTCAACAGGGCGATCGCAGCGCAACATCTCTCTTCGGTCAGTTTGATGCTGCCTGGGAGTACGTGACGAGTCGGGTGGAGGCGTCAGAATTTGACGAATGGCAATAAGCTCAGCTCAGGACGACACACGAAGATCGCTACCTCAAAACCTCCCTAGCGATGAGAGCGTTTTGCGAGTTGCGCGACTTTCGAGGCCATCCGCGGAAAACCAATATCGGGCGCTTTGAAATGTTGCAGCTTTCGATCCGAGAGGTTTACCGTAACGAAGTCGTTCGGTGTTTTTGCGTGCGCCCCGTCGGCCGCGGGGTGATATTCGATTCGAAGCTGGTCGGCAGTAGCGATCACGCGGAGGTAGCCGTAGCCGCCGTCGTCGTAGTTCTCGAAAGCAATTTTGTCACGACCCTTTGAAGCGGGCTGGATGACCTGCGGCGTTCGAATGGCCGTGTCGCCGTCGGGGCCGGGAACCTTCGAGAGGCGTTGGAAGTTGTGACCTCCGTTACCGCAGACGACGTATGGGATTTCGGTACCGTCGCTGCGATAGCGCGTAAATCGTTGATAGTTGTGGGCGTGCCCGGCCAGATCGGCGTGCGGCCAGAGGCCGACCTTATGGCATACGGCGTCGATCTGCCCTTGCATCTTCACGCTCCACCCGTGTCGCGAAAGCGTATATGGCGGATGATGATGCGCGAACAGCAGCGCTCCCCGGTAGTTCTCGGCTTTTAGGCGCCTGAGCGCCGTTTCGAGAAAGACGATCTGGGAATTCCCGATATGACTATCGGCGATCACTCCCGGATCTTCGAGCGAATTGCTGAAGAGGACGATAATGCGAACGAAGGGCGCCTCAAAAGTAAAGAACACGCCCGGCTGAATCTGGGCCGTCCGGGAAAGGCCTCCAGCCTCGGGTAAGATTTCGAACTGCTTCGCGCAAAAATTTCGAAGAAATCCCTCGAGGCTCGTCTCGGGCATTCCCGGCGGAACCATGCTATCGTGGTTGCCGGCGGCAGCGAGGATGGGCGCCGGGTAGTCGCGGTATGGATCGTAGAACTGATCGTAATAATACTGCAATTCGCCGAAGCTGTAGACGATATCGCCGAGCAACAGGTTGAACTGCGGTATCTCGCGGTCATCCTGTTCCTGAAAATCGGTCAGCAGCTTGTCGGTGACGAGACTCTGCGTCTGTGGGCCCTTTAGGCTTCCGCAATCTCCCAACGCGTGAAAAACGATCTGCTTATTGCCGGTAATCCACTGAATCCCCTGACGGCTCTTTCCGAGAACGTCGTACAGGTTCAGGCGCGGCTCCGGAACGCCTCGCGGTTCGGGAAATTTGGTTGCCTGAAGCCGATGCTTCTTGTTGAGCGCGTCGATCGCGTGATAAAAGGGACCATCTGAGGGATGTTTGACGAGGAACGTGTTCGGATCGGGTGTCGGGCGTTTCTCGCCGAATGTTGGCGCACCGACGACTCGAAGTTGCGTGTGCGCGGCGGCCCTCCGACCTTTGTTAGGCACGAAATTCACCCTCCTTTTCGTACTGGCGCACGGCGCCCCTGAATGGTTAAACAGGCACTGCGCCTTCCCTGGTGGGCTGGACCACGCGCTTAGGCACCCGCGAGTTTGCTGAGTTTCCCTTAGCGCACAATAGCAAAAAGCTCATAGCCGCGGCCTAACGTGTGGGCCCCGGATAGCATCTTTTTTCGCTTGAACGAACGTATCCGTACAATCGGCGACGTAGGCGTGCGGCAGGGACTCGGACCGCCGCCGCGCCGATTAAGGATTTGCGCTCGACTGGTAGGTTCGTAGGAGGGTGGCCTCTTGAGAAAGGGGAACAACCAAGCACTAGCGTCGACACCAGGACGCTAGGCCATTTTCGTTGCTCGGCTAGGGAGGGTTCTGGCAATGGGCAAAACCGGCATCGCCGTCGTCTTCGTGCTCTTAACGTCGACGTTCGCGGGATGCGAGCACCCGGTCGATCTTCAGAAAATCCAAGCCTACGCGAACGCCGTCGCATCGGCGGCGCCTTCGTTCGACGTAGTGGCCGACGACTATGCGAGAACGTGCGTGCAGATACGCGAACATACGGACCAATCACACGCGTGGCTCCAAAACGCACCCAAAGCAGAATTCACACCACCTCCATCGCCGGCTCCTGCGGCTACGACGAGTGGTTTCGGTCAGTCGTACCCCAATTGTGCCGACGCGGCGCTAGTCGCCCAGCAGTGGCAGAAGCGCAACAAGGTGGTCGTCGACTACGTCTACGCGCTTGCGGCGATTGCCGGCGTCAACACGAAGCCCAGCGGATTGAGCGATCTCACCGGTCAACTTACGAACGTAGGGCTGGTCGGTACGGCTCCCGCGACGCTCTTCACCGACCTGGGAAATGCGATTATCCAATCCCTTCTGGAATCCGAGCAGCAGGCAGCTTTACGCAAGGCTCTCCAGCAAGGGAACGGTCCTTTTCAAGACTCGACGGCCGCTCTCCGCAAGCTCTCGGCTAGCTATCAAATTCTGCTTGCCAGCGACCTCGTGCAAACGGATGGCTTTTACCAGGTTGACGTCCGGAAGCGACTGGCGGAGCGCGCGGCTCTAGAAAACGCCCCGAAGAAGCCCGGCAACGCTTCCCTCATGGCCATGGAGCTCACGTTGCACGTTGCGCCGGTAGACATCTACAACGAACGGCAGCAATGGCTCGCCGAGAGGATTAACATTCAAACTCGGATGAGCCAAGCTACCGCGTACGATTCCACGATGAGCGACCTGGCATCTACGAACAAAGATCTCACCGAGGCAAGCGAAAAAGGTGCGTCGTTCGGCGATATGATCGACGTCGTCAATCAACACGTCGTGCCGATCGTCAACGATGCCTCAGCACTGACAAATCCGGGAAAGTGAGGCGAACTCAATGGCTAGTCCCCTGTCGTCGGACCAACTCTCGTCACTAGCGAAAGAGTATTCTCAGTTCGCGTCCACGCTCAATGACTTTCTCGATAACAACGATATTCCGGATCCGGACTACACGAGTCTACGAAATGCGGCTTCTAAGTGCGCCACGATTGCGGCAAGCTTAGCAATCGACGCAGCGGTAACCGAGTTTTCGGACTCAGACGCCGCGTTCCGCAACTTGTCTCAGGTTACGACCGACGCGAACCATGCGGCAGACGGAATAAACAAAGAGGCCGCGAGCATTAAGAAAGCGCTCAGCATCGCAACGGGAATGCTGCAGTTGGCGACTGGACTCGTGAGCGGTAATCCCGGCAACGTCATCTCGGCCATAGGAAGTTTGCATAGCAGCATCTGGGGCTGAGGAAACGCCGCGCCACGAAGGCGCGGCCGGCAAATGGAGGCATAATCATGAAGCAGCGTTTCCTCATCGGAGCGCTTCTGCTGACGTCTCTCGTGACGCTGCTCCTTGGCCTGGCATACTGGCGCGAGACGCGTTCCACAAGCGGGGTGTCGAAAGCCGCAACGCTTGAGCAAGGCGCCGACAGTGGATCGGACTTCTTCTTGGAAGGCCAGTTGGTGCGGGCGTATCTAACCGTCGAGCCTGCACAAGTTCGACCGAACGACTCCGTGAAGGCAGTGCTCAAGCTCGGGCCACTTGCATCGAAAGGTGCGGGCCCGGGGCTCGGTAACGAGCACGATGGTTTCCTCAGCCCAAGCATCGCAGCGTCGGATTGTACGGCCCAGACGTCGCAAAAGGATGCGAAGTCCACAAAGTCGATGATCCAGGCGTTCGCATGGAGTTGGTCTATAAACTGCCAAACGGAGGGAAAGAAGGTGGTTCAGATCACCCTCGCGTTTCGCCCGGCAGGTGCTGAGAACGACTCCGATCCAGTAGCCTTTCAAGCCTCGCGGGAGTTTACCGTTGAAAAGTCGCCGTTGGAACGAACGCTTGGTTTCATTGCCGCGATCAGCCTTCTTGGCCCACTCATTTCAACGATTCTCCTGGTTATCGATCGATTCCGGACACGGAAGAGCGCGTGAGAACCGGGGCTCTAGTGAACGGAGACATGGAGCTCAGCTGCGTTCATTGCGCGTGAGTGCGGATTTCGGTCTCCGCACAACTGGCTAACGAGATCGGTCGTCTGCTGGGTTGGTCTGATTCCGAGATGGCGCTCTAGATAGGCGACGAGTGCATCGTATTGCTCCACCGCGCGCGCGCGCTGACCGAGCGCGACGAAACATCGAATTACGAGACACGTCGCGCTTTCGTGCCCGGGTTCGGCAGCGATCAACTGCAGGCCGCACGACAAGGCTCGCCCGGGATCTCCGCTCGAAACCGCTTCCTCGGCGAGACGATGCATCGCACAGCTGTACGCACTCGCGCAACGAATGCGCAACGGCTGCAGCCAATCGGCGGTTTCGCCGGCAAGGAACTCGCCGGCGTACAACTCCGCAGCCAGCTGGAGCGCTTCACTACTCTTACTGCGGCACAACTCCAGGAATTCACTCGCGTCCGACGTGACGTGCGTTTGCGGCCCCCATGCGTAACCGCCTGCGGCACACTCGATCACGTCCTCTCCCCCCAGCAGTTCGCGCAGATAGGTCCGCGCGCCGCTGGCGGCGAGGTGAATTCGATGCGTGACCATTTCGAGGTCGAGCCCGGGCCAAAAGGCTTCGGCGAGCTCGTCGACGGTTGCAAGCCTGCGGGGATAAGCCCCGAGGTACTGTATGAAGTCCCGGCCCTTTTTCGCCGATGGCCCACGATACCAGCGGGTCTCCGCCTGAATCCCAAAATCTCCGAGGAACCGAAAATGCAAGCGCACGTCGTTCATTTTGGCGCCTTTACTAGGTAGTGTAGCGGATCGGAGGAAGGCGAGAGTGAGTCGAGAGCCGCTTAGGTTAGCGTTGACTGGTGAACCTGGCCGAGGGGGCGCCTCTATCCCTGATCGTGCGTCTAGCGTCGGATGAGGGGGACCGCGTCGTGTGCGCGCGGGCGACGCCGGCCGACGACGGCTTCGGACTCGCGAGTGACGGCGCGACTTTGCTCGTAAAGTTGTGGTTCGAGGGACCCGACGTCATTCGTGGATCCATCACGCATCCGAAGTCGGGCTGCATCGCCATGGTGCAGGGCAACGACGCGCTACGCCGGGTCGCCGAAGAGGTGAGATTGAGGCTGACGAAGGCGTAAGATTTGCAGTCCATTGTGACACCACGGGCACGAGATTGGACTAAAAAAGTTGCCAGCAGGGGCTCGCTTAGTATACGCCAATCCGATGCGTTAGGCAAGGCGTCCTGGCTTCAACGCCGGAGGAAATCTAGGCGTCGCTGCAAGCAGAAAGGGTGCACCATAATTTGAGCTTCGCATGAACGACTCTAGCGGTACGCGCATTACTCAGCCGCTGCTCGATCTCGCAAAACGGACGCCCAGCGACTCGTTTAATATTGTCGTACGCGCCATAGTTCCGCCTGATACGGACGCAAGTCTTGCGTCGAATCAGGTTTCCACCATCCTGCAGCAGGTTAAGTCCGCAATCGACGGACTCGATCTCGCAAAAGGCGAAGGCACGACTTGGAGCGGGGAACAGGCTGCATCGCCGTTTCTCTACGCAATATTGACCGGCGCCCACGTTCTTGCGCTCGAACAAAAAATTCCGCCCGCCCTTCCGATCGAGTTTCGCCGGGATCAGACGCCACTGGACGCGACGGCGATTTTCGACCCCGAGGATTTGGTGGGCCGAGTCATTGCCGAGCCGCTGGCGTCGAAAATCAGGGCGAATCCGGACGCGCCTTACGACTGCATTATCGTGCTCAACGACCGGCATCCCGAGGGGGTCCAAATAGCGCGTGCGACGGTCGTACGTTTTCTCGATGTCGTCGGCCGGCGGTGCGGATCTCCCATTCGCTTTCGGAGTGACGAGAACGCTTCGCATGCCTACGTCTTCGCTACTTTGACCGGAGCACAAGTGAGAGCACTCATCGATTTGGATCGCAATCCAAAAACCGGTCCCAACTCAATCCATCAGATATGGGAAGACAGTCAAGTACGGCCGTTGATTACGAAATCCATTGCGACCGTTAAGGCCGATGCGGCCCAAATTGCATACAGCGCTGCCGGGGTGGGGATCGTTTGGGCGGTGATCGACTCGGGCATCGACGTTGCGCACCCACATTTCAAAGCCAATCAAAACTTCAACCTCGACGCCGTACGGCCCGTGCGCCATCGCGACTTTATCGGCGCGATGCCGCCGTCATCCGATCCATCAAAGGACGATCCCGGAGCGATGGTCGACGGGCTTGGCCACGGCACGCACGTCGCGGGGATCATTGCGGGTACCTGGAGTGCGCCGGCGCAGCCGGCGAGCGGCTCGGCCGCCCCGGCGCGTCCGACGGTATTGCTCACCGCGCGCGACGGCTCGGGTGCGGACGAGCGCGTCCTCGACTATCCGCCCGTGATCACGGGCATGGCCCCGAAGTGCACGCTGGTCAGCATGCGCGTTCTCGACGATCGCGGGAACGGACAAGTTTCAACGATCATCGATGCACTCGAAGAAATCCAAAAGCTGAATAGTTACGGCCGGCGAATCGTAATCGCCGGCGTGAACTTGAGCATCGGTTATCCTTTCGATGCGAAGTGGTTTGCATGCGGGCAGAGCCCACTCTGCGTTGAGGTGAATCGCCTCGTCCGCGCCGGCGTCGTCGTCGTTTCCGCGGCCGGCAACTCGGGATTCGGCACCTTCAACACCACCTTTACGCAAGGCTGGAGTGCGACCATTCCGCAGACGATCAACGACCCTGGGAACGCCGATCTGGCGATTACGGTGGGATCGACGCATCGCGAAGCGCCGCACCTGTACGGCGTATCGTATTTCTCGTCGAAAGGCCCAACGGGAGATGGAAGGCTCAAGCCGGATTTGGTGGCGCCCGGTGAGAAGATCGTGTCCTGCGCATCGTCGCAGAGCCGGCTGCCCGTCACCGTTTCGAACCCCGACGGCACCACCAGCAGCGTTCCGAGCGACGGCTACACCTACCGTGAGGATTCCGGAACGAGCATGGCAGCCCCCCACGTATCCGGCCTCATCGCAGGTTTTCTTTCGATTCGCAAGGAGTACATCGGCCAACCGGAAGACGTAAAAGCGCTCTTCGTCGAGAACGCCACCGATCTCAAACGGGACCACACGTTTCAAGGCGCAGGCCTGGTCGATATCATGCGAGCCATCCAAGCCGTGTAGTGAAGGAGCGATTGAATGAACTTCGATCCATTTCAAACCGTGGAGGTCCCATTCGATAAAGACGGGCGAATTACGCCGCTAGGCGGGATCGACGGGACGGGGGCGCAAGCCGCGATCGACGCGATGCTACCGAACGTGGATGACGTCATCGTGATTTCGCACGGTTGGAACAATGACATCGACGATGCGCGACGTCTGTACACCGGCTTCTTCGGCAGCCTTGCGGCGGCGTGGAGCGCAGCCGGCCTGACGCCGGCGGACCTTGCGCGTACCGGGGTCGTGGCGCTGTACTGGCCGTCAAAGCGGTTCGACGAATCGGATCTCATTCCGGGGGGTGCCGCTGCAATCGACGATCCGACCGACTACGGTGCCGTGATTGCCACGCAGGTTGCCAATCTCAAAGATCAATTCGGCCAGTTCGACGATGGGCAGAAGCAGCTTCTCGACACGGCTCTGCAGCAGGTTCCCACGCTCGACAGTGAAGCCGCACAAAACGCTTTCGTCGCGGCGCTTGCGGGGCTACTCCCAAAGACGACAAGCGAAGCCGATCAAGGCCTTGACACGAGCACGAGCGACCTTAGCGGCGGAGACGGCTCGGGTAATTCTCCAAAACATTGCGACGCAGCTGGGAGCGCAAAACGTTGCGCCGGCCGGTGCCGGAGGAGCGGCGGGAGTTGCATCCTTCAATCCTATCGGCGACCTGCAAAAAGCCGGGAATATGCTTCTAAATCTAACGACGTACTACGTCATGAAAGAACGGGCTGGAACGATCGGCCAAAACGGTGCGGCGCCGCTCGTTGCCGCCATGCTGCAGGCGAAACCGGATCTTCGCGTGCATTTGGTCGGACATAGCTTTGGTGGGCGCCTGGTCACATCGCTGGCGAATGCGCTGCCGGACGGCATTCAGGTTTCCACGCTATCGCTTCTGCAGGCCGCCTACTCGCATTACGGTTTGGCACCCGCACCGGCTGATGGAAGCCGCCCTGTTGGCGCATTCCGGGACGTCGTTGCGAAGCACAAGGTGCGCGACATCATTCAGATCACGCACAGCTCGCACGACTGGGCCGTCGGTGCAGCGTATCCGATTGCATCGTACATCTCCCGCGACGTCGCCGGCGCATTGCCGACGATCAGCGTTCCGGGCACGGCAAGCAGCCTGTGGGGCGGCATGGGCGCAAGTGGGGCGCAGCAGACCGCGGAGGCCTTCGACGATACGCTGCTCGACGGAAATGCGGTGTATCCACCGTTGCCGGCGGGGAAGTTGATCCGCAACCTCGACGGCGACGCGTTCATTTCGAGCCACGGCGACGTCGACGGCTCGCAAGTTGCCTGGGCATTTCTGCAAGGCTTCAAGTTCGCCCGCTCTTCATGAGGATACTCAGCCGCGTCGAGTGGCGCGTAACATCGAGAAAGTGAGAATTCGATGCGGTCTACTTTAAAGATTGTCGCCTCATTTGCGGTCTTCGCTTTGCTGCCGTTGCAGATCTTGGCGGCAACTTCGGGATCGAGCCCCGCGCCGGCCGGATCGCCTACGCCACCGCCACTCTCGACCGCCGACATCATAAAGGTCGATTCGATGTTCGCCTGGCTTTCGGGTGGGATTTGGCTTACAGCCGTTATCGCTCTCGGGCTCAGCACCGCCATCTTCTTTTTGTCGCGACGCAAAGATCCCGACCACACGCAGGTCGACGACAAGGATCTCGATCGTGCGCGCATCATTTATGGGTTCTGGCTCATCGTCGCCGGCTTGTTCCTGACGCTCGCCGTCGTGACGCTCACCGTGAACCTTTTCCGCCCACAAAACGTGGGCACCGCCGACATTTTAGCGGTGGTTTCGACGGTGACCGGCATCGTAGGAACGCTGATCGCGGCGTTCTTCGGCATTCAGGCTGCCGGCGCGGGGAGTTCTCAAGCGCTGACGGCGCTAAAAGAGTCGCGATCGAGCTCGCAGGTCACGAGCCCCACTTGCAAGATGGACCCGGGGTACGGGCCGCATGCCGGAAACACGCGCGTGTCGGTGACCGGCAACGGCTTCACTGGGGCCAGCGCCGTTAATTTCGGAATGACGTCGGGCGACAATTTCGAGTTGGTCAACGACGGGCTGGTCCGTAGCACGACGCCGCCGTCGGATCAGAAAGTGAAGAGCGACGTCGACGTCGTCGTGGTTTTCCCGACTGCCGCCGCCGGTAACATCCCAGTCGGCACGTTTTACTACTACACCGTCGATCCGCCGAGAGGTCCGGTTGCCGGAGGAACGCGGGTAACGATCATTGGAACTGGGCTAACGGGAGCGACGGCGGTCAACTTCGGAGCGATTGCCGTTCAGAATCCCGCTCACGACGCCGATGGGAACCTCGTGGTCGATACTCCCGCTAGCGCGGCGGGATTCGTTGACGTCAGCGTAACCTTCCCCGCCGACTCCCCGACCAATAAATCAACGGTCGGACGGTTCGAGTACGTGTGAGTCGCAAAGGTTGCTGCAGACTATAGCTTTGCGAAGTAGGAATCGAGATTCTCTTTCGTGGTGGCGAACTGGACTAGTGCGGCCTGTATGTGCTTTCTCAAACTGGTCAGCAGCGTTCCCTCTACATACTGCTGGAAGACATCGACAGTTGCTGCGCCGTTTGCCGAAATCCACGCAGCGATTTCGCGACGCACGTAGCCGGTATAATTGGGGTGAGTACCGTGAAAGCCTACGGCTAAAGCCTCGCCGTTAATCTTGTCGTTGAAGTTCCAACCCATCTTTAAGAGTTCTTTCATTATACCTTGCTCTTTGAGAATCTCGATCGGGATCAGATGATGCGCTTGGCTTGAATCCAATATATTCATGTTCGTAGCGAGGTTCGCGCGCTTCATAATAGCTTCGGCAATCTCCGAGCCGTAGAGCCGCGTTAGCTCCACCCTCATTTCATCCGCGCTGAAGTGCGCTTGTGTTTTCATGAAGTCGTTACTCTCTTTCGGCTATCTCGCGAGATTTCTTCATGGAAAGTCTTCTTGGACTGCGAACGGTACCGTTCGCTGGCGCGGAACGCTCTGAGCCACGCGCACTCATCGCTGCGCGGCCGACCCGCTTTGCTGTCTTCGTCGACGTCCAGTAGGCTTTGCCGGTCCGCCCGGAAGCGGGGTCGCATCTTATTCAAGCCGTCTATGCGCCCATCAATTGAGAACCGGCGGCCACGTCGATGCGCGCAGAGCAACGGATCGCACCTTTCTCTTGCGACGATAAGTGGTAGGCGAACCGCCACCCGGAGTTTATCGCCCGATGGATATGATCGGTCCTTCGGTTTCTGTTGACGGCTCGTAACTAGCTCGCGTTGTCGCTTGTATTGTGCCTTGTCGCTCCAAGTGTCGCGCGGATTTGGTCGGGTGACAGCGGCGGGTCGCGAGCAAGTTGGGTGGCGGCGCTGAACGCCGGCTTGTATAGTCGGTCTTCTTCTGCTCGGCCGTCCTTTCGTCAGGTTTGTCGCCCTTACCGAAGATCTTCGCAAACAGCTTCTTGGCTGAGCCGACGATCCAATCGACCACTTTCTCCAGTGCTTTGTCGACGGTGTCGCGCACTTTGCCGATGATGGCCATTACCTTGTCGGAGATCTTGCCGAGGCCGAGGAAGCCCGCGAGGAAGCTGATGGCGAGCGTGATTAAGCCGGCTAAGACACTTTCCACTTTCTTGGCGGCGCCGCCGATCGCGCCGGCGGCAATCTCCATCATCGAATCGAGAAATGCCGTCGCGACTTGAATGATCTTGCTCAGCTTCGATACGAACACCATGATCGTGTCGTAGATCGAGATGATCGCCTGGATGAAGGCGCCGCCGGGGATGAGCAAGCTGATGACTTTCTCGACCGCCTTCTTGACGATCGTCGTCACCACGAAATCCATGATGCCGGAAATGACCGTGTCTTTCAGGCTGCTGAGCTGTTCTTTGATCTTGTCCCAGGCTGCAGCAGGACCGTCTTTGACGAGCGTAACGACGATGTCGAAGCCGGTCTCCATGGCCTTTACGGCAGGCTCGCCGACCGCCTTGACGAGCTTTTGTCGAACGTTCTGCCAGGTCAGCGAGAGCACCGAAAGCACGAACATCACGATTTCACGGAGATCGAACGACTTTGGCAAGTAAACGCCGGTGAGCGTGCCGGTGAGCCACTCGATGAACGCTGCTTTTAGGTGCGCGCCGATGTTGTCGGCAAACTGCTGGAAGCCGAGCTTGCCGGCCTTTACCAAGTTGCCAACGAATCCGATCGGATTCTTGAGAATCGATCTGAACGCACCGCCGATTTTCTTGAGGTACGGAATCGCGCCGGGCGCAACGACCTCAAAAATGATCTGGAGCAAATTCCAGACGGCGTTGCCGGCCCAACTGATGAACTTTCCAATGAAGTCGCCGAAGACCGTTCCAATTTTCTTGAACGCTCGCGGTAGCAGGATAATGTCTTCAAGGACGAGCGACTTGACCGCCTCAATGAAGAGCGCGGGTATCTGGCTTACGAAAGAGAACAGCGTCGCGACGTTCGTCTTGAACCAAGCCGATACGCGCGAAATGGCGTTCGCCTTTTTGACGTTGGCCCATAGCTCTTCCTCGCCGATGAGCTTCATTAGGCCGCCAAGGATGGCTTCCGCGTCTGACGGCACTTTCTCCCCGGTGATCGGATTCTTCCCCATCACTGCAATCAGGAGATCCCAGCCGCGGGTTTGCGAGGCGAGCTCGGCCAGGGGCATCAGGATGGCATCTTTTACGAACTTGATGATTCCGTCAGCGAGGCCGACGACGAAGTTTTTGATCCGGTCGATCGGGTCCGTAAAGATCTTTTTGGCACGTTCCCAAACGTCGTCAAGATTCCAAATATCCGAAAGGTGAAGGGAGTCGATGAATTTGGTCAGACTGGCTTTGATCGATCCACCGACTAAGGCCAGGGTCGCCAGCTGTTGGTCGACCCACGTTCCTACTTTATCGAAGACACCGTACTTATCGAGGGCTTGCGTGATGAGCGCTCCGCCGGGAATGAACTCGACGACGGCGCGCATGATGTTCGCGGGGCTTCGCTCGACCCGGCTCATATTGACCGGATTGACACCGAGCACGATCGTGAACATCCGGAATCCAGGAATTAGGTTGGCCTTGTCGGCAACCCAATCGAGTGCGTCGCTCAGGCCGAACCGCTGGACGATCGGCCCGCTAACGCGCTCGGTGACCGTGAACTTTTCGCCGCGCAACACGGCCGCGGAAGCGCGATGAGCCTCGCGTTCGAATGCATCGAAGCGGTCTGATCCCCAATGCTGAAGCACCGGCGCATGCTGTTGTTGGATGACGTGTGCGGCTTCGTGTGAGACGAGGCCGAGATCGGTCGGTTTCTCGCCCGTACGAAGAGAGATGAGAGAGCCGTACGTGGACGCCCGTACTTTGCGGATGTCGTAAGCCTCGCCCGCCTTATCGCCAGTATGAATTGTAACGCCGGCAAGGTTTACAGAAAGGCTGTGCTCGATTGCCTCCCGCACGTGCGGTGGCAATGGTTGACCGCCGGGCACCGTCGAGGTCGGGACGGGCACGAACGGCACCGGAACCACGCTCGGACGTGCGGTCGTATCGAACGGCATCGGTACCGTGCGTTCGCGGGCGTACTGCGGGAGCTCGGACGCAGTTTTCGGCGATGCGGACGTTTCCACCGGCTTCGGTTTATCGTGCTTTACCGCCGGTGCAGGTATCGGAACCGGTGCGGCCGGCTTGGGCGCGACGCTGGGAGCTGGCATGACGCGTTCTAACCGGAATCCGGCGCTTTGCCGTTGGACCTCAGTTCGCTCGGCAGCTGGCGGCTCACCTTAGCATATTCGCTCGACACTCCGACGACCAAATGCCGGTATGCGATGGTTTCACCGTCTTTTGCGGCAGCCACGGCTGCACGCAACACGGCATTGCGAATCTGCCCGCCCGAGAGCTCGCCGATCGCGGCGAGCGAGTTCACATGCGCGGCGCTCACGGCGTGATCGCTACCGAGGTGCGCCCACCACAGCGCTCGGCGCTCTTCCGGACCAGGCGACGGGAAGCTGAGAATTGCATCGAAACGCCGCGAGAACGCCGCGTCGAGGCGACCGCGTCCGTTGCTCGTTAATACCGTAATTCCGTCGTAGCTCTCCATGCGCTGCAACAAGTAGTTGGTCTGCGCATTGGCAAAGCGATCGTTGGAATCGTGGATATCGGTCCGCTTTCCAAACAGCGAATCCGCTTCGTCGAAGAGCAGCAAAACTTCGTTCTGTTCGGCACGCGCAAGAAGCTGGCTGAGATTTTTTTCCGTCTCACCGATGTATTTTGACGTGATTGCGGAAAGGTCGACGCGGCAAAGTGGAAGACCAAGTCTGGTGGCAAGCCAGGCGGCGGCGAGCGTTTTGCCGGTTCCCGAAGGACCGACGAAAAGCGCGCGCACCGACGGACGATACCGCGCCCGAATCGACGGGCCCAGCGATTCGGCAAAGCGTTCGCGCAGGCGGCAGCGCACGACCAGCGATTCGAGTTCCTCGCGCAACGCTTTCGGAACCACCAGCGCTTCGTCGCCGACGTCGTCGGGAATGACTTCCGCTAGGGCGGCTAGGCCGGCCGGTGCGTCGCGACGAGCAACGGCGGCGACGTCTTCGTAGCACGCGAGTTTCCCGTCAGGGACTTCCTCGTTCACCTTGCCGGCAAGGACGGCGATTCTGCCGGCCGTATGGCGATGCTCGCACGCGATTCGCTTCGCAAGGTCACGATTGGCGACGTGCGCGTCCCAGAGCTCCTCTCGCTCGACCGGCGTGGGAACGTCTAATCGCCATTCGAACAATGCGCGATGGTCGGATTCGAAGTCTCCGTCCGGTCCGCTCAAGATGACGGTAGGCCCGGAAAAACACGGTATGGACGGCACCGGCTTACGCTCGCCCGGAGTCAGCCACTGAGTAAAGACTGGAACGATTCCATTTAAAAATAGCCAAGGCGCCATGCCGGCGAGCCGCTCGGTGTAGACGAGCGCGGGCTGTGCCCCCAGAGCCGAGCAGACGCGTGCGGCAGCCGCACGTGCTTCCGGAACGTCGCCGCTGCGAATCACCAGGACTGCGCTTGGTAGTGCGGTGAGTCGCTTGCCAAATGCGCTCGCCTGCAGTTCGGCAGTCCTGCCGAGTGGAATCGCCGAACTTTCGTGCGAAACGACGGACGTGCCGGGCCACTCGCAGGTTACGCCCTGTAGCGCGAGGCCGTTGGAAACCGGAACGCGGATGTGCCGCTCGGGCAGTGGCGATTCGTCGTCGGAAAGTAATAACAGACCGCAGCGCACGGCTCGGCCCTGCGCGATCGCGTGCACGGCGCTCGTACCGCTATCTTCGCCGTAGGCCTGGGCCAGTAACCCCACCGTAGGCCGGCTAAGCGAAAGCGGTTGCTGCAAATGCGCAAGCAAATGGCTTGCTAACACGTCCTCTTCGACTGCGGCCGCCAAGCGGACCGACAGGGTCTCGGTTGCCGTTAACCCGAATTCGTTCGTGGCAGCAAAGAGCGGTCGGTCAACGGCGCGCGGTTTGCGCGCATATTCTGCAAAAGCGCATAGCAATTGCATTCGGCTGCCGTCGAATCCCCGCGCGCCCGCATCGAGGCGATCGCGCAGGCGCTGATCGAGCGACGTACACGAAGCCGCAAGACGCGCAAGACCCGCCAGTACGAAGCCGTACGCTGTGAGGCCGTTATCGAACGCCATCGCGCCGGCTGGTTTTAGCACGGCGGCACGCCCGGATTACTGACGTGCATAACCGTCCTGCGTATAGTGGAAGCGCACGACGCGGCCGAACCATGGGGTCCACCCCGGGTCGATGTCTAAACCGGCGCGGCGAATGCGGATATCGGCACTGTCGAGCGGCATCGTCACGTCGAGCTCGGTTCGGCTCACGGTGATGCGTCCGCGTCGAAACACAATCGCGCGCACGCCGAGCCTGCCGGCACGCCGGCACCAGCGGCGCACGGCCGCGTACCAGGCCCGCAGCAACGCCTCGTCGTTAGGCCAAGGAGTTTGACGCGATTCACGATAGGCGTCGATTTCGGCTTCAAGAAGCCGGACGGAGGGATCGAGTGGATCGATGCGAGCTTTCGCCGCCAGATGCACGAGCACACGTGCAACGAACGCGTTTTCCGACAGCGCCGGCCGTTCGTGCAGGAAGCGCACGATTCCCAGTCGTGCGATAACATTCAACAGGAAGAATAAGCCGGCCGCCGTCGTCTCGACGCCTTGAAGCTTACGCGGAGCGTCGATGGCAAGCGATGAATCTTGCGTCTCGCGTACGACCTGGAGTTTCGGCGCCAAAACGGTCTCTGAGGGCGCGGCCTCGCGGGTGCGGCTCGCGACTTCGCCTCGAGCTACGGCGGGCGGCCCGTCTTCCGGAAGGGCCCGCGGCTGTTCTTCAAATGCGATCGTCCAAATCGGGCCGAGTGCATTCGCGCGGGTGCGCCCCGCGATTGACTCGCGGAGCCTGCGTGCCGAGAGCAGCCGCAGCGTCGCCAGCGCGCGCGACAGGACGTCGTGCGACCTCAACGTGCCGGGCGACGCGAAATAAACGGCGAGAGCGGCGAGCCACGTCGTCCGCGGATCGGAACTTCCGAGGGTGTGCGTAGCGCGAGCGAGCGTCATTTCCAGCTGTGAAGAAAGGCGGACCACCGGCGCTGCAGAATCGGCGGCGCCGAGGTCGCCCATCTCGCGCAGCCATGCCTCCGCAGCACCGGCGGGAATCTCTTCCAACAAGCGGACCGCTTCGCCCGAGTCAAGCGCCGTAAATACTGCCTGCGCGACGCGGATCCAGGAGTGCGGCTCTTGCCGAAGCTCTTCCACAATAGCAACGATCTGTCTGCGCCCTTCGAGCACCGTCGCGCCATCAGCGATCAGCGCCCAATACCATTCGCGTTGCGGTTCGCGGCGAACCGTCCTGCGCAGCAGCGCCTCGAGTGCTTCTTGCCGACTGTCGAAATAGACGGCATCCGCCGAGGACGCGCGCCAATCGGAACCGTGAACCGCGCTGGCCGCATGTCGATAGAGAACGCGCTGCAACTGCTCGTGCCAAATTGCCCGGGTACCGTCGGCAGGCACGCCATTCAAGACGACACGCCGAAAATAGTAGGCGCGGCCCTCCGGCTCGCCCGGCAAGTGAACGAGACGCAAAGCGTCGGTGAGCGCAAACTCGGCCCGGGGTGCGAGGGTTCGGTCCCGCAGGCGTAGCCGGCAGCGCTGCACTCGGCGGTCGCCGCGATCCCATCGCTTAGTGCTCCAAGACGGCACGGATAAACCCTTACACCGTGAAGGCGCGCATTGCGACGGCCTGCGGCCGTTGCGTGGTGAAGTGGGCGACGTCGTTGGCTTCGAGGAAGGCACCGGGCGTGTGAACGGCGGTGACCGTCGCCGAAACGCTGGTGTGGTCCAAATCGCTGACGACCGCTTCGGCGGCGAGGTTCCCCTTCGAGAACAACTGTACGTACATGCCGGCGGCAACGCGCGTAGACGGCAGGTTCAGCGTGACGGTGTTGCCGACCGAGGGTTGCGTACGCAGCGTGACGGCGCCCGCGATGACGTCGTTGACCGGTGCGTGGCTCGCGAGCAGAATGCAGACGCGCGTGACGTCGCTCATATATGCCAAGGCGTCGGGATTGGCCCCATCGATCTGAGCGAAAAGCCAGTCTACGAGGAGTTGCATTTGCTGCCGGTCCGCGTAGGGCTGCGCGTTCCAATTCGGCAGCACCGCTAAGTTTTGCAGACGGATCGTAAGACCCGGCCCACGCAGAAACTCAGCCCACGCCAAACGATCCACTGGCAACGCGGAATTTGCGCGCGCGTAGAGGCAGCCGGCGACGCTCGAAATCTGCTGCTGGATGCGCGAAACTGCGCTGGCGGTTTCGGCGTTGACGGTTTGAGAGGACGCGAGGTCGGCGATCGTGGTCACGGCGGACACCGCGCTGACTTGCGAACTCCAACTCAGGCCGGCCAAGCTCTCGGGTACGATCGACGTACGCATGGTCTGAAAACTGCGCACGGCTTGCTGGTTCGCCTGGTAGATGCTTGCGATCGCGGGTCCGTACACGCTTGGCGCCAGCAAAGCCGACGACGCGACTTGCGGCATGCTGAGCTGCAGCGACGCGCGCGCCCGCGTGCCGAAGGCGATCTGCTGGAGCAGAATCGGGCGCCGCAGGCTCGATACCAGTGCCGAAACCGACGGCAACCAGGTCACCGGAACTTCATGCAAAAGCGCTACTATCTCGCTCAACTCGGGTGGCACGGCGATGGCTTGTTGCAGGCACGTGGGTACGGGGCTTACGATGTTCCCGGGGACCAGCTGGCGGCTGGGAACGTTGTCTTCGATTTCGAGCGTGCGAGGCCGCGTGTAGACGACCACTTGCACCGACGTCGCGAGAATTTGGCGGCGCCGATCGTTGACGTCGTTCACGCGCAGCTGCTCGTCGGCTAGCAAGGACGTGGTAAACGCAACGTCTTGGCGCGCTTGGGCAAGCTGGTTTTCCAATTGCGAGAGCGTGCTTTGGGCGCGTTGCACGCCGTTGCGCACGTTTCCGATCGCGGTAGTGCACAGGTTGACGAAATCGACGTACGTCTGCACGCGCGCTTCCAGCAATCGCAAGAGTTGGGTGTGCTGCTCGAGCACGCGAACCCCGCTCGAGAACAAGCCGGCTTCGTCGCTGTTGGTCATCACGAACGGCGTTTGAATGCGATTGAAAACGGTGGAGCGCGTAACCGTGTCGCGCCACTCGGCAAAAAAGTGCGACTCGGTCGGGATCGGCGCATTTGCCGGCGGAGCGGTCGTCTCGGCAGCGTCGACCAGCAACTGAAGGTCGTCGATGGTGATCTCCAGCTCGAGCAGAATCTGCATAAACCCTATGCGATTGCCAACCGCGTAGAAGAGACTCTCCTGCGAGGGCGATTGCGCCAGGCGTTCGGCAACGGTGATGGTGCGAATGTCCAACTGGGCGCCCACGATTGGCGACTGCGCGGTCACCTCGCTGGTCGCCGGCTCGGGCGAAACGGCGGGCCGGAATTCGGAAGAGATCGGCGTGAAGCGCGGCACGTCTTCCCCAGTGTCGAAAAAGATCGGGCGCGGCGCGCTGGTTTGAACGGCGCTCGCTTGAACTGCGGAGAACGCGGAGGACGATGCCGTTGGGACGATCGTTACTTTTTGCGCGCCGGCGAGAGCCGACGCCGAGGCCGGAGTGCTCGCAGCAGCGGCGGCCGCCGACTGTTGTTGGAAGGCGATGTTGGACGTAACGCGGCTGCTGGACGCGAACGACGGTTGTATGGAGACCGCCCGTTCACCGGCGAACCCTTCGGATATTCCGGCCGCGCCGCCGATGGAAGCGGGGCCTCCGCCGGCGGGCGTCGACGTTTGGATCGATGCGAAATAATCTTTGAGATTTTGCGCGGTGGCGCTCGCCGTCACGCCGGTGGCGATGTTCGCTAAGATCGGCGAAGTCGCAAGCCGTGAAGCGTCGGTCGCCCCCAAAACGTTTTGCCGGAAACGATAGATATCGGTTTGCGTCGTGAGGAAGGCGAGATCGATCAAATCGTTCGCTCTTTTGATCTTTGCGTTGAGGCGATCGATGAAGTGCTGCAATCCAAAGTTTGCGAGATCGTCCCAGTCGTCGGCGTCGATCAACGGAATTTGCGAGCGACTGCCCGCTAGCAGGGACCAGTTCACGCTGCCGTCGGGGGTCGCGGTGGCCGCAGCCGTGCTCCAGGCCGGTGCCGTCGCGCCTGACGTTCCCGCAGTCTGCACGACTTGTAGGCTGCCGTTTGAATCAGTGACGATTTGACCTATAGCGAAGTTCGTATTTGCTTGCCAGGCCGGCCACGAAACCGTGTACGGAGCTCTGCTGGCGACCGTTTCCAGCGTTTGCAAATCGATCGACGTCCAGACCTGCGCCATCCAAGTCACCGCGCCGTCGGTAGTCGTTCCTCCCGCGAGTGCGTTCCAGGCCGGCGCGGTGGCGCCCGAATTTCCGGGCACGGTGACGGTTTGGAGATTCCCGTTCGAATCGACGACGAACTGCCCGACCGCATATGCGGTATTTGCCTGCCAGACTCCAGCCGCGGCATTGAGCCACGCGACGGTTCCATCGTTGCTCGTCGTTCCGCCGACGGTCGCGTTCCATATCAACTGCGTCGCGCCCGACGTGCCGGCGCGATCGAGTGCCTGTACGTTGCCGTTTGAATCGACGAAGAACTGGCCGGCGCGATACGCCACGCCACGCGCCCACAAGGTCGGCGGACCGTGATTCACCCACTGGACGGCGCCGTCGGGCGTGATCTCCTCGAGCGCGTCGCCCCACGCAGGCGACGACGCTGTGGACGTGCCCGCATTTTGCGCGGTCTGAACGTTGCCATTCGAATCGACGACGGCTTGGCCGGCCACGAACGCGAAATTCGCCTGCCACGCGCGGGGACCGGCGTTGCGCCAGGCGGCTGTTCCGTCAGTCGTGACATCGCCCACGTTCGGTTTCCAAACGTACTGCGACGCACCAGACGTGCCTGGCGTCTGAACCGTTTGAACGTTCCCGTTCGCGTCGACGATGAACTCCCCGGCAACATAGGCCGTCGCCGGCATCCACTGCCCGTTCCCAGCGTTCAACCACGCGACGCTCCCATCGGAAGTGGTTTGTCCGGGAGTGGCGTTCCACTGAGGGACGGCGCTGCCCGAACTCCCCGCCGTCGTGACCTTTTGGAAATTGCCGTTGGGATCGACGACGAGTTGTCCCACGACATAAGGCGTCACGCTCTGCCACGTCGCGGGTCCGTGCGTTCCGAAGGCGCGATCGAGATTCGGATCCGCTGACGGCTGCGGCCAAAAAGCCGGCAGCCCATCGCGCGCGGCCGCTTCGCCGGGAGTCAGCCCGGCTGTGAGATCCGTCAGGTTCGGGTTGGGCTGCGGCGCGTTTGGCCCGAGAACCGTCTGCAGCACGTTGAGCTCGAGTTGAACCGACTTCCGCGTGCGTAAGGCTGAGTCTCGCTCGAGCGTCGCAACATCCAACTCGTGTTGGAAGTCGGGTGCGACCGTTTCGGTCACGAGAATATCGGGGTCGTACAGCGCGTCCGGTAACGGTACCAAGACCTCGACGTCTTCGGCGGCTTGCGGATCGAGCGGAGCGGTCAACATGCCGGTTTGCAGCGCGGCTTCCAACTCTTCGAGGTGCACCGGCCCCGCCGAAACGTGCCACGTCTTTGGAAGCCAGAGGTTGACCCTATTCACGAAGTCCATGGCCGCCGACGGCAGCACCCCGGCCGGCGGAAGCTGCGTCGCGATGCTTCCGAGGTCGTTGAACGCCGGTTGCAGCGCGAGTTGTTCGCTCAGCTGCTCGCTCAGTTGCGATATTCTTGCCGCGGCGAGGGGTTGTTGAACGATCGCTTCCAACGGCGACTCGACCGGCAGAACGCGACGCTTTCGCGGCAAGCCGCCGGGCCGCACGACGGCGCTGCGATCGACGAACAGCGGCTGCCACGTCGTTGCGGAGTTGTCGAACGCCACCAGTGCGAGCGGCACGCCGGCCGCCGCCCAGGGAAGCTGATCGTCGATCGCGAGCTGTGCTTCGGCTTCGAAGATTGAATAGACGATTCTGTTACGGAAGGTGGCCGGCGGCGTCGCGGCCGGAAGCGGTAGGCCCGCGTTCGCCGCGGGCCACGCGACGAACACCAGCCGCGCGCCGTCGGCGAGCTGCCAATCTTCGAACGCATATTCTTCCGGGTCCCGATCGCACGAGGCGTTCAGGTTACCGCTCACTTCGATCGAGCCGGTTTTGTCGTCGAAGGCTTGTCCGTTTACCTGAGTGACGATCGGCTGCAGCACGAAAACGCCGGCAGGCTGCGCGTTCGCGCCGGCGGCGTAACTTTGGAAGGTTCCGGGCAGCGCCGTCTTCGGATCGACGATTTGGGAACCCGTCGCCGGATCGAACGCCGCCAGCGTGCTCAAGCGCGTCTGTATCGCGCGCAAGAGTATGATGTCCTCGCCCGAAGCTGCGACTCCGTATCCCGGAGTTACGGTAACGAGCGGATCGGAGGACGAGTCGAGCGATAGCTCGAGTCCGGTTACGATCCCGGGAGCAACGGTTTGTCCGAGCGTGGCTAATAGGCCTGACCGATATTGCTGTTCGTCGTCTAACGCATTTTCCGTGAGTGCCCGTCCGGTGAAAAGGTTCAGGCGATGGCGCCAACCGGCGTTCAGCTGTTGAAGAAGCTGCGGATCGATGCCGACGATGCTCTCGCCGGGTTCGGGATTCGCGATTGGCGTTGCTGGCATGGCCTACCTCACCGTTGTACTAACTGGGATTCGGCGTTGAAAAGTCGACGAAAGCCGGTGCGGCCCGGCGCCGGACGTAGTACCCGTACGTCTGCGTGCCGATCGCCGACGCCCAAGTAGCGTTTTGATTTGGGGACGGGGCCATCCCGATCGAGGCGCCTTGATACAAGCGCAAGAGCTCGATGGGTGGCCGGGAGCTCAGCAGTTGCGGCAACGTCGTGGTGGGTGCGAGCACCGGTAACGAGCTTTTCAGCTTGGCGTAGTCGGCGCGTGCGACCGGAATTAACGCGAACACCGCGATGTTCGCGTACGCATCGGGAGGGAGCGTGAGGTCGAGCGGCGGAAGCGACATGCTGTCTTCGATCAGCGCCGCAATCTCGTCGACGGGGACGATGCTCAGCCGCACGTCGAGCTGTTGCGGAAAGAAAACCTGCGAGAAGGTTTGGGCGGCGTTCTGACCGCTGACGGTAAGGCTCGCGAGCGGAAACCGGCCGGCTTGCGGAAGTGCCTGGAAGTAGCTTGCCGCGGAAAAAGCGGCCGACAGACCTGCCGCTTTTCTGACTGCGACCGTCTCCTGCAACTGAGCATCGTACTGCATCAAGAACGCTTGCTGCGCGGCCGGGTCGGTGAGCCCGAATCGCAAGCCGCTATACTCAGGTCCCGTATCGCGGCGCACGAGATACGGGTCGATCCACTCGATCACTCCGCGCTGCAAGCTGACCATCGCAAGCGGCAGCAGGTCGGTGGAAATCTGCGTTCCACTGGCCGTGACGAAGATTTGCCGGGCTAGCGCGGCCCGCCGTTGCGAGGCATCGTAGGTCGTGACCGGATCCGGATACGGTACCAGCGTGACGGCGGTTGCTTCCACGATGTCGCTGTCGTGCGTCGTGCGCGTACCCTGAATGCTAGTCGGGTACGAGACGATCGGATTGGCGGTGAACTCGACCGGACGCAGGGCGAGAACGAAGAGGCCGCTCCGCGTCCGCGCCGGAACGTTCGGCATCGAGGAGAGGCCGAACTGGACGTCGAGGTTTTCCTCCACGGCGAGATCCGAGATCCGCAGCGGGAGATCCGACGGCAAGAGTACCAGCTCGCCTGACGGCGTCACGCCCTGACCCGCGCGAATGACGATCGTATCGGCGCTCGCATTCGGGTCCGACGCTGGATCGAGCACCTGCGCCCACAAACCATGAACCACGCCGAAGCCGGCGCATTGCCCCAAGTCGGCTTGCCGCTGCAGGAAGTAGTCTTGTTCGCGGGCTAAATCGCGCGCTGCCAAGAAACGTCCGTCGAACCAATACGGCCGGGTTCGCTGGCTGTTCAGGACGACCGAACCGTTGCCCTGATACGTGGTGAGCTCGTTCGACGTGAGCGCCACGCGCGAGCTGCCCTTCGTGTAAGAAATCACGGAAATCTCCTAACTGCGTAACCGCGCGACATTATGACTCGGCACCCGAGCTGAGTCCGCTCCAGCGCGCGACGAGCGAACTCGAATACAGAAACAATCGCGAAAAATTGTCGATCCCGATATTGGCGAGCGTCATGGTAGGTGGCGACCCGGCGACAGCCGTGGCCGGGATCGTAAGGCGAGCGAGGAACACCGAGGTCGGGTCGAAGTTTGGTGGATATTCGGCGGGTGCCGAGCCCGGGCCGAAGGGTGTTGAGAAGCCCGGGCCGCTGTCAGCTTCGAGGATTCCTTGCTGGAGCGTTTTGGCGGGAGGATTTGGCGACGTCGCGATCGGCCCCATGGTCCGCCACGGATCTTCCGGAAGCTGCGGCGATGCGTCGGTGCGCAGCACCAGCTGCATTGCGAAGGAATCGAGCAAACGATTAGGGCTGAACGCGTCGGTCGCATCGTAGTCGTCTTGAGTAGCAAAGCAGGGCGTCACGCCGCGCGTGCAGCCCACGAACGTGGCGAAGACGTCGATCACGACGTTGCCGCCCTTGAGCGCGGCGTTGAGGTCGGAAGTCGTTTGAACCGCTAACCAGTCGCCGATAGGGATGCACACTGCGCGTGGCACTTCGATGATGCGGCCGGCGCGGTCGACCGCAACGCCGGGAGTTACTTGTACTTCCAGCGCCGCCGATCCGAGACACGTCCAGGCGGAGACGTTATCGCCGTCAGTCGTGGCGCCGCCGGCGTTGGTGTTCCACTGCGGGAGGACCGGCCCGGTTGTCAGACCGACAACCACCGCGAGCACCTGCACGTTGCCGTTCTGATCGACGATCGCGGAGGGGTAGGTAAAGGGCGTGTTCGTTCGCCAGGCACTTCCCAACAGAGGCCCCTGATTTGTCCAGGTAACCGTACCATCGGCGGTCGTGGCTCCGGGCGCCGCCGTAAACGGCGGTACGGTGTCGCCGCTCGTTCCCGCTGCGCCGGCATTCATCTGCACGTTCTTGTTGGCGTCGATGACGAACGACCAAGGCGCGTACGCTGAATGTTGCTGCAGCTGTTGCGGAACGCGCACCTTCAGGCCGGACACGGTTCCGGTGCCGCACAGTTGCAGCAACGCTCGGGCCAAGCGACCCCGGTGATAGTCTTGGTCGGCTTGGAAATCTTCCACACCGAGCATTCTTCCCAACGAGTAGTAAACTCGGTTCGGTGCCGGAGGAGGCGATGCGGCGAGCGCATCAGCTGAGTTCGACATGATGTCCTCTCATTGGTTCGGAGGCGCGGCGCCGACGACGACCCGAAGGCTGGCCGGCCTGCTTTCGGTGCCGATGTCGTCGCGAACCACCAGTGCAAAGACGTAGGTACCGGGCGCCATTCCGGCCACCGTCAACTGCGGAGCCTCCGTAGTGACTGGCTTGTTGAGGAGCAGCGTGACGGCTTTCGGCGGCGCGGGCATTGCGTTCGATTTAACTCGGTTTTGAGACCGACGTCAGTTGCCAAACGAAACTCACGATTTTTCCGCCGCCCTGCGGCGTTCCGGTACCGACAAGCGTAATCGGCGTGTTGGCAGCGACAGCCGGCGGCCCGGTGAGCGTGGCGGCTGGTACGCCGCGCACCGTGACCGTGCACGTTGCGGGAGTACTCTTGTTTCCCAAATCGTCAACGACCAGGAGCGAGAACGTCAAGACCGATCCAACCGAAGGCGGCGTTCCACCGACGGTCACGCTCACGGTTGGCGACGTGTTCGTCACGGCTGCGCCTCCGGCGGTCAAGGTTATCGGGGTATCTGGCATAGTCTTATCCTCAAAAGCGCGAAGAATTTGGCGTGCTACGGCGCCGGCCGCAGCGCCCACTGATAAGAAATAATTTTCTCTCCGGGCGGTGCAGTGGAAGCGCTGCCGTCGAGGACGATCGATTCATCCGGAAGCATGTATTGTGGCCCCGCCAAACGCGCCACGGGACTCGTCCACTCCGAGAAGGCAGCGTTTTCCAAGCGTGGATCCAGGCTAGGTAAGGTCGTGATGACGTCGTAGCGTCCTATCTGACTGACGCCGACCTCGACGGGCGCGCGTGGCGGCTCCGGCGCGAGATAGGTGTTGACACCGACCAGGGAAGCGAGGCCGATCATGAACGGTTGGCTCGCGCGCTGAATACTTGCCGCGACGTGCGCCGGTTTTTCCCGTTCGACAATTCGTTGCACCAGCAGCGCGTCAACCGTCTCCACTTGGTCGTGAATGAAGATGGTCACACGGTTAGCGAACTTCTCGTACAGGGCCTCGGGCTGGTTCGTTCCGCTAGCCAAGTTGAGGTTCGTCGCATAGAGGTCTTGCAGCTCCGCTTGGATGCGCGGATCGCCCAAGAACAGCGTGTCGCCGACAATGGAGTTACTGTCCGGCGAATAGCCCGGCAACAGTGGATCGTCCTTGATGGAGAGATCGGCGCCGAGAATCGTGGCGAAGATGTGGCGCAATCGAAAATCTTCTACCACCAAGATCGCGCCGCGCGAACACATGCCGCCGGTGGCGACGTCGAGCGCGAGCGCGAGACCCTGAGCGGTTCCACGTTGCCGATACAGTTGCGGCGTCGCTTGCAATCGCGCCCGACGACGGCCCGGCGGATATTCGGAGGGCTCGATCCCTATCCAGGTGCCCAACCAATCAAGCGCGTCGTCCGGCGTCGCTTCGGGGCGCGTCAACAGATACGCGCCGGCCACGCGGTCTTCGATGTGCGTCAGTTGCGCTTCGAACGAATCGACGAAGCGTTCGAAGAAATCGCGCCGCGTGCTCGGGCCGTCCCGATCGGCTTGAACGCCGTACGCCTTTTCACGATAGATTTCCGGCAGGTAGTGGTCGACGTACGAAAAGCGTGAAGCGTAGGCCCGCAGTGCGGCTACCTCCGGCGTATTTCGCCGGTCGCCATTCAGCTGCACTCGCACGCCGAGGTAGCGCCCTTGCAGGTTGCGCACTGCCTTTCCGGCGCGCTGCAGCAAGACCATGAAGAGCCCCTGACGGTCCTGAACCGGTGCCGCATCGAGCAGCGCAGGCGCAAACGCGACCTCGGGCGTGCTCGATTGCCAGGCCGCGCGTGGAACGTACGCGAGCATATCCGGCGGAACGCTGCCGACGTCCGCATCGCCGATGGCGTGCGGGTACCAGCGGGTCTCGAGCGAGGTGAGATCCGCGGCGGCGTCGGACGCGGCCAGCCACACGAGCACTCCGCAATGCGGTGGTAGGATGGCTTCAAGAAACAAACGGTGCCAAACCGTTTCAGCCGAACCGCTGTCGAAAACGATGGGAGTCGCCGGATCGGTTTGACCGGTGCCGGCGAAGCTGTTCAACGACAGCGGAAGGAGAGGAACGAGCGAGCCGGTCGTCCCGGCGTAGTATGCCGGCAACCCAAACCCATGCGCGAACGGACCCACGTTGACGTCACTCAAGACGTACGAATCGCCGGCAGGGACAAGCGTGCTTCCGGGCAACGAAAGATCGAAAACGAACGCTTCCTGCGCATTCGTGGCGAGCGTTGCGATGCGTCCGTCGCCGATCGCGGCGAGCGCGTAGGGAAACTTCGCTCCGCCGAGCACGATCGGCGCGCCGAGCCCGGCATCGTCGAAGATGCGCAACAGCGCAACCCGGCTTCCCGCTGCATCCAGTCCCCACGAAAGCAGTGCGAAGCCGGTGCCGTCGATGGATGCGATAGCGACGAAGGTCTCCGAGTTGGTCAGCGCGTACCGCTGCGCGACGCGCGGCGGATCGGCGTTGACCTCGCACGAGCGCAGAATGCCCGGAGCCGGTCCTTCGGCCGGCCCGGTTTGCAAGGGCGCACCGGTCACGATGCCGAGCTGCGGCTTTTCCCGGTCGAGCGCGAGCACGCCGCCGCCGGCGAGTGCCGCCAGCCGCCAGAAAGAAAAATCGGGCACCGACAATGTGAAGGCGGGCCAGCGCTCGCGCCGATCCAGCATGACCAGCGTACCGGCGGCCGCTATATAAAGGATGCCGTCGTAGCCGAGAACGAGGTCGGTCACGGCTTGGAACGGCGGCGGCGCATAGATAGGGACTTCGCCCTGGCCGCTGCCGCCGGCGACGGCCAGTCCGCTCGCCGGATCCCAGCGCGCGTAGTTGTCGTACTGGTCGCGCGCCATTGGGACCGACTCCACCAACTTGGCGGCCAGCGCCGAGTCTTCGACCGGCGTTGGTGCGCTGCTGCTGCTCAGCAACTGCAGCCGGCCGCTCTTGTCGCAATACTGCAAACCTTCCGTGCCCGCGCTCCACGGCCAATCGGCGCGCCGGCTCAACATCCAAAACCGAAGTCCGTTTGCGTCCATGCGAGCCTCAGCAGACTTTCGGCACGACGGGAACCGCAACGGAGTCGTCGGTGGTCAGTGCGGGAACCAGATCGGGAACGCTGACCGTCGATCCGTCGTCGCCGGCGGCGACGCGCACTTGCAAAACCTCGACGAGTTGCCAGCTCTTCAGTGACAGGGTGGATTTGCCGGTCGCATCGACCGGAATTTGCGTGTATCCGCCAGCGGGCTTTGCCGCGTACATTTTTAGGCCGTCGATTTCGACGACGCCGGGAACTTGGCTGACGATAACTTCCAGCTCGAGACTGCGCACGTTGCGACCCAGCGGCCACCCCTGCTGGTCGGTTCCGCCCGGCGCGATCGGCCAGAGGTAACTGCGAATCGCGGTTTCGACCGCTTGAGATACCGCCGACAGACCGTAGCCGCTGCGCACTTCGACGGCGATCGCGATGCCCAGCCCGACGTAGTCGGTCGCGATGACGTACAACTCCGCAGCGACGGGACGCCGCGGATCCAAATAGGCGTAAACGGTTTCGAGCAGCGGCCGATCGGCGCGCGGGCACGGTGCCAGCACGCCATCCTTCCCCGGAATGACCATCACCGAAACGACGCCCGGCGTGTTGGGTGTGCGCGTCTGCGGCTTAAACAGCGGGAGGACTTCGACGCGCGCAACGTTCGCGCCGGGTACGTCTTGTGCCAAACTCTGATAGTCGGCGGCGGTGATCGCGCGGTCTTGATGCCGCAGCAAGCCGGGAATGCGTTGCTCGGCGTGCGCCAGGGTTTCGGCGTCGGCGCCTCCGGTGGTCGCGATCGGTTGCGTGACGGTGACTTGCCCGGCTTGCGCGCCCGACGCATCCTGCGCGCGTATCGCCGTCAGCGTTCCACTTGGAAGATTCCCCGCGCTGCCACCGCCGGCGCGCATTTGACGGACGCGGATTCGCCGTCCCAGCGGGACGATCATGCCCTGCATCTGGTTGCCGAACGTCACCGTGCCGGCTTCGGGATCGAGCACGTATGCGGGAACCGGTCCTCGCTGCGCGGCTAGATCGTCCACTTGCTGCCACAGCTGATAGCCCAGGCCCGGCATGTCGACCTCGAGCTGGAACGTCGCTGAATCGATTTGCGTCTGGCCTAGTGCAAACTGCTGCCCGGCGGTTCCGTCGCTCACGCCGACGACGACCGACTTGAACGACGTGCGCTGGTCGATTCCGACGGCGTTGACGCCGATCCAGCTGACTGAAATCGCCGAGCTCGCGCTGAGACGAACCCACGCGATCAATCTTCCGGCAACGTCGGGGTCATCGATGCGCGGCGGCTTCGGCCCCACCCCCGCCTGCGCGTCGACGCGCACGTCGTTGGAGGGCGCATTGATGAGTCCGCTTTGCGGAAGAACCAGCCGCACGACACCGGGCTGCGTCAATCCGCGGGTCGAATCGTCGGAAACCGCCAGCGTCGTGTAGGACGCGGGCATCCCGGGTCCGGACGAGCTCATCTGCCAATCGGCTTGGACCGCCGCGCGCGGCCCGATATCGGCAAACGGATCGGGCAGCGCGAGCGCAGGGACGAATCCGACGCTGAGGAGTTGCTGCCCGTTCTTGCCGCCGATCGCATCGCGAATTTGCGCCACCAGCGATGGATCCGGCTTAGCGGCGAGCAAGGCCAGCCAGATGCATCCGTCGACCGTGCCTTGGATGACGTCGATTCCATTCGGATCGGCCTGACCGTTTGCGAAGACCGGTGTCGTTTGATACCCGCTCGGCGTGGCGGAAAGCCCGTACAAGGTTTTGAGGCCGGTCAGCAGCGGAAGCGTCTCGGCAATCCGATCGGGTTGAATCTTCGCTTTGACGTAGGCCTGCGCGGTCAGCGGGAGCAGATTGAGCTCGGCGAGCGTTTCAAACGGGACCGCACCGGTCAGGGTCGCGCCGTTCACCAGATCTTTTGGAGCCGTCGCGGACGGATCGAGCGCGAGCGAGATCAGCCCTTGAGCGGCGGCTGCCGGCCGCATGCTTTGCCCCAACAACCGCAGGAACGCGATGCGCTGCTTTTCCGGAATGAGGTTGGCGCGGTACAGTATCGTGTCGGCAAGCCACGCGAACAGCTCGATGAGCGTGCGCCCCGGATCGCCCGGTTGCGGATTCGTCCATTCCGGAGTGTGCGCCGGAATGCTCGCCAACATCTCGGCGACGAGGTCGTCGTACGAGCGGTCGTCGAGTGCCGGCACGATGAGCGGCATGTCTAGTCCGCCCGCATGGTGACGCCGAGCTGCTGCACCTGATTCGTGCGCAGGACCCGGTAGTAGATTTGAACGTGAACTTCGGACGGCACGCCGTTAACCGGATCGACGTCGATGCGGTCGACGATGATTCGCGTTTCATAGTTTTGCAGGCCTTCGAGGATCGCCGTTTGGATCTGGCGCCGGAGGGCGAGCGTGTTGCCATCGTCGAGGAAGCTCTGTAACCCCGCTCCGAAACGCGGACGCATCAGTTGTTCGCCGGGACGCGTCGTCAGTATAATGCGTATCGCGTCGCGCACGCTGCGCTCCAGGGTGGGATAGACGAGCTGCCCTTGTTGCGGCAATGGAAGAAACGGCCAGCTCACCAGGCTCTTTAAGCTGCTCGCCACGGCGTCTACTCTTCCTCCGGGATCGGAATGCAAATCTTAATCATCGGCAACCAGAAAAAGACGATGTTGAGAAGACTCAAGAAAATATTTAGGACGAAGAACGCGCAGATGGTAATCAGCGGAATGTTGAAACTGCAAAGCCAGCCGAGCGTAAGCGGAGGACCACCCCCGGCGCCATTCATCAAGCCCGACATCGACGAGCCCTGCATCGCGCCCATTAAGCCTGGAGGTACGGCAAACGAACAGTTCGGTTTGAGGCTTTTGAGAAAATCACGATTCGTCGGATCGGGCAAGGGCACCGGCGGATGCGCCCGGCTGCTGTTTTCGTACCAGGCGGCGATTCTGAAAGGTGCGCTATATTCCGACCAGACCAACGTCGGAGGGCAATGGGGATGCTCCGATTTGACGCGAAAGAACAAGCGCAACCGATAGAGGCGAGTCGCATCTTGATAGCGGCCCTGCGGCAGCAGCATCGCTTGCGTGCGTGGCACGAGCGCCGCCAGAAGGGCGTTCGCCAGTGCGGTCGGTTCGGAGTCACCGAGCGAATCGTACGCATACGGAAGCACGATCGGCGGAACCGTGCTGCCGTCGTCGGCCTGATTGTAGTCGATGAGCGCCGCTGAGGCTTGTTGGTAGAAATCTCCCATCGGCTGGGACACGCTGAAGTCCGCGCTCTTGTAAACGTCGCAGTTGTTCAAAACCGCAAGAATCGCGCGGCCTTCATCGGTCGGATCGAACGCTCCGAAAACGGTCTTGAGCATTCGCAGGGTGGTCGCAAATTTCTGAAACTGTGCGATGCTGAAGTCGAGCTGACCCGGCGGAGGCGAGGGCGGCGTTGGAGGCGGGAACTGCACGTTGAGAAACTCATCCGACATCCACCGATAGTCGACGGTCGTTCCGGGCAATGGGGGAATCTGCGGTCCGGCTTGGAGCAGGGTCGGCAGATTGCGCGCAACGTCGGCCGCACTATAGGTGACGGCGTTCCCGGGAGATCCGTCGCTGGTTTCGCTGCTGGCCGTCGGGACGATCGCGTACGCAATCGTGCGCCCCAAGGCCGTGCAGGTCGCCGGCGGCCCGATGAACGCGGGCGAGGTCGTTTCCGCACTCGCCGAACTCAACACGATTGCCGCGAGTTGTTGGTCGAGCTCGAGGCGGCCGGAAGATAGTTGCGGCCGTTTCGTAGGATCGGGATCGAGGGATTCCGTCGTAGCGTTGAGCGTGGTCCATTGAAATTGGCCGGAAGGCGAGCGCATCCAACCCTGCAGCGCGTCATATCGATCGACGCCGTCGGCGCGCAGCACCCGCCGAATCACCAGACCTGCCGAAACGACACGCGTCGGATCCAGCCTCGGGCTGCCGACCGTATTGCACGACAGTTGGGTTAGCGCGAGATGGAGCACGCGTTGAACGGGCTGGTAGAGCGGTTGCGACGACGGTTCGACGACGGCCGTACTCGAGATTTGCGACGCGGTCGGCGGCGCATTCTGGGTTAACAGGTCTTGCAAAAAGCGGGCGGGGAAGTCTTCGATGTTCATCTGCAACAGTTGGGGAGCGGTTGCGAGGTTGCCGTTGAGATCGACCCCGAGTGCCCTGACGCCGTGATTTACCATACGTTTCCGGCTCCCGGCGTGTAGGTCGTTCCGACGACGGTCGTGGCTTGCATGACTTGACACTGCACGACGCCGCTGAACGTCGCGGTCGCGGCGTTCACGGTGAGCGTCGGCGCTGTGACCGAAACCGACGATGCGGCCGTTACTTGCACTTCGCCGGTCGGCGCGCTCACTGTCACACCGGACGTATCGATCTTCACCGAAGTTTGCGCGGCGTTCGTGAACTCGATCGAGCCGCCGCCGGAATCGGTCAGCGTTCCGCTCAGGTTCCCCGGCGTCGTGAACGAGATCGTCGGCCCGGTGCTGTCCTCGACGATGGCGATCTTCGTCCCGGCTTTGCCGGTAATCGTCCAGCGGTCGACGCTGTCGCCCGAGCCGCCGATGGAATCCGGTGCGGAGTCCTGGCCGTTCCACATGCTCCCGACCACCACGGGAAAGCGCGGATCTCCCGACAGATACACGACCAGCACCTCATCGCCGACGTCCGGAATGAAGAATGCTCCGCGGGCGTTCCCGGCAAACGGGACGGCGACGCGCGCCCAGACCGGCGCATCCTGATCGGTTGCGCCGTCGACGTTATACGCCCGGATCTGAACGCGATTGAGGTTTGCGGGATCCTTGACGCTGACGACCTTGGCCAGAAAAGCGGACGGTCCGAGCATCGGCAGTGCGTGCTCTTGCAGCAGGCGGCTCACGACGCATCTCCGAGGTACGCGCACTCGGCGACGAAGCGAGTCTCGTAGCCGCCTTCGGTATCGAAGTGGTGAAGCGTTGCGGTCGTATAGTACGTGTTCGAAAACCGCGCGCCCAGGCCATTAAGCTTGAGTTGTGCGCCGACGCGGAGGTTCGGATTTCCTTCGGCAACGCCGGTCGCCACGACGAAGCGTCGCACGCGCTCGGCGAACTCGGCATCGACCAGTGCCTGCGCTTCATCTTGGTTGAGCGTCGCGAATTGCGCGAGTTGTTCCGAACGTTGCGCGAGCGCCTGCTGCAACCAGTCTCCGCCGGTCGTGCCTGAACCGGGACCGAGCGAGGTGGTGCGGCTGGTTACCGAAACGGCCTGCCCTTGCTCGTAGTCCCAACCGGTAGCGGTGACCGCGCTGACTTGATGCGCGAGATCGACAATCACTCGAACCTCGCGTAGCTGACTGTTCAAGTCGATCTCGACCGTCGATCCCTGCGCGACGTTGCGCGGCGTCGCATGCAGCTCGGTTCCTATGACCTGCAAGTCGGCATCGTAGCGGGCGAGCAGGCGGCGCACGAAATGCAGATCGCTCTCGTTGAACTGCTGCTGCGTTCCGATGTTGTCGTCCAGCCCGGAGACCACCGGGGTGAGGCCGAGATCGCCTGCCAACTGCCCGACGATTTGGGAGAGCGTCGCGTTGTCCCACGTTTTCGTGCGCCGCTTCATCCGCGCTGCTTGCAGCGAGTCTTCGGCCAACACGATGAGATCCGGTGCGCCCTTGCTCGGAAAGCAGCCTTCGAGCGCGGTGACCTTGCCGCGAAAGATCTCGGTCGGCGAGGTTACGTCGCCGGCAAAGACCGCAATTGCCGAGCCCAGTTTGAGGACGGCGCCGTCCTCGAACACCAGATCGCCGGTCCCACCGGCGAACGAGCCGAAATTGCTGAGGCGTAACTCGAGCGCAGACATTCCGGCTTCGTGCTCGCGCACGTCCATGCTCAGCAGCTGGGTCGTCACTTTATCGTTGGCTTGCCCGTCGACTTTCACCGTCGGAATCGCGCTGTAAGAGGCTTGCTGCGAAAGTGCTTGTTCGGGCACGTCAGTCCGCCAGCAATCGTTGGCCGCGCACGCGTAGCATCTCGAGCGCCGTGCGGAGATCGGTCTTGGGCTTCGCTTCGGCGGCGCCGGACGACGGCGCGGCCGCAGCCGCGCCGGCGGTCGTCGTTTGGATTTCCATCTCTTGAATTTCTACCGGCACGGCATACTCCTCACGGCGTCAGTCATCGCTATCGAAAGCGAGGCGATCGGTGAAACTGAACTTCGCGCCGGTGTCGCTGGATAAACCGGCCGACGCGCCCGGCCCGGCCTGGCCGCTGAGCGAGAAACTCGCGCCGACGTACGTTGCAACGTCGGTTCCGACCGTCGAGCCGATCATCAAGGTCGGGTTGAGACGGCTGGTTGTGCTCGCCGTCACGCGGCCGGTTTGCAACCCGGCGAAAGCTCCCGCCGAAGCGGACACGCCGGCCGATGCTCCCGAGCCGAACAACGCGCCCGATCCGGATTGCACCGAAAGTTGCGCACCCACCGACACTCCAATGTTGGCTTGCGCGCCGCCGGCGAATCCGGCAGCCGCGCCGAGCTGCACCGATGCGCCGACCTGCAGCTGCGCTCCACCGGTGAACCGTAGGCTTTCCAATCCGTTTGCGCTTCCCAACTGGCGCATCGCACTCGGGTCGCCGCCGCGCGTCGCGACCGATAAAGCGCTGTCGTCGGCGCCTGTCGGCACGAGGCTGCCGGACGTATCCGCCTGCGAGAAGCTCGCATCTTCGTCGAAGACCGAATCTTGGCGGGCTAGCGTGATGGTGACGAGTGCGCGCAATGCGACGCCATCGGCGGAGAAGTAGTCGATCGTCTCTTTGAACGACTCCATTACGCCTTTGAATTCGTACGAGCCCCATTGGAAGCTCAGCACGGGAGGCGCTTTCGATGGAGCGCTCTGAGCATTCGAACCGCCGCTGCTTGCAGCCGCGGACGTTTGCGCGGCCGCCGACGCGTTGGCCGAAGCCTGCATGAAGGCGGCAACTTGGTTCGTGTCGATGCGAACGTCCGAACCGGTTCCCGTCGTGTCGAATTGAAGATCCATGCTCAACTTTCCCGAAAACTGAGCGACGTACTGGACCTTCTTGGGAGAACCGGACTGCTGAGAGACTGAGTTTTCGACCGAGTACGTGAGCGACGACGGATTGAAGTGCACGGTGACCGGCTGCCCGGACGGCAGCGCGGTGAGCGTGGCCTTGGCGACGGTCTGCGGTTGGGCCGGCATCAGAGACTATCCGTGGTCGGAGAGACCGACCACAGGCCTTCGTGAACCAAGTGCAGTTCCTCGATGCCGACCTCACCGCCGCGCGCGTTGAGATCGCCGAACTTGAACTTGATGGGCATCGCGCGATCGAGTTGCCAGGCCATCAGCGCCGAGCCGTCGATGTCGAATAGGTTGATCGTGACCTGCATCCGCGGCGCGTACATCCCGTTCCCGAGCGAATTGAAGATTTGCCACAGGTTGCGATTGGTGCTGATACCGCGCTTGAGAACGACGGTTGCGAACGTCGTCGTGCCGGCCCTCTGGGCCACCCCGTAGTTGCGGCCGCCCTCTTTGATGGCTTTGCTTTCCATCGTCGCTTCGAGCCCGGTGCATTCGGCAAACGCGCCGGAGCAAACAGAAAATGGCTCGTTGCTGTCGCCATCGACGATCGAATCCGTACTAAAATCGACCTGAAAGCGAAAGACGTGCACCGGCACGAGGACGCCGCTCGAATCCATTAGACCGCCTCGGCCAATGACGAGGCGATTTGCTGCGCGCTGGTCGCATCCGCCTCGAAGGTTAACGTCACGCGGATCAGATCGATTTTGGCAGCGGGGGTGAACGCCACTTCGGCGACTAGACGGCCGTTATCCAAGTCGTTCTGCGTCATCGTGCTCTGGTCGCAGCGGACCGCGAACGCGTCCTTGATGCTCGCGCCGTCAAACGCGTTGGCATTCCACAGGCGGGTCATGAGTTTTTGCAGCGTGGATTGCACGCGCCCCCAGAGCGCCGGCCCGTTCGAGGCGAAGACGACGGCTTCGCCCATGCGGCGCGCGGCCCGGCAGACGATCGAAACGAGACGGTTCACCGCTGCATCGCGGTAGGCTTCGCCGGGGAAGGCGGTCACGTCCGAGAGCAGCCGAATGCCCCTTGGCGTAGATCCGAAGAGGCTTACGCGCGACACCAGCGGTTTCTCCGGCGTGCCGGGTCCCCAGGTGAGCGCCGGCGCCGAGATTTTGGTTTCGCGCGTTGGAACCGTTGGCCACAGGCCAAAGATACCGGCGGGCGTCACTTTGGTCGCGCTGTTGAAGGCGCCGTACTTGAGCGCGTTGCGTGCCAAGATTCCGACTAAGGCGCCGTCGGGCGGCTCGAGCGATTCCGACAAAACCGCCGACGCAGTCGTCTGCAGCCACGGGTACGCGAGCTGGAGAAAGGCGCTCGAGATGTTCGGAGCGGCGATGTCTTCGCTCGGTTCGACGTTTTCGAGGAAATATGCGGCAAAGACGTCGTGCAGATCTTGTGCTAAGACGTCGCTTTGGTCGGCTGCCGGCGAGTCCGAGACGCCGGCAGCCTGTGGCAGCGGGAACGCTGCAACGAACTGGATCTCGCGCAGCTGCAGTTCCTGCCGGGATCTTCCGCTGGTCAGGTATTGCAGAACGTTGGCGATGCTTGCCGCCCACCGGCCGTAATCGGCCGGGCCGAGACGTGGCGCCGACGACGGATACAGCCGGAACTCGCGCAAGGTCATGTCGCCTTGCGCGCATTCGGCGAACTGCACCGGGCCAGCCGGAACGGCCGGTTCGAATTCGACGTTGGCCGGCGGGGCCGAAGCGCACAGAATCGGGAGGTCGGGGACGGCGAGAAACGACACGTCCGGTAGTCCTGCGAGATGACCGACGCCGTGCCACGAGGTGGGATCGCCGCCTTGATGGCTCGGGTCGAGCAAGATCGCTTGCAGCTTCGCGGCGAGCTCGCCGGGCGTATCGGTCGGAGCGATCGGACTGCCCATGCACACGAGATAGCACCGCTTGCCCCCCTGCGCGAAAAACGAAGCGATCGCCGTCGCAACGTAATCGGTGCCCGCACTCGCCGCGGATCCGCCGGGATCGAACATTTGGGTAAACCCTGCGTAGTTTTCGAACGGCACGGGAACGTCGTAGAGTTGATCGAGATCGCGCGCAAACCGCCCGGTGAGCCAGCCTTGCTTCTGCAGCCAGCTTTCGACCGTCGCTGGAATGGCGTTCGCGAGCTGCGCCGTCAGCGCAGCAAACGGATCGACTGCCACCGCGACGATCGCGTCGCCCTGGCTATGCGCGACCGCGTGAGTACTCGCGGCGCCGCGCGCAATCGTTAGCGTCGTGCCGAGCGCATCGACCTGCGCGATCGCGACGATCTCCGTGCCGATGCGCGCGAAGAGTGGCGGCTCATCCGCGAGCGGGACCGCCGTGGTGATCTGCAGCGTATCTGCCGCTATGCCGGTTGCGAGCGAGCCGATGACATCGGACGTTGCCGCGCTCGAGACGATTCCAGTAATCCAACCCTGCGACAGGAACCAGGCGCGCACGTTGAGCGGCACCGAAGGCGCGGGCGCTCCGGTTGCCGGCGCAAACGGAAAGCGCAACAAGCCCTGCGACGCAAACCAAGGCCGAACCGCCGGATCGATGACGAATCCGGCGCGCCGTGCGAGCCCTACGAAGCAGGCAACGTCGGCGCGCCCCGATCCGGCTTGCGCGGCCGGCCGCGCCGGATCAAAGGTTATTTGACTCACAGGTGTTTTCCGAACGTCGCCACATCTACGACGCCGGCGCGACCTCGAGCCCCTCGGCGGTCAGCTCGAGCTCCTCCATCGCGACGTCGCCCGCGCCCTTGCCGCTGAGCGTCGGGCCGGTATATTTTGACGGCACGACGTTGGTCAACTTGAACACTTGCATGTTGTTGCTGGCTTCGTCGCGCAACGTGATGGTCACATCGCGCTGCGCGTTGACGCCGGTCGTGCGCGTCTGCGTCATCCAATCCCACAGATCCGAAGAGTTGACGACGCCCCGTTTCAGCACGACTTTGCCAATGGTATGAGCGCCAGGAATTTTGCGCACGTGCGGGTTTTTCTCGTTTCCGTCGCGGTAGTCGGAAACGTGCACTTCGGTCGTCAGGCCTGAGACGTCGGAAAAGCCGCCCAGCAGTTTTTCCGGATCGCGCGGGCCCTTGAGATCGACGATGTACATGTATCCAGGTAACGGGGCTGTCCGGTCAGGCATGGAAGATCTCCCTCAAAAAGCGTGCGTGAACTAACTGCGAGCGTCCGAAGTCTTTTGACCGATGCGGAAGATGACGAATTCCGCGGGTTTCAAGAGGGCCGCGCCGATCAGACAGATCATGCGGCCGTTATCCAAGTCGTTTTGTGTCATCGTACTGCGGTCGCAGCGCACGAAGTACGCCTGCGACGGCGAGGCTCCAAGGAGTCGCCCCTCGACGAACTCGTTGTACAAGAACGAGTCGACCGAGTCTTTGACCCTCGCCCATAGGGCGGGACCGTTGTTTTCGAACACCGCCCACTGCGTGCTGTTGTCGATCGAGTGTTCGAGGTAGATCAAGTACCGCCGTACGTTGACGTACATGAACTCGGAATCGGAACTGGCCGTCCGTGCGCCCCAAACGCGATAACCGCGGTCTGGGAAGTACCGCAAGCAGTTGATTCCGAGCGGATTCAAGGTGGCTTGTTCGGCGAACGTAATTTGACGTTCGAAGTCGAGAGCATCGAGCACGACTTCGTTCGCAGGGGCCTTGGCCACGCTGTTCTGATCGTCGTTGCGGGCGTAGATGCCGGCCATGAACCCCGAAGGGGGAACGGCGACTTCGGCCGGGATCGCCGTTCCCGAGCGTGCCAGCGGATTCGACATGAGCACCCATGGGGTGTAGATCGCGGCATAACTGCTGTCGATGCGCGCCCGCACGTCTTCGTTGTCGGAGGCAATCTGGTTGGGCGGCGTATCGAGAAGGGCGACACGATAGGCGCGTTGCCGGCTTACGTGCGTGATCAGGCTGTCGATGATGGCTTCGCTGTCGGGGAATATGGAAGAACCAGGCGCCGCCACGATAGCGATGTCCTCGAGACCTTCGAAAAGCGCGAGCGCTACGTCGTAGTCTTCGGCGACTGGCGCGCCCCCGTCGTTGCCGCCGGCGAGTACGAACGTTTTCGATGCGCCGTTGGCCGGGCTGGCTGACGTTCCGAACAAATTCGTGAACAGCGTCCCCGGTGCGAGCCCAGCGGTGATGTTGAACGCGACTTGGTTTTCCAGCGAGTCGATGTGGCGGGGCGGCGTGGCGCCGAGCATCGTCCCGAGATAACTCGGATGCGCCACATCGAAGCCGAGCCCGTCGTACACCTGCAGCTGTTGACCGCCGGGCGCGCTGACTTTCTGACTGGCGGCGCCATATGCGCTGACTTGCAGCGTGAGCGCGTAGAGGGTCATGCCGGCCGGAGTGGTGGCCGGAAGCGGGGTTGCGCCGCTAGTGAACGTGCTGCCGGTGCCGTTGGCGTAGAGCGTCGTGACGCCGGACAGCGCCACCGCAGCGCCCGCGCTGTGAGGGGCCGCATTCGATCCGCCTTGCCCGCGCGTCACCGTGAGAACGGTCTTGGTTGCGTCGACGGCGCTTACGGCCAGGATCTCTTTGTCGATCTGCACGGTGGCGGGCGTCGCGCCGCTCAGCGGCGGCGAAATCGTCACCGTGGTATCGCTCGCCGCGACCGCCCCGCCGAGAACCAACGCCGCGAGAACGGGAGCGTTTTGCGCGTGTTTGGCGGTGATCGGTGACACGGTCAGGATGGTCTTGGTTGCATCGATCCCGCTCACGCTCAACGTCTCGTTGTCGACGAGCACCGTCGGCGGGACGCTGCCGGTGAACGCCGCGTTCAAGGTGATTTGGGTGGTGGCCGGATTCGTCACGTCGACTTCGGCTTTGAGCGTTCCAACCGATCCCGAAAGTGGCGCAGGGGCGGCGACCGAGGCGACCAGCGACCCTTGCGGAAGGCTGCTGACGTTGGGGATCTTGGTAGCGACGAGATTGACCGTCACGCTTTGATTGTTGGCGAAGGCGCCCGGAAAACGCGCACCTAGGGTAACATCGCCCGATCCGGCAGTCGCGCAATTGGCGGCGGCCGCCGCCGAACCGCCGGCAAAGACGCGCGAAACGTATAGCATCGAGCCGCCGTTGTCGAAGAACCCCTTAACGCTCAGCGCGAGGAAGTTCGTGTTCTGCGGATCGGCGGGATTAGTCGACAGCGAAAGCTGGTCGTACCCGCCGTACATGCTCTGGAAATCGCCGAAACTGGTGAGCAGCTGCGGAACGCCGCCGACGGGACCGGTCAGTGCCGGCCCGGCAAAGCCGGTCGTCGTCGTCCCGACGCCTTCGATCGAAGGCGCTCGAAAGCTGACCTCCTCGACATAAACCGCCGGCGCAAGATAGTTCGCCACGATCATTCCCCTTTCAAACGTTGATTTGCAGCAACGCGGTAATGCTTTGTCCTGGTGCGAGCCCTTCGGGCAGACTAGCGCTCTTGAGCGCCGGGTTGGAGAGGTTTACGAGGACGTCGTCCGGGTTCGGAATCCAGCTGCTCGGTTGTTGGAGTGCGCTCGGATCGAACCACGCGGTGAGCGTGACCGAAAGCGTCTTTTCGGTGACCGGACCACTGCTGTTCGCGCTCGTTTGCGGCGTGAGTCCGCACAGCGCCATTAGTGCCTCACCCCGCGCATCCGCTACGCCGGTCGCAACCGGTTTGCCATCGCTCGTCCGCGCGATTTGCAACGCCGCCCACGGCAAGCCGTTTTTCAGAGGGGTGCCATCGACGACCGATGCGTGTACTACCGCCCAATTCGGCGCGACCGGGGCCGCGGGCGACGGATAAAGCCGAATCATTTGCGGCTGAGCAGTTGACACCAACTGCACCGGAATCTGAATCGAAGCGCGACGCGGCAGGTAGCGAAGACTCGGATCCTCGATCGTGACCTCGAAGGCGAGCGGCGCCGGCCACGTTCCGGAAGGCACGAACTGCGTCGTCAACGCGCCAAAATTTGGCGCATCGAGGACCGCATAGATTCCGCTCCGGTTTCGTACGACCGCCAGGCCGGGAGCGGTGACCGTCAGCGGGTCGATAACAGCATTGCCGGTGATCGCGTCGGTACACGCGAACCCGGCAAGGACGCGACGATCGACGAGCTCGATCATGAAGCGCTCGCCTGATACTCAAAGCGGGTCGCAACCACGGGACTGCCCGGCGTAACGGTGCGGTCGACCCGTACGACTCGAGCAATGTACGCCGTGCTCAGCCGGTATTTTGGGCCGAGGGCATCCCAAATACGTAAGATGTCTTCCAGGCTCAAGTCGGCCGGCATCAGTTGGACCGATTCGGTCGAATCCCAGCCGGCATTAGCGGTCGACAGCGACAGGATCGATGAGTCGAGAATCAGATTCGAGGCCAGCTGCTGCATCGTCCAGGCGAGAATTTTTTGCTCGGCTTCGGCGCTGCTGCCCCAGTACGTGATCAAATAGTGCAAATCCAAAAACAGTACGGGCTGCTCTCCCGGCGAATCCTGGAGTCGCGTCACCGATCGGAAGTTCTCGTTCGTCGTTATGCGATGAAGGAAGATCGAGACGACCTGATCGTTGGATTGCTCCTCGCCGGCAAGCTCCACGCTCGACATCAAGCTGAAAGTGCACGGGAATCCCACCAGGACCGGATCGTAATTATTCTGCAGGAATCGCGCCAGCGAATCACCGACCGCGAATACTCCTTGGTAATTCGCCACACCGGAACTCCTCCGCACTCATCCTACGCGGAGCGCTCTCGGCATTCTCTCCGGCTCCTCGCCGAAAGCTACGAGGTGGTTGGAGGCGGTAGTGTCGGAGCGGCGGGCAGATCGGCGAACGCGGACGCCACGCCTAAAGCGGAAGCGAAGTATCGCTCGACCTCGATGACGCGCTGGCAGTGGTTCGGGAAAGCGCCGCTGTTGTAATACGCCAGCATGCCGGTGTTGCCGAAATTGTAGGCTCCCGTTCCAAGTAGTACGGCATTGGACAGCCTCGGATCCGGTTGGCTGCCCTGGTTGCTTTGAATGATGGACGTAGCCCACGCGATCTTCGCGGCCATCAATCGACAATGGCGACCGATGGCCTTGTCGAGGTCGAACGCATACGCTCGCGCGCTCGCGAAGTCCGTGACCCCGGCCTCGCCCAAAAGATACGTGAGTTTCAGCTGCGCGATGCCCATGTCGTACTGCATCGGATTGTCGTTAGGATTGCTTCGGGCGACGCCGGCGGCCGTCTTTCCGATGTTATGGTTTTCGCACAGGGGATCGAGCGTCGACTCGATGGCCAGGCACGCAGCCGTGACCGATATTTGGACCCCCTCGGTAGGGGCGTACACCTTGATTTTGGTTGAAATCTCCAAGGCTTGAGATTCGGTGACCTTATGGATGATGATGCCTTCATCGGCGTTCGTCCACTCGGTCTGACCGCCTGCGAAGATAGAGAGGGTGTTGTTGTGCGAGAGGATGGCTTCGTAGAACTGCATGTCGGCCCCATTTCGGTGGCATCATGCTTTCGCAGCGGCGTTGCTGGGTTCCGTCGCCATTCGCGAGAGCGCTTGATGAACCAAGCGAGAGCCGCCGCCAGGCGCGTCTCATGTAAGATGCGAATTATGAAATAATGAACGCCAACGTCGTCTCGTCGAAGCGCCCGCTGCCCGTTGGGCGAATTGGGATTTCAACGGTGCTCGCGCTTATTTTGGCTGCGGTAGCCTGGAACGCGTACGGTAACATTTCAGGCCCAAAGTCAAAGGACAGTCTGGCGACGTGCCAGACCCTCTACAAGACAGGAAGTGGGTCGGGGGCGGGGGCGGCGGACCACCCGGTTCCAACCCCCGCGCCGACGAGCACCGCAGATCCCGTTGACACGTGCAAAACGGCTCTGAGTGCGGCCTCGTGGCCGTTCGCAGAGTTTGGATTGCTGGCGGTGCTCGCACTGCTGCTGGTTACGTATGCGTTTAGCGGCCAGCATCCGCTGCTGATGTTCGAGAGCGATGGCGGCGGCGGCCTGAGCATTTCCAAGTTCCAGTTTTTTGCATGGACGGTTGTGGTTGGGTATGCGTACGCGATGTTGTACGCGGCGCGGCTGGCGGTCACCGGGGATCCGCATCCGATTACGTCGATTCCCGGCAACGTTCTCTTGGCGATGGGCTTCAGCATCACGACGGCAGTTGCCGCCAAAGCGATCACCGTGAACAACATCTCGACCGGCCGGATTACTCAACAGGCGGGGAGTCCGGCGGCGGTGACGGCGGCATCGCTGATCACGTCGGACGACGTACCGGACTTGAATAAGATTCAAATGCTCTTCTGGACGCTCGTCGGGACGACGATTTTCGTCATTCAAGCACACAGCGGGGTTTACGATGCGGTGTTTTGCACGAATGCGCCCGAAAGCCACTGTTTTCCCAATATCGACACGTCGTTGATGCTCCTTATGGGACTGAGTCAAGCGTCGTATCTCGGCGGAAAGCTTACGTCGGTCAATGCCCCTGCGATCGTCAGCATTTCGCCGTCATCGGTAAGAATAGCCGATTTGACCGCATTCGCTTCCGGGTTCGCCATGCCCGCTCCCGGAGGTCCCGCCCCCGCTCCGGTCGCGGTCACGATTTCGGGGTCGAACTTCGGCGACGAGCAAGCCGAGAGTCAGGTACTGATCAACGACGCTCCTTTATGGGGCGGCAAAATTACAAAGTGGTCCGACGCAAGTATTATCTTCACTTTGCCGCCGTCGAGACTCGACGGTTCGGCCTGGACGCCGATGGCCGTGGATGTGAACGTGCAAGTGAGTGGGGCCAAAGCTAACCCGCAAAAGCTCAGCCTAACGTAGCGTGCCTCAAAAGCGTCTCATCCTCTTGGTGCCAGGATTTCAGGAGAAGTTCTTGGCGGGATCGCAACTGACGGTTTTAAAGAACTACCTCGAGATCAAAAGCGGTGCTACGAGCGTTCCCATCGGTCATCAGCCGTACGCCGGCTACAGAATCGAAGCTTCCGGCGCAACGCTCGAGATGTTCGAAGCAAACTGGCAGGCCTCTACGGCGATGCTCAGCTCGAAAGGCTGGTTCATAAGATTGACTTGGGGGCTATATCTGCTCGCCACATGGTTGAATCCGCAGACCTTCCGCCGCGCTCGCGGACATAATGCTTGGTTCGTGTGGTTCGGCCTGATGCTTGTGCTCGTCGCCGTATGGTGGAGTAGCGCCATACCTGCACTACTTAAACAGTTTGGTTTACCGTTGCATATTGGCTCGTGGGAGCTCGGTCAACCTTGGTTTCTCGCGCTAGCCGCTTCTCTTCTTGCGGCCTTTGGAGTAAGCGTAACGGCGTCCGTTGACGTCGCCGATTTGTTTCGACGCTACCTTAGCAACTTGGTCGATGACAATGGCCTGCCGACGCGCAAAGTAATGCGCGGTACCCTCACGGACGCAGTGAACGCGCTTTCTAGCAATGGCTACGACGAAATCGTTTTGGTCGCCCACAGTTTCGGTGTCTTGGTCGCCCTGGATGCCATAGCAGAAGGTCTGAATCGAAAGGTTTACTTTGTCAGCCTTGGCGGTTTTCTCGCGTTTCTAGCCGCCGAAAACGATTGGGTTACCCAAAGCATTACGACGTGTTCGCAAAGCGATTGTTTAAGCGCCTGGGTCGATTATTATTCGAACGAAGATATGTTCGCCGCGCCCTCGCCGGTCCAAGGTTTAACGCCTAGAAGCGTCTCACACGACGTGGCGTTGGGAGCGTCTCTTTCGCAGAGAGTATTCGGAAAGGCGCACGTGATGTATTTTCGCAACGGCCTGGTTCAAGACACCATTATGAACCCGTCGGACGTCTTTGGGCGACTTCGAGCCGAGCCATGAGCTCATTCGAGGGGGTCCAGCGTCGCGACTTGCCAATCGTCCCCGCACGGGTCTTTCACCCATGAGCGCGCCCGAAACGCCGCCCGGCGCTCCGTGGTGGCGCCAGTTCCTGTCGCAGTATTTCGTACCTACCGCGATCGCCAGTCTCGTCGCTACCGTGCTGTCGATTTATGCCGCAGTAACGACGGCGCACGAAAGACAACAGGAATACAATCAGAAGTTCGAGCAACTCGTCGACTCGCCGACGATCATGGGCGCACTCGGCGGCGTCTACGTTGCGAATCCCGGTACCTCGGCTTATCGGCTCGAACAAATTAAAGCGTCGTTCACGCAAACGGTTCGCGAGGAACAAGCTACGGCGACGCTGTTATCGCTTCAATCGGTTGCCGAATCGGAGACGCAACGGCGTACCGTCCTACTTATCGGCGCGCGGCTGCTCAACGCCGATCCGTCGAGCGTCTCGACCGGATCGGATGCAGCGCGGCTTCTCACGATCCTGATCGACGAGGTCGATTCCGGACGGCGCTCGTGGAATCCGTTCGAGCGAACGTTGAACAAGCACTTATGGGAAACGGTATCGAGCCAGACGTTTATGGACCTCGTCACGGCGGGGTATAGCAACGACTATTACAACGACGACTTCAACAACGCGAATTACCGGCCGTATTGGCCGACGCTCAACGGCGACGAGCCGGTTTCGCACGATGCAAAAGCTCAAGTACTTTGGGAGTTGACGGCTTCCCAATACGACGGCTGGATCCACCTGGCGACGTTCGGGTTTAGTTTTCCGCCCGGACCGGCGCCGCGGGCAGAGCCGGGAGCCGCGCGTTCGGCGCAAGCGCCGGTGACGCCGGAAACGGCCAGGGACCTCATTCGTTACGCAACCGACGTCACGTTACGGCGCGACCTCGCCGGCGTAGCGGCGATCCGGTCGCAATACGCAATTCCCGACCCACGGGAGACGCCGCTGCACGATCCGCTATTCGACGCGAAGCAACTGATCGATCCCGCCCAGTTCCCGGCGAAGTGGATCATGCTGAAGCCTCGCCTGCTGCGGGTCAGGCCTCCCGTGGAATACATCAGTCCCGACGGGATGTTTCGCAAGGGAAGCCTCGGCCGGATCGACGGCGTCGTGCCGGCCGGTTCCTGTATCAATGTGGTCGAGCCGCTGCTACCGGTGCTCGTGTTCGTGCCGTCGTACGTCGCACAGGCCACGCCGTCAGGGGTCGCGTCTTCGAAGAACGGCGTCGAATTCGCGGGCCTCGTTCACATGTGGGCGCACGTTCGCGCGACCAAGACCGACCAAGACTGCCTATCGGTCATCGCTAAACCGCGCTAACGAGTCCTTACTGCGGCGCGGAGCCTGTGAGCGAGCCACGCGAATCGAAGGTGCGCCTGCGCCCAGGATGACGACGGTCGATCTTAAAGACTCGGTGGCGTAGGAGATGCTTCCGTCATCTCCGGATGAAGCGCCGACTCACCGGCGCACAGCAGCCGGCCGTTGACGGCGAACTGCGCGACTTGATCGCCGCGGGCGGTGGTGGCGGTTTGCGTAACGGTCACCGCGACATCCGGCGGAAGTGCGGCTCGATTGTAGAGCAGATCCGTTTGACGAATCATCGCGTCGATCGAGTGGTCGTTTAGATTGTCGTCGAACCACAAGCAGTTCGAAACCGGCCCGGGAAGTGCGGCGTACGAATACGCGATCGTCTCGGCCGGTGCCGAAACCGTGGCACTTGCCCAGGATACGACCAGCGCGGCCACAACCAACGAAACGAAGACCGTCGAGTGCTTCATCGTGCGATTATACCGCAATGAAGGCCGTTGCTCCCGTTACCAACCGCCCGAAGCGCCGCCGCCGCCAAAGCTGCCGCCCCCGGACGAGAATCCGCCGCCGCCAAAACCTCCACCGCCGGACGAGGAGGCGATCCCCCCGAGGAAACCGCTGCTGCCCCAAAACCACCAGCGGCGCATGTCCGCTTTGGCGCGCGTCGATCCTTCGCGCAGAATGAGGTAGCCGTAGCGAATGCTGCCGATCACTTGCACGACGACCAGAAAGATGAGGAACGCAAAAAACAACGCGAAGACGACGAAGAGGAAGATGGCGACGCCGCTGCCGACGGCCGACGATGCGGGTTCGGGCGGCGGCGTAACGCCCTTGTACGACGGCGTGATCGTCGTGAGCATCGCGGCGACGCCGCTGGAGACGGCGCCGTCGGCGTCCCCCGCCTTCATGCGCGGAACGATATCGTCGGTGATGATTCGGTGTGCGTCGGCGTCGGGCAGCGAGCCTTCCAGACCGTACCCGACTTCGATGCGCACCTTGTGATCTTGCGTGAACATGAAGAGCACGGCACCGTCGTCGTGACCCTTCCGGCCGATCTTCCAACGGTTAGCGGCTTGACCGGTCCACGTCTCCAGCGGAACGTCGCCGGTGGTCTGTCCGATCCACACCACGATCTGATGGCCGGTCGCCTTTTCGTACGCTTGCAACTCGTTCTCGAGCGACGCGCGCGCGCCGCTCGAAAGCGCCCCGGCGTTGTCGGTAACGTAGTGATCCGGTGTCGGCGGCACTTTGAAGTCGTCGGCGAGGGCCGGAAGCGACCACGCAAGCGCGGCCACGAGAATGAGATACGCAAGCGGGCGCCGATTCACGGCGAGTCCTCGGCCGAAGCGGCTGCAAAGTGCGCGTGCAGCGCTTCGCCTACGCGACCCACGGCGTGCAGGATGCCCTCGGTAACGTCGTCGCGAGCAAAGTACGGGCGGGTCTCCTCCACGACGTCGCGCCAGAATGCGTCTCCAACTTGAGCGTGCAGCGCGCGATCGCCGACGATTGCAAAACGGCGAGCATTGGGGGCAACCAGAATTAGGGCGGCATTGGATTCGTCGTGCCGGTGCAAACCAGTGCGAGCGAATTCGTGCTTGGCGCGCTCGAAAGCATCCACGGTCTTGTCGGGGATTACGCGGACGGCGATGCGGCCGGTCGTGCCCTCTTCGGCGGCGCTGAGGGCGCGCGCGACTGCGGCCCGCTGGTCGCGCGTCACGGCGTGAAGTTCACGGTCGGCGGGGTTTGCGCGCCGGGCTGCGATTGGAAGTAGGGTTTTTCGTTGAAGCGGCTGCCGAACATCCCGGCGACGAAAACCGTGGGAATGGTGTCGCGCTTGGTGTTGAAAGCCCGTGCGACGTCGTTATACTTTTTGCGCTCGAACGCGATACGGTTCTCGGTTCCTTCGAGTTGAGCCTGAAGCGTCTGGAAGTTTTCGGTGGCCTTGAGCTGCGGATAGTTTTCCGAGACCGCGAGGAGTCGCGAAAGCGCCGAGCCCAACTGGTCTTGCGCGCGTGCGTACTGCGCGAAATCCTGCGGGTTGTTGATGGCGTTTTGGACGACCTGCGGAGAAATCTGCCCGACGCTCGCTCGTGCCTTCGCGACCGCCTCGTAGGTGCTCGATTCAAAGTTCGCGGCCCCCTTGACGGTGGCGACCAGGTTTGGAATGAGGTCGGCGCGGCGTTGATAGACGTTCTGAACCTGTCCCCATTGCGCGTCGACTGCTTGACCGAGCGTGACGAGCGAGTTGTACGTCCCGCCGATGAAGAGGAGGATGATCACGACGATGCCGATGACGACGACCGGACCGACGTACGAGCGACGTTGCTGTTGCATGCTGGCTCCTAAATTTGCCACTCCCACGCGTTCCAGAACGGCGTGACCGCGTGGGCCGGGCGATAGTTTTTCAAGTCGGTATTGACGACGTCGAGTTGGCGCTGGTACCAGAGTACCAGAAAGGGCAGGCCCTCGGCGGCGATTTCCTGGACGCGCGCGTACTCCCTCCGCCGAATCGCCGGATCGTAACTCTCGATCGCCGCCCGCTCGGCGGCGTCGAGCGCCGGGCTGCAAAAATGATAGACGTTCCATCCGGCCGGTGGCGCCATCGAGCAAAGGATCAAGATCGAGTCGTCGGGATCGGTGCCGTTGGCCCAATTCTCGAAAATGACGTCGAACTTCCCGGATTGTTCGATTCCACCCATGGATTTGGTGGCGTAGAGCTGTCCCGAAGGATAGTTCTTAATGCTCACGTCGACGCCGGCTTGACGCCACTGCGCTTGGATGAGCGCCTCGGCAGACTGCGCGGTGCCCGAGCCCGTAAAACTCACGAGCGTTAACGCCAGCGGCTTACCGTCCTTTGCGCGAATGCCGTCTGGCTGGAGATGCCAGCCGGCCGCATCGAGCAGGCGTGCGGCGGCAGCCGGGTCGTAGGCGTAGTGTCGAGCTCGCGGATTGTAGGCCCAAAAAAATGGCGGCTGATCGGTGTCGCCGGGAATCGTAATGCCGTGCGTCACCTTATCGATGAGCGCGCGACGGTCGGTCGCCAAAGCGAGGGCTTGACGTACGTGGACGTCGCTCAGCGCCGGCACGGCCGCGTTGAATCCGATGTCGGCATAGCGCGTAAATGGAGATAGGACGACGCGCGTTCCGGGGATCCCACGCAGGCTTTCGGCCATCGTTTCGGGTGCCCGGTAGAAGAAGTCGATCTGGTGCGACTGGAGGAGTGCGAGCATCGTGTTGTCGCTCGGAACGATGTGCCAGTCGATTCGCTTCAATCTTGGCGCGCCGCGCCAATAGCGCCGATTGGCGACGAACTCGATCTCCGAGCCGCGTTCGTATTTGGCGATTTGAAACGGGCCCGTGCCGACGGGAAGCTCGTTAAACGGGATGCGGTTAAGGTCGGGATATTTTGAGAGCAGGTGTTCGGGGAGGATACAGTCGGGGTGGTTTGCCATCGTAAAGAAGCCGGCGACGAACGGCGCATACCGGTGCTTGAGATGGACGACGACGGTGTACGCGTCCCGACGGTCGATGCGCGACACCACGTCGTATCCTAGGCGGCTGACGACGGCGTTGCGTGGATTGAGCATTTGATGCCACGTGTAGATGAGGTCGTCCGCGCTGAAGGGCGCGCCGTCTTGCCAGCTCACGCCATGCCTTAAGCGATAGGTGATGGACAAACCGTCGCGGGCGACGTCGCCGTTGCGTAGCGTCGGCACGCGCGTCGCGAGCTCCGGCACAAGTTCGTTGCGATCGCTCCAGTTGAACAGATACGCCGCCCAAAACATTGAGAGGTCGGTATCGACCGTCTGCGTTCCGAGCAAGGTATTCAGGTTGTCGGGGTCCTGGCGAGCGGCCATCCGCAAGATGCCCGGCACCGTCCACGGATTGCGCTGACCGGGGTTTCCGCCATTCGACGTGCGCGTGCAGCCGGTTGCGCCCGCGAGCAGCAGCACGATCGCCACTGCAAAAGCGAGGCGTGAGGTCAATGATGGTCTCGACGAACTGCCGGAGCGCGAGCGCGCATCTCGTCGACGAGTTCGACAATGCCGTCGGCCGCGGCATCCAGGAAGGCCCGGCCCTTTTCGGCCGAAGCCCTCGTCGGGTCGCCCATGACGCCGCTCTCGCTGAGCGCGCTCCAATGCTCCATCATCACCAACGGTCCATCTCCTCCGATGAGATCGCCCCGATAATTCCTTGAGGGGCGATGCGAGAGCTCGCGCACTGCTTTGCTCATGTCGACCAGCTCGGGGGCGATCGCGAGGTAGAGCGACGTTTCGAACTCGCAGGCGTGATTCATGCCGCCGATTTTGTCCGATTCGCGCAGCGATTCCACGACATCGCGAACGCCCGGCGCGGCCCAGTAGTTCACCGCCGCCGCCAGCACGCCGGTTTCGACCACGGTCAAGCGCGCGACGATGTCGATGAAGGGCGTATTGCTGCCGTGTCCGTTCACGATGAGGATTTTTCGAAACCCATGATGAGCCAGGCTACGGCACACGTCGACGCCGTAGTCGATCAGCGTATGCGCTCCGATGGTAATGGCGCCCGGAAAGTCGAGGTGGTGCGGACTATAACCGTGGTTGATTGCGGGAACCAAGACCGCACGATCGGGCGCCCGCGAGACGGCTTCCTCACATACCGCGTTGCACAGCCGCAAGTCCGTGTCGATCGGCAGATGGAGCCCGTGATCTTCGAGCGTCGCGATCGGCACGACGGCGACGCGGTCCGAAGCCGCTGCTTCTTTGACTTCGGGCCAGGTGAGCTCGCCGTAGCGATATTTTATCGGCATGCCACGCTAGTCGGCCGTCCGCCGTCGGCTTTGATGATTAGTTTCATTTCCGTCAAGCCAAGCTGATGCATGAAGTACGATTCGCCGTGGGGCGCGCCGATGGCCTGGAATTGTCGCGCAGTTGTCCTTCGACTGCGCGCCTTCGGCGCTCCGCTCAGGATGACACCGTGGCTAGTCGGGCGGTCCGCCGTCCCTTTCGATGATCTGTTTCATTTCCGTCGAGCCGCGCTGGTGCATGAAGTACGATTCGCCAAACGGGGCGATGAAGGGTTGAAACGGAGCGGGCTTCTGACTGAAGTTGAAAACATCGCCGATGGAGTTGGCGCGCACGTCGGTCGCTCCTAGGGATGTGGTGTTGAAGTTCTCTTCGATGAACTTCAGGACGCTGCCGAACTCGTATTGCGTCTTGGAGACGAAATGGCGCTTGGCGAACGGCGAGATCACGATCATCGGCACGCGCATGCCGAGGCTGGTGTAGTCGAGCTGCGGCGGCGGTACGTTGTCGTAGTAGCCGCCCCAGTCGTCCCACAGAACGACGATCGCCGTATTGTTCCAATACGCGCTTTTGCCGACGGCATTCACTACCGACGTCACCCACGCCGGCCCCTTATTGTTTCCACTCGCCGGGTGGTCCGAATCCGGCAGAAGCGGGATGACCCACGACACCTGCGGCAGCATTCCGTTCTTGATGTCAGTCAGGATCTTGGTGTTGGGACTGCTGATGTTCTTCCAGTCGGCGCCGCGTCGCACGCTTTTGATCGCGTCGAAGCCGTTCCAAACGGCACCGGAAAAGTCGTCGAGAAGTCCGGCGACGTAGAACTTCCAGGATACGCCGGCGGCGTCGAGGACGTCGGCCATCGTCTTATACTGGGTGAGGCACGGGAAGGGGCCGCCGTTTTCATCGACCCTCCCGTTGGTAAAGATAACCCCGGTAGTCGTGCGCGGATCGGAGTTATCGCAGCCCCACGGAATCGACGACGGAGTGTCGACCAGCGATTCGTGGGAGTTTAGTTTCGTGGTGCCGGCGATGATCTGCTGGTGCGCCACGAAGCTGTCGGTGGTCGCCGTCGAAAACATGTGATCGGCCAGCGTATATCGATTCGCCATATCCCAATACGGTTGGACTTCGCGTCGCACGACGTATGCATACGGATAGAAGAGCGCCGGGCCGTTTCCGCCGGCCGTCCCAAAGGCGATCGTGTCGAAGCCGTCCATTTTGCCGCCGTCGTACTCTTTTTCGAACGTATTGTGACCGTGCTCGATGTCGACTCCGCCCAAGCACTTGCACGTTTCCAAGGTGATGGGCTTCATGTGCACGAGTTGACCCGGTTGAGTGCAAATCTCATTGTGACCGGGGGGCTTGTAGGGCTTGCAGGCTCCCGTCGTGCTGGTATCGGCGCCCGGGAAACTCATGAACAGGTTATTGAAGCTGCGGTTCTCTTGGAAGAGCACGATGACGTGCTGAATCGACGACGACGGCGGACTGCTCGAGCCGGTCGGCAAAGGCGCGGGCGTGCCGATTGTCGAGCCGCAGCCGACGGAAAGTACGACTGCAGCAACGGCGAGTGCGCGAAATCGATTCACGAGAACCTCCGGCGAATGTAGGGGTGGCTAGGAGCACGGTTTTTCCACGTTTTACGCGAGCGCCTTCTTGCGCGAAGGAAAATAGACCCTGGTTATTGCACGATTAAGGAAAGCTACCCGTTGCCCCAGTTAGAAGGAGATCTAGATGCGCTTTTTCACCTCAACGCTTGCGATCGTCTCGATCGCACTTGCTTTTACGGCGTGCACCGGCAAGTCGTCGTCGAGCTCAGATCAATCGAGCGCGACCGCTACATCCGGCGCCGAAGCAACCGCTGCTGCGAGTTCGGATCAATCGATGACGACCGCGACGTCCGGCGCCGAAGCAAGTGCCGCGCCGTCGGGCGACATTCCGCCGTATCCCGGTGCCACAACGCAAGCTTCGGGAAGTTCGTCGAATATGATGACTCAAAATGCGACGGGAACGGTTTTGACGACGGGCGATTCGTTCGACACCGTGTACCAATGGTATCAAAAGAACATGCCCGCCGGCTCGGAGCGCGCGCACGTAACGACACCCGTTCCGAGCGCGCTGTTCGTGATGGTTGGGGCCGACAAGGAACAAGCGTCAGTGGCGATTACCACCAACGAAGGAAAGACGGTCATCACGATCGGGCACGTGAAGATTCGCTAGTCGCGCTATTTTTGCACGGCGCGCCACTCGCCGTTCTCGCCGTCCTGCCACTCGACGAACCATCCGCCGCCGCAGGGGATGGCGGGATTCTTGAGCTGTTCGGGATCGATCCCGAATGCCATGAGTACGTGCTTGGACGCTTCGCGCATCTCGCGCGTCCAACGTTCGACCTCGGGCGTTGGTTTGGCCGGAATCGCACGGGTCGCCCGTGCGATTCCGTTTAAGCCGTCGGCCATCGAGGTTGCTATCGCTTTGTAATCGATCATAGACGCCTCCGAAGAGAAGAGTCGGCACCCGTCGCGTATTGTCCTCGGTGCGCGCGGTCACTCAACGCCAAAAGACACCCGGCGAGCGGATGCCTTTTGAGAGTGTCGGCGGTTCCTAGGCCGCCGTCGAGGTGCCGGTGCGGAGGCGTCGAGAGAAGAGCAGGCGCTCGAGGGCTCCAACGACCAGCGTATCGTAGAGGGTGCCGGCGTTGTCGGACAGATGCACCAGCGTGTCGTGCACCGAGTGCGATTCATGGTACGGAGCGGCGCACGCCATCGTATCGAACACGTCGGCAACCGTGAGAATGCGCACTTCGAGCGGGATGTCCGGCGAGCGCAAGGCGTCGGGATAACCCGAGCCGTCGAGACGCTCGTGGTGCGCGCGAATCCAGCCTGCATATCGTTGCAGAGCTGGAATCGCGCGAACCATGCGTTCGCCGAGAGCACAGTGCTCGCCGGCGTGGGCGCTATGCGGCAACCCGACTTTACCTACGTCAACGAGACGGCCGGCGATCGCGACGTGACGTATGCGATCGGCGTCCAGCCCGAGGTCCTTGGCGATGCGCCCGGCAAGGGAGCCCACACCCGAGAGATGAGTGAGTAGCGCTGAATCGGCTACTCGAATCATCTCATGCATTGCATCGACCAAGTCCTCGGGCGTGCTCCCGTGGACGGCGGCTTCTTCCCACACGATTTCTTGCGTGCGTTCGCGTAGGCAAGACAAGCGTTTTAGCACGTTGCGTCGCTCGAGTTCCGGAACGCGGACGGCTATTTCCGCGCTCGCACGATCGAGCAAAGCGGTAATCTCGTCCGGCGCGGCGGCGTGCATCTCCCGACGTACCCAGTCCACGATCGCCCAGCGATCTTCGAACTGCACCTCGTCGCGAACGATTGAGAGCAACTCGGCGAAAGCGTGGCGCTCTCCTGGATAACGAATCACTGGCAAATCCTTACGGCATGTACGGGGGAACGATAGAGTAGAAAATGTCGTGTGCGACGGCAAAAAAATGATGAAGCAGAGCAAGGATCACTACGGGCACTCCTCAGGGCGTCTGGGCTGCATCCATCGTACGACGGTTTGCATTGTCGCGCATGACACTAAGATGCTATCGCCATCTTCGGCGGACAAGGGGAGTCCTCTACAGTAGGCCGAGCCTACGAGCGATCGCCACCGCCTCGATCGTGTTGCCCGCGCCGAGTTTCCCGATGATCGAACGGCGCTGGTTCTTAATGGTGTGGACCGAACGCCCGGTGAGATTGGCAATGCGCGGCGCATCCATGCCGGACGCGAGATACGATAACACCGAGAGCTCGGTGCGCGAAAGGGGCGTGCGCTCGCGGTCGAGGCCGCAGGCTTCGGCCATCATCGCGATGCCCGCCAAGCCGGCGGTGCGCATCGTTTCGGCAAAGCCGGCGATATCGCGATGGACCGCGTAGCGCCGCGCCGCACCAACAAAAACGTTCCCGATTGCCGTGCGCGCCTCGGCTTGCAGGCGGCTGGTTGCCGCGTTCGCGCGACCCAACAGCACCTCGGCTATACCGGCGAAGGACGACGCCATCTCAAAGTGTGCCGCTACAAACGGGTCGGCCGGCGACGGAGTCGTGGCGCTCAGCTGACGGAGCAAATCCGCGCCGCGTTCCATGGAACCCGCCGCACAAGCCAGGAACGCCCCGAGGGCCAGCGGTAACCGTTGCATGTGCGACGGGGCCGCCGACGCAAAGGCCGCAACGCGATCGGCCGCCGCGAGGAAGTTCCCTTCCCAAGCATCCACGATCGAACGGCATACCGCGTAGGTCTCCATGCCGAGCCAGTCGTGCCCCAGTTTCCGCACGGCGTCGTCGTATGCCGCGGCACGGCCGGCACGCCCGGCGAGCACCTCGATCTCGAAGGCCGCGACCAAATCGGAGGCGCGCTCGTTCGGATCGCCGACCAGCGCCTGAAGCGAAACCAGCCGTCCGACGTGCACGGCCGCCAGATCGAGGTTCGCGCGCAAGGCGGCAATGCCGTAGCGAATCTTTAACGCGCGCACCTCGAGCAGCACGGAGCCGGCTGCGCGGGCGGCATCCTCGCCGCGCGTAGCAAGACCTTCGGCCTCGTCGAAAGCGCCCTTGCGAGTCGCCACTAGGGCCGCGTGGATGGCGGCGGTCGCAACGAGGGACGCGTCTCCGCTGCGGATGGCGGTCTGCATAGCCGTCGTCAAGCGTGCTCGCTCCCCAAGCAAGTTGCCGAGCAGGCATTCGCGATGCACTTGGACGGCTGGTTCGTCCGAGGTAAGGGCCAGGAGCACCGGCACCGCTCGATAACCTCGGCCGCAATACGCCATCGATCGAGCCAAGCGCAGCGCCGCCGCCGGCGCGCGCAGCGCGACCTCGGCGAGGATGGTTTCGGCGATCGCCGCCGCCTCTTCGAACTGCGATGAAAAGATCAGAAGAAAGCACCGAGCGGCGGCAGCGGCAGCCGGCGGCACCTCGCGCAGGGTGGACAACCGTTCCAGCGCGGCTCGATCGTATCGATCGTGCAGCGGGGCGAGCAACTCCCAGCCTCGTTCATGTAGCGTGTGCGGCGCTTCGGCAGAGAGCAGGCTGAAGACGGCCGACGGCTCGGCGTCGTCGAGCGTCATTCGTTCGGCGACGTCGCGCCGCTCGCGGGCGTCCACCAGTTTCAACAGCGCGGCGACCACGATCTCGTGGAGTCCAGATGCCGATTCCGGAAATCCCAGGCGGCGAACCAGTGCGAACTGGTCGGTGGTTGGGCGCACCGCATGAGCAGTGGCGAGCGCGGTTTCGATCAGCGACCTACGCTCGGTTTCGGAAAGTTCGGCCAACGCGGATCCCGCAATGGTTGCGATGCCCTCGCCAAGTTGTGCGAGGACTCGATCCGACGCGTAACCGCGGCGCAGCAGCGATGCCGCCAGCGACGCGGCAATCGGCCATCCCCCAAACGTGGAAACGATCGCGAACGCGAGTTCCTGAGAATACGAAAAATCGGCGAGGAGTTCCGACACGTGCTCGCTTCGAAACGCCAGCGTGTCGGGGCCGAACGGCATGCCGACGAATCCGCGAGACAGCCATGACCCGACGGGTAGCGCCGCCATCGAGCGGCCGACGAGCACGAGATGAACGTCTTGCGCCTCGACCAGCGCTTCGACGACCTGCGCGTCCGTGGAATCGAGGCGTTGCACGTCGTCGATCAGCAGCGAACTGCGAGCCGGAACGGCGGCCAGAATGGAACGTACGACGCCGTCGGCATCGCCGGCGAGCCTCGCGACGATGCTGCCGGCGTCCGCCTGCGACAGGCCGAAAGCCTTCAGTAAGGCAGCATGAAACGAGCCCCGGCGAGCGGCTGATGGGACTTCGACATACTGCGCGTTTGGAAACGCCGCGCGCACGGCGGTGGTTTTGCCCCAACCGGGGCCGGCCTCCACGAGTAAAACGCGTTCGTGGAGCGACGCCGCCCGCAGCGCTCGGACCGCCCCGGCTTCAACCCTGACCCGTTGCTCCAGGTTTACCTCCGACGCCCGGCCATTCTTGAATGACGGCTTCGCTCCCTGGGAATTGACGGCGCCCGATTGTTGCTGTCGTAACCTTTGGGACCGCGGCCGGTAGTCGTGGGCATGAGACTGCTGCGGGCCATCGCGCGTTCGCGTTACGCGTTCCTGCGAGCCTGGCCGCTGATGCGGCACGCTCGCGTTCCCCTCGGGCTGAAGTTGGTTACGGCGGCTGCCGCGCTACTGATCATTTCGCCGCTGGACCCGTTTGCCGACGTTCCCGTACTCGGCGTACTGGACGACGCCGCGTTGCTCGCCTTGCTGGCGATGGCGTTCGTGGGCGTGGCGCGATGGCTTCTGGCAAGAGAGACGCGCGAGGCCGTCCCGGTTCGAGCACGCCCTGTGCAGCGGCTTAGGCTGTCGTGACGATGTCGGCGTCGGTCATCCGCCGCTGACGTCGATAAGCAGTTCGGTGGCGAAGGCGATGAGAAAGCCGACCGTTACGGTCGTCGTCACCAGGGCGGTGAGGCCGGAGCGGCGGAGCATGGCCCACAGCTCGCCGATCACGAAAACCAACGCGCCGACGGCGGTTGCTAGAAAGAGCACCGACAGCACGGGGGAGTAGAACTGATAGCCGACGATCGTTCCCAAGAAGGTGGGTCCGCCGGCGATCAAGCCGGCAACGAATATTTGAAACCACGAGGGCACGAACCGGCCGACTAAGGGTGCCGCCACGCCGAAACCTTCGGTGGCGTTGTGCAACGCAAATCCGACGATCAGCGCGACCGCGATGGCAGTGGCACCCGATGCGGCGGACGCGCCGATCGCCAGTCCTTCGCCGAAATTGTGCGCGCCGATGCCGATCGCGATAATCGTCGAAAGCAGGAGTGGATTCTCGGCGTGCTGCGCGGCGTTGCGCGTGAGGTGGGTCGCCATGCTGCCGAGGCCGACCAACCCGATCAACAAACCGGCGACGAAGACTACAATCGTTACGGTCGGAAACGCCGACGCGCCGGCATGCCACGCACTTACGCCCTGGGCGATTGGCCGGATGGCGTTTTGCGCAATTTCGATGACGAGGTAGAGCAGGATACCGATGGCCAGTGCGTTGAGCAACGCGATCGTCTGCTGGGAGGCGCGCCGTGCGCGCGCGATAGGCAGACCGAGGAAGATCGTAAACCCGGCGATTGCGCCAAGCACGACCGTCATGCCGAAGCTCAACGGCTTGCGGGCCGAAACGTTCATGGCCGGCATCATTGCATCGTACATGGAAGCCAGCGTGTTCGGCGTCCCGCTGTAATGAATGGCACTAACGAGCCCGTCCGGCATGCCTTGCGCGTTTTCTACATGGTCCAACACGTGGCAATGCAGTAGCCACGTTCCAGGCCGCGCATCGGCTTTCACCACGACGTCGACGCGTTGCCCGGGCCCGAGCAGAACGGTGTCCTCGATGTCGGAAGCGCCTACCGGCTGGGCGTCGCGCGCGACGATCTGCTGGTAGTGGCCGTGCGTGTGCATCGTATGAAAGTTCTCGGCCGAGATGTTGACCCAGCGGATTTTGAAGCGCTCGCCGGATCTTACGTCAAGCGTTTGGACGGCCGGGTACTCCTTACCGTTGATCGTGAACTCGTTCTCGGTGCCGCTCTGGATTTGCCACGACGACACCATCTGGAGGAAATCGTGGCTCAAGCCGCGTTCGGCCGCGGGCGGATTCGCGGGCTCGACGACGATGGCGCCGTACAGCCCCGAGTCGAGCATGGCTTCTTGATCGTGGGAGTGATAGATGAACGTTCCGGGCGTATCGGCGACGAACCGATACAGGTAGCGACCGCCTCGGGCCACGAGCGGCTGCGAGATGCCGGCGACGCCGTCCATCGATACCGGAATGTCGTGAATGCCGTGAAGATGAATCGTGTCGGGCGTTTTATCGTCGTTGGCGTAGTCGAGGACAACGGTATCGCCTTGACGCACGACCAGCGTCGGCCCGGGAACCACGCCGTTATACGTGTTGGCCATTACGGTCATGCCCGGTTTGAGCGTCCAGGGGGCGGCGCGCTCGACGATGTGAAAAGTCTTCGTGCGTCCGCGCACGTCGGGACGTGCCTGGTAGGCGCCGTCCGGACGCCGGAAGATCTTCGATTCACCGGGGGCCGGGGTGACGAGCGGGACAGGTCCGCGGATGGGTTGCAGCCCCAGCGTACTCGAGTTAATGGACGGCGATTCGTCGGCGTCCGCCAGCGCGGCGACCGGAACGGTGCACGTCGCGAGCGCGGCCAACAGAAAAAGGACGCGCGGAACGGCAGAGGGGAACTTGGGCTGCATATTAGGCGCACCTAATATTAAAGCGAGCCGCACCTTAGCCCTGCCGCGGCGCGTTGCGCGGGCGACGGGAGAGGCAAGACGAACAACGAATCGACTTGCCGCTGACGGCCGAATGCGGAAGGCGCTTTCTCAACCATGACCGAGCGATGGGTTTCGTTCGACTGCTTCGGGACGCTGGTGGACTGGCATGCCGGTTTTCGCGCCATACTCGAGCGCGCCGGCCGCCGGAGCTCGCACGATCTGGTTGCGGCCTTCCATAGGCACGAACGCGTGGTTGAAGCGGAACCGTACCGCACGTATCGCGACGTGTTGCGAATTGCGCTCGAACGCGCCATGCTCGAACTTGGAATCGAGCCGGCACTCCCGTCGACGATCATCGCCGAAGGCTGGCCGACGTTGCCGGTGTTTACCGATACGCTTCCAGTGCTACGACGGTTGCGCGACGAGGGCTGGCTCTTGGCGGTGTTGACGAACTGCGACCTGGATCTCTTCGCGGAAACGGCGCCGTCGCTCGGGGTCTCCGTCGATCGCGTGATCACGGCACAGGACGTGCGCAGCTACAAACCGGCCCTCGCGCACTTTCACCGGTTTCGTGAGACGATCGGCGACGCGCAGTGGATACACGTTGCGTGCAGCTGGTTTCACGACATCGTTCCGGCGCGCACCGTCGGCATCCCACGAATTTGGATCGATCGCGACCGCACCGGGGACGATCCGTCGATCGCCACCCGCGTGTTGCCCAACCTCGAGGATCTCACGACGGTGTTGCATTTGGTGGTGCGATGACGCTGGGCATTCTCGTCGGCGGCGGTCCCGCGCCCGGTATCAACTGCGTTATTGCGTCCGCGGCAAGCGAAGCGATGAACTGCGGACTGCGCGTCGTCGGCATTTACGACGGCTATCGCGACCTTGCGGCCGGAAACACGCCTCGCACCCTCGACTTAACGCTCGACGAAATTTCGCGCATCGGCAATAGCGGCGGCTCGATCCTGCGCACGTCGCGAACGAATCCTGCCAAAGACGAGCCGACGTTGGAACGCTGCATCGCAGGGCTGGACGCGCTGGGCATTCGGTTTTTGGTTTGCATCGGCGGCGACGACACGACCTTCGGCGCCGCCAAGATTGCCGAACGAACTGCCGGCCGGATCGGCGTCGCGACCGTCCCCAAAACGATCGACAACGACTTGCCCTTGCCGGACAATGCACCGACGTTCGGCTTCGAAACGGCGCGATCGGTGGGAGCGCAAATTATCGAGAGCTTGATTGAAGACGCCATGACCACTACGCGCTGGTACGTGGTCGTAAGCATGGGTCGAAAGTCAGGCGCGCTCGCCTTGGGCATGTGCAAGGCCGCAGGGGCGACGCTGGCCGTGATTCCCGAAGAGTTTCCGCAAGAGACCGACCTTGGAGCGGTGATCGACACGATCGCCGGTGCGATAATCAAGCAGCGGGCGCTGGGGCGGGACCACGGCGTTGCGGTGGTTGCCGAAGGGATAGCCGAACGCATCCCGGTCGATGCGCTGGCGGCCTCGCTCGACGCTGCCGAACGCGACGCGTTCGGTCACGTGCGGCTTGCCGACATCCCGATCGGGACGGTGCTGCGCGACGGCGTGCGCAAGCGGCTCCTGGAACTGGGCTTGCATACCACCGTCATGGCAAAGGATATCGGCTACGAGCTTCGCTGCGCAAAACCGGTGCCGTTCGATCTCGACTACACGCGAACGCTCGGTTTCGGCGCCGTTCGTTATTTGGTCGAAGGCGGCAGCGGGGCATTGATCGCGCTGAGCGGCGGACGGGTGCAGCCCGTGCGTTTGGACGAGCTGCTCGATCCGGACACGGGCCGGATTCGCACGCGGCTTGTCGACGTAACGACCGAAGCGTATCGTGTCGCACGCGACAACATGATCAGGCTCGAGCCGCGCGACTTTCACGGCGCGGCCCTCGAGCGCGTGGCCGCTCAGACCACCCTCGCGCCGGAAGCATTTCGCCGGCAGTTCCAGCGGATCGCCGACTTCTGATCGAGCCGGCCGGATGAGAAGCGGGATCGCGCTGGCACTGCTGTTCGCACAGACGCCGACCATCGCACCCTCGCCGCAGGCGTCGCCCCTCAAACAGATCATCGAGGTAAAATCACGCGCGCTGTGCACGACGTTAGGAAGCAGTATCGACCTATCGCTCGTTGGCCTGATGAAAAACGACGAGGCGATCGAAACCGGGCGGCGGACGTTCGTAAAGATGGCATGGGATCAGGCACGCGGATCGCGGGCGCTCGAGATCGACCGGCTCGCAATCAAGAACGCCGTTGCAGCGATCGTACACAACCTGTATGCAATCGACCAGGTGCTCGACGACCCGGCGCGCTTTCCGCTCGATCCGGTGACCGACGACCAACGCGCCGCAGATCGAATGAAGGCGGCCCTGCAAGCCGTCGAGGATCGTCAAAAGATTCAGCTCAACATCCTGAACGGCACCATCGAGACCGACGCGCTGAGCAGCATGCGTCACGACCTCCCAGACTTTTCACCGACTGCGAATAACCCCAACCAACCGTCCGTTCCGAGCGGCTCGCCGCCGGCGATCACCGATGCCGGTCTGCAGCAGCCCAAACCCGTCGCGACGGCCGTTCCGCTTACGTTTGCCAGCCCCGCGCCGAACCAGGGCTCGCAACAGGATACTGAACGAATGAAACCGGACTACGGCGTAGCCGCCACTTCGACCAGCGCCACGTTTGCCGGCGCAATGGCCGACATCCAGACCACCAGCGCCGCATTGGAGACGCGCGCTACGGCGATCATCGTTCCGATCGCCCAGGAATGCCGGGCTGCGCCAGTAGGCTCGCCGAATCCAAGGAAGGGATGGAACTAACGTCATGATGATGCGATGGACCCTGATCGTCTTTGCCGTTGTTGGTCTCGCCGTTACCGGTACGGTTTCGGCGGTCGCATCGACGACGGGGAGTCTTCGCGGCCGCGTCGTCGATGCCGCGAACAACGCGCCGATTGCGGGAGCCGCGGTCACCGCCGTCTCGCCGTCGCAAACGGCGACCACAACGACCGACGGATCGGGAGCTTTCTCGTTCCTCGCGCTCAATCCGGACACGTACACCCTCCGCGTCGAGAAACCGGGGTACTCGCCGGCGTCTCAGCCGGGAGCCAGCGTGTTTGCCGATCAGTCGAGCACGTTCGTCATTGCGCTGTCGCCGGCGTTGAAAACCATCGGTCGAGTATCGGCGCGAAGTGCGGGGAGCCTCGTTCGCCCCGGTACGACCAGCGACGTGTATTCGGTCAACGCGGCCGGGCAAAAGGCCGCGCAGTCGGTGGCCGGCTCGGGTTCGCTGAATCAGGCGTACGGCGCAATTGCGAGCGTTCCCGGCGTCTCGCTTCCGTCGGGCCAGCAGGGATGGTACCAGAGCGTGTACGTTCGCGGCGGCGACTACAATCAAGTGGCTTACGAGTTCGACGGCGTCCCGGTCGTGCGCCAATCCGACTTTGCGCCAATCGTCACGCTTTCCGCACTTGGGCAGCAAGAAGTCCAAATCTACACCGGCGGAACCCCCGCAACGTCGAACTCGTCGGGTTTGGCCGGGTACATCAACCAGGTGATCAAAACGGGAACGAGTCCGGGCTATGCGACCGCCGACGGCGCGATCGGCACGCCGCAATTTTATCATTTTCTTTCGGTCGAGACGGGCGGCGCCACACCCGATCGCCTGTTTTCCTACTACGTGGGCTTAGCCGGCGCGGACCAAACGTATCGGTACGTCGATCAGTTCAATGGCGAGAGTGACCCGCAATACTTTTATCCGCTCTCGGTCGTCTCCAACAATGCCGTGTATAACGTCACCGATGGAAGCTGCACGCTCAAGCACGGCCCCGCGTCGTGCATCGGCGATCCGAACTTCGGTGCCACCTACTCGCCGGGCGCGTCGTATTTTCAAGCGGTGGGGTTCGATCGCGAAACCGTCATGAACTTCCACTTCGGCATTCCGCATCACGTCGACACCGGGCGCGACGACGTCCAACTGCTTTACGTTACCGGCAATATCGAGACGCAATTCTATAGCTCGTTCAACGACACGTTCTTGGGTCCGGTGTATCCCGGCGGCGTTCCGTACCTCGATTCGACCTACTATAACGGTGCGTTGGCGCAGGCGCCGAATCCCGCGCGGCTGGTGACCGGACCCTTCCCGAGCAGCCCGACGGACCGGACCTTCAACAACACCACGGCGAACGGAACGCCGGCGAACCCATCGCTGGTGGGACTCAATCAGCGCGATGGCAATAACGTCGGCTTCTCGGTTGAGAAAGCGCAGTACCAGCGTAACTTCGACAACCACTCGTACTTGCGCGTGCTCGGTTATGCCGAGTGGTCGGACTGGCTCATCAACGGACCCAACGGCGCGCAGCTGACATTTGCCGCCGATCCCGCCGAATACGACGTACTCGCGTGGATTTACGGAGCCGGTGCGATCTACTCCAACCAGCTCGGTTCGAAAAATCTCTTTACGGCGAGCCTGGCGTACAATACGCAGACGCTGGCGACGTACAATGCCGAATTTGCCAGCGGCGGACCAAACTCACGTGCTCCAACTGGGCTGGGGACGATTCTTTCCAGCTACGTCGGGAAAAATGGAAGCTGCTACAACTTCGCCACCGGTGCGCTGTGGAGTTGTTTCGCAGCCGGAAGCCAAGGCGGAATCTTCAACCATCCGGCAGCGGGATGTCAGCCGCCGCAAAGCTTCCCGTACATTTGCTTGACGCCCGGGAACGCCCCGGCCGGTTCGCCCGCAGCGAAGGCGGGCGCGCATTGGATCATGACTGAAGACGGCCGGGCCGCTCAGTTCGACGGAGTGCGGCCCTATTTCGGCTCGCTGGCGCTGACGGACGTTTGGACTCCGGACGATCGTCTGCTGGTGAACCTGGGCGGGCGCGTAGATAACTTTCGGTATACGTTCGACAACACGGTCAGTGGATTTCCCGCCCGCGCCTTTTGGTTTAACGCTTTCAACAATGAAAACTGCGGCGCGCCGGCACAGAATCCCGTTTCTCGATGGAACGGCCACTCGTTAGGTCCGTGTCCGGCGGGCTTCAGTCCGATGACCGATCCCGGCGTCGGATTGGTCAATAGCGTTCCTAGCGGCAGCTCGTACTGGGTGGTTTCTCCACGTCTCGCGGCGACCTATACGCTGAATCAGGACAACGTTCTGCGTGCATCGCTCGGGCGCTACGTGCGCGCGGCCGAAACGTCGTCTCAGGAGATCAACGACCGCCAGCAGGATCTTCCCGACCAGATCTCCGGGTTCTACAAGCTTGGCTACACGACACCATACCATCAAAATCTACCCGACTCGTCGTGGAACTACGACGTGTCGTGGGAACACCATCTTCACGGTACCAATCTCTCGTTCAAAGTATCGCCGTTCTATCGATCGACCAGCAATCAAGTTCAAAACTTTGCCATAGACCCGGCTACCGGAATCACGGCCGCGGTGAACGTAGGCACCCAGGAGTCCTCCGGCGTCGAGCTGTCGTTCCAAGGCGGGGACTTTTCGAAGAACGGACTGTCGTTCTTGCTTTCCTATACGTATACGAACAGCCGGATTAAGTACGCGCCGGTCTCTAACGGGGTGTCGGTGCTCGATAGCCTCAACGCCGCTATCGAGCAGTACAACTCGTATACGCACGCGTGCGCCGGAGCGGCCGCGAGCTCGACCGTTTGCGGTGCCGGATTGTATGGCGGCAATGCCGAACCGGGCTTCGTCAACGCCGGCGGCGTGCACGTCCAGAATCCTTACTATCATGCGTCCCTGCAGCCGCTGATCGATCGGAACGCCTGGTTTACGACGTACGACGTCATTCCAACGGCGTTCAGTTCTGCCAACGGCTTTGCCGTGCCGAACGTGGCGACGCTGGTTTTGAACTACAAGCATAACCGCTTTACCGTTACGCCGAACCTTACGTACAGTTCCGGATCGTCGTACGGCTCGCCGCTCGTCTGGCCCGGCTACGTACCGCAGTCGTGCACGCAAAACCCCGCGCTCAATCCGGTGGCTCCCGGCGCGAGCTGCAGCGGTTCGTACAAAAACGCGGCGGGTACGACCATCGCGCCCGGAGTGATCTTCATACCAGATCCGTACACGCATCAGTTCGACACGCTCGGGGCGTTACGCCAACCGTGGCAGCTGACCCTGAACCTGCAGGCCAGTTACGAACTCAGCGCACGCGCGACGGTGACGATGACCGCGTCGAATCTCTACAACGAGTGCTTCCAGCGCGGCTACGCGTGGGACGATTCGAACATCTGCATGTACTCGAACCTTCCGTCGAACATCGTGGCGCCCGGGGGCAACTTCTTGCAAACGGCGCCGATCCAGCTGCGCTACCCGTACGGCCCTTGGTCGAACCAAAACGAAGTCGGATACACGGCCGTGAAGCAGCCGTTCCAGCTTACCTTCGACCTCAACTTGCGACTCTGACGATGTGAAACGTCGAACGCTGCTGGGCGCGCTCGGCGCGGCGACCGCCGCGCTTCCGTTGCGCGCATTCGCGAATCTGGAGCGCGCGGATATCGTACTGCGCGGAGGGATCGTCTACACCGGCCGAAAGGACGGGCGAGTCGTCGAAGCGATCGCGGTCGGCGGAAATCGCATTCTTGCCGTCGGCTCGCGCGCAACCGTCGACGGTTACGTCGGAGCGGCGACGCGCGTCGTGGAGCTACACGGCAGAATGGTTCTGCCGGGAATCATCGACACCCACACGCACTTCGTCAGCGGGAGCCTGGCGCGTTCGCAAGTGGCCCTAGACGACGCGATGACGCCCGCCGAAGTGCGAAGGCGAATTGCGGCCTACGCGCGTTCGCATCCGGGCGAAACCTGGATTCTCGGCGGCAACTGGCAGTATGACGCGTTTCCGCCTAGCGGCCTGCCGGCCAAGGAACTGCTCGATGCGGTCGTGCCGAACCGGCCGGTCGCATTGGATGCGTTCGACGGCCACTCACTATGGGTGAACTCCAGAGCGCTGGCGCTCGCCGGAGTGACACGCGCCACGCCTGATCCCGTGCAGAACGGCGTCGTGCTCGGGACGATCGTGCGCGATTGCACGACCGGCGAGCCGACCGGCGTCTTCAAAGAAGGCGCGCAACACCTGGTGCGTCGCGTAATTCCATTGCCGTCGCACGCGGCCGTCACGTCGGCGTTGGAAGGTGGAATGCGAGCGGCCAACGCTCGCGGCGTAACGAGCGTAATTAACGCCAGCGGCGATCTCGACGAAATGGAATTGTACGCGACCTTGCACGAGCGCGGACTTTTGACGGTGCGCACTACGACGTCGTACTCCGCCGGCGCCGGCACGCGGCACACGCTGTCGCCGGGGGAGCTCGACGCATTTGAAACCGCCCGCGCTCGATACGCGGGCGACTGGGTGCGCGCCGGAATCGTCAAGTTCTTCATGGACGGCGTCGTGGAAACGTACACGGCCGACATGCTCGCGCCCTATGCGGGCACCACGGTGCGCGGCGAGCCGTACTATCTCGCGGACCGGTATGCGGCGATGCTCGTCGAGCTCGATCGCCGGGATTTCGTCGTCATGACGCACGCCATCGGCGACGGCGCCGTGCGCGCGACCCTCGACGGATATGCAGCGGTGGTGGCTGCCAACGGCATGCGCGACCGGCGCTGGCGCATCGAGCACATCGAAGTGTGCGATCCGAAAGACGTGCCGCGTTTCGCGCAGCTCGGAGTCATCGCGTCGATGCAGCCCTATCATTTCTGCTGTCCCGCTCCGGATGGCAGCGACACGTGGGATCGCCATCTCGGAGCGGCACGCTGGCCCGAAGGATTCGTCTGGCGCGACATCGTTGACGCGGGCGCGGTCATGGTGCATGGGAGCGACTGGCCGGTGGTGACCATCGATCCGCTCGTCGGCATCTATTCCGCACTGACTCGCGAGGATCCCCACGGCGATCCGAAGGGCGGATGGTTTCCCAAACAGCGGTTGACGTTCGAGGAAGCCGTGGCCGGTTACACGCGAAATGCCGCCTATGCCGCGTTCATGGAAGACCGGCTCGGCACACTCGATGCCGGCAAGCTTGCGGATCTCGTCGTGCTGAGCTCCGACTTGCGAACGATCGCTCCGGCCGACGTATTAACAACGCAGATCGACATGACGGTTGCCGGCGGGCGCGTCGTGTACGAAGGCGGCCCGGCGCCCGACCGCGCCGCCGAACTACCGCGGCGCGCCGGCGCGGCGTGTGCCTGCCGGCGCTTCGTCGCGTCCTAAAGCCTGAACCGCTTGACGGCGTTGTTATAGGTGTCGGCGACGTAGACGTAGCCGTGCAAATCCAGCGCGACGCCCTCCGGATTATGAAATCCGGAGCCGAGTGTGACGATCTGGCCGTCGGGCGTGACCTTCTTGATCGCATCGTTCCCCGAGTCGGCCACGTAAAGGTTGCCGGCGGGGTCCACCGCGAGACCCGCCGGATGGTTGAATCCCGACCCGATGACCGTCGTCACACCCGCCGGCGTTACTTTTTCGACGGCGTTCGAAAACGAGTTGGAAACGTAAACGTTGTTCAGCGCATCGACGGCGATGCCGGCCGGAGCGTTGAGCACTTTGCCGATCCTTATGATCTGCCCGTTGGCTTTGATTTTCTTGGCTGAAATTGTTGCCGGTGTCGGCGACGAAGACGTCGCCATGGCCGTCGAGGGCAACGCCTTGCGGCAAATAGAACCCCCTTCCGATCTTGACGTACCCGCCCTTCGGCGGATACATCCGGACCGGCGCGACGCGCATCAGCGCGCAACCGACGTAGACGTCGTCGTTCGAGTCGACGGCCACGCCATATGGCAGCTTGAGCTCGCTGGCGATCGTGGTGATAACGCCGTTCGGCGTCACTTTCTTAAGGTCGCCGTTTCCGCCGTCGGCCACGAACACATTTCCGCTCGCGTCGACGGCGACGCCGCGAGGAAGTTTGAATCCGGAGCCGATCTGGACGGGCACGCTCGGATGCATGCCGTCCGTCGTCACGCTGCCTGGTGGTAAGCCGGCGCCGGCCGGCGACGTCGGGCCGCCGGATGCGCAAGCCGCCATTGCCATGATTGCGCCGAGCGGTAGCGCCCGGCGTGCGATCTGAGCACAAAGGAAAGTAAAACGGTGGTTCATCGTCCAATCACCTCTATTGACGCGTGTTCTTCGTTTTTGACGCCCTGCTCTTCGGCGCAAGCAGCCTCTCACCTGGCTGCCAAGCCGGCCGCCGGTCGACGGATATCCCCGGCGCGTCGCAAAACCAGCGTCGACGGAGGAAATCGTAAAGAAGATGACCGCGAAGCACATTGCGTTCGTAATGTATCCGGTTGCCGATCTGCAACGCGCGGTCGCATTCTATCGCGACGTTCTTGGATTCGAGAAGAGCGGCATAGATGGGGACTCTTGGGTCGAGTTCGACGTCGCCGGCGTGACGTTTGGGCTTGGTAACTTCGAGCAAGTCGGTAAGCCGGGCACGGCGCAGTCGCTAGCGATCGAAGTGGACGACATGGCGGCGGCACGCGCGGAACTCGCCCGGCGCGGCGTCGAGTCCACCGACCCGTTCGAAACGCCGGTCTGTTTTATTTCGATCCTGCACGATCCCGACGGCAATTCCGTCGTGCTCCACCAGGCCAAAGGGTAGCGACGCGGCTTTGGTAAGGCGAAGGTCCTTCGTCCTTCGACTGCGCGCCTGCGGCGCTCCGCTCAGGATGACACAGTTAGCGCGGCTCCGCTCAGGATGACACAGGCCAACTTACTCGCTGTCGATGGGTAGGTTCGATTCGGGCTCGTGCATGATTTGGTTCAGCGAGCGTTCTGCCGGAATCGGCGCGAACGCGCGCGGTTTCTGCTTGAAACTAAACATGTTCCCGATCGATGTCGCGCGCTGGTCGGTCGTTCCGAGAGAGCCCAGGCCGAACGTGCCTTCGATGAACTTCAAGATGCTACCGAACTCGTACTGGGTGTGCGAGATCGTTCCGGCGGCGACGTAAGGGGAAACGACGATCATGGGGACGCGGAATCCCAGACCGCCGGCACGATCCAAGAACGGCGGGGGCTCGTGGTCGTAGAATCCGCCCCAGTCGTCCCAGACGATGATGATCGCGGTGGAGTTCCAGTACGAGCTGCCGCCGACCGCGTTGGCGATTTGCGCAACCCACGACGGCCCGTAGTCGGGAGTGCCTTTACCGTTGGGATGATCGGAGTGCGGTTGGTCCGGAATGACCCACGACATCGCGGGCAACTTTCCGTTCTTGATGTCGGCGATCACGTTTTTTTCGGGCATCGAGACGTTCGTATTCCATTCGGAGCCGTGTCGGACCGCGTCGATGGCCGCAAACGCATTCCAAAGCGCCCCGGCAGTGGCGCTAACATATTTCGGCGCATAATACTTCCACGACACGCCCTTCTTGTCGAGGAGATCCCGCAGCGTGCCGGTGGGGTAGGTCAGGCACGGAAACGGCCCGGACGTATCGATCGGAATCGGATAGCTGCCGTTCCACTGCGTGATGGGCGTCGTCGTGCCTTTCGGCGCGTCGCAGCCCCAACTGGTCCAATCCTGCCACGGATAGTCGATGAGACTTCCCGTGAGGCTGCCGAACGTGCCCGCCGTCGTGCCTGCGATGAGATCTTGATGGGCCGTAAAACTGCCGCTACCTTGGGTTTGAAACAAATGATCGGCGAGACCGTACTGTTGCGCCAACGCCCAGTACGGTTTGATCTTCGAGGGGTTCACGTACTGATACGGGTAGTTGCCGGCTTGATTGTTGCCGTTGATGCCCTCGAGGTTAAAACCATCCATCTTGCCGTTGTCGTACGCGGCCCAAAACTGTTTATACGAATGGTTGATGTCGAGTGCGCCGGCGAGATTGACTTTGGCGAGCGGAACGATCTGGCCCTTGGAGTTCTTCCCGCTCGTCGCGCCGTCGGCGCCGGGAAACGTCGCGAAGAGATTGTCGAAGCTGCGATTCTCTTGAACGATCAGGACGATGTGTTTGATCGAGCCGCTGCTGCCATTCGCGCGGGTGGCCGGCGTCTCGCCCGCCGGCGCGAAAGCCGCGCCCGCCCCGCCATTCGAGCAACCGGCAAGCGCGAACGCGGCGGCGATCGCGGCGGATGCAAGCGTACGCAAAGACCTCACGAGCAAAACCTTCCACGCGACAAATGAATATGCATTTTGGTGACCGCAGTCATTCTCGACTTAACGACTGTCGGGAGCACGCGGATCGAGCGGCTCGCGCTCGAAATCGGTTCGTGTGAGACGTGCGGGTATCGGATTGAAGGAGCGCGGCGGCTTCGAGAAGTCGAAGCAATCGTTTGCCGGAGAGCTTGCGCGCGCGTCGGTAGCGGCAAGGCGTGCGAGCCCAAACTGGTCCTCGACGAAGCGAAGTATGCTGCCGTGCTCGTATTGCACGTGAGAAACGTAACCTTGCTTCGCGTAGGCGGAAACCACGATCAGGGGGACGCGAATTCCGAGGCCGTCGTAATCCTCGAGCGGCGGCGGAACGTGATCGTACCAGCCGCCGTAGTCGTCCCAAAAGACGAAGATCGCCGTCGACTTCCAATACTGCGACTTGCCGACGGCATTAACCAGCGAAGCGACCCAATGCGGTCCGTGATTGGAATCGCAGCTGGCGTGGTCGGAGTTCGCGCAGCTCGGCGTCACCCAGCTAACCGCGGGCAGTTTCCCTGCGCTGACGTCTTTGAAAAAACGCGTCTGCGGACTGACGACGTCCGTATTCCAATCGGGACCGTTACGGATGTGATCGATTGCTTGGTAGGCGCTCCAGATACCGCTTGCCGGATCGTTCACGCTCGACGTGTAGTAGTGCCACGAAACTCCGGTCGCGTCGAGCTCGTCGCCGAGAGTGTTGTTGTCGAGGCACGGTGAGATGTCGTGGCCATAGGTTCGTTGCGCCGTCACCGTTGGAAGAACGTCGTGCGGGCCGCCCCCGCAACCCCACAACCCCGAGGGAAAGTCTACGGCGGAGCTCGACTGACCCGCGATGATATATTGGTGCGAAACGAAACTGCTCGCGTCGAAGTTCGACGCGAACATCCGGTCGGCCAGCACGTATTGTTTGGCCATGGCAAAGTACGGCTTGGTTTCGCTCTTCGGCACGTAACCGTACTGAGAATCCGGCTTTGGGCACTTCGAGGGACCGCCGCCTTTTCCGCAGCTCATCGCCTCCTTGTCGAAGCCGTCCATCTTGCAGCCGGTACCCGGCAGGCTTCCTTGACCGTCGCAGGCGGCGAAATAGCTCTTCGAGTCGTGATCGATGTCCCACGGAGCTTCCAGACCGAACGGCGCGAGTGCGAGTTTTTGGCCCGTGCTGGTGTAGCCGAACGACTGCACGTCCGCACCGGGAAAGCCTTGGAAAAGATTGTCGAAGCTGCGGTTTTCTTGAACGATGATAACGACGTGCGATATCTTGCCGCTCGCACCGCGACGATTTGTGCCCGCGTCGCCGGCGCGCTGCGTGGCGTTTGCGCTCGTCGTCCCCACGGGCGCTATTCCGCCGCTAACTCCGGCGCAAGCCGATAGAGACAAGGCCAACGCCGCGGCGGCGAGTCTATTCATCGTCGGTTGGACGGCCATCGAAGGGCTCGCTTTCGAAATCGGCCGGCTTGAGCTTTTCGGGTATCGGAACGAACGAGCGCGGCCGTTGAGAAAAATCGAAACAATCCTTTTCCGGCGAACTGGCGCGTACGTCGGTGGCGGCCAGCCGCGGCAACCCAAACTGATCCTCAACGAATTTGAGAATGCTGCCGTGCTCGTATTGAACGTGGGAGACGTAGCCTTTTTTTGCGTACGGCGAGATCACGAGCAACGGGACGCGGATACCGAGCCCGTCGTAGTCGGCGAGCGGCGGCGGGACGTGGTCGTACCAGCCGCCGTAGTCGTCCCAGAAGACGAAGATGGCGGTGGAATCCCAATACGGGGAGTTGCCGACGGCGTTCACGAGCGAGGCAACCCAGTGGGGTCCGCGGTTGGAGCCGCAGCCGGAGTGATCGGAATTGCCGCAGGTCGGGGTAATCCAACTGACCGCGGGCAGCGCGCCGCGAGCAACGTCCTTGAAGAAGCGCGTCTGCGGGGAAATGACGTTCGTTTTCCAGTCGGGCCCGTAGCGAATGTGTTTGATGGCCTGGTACGCGCTCCACATACTGCCCTGCCCGTTCGCGAGACTCGACGTATAGTAGTGCCAGGAGATGCCGGCGGTATCGAGTTCGTCGCCGAGGGTTTGACTTTCGAAACACGCTTGAATCTTGCTTCCATACGTCCGCTGTTGCGTCAGCGTGCCGATGGTGTCTTTGGGACCGCCGTCGCAGCCCCATGTCGGGGTCGACGGAAAGTCCACGCTGGAGCTCGCCTGACCGGCGATGGCATACTGATGCGAAACGAAGCTGCTGCCGTCGAAGTTCGAGGCAAACATTTCGTCGGCCAACACATATTGTGCGGCCATGGCAAAATACGGCTTCGTCTCGTTCTTAGGAACGTAGCCGTATTGCGGGTTGGCGTTAGGGCAACGCGGGCCGCCGATGGGGCGGCCACAGCTGACCAACTCCTTGTCGAAGCCGTCCATCTTGCAATTCGTGCCTGGGTAGGTTCCTTGCCCATCGCACGCGTCGAAGAACTCTTGCGAACTGTGCTTGATGTCCCAGCCGGCGTCGAGACCGATCGGGGCGAGGGACACTCTCTTTCCGGCACTGGTGTAGCCGTACGACTGCGTGTCGGCGCCGCGAAAACCTTGGAAGAGATCGTCGACGCTGCGGTTTTCTTGAATGATGATGACGACGTGCGAAATCTTGCCGCCGGCATGACGCAACCGGTTAGCATGAAGGTTCGCCGCCGACGGCGGCCCGCCAAGTCCGGAGCAGGCGCTCAGCCACAGCGCCCACGTTACCAGGGTAAACGTTCGGCCGGCGGCGAGGATACTTCGCATCGAGCGTCGGCGGCGCTATTCGTTATCGAGCGGGCGTAAGTCGGGGGGTTCGCGCTCGAAGTCGGCGGGTTTGAGCCGCGTGGGAATCGGGACGAACGCGCGCGGCTGCGCAGAGAAGTCGAAGGAGTCCTTTTCCGGCGACGTCGCGCGCCGGTCGCTGGCAGACAGACGCGCCAGGCCGAACTGGTCTTCGACGAACTTCACGATGCTGCCGTGCTCGTACTGAACGTGTGAAACCCAACCTTGCTTGGCGTACGGCGAAACGACGATCAGCGGAACGCGAATGCCGAGTCCGTCGTAGTCGACGAACGGTGGTGCGACGTGATCGTACCACCCGCCATAGTCGTCCCAGAAGATGAAGATCGCGGTCGAATCCCAATACTGCGATTCCCCCACCGCGTTCACCAACGATGCGACCCAGTGCGGCCCGTTGTTCGTATCGCAGGTGCCGTGGTCGGAGTTCTTACACACCGGCGTTACCCAACTCACGGCCGGCAGTTTTCCGTTGGAAACGTCTTTGAAGAATCGAGTCTGCGGCGTGATGACGTTCTTTTTCCAATCCGGTCCGTAACGAATGTGTTTGATGGCCTGGTAGGCGTTCCAAATCCCGCCGAGCGCGTAGTCGTACTGCGAGGTGTAATACGCCCAGGAGATACCGGCTTTGTCGAGCTCGTCGCCGAGCGTGGTATTGTCGAAGCATACCTGGATTTTGGCGTTCAGCGCTCGTTGCTGCGTGATCGTCCAAATGGTATCCTGCGGTCCGCCGTCGCAGCCCCACGTTCCGGACACCGGATAGTCGATCGTCGAGTTCGCCTGAGCCGCGATGATGTATTGATGCGAGACGAAACTGCTCGCGTCGAAGTTGGACGTGAACATCTTGTCGCCCAGCACGTATTGCTTCGCCATCGCAACGTAGGGCTTCGTTTCGCTCGCCGGTGCGTAGCTGTATTGAGGGTGCTTATTGGGGCAGGACGGATTCACATTGCAGCTCACGGCTTCCTTATCGAAGCCGTCCATCTTGCAGTTGGTTCCCGGAATGCTGCCCTGTCCGTCGCAGGCCTCGTAGTAGGCGGCGGACCGGTGATCGACGTCCCACCTTATGCCGATCGGAACCGGCTGCAGCGTGACTTTTTCTCCGGTGCTCGTGTACCCGTACGACTGGACGTCGGCGCCGGGAAAACCCTGGAAGAGATTGTCGAAGCTGCGGTTCTCCTGCACGATGATGACGACGTGTTTAATTTTGCCGCTGGGCTTGTACCGAACGTTGTCGAGGACGTTCGACGGCAACGCCGGAGACGTAATGGGAAATCCGGCGCCGGCGGCGCTGCCGGCGTTTCCGCCGCACGCCGAAAGAGAGAGTCCGATCGCGGCGGCGACGATGGTTCGCAGGATGCCCGAGAGAGTTTTCATGACGTGTCCTCGCATTGCGCGGCTATTCATTGTCGAGTGGGCGCGGATCGAGCGGCTGGCGCTCGAAGTCGGCTGGCTTGAGCTTGCTCGGGATCGTCACGAACGAACGCGGCGGCTGCGAGAAATCGAAACAATCGCTTTCCGGAGAGGTCGCGCGTGCGTCGCTGGCCGCGAGCCTCGCGAGCCCGAACTGATTCTCGACGAATTTTAAGAGGCTCCCGTGTTCGTAGTGCACGTGCGTAACGTAGTTCTTCTTGGCGTACGGCGAGATTATCAGTAGGGGTACTCGGATGCCGAGCCCGTCGTAGTCGACCATTGCGGGTGCGACGTGATCGTACCAGCCGCCGAAATCGTCCCACATCACGAAAATCGCGGTCGTATCCCAGTACGGCGACTTCCCGACCGCGTTTACGAGCGACGCAACCCACGACGGTCCGTGACCGGTGGTACAGCTGGCATGATCGGAGTTTTCGCAGGTCGGCGTTACCCAGCTCACCGCAGGCAATTTCCCGTTACGCACATCTTTAAAGAACTTCGTCTGCGGGTCGACGACGTGCGTTTTCCAGTCCGTGCCGTAGCGAATGTGCTTGATGGCCTGATACGCGTTCCAAAGCTCTCCATCGCCGCTAATGCCGGCCGTGTAGTACTTCCATGAGACGCCGGCGGCGTCCAGCTCGTCACCAAGCGTCGAATTATCGAAGCAGGCTTGAACCTGGCTGCCGTAGGTACGCTGCTGCGTGATCGTCCCGACGGTATCTTTCGAGCCGCCGTCGCAGCCCCAATACGTCAGCGGATAGTCGACTGCAGAGCTCGACTGACCGGCAATGAGGTACTGATGCGAGACGAAGCTGCCGTCGAAATTTGAAGGGAACATCCGATCGGCCAGCACGTATTGCTTCGCCATGGCGAAGTACGGCTTCGTTTCGGCTTGCGGCACGTACGCGTACTGCGGCGTCTTGTTCGGACACTTCGGCCCGGGCGGGACCTCGCACGTCGCGAATTCCTTGTCGAAGCCGTCCATCTTGCAGTTGGTGCCGGGGAAGCTTCCCTGACCGTCGCAGGCGGCGAAGAAGGCCTTCGAGCCGTGATCGACATCCCAGCCGCTATCGAGACTGACTGGGACCAGCTGTACCTTCTGCCCGGTGCTCGTGTAGCCGTACGACCGGGTGTCGGCTCCAGGGTAGCCCTGAAACAGATTGTCGAAGCTGCGGTTCTCTTGAATGATGATGACGACGTGCGCGATCTTCCCGCCGGCTTTGCCGCGAGCGATGGCACCGTATGAAGACGCGCCGGTAACCGGCAGCCCGGCTTGCTGCGGGCCTCCACCGCCTCCGCCGCAAGCGGCGGACCCCGTCACGGCAATGAGGACGAGCCATCGGCCTACTTGCCGAATCGATGCCATGGCGACTCCTTGGTGGGGTGAAAAACGGCACTCACCGCTACGACGCGACGCGCTCAAAATCCCGGGGTCTCCTTTACACTACCTTTACAAAAATACGGACCTAGCTGCAGGTAACGCTTGCCTCGGCTCGCATTGTAGCTATCCCCCAGGTGTGGACCAGGGTTATCTTCGCAGATTCCCGATCAAACTGAACAACTTTTCACACTTTCATGAAAGAAAAGGGAAATTCATCAATGAAGATTTCCAACTCGGCCAAGTACGTCATCGGCGTATCCGCGGCCGTTGCTCTTCTCGCCGGCTGTACCAGCAGCGGCGGGTCGCAGCTCGCCCCGGGCGGCGCAATGACGCCAAGCGGCGTTCATCAGACGATGGGTGGCAACCATAAGGTTGACCTGTCGATGACGCTCGTCACGCCCAAGAGCGTGAAGCCCAACCTCCAGCGCAAAATCAAAGACATGGCACGCGTTAAGCCGAACTGCTGCGGCCTCCAGAAGACCCTCGCCGTGACCGACGCGTTCGGCGGATCGAGCTTCACCGGCGCCGTGTACCTGTTCGACTACAACTCCGGCGCAGCGATGGGATCGCTCAACCCGCCGCCCGAAGGCTGGTCCGAAGTTCAAGGCGCCTGCTCCGACAAGAGCGGCAACTTCTACTTCGCCAATACCGGTATGTCGACGGTCGACGAGTACTCGCACAGCGGTACCTATATCTCGACGATCGCCGACCCGGGTCAGTTCCCGGTAGGCTGCGCGTTCGATCGTTCTACCGGCAACCTCGCCATCTCGAACATCATCGACACGAGCGGCGGCCCGGGCAGCATCTCGATCGCCAGCGGTGGCGCGATCACCAACACGTACTTCCCGAATAACATGAGCCGCGTGTACTTCGTCGGCTACGAAGCCGGCACGGGCACCCTGTGGCTGTCGGGCTCGAACTCCACGGTCGGCTTCCAGCTCGACACGTTCTCGAGCGGCGTGTTCCATCTGCTCCCGACCTCGGGAATCCTCTTCCCGGGTACGACGCAGTGGTCGGGCGCGGTGAAGTGGATGGTCGAAGGCGACCAAGACACCTTCAGCGCTCCGACGTTCTACCAACTTGACGACGGCGGCAACACCGTAGGCTCGACCGTGACGGAGTGCACGCAGGGCTCCGACTTCTGCGACATCGTCCAGGCCGTTATCAAGGGCCCAGGTCTCGTAGGACCGGATGCCGTTCTCCTCAGCGCCAACCGCTTCGCCTTCCCGGCCGGCGGCGCACCGACGTTGAACTATCCCGCTGCCTACGTGCAGCCGATCGGTTCGGCAGTTAGCCCCGATAAGAGCGGCGGCTAGAAGCCTCTCGACTCTCGTATCGGGAATCATCTGGCACGGGCCCGCTCCGGCGGGCCCGTTTCTTTTTGGAAATCCCACCCCTACGTATATGCATTTACCGCACCGACGTAGCGGTACGTCGGTGCGGTAAATGCGTGTTCCAGTTATTCCGTGTCGACGGGCTGGTTGGAGGGGGGCTCGTGCATGAAATACGCGCGGGAGCGTTCCGCCTGGATGACGTGAAAGATCCTTGGCTTCAACTTGAAGTTAAAGATGTTGGCAATCGAGGTCGCGCGGGCGTCGGTCGTTCCGAGCGAACCAAGCCGAAACGTCCCTTCGACGAACTTGAGAATGCTGCCGAACTCGTACTGAGTGTTGGCGATCGTCCCGGCCGGGACGTACGGCGACACCACCAGCATGGGAACGCGGAAGCCTAACCCGCCGGCCTGGTCGAAGAACGGCGGCGGCCGATGGTCGTAGAAACCACCCCAGTCGTCCCACACGACGACGATGGCGGTGGAGTTCCAATAGCTGCTCGTGCCGATTGCATTAACGACCGAGGCTACCCACGCGGGTCCCGAGTACTTGCCGCTGAGCGAGTGCGGATGGTCGGAGTTCACCTGATCGGGAATCACCCACGACACCGCCGGCAGCTGCGAGTTGGAAATATCGGTAAAGACGTTCGTTTCCGGCATGGAAACGTTGGTGTTCCACTCAGGGCCGTGATACACGGCGTCAATAGCGGCGAACGCGTCCCAAAGCGCGCCCGACGTATCGTTCTTGTATTTCGGCGTATAATATTTCCACGAAACGCCCTTGGCGTCGAGCAGATCGCGCATCGTGCCGCTCGGGTACGTTAAGCATGGGAACGGCCCTTGACCCGTGAGATATTGGCCGGCGGGGGTTAACATCGACGTGGCAGTGGCGGGGTTCGCCGCACATCCCCAGTTGACCGAATTCGACGGATAGTCGACGAGGCTGCCGGTGATGCTGTTGTACGTCAGCGCGGTAGCGCCGGCGATCAGATCCTGATGCGCGGTGAAGCTGCCGCTGCCTTGCGTTTGGAACATTTCGTCGGCGAGCGCGTATTGCTGAGCCAACGTCCAATATGGCTGAATCTGTGCGGGGTTGACGTACTGGTACGGGTATTTACCCGCCGGATTGTTTCCGTTGATGCCTTCTAAATTGAACCCGTCCATGCCGCCGTTGTCGTAATCGCCGAGGTAGTCTTTTCGGGCGTGGTTCACGTCGAGCCCGGCGAGCGTCTGTTCTTTGAGCGGAACCTGCGTGCGCTTGTAGTGGCCCGGCGAAATTTTCTTCAGGTAGTATCCATACGTAGCGCCGTCGGCACCGGGAAACGTCGCGAACAAATTATCCGAAGCTGCGGTTTTCTTGAATCATGATGACGACGTGCCGGATAGGGCTGCTTGCGTCGTGCGCGTTGGTACGGCCCGCTGGGGCGGAACCGTTCTCGGGCAGCGGGCTCGATGCGGGAGCACCGGAACACCCGGCGAGACCGGACGCGAAGGCGAGAAATCCGAGCAAGGCAAAATGATGCGTACGCATAATGAACGATCTCCTTCAGGCGAGCGAATCATTCTCGCCGCTCTCCGAGGGTTCCGCTAGGCAGAGCACGGCTGGAGCTTTAGTGATGACGATGATCGTCGCCGGATGCGGGAGTTGCGTATGCGCAGCTTCGCGGGCTCAACGGCGATGGATACGGAATTATCGATCCGTTGTTACCGGTGAGCGAGGGCGTCCCAAGGGCCCCCTTATCATCCCTTGCGACGCTCCCTCTCGGACCGATAACGTTTCCGGGTGTTCGGACGTTTCTGCGCGACTCGCTATTGCGAATCGACGGGTTGATACGACGGAGCCCGCGTCAAGAAATACGAAAGCGGATACGTTGCGGGAATCGGTTTGAACGGTCGCGGCGGCTTCGTGAAGTCGAAAACGTCCCCAATCGACGCCGCGCGCTTATCGCTCGTGCCTAGCCGTTGGAGACCCCAGTTATCTTCCACGAACCTCAGAATGCTGCCGAACTCGTACCGGGTATGCGAGATGTAGCCCTGACGCGCGTACGGCGAGATGACGAGCATCGGAACCCGGAAACCCAGGCCCTGGTAATCGAGCTGAGGCGGCGCAACGTGATCGTAAAATCCGCCCCAATCGTCCCACACGACGACGATCGCCGTAGACTTCCAAGCGCTCGTCTTTCCGATCGCGTTGACGATCTGCGCGACCCACGATGGGCCGCGGTTCGAGCCGGTCCCGGGATGGTCAGAGTCGAGCTTGTCTGGAATTACCCACGACACCGCCGCCAGTTTGTGAGCGGCGATATCGGTGAGGACCTTCGTTTGGGGAGATAGCACGTTGGCTTGCCATTCCGGGCCATACCGAACGGCACGGATCGCGTCGAAGGCGGTCCAGAGCCAGCCACCGCTCGGATACGTAAATGGCGGTGCGTAATACTTCCACGATACGCCCTTGGCGTCGAGGGTGTCGCGCATGGTGCGATAGTCGAGACAGGGGAACGGGCCTTGAAACTTTAGGAACTGGCGCCCGGTGGCCAACAGGGAGGTCTTGGTCCCATCGGGAGCGTCGCATCCCCACGGCTCTCGAGTCGGGTCGTCAACTAAGCTCTGGCCCGGCGCGACCGGTGTTCCGCCCGCGATGAGATCCTGATGCCCGACGAAGCTGCCGCTGCTTTGCCGCTCGAACATGTGATCGGCGAGCACGTACTGCTGCGCCATCGCCCAATACGGCTGGATCTGTGCCGGATCGACGTACTGATACGGGAAAAGCCCCGCCGGCGGTCCGTTGCCACTCCCGAAATGGATAAGGTCGAAACCATCCATCTTGCCGCCGTCGTATTCCTTAACGAAGGTCGCCCATTGGTGGGTGATGTCGAGCTTGTCCGTGAGTTTGGCCTTCTTGAGCTTCACGGTTTTCCCGTCGTGCGTTTTTCCGGTGGTTGCGCCGTCGGCACCGGGGAACGTCGCGAAGAAATTGTCGAAGCTTCGGTTCTCTTGGACCACGATCACGACGTGTTTGATGTACGGCGGCTCGGATGCCGTGCGCGCAACGTTTTGCGCTGACGACGACACGGGCGTGAAGCCCGACTGGTACGCGGGGGCTCCGGGGCGCGCCGAGCAGCCTGCGGCTATGAGGATAGCGACGCAAGCAGCCGCGGCAATACGCGAAGCCTTCATGCGGGCTCATACCGCGGATGCTGCGTCGGTTTCCTGCAGCAGCCCGGCACGAGGCGGGGCACAGGGGTCAACCGAGCACCCGGCACCAAGGGAACGCGTATGCGAGCAATAATCGTCGCCGTCGTTGCTTCACAAATGCTGCTTCGACCTTGGAGGCGAACATGTTTCAACCGCGCGCAGTTGCTCACACGCAGGTAACCGTTGCCCTTGCCGGTCTCGCACTCTCGAGTTGCAGCGGCGGCGGAGGCGGAGGAACGATTCCTTCGGGCGCGGGATCGGCCGTCACGCAGTCCGTTCCGGCGCAATCGCTGAAAAGTGAAAACACCGCGGCGACGGCTCTCTACGTTAGCGATTTCTACGGAAAATCGGTATTTCGTTTCGTGCGGAACTCCGACGGAACGCTCGTCACTCCCGCCGGGTCGTCGCTCGTGCTACCGTACAATCCCGGACCGATCGCGATCGGTCGAAGCGGCAGCTTGTTCGTGACCGACGAACAGAATGAGTCGATCGAAGTGTATCGCAAGGGTGCGACGGGATCGCAGCAGCCGTCTCGAACGCTGCTGCTACCGTTCGTTCCGAGCTGCGTTGCGGTCGATCGCGATGGGTACGAATACGCCGGTGGATTTTCCAACGGTTACGTGGCGGTCTTCGCGCCGGGCGCTCACGGGCTCGCAAACACGATCCAACGGATCGCGCTGCCGGACGGGCATCCCGACATCAACGGCGTGACCGTCGACGCGTCGGGCAATCTGTACGTTTCCGACTCGAACGAAGTCAGCGAGTTTGCAACTCCGGCCACGCATCCAACCTTAATGCGTGCGATCGTCGGCTCCGGCGAGCAGAATTCGCCGGCGGGCATGGCGCTGCAGAACGTGACCGGCGAGCTCTACGTGGCGAATAGCGGTGACGGGAACGTTCTCGCGTACTCCTCATCGGCTAACGGCAAAGACCATCCGGATCGCACGATCGCGTCGAACGGTCCGCCGCTAGTAAATCCGGTTGCCGTCGCCGTTCGCGGCTCGCTGCTCTACTCTACGAGCGGAACGTCGCTAAACGGTCCTCCCTCGGTTTTCGTGCTCGACGCACTCAAGGGCGCGCAGCACCCAAAACAGGTCGTCACCGGATCGTATCTCTCGTCTCCAGCCGGGGTCGCCCTGGGGCCGTAAAAAAGACCTTCAGTTTGGAAGGCTGTTGGGGATCGTCGTGATACCGCTGAGATCACCTCGGCGGTACGATCCCATGTTACGGCCGCCGGGATACCCTCGCTGCAGGATGTAGGAAGTGCCGCCCGACACCGTTTCGTCAAAGGCAAACACGATCCGTGACGTTGCATCGAGTCGCATCTGGCCGACGCAGTTTCCGTTGAGATCGACGGCGTGGGCCGTGTTCCTAGCATATGGCTTGGGATAGATCGTCATGCGGCCCTCTTGTCCACCGGCACAGAGGTCCGGGTCGTCTAACACGATCAAATCGTCGGTTTTCGGGTCGACGGCAACGCCGGCGACGTATCCGTTCTCGGGTCGTAAATCTAAACGCCGGCACTTACCGGGTTGCGGTCCCCCTGGCCCGTTGGGTATTTCCACCACGCCGGCGAACGTCTGCTGGTAGCCGTTGACGAAGATGTCACCTTCGTTGTCGGTCGCAATGGCCTCGCCGAAGCCGATATATTGGCAGACGAGTTCTATGGCCTTCGACGAGTTGGCGCGATACATCGTCACGTTCCCCTTATCGTCATCTTGAACGTTCAACACGAAGAGGTTCGCATTCTTATCGATGGCGATATCGAGTGGCGTTCCATTCGGATCGGGAAGGGTCGACTGAGCTTGCGTCGTGAGGTTGTAAAGCACGACGCCGGGCGGACGCTGGCTCGCGATTGCGAGTTCGTCGGCATTCGCGACCATGCCGGCCGCTCGGGCGAGATGTGGGATCTTGCCGATCCTTTGCGGACGGCCTCCGCCGTGCGGCTTCATCGGATAATACTTGAGCACGCCCCCATACGAAACGCCGATCAGCACAGGGGTCTGGAGAGCTTGACTTTCCGCAATCGCGCGTGGCGCGTAAAGCCCCGAGCCCTGCGTACCGCCGGATGGCCGGAGCGGGGGGACCGAAGCGATCGGGTTGCAGCCGGCCAAAACTGATGCTAGACAGACCGTTGCAAAGCAAAAGGAAGAACGTGCCATAGACGTTGCCTCCGGAGCTGACAAGTGTATCGTACCGCGCCGGCACGGTGGAAGCAATGGTCTCGGCTCGACCCTCGATAGATGCGCTCAAGATGCGCTTAGGGCTGCGATTCCGCAAGATTCGGAGGGCGTCCGCCGGTCAGACGAGCTACGCTGGTACCGATGACCGTCGTTGCCACGCAGACTGCCTCTTCGATTCCCCAGCGCGTCGCAATTCTCGACTGGACGCGGATCCGAGCAGACCTCGATTCGCGCGGTATGGCGCTAACCGGACCACTCTTGAATCCGAACGAATGCCGATCTCTCGGCGACGCGTATAGCGACGATACGCTCTACCGGAAGCGAGTCATCATGGGGCGTCACGGATTTGGAAGCGGTGAATATAAGTACTACGAATACCCGTTGCCTCCGGCGGTTGCAGCGCTCCGCGAGGCGATGTACCCGCGGCTCGCGTGCGTTGCGAACGAGTGGACGTCGACGCTCGGTACGACGGCGTTTCCTCCGACGCTGGCGCGAATGGTCGAGTACTGCCGCGCGAGGGGACAAGCGCGGCCGACGCCGCTGATTTTGCGCTATAGCGCCGGCGACTACAACTGCTTGCACCAGGACGTTTACGGCGAAGCCGTCTTTCCGATTCAGCTGACCGTATTGCTGAGCGATCCGCAACGCGAGTTCGAGGGTGGTGAATTCGTTTTGGTGGAACAGCGTCCGCGCAAACAGTCACGGGTCGAGGTCGTGTCGCTCGCTCGCGGGGAAGGCGTGCTTTTTGCGGTTCGCAACAGGCCGGTTCGCGGGAGCCGCGGTACGTACAAGGCGAGCGTGCGTCACGGCGTTGCGACGGTGCGCTCCGGCGAACGGATCGCATTAGGGATTATCTTTCACGAAGCTGCTTGCTGAATAACCGTCGGGAGGCCGGATCGACGAGCGTTCGTTCAAGAAGTTCGACTCCGGGTAAACTGCTGGAAACGATTGCGGCGCAACGCCATTACTGGTAGTCTGGGGCGCGGAAGTCGTTACGCTGTCGGAGGAAAAACGACGGACCTTTCGGTGCCTTGATCGGGACGAACGCTCGCGGCGGTTGCATAAAATCGAAGCAATCTCCGGCCGGCGAATTGGCACGCGCGTCGCTGTCACCGAGGCGGCCCAGCCCAAAAACGTCTTCGGCAAACGTCAAGATGCCGGCGGTCTCGTACTGGACGTGCGAGACGTAGTTTCTTTTTGCATATGGCGATATCGCCAACAGCGGTACGCGAAAACCGAGCCCGTCGTAATCCCGCAATTGCGGGGAGACGTGATCGTACAAGCCGCCCCAATCGTCCCACACCACGAAGATGGCGGTCGTTTTCCAGAACGCGCTCTTACCAACGGCGTTGACGAGCGATGCGACCCACGACGGGCCGTAGCCTCCACCGCAGGCTGTGTGATCGGAGTTGTCACATATCGGCGTGATCCAGGTGACCGCGCTCAAGGTGCCGCGTTTAACATCGGTGATGAAGGCGCTCTGCGGGGTGATGACGTCCTTCGCCCAGTCCGGTCCGTGCTTGATATGGCGGACTGCTTGGTAGGCCGACCAGTACCCCGCCGGTCCTCCCGACGGGCTGGCGTATTCGCTCGTGTAAAATCGCCAAGGCCGTCCAGCAGCATCGAGCTCGTCGCCCAGCGTGCGGTAGTCGAAGCACGGTTTCTGATACGAACCGTACGAACGATCGTGCGCGATCGTCAGCACGAGGTCTTGCCTGCCGCCGCCGCAGCCCCAAAGACCGGTCGGGACGTTGACGCTGCTATGCGCTTGGGCGGCAATGAGATACTGATGGGCGACGAAACTCTCGTCGAGCTGCGACGTAAACGTGCGATCGGACAAGACCCACTCGTGCGCCATGTCGAAGTATGGTTTCGATTCAACGTGGGGTACGTATGCGTACTGCGCGAGTCTGATGGGACCACCCTCGACCGATTCCGTATCGAATCCGTTCATCCGGCAATCCGTGCCGGGCCGTTTTCCGGTTCCGTTGCAGTCGCCGAACATTGCGTCCGACGAGTGATCGATTACGTATTGCGATGTCAAGCTGACGGGCCGCAGCGGAATCCAGCGACCCTTCGAGTCCTTGCCGCGCGTGACGGTGTCGGCACCGGGATATCCTTGGAACAGGTTGTCGAAGCTGCGGTTTTCTTGAATGATGATGACGACGTGTTTAATTTTGCCCGAGCCGCGCGCGGCCATCGCCGCGTTTGGTCGCGCGACGGACGGTACGAGCGGGCCGGAGGGCGTCCCGTTCGATGCAAACGAACATCCCTCAAGCAAAGCAACCGTTAGCAACGCGAAAGCAACACGCAAATCGGCTAGCGATTTCAGCGCGACCGCCACTGAACCTCCAACGATCCTTCGACTGCGCTCCTTCGACTGCGCTCGCTTCGCTCGCTCCGCTCAGGATGACGCGCGCCTCCGCTCAGGATGACACGGCGAGTCCTCTCAGGATGACACGGGCACAGGGGTGCTGCGGTTCGGCGCCGCAGACAGAGCGGTATGCGCCGGAACATCTCGCGAGCGCTCTTGATCGTCGTAACGCTCTTGGTCGTCGCGATTTACTATCTGCCGATCGGACACGTCGACTTCGCGGAGAATTGGGGCGAGGGCACGTTTGGTGCGACGATTCCGGCCCGCAGCGCGATCGTCGCGAGCGTCGATCCGAGCTCGCCGGCGGACCGAGCTGGGGTTCGCGCCGGCGACCGCCTGCGCGCGGGGGACAACTACGAAATTTCATCGCGATTGCGCTCGGGCTATCCGGGCGAGCGCGAAACCGTGACGTTCGAGCGCGGCGGCGTCGCGCGCACGGTCGTCCTGACGGCGCAGCCCAATCCGGCCTTCGGTATTTGGCAGCGCATCGGCGGCGTGCTGGCCTACATCCCACCGACGGTATTTCTCGTGGTCGCCTTCCTGCTGGTCTTCCTGCGCCCGTCGATCATGTCGTGGTCGTTCTATGTTTTTGCGGTGGGCTATTTCGGCACGGGTCCGGCGTTCATGTACTGGGCGCACGTGTTGTCGCCTTCGGCCTACACCGCGCTGGCGTTCGTTTTGAGCACGGTCTTCGGTCCGTGGAGCGTCTTGCCGCTGCTGCCGTTCGTGCTCCGTTTTCCTAACGGCGACGTTCTCGGATGGCGGCGGCGGGTCGATCCGTTCGTGTGGGCATTCCTGGCGCTCGCGTACGCGGTCTACATTGTGGAGTGGCGGATATTTTTCGCCGGGGAAGCGGTGCCCGCGTGGGACGTGATACCGAGCGTGGTCATTCCGCTAGCCTCTTTCGCGTTCGCGGCAATGGTCTTGGCGAAGAACGTCGCAATGGCTACGCCGAGCGATCGTCAGCGGTGGGGTTTCCTGGCTATCGGAACGATCGCATCGTTTATCGCGTACGCGATCTACTTCGTCCCGGGCGTCCCATTCGCGGTGGGTCAAGTGATTGGCTTTGCGGTCGTGCTGATGCCCATCTGCATTGCATACGCGGTCTTCCGGCTGCGCGTTCTCGACGTCAACTTCGTCCTTAACCGCGCCCTGGTCTACGGCGTCCTGTCGCTCGGCGTCATCGCTTTCATCTCGATTCTCGATTGGTTTTTTTCGCGCGTCGTCGCTATCGGGCGGTTCGCGATCGGTCTGGAGCTGCTGGTGACGATCGCCATCGGCTTCCTGCTGGATCGCATCAATCGCCTCGTCGAGAGATTCGTGGAATCGGTCTTCTTTCGACGGCGTCGCCTCGCCGAACGACACCTGCGCCGCGCCGCGTCGGCCCTGCCCTATGCGACCGACGAAGACGCTATCGCTGACGGTCTCGTGCAAGTGCCGGCCGATGCATTGGATTTGGCGGCCGCGGCACTCTACCGGCGTTCCGATGGCGGCGCGCGATTCGAAGGGCTGGCGACTTCGCACCAGACGACGGTTGCTCCGGCTGCTTTTAACGCAAATCATCTGCTCGTGCGCATGCTGTTGGCCGACGAAAAGGTCGTGTGGCTCGATGATTTGCGCTCGCATCTGGATTCCGAAAACGCCGCCATCTATACACTGGCGGTTCCGGTGACAGTACGGCACGAACTCGTCTGCTTCACCCTCTACGGCGCGCACGCCAATGGCGCGCAGCTCGACCCCGAAGAGGTCGAGCTGCTCGAGGAACTCGCGCGCGAAGCGTCGAGGGCCTACGATCACGTCGAAGCGGTGCGCGTCCGCGAACGCTACTCAGAGCTCACGGCACCGCTGTGAGGAACGCCGTTAATCCGTGAACAAGCTCCGAACTTCGTCGCGGTTCTCCGGTCGCGCGTTTACACCAAGCAAGATCCCCCCGCGATCGAGCCCTTCGTCGTAAACCACGGCTTTTTCTTTTGGGATTCCCACGCCCACCAGCGCGCCGACGATTCCGCCGGCCGCGGCTCCGGCGCCTAAGCCGGTGAGCGCGGCGGCAAGTGGTCCGGCGACCAGAGGCACGGCCGCTCCACCGGTCCCGACGATTGCCATAATACTGCCGGTCGCCATCAAGCCGGCAACGAGCGCACCGAGGCCGCCTCCGATTGCGCCGCCGGTCACCGCGCCTTCGGCGGCATGGCCGCCGCTGCGCTCGACGAATGCGCTCGCCCTGTCCTTGTCGCGCATCATAACGCTAATGTCTTTGTCGGTGTAACCGAGCTCGTGCAGTCGCCTCACACGTGACTCCGCTGCCTCGGCGTCGTAGTAGATTCCGGTTTCAAAATCTGACCTTGTTGTTTCGTTCATGCGCCGAGTGTTACCCACGATAACCACTGCGTAAACCAAAAAGCATGGGAGAAGGAGCGTACGGTCGCGTTCGTAAGTACGAGCATCGTGAATCCGTCCGTACGCCCAATATTCGGGCCCATCGAGACCGACCGTCTGAAAATGCGCCAGTATCGTGAAGACGATATCGATCTGATGCACCGCTTGATGAGCGATCCGTCGGTCATGCGATTCTATCAAGAGCTCCTCGACCGGGAGCAGTCAAAACGAGCGCTCTCCAACGCGCTCGCGGCGTACGAAAAGCGCGGCTATTCGGTGCTGGCGGTCGAGCGGAAATCGGATGGGCGATACATCGGTCACGTCGGATTGTTGCACTGGGACGACGTCGACGCTCGCGAAGACGTGGAAGTAGCGTATATGCTGTTGCCGGAATTCTGGGGTCAGGGCTACGCGACCGAGGCGGCAAAAGCATCGAAGGACTGGGCGTTTGCACACCTCGACGTCGACCGGGTCGTGTCGTTCATCGTCGTACAGAACGAGCCGTCGGTGAAGGTTGCCGAACGAAACGGGATGGTGAGGCTAAAGCGAAACGAAGAAAATCGCTTTGGGCAGCCGATATACGTGTACGGCATCACCCGCGATCAGTGGCGCGATCAATCCACGGCGTAGAGCGTTCCGTCGGTGCTTCCTATGAAGAGCACGCCATCCGAGAGAGCCGCCGATCCGGCAATCGAACCGACCGTGAAGATCTTGTTCAAACCGACGACGATGCCCTCGAACGTCCCATCGGAGTAGAAACCGTCAACGTCCAGATTTCCTTTGGCATCGAGATGCGAGGGGAGGTTGGCGAGCGACGCATCGGTTGAAAAGCGTGCGACGATCGCTCCCGTGCGGGCATCGATGGCGTAGAGGCGACCGTCGAAGGTTCCAAAGTAGGCAAGGCCGCCGGCAACTGACGGCGACGAGAACGCAAACGCTCCGTACGGGACCGTAAAGCGCTTGGCGCCGGTCGCGGCGTCGACCGCCCAGAATACCTTTTCATCCGAAGTCGTGAAGTAGACCGTATCGCCGGCGATTGCCGGAGAAGCGACGACCCAGCTTCCGTGATGGTCTTGCTTCCATCGGAGCGTGCCGGTCTGCGCGTCGAGGGCGTAAAAAAAGCTGTCCCGGCAGCCAAAATACACGAGCCCCTGGCTCACCGCCGCCGAACCGGCAATGCCGACCTGATTGTAGATCTGCCGATCATCGCCCGTCTGGAACTTCCAGCGAACGGCACCCGATTTGGCATCGAGCGCGTAAAAGTAGCGATCCCAACTTCCGACGTAGACGATTCCGTTCGACACTGCCGGCGAAGCGTGCACGACGTTGCCGGTGGCGAACCGCCAACGCAGCACCCCGGTGGCCGCATCGAGCGCATAGACGTGGTGGTCGCCGCTTCCGATATACAGGGTGCCGTCGGAAAGGACTGGAGAGGAGAGAAAAACGTCAAACGGATCCGGCATCAACTCCGTGCGAGGAATTATTCCATGGATACCCGGCGCGGTGAAGCGGCGTTCCCCGTCGGTTTTGAACCGCCATCGCAGCTGTCCGCTGCTCGCGTCGACCGCATAGACGCTTCCGTCGAGGCTGGCGACGAACGCGAGTCCGTTCGATACGGCCGGCGACGAGTTCACCGGCCCCTTCGTCGCAAACTTCCAAACGAGGGAACCATCGCTTGCGCGGATCGCGTAGAGATTGCCGTCCGTACTTCCGACATACACGACGCCGTCGAGTACGCTGGGTGAAGAAAAGATCATTCCCTTGGTGCGAAATCGCCACTTGACGCCGTCGAGCTTGGAGGGCTCGGACGCATAAACGCCCAGATGCGCCGCGTCGCTGCGAAACATCTGAACGTCTTGTGCCGCCGCGGGCTTCGGCAGGGCGATCGCGGACGCAGCGAAAGCAGCCGTGAGGAAACGATGTCGTAGCGTGTCGATCATGTGAAAAGCTTCGAGTGCGCTCGCCGGCGCCCCGCCGGCACCTTCTATCAAAAGCCTCATTTAACCATCAAAATCAAGACATATTAAACGCAACAAAAAATCGGGCGAGCCCACTGGCTCGCCCGATCGGGATCCCCTAATCTAACGCGCGCTTCGAGCTTAACCGCCGAGCGAGCGTTGGCCGACGACGCGACCGACCGGCGGCGTCGAATCGGCGCCGTTGCCCCAGATACCGTTGAAGCTGTTGTTGTCGCCGTTGAACCAGAACGAGAACCAGCCCGACTTGCCGCCGCCGTTCCAGGTCGCTCGGACTTTATCTTTTGTCCGGAACTTGCCGTTGATCGTGACCTCGTTCGAGTGGCAAACGACGGTTGGGCCCGATTGCGTGCACTTCATCGTTCCGACGAATTTCGTTGGGCCGCCCGCACCGGTTACGTGCCACGTACCGGCAGCGGTGATCGGCGACGGCGGTAGGACCTTGTTCGCGACGAACGAGCCGTTGGCAGCGCGACCGTTGTAGCCCCACGTGCCGTTTAAGCTGTGACCGTTCGCGCTGGCGTAAACCGTGAGCCAACCGGCGCCGTCGGGACCGTGCCACTTTCCGTTGATCTGCGTGTCGCTGACGAACTCCCCGGTGAACCCGTTTCCGTTTTTAGCGTTCGTGCCGACGAGGCCGTTGCCCGACTGAGTTATCGTGATGGTGGACTCCGTGGTGCCGTTCAGTCCGGATTGCTGAACGGTCCACGTACCGGTGAGATTCGGCGGGCTTGCAATTGCGGCGCCAATCGACATCGCCGCGATTGCAAACCCGCAAAATAGTGAAAGAACAGTACGTTTCATGCATGAGCTCCTTTAAAAGCAACTCGGCAGTGCTTCGTTGAGGCGGCCGGGCGCTCCTCGATTATAGCTGCGACTTTTGTGCGTCATTCGCCGCTGCGGCCACATTTGTTCGCGGCGGAAGTTCCGAGGGAAAGTTCGAACTAGGCGGCATGGCCAAGGGGCACGTGTTCGTCGCACTGCGCAGGCGTTTTATTGCGGCTGCGGCCCTTTGCGGGATGGCCACCGGGCTTATTATGGCGTTTGCAGCCGTCGCTCGCGCGGGCAACGCGGATGCGCCACCCAATCCGCTCGGAATCACCACCGGACCCGATGGCGCACTGTGGTTTACGGACCTCTCCGGAAGCATCGGGCGTATCACGACCGCCGGCACGATTACGAAATATCCGATTCCCGGCGGCGACAGTCTTCCCACGGCGATCGCGGTGGGTCCGGACGGAGCGCTCTGGTTTACCCAGAGCGGGAACGCGACGATCGGACGAATTACGACCGGTGGTGCGATTACCCAAATGCGGTCGCCGGTCGTGCATCCGTCGGACCTCGCAACCGGCCGCGATCGCGCGCTTTGGATTACGGGGAATCAGCGCGACGATAGCATCGGCCGGATGACCGTTGATGGTGCCGGCGCTACCGTTGCGTCGTTACCGCCCCCAAGCTGGCCGCGACGAATCGTTGCCGGTCCGGACGGAGCGCTCTGGTTCACCGAGTTCGCAGGCGATAAGATCGGCCGCCTGACGACGAACCGCGTGTTAACCGAATATTCCATTCCGCAGCGCTACAGTGCCCCGATCGGCATCGCCGTCGGGCCCGACGGTGCGCTTTGGTTCGCGAACTATTACGGCGCCAGCATCGGACGAATTACGACCGGCGGGGCATTCACGACGTTCTCGCACGGATTCTCTCGGGACAGCTCACCCGGCGACATCACCAGGGGCCCCGACCACGGATTGTGGTTCACCGACATTCTCGCCAATCGAATCGGTCGCATCACCACTGGCGGCATCGTCGTCGAGTACCCGATTCCAACGCACGATAGCCGGCCGGTTTCAATCACCAGCGGGCCCGATGGAGCGCTGTGGTTTACGGAATCGAAAGGCGGCAAGATCGGTAGGATCGCCTGCGACGGTCGCGTGACCGAATATCCGATCCCCCGGTAGCGGCCACCACCGCTTCCCGAAGCTGAAGCGCATTTCGATGTACCTATTGACTCCATCTGCTACAACGATGGCGTGACGATACCCAGAGACCTGGTCTTAGAAGACGCTCGCGTGAGGCTCGAGCCTCTCGATTTCCGTCACGCTGCCGACCTTTTCGCGGCAGGCAAAGATGCCGAGGTTTGGTCGAAGACATTTCGCGGGCACCAGATGCCCACGATGGAGGCCACGCTAAGCTACGTCGGCGAGGCGCTCTACGGCAGCACCACGTCGCCGGGTGGAGTTCCATTCGCAATCATCGATAAGGCGACCCAAAAGGCCATTGGAGGGACCCGCTACTTCGACATCAGCGAAGCGGACCGACGGCTCGAGATCGGATGGACGTGGCTGTCGCGTGATTACTGGCGGAGTCACGTAAACACGACCTGCAAGCGCCTGCTGTTGCAGTATGCTTTTGAAGAGGCCGGAGTCAATCGCGTCCAATTCAAGGCCGACTCCGAAAACGATCGCTCGCGCGCGGCAATCGTCCGCATCGGCGCCGTGTACGAAGGGACGCTCCGCGACGTGCGCGTTTTTGGCGATTCGATGCGAAGCGTGAGCTGTTATAGCATTCTGGCTCGCGAATGGCCCGCCGTGAAGAAGCGCTTGACGGAGGCCGGCAGCCGACCCTCGTCGCACGCTTCGGCATGAGACCTAGCCCGGTCGTGAGCCTCACGGTGTTCGGTGCGGCCTCGGTTGCGGCCATGATGATTTTCTATGTTCTGGAATCGCGCCGTCGCGTCTTTACACTCGCATTCGCGATGGCGTGTTTTGCCGCGTCAACGTACGGATTTCTCGCCGGTACTTGGCCGTTCGGCGTGGTCGAAGCCCTCTGGGGAGCGATCGCACTGGTGAAGTGGCGGAGACGCCCCGAGGGCCGACTGTTTTAGCGGGCCCTTCCTTCCTCGGGGGAGAAATATGGCCTCCGAGTTTTCTCAGAATCCAAGGAGCACGAACGTATGAAAGTATGCGCAATTGTCTTTTCGCTGTTGATCGTCGGGAGTGGTTTGGCTGCGGGCTCGGCAACGGCCACAACGATGTCCGGCAGCCAGGAAGCACAGGTACAACACTTGCAGGCAACGGCTGCTGCCGCTCAAGCTGCCATTGCGGCCTCTCCGAAGGAGATGAAGCTGATGGTGAGCGCCATCGAAGCACAGAGCGTCAGCCAATCCCGAGCCGTATTGCTCCGGCACGGTTTTACCGAGCAGCAACTGGAGGGAGGCGTAATGGTCTTCAGCCACGGGCTGCTGCCGAAGAAAGTCAAGCAGGGCCAGTTTTATTACTTCCATCTCGGCTATTCGCCGTTGAAGATTGAGGTTGAGGCTTTGCCGTAGCGCGGCACTCGCGCTAGTCGCGGCTCTGTTCGGCGGCTGCGACGGTGGCGGGGTACGCACGGCGCCCCCGCTTACCGTCGCGGATTCCGCCGGCGACCTCGCGAACGGGTCGCGCAGCTACCATACGAAGTTCCCACTTACCGAAGATCCCATTTCCGAGGGCGGAAGGTGGATAAACGGTCAGACTGTCGGCGTCGATTGGACGAACGTGCAAACGACGCCGCGGTTAGCGTTTGGAACCATGCCGGGCGACACGGGCTATCCGTATCAGTACGCGGACTCCACCGCCGTGCTTAGAGGACGATGGGGTGGAGATCAAACCGTGCAGGCAACGCTCAGCGTTCCCAATCCTTCGGGGACAGCCGGAGTGTTCGAGGAGGTGGAGCTGCGCGTAAGAACGACGATCGCGGCCCACGACATCACCGGATACGAAATCAACTGCAGCGTCAATACGAGCGACCCGTACTTGCAAGTCGTCAAGTGGAATGGTCCGCTCGCCGACTTCACGTACTTGGACGCCCGCGGTACGGGATGCGCTAACGCTGACGTACTGAAGGCAACCGTCACCGGAGCCGGCTCCGCGACGATAACGGTATACAAAAATGGCCGCCAGATTCTCACCGTGGTCGATAGCGACAACCCGTTCACCTCGGGCAGCCCCGGCATCGGATTCTTTCTTCAAGGGGCTACCGGCTTAAACGCCGACTACGGTTTTCGCAGTTTTCGTGCTTCGGCGACGCGTATTTGAGCTGCGACCCTGCACTATTTAGTCGTCGGGAGGCTTTAGCGACGGCTTCCGCCTGAGGAACTGTGATGGCGGGTATTTCGCACGAATTTTTACGTACTTGCGCGGCAGTTGGGTGAAGTCGAACGGATCGCCGATATCGTTCGCCCGTGCGTCGGTATGACCGAGGGACGCGGCTCCGAACGTCGTTTCGATGAACTTTAGGATGCTGCCGAACTCATATTGCGTGCTCGACACGTAGCCCATCTTCGCGTAAGGCGAAATAATGATGCACGGCACTCTTATTCCGAGGCCGGCCATATCGAGCTGAGGCGGCGGCACGTTGTCGAACCAGCCGCCCCAGTCGTCCCACAGGACGATGACGGCCGTCGATTTCCAATTGGGACCCTGGCCGATCGCGTTCACGACGGCGGCCACCCACGACGGTCCGGTATCGCTGTTGGTTTGCGGATGGTCGGAATCGAGATAGTCGGGGACGACCCACGAGACCGACGCGAGGCCGTTTTTGGTCGCCGCGTCCGTCAGGATCGTCGTTTGCGGGTTGATGACGTTGGCCCAATCGGCACCGTATCGAACGTTCTCGATCGCGTCGAACTCCGACCAAATTGCGCCGCCCCAATCCGCTCCGATTTTGGGAGCGTAGTATTTCCACGAAACCCCCACAGCATCGAGCGAATCGGCGATCGTCGTGAACTGCGTGAAGCACGGAAAAGGTCCGTTCTTGTAGAATTTCCTATTTTGGTCGACGTACTCCGTCGTCGTGCTCGGAGGCGCGTCGCACCCCCAGGGCGCGCTCGACGGATCGTCGGCGATCGCCTCGGTCGCACCGATATTCGCCGTTCCCGCAATCAAATCGAGATGCGCCGTGAAACTCGACCCGAACTCCGTCGGGAACATGTGATCGGCCAGTACGTATTGCGTTGCCATGTCCCAATACGGCTTGACGACCTTGCGATTGAGGTATGAGTACGGATACTTGGGCGGCTCGTATGGCTGCCACTTGTCGTTGAGATCGAACGAGTCCATCTTCCCGTTGTCCCAATCGAGAATGCCGGCGTACCATCCATGCGGTACGTCCAGGCCATCGCCGGTGAAGTCGATCGCTTTGAGATTGACCTTTTGACCGGTGTGCATGTAGCCGTACGTCTGCGAGTCCGCTCCGGGAAATCCGGCAAAGATGTTATCGAAGCTTCGATTCTCTTGAACGACGATGACGATGTGCTCAATGGGCGACGAGCTTCCCGACGACGGCCGAGCATTACCGGCGAGGCTCCCCGGAGGTGTACCGAGAGAACCGAAAAAAGGCGAACAGCCGGCTCCGACGATAGGAAGCGAAGCGCATGAGATGGCGAGTGCTAGGCACGCGCGCAAGCCGGGTCGCGTTAGGGTCAATTCCGTCTCAATGGGCCTAGTTCGGCAGGGCGTTCGGCAGGGTCGTAAGTCCCCCGGTAGGGTCGCTATCGCTGTACGTGCCTTCCATTTGCGCGTTCGGGTACGACAGCTGCTCGATTAGCGAGATTCCGCTTGCCGTCGAGTCGGATAAGAACATATTCTGCGATGTCGCATCGAGACGGAACGTTCCCGGGCAGTTCGTACCCTTGAGGTTGGTTACGACTCCCGTTTTCGGTCCATACGGCTTGCTATACACGGTCATCCGGCCGTCGGTAGTGCCGGCGCAAGAGCCGGGGTCGTCGATCACGATCAAATCGTCGGTTTGAGGATCGATCCCAATGCCGGCCGGCACGCCGAGTTCGGCGTTGAGACTGAGCGCCACGCAGACTTGCGATCTAGCCGGAAACGGATACTTCACGACACCCATGAAGCTTGCAGGACCGTATCCGTTGACGAATACGTCGCCTTCGTTATCGACCGCTATGGCGACCGCGTTGTTGACGTACGGGCAGGTGAGCTTTCTAAACGCCGAGCGGTCAAGGGGATAGGCGGTGACGCTCGACGCGTTGAGCGCGTAAATCGTATCGGCTTTGGCGAGCGCCAGGTCGAGCGGTGGACCGAATGGATCGGGATGGGTCATCTCTACTTGCGTAAGAAGATTGTACGTGACGACCCCGGGCGGCGAATAACTGGCAATTGCGAGAAAGCCTCCGTCGGCGGCCATTCCGTACTCGCTCGTGATGCCGAGCTCCGAGGTGATCGCGATAGGATTTTTACTGCCGCCGGGCCGCATCCGCCAGTATTCGAGCGTCCCTGTTTGATTATCGAACGAGAGGAGCGCCGGCGCTTTCAGAAGCTCGGCCTTGGAGGCCTGCGGGGCGTGGCGAGCCACGCTTTGGGGAAGCGCGTTTGGAGAAACATCCGTTTGCGTATCGCCGGCGCATCCGGCAACGAGTGCCACCGTGAGTCCTAATATCAAAAGAGCCAATATGGACGGTACCCGAGTTGAGCTGAACGTCCGGTAACCAAGAAGCGTTGCCGGAATGCGAATCGTAAAGCCGCCTAGGGCCGAAGACATGGTCGATCTCCTTAATACCGACTGGTTGCAAACGACGACCTCGACAAGACCTCATCAACGAGCGCAATTCGGGCGCGCCGGGGTGGAGGCCGAGATTGGAAAAAATCGTATTCATCCACACCCCCCACAGATTAGGAACGCGGCGTTGGACCGAACCCTGGAATCTTCGTTAGAATCTATCAAATTCTGGACCACTCACGCAAGCCGACGCTCGCCCGGCTTGCCCTCAGGCAATCTGCCGCCTGCTAGCGTGCAGGCGTAGTGCCGAACCGATTCAAAATGGACGGACCGAACGTTACAAAAAGGTCCTGGTTTGAGCCTGCCGGCAAGCACCGTCTGATGACCGTTAAGCACTTCGCGTTATTTCCCACTGTCCTGCTCTGCGTCGCTTGTTCTAACGGCGTGGCTTCGAGCATTCCGTCGCCCCCGTTCCGGGCCTCGACCGTTGAAAAGCTCCGCCGGTCGCCGATCGCGCACGTGGTATTCTTGATTCAAGAGAACCGCTCGTTCAATAACCTCTTCATGGGTTATCCCGGCGCGACTACGGCGACCTACGGATACGATACCGGCGGCCGGAAAATACGGCTGCATGCGCAACGTCTCGGGACCTCTTGGGATATCGATCATTCGTCGCGCGCGTTCTTCGCAGCGTGCGATGGAAGCGGAGCGCTTCCAGGGACCGATTGCAAGCTCGACGGCTGGAACAATGAATCCGCGGGACAGGGCCATCCCGTCGACTTTGCTTATGCCTACGTACCGAAGCACGAGATTAAGCCGTATTGGGAGATCGCCGAGCAGTACGTGCTTGCCGACCGGATGTTCGCGTCCGACCTCGACGGCAGCTTCGTCGCGCATCAGTACGCCGTCGCGGCCTATGCGAGCCGCGCGGTGGACTATCCTCGCTCGGACTGGGGATGCCAAGGCGGACCGTCGGACACGATTCCTACGCTGACCGCTTTGCGCGTCGACGGCCCAAGCATTCGCGCGTGTTTCGAAAACCCAACGATTGCCGACGAGGCCGACGCCGCCGGCGTGAGTTGGCGTTTCTACGCCGGAAAGACCAACGGCGACGGTGGCCTTTGGTCGTCGTACCAGGCCGACCGAAAGATCTTTCGCGGTCCCGACTGGAAGGCGAACGTGATCGATCCGCCATCGCGGTTCCTGACCGATATCGCGAACGGCCAACTGGCGAGCATCACGTACGTCACGCCGACCTTCGAAAACTCCGACCATGCGGGCCTGTTCGGCGTTTCCGGACCGGCGTGGATAGCCTCGGCCGTCAACGCGGTCGGCACGAGCAAATTCTGGAAATCGACGGCGGTGTTCATCATGTGGGACGATTGGGGCGGATGGTTCGACCCCGTGCAACCCGTCTTCGAAGATTACGATGGGCTAGGGTTCCGCGTGCCCCTGCTCGTCGTTTCGCCCTACGCCAAACAAGGCTACGTCACACACGTTCAGTACGAGACCTCGAGCGTGCTCCGGTTTATGGAAGATACGTTCGGTCTGCCGCAGCTCGCCGAGAGCGACGCTAGGGCCAACGATCCCGTATCCGACGCGTTCGATTACCATCAGAAGCCGCGCCCGTTTAAAAGGATCGCTGGGGCTCTGCCCACCGAGCATTGGACCGCGCAGGACCGTTTGTCGCACGCGCGCGTTTTGCCGAAGAACTCGATCGGCGACGACTGAAGCTCATTCGCCGGTGAGAAAAAGAGGCCCGGCGTGAGCCGGGCCTCGTGCAGTCTGCTCGCGATCGACGCGAGTTGCTAGCCTACTTGGTCGTTGCGATTCCGAGATTTCCCGAAATGCAACTCGGGCTTGCACCTAACGTGCACCCGGTGATCTCTTGCGTGTAAAGATAGTTGCCATGGCTGGGCTTGACGGCCTTCAATGGCTCGGTAAAGTTGTCGTTCACCGGGTTGCCGGGGTTCGGATCGAACGTCGCTTTGATTCTCCGGAATTTCCTACCCGTCGAATTCTTGATGATCACCGATTTAAATTTGTACGGACCCGGCAACGTGCCGCTGCAAACACCGGTGCTCGTGATGCAAATTCCAATCGTGCCACCGCTGGCCTTGTTGACCGTCGTGCACGCGAAGTCCGAAGCGGGGCACGACGCGTCGCGCTGGCCGCCGGCGGCCACCAAGTGCAGAGTGGAGTGGGCCATCGGCGCAATTCCTTGCGCGCCGCTGGGCAGGGCCTGGGAGCCTCCGCCGGAGGAACACGCCACCAGTCCGGCAGCGAGCATGCCTGATGCCAGGAGAAGGGGTAGACGCACTATTGAACTCCTTCATAGCTAAGGTAATTTGAGGCTGCACCACAGTGCCGCACCCGGCTGTTGCATCGCTCAAGATTCGCGACGCCCCGAAGGGCCGTTCGTGAGAACCCGGGCGGTGGCCGCCACCGCAGAGATGCTTTCTAAGAGCCCGCTTCCCCTGCCAAAGAAAACGAGGTCGGCTAGGATCGGAACGGGTTCGCGAGTGCGGGATTACTGAGAAACGACTCGTCGGTGAGCGAGCGCAGAAAAGCGATGAGATCCGCACGCTCGAGCGGAGTCAGCGTAAACCCGTGAATGACCAGGTCCTTGTGCGGATTGAGCCGGCCTACGCCGGCGTACGGTCCGGTGGCGATGGTTCTCCCGCCCGCAGCGTAGTGGTCGATCGCGGCATCGAGATTTCGCACCGAGCCGTCGTGCATGTACGGTGCCCGCACGGCGACGTTCCGCAGCGTCGGCGTTTTGAACGCACCGATGTACTTGGCGAGATGCGTGATCTCAAAAGCGCCGAGGTTGTTGGGTGGATACAAGCCCGTTCCGTGAACGTTGTAGAGCCCGGTGTTGTGAAACGAGCGTTGCACGAGGCGCGTCCGGACGTCGGCCATGCTGTCGGAAAAGTTTATGCCGCCGTGGCAATGAAAGCAGTCGAGCCGCTCGCTGAAGAAGATCCGCTCACCACGCTTGGCAGCAACGCTTATGGCGCCGGCGTCGCGACCGTACCGGTAACGGTCGTACGGCGAGTTGAAGGAAATCATCGTGCGCTCGAATGACGCAATCGCCTTGGTGACGTTGCCCAGCGAAATCGGGTTTGGATCGCCCGGAAAAGCCGCGTGGAACATCGCCGGGTAGCGAGCATCGCCTGCGAGGCGCTCGACGAGCAGCCGCTGTTTGCCGGAAAGTCCGAGTTCGACGGGATGCTCGCCGAACATCGGTACGAGCATTTGCCTTTCGAGCTTCCGTTGTAGCGGATTCGCCCACGTGAGGACGGTGGCGTAACCGACGTTCGTGAGCGTCGGCGTGCGACGCGGATGGCGCATCCCGGTGCTGCCGAGCGCGGTGGTGCGAGGGTCGGAGAACGCAAGCCGTTGGACGTGACAGCTCGCGCACGAGTAGGTTTGGTTTGCCGAAAGCTTCCGATCGTAAAACAGGTAGTGTCCGAGGTCCACTTTGGCTTGGGTCATCGGGTTGTCGGCGGGAACGACCGGCCTCGCCGCCCAGGGAGGCAACTTCCAAACGTAATCGGGTTGCACGGTCGCCGAACATGCGTTACCGGCTAGCAGGAGGATAAGGGCGAGTACGACCCGCGCGCAGCGCGGAGCGTTCATCGGACTACAAAGACGGTCTGCGGCGCGCCCGATAGACCGAGCGACCGAAGCTCCGGGCCGCATACCTCGCCGCCCATCATCATGCAGCCGTTGCCGCGTTCGAGATCCACGCTTTCGACGAGTTTTGCAACGTCGAAGACGATCGTGCGCGACGTATCGAACGGCTGCAGGCGAACCGAGACGACGTTCGGCCGTGCGCAGCGCGAGCCGGCGTCGCTCCCCGTGCAGTCCGTACTGCCGAGATGGAAGACGAACGACGACGTCGTGCCGCCTTGCCCCCGTACGCGCGCGTCGAAACGAAAAAACTTGTACCCGTCGCGCCAGCTCCAGAACATGTCGGAGAGGTTCAGCGGAGACGACGCGATGGTGGCGTCGGCGTGATCGAGCGACTGGGGAACGCCGACGGAGAAACGGATCGCGACGTAATCGGCGGCTGGAGCGCTTCCGATGACGATTTCGTGCTCCTGCGGCGACCCGCTCGCGCAAGCGTCGTTCGTGCCTTCGAAGCTCAAGAAGGCGACGTCGCGCTGCTGCCACACGCCGTCTTGATCCAGCGCGAGCGGTGTTTCGCGGCCGTTGGGATCGATCAGTCTCAGGCCGTAAATGTAAAAGCGCAGAAACTCGGGCGTGACGGCGGCGTGCGTCGTACCTAATCGCAGGTACGTCACACCGCAAGCGAAGGGTCTGCCCGCAACCACGGCCGCGAAGCGGATGCGGTACTCGCGGTTGCCGTCGGACACTCCGGCGGCGCAGAGAAGGGATGCGATGGCGACCCAGAGCGCGATGCGAACGGCGGTTATCACGCCCTTATTTTATGCGGGCGGCGGGGCTGGGTCTTGGACCAGATTTGCGCGTTCGTCGCGGCGATGCGCGCCCGGAGAACGGCCGGTGATGCGCTTGAACGCGTTGCTCATGTGGCTTTGGTCCGTGAAGCCCGACTCGAGAGCGATCGTCCCGAGCGGATCGTCGCTTTCGATCAGACGGCGGCAAACGTGTTGAACGCGCAAGCCTAAAACCATATCGGAGATCGTACACCCGCGAAAACGGCGGAATGCGCGGCAGAGGTGTGCCGGATGCACTCCGGCGCGCGCGGCGGCGGCGCGCAGATCGACCGGCTCCCGGAATCGATCGCAGACGCTCGCTTCGACCTCGCCCAGCCAAGACGGTTCGACCGAATCGTACGCGGGGCGCTGCGCGACGTGGGCGCAAAGCTGATAGACCAAGTCCTCGACGGCCCAGTCGGCCGCGCCGGCGCGAGCGTGATGTTCGCGATAGAGGCGCAACATGAGCCACACCGGATCGCCGCCGTGAAGTTCGAAGACGTTTGCACGAGCGCCTCCGAGCTCGGCAATGACGTCGTTCCACGGCGACAGCAGCTCGACGGCAAAAAACCGGCTCGGCGTAGCCATCTCGTCTTCGTGGAGCGTACGCGCGTCGTGAAAGACGAGCGTATAAGGCTCGTAAATGATATCGAATCCGGGACCGCGCTCGCTGTACGAGCCTTCGAGTAAAAGGCTAAAGTACGCGGATTCGTGGCGGTGAGGCGGGACGGCCTTGGCGATTGAATGCCGGACTTCGGAGAGAATGACGCCGGCGGTCCGCCACGAGGTCGTTTGGCCGGTGAAATAGCCTGCCGGAAAGACGTCCTCCATCGGCACGGCGCCGTTTTCGGCCGGCGTCATGCGATGTCTAAAAAGCGTGCCGGTGCCGCATCGAAACGCTGCTTGTGAGCCGGCATGCAAAAGTAGTAGTTCTTGCCCATATACGTCGAAGCCGGTGCGTTTTTTGGGTCGACGTCCATCCAGCACACCGGACAGAGCGGGTGGCCGGTCGCCGACGGCGGCGGTTTCGCGTACGCTACGTTGGAACCCGCATTGCGCCATCCTTCGCCGGCGTATTCCATGTAGTACGCGGTCTGGCGCGCGATCTCGCGGCCGTAGTATCGCTCGACCACATGCAGCGCCAAGTCGATGCCGGCCGACAGTCCGGCGGAGGTCGCGACTCCACCCTCGTCGACGAATCGAGCGCCGCGTTTCACGGTTATCTGCGGATAATCCATCGCCAGCGTTACGAACGACCCGTGGTGCGTCGTTGCGTTGCGGCCGTCGAGCAGTCCCGCTTCGGCGAGCACGAACGCGCCGGTGCAAACCGACATCATCACGTCGGCTCGACGCGCAACCGCACGGAGCCAATCTTTAACGGGCGCAGTGGGAGGCGACTGGGCGGGAACGACCACCACTTTCGGTTCCGGCGCATGCGCCAGATCGAACTGAGGAATCAACCGGACACCGCTGCTGACGGCGACCGGCGCGGTCGTCTGGGCGACGGTGTATATTCGAAAGGCGGGCTCGCTTCGACCGGCAACGCGAGCGTCCTGAAAAACTTCCCATGGCCCGGCGAAGTCGATCATTACCGCGCCGTCCGCTAGGAGGAAGGCGACCGGAACCCCGCCCTGGGGTGGGGTTAGCGGTGCCACGGTTGCCGGATCGCCCGAGGCGCTCGCGTCGCTCGAGGACGCCGCACAGAGTAGCCCAAGCGCCGCGGCGCCTTGCAATAGGTCGACTCGCTTCATAGCCCTGTCCTCACGTGCTTCATGGCTGGTAGTGTACGCGGCCGCGGGAAACCCGTCTTGTAAGCGATTTGCAAGCTTACCCGCTCGGCCCACGGGGGCTCGGGGATTTTCGTCGCGGCGGTCGTACGTGTCGAGTGTCTCATTCGCTGAGCTCAAGGAGCGCGTGTACGTGCGACGTTTCGGATTTTTCGACCGCTTACTCTGGCTCGGCGCCGTGACGCTGTTTCTCGCGTCCTGTGGCGGAAGTAACGGCGTCATGCCGTCGTCGGCGGGTCCGCCGGCGGCACGCCCGGCAGGGCGAGACGCAGCGGGCGGCCGCTTCGTCTCGAAGGCCAGCGGCAAGATCAAACACGTCGTCATTATCGTTCAAGAGAATCGCAGCTTCGACAACCTGTTTCAGGGTTTTCCCGATGCCGATACCAAGCCGTACGGCTACACGAGCACCGGTCAAAAGGTGAAGCTTAAACCCGTTGGTCTCGAAACCACCTGGGACGTCGAACATTCTTCCTATGGCTTTTATGCGGCGTGCGACGGTCAAGGCAGCATTCCGGGCACGAACTGCAAGATGGACGGATTCGACCGAGAGTTTGTGGGCTGTGGACATCGCTCGGGTCCTCCGTGTCCCAACTCGCATCCCCAGTACAGCTACGTGCCCAAGAGTGAAGTCCAGCCGTACTTCGCAATGGGGACGCAGTATGTGGTCGCCGACCGGATGTTCGCGTCGAACTTTGACGCGAGCAGTTTTGTTTCGCACCAATACATCATCGCCGCCCAATCAGACGCTGCCGTGAACTTTCCTAAGGGCGGATGGGGATGTGCCGGCGGTCCTAGCGAAAGGATTGGGACTGTCACAATCATTCCTCCGCGAGGCACCGGGCCCCAAGTTCGCCCCTGTTTCGACTATCCGACGCTGGGTGACGAACTCGATACTGCCGGACTTTCGTGGGGGTTTTACACGTCGAGGCTGGATGGGGACGGCAATATCTGGAGCGCCTATCAGGCGGTAAAGCACATTTATCAGGGACCGGACTGGAACAGCGACGTTATCACTCCGCAGACGAAGTTCTTAAGCGACGCAAATAGCAATCTCCGGACGGTGAGCTGGATCACGCCGACGTGCGAAAATTCGGACCATGCCGGCTGCGGTTCGAAGACGGGACCGGCCTGGGTGACGTCGCTGGTCAATGCGGTCGGCAAATCCAAGTATTGGAGCTCCACGGCCATCTTCATCATGTGGGACGACTACGGCGGGTGGTACGATCACGTTCCGCCGCCGTACGTGGACTACGACGGTTTCGGGCTGCGCTTGCCGTTGATCGTGATTTCGCCCTACGCCAAGCAGAGATACGTCTCGCACGTTCAGTACGAGCACGGCAGCATTCTCCGGTTCGTGGAGGATCAGTTCGGGCTGGCGCGCTTGAGCGCGAGCGACGCGCGCGCGACCTCACCCGAAGCGGATTGTTTCGATTTTTCGCAGCCGCCGCGGCACTTCAAGCCGATTCGATCCAGCCTCGACCAACAGTTCTTCTTGCATCAGCCGCCCGACCGGCGGCCTCCTGACACGCAATAGGAGACCCACCGTGCACGTGCGACGTTTCGGATTTTCCGGCCGCTTATTCTGCCTCGGCACCCTGACGCTCTTTCTCGCGTCCTGCGGTGGAACAAGCGGCGGCTTGTCATCGTCGGCGGGTCTTCCGGCAGCAATGTCGGCGCAGCGCGCCGCAACGTTCGGAGGCTTCGGACCGAAGGCCGGCGGCAAGATCAAACACGTCGTCATTATCGTTCAAGAGAATCGCAGCTTCGACAACTTGTTTCAGGGTTTTCCCGGTGCCGACACCAGGCCGTACGGCTACACGAGCACCGGTCAAAAGGTGAAGCTCGGACCCGTCGGTTTGGAAGCGGACTGGGACGTCGATCACAGCTCCGCGGCGTTCTACGATGCCTGCGACGGCCAGGGCAGCATCCCCGGCACGAACTGCAAAATGGACCGGTTCGATCGAGAGTGGGAAGGCTGCACGCAGAGTTGTCCGCGCCATCCGCAGTACAGCTACGTGCCGCACGCCGAAACGAAGCCGTACTTCGAAATGGGCAACCAGTACGTGGTAGCCGATCGAATGTTCACGTCCAACCTCGACGGCAGCTTCGTTTCGCATCAATACATCATTGCCGGGCAGGCCGGCTCCACGGTCGACTATCCAAGCGGCTCGTGGGGATGCGACGGCGGACCGAGCGAGAAGATCCTCACGTTAACGATACAGCCTCCGCGTAACTACGGCCACCGGATTCGCCCCTGCTTCGACTATCCGACGCTCGGCGACGAACTCGATTCGGCCGGGCTTTCGTGGGGATTTTATACGTCGAGTCTCGATTGGGACGGCAATATCTGGAGCGCGTACCGGGCCGTCAAACACATTTATCGAGGCCCCGACTGGAACGCCGACGTCATCACTCCGCAGACGAAGTTCTTAAGCGATGCGAATAGCAATCTCCGGACGGTGAGCTGGATTATGCCGATCTGCGAGAACTCGGATCACGCGGCCTGCGGTTCGAAGACGGGACCGGCCTGGGTGACGTCGCTGGTCAACGCGGTGGGCAAATCCAAGTACTGGAGTTCCACGGCGATCTTCATCATGTGGGACGACTACGGCGGGTGGTACGATCACGTTCCGCCGCCGTACTTGGACTACGACGGTCTCGGCCTGCGCGTGCCCTTGATCGTGATTTCGCCCTATGCCAAGCAGAGATACGTCTCGCACGTTCAGTACGAGCACGGCAGCATTCTCCGGTTCGTCGAGGATCAGTTCGGGCTGGCGCGTTTGAGCGCGAGCGATTCGCGTGCGACCTCGCCCGAAGCGGACTGTTTCAATTTTTCGCAGCCGCCACGGCACTTCAGGCCGATCCAGTCGAGCCTCGACCAACAGTTCTTCTTGCATCAGCCGCTTGACCGGCGGCCCCCCGACACGCAATAGCCCATCTGACGGTAACCCAGCGTCGCCTCCACCGGCGGTCCCGGCGCTTAATGCGTCAGCGCGATTCCCGCCGTCGTATCGCTCGCGACTCTGCCGCCCCACCACGCGGCCTCTTCATCGTACAGCGTCACCGTAAATGGGTCGCCCGTTTCCGCGTCAACGAAAGCGAAGCTCAGCTCGGTCCGCTTACCCTCGCGGAACGCTCGCGGATTCTTGAAACAAGTCTCGGAGAGGGTAGCCCTGATATTGGTTTTCCCTACGTGCTTTACTATTCTAATCACGAGGATCTACTTCGGGCCGGCATCCTCGTAAGCCGCTATTTGAATGGATACTCGCGCCGCCGACGCCCAGGCGGCTCGGAGCTGATGAAGCCATTCGGCGTCGAAAGGGTCGACCATCCGTGAGACTGTCATAAGATGATCTATCTCGACGAGGAACGCGTCCGCTCGCTGTTGCGCTGGGATGCGCTGATCGACGCGATGGAGCGCGCGCTCGCGGCATTTTCCAGCGGGCGCGTCGTCCAGCCGGTGCGGACCGTCCTGACGGTAGAAGAGCACCGACGATATTTCGGAGTGATGCCGGCGGTGTACGACGACGTGATGGGCGCAAAGCTCGTAAGCTTCTATCCAGGCAACGAAGGCACGGAGTTCCCCACCCACGACGGCTCGATTCTCATCTTCGACACGCGCACGGGCACGCCGCTGGCGGCGATGGACGGACGCCTCATCACGGAGATGCGTACGGCCGCCGTTTCCGCGGCCGCGACAAAATATCTGATGCCCGAGGGCAGCCGCGTGCTCGCGGTCCTCGGCAGCGGCGTGCAGGCGCACGCGCACGTCGATGCGCTCGCGCACGTTGCCGACTTTAGCGAAATACGCGTTTGGAGTCGCACGCCCGAACACGCGCGGCGCTTTGCGCGCCAACGGGGCGCGACGGCGATGGACGCAGAAGGCGCCGTGCGTGGCGCCGACGTGGTCGTCGTTGCAACCAGCGCGCGCGAGCCGGTGCTGTGCGGAGCGTGGCTCAAGGCCGGCGCACACGTCAACGCCGTGGGCGCCAATCGCCCGGATTGGCGCGAACTCGACGACGCGGCGATGTCCGCGACCGTTCTCGTGGATTCACGCGCGGCGGCCGCGCAGGAATCGGGTGACGTCGTTGGCTCGAAAGCGGCGATCTACGCCGAAATCGGGGAACTCTTTGGAAACGCCGTGCCGCCGCCGGCGCGATCCGCCACGACCATTTTTAAATCGCTCGGCCTCGCCGTCGAGGATTTGGCCGCCGCAAAGCTCGTTTTGGACGCCCTCGAAGCTACATCGGCGGACCGATCAAGATCCACGTTTTCCCCTTAAAACTCTGGATCATGACGACCATTCCGCTCGCGCCTTTTCCGACGAGGAACGCATCCTCCGTCTTTTCCATACCGGGTTGCGCCATTTCCGACGAACCTTTAAGGTGCGCTTGATACCACGCTTTTACGGTTGCGAAATCGTCGGAAGTGGAGTAGGCCTTGACCTGCGGGGGAGGCGCTTTCATGCCGACGCCTTCCGGGCGAACGCCGGGCGTCGCGCCCGGATAAACCGGTGGAGTCCCGGATGACCCCGTTGCACCCTCAGGCTCAGACACCGCGGTGTCATCGCTCGAGGTGGGGCTCATGGTCGAGGTGTTGTCGGACGGGGCAGTAGTCGAGGCTGCCGTTTGATCGGTGGTACTGGACGTCGAACTCGAGGATTTCGCGCACGCCGAGATACTTACCGCGGCGAGAAGCGCGAGCAACAGCATGGTGAGAGTCGCGCGCATGATGCCCTCCTTTTTTTGAACGGCCGGACTCCTCAAAAGCCACGGAGCGAGCGACCAGGCAATCGGTGCGCCAATTCGCACCTACAAAAGTGATGACCTGCCGCAAGCCGGGGCACCCGCGAAGGACGCTCTCTGGACCGTCGCCGAAATACGCCTGTGGTATGATGCGTCTATTGATTTGTCGTAAAAGGGTGCCGAATGAAAACGCTTCTTTTTCTCGCGGCGATGTGCGTCGTTGCGTCCGCTCGTGCGCTTGCGCAAACTTCAGAGTATTCGAAAGGTGACTGCGATCGCGCCTGGCTCGGGTCGGATTGGCCCGAAGTCGTTCTCGCCTGTTCGTCCAAAGCCGAAGATTTTGAGAGTTACGGCGATTGGACGGCGAAATTCGTTGCAGCGGAGTACCGCGCCAGGAGTTCGTTGGCGTATGCGAAGCTGAGTCGCAATGCGCTCTCTACGTCGGAGCGCGGAAAAGCAGAGGCCGATTTGCGTCCGGCGTTGGCGGCAAGTGCTACCGACGCTACCTCTACCCAGACGATCAAGAAGGCGAAGGCGCTCAACACGTTTCTTCGTTCGCCGACGTTCGTGCACGAGGCGGCGAATTCCGACCTGTTGGCGAATATCCAGTAATTATAAAAAATTGTCGGACCGGCTTTGCGCCGCCAATCGGCGATTTTGGGCGTAAAGACCTATATGCGGGAGTGAACCGGAGCGGTATGATGTCAAAGGGAGGACCGTGGACTGGCGGCCCTCCTCTTGTTTATCGGGTCGCAGCCGAGGCGTTATCGATTGGATTGCAGCGAGTTGGCTTCCATAAGGTGCTGCACGGTTAGCAATGGCGTCAGATTGACGCGGATGAGACCGCGCTGAGGCCGGTCTAGATCGAGAACGAGACCGAGTGCTAGGGCGAGCACCAGTGCAAAGAGTGCCTTGAAGACGATTGCACGCTGTCCCTGCCGGCCAAATCCGTAGCCCATCATCGCCGAAGCGATGAAGGCGATTAACAGGATTCCGACGATGACGATATCGGGAATTTGCGATCCGAGCACGGCGGCTTCTTCCGTGCTGAGATTGATCGTGTCGTTGAGCGACGCGACGAAGAGCGGCAGAGTTGTGGAGCGCGCGTCGCGGCGCGCAACCTGCGTGGCGAGCCTCCAAAGATCGCGCTGGATTTCGGTCGATTTCTCTTGGGCAACGGCCCGCTGCTGCGGTTTGGCGTCGGCCCGAGCGAACTCAACCCTCTCCGCAACGTAAAGGCGTAGCTCCCCGCGTACTGCCGCTTCGGTTTTCACGTCGAGCAGCGTCGCTCGAAGGTACGTCGTGCCGATCGCGATGGCTTCACGGACCAATGCCGCGCGCCGCGCGTCGTAGCGGCCCAGCGCGAGTGAGAACGAGAATCCCAAGAGCAGCGCAAGGATCGTAAAGGCCGCACCTTGCACGACGGTAGACGGATCCTGGCTGGCCAGACCCGGCCCTTTGCCGCGGCCGAGCCGAAATCCGACCTCGTTCATTGCGAAGATCAAGAGCGCCGAGCCGAGCATGATGACCCAGGTCGGAATGGGATTCAGGAAATTAACCATGACGTTGGGTTCGGCGGGACCGAGTCAGCCTCCGAGCGAGCGCTGACCGACGACGCGGGCGCCTAATGGTGGGACTTACGACGGTCGAGCTTCGCCAACGCGGCGGGGCTAATGAGCTTCAACCCCTGCGCCGCATTGTAGCCGTGAATCTCCTTCACGTCCAACTTGCGCATGAATTCGATCGTGTCGGCCGTGATGACTTGGCCTGGTACCATGATCGGGAATCCGGGCGGATACGGGATGACGAAATTCGCCGATACAAGCGGCGGCCCGTCCTTCAAGCGGCGATCGATCTCCTTGTCGTGCAGCGGAATGTGGTCGCATCCTTCCGCATCGTAGGCGGCGTAAAATCCGCTTCGGATGTCGCCTTCGTTGGTGCCGGTTCCCGCATCGTGTCGAAAGGCTTCGTGAAAATAGCTGAAATTCGGCAGGTCGGGAACGTCCGTCATCAGGCTCTTCACGCGGGCCGCAAACTCTCTACGTTCGCCCTCGCCGCCGGACGCGAGCCGTTCTTCGATCTCCCGGGAGATCTCGACGAGGACGCGGATCAGGTGCGCCACGTCGCTGCGCGTGTTGTTGATGTTCGACTGCAGCAAGACGCTGTTGCGTGACGTCTTGTTGAGCTGGATGTTGTAGCGGTTCGCCAGCAGATTCTTAAATTGGGTTCCGTCGTAGCCGGCCGTCCCGCAAACGAGCGTCATCCGCGTGGGATCGAGGCAGAATTCGTCGTCCCGGAAGCTCTTGAGCGCTGTCGCCCAGTCCGCATCCGGCGCGAGGAAGTCGGTGAAGCCGCTTGGGCGGTACTCCGCAGGGACCATCCCGTCTGCTCCGACGACACGAAAATACTTGGAGATCAGCGGATGCCGATTCACCTCCCGACGAATCGTCAGCGCCACCTCGATTGCGTTGCCCACGAGGCCGAAGCCTTCGAGCTCCATCTGGCGCCGCGCGACGTCGAGGCTGGCGATTAGCTGCTGGTTGGGACTGGTGGAAGCGTGCGTGAACACCGCTTCCTTGAACTGTTGCTCGACGGTGTGATACTCCACGTCCTTCACCAGGATCATCGATCCTTGCCGCAACGCCGACATCGACTTGTGCGTGGAGTTGGTCTGGTAGATGCGAAGCCGCACTTTGCGAGGATCCGGCAGCAGCCGCGTATCGAGCAGCTTTTCCTCCGACGGATCCTTCCCCAACTCGGCGCGCTGCCGCTCGTAGGCGGCGACGCTCGCCGGGTCGCGCAGCCACTCTTCGATGTCGGCCGCGGCGCCCATCGCCGTGCGAGGGCGCAAGAACGGCGACCATCGCGCGAACGCGAACCAAGCCTCGTCCCAGAGAAAGATCAGGTCCGGTTTGATCGCCAGGCATTCTTCCATGACTCGGCGCGTGTTGTAGATATGCCCGTCAAACGTGCAGTTGGTCAGATCGAGCATCTTGACGCGGTCGAGTTGCCCCTCTCTTTTTGCTGTGAGGAGCGCTTGTTTAATCGTGCGCAGCGGCACGGCGCCGTACATCGAGTATTCCGTCAGAGGGAAGGCCTCGACGTAGAGCGGCTGCGCGCCGGCCAGCACCATCCCGTAGTGATGGGACTTGTGGCAGTTACGGTCCACGATCGCGATGTCGCCGGGCGCAAGCAACGCCTCAACGACCATCTTGTTGCTCGTCGACGTCCCGTTGGTTACGAAAAATACGCGATCGGCGCCGAACGCGCGAGCTGCCATGTCTTGAGCGCGCTTGATGGTGCCGGTCGGCTCGAGCATGCTGTCGAGACCGCCCGTTGTCGCGCTGCTCTCGGCCAGGAAAAGGGTCGGGCCGTAAAACTCGCCCATGTCCCGGATCCAGTCAGACTTGAAAATCGACGCGCCGCGGGCGATCGGGAGAGCGTGAAACGTCGTGATCGGGCGTTCCGCATATCTCTTCAAATTATCGAAGAACGGCGTTTCATAGCGCGCCGCAACGCCTTCGAGTATCGCCAGGTGCAGCTCGAGCAGCTCCTCGACGGCGTAGAAGATCCGCCGGACGATGTCGGCAGCCGGATCGCCGGCAATCTCCTCGACGCGTCGTTCCGAAAGCAGGTAGAGGTCGAGCTCGGGGCGCGCCTGGTGAATGATCCGCGCCAAGCGCAGTGGGGACCCGTCCGAGAGCTCTTCCTTCGCAACGGGATCGACGATGCTGCGCAAGACCGGGGCGTCGTGTCGCGAGCGATATCCAAAACCCTCGTGGACCACCACGGCCGCGAGGTCCGCGTTCAACATTGTTGCGCAGACTGCATCCTCGGCGGTGCCGACGACGACCGGCTCATAGACGAACTCGTCTTGAGGACGGCGCAGCCGGCGCCACTCCGCCGCGATCGACGCCCAACGTTCGATCGGCGCTCCCGTGACGATGAGGACCTCGAAATACGGAGGCGCGGCCGCGGGCCGCCCCAGCGTCGGCGGCAATACGTCGGGGACAGTGCTCGAGATATCAGAATGCGGATCCCAATCCGACGCATGCTGCCTAAACGAGCGCGTGAGCAATGCCGAGGCGATCCGCCATGCGAGCGCGGAAGCCCCAGCGGCATCATCGCTCTCGGCACGATCGCGTAGCGCCGCCATCAGGCTCGACCCAGGATAGCCGTGAAACTCTTCGATCACGGCTGCCTCGCTCAGTGCCGACTCGAACTCCGCGCGGCTGCCGGTCCCTGCAGCCCACTTCTTGGCGGCATCGACGAGATCGCGCCAACGATCTTCGCGGGCTCCCGGGGTTGCGAAGAAGACGTCTATCCGTTGGCTTTTTTTGTTTTTTTCCAGATTACTCATGTTGCGCGCGCTCATTTGACCAGCATGACCATGAACATGCCCCAAATCGTCAGTAGCGTGTTTCCGACGGCATAGGTGACCGTGTAGCCGAGTCCGGGAACCTGGCTTTGGGCGGCGTCGCAGACCATGCCGAGCGACGCCGTCGTCGTTCTCGCTCCGGAAATCGCGCCCAGCGTGATGGCGTCATGGAATCGGAAGACGTACTTTGCGAGATACATTCCCAGGATCAGCGGCACGGTCGTGGCGACGACTCCCCATAAGAATAGGCCGAAACCCAGCTGCTGCAGCCCGGCAATGAACTTCGGACCAGCGGTGAGGCCGATGACGGCGATGAACATGTTGAGGCCGACGGAGTTCATGAACCATAGTGTCGGCGTCGGAATGCGGCCGAAGGTCGGACGAACCGCCCGGTACCATCCCGCAACGATTCCTAAGATCAGTGCGCCGCCGGCCGTCGAGAGCGTAATCGGAACCCCACCGATCTTCAGGACGACCGCGCCGATCAGCGCGCCGATCGTGATCGCGATGCCGATGAACGCCACGTCGGTGACGTCGGTGGCGCGATCGACGACGCCCAACGCCGCAGCGGCGGCGCCCGTATCCTGGGTTCGCCCGACCAACGTAACGACGTCGCCCCGATACAGCTTGGTATCGCCGAGCACCGGAATCGGCGTCTCGGTAAATCCGCGTTTGATGCGGCGAACGTAGACGCCGCGCGCGCCCGGAAGGCTTCCCAGCTCTGCCAGTGTCTTTCCGTCGGCCTCCTTGCTGGTGACGTAGACGTCGACGCCCTCGATCGGCGCGGAAAGCAGTTCGGGATCGTCGACCTCTTTGCTCGCACGGCCCAGTAGCGCGATCACCTGATCGCGCTCTCCGACCACCGATGCGGTGTCTCCGGCGCGCAAAACGAGATCGCTCGTCGCTTCGGAAATCTTTCCGTCATGACGCACGGCTAAAACGTACATCTGGTTCCCCAGTGCCTTCGTAGCCTCCGTGAGCATCGCTTCGGTGTCGCGCACCGTCTTGCCGACGACTTGCGCGTCCGGCGCGATCAGGAAGGCGCGCACGTCGTACGCCTGCCACGCGTCGCCGAGGCCGCCGAACTCGCGCTTGCCGCCATGCGCCTCTTCATACTCCTTGCACGCCTTCTTCAAATTGATGCGCAACAGCATCGGTCCGAAGATCGCAATGACGATCGCCGATCCGACCGTGCCGAAGATGTAGGTTACGGCGTAGGCCGTCGGCATGATGTCGAGCAGCGCCTTCGTCTTATCCGGGTCTAACGCCAGCCGGTTGATGGCGTCGGTTGCGAGCCCCATCGACGCCGAAATCGTTTGAGATCCGGCAAAAAGCCCCGCGGCTGCCCCGGCGTCGTAGCCTGCCGCTTTCGCAACGATGACGGTGGCGCCAAGGCAAAAGATGCAGACGATCGCAGCATAGATCGCCTGCGGGACGCCGTCCTTGGTGATTCCTCGAATGAACTGCGGCCCGACGCCGTAGCCGATCGCAAACAGGAAGATCAGAAAGAAGGTTGATTTGACGTCGCCGGAGATTTTGATGCCGAGCTGCCCGAGCGCGATCGCGGCAAGCAGCGTGGCGGTGACGGCGCCGAGGCTAAATCCCTTGAAGCTCTTGCCGCCGACCCAATACCCGATCCCAAGCGATAAGAAGAGCGCGATCTCCGGGTATTGCCTGAGAGTTGCTACGAACCAGTCCATGTGCACCTCTGTCGTTGCGTGAGTTGTATCATTGCGTTTGCCAGCCGCCCCCGAGGGCGAGATAGAGTTGTACCAGTGCCAGACGTTCGTTTAGATGCCCTGCGGCGACGTCGGTTTGGGCCTGATAGGCGCGCGTTTGCGCATCGAGCACCTCGAGGTACGAGGTGTAGCCGTTCTCGTAGCGCTCGTTCGCCAGCCGCACGGAGTCGAGGGAGGCACCCTCGTAAAGCTGGAGCTGGCCGGTCCGCAAGCGCGACTCGTTATAGGCGACGACGTCGTCCGAGACTTCTGCGAAGGCGCGATGGACCGTTTGCAGATACGAGATGACGATGTGCTGCTGCTGTGCTTGAGCGAGGTGGATTTGCGACTTGATCTGGCCGCCGTTGAAGATCGGCGCAAGCAGCTGCGCGACGATCGAGAACAGGCCGAACGGCCCATAGAAGACGCCGTTAACGGTCGACAGGGCCGCCGGCGCCGACTCATTGGCATACTGGCCGTTGACGACGCTCCCCGCCACCGCGGCGGAGGCGCCGAGCGTCAGCGATGGATAGAGCAGCTTGCGCGCGACGTCGACGTCGCCGGCCGCCGCAGCGATCGCATATTCGGCCTGAACGATATCTGGACGGCGCTGAAGTAGTTGGCTGGCCACGCCGGTTGGCGGTACCGCGGGCATCGTTACTTGCTTCTCGAGCGGTAGGCCCCGCTGGATATCGTGCGGATAATCGCCGGTCAACACCGCGAGCGCATTTTCGGTTTTGGCGATCTCTTGGCGGATCGCGGGTTCGTTCTGCGTGACTTCGTAAAGCGATTGCTCCGCTTGCCGCAGGTCCTGGGCCGAGGATTCACCGCCTTCAACGCGCAGCTTCATGAGGCGAACGTCCTCCTGGCGGACGGCCACCGCTTGATGCGTGAACTTCAGGACGCTGTCGAGCTCGAGCAGCTGAAAATAGGCGCTCGCGACCTGCGCGACCACCGTGGCCAGCACGGTATTCTTGGCCGCGTCGGTAGCGAGAAGCCGGTTGCGCGCGGCGCCCGTCGCCGATGCGAGTTTACCGAAAAGGTCGACCTGATAGCTCGCCCCGATTCCGGCTTGCGGATAGAAGGCGGAGTTGGGCGCGTAGGGCGGCCTGCCGCCGGTTGCCGCTTGATAGGGCGCTTGGACGATCCCGTTGACGAAGACGGACTGATTCGCGCCCGTGATTCCGAGATTTGCCTCGGCTTCGAGGATCGCCGCGTACGCGATCTCCACGTCGAAGTTGTGCACCAGGGCCTTCTCGATAAACCCTTGTAGCACCGGGTCTTCGTACAACTTGCGCCAGGGCAGGTCGCTTAGCGACGAAGCCGTGAGCGCGGCGCCCCGGTAGACCGTCGGAAGCCCTGCGTCAGGCGGAGTCGACGGCGTCGGCGGAACGCACGATGCGATGAGTTGAACGAGCGCGATCAGCGCAACGACGAGTTTCATGCCGGTTCTTCACCAGGGGAAGCGGCTTCCAACGGCACGTCGGGTTGGGTCTTCGGTTTTTTGCGCTCGGCGAACCGCTGGCAGAGCTCGTACAACGACGGTGTAAAGAAGATTCCGAGACACGTTGCGGCGAGCATGCCGGCGAAGACGGTCGAGCCGAGCGAGTGCCGCGATGCGGCGCCTGCGCCATGGGCGAACATCAGCGGAATGACGCCGATGATGAACGCGAACGACGTCATGAGAATTGGCCGGAAGCGCAGGCGGGCCGCATCGGTTGCCGCCTCGCTGATCGAGGCCCCATGGGCGCGTCTCTCGCGCGCAAACTCGACGATGAGCACCGCATTCTTGGCTGCCAGGCCGATGACCAGAATCATACCGATCTGCACGTAGATGTTGTTGTCGAGTTTCCAAAGTAGCACCGATAGGAATGCGCCGAAGATGCCGGTCGGGACGGCGAGGAGGACGGCAAGGGGCATCGTCCAGCTTTCGTATTGCGCCGCGAGCGACAGAAAGACGAGCAGCACCGAGAACGCAAAGATGATGTTTTGCGTATTTCCGACCGAGACTTCCTGATACGCGGTGCCCGACCAGCCGTACGTGTAACCGGCGGGAATCGTCTTCGTCGCAACGTCGGCCATTGCAGCGATCGCCTGTCCCGTGCTGTACCCCGGAGCGTTCGCGCCGAAGATCTCGATCTCGCGGTTCGTGTTGAAGCGTTGGATGAAATCGGTTCCGAGGCCGCGGCGTACGCTCGACACCGCTCGCAGCGGCACCATTTGACCCGTGTTATTTCGAACGTAAATCGCCGAGATGCTGTTTTGATTCGCACGGAACTGCGGCTCCGCTTGAATCATCACGTCCCAGGTTCGGTTAAAGTAGGTAAACTCGTCGACGACCAGACCGCCGAGCCATGCCTGCAGTTGTTTGAAGACGTCGCTCACGGCTACGCCTCTGGTAGCAGCGTTGTCGCGATTGACGTCGAGCTGGAGCTGCGGGACCGAGGTGCGCATCGTGTTGTTGATCGCCGTGAGCTCCGGTCGCTTGCGAGCTTCGGCGACGACCTTGTCCGCAACGGCGGCGAGCTGGTTGACCGTGTGACCACCGGTATCTTGCAGCTCGAAGGCGAAGCCCGAGGCGTTCCCCAGCCCCGGGATCGTCGGGGGCACGAACGGGAACGACGCCGCTTGCGGATAGGCGTTCATCTTCTCGTCGATCTGCGCAATGATATCGTGTAGCGTCAGGTGTTCTTTGGTGCGCTCCTCCCATGGGTGGAGGACGATGATGAAACTCGACGTGTCCGGCACCTGAATGTAGGTGAGCAAGTTATAGCCGGCAAGCGAGACGACGTCGGCAACGCCGTGTATCGATTTCAAATCATTTTCCATCTTGCCGACGAGTGCGGCATTGCGGTCCAACGAAGAGCCGTAGGGAAGCTGCACTAGGGCGTAGACCACGCCTTGATCCTCATCGGGCACGAAGCCGCCGGGCAGCTTCATGCCGAGCAGCGCAACGAGTACGTAGAAGGCGGCCAGCAAGCCCAAAACCAGAATCACGCGCCGCATGAGCCAGCCCAGCAGCCCCATGTAGCCTTTCGTTACCGCTCCAAAGATATTGTTGAAGTGGTCGATGAACCACCCAAACGGTCCCCACAGGCGCGTTCGCTTGCGAAGGATGATCGCGCAAAGTGCCGGCGTCAGCGTAAGCGCGACGATCGCCGAAAGATTGACTGAAATCGTGATGGTGAGCGCGAACTGCCGATAGAGCTGACCCGTGATGCCGCTAATGAAAGCCGACGGCAAAAAAACCGACGTTAGGACGAGCGAGATGCCGAGAATGGGCGCGGTGAGCTCCTTCATCGCCCTCTCAACTGCCGCCAGCGGCTCTAGCCCAGCCTCGATGTGATGCTCGGCGCCCTCCACGACGACGATCGCGTCATCGACGACGATGCCGATTGCGAGCACCAAACCGAAAAGCGTCAAGGTGTTGACGCTGAACCCGAGCGGAAGAAATGCGATGAACGTTCCAATGAGGGAGACGGGAACGGCCAGCATCGGAATGAACGAAGACCTGAAGCTTCCCAAGAAGATGAAGACGACGATGATGACCAGGACGATCGCCTCAAAAAGCGTCTTGATCACGTCTTTGATAGAATCTTTGACGAAGAGCGTGCTATCGTAGGCGACCGCGTATTTGAGACTCGCGGGGAAGGCCTTCGAGAGCTCCTCCATTCTCGCCCGAACGGCTTTCACGGTCGTCAGCGCGTTGGCATCGGGAGTCTGATAGAGAATGACCAGCGTCGCAGGCCTGCCGTTGAGCGAGCCCAGCGTTTGGTAAAGCTGCGCGCCGAGCTCCACGCGCGCGACGTCTCGTAGCCGCAAGACCGAGCCGTCGGGATTCGACCGCACGGTGACGTCGCCGAACTGTTTGGGATCGACGAGCCGTCCCTGCGCGTTCACGGACAGCTGGAATTGATTGTTCTTGGGAGCCGGCAGCGCGCCAACGGCGCCGGTCGGGATCAGCACGTTCTGCTTGCTAACGGCGTCGGCCAGGTCGCTGGCCTGCAAGCCGAACTTCGCGAGACGGTCGGGGCGGACCCAAGCGCGCATCGCGTAATCCTGGTCTCCAATGGTACTCTCGCCGCCGATGCCGGGAACCGACAGCAATGGGTTGATGAGATTGAGCGTCATGTAGTTGCTGAGAAAGAGCCGGTCGTACGAATTGGTCGGCGAGTAGAGCGCCAGCACCATCAAGATCTGGGGCGATTTCTTCTGAACCGTGATCCCGAACCGGTTGACCGATTCGGGAAGCTTTCCGGTCGCTTGCCCGACCCGGTTCTGCACGTCGATGAGCGCCTTTTGAATGTCGGCGCCGACTTTGAACGTGCAGTTGAGCGTGTACTGGCCGCTCGACGTGCTCGTCGATTGCATGTAAATGAGGTTGTCGACGCCGACGACCTCGTTCTCGATCTCCGATGCGACCGACTGCTCGACGACCGAAGCGCTCGCCCCGATGTACGTCGTCTGCACTTGAATGAGCGGTGGCGAGATCGGCGGAAATTGCGCGACGGGAAGCACGAGGATCGCGATGCCACCCAGTATGACGATCACGATGGAAAGCACCATCGCGAAGATCGGGCGTGTAATGAAGAAGTGTGCCACGTGCTATTTCGCCTTTACGACGACTTTCACGCCGGGCTGCACCTTCTGGGTCCCCTCGACGATGACGCGATCCCCGGAATTGAGACCCGACTGCACGACGAACGACTGTTTATATTGCGTGCCGAGAGTAACCGAGCGAAGCACGACTTCGTTCTTCGAGTCGACGACGTAGACCGTATCGACGCCCTGCGACTTCGTAATCGCCGTTTGTGGTACGAGCAAAGCGTCGCGCCGGTTTTCGACGACGACGCGCACCCGAGCGAAGCCGCCCGGACGAAGGAGTCCCTCGGGGTTGGGGAACCTGGCTTCGACGTTGATCGTGCCCGTCTTCGGGTCGACCGTAGGACTGAAGGCGTAAATCGTTCCCGAGTAAGGATAGCTCTGGTCGTTTGCCAAGATGATTTTCAAGTCTTGATATCTCAGCGAGCGAACGTTAGGATCCGTCCGGTTGCGAGACAAGGCCAAGTACGTCGGCTCGTCCAGCGCGAAGTTAACCCTGATCGGATCGATCGACGATATCGTGTCGAGCACTTGCGTTCCCTGGCCGCCGACGACGTTGCCGACGTCGTAGTTGAGAAAGCCGATCAAGCCCGTCACCGGAGCGTAGATCGTCGTGTAGCCGAGGTTGATCTGCGCGTTGTCGATGGCGGCTTGTGCCGACGCGATCTGCGCGCGCGAAACCAGCACGTCGCCCTTCGCGATTTCGGCGTTTTGAATGGCATTGTCGAGGTCTTTTTGCGGTATTGCCCTGTCGGCGGCGAGCGGCCGGTTCCGGGCGACGGTGAGGTTCGCCCGCGCCAGCGCGGCCTCGCGCGCGAAGAGATTGCCGCGCGCTTGTGCGAGCTGCGCCTGGGCCGCTCGAAGCGCGGCGATATACTCGTTCTGCTGGATCTGAAAGACGAGATCGCCTTTGCGCACGAGGTCGCCTTCTTTGAACGGCGCGCGGTCCAGCGTTCCCTCGACGCGCGCGCGAACCTCCACGCTCTCGATCGACCCGAAAGTGCCCTCGTAGTCTTCGGCGATGGGCACGTTTTCGCGGCGAACGGTCTGAACGACCACGCTCGGCGGCGGAGGCGCGACGTTCGCCTCGTTGTCGGCGTTGCCGCGGCCGCATCCGCTCGGCACGATGCACGCTGCCAGAAGAAAGGCAGCTGCGGTGCTTTTCATCCCTGGCTCTTCCAACGCTCGAGGGCGGTCTGCGCGACGTTGGAGAGATCGGCGCCGGATCTCGCCATACGCCTCGTCGGGCAGATTCGCCAGCGAGACGCGCACCGACCAGTCCGGCGCTGCGAAGCCGCTCCCGTTGAGCAAGACGATGGAATGGAAGGTTGCCAGCGCGAAAACGATCTGCAGCGGGTGGTAGTTGTCGACCAAGAACTTCATGAACTTCTCTCCGTACGTGAGCTCGGCCCACTTCATGAGGTCCAAGGTCGAGTAGTAGTCCGCTCGGTTCGCGTCGGGAACGAGCGGCAAGTAAGCCCTTCCAAAGAAGCTCCATGCGCCGTTTGCAGATGCGACGCGTCAGGTCGCGGTAAGCGTTCTTCGCATCGGTGAGTGCGAAGAGCGAGAAGAACGTCATCATCACCTGCTGCGGCATCGAGAGTCCGGCCGTATGATTGAGCGCGACTTGACGGCTGTCGGCAACGAGGCGATCGATGAACTTGATCGTGTCCGGCGTGAGCGTGAGCGGGCTGTACCGCTTGCGCAGGCGCGCTCTCTCTGCCTCGGGCAGCGCGGCGATCATCCCTTCGAAGACGTTGTCCTGGTGGATCGCGATGACGCCCAGGCGCCAGCCGGTGCAACCGAAGTATTTGGAGTAGGAATAGACCGTGATCGTGTTGCGCGGCGCGTATTTCATGAGGGACTTGAAGCCGTCGACGAACGTGCCGTAGACGTCGTCGGTGATGATGATGAGGTCCTTGCGCTTCTGCGTTAACGATCTTCGCGATGCGCTCGAGCGTCGAGCGCTGTATCGCGTACGACGGCGGGTTGCTCGGGTTGACCACGAAGAAGGCCTTGATCTTGGGGTCGAGCAGTTTATCGATCTCGCCGTCGGGATACTGCCACGAATGCGCGCCGGACTCGTACGTGCCGCTCGCGTCGATCTCGACCGTTTCGAACGCATACTTGTCGAGATGCGCGATTTCAAGATACGGGGTGA
>CAWAXX010000024.1:0-158724 GCA_963786105.1 Vulcanimicrobiota bacterium
GCATGTCTGCGTCTACGTTCCCGCCGAGTACGTTCCGGGTACCGCTGCCCCGGTCATTGTCTCCGCCGACGCCTATGGGATGCGCTATAACCTGCCCACCATTCTCGATAACATGATTTACGACCAGCGTCTGCCAGTCATGGTCGCCGTTATGATTGACAACGGTGGATCGGAGCGCAGCATGGAATACGACACGGTTTCTGAAAAATACGTACAGTTCGTTGAAGAGGAAGTGCTGCCCCGCGCGGAGAAAGAGGCGAACGTAAAGCTGTCCAAAAACCCTGACGCCCGGATGACCTGGGCGGCAGCTCCGGCGGCGCGGTGGCGCTGACCATGGCCTGGTTTCGACCGGATCTTTATCACCGTGTCCTCACTTACTCGGGAACATTCGTCAACCTGCGCAGCGGGCCGGAGGCTCCGCTCGGCGCCTATGAATACATCGAGCACCTGTTTCCTGACACGGCGAAAAAACCTCTCCGTCTCTCTGGATTCAGGTATCCGAGAACGACAATGGCTCGAAACACCTTCACAGAATCGGAGAAACTGGGTGACCGCCAACTCGCGGTTGGCGAAGATTCTCAAGGACAAGGGTTACGATTATCAGTTCGTTTATGCCCGGGGGGCTGGCCATACCCAAAGGAAAGTGATCAACAACACCTTGCCGCAAGCGCTTGAGTATATGTGGCAGGGATATTCGGGCCAGAATTAGGTTTTCCGAGGGGCACTATACACCGCGCCGGGCTGCGAACGCCCCGCTGGCATTTTGTCGACGAGTACATCTCAAATCTGCGCCAGTATAAGGCAAGTGCGATGGACGTGGGAGACCAGGATGGTCTGCGGTTCGACGCAGGCAAACTGCACGATACGCTCGACAGTACGGCATTAGCAATACTTTTGAATCTATTCAGGCACGCACACGAGTGCTGTATCCGTGCGCTTTCAGGACTTTGTAATTCCGTTTTTCAGCAAGAACTTGTGTGTCGGGAACAAGTGCCAATAAGCTGCGAGGGCTCAATCAGATGAGTGCACTGACCTTCGCAGCCGCCCGAACGACATGCGCTGCCAGTTCTGACTCCCGCGAGGCGGGAAACCGTGCCAGAGGCGCCGACATACCAATCGCAGCTAAGATCGTGCCTTTCCTGTCACGGATCGGCGCAGCCACACAGCAAACGTCTTCAATGTACTCGGAATGGTCGACTGCGAATCCGCAAGTACGGATCTCGGCGCAAGCGAGCGCCAACTGCGTAATGCTTCTCAATGTATTCTTCGTGTGGCGGATAAGGGGTTTGTTGCCGAGCAGCTTCCGCAGCGCCGCAGCATCGAAGTCGGCGAGCAACGCCTTGCCGTGCGCTGTACAGTGGAGGGGCACAATTTCTCCGGTCTGTCCTGATATTGCGACCACGTGATTGGTGGCCACATGATCCATGAACAGGACTTTGCTCCCCTCGCGGATGGTGAGGTTCGTAGTTTCACCGGTGATTCTCGCCAGCATCTGTGCGCCCTCGTGCGCGATCGTCGCCAGCATCCCGCCCCAGTCGTACTGGCGTGATAGCCGCCACACGGAAGTGCCCAGAACGTAATCCTTGCCCGCCGGGCCATAGGCAAGAAAGCCTCTGCGCTTCAACGTATTCGCCAGTCGGGATGCGCCGCTGCGGTCAATACCAAGAACATTCGTCAGTTGATTAAGCGACACCGGGGATGGGGAGCGGCCCACAGTCTCAAGGATGAGGAGGCCACGATCGACGCTTTGAATTGATGGAGTCTCATTTTTTACGCGAAGTGCTGCTGGAGCGATTGCCGGCATGTCTTTTCGAAGTATTGCATATTATGCAATTCGAGAACTGTCCCGGACGCCCCTGGCTTGCAAGACATCGTCGAACAGGAGGCAACCGTTTTGCGCCCGTTTGCTCCAGCAAGGGGGTTGGCGGAGTCGGTCTTTCCCACCGCAAAGTCGGTGGATGAACCCGGCCGAATAAAATCGCCCCCATGCGTTTAGATTGTTCGAGCCGCCAGGGTTAAGGCTTGAATAGTTTTGGTTCGAACTTTCCGCCGTTCACCAGAACATTGAGTACTTCCCGGGTTCGCGCTGGGCAAGACCGTCCCTTTTCGGGTGTCAGATTATCGTGTTCCGATTCGATCATCGGCAACGCTTCCACTGGTGAGGGAATCTGATTCAGAGCCGTCCAGACTCCGGCCGGGGGCGAAATCGTATCAATGAAGCCCATGCCCGCAAGCACAGGCGCTCTGATGCGCGGCGCAAAATTCACTGTATCGAAGTACAACGCGGTTTTCATCACGTCCGGGTTGTCGGAAGCCCAGTTCGGATAACCGGCCTTGCGGCCGTGAAGGTCGCCATTAGTATCGGCGCCTGCGGGCACACAAACCAGAACCGCACGATCTTCTCCGGCCGCAGTCCAGCCAGCACCAGACTCTGTTGTCCACCCATACTGCCGCCCGTTAAAACGAGTGTCTTCCCGTCCCAGTCGGGCCGCGTCAGCAGATAGTCCAGCGCGCGCGTATCCCGCAGATACATGTTCAGGAAATACGATTTCTCGCGGTCAGTATTGCCTGCCGTGGCGTAGTTCCGTGGTATGTTTCCCGCGGGATCGGAAGGTAACTTGTCGTGTGAATCCACGTTGATCATCAGCCATCCTTCGGCGGCCCGCTGTGCATCGCCACGCGCGTTGAGCGCATAGACACCGGCATACTGAAGCTGGATCACAGCCGGGAATTTCCCTTCCTTTGCCGGTTTGGCGACATAGCCATGTGTTTTCATCGAGAGCGTCCAGTTCAAACATGCTCATTTCCACGCCTGCCACATCCGTCTGGACCGGCGTTAGTACGGGATTGATCGGGATTTTCGCCTGCTCCGCCAGCCTGGCTTCCCAGAATGAGTCGAAGTCTGCTGGACGGGGGATGGAGAGGCCGAAGTTCCAGGTTCTACAGCGGCGCCAACCGCGTAGAAACCCGTATTGCGCCCGGCATTTCCACCCGTAAATTGCGGAGAGGCAGTGACTCCGGTGGCAGAGGCCGGCGCGGCTGCACTTGCGGGGGCTTCCCCTGAAAGATTCGCGTACGCCTCCACACCTACGTAAATCATCTCCGGCTGGTCGGCCAGAATCTCAATCCTGTTGTTGCCTGGCGAGAGGTCCAGCTTTCCTTCCTTTAAGACAACTGCGTTGTTCCGACGGATCGTCCACTTGTACGCATAGGTGGGCTCGACCGGCCCTGGCGTAACGTTCCAACCGACCGTCTCTCCCACCTTATATACGCCATTCGGGTGATATGGCGTAAACGAAAGCTGCTGCTGGATAGCGGGTCCGCGTTGGCAAAGGCGAGCGCCGCGGCGAGCGCCAGGAATAGTCCGAGCCTGGTATGAATCGGGATCACAATCATCCTCGTTTGCTTCTGTTCAATCGCGGAAGCAAAGGCGCATATTTCGCGAGGTATTGCTGCCAGTTCGGCCAGCTGTGCCCTCCCCCGGACTGATTAAACGTGTGCGTCACGTTCTTCTTCGTGAGAAGGTCGTCCATGCCCTTGACGCCCGCAAATCCAGGGTCCTCCGTCCCACAACCGATCCACAACACTTTCAGTTGCTTGTTCAGAACCGCGGCATCTGCCTTCTCCCATTCCGCTCTATTGCCTGCACCGCTGAAGGCGGCTATGTAGGCGAATCGATCCAGATTGTGCAGGCCGATCGACAGGGACTGGGCGGCACCCATCGACAATCCGCCGATTGCCCTGTGATTGCGGTCAGTCAGAACACGGTACTTAGTCTCTACCGCGGGCCTGATCTCGGAAAGCAACTCCTTCATCGCCGCGCCGTCGTTCGGAGAAACGGGCACCGGTGGAGCCGCTTTGATTTCGCGCGGAATATGTCCGTAAGGCATCACGACCACCATCGGTTTCACCCTCCCGTCGGCGATGAGGTTATCGAGAATCACATTCGCACGGCCCGTCCAGGTCCACGACGCTTCGATTTGACCGTTACCGTGCAGCAGATAAAGGACCGGGTACTTCTGTTTCCCAGTCTCATACCCCGGCGGCGTGTAGACGTAAAACATCCGTTCGGTTTCGAGATTCTTCGAGTCGTAGAAATCGATGTGCACCGTCCCGTGGGGCACGGGACGCTCTTCAAACACCGCCTTTTCGGTACCGGACACAATAAACGAACTGGTATTTCCCCACCTTCGCAACTCCACGTTCGGATTGGAAGGATCCGGCATCCGGAGTCCGCCATCAATGGCAAACCCGTATGTGTAAAAACCGGCGGGCAACGGACCGACCGTCGTGCTCCAGACACCCTTGCTATCCTTCTCAAGTGGTTTTGGAGTCTTGATGACCTCCAGAATTCCCGGTGATCCCATTAGAAGAATTTCCGACGCTTTGGGCGCGAAGAGGCGAAACGTTACGGTTCGGTCCGCATGCACCTCAGGTGACGCCGGAATATTGTTGGTGTCCTCGTAGGCGGGTGATCCGCCGCGCTGGCCGCAAAGCGGAGCGCCAAGACAAAGAACGCCAAGTGCTATCCACTGTCGCATGGTTTGAATCCTTTCAATGTGATTCGACTATTGGGGGAATGCGTACTACGCAATTTCTGTTGCGGTGCTCGAAATCGTCACAAGAATATCACACCAAACAATCGCGGGATTCCCGTTACTGCCCGGCTCTTTCATGCTGACGACCGCCCAAACGCTCCGCGAAACCGGACAACCGACTCACCCCCCCATCATGTAGACTATTAAGGTGTTGTTGCGTATAAATGACTGTTGCCTGCAGGTTGGTCATGCGGCAGGGATGTTTTTCCGCAGTTGTCAGGGGAGATTGGTGCGAAAGCAGATTCTCCCGCTAGCGGTATTTCCGCTCGCAGTCGTGTTTTTGACTGTTTTCGGCCGGGGGGCGAGTGTTTCCGGAGCGCCTCCATTTGCGGGGGCCGATGCTTTCATTCAACAGAACTGCACCATATGCCACAACGCAGCGAACGGGATTTCGAACGCACCAGGGCGTCTCGATCTACGAACCTTGCTTACGACCCGACGAACTCCGACAACTTCAACACGTGGATCAAGATCTACGACCGGGTGTCGGCGGGTGAGATGCCCCCGGCGGGCATGCCTCGCCCACCGGCCGATTCGCTCTCGCAGTTCGAGGAAGGCCTGGCGGTCCACCGGCTACGAGCGCGGCGTTATTGCGGAACGCGGCCGGGCGGGACTACGAAGGCTGAACGCTTATGAGATGAAAACGCCATTCGCGACCTCTTCAATGTTCCGTGGGTGCAGATCAAGGAAAACTGCCTCAGGACGGCGAGGCATTCCGCTATAACAAGATCGGCGGTGCGCTCGATGTTTCGCATGTCCAGCTCTCGCGTTACATGAGTTCTGCCGATTACGCCATGCGGAAGCCATGGCCGCAAGGCTCGTGCAACCGCCGACAACGATTACGCGAATCTATGCGCGCCAGGAGCCTTCGATGCGCAACTTCCGTCCGCGCGAGGGCAATACCCGAACCGACCGGCTCAGCTTTCCGGTCCTCGATTCGCATGCTCAGCCGGATGTGCGTGCGGGACGCGCGCCGATCACAAGCCCGGAAACGAAAGAGCGCGAAGCGGTCGGCAGAGTCTCCAGCATCTTCTCCGATGCTGGCGGATTCAGCTGGAGCAGCTACCGGGTTCCCGCGGCGGGTCGGTATCGTATCAGGGTAAGGCTACTCGATCCAGGTCAGCGGAGGCGGGGTGGATCACTGGAATTATGAGGGCTTCGGCGCGGAGAAGACTGCCTACCTGTATGCTCCCACCTATCATCGGCCCAACAGCGATGAGGTCTGGCCCGGTCGCCGCGATGAACCAATCGGCGCTTATGCTCAGAGCTCGGGGACAGTCTCGTCCTTTAGCCGAGTTCGATTTCACGCCGCAACCCAGCGTCAGCGAGGTGGAAGTCCTGCTGAACGCAAACGAGGTCATCCAGACCGATTGCATGCGTCTGTTTCGTACCCGTGTCAACGGCAGCGAGGAGCAATATGTGAACCCACTCGCGCAGCCAGATGGCATGCCTGGGGTTGCATTCCAGTGGCTCGAAGTCGAGGGACCGCTTTATGACCAGTCCGCCGATTCCGGCTACCGCCTCATGTTCGGCGATTTGCCGATGCGCCGCCTCGGCAAAAACGAGACGGGCGGGGTTACTCTGCAGGTTGTCGCTCCGCCGCCGGCGGTCAACGATGGAGGGGCTGCTGGCGGAGGCGGGTTCCGGGGGCGAGGAGGCTCGCGCACTCAGGACGTGGTCGTTGAAGTTATGACCGAACATCCGCACGAAGACGCCGAACGGCTCCTCCGTTCCTTCGTGTCGCGGGTATACCGCCATCCGGTGCAGGAGGTGGAAGTCAGCCGTTTCCTCGAACTATTTAACCAGCAATATGAGCTGGGCATGGCTTCACGAAGTCGCTGCTTTCTACTTATACTGCGGTTCTCACCTCACCAGGCTGGCTCTATGTGGAGGGAAAGCCAGGCAAGCTCGATGATTACGCTCTCGCGACGCGTCTGGCATTGTTTTTGTGGAACTCCGAGCCCGACACTGAACTCCGTTCGCTGGCGGCCGCGGGGCGGTTGCACGACGCCGCCATTCTGAAAACCCAGACGGAGCGGCTGCTTAATGACCCGATGACCGCCGACACCGTCGTGGACGTGGACGGGACCGCCTTGGGCAAGCCGCGAGACGCCGCCGACGCATCGCGCATGTTGCACCTGCTTTCGGGCCGGGAGCATCGCGTTCACACGGCTTTCGCGCTCTTTGCTCCCGGGTACCAATCGCTCGTCGAAGAGGTTTCGACCACGCGCGTGCGCTTTTTTCGGCTCGAGGACGCCGAGATCGCCGCCTACGTGGCGACCGGCGAGCCGCTCGACAAAGCCGGAGCCTACGGCATCCAAGGCCTCGCCGCGTCGCTGGTCGAGCGGATCGACGGCGACTTTTACACGGTCATGGGCTTCCCGCTTGCCCGTTTCGTTCGCGCGCTCCGCCGGTTGGGATTTTCGTTACCGGTCGCGAAACCCACGGCTCCCTAACGGCGGCGTTGCCGCTTGCGGGCTTTCTCAGGAGCGACCGAATCTTTACGTACCGGGACGAACGCAAACTCTTCGCGCTGATCGGCATCATCATCGTGACGGCGCTGGTCGCGCTCGTGCAAATCAACGCGCAACGCTCGAAAAGCGAAAGCCCGATTGCGGTCGTCGCAACGTCGCTGCTGGGCGCGGCCGAGAGTGCGGTTACCCTGACGATCGGCGGCATTCGCTGGAGTACGGCGGAGGTCGCGTCGCTGCCTCAACTCGAACGCGACAACGCTCGCCTGCGCGCCGACAACAAAACGCTCGTGGCCGAGAATGCGCGGCTTCACGAGCTTGCGGCGGCTTACGCTGCCGAAGCGGGCATTCGCGTGTCCGTGGATCTCTACCACGGCATCGAAGCGCGCGTGATCGGTTTTCCGCCGGAGAACGAGTCGCGTTCGGTGACGATCGACCGCGGCGCCAATGCCGGCGTTCGTCGCGACGACGGGGTGGTGGCATCCAACGGCGTCGTCGGAAGGATTGCATCGGTCGGTCCGTTTTCGAGCACCGTCGTTCTCATCACCGACTACACCAGCAGAATTCCGGCGATCGTCGGGCGCGGACGCTGGTGGGGAATCGCGCGTGGAAATTTGGGCAGCGTCCGCTTGGAATTCGTTCCGCAAGATGCGGCGCTGAAGGCCGGCGACGCGATCGTCACCGGCGAGGGCCGCTCGTTTCACTCGGGCGTCCCGATCGGAACGATTACCCAGACCGAGCGTGGTGACGCAACCCTTTATCAAACGGCCGTCGTTGCTCCCGCGGTGGACTTAGGCGCCCTCGATCGCGTTGTCGTCGTTCCGCGGTAAACCGCACGTCGCTCCGTTCGTCGGACCGCCGTGGTACGTCGCCGCGGTCTGGCTGATCGTTGCGGTCGTCGCGCAGGCGACGGTCGTCCACTTTTTGGCGATCCGCGGGGTTGTTCCAAGCCTGGTGCTGGTCGTGGTGCTGTGGTACTCGATCCGCGTCGACGTGCGCCGCGCCGCGCTTTACGGTTTGGCAGCCGGTCTTTGTGAGGACGTGTTGGCCGGCGGAACCGGTGCTGCCTGGACGATTTCTACGATCGTCACCGCGGCGCTCGCCAGCGTCTCTTCGCGCGGCTTCTTCGCCGATTCGATTCCACTGGCCGCCGCCTTCACGGCGATCGCGACGCTGGTACGCGCGCTGCTCTTCTGGACGATGATGTCGTTTGAAGGTTATCCGCCCGGTTTGGGGGCGATGCATCTGCGCGAGGCACTCTTTGCCGCGGTGCTCAACGTGGCGGTCATGATCGCGGCCATTCTGATCGCGCGCCGCTTCGATGCGAGTACCGCATGACGGCGCCGGTCCGGCCAAATCCAAAGCGACCCTTATGGGAGCGTCCGGTCTGGCGCATCGTCGCATTCGTCGCCGTCGTCGCGCTGGCCGTGATGGCGCTGGTCGCGCGCTTAATCCAAGTTCAGTTGATCGACGGCGAACGTTATCGCGCGGCCGCCGTTGCCAATCAGGTGCGGCTGATTCCGGTGGCGGCGCCGCGCGGCATCGTTTACGATCGGCACGGCGCGGTGCTGGTTCGCAGCCGGCCGTCGTTCGTCGTGGGATTGATTCCGTCGCAAGTGACCGACCTTAACGGCGAGCTGGCGACGCTCGCCTCGACGCTCGGCATCGATGCGGGCGTGCTCCGCTTTCGTTTGCTGCACCATCGCGGCGTCGACTACCACGATTTCGACGACGTCGTTACCAACGAGCCGTACGGGCCGGTGGTCTTGGCTAAGGATCTCCCGGTTGCGGAGGTGGCCCGCCTGTCGGAACTGTTGTCCGACCTGCCGGGCGTGGACTTGGAGGTGCAACCGACGCGCGATTACCCCTACGGTCCGTTTGGTTCGCATTTGTTCGGCTACGTCGGTGCGATCACCGAGCAAGAATACGAGGGCCTGAAACGGGAAGGCTACTCGCCCAACGACGTGGTCGGCAAGGACGGCCTGGAATACACCTACGACCGGTATCTGCGCGGCGTGCCGGGAGGGCAGCGCGTCGTCGTCGATTCAACCGGCGCGGTAATGTCGAACGTCTCGTCGCAGCCCGCCGTTCCCGGCGATACGCTGGTTACCAACCTCGACTGGCGCTTGCAGCAAATCGTCGAACGGGCGCTGGCGGACGGCATTCGCAGCTGGGGGCACGGCCGCCGGTTGTCGGGCGCCGTCGTCGTGGAAGATCCGTGGTCGGGCGGAATCCTGGCGCTGGCAAGTTACCCGAACTTCGACCCACGCGACTTTTCGGCCGATCGCTTCAAGCGCATACGGTACGATTTGACCGATTCGAGCGAGCCGCTGTTCGACCGGTCGATCGCGGCGGCAACGCCGACCGGATCGACGTTCAAGATGGTGACGGGTTCGGCGGCTCTTACCGAAGGCGTCGTCAAGGTGGATCAGGTGGTCTACGACACCGGCGGTTGGAACTGCGGAGGGTACTATGCGCGCGACATCGCTGCCGGCGGTCTCGGCAACACGACCTTCATCCCGGCCCTGGCCGCGTCGAGCGACGGATACTTCTTTCGCCTCTCGTGGTGGCTTGGAAACGCACGGCTTCGCAAGTACGCCCTTGCGTTTGGATTGAATGCCAAAACCGGTATCGATCTGCCCGGTGAAAACGAGGGCAACTGGCCGAGCAATGCGTGGGAATTGCGCACCTTCGGCGTGCCGATGGAGCCGAGCGAGTCGTGCTTTCTCGGAATCGGTCAAGGTGCGATGCAAGCGACGCCGTTGCAGATGGCCAACATTGCGTCGGCCGTCATCAACGGCGGAACGCTCTATAGGCCTCAAATCGTTCGCGAGATTCGAAGCCCGAACGGACGTAGTGTAAAGACGTTTACTCCCCAAGTCATCCGCAACGTTCCGGTTACCCAGGATGCGCTCAAAGCCGTTCGCGCCGGCATGGCCAAGGTGACCGATCCGGGCGGCACCGCTTACGGCTTGGCGATCGACGGGTTGAAGTATTCGGGCAAAACCGGCACCGCCGAAACCGCCGGCGGCAACGGGCCGAACACCACCTGGTTCATCGCCTGGGCCCCCAGCGATCGTCCAAAACTCGCGATGGCGGTTTTCGTCGATCGCAGCGGCGGATACGGCGCCTCAGTCGCGGCGCCGATCGCACGCCGAATTCTCGTCGAATATTTTCACAAGAAACCGTAACCCGCCAGTTTACGAGCGCGTCACGATTCTGCTTCCAGCAGTGCCAGCACGGCTGCAAGATGACTGGCGCGCGCGCCGGGATGCGCGGCGAGATACTGCTCGACCCGCGTCCGGCCGCCGTGACTGACGAGTGCGTGCGCTGCAGCCAACGCTACCGGCTCCGACGGATCGTCGAGCGCGCGCTCGAGAAGATCCTGCGAGCGTCCGTCATCCAACGCGGCGACGGCGAAGACCAAGTCGCAGCGCGCAGATTCCGGCAGGCCGGCAAACTCGTGACCGGCCGCATCGGTCCAGTTGCCGGCCGCGCGGGCGCCGGAGCGCGAAGCTTGCGCGCCGCGACGAACCCGATGACCGCCAAGACGAGGATAACGGCGAAGAGCGCGATGCCGAGCGCCACTATGGCGACACGTGCAGCGCGGCGCGCACGTCGTCGAGAGCGGCGTCGAGGGCCGGTTCTCGTTGGCCCCGCAGGGCATCGATGAAATCCGCAGACTCCACCTCTCCGAGCGCGTCGAGCCGCTCCGTAACCAGCGCACGATAGCGCCCGAGCTCGGGCGTCGAATCGGGCAGCAAGCGCGCTAGCGCCGCCCACGGCAACGCACTGGCGAGTTCGACGCTTTCGAGACGATCGGCAAAATCGGCCAGCTCGTTCGGCTCGTACGTTCCGGTCAGCGTCAGCGACGCGCCGGGAGGTTCGGCGGGCGTGCCGCGGGCCGACGCGGCGTCGTGCAGCAGCCGTTCGATCGTAGCGCGCAACGACGGCGTTTCGATATCGCGCGGCGAGATGGCGTAATTCGGTAAGCGCAGTTTGATGAAGAGACGATCGAGTTCTTCCCGCAGTGAATCGCGCAAGGGCCGCGAGCGTCGCGCCGTGCGCGTCGCCCAAGGCATCGGGAAGAAAGGCGCGCATCGCAAACAGATGCGTCACGACGCCGCCGAAGTGCGCTTCGTCGATGAAGCGCAACGTCCGGTCCAAGCTACGGGCGTTAAACGAAACCGAGACGCCCGTGCGCGGCGCGAGCGGGCCGGTTGCTAGCGCTCCTGCCGTATCGCCTCCCGGAGCGTTCGACGATCGCCGGGATAGGTCGATTCGGCCAGCATGGTGGCGGTGCCATTGCCTTCGGCCACCGGTGTAGCCGGTGGGAGTTGCAAGTACCGTTCTTCGCCCAGGGCGCGCTGGCCGCGGCCGAACGCCGGTCCGATCGTTCCGTCGAGTCCGAACGGCAACCCGGGAATCGCATTGGCGAACGCCGGCGTCGCGCGCACTTTCAACTCGTTCGAAACGAGGTCGTCGGCGCGTTCGCCGTCGTAGCGAAGCTGGGCGCTGACGACGATGGCTTCGCCGGCGGACGAGCCCGTTGTTCACCACGTCGTGCCAGCAAATGGTCGCTTCGACGCCCGGATCCACGTCGTTGAGAACGATGCCGCGCTCGGCGGCGAATGGCGCCGCGGCGCCGACGTCGCGCACCGGCACGTCGTTGACCGTGGTCGAGTTCGGTACGTAGATAAGCGACTCGGGCCGGGCGATCGAGATTTCAGCGCGACGCGCCGGTCCGTCGCCGCCGTTGCGCACGTACAGCCGCCACTCGATCGTCTCGCCGACGTCGACCACGTCGACCGGCTCGCTGCGCAAGGTTCCGACGGAAAAATCGGGTTGTGCCGTGGTGGCGATCGTCAATCGTGGAAGCGGCACCGGAAGCATGGCGGCCGCGGTCACGACGCCGTCGACGGTAACGGGATATTCGCGTGCGAGGCTGCGCAGCAACCGCAACGCCAGACGCGCTCGAGCCTGACCGCCGGGTTGAACGTCGCCGAAGACGAGCGAAGATTTTTCGCGAACCGCTCCATCGACGCTTTCCAACCGCGCTTCGGGCGAAACGTAGAGCCGCAAGCGAACGTCGTGCGCAACGTCGGTGCCGGTGTTGACAAGCACGACATCGACTCCGGCCAACTGGTTTGGGCGCAAAACGGCGTCGCCGGTCAAATCGAAGCGCGACGTTTCAACGTCGAAGGCCGGGTGCGAGTCGACCATCCAAACGGCTTCACCGAGCGGCGTTTCGCCGAGCTCGCGCGTGTGCAGGCTCGCCTCCAGGTGGATTTCGCTCCGATTGGGATACGGTGACCGTACGTTCGCGCGCACCGTCAATCGTCGCGTCGCGTAGGCTTCGAGCGTGTCGAGATCGATGGTGTCGTCGTCCATCGGCACGCGCGTCGTCTTGTCGAAGACGCGCACGTCGCCGAGGGCCGGATCGGCGCGCAGGTGCACGATCACGTCTCTGGCGGCGGCGCTTCCATCGTTTGCCATCGAAATGACCGCTTCGATTTCGTCGCCCGGTTTGACGACGTCGCTGCCGAGTCGTTGCAGAGCGTTACTGCGCGCGGGCAGCGCCGGATCGGAGCGGACGGCGATGCTGCACTCCAAACGCCTCGCGCCCGCGTCGCGCGCGGGTTCCCACGATAGCGTTGCCGAGGCGGGCAGTATCGTGCCGTCGGCGAGCGGCGACGCAATCGTCGCTTCGGCGCGCAGCGTGACGGTCGCGCCTGCCTCGATGCGTCCGAGATCGAAGTGCAGCGGATCTTTCCGCCGCTCGCGTATCGTGCGCTCGTCGATGGTCGACGCGCCGCGGACCGGCACGAGCGCGTCGGGCAGCTCCAGCATCGCCGATACCGCCTCGGCAGCGGCGGTCCCGGCGTTGCACGCCGATAGCGTCAGCGCGACGCGGCTGCCCGGCCGCGCATCGCGATCCGGGCTCGCGAGCAAGGCCGTTCGTTCGTCGTCGAACTCCGGTGACGCGCGCACCACGACCGATGCCGGCGTCAGCGCGAATGCCGGCGATTCTTGTGACGCCACCTGCGCGTGGGCGGCGACGATCGTTCCATCGGCCAGCGGCGTATCGATGCGAATCCGGTAGACGAGCGTCGCCGTCGCACTCGCCGACAGCGAACGTGCAACGACCGGTGCGTACAGGCGGTCGAATGCGACGCCCAGGTCGCGTTCGATTTCGCGACCGTTCACGCGTGCCGAACCGGCGACGTAGGTAGCGTTCGGAGGTACGGGCGCGACGACCACCACATCGTGGGCGCTTGACTCACCGGCGTTGTGAACGCGCACGGAGATGTGCGCTTCCGCTCCCGGCACCGGATCTTGGCGCGTTTCGATGGTCACGAGCGTCAAAGCGTTTTGAAGTTGTGGCCGGCTGCGGGCGATCAGCCGCACGACGTTGGAGCCGACCGGCGGCACTTCGAAGGAAGCGACGGCCGCTTGCAGTTCGATGGTGGTCCCGTTTTCGATGGCACCGGCGACGCTGTAGGAAAGCTCGACTTGGCGTTCCTCACCCGGCTCCACGTCGCCGATGTCGGCGCCGCCGCGCGATAAAATCGGCGAGTTGCCGAGCTCGTCGTCGAGCCCCGCCCCATCGAGTTTGCCGCTGCCGACGAGATACACGAGCCCTTCGGGCAGGGTGAAGCGCACGCGAACGCCGGTGGCAACCGCGCCCCCTTGGTTCCTAAACGCGAACGTCGCGCGCACCGTCATCCCAGGTTCCAGCTCGCGGTCAGGCGAAACGACGAGCGTTCGGAGGCCCTCCGGCAGCGTCGGCGCTCCGGGCGCGAAAACCTCCGACAAGGTGCGCATGACGCGATGACGTTTTCGCCACGCGCTAATGGCCCCCTTGACGCATTCTTCGTCGTAACGCCGGAAGGAACATCACGATGCTCGCCGTCAACCAAGACCGTATCGCCGCCGCCGTCCAACGGCTCGGCTCGGAGAACGCTTTCGAAATTCTCGCCCGCGCGCGCCAACTCGAAGCGCAGGGCCGGCGCGTCGTGCACATGGAAATCGGGGAGCCCGATTTCGATACGCCCGCACACATCAAAAAAGCGGCGGCCGAAGCGCTCTACGACAGCCACACGCATTACACGCCGTCGGCGGGCATTCCGGCGTTGCGCGCCACGATTGCCGAATACGCGAGCCGGTTCCGGCACATTTCGCCGGTGTATACGATGGAGAACGTCGTGGTTGCGCCCGGAGCGAAGCCGGTGATATGGAACGTGCTTTCGGCGTTGCTGGATCCAGGCGACGATTTCATTTACTTCGATCCCGCGTATCCGGCGTATGCGTCGTGTTCGAGTTACCTGCAGGCCAACGTGCACGCGATTCCGTTGCTCGAATCGCGTAACTGGCGCATGGATCTCGACGAGCTGGAAAGCCGCGTTTCCGACAGAACTAAAGCGATCGTCATCAACTCGCCGCATAACCCAACCGGCGGCGTGCTGACCAAGGGCGATTTGGAGCGCATCGCCGATATGGCGCAGCGCCACGATTTCATCGTCATCGCCGACGAGATCTACAGTCGCAACTTTTACCTCGATACGGATTACGTATCGATCGCATCGCTCGACGGCATGCGCGATCGCACGGTTATCGTCGACGGCTTTTCAAAAGCGTATGCGATGACCGGTTGGCGCCTCGGCTATGCCATCATGCCCGAAGAGCTGGCCAAGACGGTGACGCTGTTCAACAACAATACGTTCAGCTGCGTGACGGCGTTCGTACAGATGGCCGGCATCGCCGCACTCACCGGTCCCGACGAACCGGTGCAGCGCATGAACGAGACCTTCCGCCAGCGCCGCGACCGGTTGGTGAATGGACTCAACGACATCCACGGGATGTCGTGCACCCTGCCGGAAGGCGCGTTCTACGCGTTTCCCAACGTCACGGCGATCACCAGCGACGACCGCGCCCTGGCAGCGCACCTCTTGGAAGTAGGCGGCGTCGCTTGCGGCGGCGGATCGTCGTTCGGCGCGGCCGGCAAGGGCTACTTGCGTTTCTCGTACGCCGCGTCGCTCGAGGACATCGACTGGGCCCTGGAGCAGATCGCAAAGGTGTTGCCGGCCTTCAAAGGCTGAACGCGTGAGCGCAACGAGCGTCGCGGTGCGCGTCGTCGCGGCGATCGGTCTGATGCTCGTCGTCGCCGCGCTCGCGTACGCGATTTCGAACGGCCGGCTATTCTTGTTTCCGTTCTTGCTGCTCGTCGGTTTCCCGATGGCAGCGGTCTTTCGCCCGCGCCGCCCACCGCTTCCGCCGCCCGGCGAACCTCCGCCGGAACCGCCTTCGAGGATGTCGCTCAACTAGCGGACGCTCGTGTCATCCTGAGCGGAGCGCCGCAGGCGCGCAGTCGAAGGACGAGTGCACCAACTCACTCGACGTATCGGATGGAGTCGCGCGCAGCCCCGTGCGCGAGGGACGCTCGATTTTTCGCATCCGTGCGAAAATCTGCTCGCTGGCTCGTCGCTCCCGGCATCCATGCCTCCGCTCAGGATGACAACGTCCTTCGACTGCGGCGCTTCGCGCCTCCGCTCAGGATGATACGGGGCTACGTTAGGCGCATGGCGTCTTTGACGTCGGCGAGCACTTGCGAAGCGATCGCGCGAGTGCGCGCGGTTCCTTCCTCAATGATGCGTTCGACGCGCTCCGGATCGTCGCGATAGGCGGCGTAGCGCTCGCGCACCGGGCGCAGATAGGCGTTGAGTTCTTCGGCGAACTCGCCCTTGTCTTGCACGCATCCGAGCGCGCCGGAGCGGCACGCCGCGGCGATTCCGTCGAGGCGAAGCGGATTGACGAAACGCCAGAGGGCGAACACGGGACAGATTTCCGGTCTTCCCGGATCGCCCCGGCGAATTTTTTGCGGATCGGTGATCATCGAGCGCACTTTTTTCGTCGTGGTATCTTCGTCGTCGGAAATCAGGATCGCATTGTCGTACGACTTGCTCATCTTGCGCCCGTCGGTGCCGGGCACTTCGCGAAACTCGGAAAACGTGGCTTGCGGCTCGATCAGAATCTGCCGGCCTCGGCCGTACAGATGATTGAAGCGACGCACGACTTCGCGCCCGAACTCGAGATGCGCTTGTTGGTCGCCGCCGACCGGAACGTATTCGCCGCGAACGATGGCGATGTCGCACAGCTGAAGCAGCGGATAGCCGAGAAAACCGTACGTGGCGATCGACGGGCCGAGCGCTTCGATCTGGCCTTTGTACGTGGGGACGCGCTCGAGCCACGAAACCGGCGTAACCATGGACAGCAGCACGTGCAGCTCGCCGATTTCAGGCACCGCCGACTGCAAGAAGATCGTCGATTTTTGCGGATCGACGCCGGCCGCCAGCCAAACCGCAACCATCTCGTTGCGGGCGTCGCGAATCTTCTGCGGGTCGTCGAATTCGGTTGCATACGCGTGTAAGTCGGCAATTTCGAAGAACGCGTCGGCGTTTTCGCAAAACTCCGCCCACTGCGTCAGCACGCCCACGAGATGGCCGAGATGCAGGCCGCCGGTCGGGCGCATCCCCGACATGACGCGCGGTTTCTTTGCAACGCTTGCGGGGACGGAGGTCATGGGGCGACCGGTTTGCACGCCCTCACCGCGCCGCCCTTTTCGATGAGACGCCCGGTGAAGGCTAATGCCACGCGATCTCGGTGCGAACGTAGGCTCGCGCGGCCGCCACCGCCAGCGCGAGCGGAGTCCCTCCGGCGAGTTCGCACGCCAGCGCCATCGCCAGCGTGCAGCCGGTGCCGTGCATCTCGCCCGTGATGCGCGGTTCGGAGAAGACTTCGACGCCCGCGGCGGTTGCGAGTGCGTCGACGGGATCGCCGTCGAGATGGCCTCCCTTGAGCAACACCGCCTGCGCGCCTCGTGCCTGCAGCGCGGCCGCCGCGTCGCCGATAGCCTCGCGATGAATCGGATGCGTGCCGAGCATGATCGCGGCTTCGTCGAGGTTGGGCGTCAGAATCACGTTCGGCAGGGTCGCGAGTTCGTCGGTAACGGCCCGGCGAGCGTCGCTATCGGCGAGCTCGCCGCCGCGGCTGGCCGCGAAAACCGGGTCGACGACCGCCGTCAACGTGGGCCGGGCGCGAAGTTCGGCGCTGACCGACCGGACGTTCTCCCGCGTTGCCAGCGCCCCGACGCGCACCGCGCCGGCGGCATCCCACGGTAACGTCGAAAGCTGGGCGCGCAGCACGGCTGCCGGTACGGCGTGAAGCGCGCGAACGCCGCCGGCGTCTTGCGCGCTGACCGCCGCGATGGCCGTGAAAACACGCGCATTCAATCTCGTTCCGACGATGAGGTCGCGACCGATGCCCGAGACGTTCCACGGGTGACTCGCGCCGATCGAGAGGACGATCACGGCGCGACGTCGCCCCATATCCGGACCAATCGGCGCGCGGCGAACTCCGGGTCGGGATCGCGGGCGATCGCCGAAATCACGGCTGCCATCGCGACGCCGCTGCGCGCCACCGCCCCAAGATTGAACGCATCGATTCCGCCGATGGCGGCAACCGGAAAGCGGCTCGCATTCGCGACGCACCGTAGGCCTTCGATGCCGATCGGATCGCCGGCGTCGTCCTTGGAAGCGGTTGCAAAGACCGAGCCGACGCCGAGGTAATCGACGTCGTGCGCATTGGCGGCGAGCGCCTCTTCGACCGTACCGCACGAGAGCCCGATCAGCCGGTCGCCCAACGCCGCGCGCACCGGAGCGACGTCGGAGAAGTTCGGATCGTCGGGACCTAGATGCACGCCGTCGCAATCGAATCGAACCGCGGCTTCGGCGTCGTCGTTGACGATGAGCAACGCGCGTCGCGCGCGCGCGATTTCGCACAGTTCGCGCAGATGACGCTCGACGATTCCGTGCTTGGCGCGGTATTGCACGACGCGAACGCCGGCATCGGTGACGGCGCGCGCGAGTTGCAGTGGATCGGATTCGCCTTCGTTCACGATCGCATAGATGCCATGCAGTAAGGCCGCGCGATTTTCGCGTGTAAGGCGTTCTACGGCTTGGCTCCTAGGCACGTCGCCGCAGGCGCAGCCATACCAGCACGTTCGCACCCAGATACAGGACGAACATCGTAACGACGGCCGTCGCCAGCAACGTGTTGTGGCGCTCTATCGCCAGCGGCAACAATAGCGCGAAAGCGATCGCCCCCATCATCACCATGGTCACGATCCGCATGAACGGGAACACCGTCGCTACTCCTCGCCAAGCAAGAGGTCGCCGATACGAATGAGCTCGTCGTCGCTGCCGAACCGCAGCTCGATGCGCCCGCCGCGACCGCTGCGCACGATCGACACGTGCGTGCCGAAGCGCTGTCGCAAGCGCGACTCGAAGGCCTGTTCGTCGGGCGTGAGCGGACGTAGTTTGGGTGACGCTTTTTCGGCCTGGGTGGTGGCGACCGCGCCGGTTAGGCGCTCGAGGGTGCGTACCGACAGCCCTTCGTTGACGGTCCGTTCGGCCAAGGCGATCCTCGCCGCAGGAGGCGCGGCCAGCAGCGAACGGGCGTGCCCGGCCGAGAGGCGCCCGTCCGCGAGCATCGCCTTAACCGCATCCGGCAACGACAGCAGGCGCAGCGTGTTGGCGATGGTCGAGCGGCTTTTGCCGAGCCGGCGGGCGACGTCGTCTTGGGTGAACGCGTGGTCGTCGATCAAGGCTTGAAAGCCGGCGGCTTCTTCCAAGGCGTTGAGATTCTCACGCTGCAGGTTTTCGATCATCGCCACCTCGAGCGTGTCGCGGTCGTCGCCGGCGCGCACGATAGCGGGGATGGTGGTCATCTGCAGGGCGGCGCAGGCACGCCAGCGGCGCTCGCCGGCGACCAGCTCAAAACCGTCGCCCCGGTGGCGCACGATGATCGGAACGAGCACGCCGTACTCGGCGATCGAGGCCTGTAACTCGTCGAGTGGCTGACGATCGAACGTCGTGCGCGGCTGAAACGGATTCGGGGTGATGCGATCGACCGGAATTTCCCGGAGCAGCTCCCGATCGTTGGCGGACGCGGCCGACGCATCGCCCAGCAGCGCGCCAAGACCGCGCCCAAGGCCGCGTCTCGGCGCGCTCACGCGTGCACTTCGACGGGTTCGAGGAGCTCGCGCGCGAGCGCGAGGTAAGCCTGCGCGCCGCGGCTTTTGACGTCGAAGACGACGACCGGCTTGCCGTACGACGGCGCTTCTGAAATGCGAACGTTGCGCGGGATTTGCGTTTTGAACATTTGCTCGGGGAAGAATTTCACGAGTTCTTCGAGCACTTCGGTGGCCAGGCGCGTGCGCCCGTCGAACATCGTGACCAGCACTCCGCTGACGTGCAGCACGGGATTAAGAGCTTCGCGCACGCGGCGCACGACGCTGGTCAGTTGCGAGAGTCCTTCGAGCGCGTAGTACTCGGCTTGCACCGGAATAATGCATTCGTCGGCGGCCGTCAACGCGTTGATCGTGAGCAGTCCGAGCGACGGCGGGCAGTCGATGAAGACGAAATCGTAGCGCGGCGCGATCGGGACGATCGCCTGGCGCATGCGCGTTTCGCGCGACATGGCCGAAACGAGTTCGATCTCCGCGCCGGCGAGATTGATGGTTGCGGGAACGAGCCACAACCCTTCGAGTTCGGTCGCGACGATGACGTCGTCAACCGCCGCTTCTTGCAGCAGCAGGTCGTAGACGTCGCGCCGCAGCTGCGTTTTGTCGATGCCGAAGCCGGTGGTCGCGTTTCCCTGCGGGTCGGCGTCGACGATCAGCACGCGCTTTCCGAGCACGGCGAGCGCCGCGCCGAGATTCACCGCCGTGGTGCTCTTGCCGACTCCGCCCTTTTGATTGACGAGGGCGATGATGCGCGCCAGTATCGTTCCTCCCTCAGGGACCCGTACGCATGCCATTGCGCGTTTGCATATCGAGATACTGCTCCACGAGGCGTAACAGCGTGGCCCGTTCGTTGCGGTCCGGCGCATCCGTTACTTGCTCGAATAGCCAGCGAAGCGTTGCACCGACGCGCTCGTCGCCGCGAAAACCCGCCGGCGCCAGTCCCCGGCGAATCAATGCGCCGGAGACGTCGTCGCCCGACACGTGCAAGTCGGCAACGGAGAAGGCCGGTTCGCGCGCAATCTCGGCGCGCACCCGCTCCGCGAAGCGCTCGTTATGATCGCCGCGTTTGGGCAAGCCCGATCCGGCCACGTCGGCGTCTCGAAGTGCGAACAGGTGTTCGATATTTTCGACCTCAATCCTACGGATAAAGCGCCGGACTGCCGCATCCGTCATTTCCGGATCGGCGGAAAACATGTGCTGGCGCACCAGGCGTTCGACCCGGTCGACGACGTCGTTTGAAAACCGGTAGCGCACGAGCATCGAGCGCGCCATCTCGGCGCCCACGAGCTCGTGGCGGTAGAAGTGAGGACCGTCCTTGGTCCTAGGCTTCCCAACGTCGTGCAGCAATGCGGCCAGGCGCAGCACCGGATCGCCGGGCCGGGTGGCGTCGAGGGTCGCCATCGCGTGATTCCAAACGTCGTGCGCGTGCCACTCGTTCTGCTCCACGCCGACCCCCTCGAGCAGCTCCGGCCACAGGTACTGCAGAACGCCGGTTTCGCGAAGGAGCTCCAGGCCGATCGACGGGCGGCGCGCGTGGGCGAAGAGCTTGGTCAACTCGTCGTTCACTCGCTCGGCCGAAACCGTCGCGACGAGCGCAGCGGCGTCGCGCATGGCTGCCCGGGTTGACGGGGTCGGCTCGTACTCGAACCGAGCCGCGAACTGCGCTGCGCGTAACATCCGCAAGGGGTCCTCGACGAAAACATCCGGCGTGAGGATGTCGATGCGCCGCGCCCGGATATCGGCTTCACCGCCGTACGGGTCGACGAGCTCTCCGGAGGGCAGCGCACGGGCGATCATGTTCATCCGGAAGTCGCGCCTGGCGAGATCGTCTTCCAGCGGGATCTCCGGCCCGCTCTGAACGGAAAAATCGCGGTGCCCGTGGCCGATCGACCGCTCCCGCCGGGGCAGTCCGACGTCGACCGTCTCACCGTCGACGGTTAGCTTTAAAACGGCGAATGCTGCCCCCACCAAGTCCAGCCGGCCGAGAGGCGCGAGGCGTGTCCGAAGCTCCTCCAACGGCACCCCGGCGACGAGGTAGTCCAGGTCCTTCTGGGGAGGCTGGGCACCCTCGAGATCCGCTCGAAGCTCGTCGCGCACGCGGCCGCCGACGGCAAACAGCGAACCGGGCGGCAGGACGCCGGCGAGCTTGCCGTCCAGCGGATGAGGGCGGTACATCACGCTCCATCGTACAGCATGGCGCGAAGTCCCCGTTGTTTCACGTGAAATCCCGGACCGGATGTTTCACGTGAAACAGGGCTCTTAGTGTTCGCGCAAATCCTTAAGGATGTACCGGTAAATGCTCAGATAGTCCGTGCAGACGTGAAAAACGTCGGACGAAACCGACGGTTTGGACGACACGACCAGTTTGGTCAACTCGACCGCGAGTGCCTCATTTTTCTCCATTTTTGCCACGTGGGACTCCCCTTTCGTCTGGGCGGGCGTGTAAGAGCGGCGACATATTCAAGGGGTATGAGATGTTTGGCTAACGTGGCTGCCGCCTGCGCCCGGCCGGTTACGTGGAGTCGGACCACACGGCTAAAACATTGCCGCTGGGGTCGGCGAAATGGAACCGGCGACCCCCTGGGAAGGCGAAAGTGGGCTCGACGATCGTCCCGCCCGCATCCCGAACCGTTTTCTCGATGGCTTCAAGATCGAGGGCATAAAGGATTACGAGGGGTCCGCCGGCTAGCGGCTTTGCGTCGTGGCGAATGCCGCCGCCGATTCCACCGTCGTCGAAAGACGCATATTCATCGCCGTAGTCGGTAAACTGCCAGCCGAAGGCGCGCCCGTAGAAGGCCTTTGCCTCGGTTACATCTCGAACGCCGATCTCCACGTAGTCGATGCGCCGGTCTTTCTGCGGGTGCGCCATCTGCCGTACCTCCACACACACGAGGAATATGCGAACGTACGTTCGCTATTCGGGTCGCGCTTCCTGCGTTTGCTCAGGGTGGTTACGAGCAGAGTGGGCGTTTTTCCGGAATGCCGGTTCGGCGCGGAAAGCGTTGCGGCGTAAGGCCGGTTTTGCGAATCAAAACGATGCGGCGATCGCCGTCGAGCGTGCGTTCTTCGCCAACTTCTGCTGCCAGCACGAGCGCCGCATCGGCGAGGCCGCTTTGCTCGCGTGCGTCCATCGTTCCGCGCTGCAAGATCGCGACGCCGCCCGGCTTGATGAAAGGCAAGAGCAATTCGGCGACCGTTGGCGCGGTGGAAATGGCCCGTGCCGTGCCGCTCGCGAACGCGTCGCGCAAGCGCTCGGTGCGGGCGGCAATTTCGGCGCGTTCGGCCACGACCTCACCGGCGAGTTCGAACGTTTCCAACATGCGCTGCAGAAAGCGCGCCTTTTTGCCGGTCGCTTCGATTAACGTGATCGGCACGCCGGTCGCAATCGCGACCGGAATAGCCGGCAATCCCGCGCCGGACCCGACGTCGACCAGCGAATCGGCGACGAACGGCACGACGGTGAGGCTGTCGACGATGTGCGGCACCAACTCGTGCGCACTTTTCGCTCCGGTCAGGTTGAACGTGCGGTTGCCCTCAAGCACGGCCGCGCCGTAGCGCGCGAGCGGGCCGACGAGCCGCTGCTCGATCCCCGCACCGGCGAGAAGCGCCTCGAGTTCGTCCGTCACGACGCTAGGGCGATACGGTTTCGCGCGCGCGGTGAACGAACAAACCCACGATCGCGACGTCGGCCGGCGTGACGCCGGGAATTCGGGCGGCGGACCCGAGCGTTCGCGGCCGCTGATGCGCGAGTTTTTCGCGCGCCTCTCGCGACAACGCGACGATGCCGGCGTAATCGAAGCCGTCCGGTATCACGATGCGCTCGCTTTTCGCGGCTTTTTCGATCGCCGTTTGCTGGCGCCGGACGTAGCCTTCGCATTTCAGCTCGATCGCCACGCGTTCGCCGACGTCCGCTTCGAGCGGCGGATCGAAGTGGCCGGCGAGGTCGGCAAACTGCAACCCCGGCCGGCGCAAGGCATCGGCCAAGGTCGCTCCGGAGTCGAAACGGTCGTCGCCGATGCGCTCGACGCCGACGCGGCTGCGTTCGGCGCGCTCGATGGCATCGTGCAGTGCGGTGCGCCGGCGTTCGAACGCGTTCCAGGCGTCGTCGTCGATTAATCCGGCAGCGCGGCCGATCGGCGTCAAGCGCGCATCGGCGTTGTCGTGGCGCAGCACGACGCGGTGTTCGGCGCGCGACGTGAGCATGCGATACGGCTCGTCGACGCCCTTGGTGATGAGATCGTCGATGAGTACGCCGATATAGGCCTGACTGCGCGCGAGCCGCACCGGTTCGGCTCCGATCGCGGCGCGCGCAGCGTTGATTCCCGCGATCAAGCCCTGTGCGGCGGCCTCTTCGTATCCCGACGTTCCGTTGAGCTGGCCGCAATGATAGAGTCCGGCGATACGCCGGGTTTCGAGCGTGTCGTGCAACTCGATCGGCGGCACCATGTCGTATTCGACGGCGTATCCGGCGCGGATCATCGTGCACGCTTCCAACCCGGGCAGCGTGTGTAGCATCTCCAACTGCACCTCGGCCGGCAACGACGTCGAAAAACCGCCGACATAGAGGGTCGGCTCGTTCCAGCCCTCGGGTTCGATGAAGATTTGGTGCGATGGATTGTGCGCAAATTTCACGACTTTATCTTCGATCGACGGGCAGTACCGTGGACCGACGCCGCGGATGAGATCGAGCCCGTAAAGCGGCGAGAGATGCAGATTCTCGCGTACGAGCGCGTGCGTGCGCTCGTTGGTTTCGGTGACGTAGCACGGGAGCTGCGGCCCCCCGAATCGCGCTTCGCTCGCGTAGGAAAACAGAAGCGGCGTTTCGCTCGGCCGTTGGAGCAGCATCGCGCCGGGATCGATCGTCGACTTATCGATGCGCGGCGGCGTGCCGGTCTTGAGACGCCGCGTTGGAAATCCGAGCCGGCGCAACGCATGCGCCAAGCCGACCGCCGGCGCTTCGCCGAACCGTCCTTCGGCTTGTACGACCCCGCCGCGAAACGACTTTCCGCCCAGAAAGGTCCCGGTCGCAAGCACCACTCGGCGCGCGCGGTAGCGCGCACCGTCGTCGCAGAGAACGCCGGCTACCGCACCTGCCTCGACGATCAGATCCTCAACCAGACCGCGGACGATCGTGAGATTCGGCTGGCCGCGCAACTCGTCGATGGCTTCGCGCGCATAGGCGGGCTTGTCCATTTGCTGGCGCAGCGCGCGTACCGCGGGGCCCTTGCTTTCGTTGAGAAACCGGGCGTGAAGGCTGCAGCGGTCGGCCAGACGCCCCATAGCGCCGCCCAGCGCGTCGATTTCGCGCACGAGCTGGCCCTTCGCGCTGCCGCCGATCGACGGATTGCACGGCAGCGTACAGATCTTTTCGGGGTTGCCCGTTACCAGCATCGTCGGCACGCCGATGCGGGCAGCCGCCAGCGCTGCTTCAACGCCCGCGTGGCCGCCGCCGACGATGATGACGGCCGCATGATCCTGATTCGAGCTACGCATGAGACGTCTCTAGCCCTACGGGAGCGGCAGTGGAGAGTTCCTGCGACTCGTGAAGGCGTCTAGGCTGGAGCAGCCGGCGGCGTCGTGGCGTGCGCGCGCAACCGGAACGAAAGCGCGATCATGATAATTCCGAAGACGCACGCGTACGCAGCGATAATCCAAATAATGGCCAGCGCGGCGGCGGCCGGATGCCAGATCATCAGGACGCCGAACACCAGCGAACAAATTCCGGCGAGGATGAGCAGCCACTCGTTGGCAATCGTCTTGCGGAGCTGAATGGCGGCGGCGATTTCGAGAATGCCGGTGATGAACGCCCAAGCGGCGATCGTCAGATAGAGTGCTAGCAGCGTGATGCCGACGTCGTAGACGGTGATGGCGGCGATCGCCAAACCGACGATGCCCTCGAGCAAGAACGGCCACCAGCGTTCGTGGGCTTGGGCCGCGCGAACGGCGGCCACGATCGCAAAGACGCCGTCGACGAAAGCGTAGGCGCCGAACAGGATCCCGATGACGACCAGCGTCGCTCCGGGCCACGCGAACGCCAGAATGCCGAAAATGACGGCAGCAATGCCGCGGATGAGAAGCGCCCACCAGTTGCGCGCGAGAACGTTAACCATGGCGAAGCTCCTTTCAGGCGAGTGCTACTCGGTAAGAACTTTTCCGTTGGCGAGAACGACGCGTTGGACGGTGCACAGATGGGGGTGCGCTCCGTTCCATGGGTAGCCCATGAGACCGTCCTTCAAGTTGTGATTGATCGCCGTGTTATGCGCGAAATCTCCGCGATCGACGAATACGGCTTTGTGGGAGTGATAGCCGACGAGAAAGTCGACTTCGGTCGCTGGCGACGAATGGGTGTTGTAGTAGACGACGTTGATGCCGTTGGTTTGGCCGCTGTTATCGTTCACCACGCAGCTTTGAATGGCGATGCCCAGCTGCTGAACGATGTTGGCTTGCGCGGCCGAGGAGAGCAGAACGAAGACGGCCAGGAGCGTGAAAACCGTGCGTTTCATCGGTGAAATGCCTTTCGTCCCATCGGTCACTTGCCGATGCAGAAGCGAGCGAAAATCCCGTCGAGCACTTCTTCGGCGGCGATACGCTCGCTTACATGCCCCAGTGCTGAGAATGCGGTCTGGAGCTCCCCGGCGATGAAATCGCTCGGCTCGCCGCCGGCCAGGGTGTCGCGTGCCCGGGAGAGCGCCTCGAGCGCTTCGTTGACGGCGGCGAACTCGCGCAACGCTGCCAAGTGCGGCCGTTCCAGGTCGGGAAGCTCGCCGCCCCATCCGGCCCGCGCCACGGCGTCGCGAAGCGCCGCCAGCGAAGCGGGGTTCCACACGCTGCCGACGATTGCGTCCGGATCGCCGGCCTCGCGGGCGCCGGCGTCGCCGAGATCGGCCTTGTTGAAGAAAACCACCCGCACGCGATTGCGCGTCACGTCGAGCAGAGCGCGCGCTTCCGCCGTGAGCGGCTGCGAGCCGTCGATGACGACGATGGCGATCCGCGCCGACGCTAAGGCGCGCTGCGCCCGTTCGATACCGGCCGCTTCTAGGCGATCGGCGTGCGCCCGAATACCGGCGGTGTCGACGAGCCGGACGGTAACGCCGCCGACGACGACCGACTCCTCGATCGTGTCGCGAGTCGTTCCGGCGAGTTCGGAAACGATAGCGCGATCTTCACCGAGCAGGGCGTTCAGGAGCGACGATTTGCCGGCGTTGGGCGGTCCGACGATGGCCGCGGTAACGCCTTCGCGCACCAGCCGGCCGCGTTCGCCGTCGGCTCGCAGTTGTTCGAGATCGGCCGTTAGAGCCGCCAGCGTCGCGTCGAGACGACTCGGGTCTGGATCCGGGACCTCGTCGGGAAAGTCGATTGCGGCCGCCAGCTCTTCCAGCACCGCTGCGAGCCTTACGCGGAGCGTCCGGACGTGGCCGGCAAGCCCGCCGCCCAAGTTTGCGAGCGCGGCGCGGGCGGCCGAGCGGGTTTCGGCGTCGATGACGTCGGCGACCGCCTCGGCTTCGTGCAGATCCATCTTTCCGTTGAGAAACGCGCGCCGCGTGAACTCTCCGGGCTGCGCGTGGCGCGCGCCGCACGCCAGCAGCGCGCGCACGATTTCTCGCGCGACGACCGGCGAGCCGTGGACCTGCAATTCGAGAAGATCTTCACCGGTGTAACTCGCCGGCGCCGCAAACAGCAGCGCGAGACCGCGATCCAGTGGGCGTCCGCGTTCGTCGAGGACGGTTACCGCCGTCGCAACGCGAGGTTGGAGTTCGTCTTTGGTGCGCACCAGCCGTCGCGCCAGATCGCGCGCGGCGGGGCCGCTCACGCGCACGATAGCGATCGCCCCTTTTCCCGGCGGCGTCGCAATTGCCGCAATCGTGTCGTCAGCGTGCGAGCGCGTACTCACGCGATCACGGGTTAGACCGGGAAGACGACGACCCGCCGTTCGGGCTCTTCACCTTCCGATTCGGTGCGCACCAGTTCCGACTCGGCTAAGGCCAAGTGCACGATTTTGCGTTCGGATGGAAGCATCGGCTCGAGCCGCTGCGGTGCGCCTTCGCGAGTGCAGCGCTCGAGGGTCGCCAGCGCAAGGTTACGCAACTGCTCGGCGCGGCGCGCACGATAGCCTTCGGCGTCGATCGTAAAATAGCGGCGGTTGTTGCGCACGCCGGCGTTGAGAATGTTGTTGAAGATGAGATTCAGCGCTTCGAGCGTGTTGCCGTGCCGGCCGATCAACATGCCGAGATCGGGGCCGCTGACTTCCAGATACTCGCCCTCGGCGCGCGGAATGTAGTGGATGTCGACGTGCTGCAAGCCCATGAGGCCGAGAATCTCGTCGAGCAACGCGCGCGCGGGCTTGGCATCCTCGGGAAGCTCGAAGTGCTCGAGCGTGCTCGGTCCGGTGTGCAGCGGCGGCCCGAAACGACGGCGCCCACCGCCGCCCGCAGGCCGGTCTCCGCCGCGCCGGCGGTCGCCCCCGCCATAGCCGCGTCCGCCGCCGGTTCCGCGGCCACCGCCTCCGCCGCCCGATTTTCCGGGAATCGCGCGATCGCGAATGTTGGCGGGTTGTTCTTCGAACTCGAAATCGTCTTCGTATAGCATGGATGTCGCGGTTACGCGCCTTTCCTATTCTTCTTTTTGGACCGGGAGGATCCGGACCGCTGGGATTTCGCCTTTGAAGCGCCGTTGGAGCCGGCAGAGCCGTCACCGGGCAGCGCTTTGGCGCCGGCTGCTTCTTCGGGCGCCGGCACGTCGGTGATCATATGGGAGCTGTCGGCGAACGACAGCGGTTCGTGGGACTTGCGCAACATGAAGAGCGTTTGCGCCATCGTAAATGCGTTAAAGGAGAACCAGTACAGCACCATGGCGGACGGCCATTGATACTTCCAGCCGAAGAAGCCGAGCATCAACGGAGAGATGAACGACATCAAGCGCTGCGTTTGGGCTTGCTGAGGATCGGTCGCCGGCATGCTGCCGAATCGGACGCTGAGGTACATCGACATGGCGTACAAGACGAGTAAGACGACGTCGCTGTGCGCGAGGCTCGTCGCCAAGATCTTGGGATACGTCTGCGATACCCCGCTCCCGATCCAAAGCCAATGCTGATTCGCGAACAGGTCCTTGTGGTTCATCACCACGTAGTAGACGCTCAGAATGAACGGCCACTGCACGAGCATCGGCCAGCAGCCGGCCAGCGGGTTGACGCCTTGCTGCTTGTACAGCGCCATCGTTTCTTGCTGCAGCTTCTGGTTGTCGTCTTTGTAGCGCGCCTGCAGCTTCTTGATTTGCGGGGCGATGCGCTGCATCTTCATCATCGAGCGGAACTGGGCCGCATTGAGCGGCCAGAATACGCCGCGAATCAGCGCCGCCAGGATGATCAGGCTCCAGCCGAGGTTGTTGACATATTTGTCGATGAACAACACGATTTGGGCCATCGCGTTGACGATCGGGTCGAGCCACGAGGTGGCCAGCAGCAGGTGCATCACCTAGGAATGGTGTCCGTCTACGAAGTCGACGCCGCCGGGATTCCACGGATGGCAGCGAGCGAGGCGGGCCAGGGCGAGCCAGCCGCCGCGGAGCACGCCGCGTTCGCGGACGGCAACCAGCGCGTACTGCGAGCAGCTGGGGTAAAAGCGGCAAGCCGACGGTAGTAACGGCGAGATCGCGAGTTGGTACAGCCGAATCAGGCCGACGAGCAAAAATCGCATCGAAGCGCTAAACGCGGCCCAATGCCACGGCGACTTCGTCCGCAAGCGCGGCGTAGGCGACGTCGGCGGCGGCGGGACGCGCAACGACAACCAGCCGCATCGCGCGGCGAGAGTGTGCGAGCGCATCGTTGACGATCGCCGCGAGGCGGCGGCGCAGTTTGTTACGGACCACGGCCTTTCCGATCGATTTGTTCACGGTGATGCCGACCAGCGACGTTGCGTCGCTCGGAAGAGCATCGGTAAGATACAGGGTAAGCGTCTTGGTCGCGATGCGCCGGCCACGCTGTCGCAGGCGGGCAAAATCCGCTCTGCGGCGCAGGCTGGCGAATCGTCGCATCAGACCGCCAGGCGGTGGCGTCCCTTCTTCCGGCGCCGCGCGAGCACTTTACGCCCGCTTTGCGTGCTCATCCGCTCCAAAAACCCGTGCACGCGCTTGCGCCGGCGATTGTGCGGCTGGTACGTCCGCTTCATGTAAACTCTTTCCTATTAACAAAAACAACTGCCCCAGGCCGAACCCGGCGGCAGACAGCCCCTAAGTATAGCCAGCCCGCGCGGGGAGCGTCAAGGACAGTGGACTGGCTCGGCCCGCTCTGAAGGAGGAGAACCCTCTTTGGGGACGGCTCCCCGGCGTCCTTGGCCTGGGACTGTTCGTCTTGAGTGCGGAACCACTACCAGGCATGCGTGCTTTCGTTCGGCTTTGCGTCTGTTCGGTGGCCCTCATCGCTGCTGGATGTACTACTGCCAATCACCAGGGTGCTTTCGGCAATTCGACGCTGGTTCCGAGCGTGCGTCCGCCGGATCGCGCCCGGCGAGACTCCAGCCAATACATAAAGCACGTCGTCATCATCGTTCAGGAAAACCGAAGTTTCGACAATATTTTTGCCGGGTTTCCGAACGCGGATGCTCCGACCTATGGGTACAAACATAACGGCGCCCTGCAAAACCTCAAACAAATCGGATTTACGAAAGGCGTCGGCGTCGATATCGGGCACTCCTACGGTCAAGCTCTGACCGAATACGATTTCGGAAAGATGGATGGGTTCGACGAGGACGTCTTCAACAATAAACAACCGGCACGAAACTATCCCTACGCATTCGTGAATCGTACGCAGGTAAAGCCGTATTGGGACATGGCGAGCCAATACGTGCTGGCCGATCACATGTTTCCGACGGTTTGGGGGCCAAGCTTTACCGCACATCTCGATCTCATCGCCGGCACGACGGTGGTTTCGGACACTTCCGGAACTGTCGTTAGCGAGATCGACACGCCGTACAACCAGCAATATCCAAACTGGAATTGCTCGGCCCAGCCGCAACCACCCACCTACATTTTAACCTACAAGAACGGGCAAAAAACTTGGAGCGGAGGCGGCCCACCGCCGTGCTTCACGCAGTTTCGTACCATGGCCGATACGCTCGATGCGGCGAACGTTTCATGGAAATACTATTCGCCGGCCATCGGAACGGGTAGCGGGCAGCTGTGGTCTGCCTTCGGGGCTATCCAAAACGTCTACACTGGTCCGGATTGGACAAAGGACGTTATCTCGCCGGAATCGACCGTTCTAACGGACGTGCCGAATGGTACGCTGCCGTCCGTCTCTTGGGTTATCCCGGACAATACGAACTCGGATCACGACGGCAACGGCTCGGACACCGGGCCATCGTGGGTCGCGGCGGTCGTGAATACGATCGGAGCAAGCCAATATTGGGATTCGACGGCAATCGTCGTAGTTTGGGACGATTGGGGCGGCTGGTACGATGACGTTCCGCCGCCGCAACTCGACTTTATGGGCTTGGGTATCCGAGTCGGATGCATCATCGTCTCACCGTATGCGAAGGCCGGTTCGGTGGTTCACACGCAGTATGAATTTGGATCGATCCTAAAGTTCATCGAGGACACCTTCGGCGTTCCTTCGCTGGGTTATACCGACGCGAGGGCGAGCAGCTTGGCCGATAGCTTTGACTTCACCCAACATCCGCTCAAGTTCAGAAAGATCAGGGCGAAGTACCCCGCGTCATATTTTCTCGGTCAGCGGCCCTCGAGAACGCTCCCGGATGACGAGTAGCCATCCAGCCATTCGTCGAGGAAACCGGCAAATCGATCGGGATCGATCTCGTAATCCGCGTGATGCGGGTAACCAAAGGTCGGAGGTTCCGGAGCGTTGTTGATATTCACGGCGGGACCCGTAATCATCGTCACGTCGACGCCGATTGCGCTCAGTGGGTAGGGCCACGCCCCCAACAAGAAGGGATGCGTGAGATAGCATACGTGCGCGCCCGGTCTCGCGAAGAGCGTGTTGATCATTTGCGATCCGACTGGCCCCATGACGTAACGGGCATCGCGCACATACTTGGCCAATTCTTGTAGGGGATAATCCTCGGGGTAGACGATCGTAAAACCTCGCGACCGCACGAGCGACTCAATCGCCTCGCAGTTAAGCAGCTTCGTCCAGCGGTAGGGTTTTCGACCCAAAAAAAGCCGCTCGATCGAAGGCCCCACTCGAGGCAGAACTTCGACGGCTTGGCCCATCTCGGTGAGAATGGGAGCCCAACGGGCTGGGACGGTGCAAAACTTGTCCCAAGCGAACTTCTCGTTGAACCACGGTAGCATCGGGGCGTAGCCCAGGCCGGGGGCGCACCAGAGCCGGCGAACGCGCACCTCGTGCTCCGGTGAAAGCTCGACGATTTCGGTGCCTTCGGGCATCACGAGTTCCAAGAGCTGACGATGCGTCTCCGGCATGCCCGAGTCGATCAAGACGGGAACCCGCGGGAGATGCCCGGACAAAACGGCGGAAACGTATCTCGGAACATAATCGCCGAGCCAGTGCCCCCACGACATGGTAGAGGTGCCGAGGAGCGAGCCGAAGGCTTCCTCGATCTCGAGGATCGGCTGATCGTACTGAATTTCCCACGCGACGTCGCCGTCGGCAGAGAACACGTACTGGTCGACGTTCCAGCGGTCGTCCGTGTCCAGAAGTTCACGACGCTCGTAATCGAGCACCGGCGACCCACCCACCCACAGAAAGGGCGAGCGCGCGTGGATGCGCGCATTCGATACACACGCGACGTAGGAGGAGCGGGCCGTACCGGCGAGCGGGTGCCAGTCGCCCTCGCCGATCACCCGTGGTGACGGGATGGCGAATGTTTCACCGGATGGATGGATTTCAGCAAAGCTGACGCTTTTTGCGGCGGCGATATCGCGAAGACTCGCCACCTGCTTGGATACAATCCGCTGCGGTCGCGAGCGATTGATGCTTTTCTGCGGCGAAAGCTGCTCTTGATATATTTTGAATCCTTCGTCGATGCCGAATTGCCCGACGAGAACGTCCTTGACGTAGCAGAGATAGAAAATGTTGCAATCGTCAGGGAGCGGGAACAACTGCAGTGCGTCGATCACAGCGGTTAACCGCCGCCCCGAGGCGGCTCATCGTACCACCGGTGCAGCACGAAAGCCGAGGACACGATTTGATAGTGATGCCGCACGATCGCCCGTTGGAGCGACAAGTTGGTGATCTTCGTCCAGATGATGACGTACCGGGCACCGCGCTCGACGCTCCACCGGTGGAGCCAGTAACCCATGGCATACATTAGGCCTGACCCTTGGGCGTGCGGAGCGACGGCCGCTAAGAAGATTTCGGCCTCAAGTGGGGAGTTTTGCCGCATCACCGCAAAGGCGTCGATCGCGTCGCCCTTAGACGCCACAAACACGGCGGCGTCTTCGGCTTCGTTCGCACACAATCGCCTGGTCCAATCGGCGTAGGCTTCCGTCGAGTCTGCTCGACGCAGTCTGGGGTCGGAATGATAGTGGCCTTGATAGCGATCGAATGCCGAGGCGGCTACTCGCGCAATGCCGCCGGCATCCTCGCGCCGTGCCTCTCGTATGCCGGCGAGATTCTCCGGTAGCTCGACATGGTGTTGCCGCCGGTTATCTCTACGATAACAGACGAGACAATCCATTAACCGCGCTCCGTCTTCTTCAAGCTGCTGCACGGCGTTGGTGGCCGTCGTCCGGCATCGCGCAATGAGCAAACCGACACCATGCGACCGGCAAAAGGCGTAGCTTGCCGCAACGTCGTCCAGGCTGCCGATGTCGGATCGGGCAGTTACGACGCCGAAGCGAGCCGTGTCCAGTTCAGACAAGTGTGCCGGCATGCTAACGGCTGCCCGAAGCGGCGATGTCTCGCACCGTGTCGATCACATAGTGCACGTCGTCGTCGCTCATGCTGGGCTGTCCGGGAAGCGAGAGCACTTCATGTGAGACCGCCAGAGCGCTGGGAAACTGTTCGGGATGCCATCCATACGCGTCGCGATAATACGGATGAAGGTGTACCGCGGCGTAATGAACGCCGGCGCCGACGTTTCGTTGGCGCAACATTGCGACGAAGTCGTCACGCGTTAGACCGTTGCGGCTGCGTTTTACTTTCACAATGTAGAGATGAAGTGCGTGTCGTGCGCCATGCACGTTTGGCCGCGACAGCAGTTCGATCCCTTCTACGTCCGAGAGCCCGGCGTCGTACGCACGCGCAATCGCCTCGCGTCGCGCGAGGAAGTCTTCGATACGATCGAGCTGCGCGAGCCCGAGCGCAGCATTGAGATCGGTCGAGTTGTACTTGAATCCGGGAAGGACTGCCAAGCTTGGTGTCAACTGCTTCGATGCGAAGCGATTCCAGGCGTCGGTGGGAAGACCGTGCAGCCGCAGCATCTTGAGGCGCTCGGCCACCTTCGCATCGTTGGTGACGATCATGCCTCCTTCCGCAGTGGTGATGTTTTTATTGGCGTAGAACGAAAAGACGACGAGATTCCCTGACGATCCAATCATGCCGCCTAAAGGCATGCGGCCCCCGATGGCGTGCGCGGCATCCTCGATGACCGCAACGCCGTCGCCTACGGCAGCGCGAACCCCGTCGAGGTCAAAGGCACGACCGCCAAAGTGAACGCCGATGACGGCCTTCGTGCGCGGCGTCACCGCTTTCGCCACGTGCTCTGGCGAAAGATTGAGCGTCGTCGCATCGATGTCGGCCAGCACGGGCGTCGCGCCGCAGTGTTCGATGACGTTGACGGTTGCCACGAACGTCATCGGCGTCGTGATCACTTCGTCACCGGGTCCGATGCCCGATGCAACCAGCGACAGATGTAATCCCGCGGTCGCAGAGTTCACGAAGACGCCGTGTTTCGCGCCCACGTATTCGGCGAGCTCGTTCTCAAAGCGCTCGCACAACGGTCCTTGGCCGATCCAACCCGACTCGAGAACCTTCACGACCGCGTCGCGTTCGGCCGGTCCTAATGTCGGCGTTCCGAACGGCAAAAAATCCCGTCGTATTCGCGCGCCCGACGAGCGCTCAGACCCCATGGAGCGCGGCGACCGTCTTTCGCAAAATCTCGTTCGACCCCGAGAGGTCGGGGCGATCGAGAAAGGTTTGAAACGCTTCATCACTTTCCCAAACGTCCCGCCGCGATCCGAGCACGTGCTCGCGGAGATAATGGATTATCCGCACGTCGGCCAGTTCAGACGCGTGCAACTCGTCGGCCCATACGTCGTTCGGGAAGTTGTATCGCAAATCGAGGGAAACGTGAGGGAGGTCTAGATCGTAGATTGCCAACGTTAGGGCGAGTTGGCTGCGAAAGCCCCAGTGAATCGGTGCATCCGCCGTTGCTACGAGGCAGCGTTCGATGTGCGGTGCCAGCTTCGAGAAGAGGCTTCCCGGAAAGAAAACGACGCCGTAGTTGTAGTAGGCCGGTGCGAATCGATGGCTTGGGTTTTGCAGCATCCCGCCCCAGCCCGAGTGCTGGAACCGTGCCGCCGGTAATCGTCGTCCGACGGCTTCGAAGACGGTTTCCCAACTCTCGCCGGAACTATCGCGCTCGAACGGCGGAACGTGAGCGATCACGCCCGCGATCGCCGGTTGTGCGACGAGCGCTTCGAGGACGTCGTCCACATTTTGAACCAGCATGGTATCCGCGTCGAGGAACAACACGACATCCGCCGCAGTGTCGTGCCTGTAGCGATCCAGCGCGGTGGCGTGGTACGAGTAACGGCGAAAGATGTCGCGATCGAGCCAATGCCAGTCAACGCGCTCTCGGCTCCAAGGGTTCAATACGGCTAGATCGTGCGGATCGCAGTCCTCGCCGACGGAAACCACAAAGCGCGCATCCGCCGCCAGCCCGCCGCGCGCGGCAAACGAGCGGCAAAGATACTCGACCTGTCGGAAAAAATGCCGCGTCGGACTGATCGGAATCCGAATCTCAATCTTCATTCGGTTCTCGAAGAGCGATCTTTCGGGCTGAGCGCAGGTTCGGTTGAAGATTCGACAAAAAGAAAACCTTGGAGTGGCGAGCCAGTTAGACCTCCGAAAACACCGACTCAATTCGGCCCTTGGCGAGGTCTGTCGGCCGCTTCTTCCCACTGCGGAGCGTCTGCTCCCCTATCTCAAGTCGATCGATCGGCGACGTTGGTATTCGAATTGGGGTGAGTTGAATACCACGCTCGAGAGCAGGCTGAGCGCGGAATTTGGGCTGGTGGAATATGGTTGCGTGACGACGAGCAACGCGACCGACGCCATCACGGCCGCATTGATCGCCGTGGCCGGTCGCGGATCGAGCGATCGTCCGTACTGCCTGATGCCTTCGTATACGTTCGTTGCGACTGCATCGGCGGCGCTCAACGCCGGATATACGCCGTACTTCGTCGACATAGAACCGAACGGATTCGCCACGAAACCGGCGGCGCTCATGGAGCATCCGGCGATGCAGCGAGCCGGCGCGATCGTCGCCGTTGCACCGTATGGCCGTCCGATCGATGCAACGGCGTGGCAGAACCTGGCGCAGCAGACCGGAGTGCCGCTCGTCATCGACGCTGCGGCCGGCTTCGATGCGTTCGCTTCAGGAACGGCGACCGTCGCGCGAAATATTCCAGTCGTCCTCAGCTTCCACGCCACGAAGGTCTTTGGCGTGGGTGAGGGCGGTGCGATCCTGTGCGGCGATTTGGAACTCTCGAAAACCTGCCGGCGAGTTCTCAACTTTGGTCTCCTCGGCAGTCGCGACGCACGCGTGGCCGGGATCAACGGGAAAATGAGCGAGTATCACGCCGCGGTTGGGCTGGCCGAACTCGATGAGTGGCCGTCTAAACGATCCGCATTCCTGCGCGTTGCGCAAACATATCGGCGCGCAGCAGAGCGGTACGGCCTTCGCGACAGCATCCTCGCGGAGACCGAGTGGGCCTCCAGTTACGTACTCTACTTAGCGGGCTCGCCGGATGTTGCCAGATCGGCCGCCGGCCGCCTTCAGGCCGCAGGCCTCGGTTACCGTTGGTGGTACGGGCAAGGAGTTCATCGCGAACCCGGCTACGCGCATCTGCCCGCCGATCCGCTGCCGGTCACTGAAGATGTAGCTCCTCGGCTCATCGGCCTGCCGATCTGGGTCGACCTCGATGATGCGACGGTGACGAGCGTATTGCGAGCGCTCTCAGGAAATGCTGAACCCTCTAAAACTCAGACGCCCCGCAATCGATGACTCGGCGCCTTCAAGGTTATGCTCGGCGACCCGACCACGACCGTATTCGGAGGAAGGTTGCGGGTGATGTAGGCTCTGCGGGCAATTACACAGGCTTCGCCTATCGAAACGCCGTCTATCACGTCGGAAGAACTCACGAAACACCGGGGTCCTAACGTCGTGTTCCCCATGAAGATGGCCGAGGTCAGGAAGCAATGATCTCCGATGCGTGAATGGTGACCGACGACGGCGCCCCAGATCATGACGTTATCGCCTATTTCCGTGAACGGGTGTATGTAGGTGGATTCCAAGATAAGACAGTTTTCGCCGACGGGGGTCCCGTAGTAAGACGCCGTCGGATGGATGAAGCTGATGAACCGATAGCCGCGCGCGCGGCCGTTCTCAAAGCGTTGCTGGCGCACCGTGTTGAGCTTCACATAACTGATCGGCGCAAAAAGCCGGACGCGGTCGGGCGGGAAATCCTTTTCGAGATCCTCCCACGCCACGAGCGGGCAGTCCTCGAAGGTGTTCGCGGTTAACCGATCGGCGTCGACGGTGAAGCCCACAACGCGATGCTGGCCGGACCACTCCAGGTAGAATTTCATCAGCTGAGCGGTGCTGCCGGCCCCAAAAATTACGACGTCAGCCATGGTCGCCGACCCACCAGCGCCGGGTTCCCGAATCCAAATGGACGTGGGTGTCGTAGTAACCGATGCCGCCGGCAAGCCCCCGCGACCAGCAGGCGTCGAAAAGATCTTTCATCGACACGCCGGAGACGTACATGTCGACCGCCTTGGCGTAGAGGTGTTGGCTATTGCGGGCGGAGCCTTCGGTGCCGGCGTTGGTCAGCGGCGAGCGGTAGCCGCTGGTGATGACGATCGGGCCGCCGATGCCGTGCAACGCGAGCGCGTGCTGCACTTCCCACAGCACCTCGATCGCCACGATGTCGAAACGAACGTAGCCCTGCACGAACGGAACGTCGTGGTCGCGCATCAGCCAGCAAACCTCGCGATAGCCGGGTTCGTAAACGGTACGGCCGTCGATCGAGAACGGCGCTCGAACCTCTTCGTTGTAGCCTTCGCGCCGAAGCCACAGCACGCGCTTGCGATCGGAGGGCGCGGCTGCGCGTACGGCCGCCGGCGACATGCCTGCCAGCGCCGCGGCGGTGAGCGTCGTCAGGAAATCAGGTCGCCGCATGAAAGCTCTCGGTTTTCGTGGGCGGCCGCCGATGGCGAATGTCTCCCAGCGTCTTGCGGACGACGTCTGGCCAGCGCGAGCGTTCTCTCTCCCAAGCCTGCACGCGCGCAAAGATCGCTCGGCGCCGCGACATCCATACCTCAGAATCGGTCGCGAGGGCGATGATTCGATTCGCAAATTCGCGTGGATCGTCCGAAATGTCGATCTCGACGCCGTCGAGTAGTCCCATGCCTTCAGCTCCGACGGTCGTAGCCACGACCGGCACGCCGTATTGGAGCGCTTCCATGGTCTTGTTCTTGACGCCGGCGCCCATACGAATCGGCGCGATGGCGATGAGGGCGGAATTATACAAATCCTTAATCGATCGGACGAACCCGGTAAGGATCACGGTTTCGTCGGCTAGCTGCATGACCGGCAGCGGTGGATTCTTTCCACTTACCAAGGTGCGAAACTCGGGAATCGCCTCCCGAACGTGCGGGAGCACGTGCCGGCAGTACCAGCGCAGCGCGTCGACGTTGGGCGATTGGTCTCCGCCAAGCCAGCCGGCAACGAACACGGCATCCGCGCGGACGGTCGGCGTCGGAGATCCCATCTCGATTCCGCTTAGCAGTGGAACCATGAGCTCGACCGGAGCGTGGCTCGGAATGGCTTCGAGCCAATCGCGTTCCTCGTTTGAAATCGCCACAACCACGTCGACCGACGATGCGATGCTACGTTCGAGGCGTTCCATCCCCGCTGCCTCGGCTTCGCGCGTCCGGCGTCGCTCTTGGTCTTCTTCGAGCCGTGCTTGGATCCACAGCCGCTTGTGATATAGCGCCTCGGCGTCGTAGATGAGCTTCGCGTTTGGGAGTGCGGCCCGCACCGGCCTCAAGAAGGTGTCGGCATTGTGCGGTCGCGAGATAACGACCGCGTCGTACGTATTCTCGGGACGCGCGAGGTGTTCGTCGAGCGCTCCTTCGATGACGTCGACTCCGAGATGCGATAACGAGTTCTCGGTTGGCGGATCGCTCCGGTCGCTGGCATACACCGAGACCGCCAATCCGGCGTCGCTAAGCTCGGCAAAGAGTTCTTGCGCGCGCACGAATCCGGATCCGAGGCCGCCGTGGCCTTTTCCGGGATCCGGCAGGCGATCGTCGATCACGAGAACGCGCGGCGGATCGCCGCGCCGGCGCAAAACTGCGTTGGTTACGGCCACCGGCGACTCGGGCTCTGGGCGTGCGTACTCTGGAAGAACGTCGCCCCATTTTTCGCACAGCAGTGCCTGGTTTCTCCGGAAGAGAAACGATCGGAAGGAGTTGTCCTGGGTGCTCGCAGCTTCGACGTGTTTGATCACGGCTCGCGGTTCGTACATGACTTCCCGCTCGAGCCGATGTCGTATGCCGAGACAGAGGTCCGTATCTTCGTAATACGCGGGAAAGTAGCGCGCGTCGAATCCGCCCAAGGCCTCAAAGTCGTCGCGCCGCATCAGGAGTCCGTTTGCCGAAATGTAATCCACCGGGCGCAGGTACGAGTACGCCAGCGAGCCCGGCGGTGCTCCGCGGCCTAACGGGCGCGTCGATCCATCGGACCAGATGATGCCGCCGGCTTCCTGCAAAGAGCCGTCGACGAAGAGTATACGGGACCCGACGGCACCGGCGCGAGGATACGTCGTCGCGGTGCGCAGCAGCGCCTCGAGCCACCCCGGTTCGACGACGGCATCGTCGTTCAAGAAAACCAGGTACTCGCCGGCGGCCTTGCCGGCCGCAAAGTTATTGCCGCCGCCAAAGCCCAGATTGAGGCCAAGCCGGTAGGGCGCGAACGCCGGTGACGCTTTTCAGGAACGTCTGCGCGCCGGTGGGCTCGGTGCCGTTGAAGACGAGGATCACTTCGTATGGCGTTTGGGTCGCGTCGATGGTGCGTTCGAGCGACGACAGACAGCTGCCCAAATGTTCGAGCTGGTCTTGCGTTAAGATGATTATCGAGACGCCGGGCCGCTCTGCCCGCGCAAGCGTGATCATCGGGGGTGAAGGCTCCTTGGTTGGGCACTGATCGGAGGCCCGAAGGTGTTTTTCGCGGCCCTCCGATGCATTCCCCGAAGGCCCGCGGCGGTTGCGCCCGAAGTCTCTTCGACCTCGAGCCGTTTGGGCTTCGTGATGCGCAGGGAGTCAGGAAGTAAGATGCAATCTCGCACGCTCAAACCACGAAAGAATTATCCCAAACACGCCGAGCTCGCGTCTTCGCCCCCCGATCCGAATACCAGCATCGCGCATATGCTCGAGATGATCGGCGAACGCAAGAAAGTGCTCGACGTCGGATGCGCCAGCGGTTATCTCTCGAGCCTGCTGGTAAAGCGTGAGTGCGACGTGGTCGGCGTCGACATCAACCCGATCGCCGCAGAAGAGGCGCGAAAGTTTTGCACCAGCGTCGTCGTGGCGGATCTCGACGAGGTCGTTCTCCCCGAACTCCTCGAAGGCAGGCAGTTCGAAGCAATCGTCTTTGGAGACGTGCTCGAGCATCTTCACGAACCCGCGCGGACGCTCGACGAATCGCGCGAGCTCCTCGGAGAACGCGGTTACGTCGTCGCGTCGATCCCGAACGTGTCGCATGGAGCCATCCGCCTCGCGCTGCTCTCAGGGCGTTTTGACTATCAGGAGTTGGGGATTCTCGACGACGCGCACCTGCGATTCTTCACGGCCAAGACGATCGACGAACTGTTCCTGACGGCGGGTTACCGCATCGACGTCATCCAGCGCGTGACGCTGCCGATCTTTGCAGAATCCGAGCTGGTGCCGGCGCTCGATCCACGCGATTTCGACGAGGCGACGGTTGCCGAGGTTCGATCGGACCCCGAGAGCGAGACGCTGCAATTCGTCGTGAAGGCGTTCCCACTTTCGAACGATCAGCGTTTGCGCACGGTGTCCAAGCGATTTCTCGCGGCAAATACGGAACTCACGGCGACAAAACAGCAAATCGCGCATCGCGAAAACGAGTTACAGGCTCTCCGGTCGACGATGGAGTCACAGGATGCCGTGATTCTCGACCTGCGCGAACAAGCCGACCGTGCATCGAACGAACTCGACTCAACCAAAAAGGAATTGAGACGTCTTGACGACGCCTACCGTTCGCTCGAAGTAGATAGCCTGGCTAAGCAGAACGCGGCGATGGAACGAATCCTTGCCGTGCAGACCGAGCGTTCGCAGTTGGAGATGCAGAACGGTGCGGTAGACCTGCATGCTGCGGAGTCGCTCGAGCAACTCGAAAGTGAAATCCGAATGCTTCGCGAGCAACTCGAGGCCGAGCAGAATCGCGCCGAAGAACTAAAACGCGAGTTCGTCGAGGCGGTAGCTACGCGGGACGACGCGCAACAGCGGCTCGAACAGGAAAGCCGGCGGGCCGCGATTCGCGAGCTCCGGCTGGCCGACGCCGTCGCGAGTCAGAACGAGGCGCGGCTTCAACTGGAGAGCGAGCGCGCCGAAGCGGCGAATTTGCAGCGCTCGCTAGCGGAAGCCGAATTGCTCGGGGCGACCGTGGAAACGCTCAAGGGCGATGTCGCTTCGTTGGTCCGGGACAACGCGCAGCTCGAGGAACGGTTCCAGTTGGAGCTCGGCGAGAAGGCCCAACTCGAGAGTGCGGTTCAAGCCGAGCGCAATCGCGCAGCCGACTTGCAAGCGCTAGCCGACTCACTCCAGATCAGCGTGGAGGCCTTGCGCATCGAGGTGACCGCGCTTACGCAAGGCAAGGTGCAGATCGAGGGGCTGCTTCACGGAGAAATCGGCGACAAGGCTCGGCTCGAGGAGGCGCTTCGGGCAGAGCACGGCCGCGCCGGGGATCTGCAAATGCAAGTGCAAGCGTTGCAGTCCTCCGTCGAGTCGCTGGAATCCGAAGTCGCCGCGGTTTTCGTCGACCTCGAGAGATCCGAGACGCTGCTGCAGCAGACGGAGCGCATGTATTCCGACAAGATTGCCGAGACCATCGACACGGCTCGAACTGCGCTCGAAACGGAACGTAGCGTCGCCGAAGCTCGGCATCGTGAGGATGCGGCGAGCGTGTCGGAGCTCGAAGAGCAGCTCGAAGCGATACGAAAGGCGGCGATTGCGGATAAGCTCGTGATGCGCGCGTACGCCAATGAGTTTCAACAGAGAGCGGAAAAAGCCGAGACCGAATTTGCTAAAGCGATCCGCCAGCGAGACGATCTGTATCTCAGGGTTCTCGAGACCGAGCGAACGGTTCGAGATTCAACCGAGCAATCGGCCCGTCTGCAAGCGGAAATCGGTAGGCTCGAAGAAACCATTGGTCGGGAACGAGGCCACGCAACGTCTTTGGAGGCGGAGCTGAGAGGCCTCGAGGTTGCCGTTCGCGAGGAGCAATCGCGAACCCAAATTGCTGAGGGGATCATACGCGAGCTGCGCGCTCGCGCAAGATCGTTAGAAAACGACGTTGCCCACCAGCAGGCGGCGTTGCAGCATCTTCGAGAGAGCGCGGAGCGCGATAGCGCCAGAGCGGACTCGGCCGCAGGCGAGCTTGCCTCACTGACCGTCCGGTACGAGATTCTGCAAGCAAACCTCGCGGAGATGGACAATCGGCTGGCCGCACAAACGGAGGAACTCCTCGTTAGCACCAGTGCGGAAAGCGCGAGGCTCGCAACGCTGATCGACACGGCCCAGTCGAGCCATTTCTGGAAACTCAAGAATTGGCTGGTCAGGCTTCGCGTACGCGCGTTTGGCGCAGCACTTCCGCCCGAGCGCGTCCGCGTCAAGAGCCGTCCGTAAGAGGGCGCGATGACTTCCAGCTTTCGAATTGCCTTCGCGCTCTTCGCCTCCACGTTGATCTTCTCGGGATGCTCCGGCGCCGGAGGTCCGATTGCGGGGTCCGGATCTCAGGCTGCGGGGATCCCAGGCGACGCCGGCGTGCGTGCAAATCTCGGGAAAATTTCGCACATCGTCCTCGTCATCCAGGAGAACCGCAGCTTCGACAACTTGTTCGCGACCTTCCCCGGCGCCGACGGCGCGACGAAGGGTACGCTGCATAACGGTAAGGTTATTCCGCTTCAAAAGCACGCTCTCGCCTCATTGGACGTTTCCCACGACTGGGCGGCGTATAACACGGACTACAACGGCGGGACGATGAACGGCTTCGACTTATCGTTCTTCATTCACTCGAACCAGAAGGCCGGCACGTATCCCTATCGCTACGTCAATCCCGCGGAAATCCAGCCGTATTGGACGATGGCTCAGCAATACGCGCTGGCCGACAACACGTTTCAAACGCAAGGCAGCGGGAGTTTCACCGCGCATCAGGACCTGATCGCCGGAACCACGGCCATCAATTCAAAACAAAGCCTCATCGATTCGCCGTTCGGATCGCCGTGGGGATGCGACGCGCCGAAAGGCACGAAGACCTCGCTGCTCACGACGAGCGGACAGTATTTGCGCGGCAAAGGGCCATTTCCGTGCTTGAACTATCCCTCCGGCACGATGCGCGATCTGCTCGATGCAAAAGGCGTGTCGTGGAAATTCTACACGCCGGAAGAGAAAGCAAACTCGCCGGGCGGCGAATGGAACGCGTTCGACCTCGTCAAGGCGGTGCGCTACAGCCCCGAGTGGACGGCCAACATTTCCACGCCCGAAACCAACATTTTCAACGACATTACGAACGGCAAGCTGGCGGCGCTCTCGTGGGTGATTCCCGATTCGATAAATTCCGACCATCCGGCCGACAATCATCGCCCCGACACCGGTCCGTCGTGGGTCGCACAGGTGGTTAACGCGATCGGCACCAGCAAGTACTGGAACTCCACGGCAATCGTCGTGGTGTGGGACGACTGGGGCGGCTTCTACGATCACGTTCCGCCGCCGTTCTTCGACCATTCCGGCGGGCTGGGATTCCGCGTGCCGATGATCGTCGTTTCACCCTACGTTCCCGCCGGGACGATCGCCCACACGCAATACGAGTTCGGCAGCATCCTCAAGTTCGCGGAAGAAACGTTCAAGCTGGGTTCGCTCGGTACGACGGACGCACGCGCGACGTCAATCGGCGGAATCTTCAACTTTAGGCAATTGCCGCGTAAGTTCACGACGATCCCCGCGCAACGGTCGCGCGAATATTTCATGCACGAACGCCCATCCTACGAGCCGGTCGACACGCAATAACCACGGTCAGGTTATTTCTTTTCGCGCTCCATAATCACCGACCAAGTGTTGCCCGCGCAACACATCGTAACGACGCGCCAGCCGTCTTTGGCGAATCTGTTGATGTCTTCAACCGGAACCGGGTGGCCGGTGCTGGGTAGCTGGATGTATTCGTATTTCAACGCAAAGCTCCAATATTATTAGATGAGTGAAAGTCTACTCCGTATTCCGCTTCTTGCTCGGGCGGTCACGCACACGCGAAAGCTCGTGACGAAGTTGCGAGAGTTCGGCATCCTTACCGGCGAGCTGCGCCGTGAGTTTGGAGACGTCTTCGGAAAACTGCGCCTCGAGGGCGATCGCGCGGCCGCGCGCACGGTCGAGTTCTCGTGCGGCGGCTTGCAGTTCGTTCTCGAGTTGCGTTTGGCGGCGCTGCGCTTCGAATTCGGTTTCGAACTGTACGACGTATTCATCGTCGCGTTCCATAATCGGCATCTCTCGCGCCGCCTCCGCCTGCCGGGAACTTTCGCTTCCACCGTCATCGCCTATGAGCGCAGAGTTTTCGTGCGGCGTCGCGAGGATAAGGAACGTCGCGGTCTCGGCTTCTAAGTCGCCTTCGATCTCACGTACCGCGGAGTCCGAGAAGTCCGATCTCACCAAGCTCGGCAAATCGCCCGGCGCATCGAAGATCGGCGACAGCGCTCGGCGGACTTCCTTGACGACGTAGCCGGAGCGTTCGAACATCTCGGTCGCTTCGCCGGCCGACGCTACTCCCAAGTAAGGAGTGCTAAGAGAGCCTTGCATCAGCGCGAGGCGTATTGCGCCATGAGCCGTATGCGGAATGGTGGCAGCAACAAATCCATCGTGTTTTAGGAGTGGCGCGACGCCTGCAAGAAGGCTCGCCGGGTCCGGGGAGATCTCCAAAGCGCGGTCAAAGACGATGGTGTCAAAACTCAAGCGGCTCACGCTTTCGGGAACGCTCCACGAATTGGGATCCACAATTTCTACCAGCGAGCAATAGCTGGAAACGGCAGTAGAGTCAGCGCTGCCAAAAACGATCGCGACGAGTTCGCAGTCATCCGCTCGAAGTTGCTCCGCGAGTGACGGACTGGGCCGCCCCACGAGCAACACCGTTTTCGACCGGCCGATGGCATCGGCGAGCGCGCGAGCCGGATCCACGCTTGGCTTGCTGTGCTCGCGTTGCGATGGGGAGTTATCCCGCGGTCGAGCTTTTTTCGGCATCGCCCTCACCCAACGCTACGGCCTCGATTGGCCCCTCATCTTCAACCAATCCTCGTTCGTGCAGCCAGTTGTAGTACGAGCCGGCACCGGTGCGAAACGGATTCTCAAATCGCTCCTGAAGGGTCGAATCCGAGCGATATCGCAGCCGATGCGACTTTTCTATCGGTGCACCGTTATCGTAAACACTGTACGTCCAGTAGCCGTGAGGGATCGTCGTCTCGGTCGTCTGTTCCACCTGACGGCGGTACCAGTTCCAAAGCTCGTACACCGGGAAGTTGTCTCCCGCGTAGCGCTTCGTCATGATGTCGGCGATGCGGCCAAGCTTGGTGAAATGCCAAAATCGCAGCGGCGAGCCGTTTACCGTTGCGCCCTGAGGCCCGATTGCGATTTCTCGATCTACCAAGTTCCAGCTGGCCACGTTATAACCGGGATCGCGAAGTATTTTCACCCGATCGAAGAGGGCGGGTGCGAGATCGCACCAGCGTTGATCGACGAAGAGTCCATTGGGTATGTCGTCGTAGCCGTACGTTAGAAGGCGGTCCGCCCACCAATCGGCGAACCTGCGGCCCTCGCCCGAGGTTCTAATCGCACAGAATCCGAGGTTGTACGTTCCAGTTTTTAACGAACAGATTTCGTTATCGATAATAGCCTGCGGATCGACCGTCGGCGTCACCGTGTGTGGCGTTAACACGACGTCGTACGTCTCAAGCAGCTCTTCAACCGGCGTTAGCGGTGCGAAGAGGCACGTGTCCGGGTCCAAATACACCACCGCATCCGCCCCGCTCGAGCAAGCCATTTGGACGAACGGACCTTTGACGGCCGTACACGCTTCTATGACGTCGCGCTTAAATATCCACGATCGAAAGTGTTTGATCCCAAGACGATCGGCGTATTGGACGGAGTCAAATGGTTCTCTCTCGACGTTGAAGTCGAGAGACGGCGGCGGCTCGTCGGTAATGAGCGCAACGAGCTCCCACTCGGGATGATACTTGCGAAGCGACGCAAATAGAACGCGCGCCCGGTTCAGATACCCAAACGAAAAGCTGCTGAAGCAAAGAACCTTCATTCCCGATCGCCTATGAGATCGGCGGTCATCGTGCTCAGTTCGAGGCTGAAGTGTTCGACCCGCCGTTTCGACCGGGCGAGCGACTCTGCGACGCCCGACTCAAACAGTTCCCAAAGGGCGCCTTCGTCGGCTAGAACGACGCCCTTACCCGTCTCGCGTACCATGTGAGCAACGTTTCCACTGCCGGCCGGCGCGACGACCACCGCTCCGCCGGCCACCGCTTCGTAGGCGGTGAAGCAAAACGTCTCGGGCCACAGCGACCAAATAATCACGACATCGATTTGAAGTTCTTCGATTTTCTTCGTCATCGCTGCGGGATCGCCGGCATTGACGCGTACCTCCGCAAACCGCAGCGGAAGACGGGGTTGTTCGTGCATCCCGAGATGAAAGAACTCAAACCGCCGGTCTCCGGCGTATCGCAGGATAAGATCGCGAAACACCGGCCAGCCCTTGTGGACGGCCGGCTGACCGAGGAAGGCGACCCGTAACGGCCTCGCGGCGGCGGTTTCACCCTGTTGCCGCGGCGGTCTGGGGATGAGGCGACAGTGGGGGTGAACGCGTTCGCCGCCGCGAGCGTCGAGCGCCGTTCCGTTTTTCCACGTGGTGAGCGCGGTCTGGGACGGTGCGAGAACGGTGAGGTCAAAGTTGCGGAAGAAAAGCTCGTGGTCTGCTAATTGTAGCCGGCGGCGTTCGCCGTAAATGCACACTTGACACGCCGTGCTATCGGGCGGCGGGGCACCGCAGAACTCTACGTCGTTGCGCAGAAGTTGAAGGCCCGAGGAAATGCTCGAGTAATCGTGCAGCCAAAAATAACCGTCCTGTATGCGGAGCGATTTTAGGATCGCCGTGAGGGACTTCACGTTGTGACCCAGCAGACTATGGATCGCAAACCCCCGTTGCGGCCACTCGACGGTCGTATCGAACGTCGAGCGCAGAACCTCGGCTACGGTGCTCGCCCGAAAATGACCGGCCGATTCACCATTAATCAGTATGCCGGTTGCCGGATCCTCGTCGTCATGATCGGTGACTAAAAACATCCGCCCGGGAAAGAAATGGAGGTGGTCGAAACCACGCTCGGCAAACGCGTCCGCTTCCCGTTGCAAGCATAACTGCACGCCGCCCACGTTCTCGGTAAAATTGTCGTGGCTTACGGAAACGTACAGGCTCTGTCGTTTCGATCGCGAGAGTGACGATAGCGCGTGCACCAATTGAATCCTTGACCCAAGGCGCCAACTCGGAATCTGCAGCCCGGCTGCCATTCGTTTATCGAGAGGCAGCTGATTGAGCAGCACGTAGTAGCGAAAACCTAGCGACGCCTTTGGGGAACGACCCTCGCCGCGTCCCGCAGCCACGTAATGGTAAAATGGATTGACCCCGGCGCTCGCGACGTCGGCGTTTTCCTCCAAATAATCCGACGTGGAAAAGAATGCATTTGGATCGCGGCGCTCGCGCCAGCCGAATTCGACGAAGTGCGAAAGCGGGTCAAATCTTGATTGCGCAACGTCAGGATTGACCGCTAAATAATAGTCTCGGTCGAATTCATTTCGAATGACCGACTTCTCGTACTCAAGCGATTCATCTTGAGTCGTTACTTCTTGGGTCGCTACTTCCTGAGTCGTTCCCTCATTTACGGTCTCTTCCGGCGCCGAGACGGCATGCCGTATGAGATACGCCTCAGCGTGGCGAGAGGGCTTGCAGACTCGTCCTTCGGCAACTCCAAACTCCAGAAAATGGAACAGCGGCACGAAATCCGCCTCGAGGACATCGGGGTTTTCCGCGAGATACGATTCGGTAGAAAACCAAGGGTTCGGGTCGTAGCCTTGTCGCCATCCGAGGGTTGCGTAGTGCGATGCCGGCGTGAAGCCCGGCGGTACCTCTCCGTAGGAATGCACGTAAAAGGCGTCGTCAACCGCCGACGCTAGAGCCTCGTCTAGAGACGCTCGCATGGCAACCCGGTCCATGGACTAGTATTTAGGTTGCAATGCGCGTTGCCCTGCCCAGCGCCAGGCCTGGCGGGGTGCTTGGTGGCGCCTACTTTGCTTTGGCCACAATCAACATATAGTCGCTTTCCACCTCGCCGCTGTCGACGAGTGCGTCCTCGATCGCGAATAGCATCTCCAGTACGGCAACGGCGGCGCCATCCTCCGAATGAAAGTTTCCAGCAATGTCTCGCAGCACGAACTGAAGAAGCGTTCCACCGATCGCGCGACACTGCGTGAGCCTCAGGTGTTCGCGAAGAACGCGAAGGACTCTGGAAGACGCAATAGGCACGCCTACGCCTTCGGGAACGCCTTGTGGGGCCGGTAACGCGACCTCTCCTAGAACGCTGTCGGGGGCATTCTTCAGGTGGCGATAGCGGCGCGGGATAAGCGAGAACGCAGCCTGTACGGCGGCCCGCTGCGCCGGGCCGATCGCGAGCCTATCTGCACCGACGTACTCATAAGCAAACAGAAAGCCGTCGGGTTGGAGCGACTGCGCGATCTGAACGACCAGCCGCTCGAGATTGGCGACGCGGCAAAGCGTGACGTCGCACCACACGACGTCGTACATCGATGATGGAAGTCGGGCTCTATTGAGATCCTCGTCGAAATATCGAACGCGGGCGTGGGGTTTTTTCCGGTCGGCTTTGCTGGGCGAATCCCGCGATTGCACTCGAGTACCGACTACGTCGCAGCGTTGGAAGACATTGCGACGAGCGAGCTCCGCTTCCAACCACTCCGACTCGCGCCCAAGAACGAGCATTCGCGCCGGCCCTAATAAGCGGCGTGGAAGCAGCGACAAACAATACATATGCCAGCCCATATCGCTCTTGCCGCTGGAACGCTCGTTAATTCGGACTTGAACCTCTGGGAGTGCAGTCCAACCTACGGAGTCGTCGCTCACTCACTGGAGGGTTCCCCGCGGCTCGGAAGAACCCCGCATCGCCAGGATCGTAGCTACATGCCAGTGTCAAGATCGCTTTCTTTTGTTTTTATCCACGTGCGCAAGACCGGTGGAACTTCCATCATGCGAGTACTGGAGTCCGCCGATCCGCAAATCTACTTGAACGAAAAGGGAATTTGGGACATGCTGTGCGCGCATCCCGAACGTCGCCGGTTGCTCGAAAAGCTCCGGAGTTTCTATTTGATCGGCGCAGTGGACAACTATCCGCAATGGCATTTACCGGCCGTCATCGTGCGCAAACTCATCGGTCAACGTGAATGGAAGCGTCTATTTACTTTCGCTTTTGTGAGGAATCCATGGGACCTCGTCGTTTCGGCGTATCACTTTGAGAAGCAGTATCTCGCGCAAGCGCACGTACGCCGGGCGGAGCCGGATCGAGCCGAAGCAATTCGACGCTGCCAAGACTTCGATCGCTTCGTAAGGCTCTACCCCCTCCTCGAGCCCGCCGATCAGACATCGATGATCGTCGACGAGAACAATCAAAGCATCGTGAAGTACGTCGGGAGGTTCGAGAATCTGAATGCCGATTTTGCAACCATTTGCGACCGCATAGGTCTGACTCGTGTCGAGCTTCCGCACGAAAACCGAAGCGAGGATCGGCGCGAGTATCGTACGTACTACTCCGACGAGACGCGCGCGAATCGTGGCGCGATACTTTTCCCGCGACATCGAGCGGTTCGGATACGAGTTCTAAAGTTTAGTGCGTGTGCCTATCGAGGTTGAGCTAAATGCGTGATTGCTATGCTGACGGGTTCGTTTAGCCTCTCAATGGTCGGCGCCGATCGCGCCCCTTCTTTCATGTACGTCTTCAGATTTCCGCCGCTGTAGCTTCCGATGAAGATCTCGTCATCGACCGCCACACCGTATGGATTATTTAGCTTTCTGATTGTGGGATTGGATCCGCGATCCGTATTTGTCGTAGGTTGTCATCGTGCTGTTGCCGGAGTTGGCAACGTAGATATTGCCGTCTTTGTCAATGGCGATGTTGCGTGGCGTGCTCAGGCCGTCATGCAGCGTTAGCGCAGCCCGAGTGCCATTCGGCTTGTAAGTCGTTACCGTGCTATTCCCGCTGTTTACAACGTAAATGTTCCCTAGCTTGTCGACCGCGATACCGTGGGGCTCGTCCAGCCCTTCAATCGTGGGGGTAGTTCGCGTTCCGTCTGGTTTGTACGTCGTCACGGTGTTGTTGCCGAAGTTGGCTAACGTAAATTTTTCCGCTTGCATCCACTGCCAGGCCGTACGGTTGGTTTACGCCTGACGTGATCGTGGGCGTAGTCGGTGTCCGTTTGATAAGTACGTCGTTATGGTGCTGTTGCCGGCATTTCCGACGTAAATCTTTCCCTTCGCATCAACCGCCAGGCCGACCGGATCGTGCACCGCTTTAATGGTTGGCGAAGTCTGCGTTCCGTCCATGAGAAAAGTCGTTACTTCGTTACTGCCATGGTTAGCCACGTAAATATGCTGTATGGGATCGATCTGTGATTGGGCGATCGCCGGCGCGAACTCGTTGATCCGCTGTAGCGCTTTGCCGCGCGGCGACGCCGTTACCGGAAAAAAGCAGTCCGGATACTAGCATCAGCAAGATGAATCCGGAGCGATTTCTCAACGCCATTTTATTCATCGTCAGGTGGTTTTAGCGAAGGGCTCTGATGGAGAAAATACGAGGGTGGATACTTTGCCGGTATGGTGCTAAATGGGTGAGGCGGCTTAGTGAAGTCGAAGCTATCATCTAGGCTATTCGCTCGTGCGTCAGTGTAACCAAGGGACTTTAGTCCAAATGCCTGCTCTGCAAATCTTAGAACACTACCAAACTCATACTGCGTGTGCGAGACGTAGCCTTGCCTGGCATAAGGCGATATTACGATGCAGGGTACTCGCTCACCTAGGCCCAGAAAGTCCAGCTGTGGCGGCGGGACGTCGTCGTACCATCCGCCCCAGTCGTCCCAGAGAACGATGATTGCCGTAGAGTCCCAATATTTGCTGGTGCCGATAGTGTTAACGATGGCGGCAACCCAGGAGGGCCCGGTGTCAGAACCGCTACCGGCATGGTCGGAGTTCGTATCGTCTGGTATGACCCAGGAAACGCTCGGCAGCTTTCCGTCTGGTATGTCGGTCAGAATCGTTGTCTCAGGCGAGATGACGTTTCTCTGACCAATCGGGACCAAATTACACGTTTTTGATTGCGCCGAAAGCAGACCAGAGATTGCCGCCTCCACCCTGCGTAACCGTAGGCGCGTAGTATTTCCAGGCAACTTTCCTTGCGTCCAGAGTATCTGCCATCGTGCGAAACTGCGACGGTGTAAGACAAGGGGGTAGCCCGCCCTTACCCGCCTATGGGGGCTAGCGAAAGAGATAAAGAAGACCCGGCAACTGCCGGGTCTTCGTATCGCGTCTCTCGGCTAAAACACGTGTGCCAGCTACTAGCTTCCCGATGGCGACAGGACAACGATCCCAATCTGGTACGGTTGGCCGGGCGACTGTTGATCGCAATAGCCCGGCCCGAAGGGCGAGTTTTGGGAGCAAACACTTAGGTTGAGGTAGTAGGCAGCGGTCCCGCCGGAGGGCGGTACACTTGACGAGACTGACACGCTGTTAGTGCTCGGGTTGCCGGGGTTGGGGTTCCAACCAAGGTTCACAACTTGGCTGTAGGGCTTGCCGTTCGACGTAGTTCTTAGCGTAGGTGGGGCATGTGCCAGTGCCAGCGCCCAGGTATTATGTTGCCACTACCGTCCAACTCGGCCCATTCTTGCGAAAACGACGTCCCGGGGAACATGTAGTAACAATAAAAGTAGGAACTCGACGGGGGACAGGCGCCGTCGTAGTCGCCATCATTTTGTTGAAGGCCGACGGGCACGAGGTGACCCTGGTGCGTGCGATGACCCATTGGTGCCGACGCCGGCGAGATCGCCGGGACGGTCTGGGTCCCGTTCCCGGTGGAACAGGCGGAAAGCACGAGGCTGGCCGCGAGCGCGCCACCCGCATAAATAGCCGAAAAACGCATAAACTGACTCCTTAAAGCGCAAGTGGAAAACAAGCCGCCCTCCAAATGGAAAGCGCCGCACCTCGGGGCCGTCGTTAGCTAACCGTCGCACCCTCTCCTCCTCTAGCCCCGATCGCGCACTCGAGCCCGAGCTGGCAGGCTGACTTCGGTCGTCTCCGAAAGCCGAGCATAGCAGCGCGACAGGTAGGAGACCTCTCGCGCGATTTTACGCCACGGGTGACTGCACGCGGCGAGAGTAATCCAGCTATTGGTCGTCCGGGGGAACCAAAGAGGCCCGTTTATGGAGGAAGAATGGCGGCGGGTACTTGGCTGGAATGTGTTTGAACTCCCGGGGCTGCTGGCTGAAGTCGAAACTATCGTTCAACGGATTAGCTCGATCGTCGCTGTGCCCAAGCGAGGGAAGATTGAAAACTTCCTCCATGAACTTCAGAGTACTGGCGGACTCGTACTGTGTGTGCGAAACATAGCCTGATTTCGCGTACGGCGAAATAATGATGCATGGCACTCTTATTGCCAGGCCCTCGAAATCTAATTGCGGGGGCGGCACATCGTCATACCAGCCGCCCCAATCGTCCCACAGGACCACGATCGCCGTGGATTTCCAGTATTGGCTCTTACCAATGGCGTTGACGACGGCAGCTACCCATGATGGCCCGGTATCGCTCTTGTTATTTGGATGGTCTGAATCTTTCCAATCTGGCATTACCCAGGAAACCGAAGCAAGATTCCCCTTCGCAGCGTCGTCGAGCACCGTCGTTTGCGGATAAATGACATTGCGTGACCAGTCCGGTCCGTATCTAACATCATTGATCGCATCGAACTCTGACCATATTAACCCAGGGTCGCATCGCTTTGGACATCCGAGGACCTGTGGGGCGTAGTACTTCCAGGAAACCCCGGCGGCGTCGAGCGTATCCGCCATGGTCGTGAATTGCGTAAAACACGGGAAGGGTCCATCTGGACTAAATTTACGGTGTGAATCCACTGTTTTGGTCTTGGTGCCGCTAGGCGCATCGCACCCCCAAGGTGTGGCGGAAGGGTTGTCGGCCTCGGCAAGCGTCGGGCTAAGTTTATCAGTGCCGGCGATCAGATTCAGATGTGCTGAAAAACTGCCGCCGAACTCCGTAGGAAACATGTGATCGGCAAGAACGTATTGGCGTGCCATGATCCAGTAAGGCGCAACGTCTTTCCTGTCCAAATACGAATACGCGTATGTTGGAGCGGACGGACTACCTAGATCAAAGCCGTCCATCTTTCCATTGTCGTAGTCGATCAGAGCCGGTTTGTAGCCGTGTTGTAAATCGCCACCGCCGAACGTTATGCTTTTAAGACGGACGCGTGTGCCGTCATGAGTGTATCCGTATGTTGGAGCATCTGCTCCATTGAAGCCAGCGAAAATATTGTCGAAACTTCGATTTTCCTGAACGATGATGACAATGTGCTTGAGTTTGCTCCTAGGGCCGGCTGGAGTTCCGTTGGTCAGCCTCCGTGCGCGCGGGTAACATGCGGGCTCAACGCTGAACCAAGAGACGAGCACCCTTCGGGCGCAATAATGAGAGTAAAGCAAACTGCGATCGCAAGAATCTGGGAACCATCTTCAACACCTCCGCGTGCACGCTGCAAAGATCTAAGAGAGCTTCTTAGTCAACCGAAACGGAATACAACCTGATGTTTCGTTCGCCTGTTAGTTTGCGAGCTTGCAGCAGTGCATCGCGAAAGAGAGAGCGGTCCTCTTCCGTTTTCATCAAGTTCTCTTCCCTATAGTAATCGAAATAGGAGCGCCACTGCTCGCGCGTTGGCGCGTTCAGTCGAGATATATACATTGACGCAAACTTGAGTTCGGCGGCACGCTCAATGACGGCGGGTAGTTCTCCAATATTCGACCTGCTTGCAACGAAATACCAGCCTATTAAGGGGAGTTCGGAGCCGGCTTCAGACTTCGCCTGGTTCAGACCGTTCAGATTACTCATCAATCTTTCAAGGGTGCCGTTCTTGTGCAACTTTTTATATAAGTCGCTATCAATGCTGTCGATTGAAAACATGATTTGATCAACGCCTAATTCGACCAAAGCCTTACTCTTCTGTTGGGTCAGTAGTTGCCCTGTCGTGTTGAACGTGAATCTGCATTTATTCTCTTTAATGATTTTTGCAAAGGTCATAAAGTTCTTGTTGAGCATCGATTCGCCGTTCTCATGCCCGACGACCAGCATAGCGGTGCGCAGGAGCGGAATGATTGTTTCAAACGTTTCCATTGACATGTGGCCCAGCTGATACTGCATATTGCTGTGATAGACAAAGCATTTGGTACAGCGCATGTGGCATTCGGAGCTCAAGTCTAAAACTAATGCGACGGGCTTACTCCCAAGTGTTTCTTTTCTTTTTTCGTATTCCCCAAGCGCGTAATAATAATTATCGATCTTGTCAACCTCGAAAGCTTCAAGACCATCGGCGAGCGGGGTTAAGTGATCTATGATTCGCGTTCGGTCGTTGTGGCACGCGGTGCAGGCGACACCGAGGTTCTCTTCGCTGCGGACCTGTGATCGAACCGCGGCGAACGATGGGCCGTTCCAGAACGTTTCCAGATCCACACCCTCGATAGGGCCAAGATTTTGAGGCCCTCGAATACAGGGTCTCGTAAGTTTCCCGTCCCATTGGATGTAAAGAGTGCTCCAAGGTTGGCTGCAAAAAGGCAGTGCGCGCTCACCTTCCACGTTCGCCTCCAGATCTAATGGATGGGGCAATAAAAGTGATCGTAAACACATCCGGGGCGTTACGGAGACCTCCGGTCAGCCGATCCAAGGGCGCTTTCCGAACGCGCGAAAGAAGCCGGCCAAACGTTCGGGGCTCCTCGAAGTCGCGCTGCCCAAGGGCATCGAGCTCAAGCCTCTGAGGATCCGACCATTGATCTGGTGGCGCAGCAAATGGCTGTGATCGCAGCACGTGCATGGCTCGCGACGAGCGCGGTGCCTAGACGAACCCTGCGGCAAGATGTCGTCGAAGTCGCGTGCGGATCACACGCCGGCTTATGCTGGAGAAATCTGGACGCGCGTATCGTCGATCTACCCGCGCACAACTGCTTTGCGCTCGATCGGCCTCCGCGCGCGGAGATCTACATTCCGACGCCGCTGGCGTGCCTCAACTCACCCCATCCCACAATTGCCGGCGGCTTAACAAATGGGCTCAAACCCGAATGAGCGGCGTGATGAATCGTGACGGTCACTATAGACGTTCCCAGGCCAGCTTTGGCTTCTGAACGGTCGATTCTGGTTTGCCCAGAATGGGTGGCCAAAAGAGTGTTTTCGCCATCCCGCGCACTGCAGGGAACAATGCTGGGGGCAAGGTGGAAAATGCTCGCCGATCAATTTGGGAGACGAGCTCACCGCGCATCTGGAACAAAGCCGGGAAACAGACCGCTTGTAAAAAAATCATAACAATGATGACAGTGATTGATCAACGCTCCCTAGACAAGATTCGACGGCTGGCTATCATCAGCAGCGCCGAGGTACATCTTGACTGTGCTTTTGGTCGACATGCAGCGGAAAAGCGGCTTCATAACCGGCGTTTTAGAGTTGCGGAACGCTGCCAGGGAGTCTTCCGCGGAAGTATTACGCGCGTGTCGTCGGAGCGGGTGCGTCCAGGGCTGGTCAGTCCCGGTATTGGGCGTCGACGCCTTCATTGCCAGGATCGGAGAGAGGCTGACCGGCGTGGATCGAGACCGCGCTGAGCGCCAAATCCACGACGCGATCTCTTCGGTCACCGGGGAACCCAGTCAGGCGACGCTGGATCGCGGCCTATACCAGGGACGTAAATTTTGGAGTCCTGGCCGACTTCGCGCCCGAAGGCTTTAGTTTTGTCAGCGTAGATGCCGGACACGACGCGGGTGATATCGTTACCGATATGGCAATCGCTAACCGCGTCCTATCTGCGAGGGGAATAGTGGCCGTTGATGATGTCTACAGTGAAGCCATTCCAGGCGTCGCAGAGGGATTCTTTAAATATTTTCATTGCGCCCCAGAAGCGGATCTGGTTCCTTTTGCTACAGGCGGCAACAAGGTATTCATGTGCCGGCGAAATCAGAGTGAATCTTACTTCAGATTTGCACTATCGGTAGCCGAACGCGCCGAGCTCAGCTTTCCAGCGATAGCAGGAACAACGGCGCGACTGCGTGAGAATTCGGTGATCGGGTGGGCTCCGCGTCTGCTTAATGCCGAAGTCATACCCTTTATAGCGTAATCCATCGCCTTTGACTTCGAAAGGATCGTCGCCGCAGGAATGAATGCGCGACCAGAAAAGTGCGTCGCTTCAGGTGCCCCCGCCTGGACGGTAATAAACCTAGACGGAATAGCGCAGTCACCATTGCATGGTCTCGGGCGCTCGCGTGCTGCACATGGAGATTAGAGGGGATAACTGCCTTCCTTCCAAAGCCAAGTTAGCACGGGGAGGTACGGACATGTACGTCAAGCTATCGGGTTTTGCGATGTGCACTCTTCTAATCATCGCGTCCGGTGGATGCTCCTCGCCTGGCTCCGCGACAGGTCCAGTCGCGGACAGCGTAAAGCGCGCAAAGCTCTTCGATAATATTCATGTCGCGTCAAGTAGCAAGATCCAGCACATTGTCATCATCGTCCAGGAGAACCGCAGCTTCGACAACATCTTCGCTGGGTTTGCGGGGGCCGATGCACCAACATACGGGTACGAGCACGATGGAACGCAGGTACCCCTAAGCGCAGTAAGTTTCAAGGGTCCCGATTTAGAACACAGCTACAAAGCGGCAATCGTCGATTGGGCCAGTGGACAAATGAATGGATTCGACCTGAGCAGCCCAAGCTCACCAACCTATCCCTATTCCTTCGTGACTCGCTCGGACGTTAACCCGTATTGGTCCATGGCGAAGCAGTATGTTCTTGCCGATCGTATGTTCCCGACAGAATTCGGAGGAAGTTTTGCTGCGCACTTAAATCTCATCGCCGGGACGGATAAGCTGAGCTCGACACTCGCTGAAGCCGATAACCCTAACAATGCGCCTTGGGGCTGCGACGCTCCCAGCCGCACCACCACGACGACGGTTGACTCGAGTCGAAAAGTACACAATGACGGGCCGTTCCCGTGCTTTACGCAGTTCCAGACGATGGCAGACACGCTCGACGCGGCCGGTGTCACATGGAAGTACTATGCACCGCAAACCATCGACTGTCCGAAACGATGCGACGGCGGCGGACTAATTTGGTCGGAGTTCGATGCAATTAGCAACGTGCGAAACGGTCCAGATTGGCAGCGCGACGTAATCTATCCGCAAACGACGGTACTTGACGACGCTCAGAATGGTACCTTGGCGTCAGTTTCGTGGGTAATGCCAGACTGGAAAGACTCAGATCATACGGGAACAAACAGCGACTACCGGACCATCATGGGTGGCGGCGGTCGTCAATGCCGTTGGCAAATCTCAATACTGGAATTCAACTGCAATCATAGTGCTTTGGGACGACTGGGGCGGCTGGTACGACGATGCATCGCCGCCTCAGCTGGACTTTTTAGGATTGGCGATCCGGGTGCCGTGCATCATTATCTCGCCGTACGCCAAAGCGCACTATGTTTCTCACACACAGTACGAGTTTGGAAGCGTTCTGAAGTTCACGGAAGAAAGCTTCAATCTTGCGTCGCTCGGTTATACCGATGAGCGTGCAGTTAGCATCGCTGACAGCTTTAATTTTAAACAGAGGCCGCGCGCCTTCGTGCCTATTAAGTCGAAGTATCCTCCGCCACATTTCCTGCACGAACGCCCGTCGCTCAGGGCGCCCGATAACGAGTAAAGTCTACCGGAAACGGCTCGCGCGGCAGCCTGCGAGAGCTAGCCCGTCCGCGGACTCACTCACGTATCGGGAGGGCGTGGGTCGAACGGTTCGTTCAAGAAATAGGCCTGTTTAAAGTAGGTGGGTATCGGCGAAAATGGGCGCGGAGATTGCGAAAAATCGAAACAATCCTTGAAGCCGTTCGCGCGCGAGTCGCTACTCGCGAGCGGGGCGAGCCCAAACCGATTTTCGATAAACTTTAGAATGCTGCCGAATTCATATTGTACGTGAGAAACATAGCTTTTCTTGGCAAAAGGTGAGATGACGATTAACGGAACGCGCACACCGAGCCCGTCGTAATCGGCGAAGGGAGGTGGCACGTGGTCGTACCATCCCCCGTAGTCGTCCCACGTCACGAAGATCGCCGTAGAGTCCCAGTATTTGGATTGACCAATCGCGTTGACGAGCGATGCGACCCAGTGTGGCCCGTGAACGGAGCCGCACGTCCCGGCGTGATCGGAGTTCAGGCACGTTGGGGTCACCCAACTTACTGACGGCAAAGCCCCATTCTTAACATCGTCAAAAAATTTCGTTTGGGGACCTACAATATGCGTCTTCCAGTCGGGACCAAAACGAATGTGTTGAACTGCCTGATAAGCGTCCCATCCATTGCCGCTACCCGTCAGAGTGGCCGTGTAGTATTTCCACGAAACGCTAGCCGCATCCATTTCGTCGCCCAGTGTTGTGTAGTTGAAACATGGCCGGATGAATTTGCCGGAAAGCTGTCGCTTCTGGGTGAACGTCTCAATTGTATCGTACTTATTCCCATCGCAACCCCAGACGTTCTTCGGGTAGTTCACGGTGGAGTCTGCTTGAGCAGCGATCAGGTATTGATGCGCAACAAAACTGCTAGCATCGATGTTAGACGCAAACATTTCATCGGCCAAAACATATTGTTTTGCCATTGCGAAATACGGCTGCGTGTCGCCCTTCTGTACGTAGCTATACACTGGGTACTGATTTGGGCACGGCGGCGCGCCGCTTTTCCCGCAGCCGTACCACTCCTTATCGAAGCCGTCCATCTTGCACTTCGAACCCGGAAGGCTCCCCTGCCCGTCACAGGCCTGTAAGAAACCATTCCAGGTGTGGGCCACATCCCACCGGCCCCCAAGCCCAATGGGTTGAAGCGTTACCTTTTTGCCCGTGGACGTGTAGCCGTACGATTGAGTATCGGCGCCGGGAAAACCCTGGAAAAGAGTGTCGAAGCTTCGATTTTCTTGAATGATGACGACGATATGTTTGATTTTGTAGAAAGGGTTGGCCGCTTGGCCAGCAGGTATTATTTCTGGCGGCATGCCCGGCATCCGGCCGAGCGAAGCGGGCTGCGCGCATGCCGAAACGGCTAAGGCGAGCAGAGCTATAAGGGACGCCCGCCGATAGTTTTCTCGCATGAACACACCCCCAAATCGCTGGTCCGCCGACGCTTCTAGGGTGCGGCGCGGCTTCCTTTCTCTCATCGTCGATGCAACTTGCTCACGATTGCTTTGAGGAGAGCCGACTTACGCACGAAAAGAAACGGGCAGGTCGCCGGATAGCCGGCGGAATCGCTCATGAACGAGATGGACACCGCCGGCGTTACGTGGAGTACTACCAAGACTCGCGGGCCCCGGGCTGTGGCACGGCGTCGACGCGATCTACTCCATCTGGTCGAACCCCGCGAGATGTCTGCAAACGTCGTCACGCCGCCTTCGCAAGTGCTGACGGACGTCGCCAACGGAAATCTCGCCGACGTCGTCTGGGTGATGCCGACCGGAAGGCTTCCGACCATGCTGGAAGCACCGATGGCTCCGGGCATCGTGGTCGGCTCGGTGGTCAATGCGATCGGAGGGAGCCAGTACTGGGGCAACACGGCGATTTTCATAACGTGGACGACTGGGCGGATGGTACGACCACGTTGCGCCGCCGATCTACAACTCGTTCGAGCTGAGTTTTCGCGTGCCGCTGATCGTCGTCTCGCCGTATACCAAGGCTGCCCACGTCTCACACGTGCAGCACGAGTTCGGCAGCATTTTGAAGTTTACCGAAGAGGTTCGGGGCCCTTGTCCCGTTTGCGCCCACGCTCGACCACTCACGGGCGGATTCACATCCCGCGAAGTCGGTCGAACCAGCTCTTCAGCTTCCAATAGGAGCTCGACTTTACGGTTTCGATAAACATCGACATGCGGGCGTTATCGGTTTGCGTGGTCGCGCACAATAATTGAGTCTTCATGAGGCGCTCTTCAATTTCGGCGAGACTCTGCTGCAGCGCCGCATTCGATCGCTTCTCCTCGGTTAGCTTGTCTTCAAGCTGAGCCTCCTGCCGAGCCGCGCGAGTAACCTGATCCTCTAGTTGTGCCGCCGTACGTTGCAGAGCATCGGCGGCTTCAACATCGCGCTGCTTTGCAAGTGCGTTGGCCTTTGCGAACTCTTCCTCATGTTCTTGCGAAATCCGACGTGCTTCTGTCAGGTCTATTTCTAGCCGTTTTGCATACTCGCCGATCCGTGAGATTTCTTCCTGAAGGGCATGCTTTCTCAAATTGACATCGGCAATATCGTATTCGAGCTGTTTCGCTCGCCGAGATGCTTCCGCGTAGTCTGTTTCCAGTAGCTTTGCATGCGAACTTACGTCCGAGACTTCTTCCTGAAGTGTGCCTTCTCTCGTAGCGGCGTCGGCGAGATCCATTTCCAGTTGCTTCGCGTGCTCGCGAATGCTTGAAATCTCTTCTTGAAGTGCAAGTTCCCTTGCCGCGGCATCGCCAAGGTCGCTTTCGAGGTGCTTCTCACGTTCGCGAGCGTCTGAAAGCTCCTCTTGAAGCGCTTGCGCGTGCCTAAGAGTGGTTGATAGATCCACGTCCAGGCGTTTTGCCCGATCGTCGCTGGCGGATGCCTGCTCGCTGACGCGCGAAAGTTGTTCTTCGAGAGCTCGATGCGCCTCGGTAGACCGAGCGAGGTAATCTTCGAGCCGTCTGGTTTGTTGAACCAGCTGTGAAACCTGGGTCTCCAGGAATTCCACCTGCTTTTCCGACGTGACCGCTCTCACCATAACGATGGGAAGTTCGGCGGCCTGAGATTCGAGCGTAGCGATCTGGGTCGACTGGGATTCGGTTCGCTCTTTGGCAGCGTTAAGCTCGGCACGCGTAAAATCGAGCGTTTCACGTAAGACGGTAACGGTTCGATCCGCGTCGCGCTGTCTGATCGCGAATTCGTCGTTCGCCCGGTAGAGCGCCCTCTTGGCTTCGTGCAGCTCCGCCTGCGCTTCGTCGAATCGCGACTGCACGCCGGTCCGAGCTGCGTCCAACTCGGTAATGCGAGCGTACATTACGGCGGCATTCGATTTGAGGTCCGCGATCGCGGCGTTACTTTGTGCCAATGAACTCCGCGCGTTAAGGAATAGCAGCCTCGTCAGAGCTTCGCTTGCTTGGAGGTTGGCGATGTTGCCGGCGCGTTGTTCCAAGACGACGCAGGCGTCCTCGAGCTGCGCTTGCAAGATCGATCGCGCCAGCTCGAGTTTGGTTATCACGGCCGACCGCCGCCCCAGCACTGCGTGCGCGGCTTCAAGTTGGAGCCGAGTCGCTTCCTGTGCGGTCGCGACCTCGCCGAGTGCGGACTGTATTTTCGCGACGTGCACGGCGCGCCGCTCGAGCTGAGCGCGCGCCGAATCGAGCTTTGTCTGCGTGCTTTCTAGCTCTTTTGCTCGGCCGCTCAGGGTGCTCCGGAGCTCGTCGTTTTCGCGTTGTGTTGCGTCGCTCGCTTCCTCGAGCTGGGTGATGCGCGCAACCATGTCGCCGCGTCGCGCCTCGAGTTCCTCGACCAGCGCGGTTCGTTCGTCTAGGATGACCTGGAGCTCGCCTTCGCGTGCCTGGGCAGCCCGCTCGATTTCCTCGAGTTGCGTAATGCGGGCGACCATGTCACCCCGCCGCGCTTCGAGTTCGTCGATTCGTTGTCGCAGGCCGTCCGCCTCGATCTGCGCGCGCGCAGCGGTGGCGGCATTCTGTGCGGCCTGCCGGCGCGTGCCCTCGAGTTCCGCCAGTAAGCCGGCGTGTTGTTCGTCGGTAACGGTTGCGTCTCGAGAGCCCGTTTCAGCTGACTCGGCCGCCTCGAGTTCGGCGATCCGTGCCGACATCGCGACGACGCGTGACTTCAAATCGGCGAGCCTATTCTCGGCGGCAAGTTTTCCTGCATTGGCTTCTAGCAGTGAATGGTCGAGCATGGTGTCTTCTCCTCCGATGAGTGCTAGGCGCGCGTCGTCCTTCATGGGGACGGCCTTGACGACGAATTGGAGCGTTTGCGAATCCGTATCAGCCTCAACTTCACCCAGCGTGGCATGCGTGACGCGCTCGACCGCCTCGATCTGGTAGCCTGCGCGCAGGAAGAGCACGTAGGCGTCCTCGAGCGAGACTTCGGCGCTTGGTAGCCAACCCACCGTGCATCCGCCGGGTCGAAGCAACTCGCGGGAATTTCCGAGAACGCGCCAGGGCTCGCGCAGCGATGAATGCGTCGCGTCGAAAACGACGGCGTCGAAATGCTAGATCCGGAAGCAGCTCGGTCAAAGAGATCTCGTCGAGATCGGCGATCGCGACGGTCGAGGAGTGCACGCGGGCTTCGTCGCCATTCGTGCCGGAAGGCAAGGCAAAGGCGAGCGTGCATCCGCGAGCCTCTAATAGCTGGGGCAGCGACGATGCCGTGCCGCCGACGAATAGTATGTGCTCGGCCTCGCCCAGCAAGCGAGCTGTTCTCATGGCGGCGGAGTTCGACTCGCCGCCAACGGCGGCGTTCTCAGCTATGGCCCTGAGGATCGCCATCCGCCGCTCCTAGGATTTACAACGGCCGGTAAATTTTTTGCCCGCCATGACTTGGTCGTCAGTGGCGACATCGATGACGTTCTCGTCGGTTGAAGTTAGCAAACAGGCGGTTCCGTTGCTGACTTTCATAATGAAATCATCGCCGTGCCGGTGATAGTAGCCGTCGGGCCAAGGACACGCCGGAGCGAACGGCTTGCCGTTCAAGAAGTCCACCGAATCGCTGACGACGTGAACGCTCTTATGGGTTGCGCCTAAGGCCTTGAGATGCGCTTCGGAGAGAACGGCGCAGATCTTTCCGTCGAGTACGCGGTAGACGGTCGGGTGATCCACGTTGCGATAGAAGCCGGATTCCAGCTGCGAACCGGATGTAACATCGGTAGCATCGGGGACGGCCGCAACTCCGCCGCCGGTTGCTATACCCGCGAATGCCAACGCTAATGCGGACGAGCATAAGCGGGCGGATCTATTCATCGTCCGGTGGCTGTCCGTCGGGAAGTTGATGGAGGAAGTACTCGGCCTTGAGCGGTGCATTGATGTGATGGAATTTGTGCGGCGGTTTGGAAAAGTCGAAGACGTCGACGATACTCGTCGCGCGAGAGTCGGTGTGATTGAGCGAGGGGAGATGGAAAGCTTCCTCGATAAATTTCAGGATGCTGCCGTACTCGTACTGCGTATGCGAGACGTGATGCACCTTTGAGTACGGTGAAATGATGATACATGGTACGCGAAAGCCGAGACCAACCCAATCCGGCTGCGGCGGCGGCACGTTGTCGTACCACCCGCCCCAGTCATCCCAGAGTACGATGATGGCGGTGTCGTTCCAGTACTTGCTTTCCCCGATGGCGTTGACGATCGACGAGACCCACGACGGACCGCCGGTGTTGCCGACGTCGTGATCGGAGTTGGGCGACTTCGGCACGACCCACGACATCGACGGGAGTTTCCCATCGGCGATATCGGTGAGGACGGTCGTTTCGGGCGAAATGACGTGGTTCTTCCAATCCGGACCCTCGTATACGGCCTTGATTGCACGGAACTCCGACCAAACGCGCGAGCCGAAGTCCTCGGTTAGCGAGGGGGCGTAGTACTTCCACGACACTTTCGCGTGATCGAGCGTGCCGGCCATCGTCGTGAACTGCGTGAAGCACGGATATGGTCCCCACGGAGCCGGATTTGAGGGAGGGTAGCCCGACCAGTGATGCTGTGGGTCGAGGATTTGCGTTTTCGTGGGGGGATTCTTAGGCGCATCGCACCCCCACGGCGTTTGCGTCGGAACGGTTACCGCCTCGTTGCTGCTAATCTGAGTTGTGCCCGCGATCAAATCGAGATGCGCCGAGAAGCTGCCGCCCCATGCCGTCGGAAACATATGATCGGCGAGCGTGTAGTTGTACGCCATGTCCCAGTACGGCTGTATCAGCGTTTTCTTGAGATAAGCATAAGACGCATACCCTGACGGGTTGTTCGGCGGCTTGTCGAACGGCACGATGTTGAACTGGTCCATCTTGCCTTTGTCGAACGCCTTGAACGTCCACTCGACCCCGTGATAGATCGTGGGCGCATTCCAACCGATGGCCTTCAGGTTGACTTTGACCTCCTCGGGTTTGCTGCCTTTCATGACTTTCGCGTATCCATACATCGGCGCATCGGCGCCTTTGAATCCGGCGAACAAGTTCTCGAAGCTGCGATTCTCTTGCACGATGACGACGACGTGCTTGATGTAGTTCGAAACTGGAACGCCCGGCTCGATGCTCTCTTGGAGAATGGGGTCGCTTAGCGGCAACGCTGATGGAACGCTGCTGCGCGAGCCAGGCATGGAGCACCCTGACGTCATCAAGGCGATGACACAGGCGAAAATGCCTATCCGTTGAGTACAGATCCGCTTCACCTGTGAAAGACCTCCCGACGCTCTCTTTGGAAAAGAGACGTTCGTGAGGCCGCAGGCCTCTCTCCTACCCTTTGCGCCTATGGAACCAAGCGTGCACGTCGCGCATCGTCGCCCACAGGCCGGCCCCGAACGTGAGGTAACGATTTCCGAGGAAGCCGACGACGGCGCTTGGGGGAATCGAGAGCGCCTTGGCCAGCAACGGGGTGAGATGGAAAATGTACGTTCCCGCTTCGACGAACAGCAATGCCACGAGCCAGTTGACGAGCGTAACCGCGAGGTAGGTTCCGGCTTGAACGACGGCCGCTCGATCGAAAGCGCGAAACGTCCAGTGCCGGTTCAAGAAGAACTGCAGCGCCGTGGCAACCCCATACGCCAGGGTCACCGCGACCGGAGGCGGCACGTGCAATCGCAGCAGCGCCCAAAAGAGACTGAAGTCAATCAACGTTCCGATCGCACCGACGGCGGCGTACGTCGTAAACTGGCGAGTCAAGGCGTCCTTGGCCGGTGGCATCGGGCAGGAAGCCGTGCCGGAGGCTTCGCATTATCTCCGGGCACAAGCGATAAGGGGTAACCATGCGCGCCAAGAGCATTGCCGTATTTTGTCTGGCAACGTTGGTTGCAGGGTGTTCGGCTGGTCGTGCGCCCGGAGGCCTGCAAGGGCCGGCCGGAAACGTCGTTCCGGCGCCGCCGGCCTTGGAGCACGCGAGCGCCGAAAGTCTTCCGATCAGCCATTACATCAAGCACGTCGTCATCATCATTCAAGAAAACCGGAGCTTCGAGAACATCTTCGCGGGCTTCCCGAAAGCCGACGCGCCGATGTACGGCTATTTGCACAACGGAAACAAGATCGATCTCCACTCGCAGGACTTCAAGGGGAACGATTTGCCGCACGGTTATGCGGCGGCAATCTGGGACTATAACGGCGGCGCCATGAACGCCTTCGATACGGCCATTCAAAAATGGCCCCGCCCAGGCGAGAAGCCGACATATCCGTACGCGTACCTCGATCGCAAGGACTCGGCGCCGTACTGGGCGATGGCGAAGCAGTACGTGCTCGCCGATCACATGTTCCCGACGGAATGGGGTAATAGCTTCACGGCGCACATCGATCTCATCGCCGCAACCACCTTTTTGAACGACCAGAAGACGCTCGCGCTGGTCGACACGCCGTCGGTTGGGCCGTGGGGCTGCGATTCGCCGAAAGGCGCGACGACGCCCACGCTCGACTCGCAGCTGCACCGGGTCTTAAAGGGGCCGTTTCCGTGTTTCACGCGCTTCGCAACGTTGGCGCACCCTCTCGACGCGAAGGGCGTATCTTGGCGATACTACGCGCCGATCGTGCACGGTCCGGGCGGAATCTACTCGGCGTTCGACGCGATCAAACAAGTTCGCAACGGCCCCGATTGGAGCAAGGACGTCATTAGTCCGCAGACGCAGATCCTCACCGACGCCGCCAAGCCCGGCGGGTTGGCTTCGGTAACCTGGGTCGTGCCCACTGGAATCGATTCGGATCATGCGGGCAACAACAGCGACACCGGTCCGTCGTGGGTGGCGGCGATCGTCAACACCATCGGCAAGAGCCCGTCTTGGCCTTCGACGGCCATCGTCGTGCTGTGGGACGACTGGGGCGGCTGGTACGACAACCTGGCACCGCCGCAATTGGATTTCCTCGGCTTGGGCGAGCGCGTGCCCGCGATCGTCATCTCGCCCTACGCGAAGCCGGGCTACGTGTCGCAGACGCAGTACGAATTCGGAAGCGTCCTAAAGTTCACCGAGTCGGTGTTCAATTTGCCGTCGCTCGGCTTCAGCGACGAGCGTGCGACCGGTATCTCGGATGCCTTTGACTTTAGCCAAAAACCGCGCGCGTTCAAAGTTATTCCCGCCAAGTACCCGCCCAGCCACTTCCTGCAGCGCCCGCCGACGTTCTTACCGCCGGACGACGACTAGCGGCTACGTTGCGACGCGCAGGCGATCGCAAAGCGCGCGCGTTTGTGCTTCGAAGTCCTCGTAGCGCGTGCCGAACAGCCGCTCGTAGAGCAACTCGCCGTCGTGCGGCCGACGGCAAAGACGCGCGACGTCGAACGCTGCGACCGATTCCCGATGCGCAATCGCGCGTTCGTATAAGGCTCCGGGAAAGAGACCCAGCCACGTGCGCCACTGCGACCGGTAGTGACGGCACGCGAACGCGGCAGCCCACCGCGTCCGCAGCGGCATGACGGCGCGGCGCGACGCCTTGGCGGTCGGAAGCTGTCGCATCGTCGCGAAGAACGGCCGCGGGCAGCGGTAGGCGTTGTACAGCGAAAAATGCCATGATTCGGTTACTATGCCGTGGTTATTCGCAATGACGGCGGCAACCAGATGGGCGGCGTCGTGATCGGGATGACCGCCTTCGTAGGACGGCGCGTACAGCCTCTGAGGGGCGAACGACGAACGTTCGATCCAACGTTCGATCGCGTCGACGGCTTCACACGATCGAGCGGCGAGCTCCTGGTCGGCAATGCGCCCGCTATTGGTCCGCACGATCGCGATGCTTTCGTCGCCAACGCCCAGCGACCGCAGGACGCTCCGGCTTTCCTCATCGCGCACCTCCGGATCCGCGCGGCTTCCGCCGTCCGTTAGGTACAAGCAAGCGATAGCCGTACCGCGCGCGACCTCTTCGAGGATCCACGGTATTGCGGCGTACTCGTCGTCCTGATGCGCGAAGGCGAAGAGCGCACGCGTGACCGTCGTCGAGGGCTTGGGGCTGGAGGCCACGGTCGATACATGCGGCGCCTACGAAGGCATCCCCCCCGGGTAGGACAGCCGTTTGATTGGCGGCGAAACCATGATTGCCCGGAATACGGCAAAAGGAGAACTCCGTCGTGAGAAGGCTCGCTATCTTGCTCGTCGCAACGTTGGTCGTTGGTTGTAGCGGTCCGATATCGCAAGGTTCGGCGGTGCCGGCCGCGCCGGTGCGCGGCTCTATGCGCGCGCTCGAAGCCGCGAGAGTTGTTCCGCGATCGACGAAAATTCAATACGTCATCGTCATGGTGCAGGAGAACCGCAGTTTCGACAATTTCTTTTACGGGTTCCCCGGCGCCGACTATGCCAAGTCCGGGATGGGTCACGGCAAGGTCTATCCGATGATGCCGGTGGGCTTAAAATTTAAGTTCGTTCTCAATCACAGCCACTCGCAGTTTCTCGAGGACTACGATGGAGGCAAGAACGACGGCTTCGACGACATGATCTCCGGCTGGTTCCACGGACCCGGTTGCAAAGACTATCGTAACCATCCGGCGTGCTGGGACTTCTATCCCGAAAAAGAAATCAAGAAGATGGCGTATTCCTATGTCAAGCAAGTCGACATTCAGCCGTACTGGACGATGGCGCAGGAGTACGGGCTTGGCGACCACACGTTTACCTCCAACAGCGGACCGACGTTTCCGGCCCATCAGTATTATATTGCCGGACAGTCGGCCCACACGTCGGAAGTGCCCGCGGGGAACCCCTGGGGCTGCGACGGACCGCCGAGCAACAGCGTCGTGAAGCTCATCTACGGATATCCGTCGCCGCCGCACGACTTTTCAAAGGCCACCGGCCACGAAGTTGATGGCCCGTTCCCGTGCTTTGACTACATGACGATTGCGGATTTGCTCGACGCGGCGGGCGTATCGTGGCACTACTACGTCTCAAACCCGATCGACTCGTCGTTAAACGGATTCGCTGCCGTCAGGGCAGTGCGCTACGGGCCGGATTGGGCAAATATGGAGACCAACACTGACATCTTCAAAGACATCACCAACGGGAATTTAGCACACGTTTCGTGGGTGACGCCCTCACCGCCCAACTCCGATCATCCCGGTCCGGATAGCGGCTCGGGCGGCCCGGACTGGGTCGCGTCGGTCGTGAACGCCGTCGGCGAGAGCAAATACTGGAACAACGCGGCAATCGTCATTATGTGGGACGATTGGGGCGGCTGGTACGACCACGTCCCGCCCCCGCAGCTTCCGGATCGAAAGACGGGCGCGTACGAGGGCCTCGGCTTTCGCACGCCGTTGATCGTCGTCTCGCCGTACGCGAAGACGCACTATATTTCGCACCACCAGCACGAACTCGCCAGCAGCATGACCTTCATCGAAAAAATATTCGGCCTTCCGTCGCTCGGGCTGGCGGATGCTCGGGCCGACGCCTTTAGCGACATGTTCAACTTTTCGCAGAAACCGACGCCGTTCCAACCGATACCGACGCACCTCGACGCGAAGTACTTCATCGACCATCCGTCTTCCGGACAGGTCGACGAAGAGTAGGCGGCCCGCCGGCTAGTGCTCGAAGACGATTTCGTCGATGCGGGGTCCGACGTCGCGGATGTCGCCGCTGATTCCGAGATCGCTGTGGTTCACCGTCGCCGATGACGTGATGCGCATGGTCGTCGACTGCCCCTTGGCAATGCGCCGGTCGCAACGTAACGTGATTTTCCCGGCCGACGCCGGAACGCGCGCGACGACCTTTCCATCGACTTCTACGGCGACTTCGGTGTTGGCCGGCATTCCGGCCGGAACCGTCGCTTGGACGATCCAGCTGCGAATGTCGCGCAGCGGTTCGAGCGTAAATTCGAGGGCGCCGTCGGTCCAGCCGTCTTCGTACCCACCCTTGATCTTGCCCGTCTGGCGGACGTATCCGACGAGCGGCAAGCGAAGCAACGGCAGCATCCCAGCGAGGCGCGCGCGGTAAAATTCGACTAGCGCCGTCGCCGATTTGGTGCCTTCGGGCCCGCTGCCGGCGAGGGCGTCGGCAACCGGCTTGCCGCTGACGGCGCGACTGTATGCGCGAATCACGTCCATGCGCTCGCCGAAGGCCGCGACGCGTCCCTTGTCGAGCCACAGCGCGACGTCGCAAAGCGACGCCACCGTCGACGTGTCGTGGGTCGCGATGATCGTCGTCCGGCCGCGGCTCCTGAAATCGTCGAGCCAGGCCACGCACTTTGCCTTGAAATGTTCGTCTCCGACCGCGAACACTTCGTCGATGAGCAGGATCTCCGGGTCCACGCGAATGGCGGCGGCGAATGCCAGCCGCATCGCCATGCCGGTCGAGTACGTTCGAATCGGGGCGTCGATGAACTCGCCGAGCTCGGAGAATTCGATCACGTCGTCGAGCTGCGCCTTTGCCTCTTCGCGGCTCAGATCCAAGGGTCAAAAGTTCGATCAAGGGCATTTTCCCGACCGCTAAAGTCCGGATAGAAGCCGATGCCCAATGACAAAAGAGGGGCGACGGAGCCCTGGATCTGCAGCTCCCCCTCGTCGGCTTTCGTGACGCCGGCCAGGATGCGAAGGAGCGTCGTCTTACCGGATCCGTTTTCGCCGATCAAGCCGAGCGTCTGGCCGCGCTCGAGCGTAAACGTGACGTCCTTTAGCGCATCGACCACGCCGTAGCGGCCCTCGAAGTGGACACGCTTAATGACTAAGTCCTTCAGCGTCGTTGGCCTAGCGGTAGCCTGAAAACGAAAACTCTTCGAAATCCCGACCGCTTCGACCGCGTTCGTTCGTTAAGGTGGAGATCATTGCGCTAATATTCGTTACGCGATGATAGGAGGTCCCCCCGGCCCTCCGGTAAGCATTGTGTTGTGACCCACCCGAACATGAACGCCGAGCTTGCGGCGCGGCTGAGCGACGAGCGGCAACGCCTCGACGACCTCCGCTCGGATTATGAGTTCATTATGCGAAGCCGCTTTCATGCGCTTCGGGTGCTGTGGTTTTCGCTCAAGCAAGTACTCGGCATCGCGTCGCCCGACGACGTCTTCGCCACCTGGTCCCCCGGCATGGAACAACGCCCGACTGCCGGCGGGGCGGCCAGCGGAGGCGCGGCGCTGCGATACGCGGAGACGTTGCTCGTAGACGGCTGGAACGAACGCGTGGCGGCGCGCTCGATGGCGGATCCGCCGACGGTCAGCATCGTCATTCCGGTTTACAATCATCGCGACGTCACCGTGCGGTGTCTTCAATCGATCGCGGAGTCGTGGTTCGAAACCCTGAACGTGCAGTTCGTCGTCGTCGACGACGGATCGTTCGACGGCACGTCCGACGTCGTCACGTCGCTGGCCGGCGTCGACTACGTGCGCAGCGGCAAGAACGAGGGTTTCGTTCGAGCGTGCAATCGCGGAGCCGCCATCGCGCGCGGCAAGTACGTGTGTTTTCTTAACAACGATACGACCGTCCGCGACGGCTGGCTGGAACATCTCGTTAATACGGCCGAAGCGGATCCGAAGGTGGGCGTCGTCGGATCGAAGCTCATCTATCCGGACGGCCGGCTGCAGGAAGCCGGAAACATTCTTTGGCGCGACGCGACCGGGTGGAACGTCGGCCACTCCGAGAATCCGGACGACCCTCGATACAACTTCTTGCGCGACGCCGATTACGTTTCGGGTGCGGCGTTGTTGATTCGCAGGGAACTATTCGAACGACTGGGCGGGTTCTCCGAAGCATATCGGCCGGCGTATTACGAAGATGCGGATTTATGTTTGGGCGTGCGATCGCTCGGCTATCGAGTCGTGTATCAGCCGCGCTCGGAGATCGTGCATTACGAGGGCCTTACGTCGGGTGACGAACGCTCGGGCGTGAAGCGCTTTCAAGAAATCAACCGGCCAAAGTTCCGCGCGAAGTGGGCTGCCGTACTCGGGACGCATTTTGAAAACAATCACGCGAACGTCGTGCCGGCATGGCGGCGAGGCAGCCCCGGCAAGACGATTCTGATCGTCGACTCGTACGTCCCGCTTTACGATCACGAGGCCGGTTCGCAGCGAATGCTGCACGTCGTCAAGATGTTGCGCGATGCCGGCTATTCCGTCGTGTTTCTTCCCGACAACTACGCACCGTTGCAGCCGTACACGCACGAGCTCCAGCAGCTTGGCGTGGAAGTGCTTCACCACATCGACGGCGGCAAAACGCTGCAAGAGGCGCTCGCCGACGTCCTCCCGCTGGTAGACATCGCTTGGATTAGCCGCCCGGACCTCTTTCAAAAGTACGCTCCGCTCGTGCGCGCGGCTCCGCGAGTTCGAATCATTTACGACACCGTCGATCTCGGCCACGTGCGCCGTCGCCGGCAAGCCGAGTTGTTGGGGGAGGACGACGCGGGCTGGCGCGAGATGCTGAACGTCGAGTCCGATTGCGTTCGTAACGCCGACGTAACCGTCGTCGTTACGGCCGACGAAAAGCGCGTTCTCGAGGACCTCGGCTTCGGAAACGTCTTCGTGATTCCCACGATTCACGATGTGATCGCCCGCGAAGAGCGCCGGTTCGCCGACACCAGCGGGCTGCTCTTCATCGCGAATTACAACCATCCGCCCAACGTCGATGCCGTTGCGTGGCTCTGCGAAGCCGTCATGCCGATCGTTTGGCAGAGACTCCCCGACGTCACCCTAACGCTGGTCGGGAGCAATCCTTCTCAAGCCGTCCTCGCTTTGAAGTCGGAACGCGTGCGAGTGACCGGATACGTCCGCGACGTCTCGCCGCACTTTTTGAGAAGCCGCGTCTTCGTCGCTCCGTTGCGCTTCGGCGCGGGAATGAAGGGCAAGATCGGTCACGCCCTTTCATACGCCCTACCGGTCGTCACTACACCGGTCGGTGCCGAGGGCCTGGGTTTGCGGCACGGCGAGAACGCCGTGCTTGCCGAAGCGGATCCGGAAAGGTTTGCCGAAGCGATCGTTTCGCTCTACGGTGACGAGGAGCGCTGGAAACGGATCTCCGCCGCGGCAGCGGCGACGCTGCAGCCGTTCTCGTCGGAAGCAGTCGCCGTGCAGCTGCGATCGCTGCTCGAGCGACTGTCGCTCATGCACCTATCATCCTAAGCGGAGCGCCACAGCTCAGGATGACAGGCCGGCGGTGCGCAGCACGTCGTCGAGCCGTTGGGCGACCGCGCTCGGTGTGAATTGTGCGGCGATCGCGCGGCCGGCTTCGGCAAGGGCGTTCCACGATACCGCATCCTCGTGAAGGCGCACGATGCGCGCGGCCAACTGCTCCGGCGCGGCGTCGATCGCATCGTATTCTCCGAAATCGAAGATGCCTTCGGCACCGACCGGCGTCGTGACCACCGGGATGCCCCGCGCCAGCGCGTAGATGATTTTCCCTTTCAGGCCCGCGCCGAATCGAATCGGTGCGGCGAAGACGCGAGCCCGCGCGAGCAGCGCCGTCAACGTCCGCAACGTAGCCCGTTACCTCAACGTTGGGCTGCGCCAGCGCGCGCACCGCGCGCGTCGGATCCGCGCCCGCAAGCGTGAGGTGCACGCCGGGTAGCCGCTGCCGCACCAGCGGCATGATCGCCGTGGCGAGCCAACAGGCGGCATCGACGTTCGGCGCGTGCGCGTAGTTTCCAAGAAACACGATGCCGCGTCGCGATTCCCACCCGGGCAGCTTCTCGGTAACGGCCGGCTCGATCACCGGAATGTCGCAGACGCGCGCGATGCCGTCCGCGCGAAGCCGATCGCGCTCGGGTACGCCGGTCGTTACGGTAACGTCGGCGGCGCGTGCGAGGAGCAGTTCCCGCTGCTGCATCGACTGCCAACGCGTGCGCGTGCCGCGTACCTCTTGTTCTCGCCGGAGACGCACGTAGTGAAGATCCACGGTGTCGAACACGATACGTCGGGTCGAAGTTCCGGCGGAATGCCGATAAGACGCGTGCGGCCGGTCCTTGCCGGCACAACCAGGCAGCGTCGACGGCGATGTGGAGCCGTTTCAACGCGGCGACCGAATCCGGGCCGAACCCGCAGATCAGCTCGGTGCCGAGATCGCGAAGAACGTCGGAATAGGGCTGATAGTCGTTGCGATCGAGGCTGCCGAAGATGACGTGCCATCCGCGTTTGCGCAGGAGCTCGATCAGAAAGAAGATGCGACGCGATCCGGCGTCTCGGTCGGTAAAAGGCACGTGCTCGTCCACGACGACGATCGTGCGCGTGCCGGACAGCCGCCGCGCGGCGCGCTCGATCTGCTCGGGGTTCGGCTCCATGTGGTCGCGCAACGCGTCGTGCCATTTGGCAGCGAATCGGTGGCGGCTGCGCTCCTGCATCGCGCGCGCCTCTTCGCGCAGGTTGCTGCCGTAGCTCGCGCCTTCCACATGATCGACGATCGAACGAGGCTGATACCGTATCCGGTAGCCTTTTGCGCGTAGCGCGAAGCACAAGTCGGTGTCTTCGTAGTAAGCCGGCGCCAAGTCGGATGCGAATCCGCCGGCTTCCGTAAACGCACTCGTTCGCACCATGAGGCTGGCGGCGGAGCCGTAATCCACGTCGCGAGGAGTGCGATAGCGCCAGTCGCCCGGCGAATCTCCGCGTCCGTAGTTCGACCCCTGAGCGTCGCGCCATACAACGCCGCCGGCGTCGGCAAGCGAGCCGTCGGGATACCGAAGCTGCGAAACGACGGCGCCGATGCGCTCGTCGCTCCCAAACGCATCGAGCAGCGGTCGCAACCAGCCATTTTCGACGAACGCATCGTTATTGAGAAAATGCAGGTACGCACCGCGCGCCACCGCCGCGCCGGCGTTACACGCGGCGGCGAATCCTCCGTTACGCTCGAGCCGAACGACCCGAATACCGGTGCATCGTTCGAGAAGTTCCGGCGTTCGATCGGTTGAGGCGTCGTCGACGACAATGACTTCCGATGAGATAGTGGAATCGTTTGCGCGCGCGAGCGCTCTCAGACATCCGTTCGTGTAGCGCCATTGATTGAAAACCGGAACGACGATCGAGACGAGCGGAGCGTCGCGAGCGCTTGGGAACTCGACCGGAGAAGGTGTCGCCGGCAGGTGCCAGGCACGGCGAACGGCGCGCGCGCGCCGGATGGCCGCAGCTCTCGCGACGACGCGCCCGCGCAGCCACCGCTGCGCGCGTTGAAGGAAGACCAGGGGACCGTGCGCTACCCCGACGCTCCAAGCTTTTCTAAATATAGCCCACCCGGATCAGCATGATGCTGAGTTCGCGCCGGTCGTCGTTGAGACCGATGTTCTTCGGTACCCATTTTATCGACATCGCCAGCGACGCGGCGAGATGGCGCTTCGGTCGAAGCGACGGCGGAATCGTGACGGTCACGTCTTGCATGCCGGGCGATAGCTCCGCCGGCGGTCCGGCCGGTTTTCCATTGAAGCGAACGATGACGCGTTCGCGATTCTTCGTGAGTGGTTCGACCGACGGAATGTAAAAGGTGAAGACCGCGAGTTGCGAACCGGGCGGATTGTCGAGCACCAGCAGTGAGGTTCCGGCGAGGAAGCAGCACGTCTTGGCCGTTTCCGCCGGATAAATTCCCGTTCGTCGCGAGCTTGCCCAATCCGCAGGCGGCACGATCCCGGCGGGATAGATTGCGGCCGGCGCAGCGGTGCCGCTACTTCCTTCAGCCGTCGCTTCGCTCCGTTCGTGCGAACAGGCGGCGAGAAGCGCTATCGAAGCGAGCAGCACGGCGCGGATGCAAGTGGCGAGCGCATTCGTCATCGGTAACCGCCTATTTGAAGTAGAGGTAGAGGACGACCACGCCGAGATGCCGCGTGTCGCCCTCGCTGTCGGCAGATCGCAGGCGAAGGAGCGACAGCAGTGAACGCGAGGGCGGGTTGTCCCGGCTTGGAACGTAATCGACCGCGCTGGCGACCGCGATCGGTACCAATCCCGTCGTGCGGCGAAGTCTTTTCGGAAGCGGTATCGCGAGCGTTAGTTGCTGGCCGGGCTGCAGACTCCGGCGGAGCCGCGGCGCGGAGTCGCCGGGAAGAGAAATCGTCACCACTTGACCGCCGGAAAAACGCGGGACGTTAGGGACTCGAAAACCGCCGATGAGTTCGCTCGCCGGGCCGCGTTTGCGCACCAAGAGCGTCGCGCGCGGCGCGATCCAGCAACAGGAAAATGCCGCCGAGCCTTCCAGATATAACCCGTTGAACGCTGCCGGACCGTCGCCCACGTTGGTGGGAACGGCAACGTCCGGCGGTGCGATCGTGCCGTGAAGATGAAAAGACGACGTATCGTAAACGGCGTCGCGCGGTCCACAAGCGGAAAGCAGCGCCACGCCGAGGATTGCGAACGCGAACGCGAACGAGCGGGAAGGCTTCCATAGCGCAGTCGCGCAAAGGGCGAATCGATGCTGGCACTGACGCATTTCGTAGTAGGGCTCGCCATCGCACATGTAACGTTGCTCGTCTTCTTTTTGATTGGCGCAGCGGCCTTCCCGTGGTGTGATTCGGTGGACGATGCAGAGCGTCCGTCGCGCATCATGATGCGCGTAGCGTGCACCTGCGCGCTGGGAATGGCGATCGCCGGTCTGGCGCTGTTCCTCGCCGGCACGCTCGGACTGCTCACGATCGCGGGGATCGCCGTAACCCTTGCGGCGGCATTTTCGGTCGCGTGCGTCGCCGCGCGGCGTTCGCCGTTCCGAGCGGCGTTTTGGCGAGCTCGCGTTCGCGCGCTGACGCGCTGCTGGAGTTGGCCGCTGGCTGCGGTCTACGTCGCGCTGATCGTCATTGCCACGCGAGCGGTCATTCCCGAAGGCACGGGATACTCCGACGCGATCTTCTACCACCTCGCGTACGCGCAGGATTGGGCCAACGCCGGCCGGCTGGTCGTCGACCCGTACATGGCGTTCATCTTTTATGCCAATAATTTCTTGCTGCTGTTCGCCGCGTGGATCGTGCTGGGTGCCGGTGCCTACGCGCAGTTTTTAACGTGGTCGACCGGCCTGTTGATGGCGCTCGCGCTCTACGCGGCCATCGACGATTCGAACTATTCGCGAAAAAATGCCGGTTGGCACGCGGTCATCGGCCTGCTCGCCGTCTTTTCCGTCATCTCGGCTGCGATCTTTCTGGACTATTCGGTGCTAGGATACATCGACGTTCCGATCGGCGCGATGGCGCTGCTCTCCGTCGTCGCCGTTGTGCTGGCGATACGCGACCGGAAACCCCAATGGCTGATCGCGGCCGCGACGATCGCCGGGTTTCTCGTCGGTATGAAAGCGTCGTTCGTTCTGTTGACGCCGATTTTCTTCGTTGGGCTCGTGTGGGGCGGATTGGCAATCGGCATGCGACGGACGGCGATCGCCGGCGTGCTAGCGGTCCTGTGCGCGGTCGCCGCGCCGTGGTACGTGCGCAACTGGATACTGGCAGGCGACCCCATCGCACCGGCGCTCAACATCGCGTTGCATGGGAACGACGGTCTCTGGAGGGTCGCGGAATGGAATGGGCTGTGGCAAGACATGGCGACGTCGAGATCGCCCAAGGCCTTCCTCACCCTCCCCTTGCGGGCGTATCTGCATCCGCTTTCGGCCGACTTCCGCGAATACGGGGCCTCTGGGCTCGTGCTTTTCCTCTACGTTCCTGCAATCGTCGCGATTCTGGTCGCGTCGTTTCGGCGGCGCATTCCGGCCGAATTGGCCATCCCGATATTCATCGTGTCGGCATTCGCGCTGTACTGGTTCGGGACGACCTCGTTGTTACGCTACGCATTGTTGTTCTATCCGCTTCTCGCCTTGTGCGTGGGCATGCTGCTGATACAACTGATAGCGTTACGGCCCAAACTGGCGCCCCTCGCGCTCGCACTGGCCGTCGTGGCCGCCCTGCCCGTCTTTTCGAGTCTGCGCCCTGACGGAGACTTCATTCAGAACGACCTTTTGAGCGAGGCGCACGCATTTCTGCACTACGCCGGCGAGCAAGCGTTTCTCAACGAGAACGACGAGGGTTACGCCGACCAGCAGCTGGCCGCTGCCTGGATGCGGCGTCATGGATATTCGGGCAACGTTTTCGTGATCAGCGATAACGCGTTCGATTACTATTTTCGCCGCAACGGCATCACGAGCATCGGCAACTGGACCGGGCCTGCCGGGTGGTTTCGATTGCTTCAAGCAATCGATGCCGGCGAAGCCGCCGAGTTTCTCAACGGCCTTGGAACGCGGGCCGTGTTTCTTAGCCCGCAACAGTTGATCGACAGCGGTGTCGAGCACGTGCTGGTCGAGCAGCTCGAAAGCGCGGGCTACCGCGAGGTCCCGATGACCCCCGGCAGCGTCTACCACTTTTACGTGCGTGCCGCCGAGCCTAACCTCGGCCGGGTGAAACCTTCGTCATACGAGGAAAACGCCGGTAAAGGTTGACGAGCAGTTCGTGGCTCGTCTTCTGCGCGAACTGGACGTCGTACATCAAGGCGTTGAGGATCAACTGGAATCCCATCAGGAAGGGCAGGACGGCGAGCATGACCGTTCCGGTCGTGCGCGATTCGTGCGTGATCGAGCTCACGATCCACTGATACGTTCCCCATCCGCCGCCTGCCAGCAACAGCAAGATGCCGAACACTAGAGTAAATTGAGCCCAAGTTGACGTCGAAGATGAAGTATTGCAGCATGATGCGCCGCAGCATCAGCCGGAACAGCTTCGGCGGAAACTCCCCCAGCACGGCGGGAATCGAAAGCGAGCTTCGCGCGCCGGTGTAAATCGTCGGCATCTCGAGCTCGAGGATCGGAAGCCGCTTCAACCCCAGTTCGCAGAGCACGGAGATCTCGAAAAAATACGAATCGGCAAACGACTGCCAGGGGAGTAACGCCAGCAGCGCGGCGTTAAAGGCGATATAGCCGTTGGTCGGATCGATGACGTTCCAGTATCCCGACGCGAACTTTGCGAGAATCGAAAGCACGGCGTTGCCGAACAAGCGCCGCCGCGGCATCCGCAGAGACGACGGAAGAGTCGAAGAACCGATTTCCCTTGATGCACACCAGCGTCGCGTCGGCCTCGAACAGATCGCGAATGATGCCGATGAATGACGCATCCATTTGCCCGTCGGCATCGAGCTTCACGATCAGATCGGCGCCGTTATCGATGCAAAATGCGATGCCGGTTTTCATGGCCGCGCCGACGCCCCCGTTCCGATCGCGCCGAAGCACGCGTACGTTTTCGACGGTGCTGGAAGGCCGCTTCGGCGACCGACCCCGAGCCTTCGGGGCAGCCGTCGTCGACGACGACGATCTCGTCGGCGAATTGGAGAGCCTGCCCGACGACGTTGGCGATCGTATCGGCGGCGCGAAACGCGGGAATGACGCAAAAGAGCCGCTGCCGGCTCGCGCCTTCCACCCTGGAGCCTACCTACCTCGGCGGCGAACTAGCGGGCGGGTTCGCGGGCGCGGGGCTCGCGAGCGGAACGCTTGCCGTGGCGCCGAGTCCAAGTTTTGCGCACATCAGCTGCATGCTGGTGGTGGCGGCCGCGCATCCGTCGGTCAACTGCGTAAAGAGCTCGTTCACGACCCGATCGAGCGCGTCGCGGGTCGTCGTTGCGTCGTTGACCGGCGGCAAATCTGAAGCACCTTGGCCCGACGCAAAGGCTAGTGCAGCGAAATCTACCGCACTGGTATTGTGAGGATTGAAGGCGAGGATGCCTGCCGCGGTTGTTTCGAGACGCAACCCATTACGCGAGCCGTAGCCCGTAAGATCGCCGGATATCCACGTGATGGTCGGTTTCCTAAAGCCCGCAGCTTTGCACGAAACGAGTTGAGCGTTGGCTGCCACCTTGGCCCAGCCGTGCACCCAGATGACAAAAGGATCCTGGGCTGTGTAGGTGTTTGTGCTCTCGATAATGATCCCACCGAGGACTTGCGGGCCCTTGGAGTTTTCCAATCCGGGATCGTTCAAGCATTGATCGCCAAGGTCGTTCGGGCCCCAGGAGAGCCGGGGAACCACCCAAACCGAACCAGGCCCGCTTACGCGATCGAAGAGCGCCTGCACGCGGCCCGCGACCTTATGCGCCAATGCGGCGACGCTGGCGTCGTTGCCCGGAACGAGGACGTAAAAGGTTGGAGCTGCGCTGGCGAGTTCGTTGTCGGCCCGTGCCGGCAAACCGCCGTTGATAAACAAGATTAACGCCATCATTATGGCCGCCCCGGTACCGCCGTAATGTCTCATCGGCTCTAAGGTTAGCAGGCGTGAGGAAACTTTCCTGTGCGACGGGGGCAAGAGCTCCGCAGGCTGAAAATACGTTTCATGCATGCGAAGCCGCTCGAAAGAACGTATGCCGGGCGTCTCGCTCAGGAGCGCCGCCGTTTCGACTTGGTGTCGGAGTTCGACGATTTGCCGCCGATCTATCACTATTGGTCGAACACGTTCGTGCGCGCGATGCTCGAACGCCTGGGCTGCTCGTCGCCCCCGAGCTTCCTCGCCCATTATCTTCGGGTGAGCGCCGAGCGCTGCCAGTCCAAACAGCCCGGTGTTTTTGAGCATTGGTTCGGGGGACGGCAATAACGAGCTGGAGATCGCCCAGCTTCTCAAGCGAAGCGGCCAGGACGACTTCCGAATCGAGTGCTTGGAACTCAACGCGACGCTGATCAAACGCGCGGCCAAGGAAGCCCGAGAAGCCGGACTGGCATCGCACCTCTCGTTCGTGCGGCAAGACTTCAACAAGTGGCGCCCGAGACGCACGTACCAGGGCGTCGTCGCGAACCAGTCGTTGCATCACGTGACGAATTTGGAAGGTCTCTTCGACGCCGTTGGGCGTGCCCTCGAACCGCGGGCGCTCTTCGCGATCAACGACATCATCGGCAGAAACGGACATCAGCGGTGGCCGGAAGCGCACCATTTGGTCGAGCGGTTTTGGAAGAAGCTTCCGATATCGCACCGGTTTCAACATCAATTCAAGCGCTACGAGGATCGTTTTAGCGACTGGGATTGTTCGTCGGTCGGCTTCGAAGGAATTCGCGCGCAAGACGTACTGCCTTTGCTTCTCGAGCGATTTCACTTCCACGCGTTCGTCGGATACGGGAACGTGGTCGATCCGTTCGTCGACCGGGGATTCGGGCCGAACTTCGATGCCGGCGCCCAGTGGGACCGCACCTTTATCGATTGCGTGCACGCCTGCGACGAACGCGCACTGCAAGACGGCTATCTCACGCCGACGCACGTGCTGGCGGTGGTGGCCAACGAGCCCACCGAATCCCCCTACTACGCGCGAGGTCTCACGCCGCAGGCGGCCGTGCGGCCGCCCGATCGTGTCGTAAGCGACGCCGACGTCGAAGCGATGGACCGGGCACTATCGGTGTACTTCGACATTCCCCCGGTATCGACGGAAAAAGCCGGCGGCCCCGGCGTGCGGCTTCCGCTCGTCGGTTGCGTCGCGCAGGACGGCGACGCCGAAGGCGCGTTCGAGGATGGATGGGCTTCGTCGGCGCTGACCTTTTCGGTCGTTCCGGAACGAGACGTTTCCGGGGTGAGCGTTCACGCCACCATCGCCGAAGGAATTGCTCCCGGCACCGACTTCTCCGCCGACGTCAACGGATTTCAAACGAGCGTTGCTCCCACCACGCGCGGCCTCGCGCTGCACTGTCCGGTACGGCTGCTGCGAGGGGTGCGCGCGAAAATTCACCTAGCCGTCGGCGCGACGGCGAATCTGAAGGAGCTCGGGTTGGGCAGCGACGAGCGCGAGCTCGGCTTTCACCTCGACGACGTCGTTTTCGAACCCTAGCGAGGCGCTAGACGTACTCCCCTAACGAGTCCCGGTGACGGTTGAAGTAGACCAGCGACAGCAGCAGGATGACGATGGCGAAGCCGGCCGAGAACGCCAAGTTGCGCCAGCCCGGCATGGTTCCGTAGTAGAAGACGTCCTGATAGGTCGCAATCATTGCGGCGACCGGGCTATATTCCACCAAGAACTGCAGGCTCGGCGGTACGACGAATCGCGCGTAAAAGATCGGCGTCAGAAAGAAGACGGCGAGCAGCGCATACCCGATCGAGTTGCTGAAGGTCGCGGTAGAATACGTTGGCCGTGGCAACGAAAAACGAAAACCCCAGCGCCATGCAAAGTTCGATCAGCGCCAAAAGCGGCAGAAACAGGACCGCCCAGACGACGTTCACGCCAAACGCCATGCAGACCGGCACGAGCAGGACGGCGGTGATCAAAAAGTTGACGCCGTTCGAAAGCACCGGGACGATTACCAGAAGTTCCGTCGGCAGAAGCGTCTTCCCGACGTATGCCCGTCCGTCGAGAATCGCGGTAACGGCCTGCGCGATCGCGCCCTGAAACCAAATCCACGGGACCATGCCGCTGAGCAAGTACAGCGGGAACAGGCGTATCGGCGACTTCAGATAGATCGAAAAGACGAGGGTGTAGATGAGCATGAAAATGATCGGGTTGAGCAGCGTCCACACGAACCCCAGCGCGGAGCCGCGATAGCGCACGAGGACGTCGCGTTTGACCAGCTCGTAGAGCAGCCAGCGGTAGCGCACCACCGAGCGCACGCTCGCGCGAATACTCAACGCGCACCAACTTCACGAAGGGCCGGGGTTTCCGCGCGCGACCCTGCCACCAGCGTACCGGCGCGGAATAGCGATTCGAACTGTCCGGCGTCCGCCCACCAGCCTTCGAGCACGTCGTATTGCAGCTCGCCGGCGTGGATATAGGCGTTGTTGACGTCGGTGATCTCGAGCTCGCCGCGCTCGGACGGTTTGAGATCGGCGGCAGAACTCGAAAACCTTACGGTCGTACATGTAAATCCCAGTCACTGCATAGCGGCTTTTCGGGTGCGATGGTTTCTCTTCGATGCGCACAATCCTGTCGCCGCTCAACTGCGGGCAACCGAAACGCTCCGGATCGGTCACGTCCTTTAGCAGGATTCGAGCTCCGGTCTCCTGCGCCTCAAACTTTCGGACGTACGGCGCGATGGAATCCTGAACGATGTTGTCGCCCAGAATCACCACGACGGGGCCGCCGTCGGCAAAGTGCTCGCAAAGTTTGAGGGCGTCGGCAATGCCGCCTTCGGTATCTTGGTAGGTGTAGTGAAGGTCTTTAAGACCAAACTCCTTACCGTTGCCGAGCAGGCGCAGAAAATCGCCGGCCGAGTTCCCTCCGGTCACGATCATGATATCGTCGATGCCGGCGTCGCAGAGCGTCTCGATCGGATAGTAGATCATCGGCCGATCGTAAACCGGCAAGAGATGCTTGTTGGTGACTTTGGTAAGCGGACGCAATCGGGAACCCAGCCCACCCGCGAGGATCACACCCTTCATGGTTGTGTCCGGCTACCGGTTCGCATACTGGCGTTTATAGTAGTCCATAAACTCGCGCCCCCGCAACGGCCGCCACCACGACTCGTTCGCCTGGTACCATTCGATGGTGTCGCGCAAGCCGCGTTCGAAACCAACGCGCGGCTCCCAGCCCAGCGCGCGCGCTTTCGCACAGTTGACGGCGTAGCGCCGATCGTGACCGGCCCGGTCTTCGACGTACTTTACGTGGGTGTCCATGGAGCGGTCGCATCCGGCAACGAGCCGTTCGGTAATCTCGCGGTTGGTGCGCGCGTTGCCGCCTCCAAGGTTGTAAACGTTGCCGATCTCTCCGTTTTCGAGGACGTGCAGGATGCCGCGCGCGTGATCCTCGGCGTGCAGCCAGTCGCGAACCTGAAGGCCGTCGCCGTACACCGGAACGGGCTGGTCGTCGATGAGGTTCGTAACGAACAGCGGGATGAGCTTTTCGGGATGTTGGAACGGACCGTACGTGTTCGACCCGCGCGTAATCAACACCGGGCTATCGAAAGTCGTCCGGTACGCCAAGACCTGAAGATCGCCGCCCGCTTTGCTTGCGCTGTACGGGCTACGCGGCTGCAGCGGGTCGGTCTCGAGCGATTCGCCCTCGGCGACGTCGCCGTACACCTCGTCGGTGGAGACTTGGAGATAGCGGCCGACGTCGTGCTTGCGCACGGCTTCGAGCAAGACGTGGGTTCCCAGAATGTCGGTGCGCAAGAAGGCTTCCGGTTCGAGGATCGATCGATCGACGTGCGTCTCGGCCGCGAAATTCACGATCGCATCGACGCCGTCGCGAACGGCTTCGCGAACGGCGGACGCATCGCAGATGTTCCCGTGAATGAAGGTGTAGCGAGAATCGCTTTCGACGTCTGTCAGGTTTGCCCGATTCCCTGCGTAGGTCAGCGCGTCGAGATTGACGATCTGCGTCGCCGGCCGCTCCTGGAGCACCAAACGAACGAACGTCGACCCAATAAAACCTAAGCCGCCCGTGACGAGGATACGAGATAGCACCGCCGTAGCACCCGCACTTCTATTAGAAGAACTAATCGTAAGACCGTCCCTTAGCCGGATAGCCGATACGTCCCTGTCGGCGTGGCCCGTTCGATATTCGTTAAGAAATTCGTAACCTGTCCGTCGAGCGGCTCGAGCCGCGGTCGATGGTCGGCTTGCATCGCTCGCAGGCCCAGCAGATTATCGCGATCGATCGGAAGGCGAACGTGCAGCAGCGACGCCGTTTGCACGGCGAGGTCCGCGGCCAAAAATGGAATGGGGACGAACGCAACGTTTGCTCCGAGGCGCGCGCCGAGCGCTCGGTAGAATTCACGATACGTCACCGGTTCGCGCTCGGCTACGGTGAACGTCCCGCGCAGGTCTCGGCAGATTGCGCCGTAGACCGCTTCGGTAAGATCGTCCACGAACACGGTTTGGAGCGGCTGGTTTCCGCCGTCGATCAAAGGCACGAAGCGATGATGCCGCAGGTACGCGCACATCGACGCGAACACGCCTCCGTCACCCAGAACGAGGCCGGGCCGAACGACTAAGGCGCCCCGGCTTTCAAAGAGACGTTCGAGCGCGTATTTCTGCCGTCCGTATTGTGACGCCGCTCGCTCGTGCGCCGCCAAGGCTCGAAAGAAACACGATCCGTTTGACGCGCCGTCGTTGCGCCGTTTCGAGCAGCAACGTGCTTCCCGCAACGTTGAGATCCAGATCTTCCTTGACGACGGCAGCATGCACGAGCGCGTCGACGCCCTCGAAGAGTTCGTCGGGTAGCGCGGTCCACGCGAGATCGTAGGAGCGCCACTCTGCGCCATCGGGAACGTTTGCCGGTTGCCGGCGTCCGCATCCGATGGCTCGCCAGCCGTTCGCCAAGAAACGGCGAATCAGCGCCGTTCCGATGAATCCGCCACCGCCGGTGACGAGGACCGTCGATCGCGGTGGTTGCATCACGTCGCGAACGTACCGGCGAGGAGCGCGGCCACGCGATGCGCGTTGGCCATGAGCGAAAGCGTCAGCGGTTTAGCCGGCAGAAACGTAAAGCCGGAGCCATCGGCGACGAACACGCCTTCGGTGCCGTGCAGCCGGCCGTCAGAGCTCAACGTGAGCGGTTTCTCTTCTCGATCGAACGGCAGGGTGCCGGCATAGTGAATGCTGGATCCAAGCGGCGGGTGAACGCGTTTGATCGGCCACGCTCCTAAAGTTCGCAGCGCGCGGCGGAATCCGCCCTCACGCGCGACGTGGCGGCGGCGTTCGTCGCCGGTGAGGGCGTACGCGATCGCTAGCCGGTCCTGCGTGGGCGACGACGGATCGCTCTCAATCCACAGCGCTTTGCCCTCCGAACGCGCCTGGGGATGATCGAATCCGGCAATGATGAATCCGGAGAGCAGATACTGCATGAGGATTCGCGCGTCGCGCACGTCGAGCGGCATCTCGCGCAGCAAACGAAAGAGCATCAACGAGCGATACGAAAAGATCGTTCCGACGGCGACGTCGCTGCCGTGGCCGCCGGGATCGTGAAAAAGCGCGAGTTGCGTGAGGCTGTTGTTTCGTTCCGGCATCGATCGGCCGATTCGCGATGGAACGAGGCACGGCACGTACGTATAATCGTTGCACAGCAGCGGCAGCCGCGCCGCCGGAGCGACGGAGCGCAGCACGATTCGCGCCGTTCCGAAGACGCCGCATGCCAGCACCAAGCGGCGGCACGAATACTGCCGTTCGGGTCCGCCGTCGAGATCGAGAGCCGTGACCTCGACTTCGCCCGCGCGGTCCTCGAAGCGCGTGGCGAGAGCGTTACCGGCGTAGGAAAAGTTCGCGCTGCCGCGCAGTGCCGCGACGACCGGAGCCGGCCGCCACGCCGCGCCATTGCCGTCAGTGTAGAACTCCATGTCGCGCAGATCGGTCGCCGCGCGATCGCCCTTCGGCCGGCTCAAAAGCGCCAGCGCCGGCCGGCCCACGTAGTATCCCCGCGAATTCATCGCGACGCGTCGCCGCTCGTAGTGCGCGTAGAGCAGCTCGGCGGTAGGATCGAGCGGCAGCGGTGGCTGGACGTGCGTCAAGTCGCCGATGGTGTACGGCCGCGCGTCGTCGGCGGCACCGGAGATGCCGATCCGATCCGCGACGACTTGGTATGCCGCACGTAGTTCGTCGACGGGGAGCGACGCACGTTCCAGCTCCGCGTCTGAATACACGCCGCACATCAATCCCCAGCCGCTGGCCAAGCCGCCTAACGCCAGGCTTTCCAGCGGTGCGAAGTTCTCCGACCGCACTTTGAGCAGTTCGTCGACGCGGTCGACGATGAAACGCCGAGGCGGCGTCAGCTGCGCGCCGGCGCCGATTTTCCGAAAGGCGGCACTCTCGAAGTGCTCGCCGAGTAAATACCGGTACTGCTCTTGCTCGCTGCGCCGGATTTCCACGAAGCTCTTTGCTGGTACGAGCTTCGAAAGGCGGTCGTCGCGGCGCCCTGCGTCGAGCATGAGCACGCGCGCGCCGCCGGCGACGAGGGTTTGCGCCGCCGTCGAGCCGGTTGCGCCCGAACCCACGACGATGAAATCGAATTCGGTCACCGTACGAATCGCAGCAGCAATAAGCCCGCGGCCGCGAGCAATCCGGCGCGGGCCACCGCTACGGCAACCGGAAAAAGGTCGCGGAGGGGTCGATCTCGCGGTAAGAAGACGTCGCAATATTCGGGCCGCGATTCAAGAACGGCAGCCATGAGGAGGACCTTCTTGCGCAACAAGGCGCCTGGGTCGACCAACGCGAGCGCCCCGTCGAGTGCGGGAATCGACCACGGGCGGGTTGACGCAAAACGCGTGACCGGGTCGGCCGTATCGTAGTTCAGCTCGCGTGAAGCACGAAGGTACAGCTCGCGCGCCGCGTCGCTGAGCTCGCTTCCTAAGAGATATCGCCCGAAAACTCCGGCTTCGTCTTCAGACATGACATGACGTTTTTCGAGAAGAATGGGACGCTTGCATGCCTCCGCGCGCAATCGCGACCTTCGTCTTCGCCGTGCTTCTGTCCGTATCAACGTCGCAGGGCGTTGCAACGGCCGCCTCGCCGCGCGCCGGACAAACCTGGCTCGTCGTCAGCGACATCCATCTCGATCCGTATCTTCGCGGCCCGAATAAGGCGCTATTCGGCAGCGATACCAATCGGGCGTTATTCCGTTCCGCGCTTGCGGCGATGAAGCGAGCGGTCCCGGATCCGGCCCTCGTTCTGCTTCCCGGCGACTTTTTCGCGCACAGTTTCGGCCGGCGAGTTTCGCGCAACTCGCGCGCCCGGTCGGTCGCCGAAGAGGGCCTTCGCACGGTGCGACTGATCGCCGCCGCGTTCGGTAAGGCTTTCCCACGCGCCCGCTTCGCGATCGTGCTTGGGAACAACGACACTCCGTGCGGTGACTATCGCACCGCGTTCGATACGGCATACATGGCTGCGGTCGCGCGCGCTTGGGCCCCCCTGGTCGACCGCGGCGGCGACGCGCCGGACTTCGAGACGTCGTTCGCGCGTGACGGACACTATGCGATGTCGCTGCCGCTACGCGGCGTGCGGCTGGTTGCGATCGACGACGTCCCTTTGAGCGTCTTTTATGCAGGTAACTGCGGCGCCTATCGCACCAACGGCGCCGAGAGCGAGCTGCGGTGGCTGCAAACGACGCTGTCCGCGACTCCCCCCGGCGTGCGCAATATCGTCATGATGCACGTACCTCCGGGTTACGACGTCACGACGACCGAGAGAACTCGAGGTCTCGTGACGTGGCCGTTCCTCGAAGCCTCAGTCAATGCCCGGTTGATTTCGGTTCTGTCGGCGCCGGCGAACCGCGTCGCGTACGCGGTCGCCGGTCACGCTCACCGGTTCGACTTTCGCATCGACGGCGACGTGCCGATCCTCGTATTCGGCTCCCTCTCGCCGATATATCATAACAACCCGACGTTTTATACGCTCGACGTGCGCGAGGACGGAGCGGTGCGGGATATCGGAGTTTATGCGTTCGACGAATGGACGCAGACGTGGCAACCGCCGCGAAGTTTCGATGCCAAGTGGGGCACGGCGACGATCGATGCCGCATCGTTGTCTTCGGTACACGCGCGTCTGGAGGAGCAACCGAAGATGCGGCGCGCTTGGGATGCGGCTTCCAGCGGCTGGCCCTCGAACCAGCGCCTGGCTTGGGGTTTATGGGACGGTTCGTGGCGCATACCGTGGTGCGCGCAAACCTCGCTGAGCGGCGGCTTCACGTGGTGCGCCGGGCTGGTGGCTCGCGTTTGGCTTTTCCGGATAACGGTCGCGCTAGCGGTGCTGTGCGGCGCGGCGTTGGTTGCGATCCTCGCGCGCCGTATCCGGCGTGCCCGTCAACGCCGGCGGCTACTGGTACCCGATCGTTAACGCCAACCACGCCGGCAGCCGCCCATTGAGGGTCGAGACCGCGTGAGCGCGTGGGTGCCGCGGCGGATGCGCCGCTTTTTGGACGGCTATCGGTACGTGTGGCGAGGCGGGTGCGAACGATCTTCCGCTCCAAAAGACGGCGCCGATGACGAGAAGCGCGAAAGCCAGTCCGGCGGCTTTCAGCGACGGCCGCCACGCCGTGCGCGTGCCGATCCCGTCCATGTAGCTGTTGAGGAGCATCTGGTCGGAGTGATGCGCCGAGCGCCCCGTCACGCCTGAGAAGAAATCCGAAAAGGCATGGATCACGGCGAGGAGCCGCGTGAATTCGAGCCGGAACAACTTCGGCGCGATGGAGCGCAGCGCAAAGTATCCGAAAGCCGTCGGCGCGGCAATCGGATAGAACTTCCAGACCAGCCGGAGCATGTTCCGGACGGCGTAGTAATCGTGCAGCGGGCTCTTGAAGCCGATCGAGTGCGACTGTTTGTGCCATACGGTCGCTTTCGAGCAACAGTATAGCTTCCAGCCGGCACGGCGCATTCGTATGCACCAGTCGGTCTCTTCGCGATAGAGAAAATACGATTCGTCGATCAGCCCGACACCGCAAATGGCTTCGGCGCGCACCAGAAGGCTGGCCCCAACGATATGATCGAGCGGGATCGTCTTGTCTCCGACGTCTGCGGCCTTCTCGCCGCTATGCAGTTGCGTGTCGTGACATAAGACGGGAATGATGTGTCCGCCGCCCATCGCCTGGATGGTATCGGGAGCGTCGAAGCGGAGAAGCTTCGATCCCACGATCCCGATCGACGCATCGCCGTCGGCAACTTCGAGCATGCGCTCGAGCGCCGCGGCATCGGCGACGGTGTCGTTGTTTAAGATCCAAACGTACTCGGCATTCGAGCGATCGACCGCATAGCGAATGCCGATATTATTGCCGTACGCGTATCCGCCGTTCGTGGGTAACTGAATCAAAACCAGCGGAGCGTGCGCGTGCACGCCTTCGAGGGCTTCCTCGGGATTGCGAAACGTGACGAAACCTTTGTGGTCAGCCCCCCAACGGCGCAGACGCGCGATCGAATCATCGCTCGATCCGTTGTCGCAGATGACGATCTGATGGGGCACGTGCGTTGAGGCGAGCAGGCTTTCGACACAAGCGATCGTGTCGGACCACGCGTTCCAGTTGAGAACGACGGCAACGACGCGCGAAGGGAAACCGAAAGTTTCTCGGCCCACACCCGGTCGCACACCCACGACGGACGCCAACGCTGCTCCCCCTGACATAAAATCGTCCCGTCTACTATATTAGTTCGAGGGAATCGACCGATGGAATTACCCCTTCGCTCGCCTAGTCCTGCTAGTGGAACGAGCGTTTTGTTAGCATTGTGCTCATAGTTTGATGACTTAAGTTATCGATTGGCGATTTGGAGCCGGCGAATCGCGAGGAAAGGTTCCGTTCCGAGCCCGCCGTAAGTTGCTGACGGTTTGAACGCTTCGAGTAGTTCCGCGCCCCTTCGCCGGCGCGTCGTCGTAACCGGGCTGGGCGCGGTCACTCCCATCGGCAACAATCGCGCCGATTTCTGGCAACGCCTGGTCGCCGGCGAATCCGGCGTCGCTCCCATCACCGCCTTCGACGCCGGCGATTTCGCGACGCGCATCGCGGCCGAGGTCAAGGATTTTCGGCCGGACGAGCTGCTGGGGCGAAAGGAAGCGCGCCGGATGGACCGCTTCACGCAGTTTGCGGTGGTTGCGGCGGGCGAGGCAATCGAAGACGCGAACCTGCCCGACGACGAGGCTTTCAAGGAACGGACCGGCGCGGTTCTCGGGACCGGAATCGGCGGAATCATCACGTTTTGGCTCAACTCCGAGAAGGCCAACGAAAACGGAACGTGGTCCAAAGTCACGCCCTTCTTCATTCCGATGCTTATGGCCAACGCCGAAGCGGCCCACATTTCGATGCGGCATCACTTCAAGGGGCCGATTTTTTCGGCCGCCAGTGCCTGCGCGAGCGCCAACGACGCGATCGTGACCGCCTACAATTACATCGCCTACGGCGACGCCGACGCGATGATTACCGGCGGTAGCGAAGCGACGGTTTCGCCGCTGGCCATCGGCGGCTTCGCGTCGATGCGCGCGATGTCGACGCGCAACGACGACCCCACGCGCGCCAGCCGTCCGTTCGATCGCGAGCGCGACGGCTTCGTATTGGGCGAAGGCGCGGGCGTGCTCGTGCTCGAGGAGTTCGAAAGCGCGAAGGCGCGCGGGGCGCGGATCTACTGCGAAATCCTCGGCTACGGGCAGTCGGCCGACGCGTACGATTTGGTGGCGGTGGACCCCGATGGCAGCGGGGTCATGCTGGCGTTGACGCGTGCGTTCGCCAAGGCCGGCATCCAGCCGAAAGACGTCGATTATATCAACGCGCACGGCACCTCGACGCCGATCGGCGATCCGGCCGAATCGAAGGCCATTGAAAAAGCCTTCGGCGAGCACGCTTCCAAAATGGGCGTCAGCTCCACGAAATCCATGCACGGACACGCACTCGGGGCGGCCGGCGGAATCGAGGGCGTCGCTACCGTGATGGCCGTGGTCGAAGACGTCATGCCGCCGACCATCAACTACGAATTTCCCGATCCCGAATGTACGCTCGACTACGTTCCCAACATAGCGCGCAGCGCACCGGTTCGAATCGCACTTTCGAATTCGTTCGGCTTCGGCGGACACAATAGCGTCATCGTCTTCGGCAAAGTACGCGACTCGTAATGGCGGGCGAGGCGGGACGCCGGCGTTTGCGCGCCCTTCTTCGTTTGGCCGGCGTTCGCAGCGCGGGCGACCTTGCCATCACCGAGAAGGCGTTCGTGCACGAGAGCCACGCGAAGGAACGCGGCGGCGCGTCCAACGAGCGGATGGAGTTCTTGGGCGACTCGGTGCTTGGGTTCATCACCGCGAGTTGGCTTTTCGAGTGCTTCGGCGACGAGCCCGAAGGTCTGCTCACGCTGCGCAAAGCGGCCATCGTCAACGACGTGCAGCTCGCAAGCACCGCCCGGCGCTTGGGCTTTTCCGACCTGGTGCAGCTCGGCACCGGTTTACGCAGCTCCGGAGGCGCCGACAACACGTCGGTGCTGGCCGACGCATTCGAGGCGTTCGTCGCCGCCGTGTACCTCGGGTACGGGCTGGAGAAAGCGCGGAAGTTCGTGATCGCCGAACACGTCGAGCGGCTCGATCACTCGACCGGGGCGCCAATCGATTCGAAGTCGCGCCTGCAGCATTACGCGCAAGAGCATCTGTCCGCGACGCCGGTCTACCGCGAAACCAGCCGCGGCACGCCGCAGCAGCCTGCCTTCAGCTCGCGCGTGACCGTAAAAGGAAAGACGTTGGGAAAGGGCACCGGCCCCTCGAAGAAGGCGGCGCAGCAGGCGGCCGCCGAGGCGGCGCTGACGTCCTTGCTGACGCAATCGCAACCGTGAAACTCAAAAAGATCAAGTCCTTCGGGTTCAAGACGTTCGCCGATCCCACCACGCTCGAATTCGGCGGGGGCATCACCGCCATCGTCGGACCGAACGGCTCGGGAAAGTCGAATCTCGTCGACGCGTTTCGCTGGGTGCTCGGCGAGACGTCGAGCAAGAGTTTGCGCGGCGGGAAACTCGAGGACGTCATCTTCGCCGGCAACGATAACCGCAAGCCGCTCGGACTTGCGGAGGTGTCGGTGCTCTTCGACAATACCGACGGCCGCTTGCCGATCGAGTTCTCGGAGGTCGAAATTACGCGCCGGGCGTATCGTGCCGGCGAAAGCGAATACTTTATCAACCGCGCCGCCGTGCGGCTGCGCGACATTCTCGATTTGCTGATGGGCACCGGCTTGGGACCGGGATCGTACGCGATCGTTTCGCAGGGGCAAGTCGATGCGATCCTCACCAGCAAGCCCACCGATCGCCGCGCCCTGTTCGAAGAAACCGCCGGAATCAACAAGTTCCTCTCGCGCAAAGCCGAATCGATGCGCCGGCTCGATCAGACCGAACAGAACGCCATTCGCATCAGCGATCTGATTTCCGAGCTGGAACACCGCGTCCCCGAACTCGAAACCCAGGTGCGGCGCGCGAAACGTTATCGCAAGGTCAGCGGGCGGGTCCGCGATCTCGAAATCCTCGGATACCTTCGCGCGGGCGCGTCCCGGCGAGCCGAACGCGAAACGCTGCGCTCGGCTCTGGAGAAGAACGAGGAGACGCGCGGCATCGCTGCGGCCAAAGCTGCGTCGTTGGGCGCGCAGTTGTCGGACGTGCGAACGCGCGTGTACCGTCAGGAACTGCAGCTCGAAGAACTCCGTTCGCACGCCCAGAGCAAGCGCGCCGAGTTGGCCGGAATCGAAGCGGATTACGCGGCGACGCTCGCACGGCGCGAAGCACTCGAACGTCAATCCACGCAGACCTCCGAGGACGTCGCCCGCGTCGCCCAAGAACGCGACGCGCTGACGGCAGCCGTCGGCGGTTTAGACGAACGGCTGGCGCCGCTCGCCAGCGAGATCGAGGGCGCACGCGAAGGCGAACTCGTCGCTCAAACCGCGCTCGCCCAAGCCCGCGCGCGGCTCGATGCGGTTTTTACCGAGCTGCGCGAGGTGGAATCCGGCGCCGCCGTACACGCCGCCAAGAAAGCCGAGCGGCGCGTGCAGGCCGAGAATCTGCGCTCGCAAGCCGAGCGTTTCGACGAAGAGCTTCGCAACGCGCGGGAGCGCGCGTCGCAGGCTGAAATCGCCGCCGGCGGCGCGGCGCATCGCCACGCGGAACGCAAACGGCACATCGGCGCGCTGGACGAGGCTCAACTCGACGCCCGCGGACGCGTCGAAGATGCCGAGCGCGAAGTCGCGCTCGCACAAGAAGAACTCTCGCACGCCCTCGCCGCCCACCGCGATCGAACCGCCGAAACAACCGGCGCCGAGTCGCGCCTGCACACGATTGAAGAGCTGGAAAACTCGCTCGAAGGGCACGTTCCCGGCACGCGATCGATCGTGGATGCGTGGCAGCGCGGCGAGTTGAGAGGCATCGAAGGCATCGTTTCCAATCTCATCACGACGGACGAGCGGTACGCGCGCGCCATGGACGTGGCATTCGGAGCCCGTCTCTCGAACGTCGTGACCCGCACGTCCGAGGATGCGGAGCGCGCCATCGAGTTCCTCAACCGGAAGGAAAGCGGGCGCGCGACGTTCCTTCCTCTCGACACGCTGGCGAATCGAGAAGGCCGGCATCTCGGCGGCGATCTCAGCGCGATGCCGGGCGTCATTGGGTACGCGCACTCGCTCGTCGGTACCGAACCGCAGTATCGCGGCATCGTGAACTTCCTGGTCGGCAACGTGCTCATCGTCGATCAACTCAAGACGGGCATCGACTTGGTGCGCGAACGCGGACTGCGCGACACCGTGGTGACGCTCACCGGCGAACAAATCACCGGCGGTGGAGCGATTACCGGCGGACGCTTCCAGCGCGAGCGCTCGATCCTTTCGCGGCGAGCCCAGGCGCAAGGGCTGCGCGAAGCGCTGGTGGAGTTGCGCGCGAAGCTTCGCGAAAGCGAAGGATCGTTACACGGCGCGCACCAGCGCACCGAGGCGGCGATCGAAAATCGCGACCGCGAGCGCGCGGGGCTGGCGCGCGTCGAGCTCCAGCTGGCGCAAGCGCGCACCGAGATTTCGGCGCTCGATCACGAGGTCGTGCGCCTGCAAGCCGAGCTCGCGGCCGCGCGCGAACAGGTGACGGACCTCTCCGACAACGCGCGGCGCGCGCGCGACGCCGAACGCGGCTTCGAGCGGGTCGAGCCGGAGGAAGCGCGCAGCGATGCCGATCGAACGCGGCTCGAGGAAGATCTGGCGCGCGTACGCGACGATATCGCGCGGGCCGAAGCGACGCAGCTGGCGGCCAGCGCACGTGCCGCCGACTTGCGCGAACGCGCCGCCGGGTTGGCGGCCGAGCGGGATGCAGCCAAGGCGCGCTTGGGAATGCTCGACCAAGACGGCGAGCGCGCGCGCCTGGCGCGCGAAGAAATGCTCGCGCAGATCGCCTCGCTGGCCGGACAAACGCGGACGTCCCACGCGCACGTCGAAGGTTTGCGTGGCGGCGTCAGCGATCTCGACGCCCAGCTTGACGCCGCTCGCCGCGAACGCGAAGCGCTGGTCGATCGCCAAACGCAACTCGAGTCGGACGTGCGCATGGCAGAAAACGAAGAGCGCGATGCCAATGCCGGCGGCGAGCGCCATCGCACGCGCCTGGCTGAGATCGAAGCCGAGCTCGGAATGCTGGTGTCGCAGTTCGCGCAAAATCCGGCCACCGACGACGAGTGTCACGACGTCGAAGCGCGCTACCGGGACGAGCCCGACGGCGTCGTCGACGACTTGCCGCGGCTCCGCGACGAGCTGGGTCGCCTCTCGGCCAACGTGAACCTCAACGCCGAGGTTGAGCGCCAGGAAGTGATGCAGCGCGAAGCGTTTCTGCGCGAGCAGCTCGACGATCTCGCACGCGCCCGCGAAACGCTACTCGAATCGATCCGCGAAATCGAGCAGCAAACGCAAGTGCAGTTCAACGAGATGTTCGAAAAAGTCTCCCGCGCGTTCGCCGAGATGTATCCCAAACTGTTCCCGGGCGGCCAGGCCAAAATGTGGCAGACGAATCCGGAGAATCTTTCTGAGACCGGTATCGAGATCGCGGTTCAGCCGCCCGGCAAAAAACAGATGCCGCTGGCGGCCCTTTCGGGCGGGGAACGGGCGATGACCGCGGCGGCGCTGATTTTCGCGCTGATCGCCGTCAAGCCGTCACCGTTCTATCTGCTCGACGAAGTCGATGCGGCCCTGGACGATGCCAACGTCGAACGCTTCTCCGAAATGGTCAAGAGTTTTGCGGCGGACTCGCAGATGATCATCGTGACGCACAACAAGAAAACGATGGAAATGGCCGACCGGCTGTACGGCGTGACGATGGGCGAAGCCGGTATCAGTTCGGTCGTGTCGGCCGAGTTGTCGCCACGGGAGCCGGAGCTCGCGCTTGCCTAGCAGGCTGCGAAGGAATTCGCGCTGCCGGATTTGTGCCCGAACGTTTCGCCGAGACGAGGAGCGATGAGGGAGCGAAGCCGGAGCTTCGTGACCGAAGAGCGACGAAGCATTCGGTGAAACGGGCGGGTCAAAGACGGCAACGCGAAGTTCTTTCGCAGCCTGCTGAAACCGGCAGAGCGTCGGCTGCTCTGTTTTCGCTTTCCGACAAAACCGGTGCCGCAGAACTCGGGCGAGCCCTGCACGAACGCGGCACGGTCATCTACGCGACCGGCGGGACTCGCGCGTTTTTGGAAGAGCACGGCGTGCCGGCTCGCGACGTTGGCGACGTTACCGGTTTCCCGGCGCTTTTCAGCGGTCGCGTTAAAACGCTGCATCCGAAAGTTTTCGGCGGCATTTTATACGATCGCAACGATATCGAACATCGCGCGCAGGCCGAAACGTACGCGATACCGCGCATCCACACCGTCGCCGTCAACCTGTATCCGTTCGAAGCCACGGTCGCAAAGCGGGGAACGACGCTGGCAGAGGCGATCGAACAGATCGACATCGGCGGCGTGGCGCTGTTGCGCGCGGCCGCGAAGAACTTCGAGCACGTCGCGGTGCTGACGCATCCTTCGCAATACGCCGAGTTTCTGGCGGAGCTCGGAGGCGGCACGGTATCGGTAGGCTTGCAACGCCGGCTTTCGGTCGCGGCCTTCGAACGCACGGCCGAGTACGACGTTGCGATTTCCCACTATCTCGCAACCTCCGGCGAAGTATTACCGAGCGCGCTGCCCGGCGCGCTCGCGCTGACGCTGCCATTGGCGAAGCAACTGCGCTACGGCACCAATCCACAGGAGCGCGCCGCCTTCTATCTCGACCGGCCCGATCGGCTTCCGGAACAGCTGCACGGGAAGGCGTTGAGTTATAACAACTTGCTCGATCTCGACGCCACCCTGCGGTTGCTGTCGCGCGCTCCACTTGGCGCGGAGTTCGGCAGCCGGCGCGAGCGGTACGTACGGGCGGCCGTGGTGAAGCACACGGTCCCGTGCGGGGTCGCCCAGCGGTCGCGCGTCGGTATCGCGGTGCACGATGCGCTGGCGGCCGATCCGATTTCGGCCTACGGCGGCATCGTGGCGACCGATGCGACGATCGATTGCGAATCGGCCGAGTCGTTGGCGAAATATTTTCTCGAGATCGTGGCGGCGCCGGCGTTCGACGACGACGCGCTCGCACTGCTGCGTAAGAAGAAAAACCTTCGCATCATGCGCTTTGCGTCGTCGCTGCCCGACGAGCTCGCGCGCGAGCTGCGCGTCCGCAGCGCACTCGGCGGCGTGCTGGCCGAAGACAACGATCCGGCCGCTCCGCCCGAGCATTGGAGCGTCGTCAGCCGGCGCCAGCCTACCGAACAAGAGTGGCACGATCTCGCGTTTGCCTGGGACGTCGTGCGGCACGTCAAGTCCAACGGCATCGTGGTCGTCAAAGGCGGGACCACGCGCGGCATTTGTGCCGGTCAGACCAATCGCGTCAGCGCGGTGCAGATCGCAACCGCCCGCGCGGGCATCACCGGCGGCGCCTGCGCGAGCGACGGGTTTTTTCCATTTGCCGACGGCCTCGAAGCGGCCGCTGCCGGCGGCTGCGCGGCGATCATCGCCCCCGGTGGCTCGGTGCGCGACGAAGAAGTCGTCGCTGCTGCCGACCGTCTCGGCGTTGCGCTCGTCTTTTCGTCGTACCGCTACTTCTTACACTAAAGGCGCGGCTTATTGGTTGTCGGGTGGGCGGCGATCGGGCCGTTCGCGTTCGAAGTACGCCGCGTTGAAGCGAGCGGGGATGGGAACGAATTGACGTGGCGGCCGCGAAAAATCGAAGCAGTCGCCGGCGGGGGAAGTCGCGCGCGCGTCGGCCGCCGAGAGTCTTGGAAGGCCGAATCGATCCTCGACGAACTTTAGGATGCTGCCGTGTTCGTATGGCACGTGCGAGACGTAAGCTTTTTTGGCGTACGCCGAGACGACCAGCAACGGCACGCGGATGCCGAGCCCGTCGTAGTCGGCGAACGGCGGCGCAACGTGGTCGTACCAGCCGCCGTACTCGTCCCACATGATGAAGATCGCCGTCGACTGCCAATACTTCGAGTTGCCGACGGCGTTGACGAGCGAGGCGACCCAGTGCGGACCGTGCGTCGCGCCGCAGTCCGCGTGGTCGGAGTTCGGGCACGTCGGCATGACCCAGCTGACCGCGGGCAGTTTCCCGTTTTTAACGTCTTGAAAGAAGCGCGTTTGGGGACTGATGACGTTGTTGTTCCAGTCGGGACCGTATCGAATGTGTTTGATTGCCTGATACGCGTTCCACAAGTTGCCGCTGCCGTCTTCGAGGCTCGACGTATAGTACGCCCACGAAACGCCGGCCGAGTCGAGTTCGTCCCCGAGCGTCCGATACTCGAAGCAGGCTTGGATTCGGCCGCCGTACGTACGTTGCTGCGTAACGGTCCCGACCGTGTCTTTCGGCCCCCCGTCGCAGCCCCACGTCGTAGCCGGGTAGTTGATGGTCGAGTTCGCTTGGGCCGCGATGATGTATTGATGCGAGACGAAGCTGCTCGCGTCGAAGTCGGAGGGAAACATGCGATCGGCGAGCACGTACTGTTGCGCCATAGCAAAATACGGCTTCGTTTCACTTTGTGGCACGTAGCCGTACTGGGGATTGGGATTCGGGCAAGGTGGCTCCCCGGTGCCTCCGCAGGTCACGCTTTCCCGGTTGAATCCATCCATTTTACAGTTCGTACCGGGGATGCTGCCTTGGCCGTCGCAGGCGGCATAGTACGAAACGGAGTTGTGCCCAACGTCCCAGTTTGACCCGAGGCCAATCGGTCGCAGCGAGATTTTCTTGCCGTCGGTTGTGTAGCCGTACGACTGCGTGTCGGCGCCCGGAAAGCCTTGAAACAGATTGTCGAAGCTGCGGTTCTCTTGCATGATGATGACGACGTGCGAGATCTTGCCGCCGACGCCTTGCTTTACGTTTTGATGGCTTTGCACGGGCGGCGTGCCGGCGTTTCCGATGCAACCCGAAAGGGAAAGCGCGAGTGTAACGGCGATCGCTCGACCGGTGTCCGAAAAGATTCGCATGGCCTCCCTTTAATCGTCGTCCGGCGGCCGGCCGTCGGGAGCTTCGTTTTCGAAGTCGGCGGCCTTGAGGCGGCTGGGAATGGGAACGAACGATCGCGGCGGCTGTGAGAAATCGAAGCAGTCCGTTTCGGGGGAGTTGGCGCGGGTGTCGGAAGCAGCCAATCGCGGAAGGCCGAACTGGTCTTCGACGAACTTGAGGATACTGCCGTTCTCGTATTGCACGTGCGAGACGTAGTTCTGCTTCGCGTAGGCCGAGATGACGATCAACGGCACGCGCACCCCCAGTCCGTCGTAGTCGACGAACGGCGGGGGAACGTGGTCGTACCAGCCGCCGTAGTCGTCCCACATCACGAAAATCGCCGTCGAGTCCCAATACTTCGATTTGCCGACGGCGTTGACGAGCGACGCGACCCAGTGCGGCCCTTGGTTCGTATCGCAACCGGCGTGGTCCGAGTTCTTGCAAAGCGGCGTCACCCAGCTCACCGAAGGCAACGCCCCGCCGTTGACGTCTTTGAAGAACCCCGTCGGCGGGCTGATCACGTGCTTGCTCCACCCCGGGCCGTCGCGGACGTGTTTGATTGCTTGGTACGCGCTCCAGATGCCGCCGTGATAAACTTCGTTGATATTCGCGGCATAGTAGCGCCACGAAAGCCCCGCGTCGTCGAGCTCGTCGCCCAGCGTCTGGTAATCGAAACATGCGGCGATCGGGCTTCCGTACTTACGCTTCTGCGTCACGGTTTCAATGCGGTCGTGCGGTCCGCCGTCGCAGCCCCACGGGGGGTGCTGCGGATAATCGACGGCGGAGTCGGACTGACCGGCGATCAGGTATTGATGCGAAACGAAGCTGCTGCCGTCGAAGTTTGAAGCAAACGTCTTATCGGCCAACACGTACTGCTTGGCCATGGCGACGTACGGTTGCGTCTCGCTGCTCGGGACGTAGGTATATTGCGGATGCGCGTTCGGACACGGCGGCTGCCCCGTGCCGCCGCAGTTGACCTTCTCTTGGTTGAAGCCGTTCATCTTGCAGTGCGTGCCGGGAATAGGCCCCCACCCGTTGCAAGCCAGGAAAAAAGCTTGGGAATTATGCGAGACGTCCCACAACACTTGGAATCCGACCGGCGCAAGCGCAAGGCGCTTACCGTTGCTCGAGTAACCGTACGACTGCGTGTCGGCGCCCGGAAAGCCTTGAAACAGGTTGTCGAAGCTGCGATTTTCTTGCACGATGATGACGACGTGCTTGATCTTTCCCGAAGCCATGGAGCTAAGGTTACCGAGCAAGGCAGGGGGCGCCGGGTTCGCGATGGGAACGTCCACCGCCGGCGAGGCGCCGGTCCCCGCGCAGGCAGCGAGAATAACCGCCGCCAATGCGACGATAAGAGCTCGGCAGTTGACGGGAACCCTTTGCATACTGTCTCCGTTCAATCCTCAGCAGAAAGAACGTCTTCGAATCGTTCCTCAGTAGCAATTCCGTGGCCTTCTAATCTGCGACGCGCGGCGGCCGAAGGTGGAACACCGTCGTACTTTCGCGAATAGAGCCTCGGAGCTATTCACATGCGAACGACCTTCTTACCCGTGGTTCTCTTTGCGTTTGCGGCGGCCGGCTGCGGGCGCGGCGCGGTGACGTCGTCGATCCCGGCGTACGCACCAAATGCAACCGCGGCGCAGTCGCCGGCCACCAGCCCCTATCGAACCCTCTACGGCTTCAAAGGCGCGCCGGACGGTGCGATGCCGGAGGCCGGTGTGCTTGCCGTAAACGATGTGGTATACGGAACGACGTACGGCGGCGGCAGAGTTTCTGGTTGCAGCAGCGGTTCGGGCGCGGGTTGCGGGACCGTATTCCGAGTGCATCTGTCGGGCATCGAGCGCATCATCCACCGGTTTGGAAGCGGCGGTGACGGTGCCAATCCTCGTGGCGATCTGATCGCCAGGAACGGCTTACTGTACGGCACGACGGAAAACGGGGGCGCGAGCGGAAACGGAGCGATCTTCAAGGTAAACGCGTTCGGCGCGGAAAGCGTGCTCTACAGTTTTAACGGAATCCCGGACGGCGCAAAACCGCGAGCCGGACTTTTGGACGTAAAAGGCGTGCTGTACGGTACGACGTTCGGCGGTGGCAATACCGGCTGTTTCGACAGTCCGAGCGGGTGCGGCACGGCGTTCCAAGTGAGCACGTCGGGAAGCGAGCGCGTTCTCCACCGGTTCGGAATCCGTCCGGACGGCTCGTTCCCCGAATCGAATCTTGCCGCGATGCACGGCCTGTTCTACGGCACGACGTTGAAGCGCACGGCGAACGAAGGTGGTGCGACGTGCGGCACCGGCGACGGATGCGGGGTCGTGTTCCAAATGAGCGCGTCCGGCCAGGAAAGCGTACTCTACCGCTTTTTAAAGAGGCCCGACGGCTCGAACCCGGCGGCGGGCCTCACCGCCTTAGGCGGAAATTTTTACGGGACGACTACCAGCGGCGGTGCGAGCGGCAAGGGAACCGTTTTCGAGGTGAACACGTCGGGCGTGGAGCAGGTGTTGCACGGGTTTAAGGGTTATGGCGACGGCGCGAACCCGTACGGTGGTTTGCTCGCGTTCAACGGCCTGCTTTACGGCACGACCTACAATGGCGGGAAGTACGGCAAAGGGACGCTTTTCAAGATCGATACGTCCGGTGCCAAAACCGTGCTCCACGACTTCGGAGAGGGCAGCGATGGCGCGCACCCCCACGGGAGTCTCATCATCTACGGCGGGGTGCTGTACGGAACCACGGAGTTCGGCGGCGCGAAAAACTTCGGGACAGTCTTTTCGCGATTACCGTGACGTCTTTGCGAGTTCCGTCGACGCTTGCGGCCGTCTTTTTACTGACCGCGTGCAGCGGCCCTGCCTTTCCGGCAGCCGCGCCGCACGCCCTCACCCAGCGATCCACGATCGCCGGCATGGGTGGTGGCGATGCGGCGCCGGCGTGCCGCACTCAAACGTGTATCTACGTCACTAATAACGCCTTCTACGGTCACTACCGCCAGGGGAATAAGGTGCTCGTCTTCCCTCGCGACGCCAGCGGCAACGTCGCGCCGATCGCTACGATCGAAGGCAAGGCTACCGGTTTGAAATATCCTCGTGCGATTGCCCTCGATCGCGGCCGAAAAGTGTACGTCTCGAATTTCACGCCGTCCGAAAGTGGTAGCAACGTAACCGTTTACGGCGCCGGCGCGACCGGCAACGTCTCTCCTCTCCAAAATATTACCGGCTCGAACACCGGCCTCTACGCTCCCACGTCGGTATCTGTCGATGCGGACGCCAACATTTACGCTACCGATATGTACGGCGTCGCCTCCGGCTGCTCCAATCCGACGCAGGGATGCTGGGACCTCAACGTCTACGCCGCCGGCTCCAACGGCAACGTCGCGCCCGTCCGGAGCATCCGCGGCCCTGCGACGAAACTCTACTACGTCTACGGTTCCGCGGTCGATTCCGGCGGCAACGTGTACGCGGCGAACGGTTATCATTCCGGCTGCTGCATTACCGTGTACGCACCCGGCGCAACCGGCAACGTCAAGCCCATCAGGAACATCAGCGGCTCGAAAACGCAGCTGGCCGTGCCCGTAGGACTCGCCCTGGACGTTCGCGGTAACGTCTACGTCTTGAACGCGGAGGGAAGCCCCACGCGCAGCGTGACCGTGTATGCCGCCGGAGCGAACGGGAACGTCAAGCCCATTCGCGCGATCGTCGGTCAAAAGACGGGATTGTACGCTGCCCCGGACGCCTTGGCGGTCGACGGGAGCGGGCGGGTGTACGTGCTCCAATCGGGGGCCGCGAATTCGATTTCCGTCTTCGCGGCCGGCGCTAACGGCAACGTCGCGCCGGTCCGCGTGATCCAAGGGAACAACACCGGGATGACGAGCCCCTGGGGCATCGCCGTTCGTTAGGAGTCACGTCACATGCCGCGATTTTTGCATACGTCCATCTTCGTCAACGACATGAACGAGTCGATCGATTTTTACACCCACAAGCTCGGGCTAAAACTCCTTGGCGGACCGCATCACTATCCGGGCAACTGCGACATGGCGTTCGTCGGCAACGATTGGAATGCGTACGTCGAGCTGGTGTACGATCTCGAAGAACATCCGCCGTACGAGATCGGTAATCGTTACGAGCATCTCGCCCTGGAAGCCGACGGCGACCTGGGAGAATACGTCGATGGCCTGAAGAAAAAAGGCGTGAAGATCCTCAAAGACGTGTATAAGTCTCCAAGCGGAACGCGCGCAATTGCCTTCGTCGAAGATCCCAACGGCATCCCGGTGGAGCTCTTGGAACCCCGGCCACACTGAAGCCGCCGCGCGGTCAGCGGTAGATAAACGGATCGGCGGGCGGGGCGATGCGCTCGATGCTGCGAGCGACGAGCCGCGGCGCGCCGGCGTGAATTTCGATAGCTCCGTCGGCGCGCAACCACGTTCCGGCGGGAAACGGGGGCCGCTGCGCGAGCCGCACGGCTACCGGCGCCGCGTCGGCGCGGCAGCACACAATCGCGTAGCGCACCAAGGCAGCGTCGTTCGCGTCGCGCGTCAGCGTGCCGGTGAACGTCAGGCGTTCTCCTGGAAAGAGGTCGCTTAGCGTCGTTTCCGTCGCGCGATACGCCGGCGGTGGCGCCGTAACGAGCGCGCCGAGCAGCATGAGTGCGGGGGCCAGCCGCGTGCAAGGGTTGCGCCGCGTGCGGTGAATCGACGCCAGAACGAGCGCGACGGCACCGCACGCAAGCAACGCACCGGCGATGGCCGGGTGTACCAAAGCGCCGCCGTGCCGCCAGCCGACGATGCCGAGCGCGCACGCGAGCAGAACGTACGCAAAAACGTCGTGCGCTTGTCCGCGATGCGTTCGGCACGAAACGAGCGTACGCAGGTCGGCGATTCCGGCGATGCAGAGAAACGCCGCTGCGGCCAGCGGCGCTCGCCCGTGCAGCGCGCCGGCCACGCCGATCGCGCCGATTCCGCACGGCGCGGTCGCGAAGCCGAGGAGCGCACCGCCGAAAATCTGCATGGACGGCGCCAACGGTCGCGCGTCGGCCAACGTTGCGAACTGCGTCACCGCGCCGGCGATCGCCGCCGCGGGCACGATGGCGGCCAGTTCGTCGAGCAGCTCGGGGCTCTCGTGCGGAGTTTTGGCGTCCGTGAATCGAGCCACGACGACCGCTGCGACGAAGCGTGCGATTGCGACGAGTGGGCCAAAAACGAGCCAGGCGGCGGCCGCCGCAGGCAGCGATCGCGCGGAAGGACCGGATCCGCAGCCGCACCCGAGATACGCGGTTACGTGCCGGCAACGTACGAGATGCGCCACGGCGACGCCCGCGAGCAAGAACGGCGTCGCTTCAAAGAGCGCGCTCGCCGACGTCGCCAGTGCGGAACGCAACGCGTCCGGTGACGAAAGCATCGCGACGGCGACGGCGGCTGCGACAAAGAGCGTAACGCGCATGCCGGCCAATCCCGCTTAGCGCTGATCGCCGCAATCGAGGGTGCGCGTCCGGGAACCCCCGGGGTATCCGCGAAGTTCCGCTCCATGCAGCGAATTGCCGCAAAGACCGGCAGGACATTCGAAGCGGTGGTCTGGATCGTGGCGGCAATCGCGGCGTGCTATCTGATCGCCGGCGCGTATTACGGGTATCTGGTGGGACGCACGATGCACGAGGCCAAAGCCTCGAATCCAATGATCGCCATCGTTGCCGGCGCGGTCGGCCGCAATGCGTCCGAACAATTTGCCATCGTCAAAATGAACGTGCCGGACTACATCGTTAGGGCCCCGACCTTCTGGGTCGCGCTGCGCATGAACGAGTGATGCCGGCAAAATATACGGCACCGCGCGGAACGCAGGATTTCTATCCGCCCGACTCGGCGCGCTGGAACGCGCTCGAAGCGCGCATTCGCACCTTGGCCGAGCGATTCGGCTACGGAGAAATCCGCACGCCGCTGTTTGAGTCGACCGAGCTCTTCGTGCGCGGCGTCGGCGATACGACGGACATCGTCGAAAAAGAGATGTACCGGTTCAAAGACCGGGGCGATCGCGATATGGCGTTGCGTCCCGAATGGACCGCTCCGGTCGTGCGCGCCGCGCTCGAACACCATCTCTTCGCGCAGGGCCCCTTGCGCTTGTACTACATCGGGCCGATCTTTCGATACGAACGCCCGCAAAAGGGCCGCTACCGCCAGTCGCATCAGTTCGGCGTCGAATGCTTCGGATTTGCCGGGCCCGAAGCCGATTTGGAAGCGATCGCCCTGGCTTGGGAGCTGACGCGCGATTACGGCATCGACGATGCGGTGCTCAACGTCAATTCGCTGGGCGACGACGCGTGCCGCCCCCGATATCGCCAGGCGCTCCTCGAACATTTTCGCCCGAATCTCGCGAAGCTGAGCGACGATTCGCGCCGGCGGCTGGAACGCAACCCGATGCGGTTGCTCGACAGCAAGGATCCCGCCGACGTGCCCTACGTCGAAAGCGCGCCGACCTTGGAATCGGCGCTGTGCGACGCGTGCCGCGAACACTTCGAGGCACTCAAAGCGTATTTGGATCTCGCCGGAATCCCATTCGTCGTGAATCCGCGCATCGTACGCGGCCTCGATTACTACAACCGAACCGTGTTTGAAATTACGTCGAACGTGTTGGGCGCGCAGAGCGCCGTTTGCGGCGGCGGCCGCTACGACGGATTGGTACGATCGCTGGGAGGGCCGGACGTTCCAGCCGTCGGCTTCGCGCTCGGGTTGGAGCGCTTCTTGCTAATGCTCGAAGCGCTGGCAATTGCCGGCGACCCTCCGCGGCGAGGAGTTCAGGCGATCGCGCTGGGTGCACAAGCCCGAGCTGCCCTCGTTCCGATCGTCACCGAACTGCGGCGCAGCCTCGACGAACCGACGTTTACCGATTACGAGGAGCGTAAGCTGCTGGCGCATTTGAAAATCGCCGATCGCAATCGCGCGCGCTACGCGCTGATTCTCGGCTCGCAGGAGCTAGCCGCCGGCGAACTCGTGCTGCGCGATTTGGAGAACCGCACCGACCGCCGCCTTCCTATCGGCTCCGGAAAAGACGTTGCCGCCGCACTCGTAGAAGCAGAGGTTCACTAGTGATGGATGAAGAGCACGATCGCGAACGGCAGATCCTCACCGACCTGCTCGCGCTTATGCACGAGCACGATCTCGATCGGCTTAAGATTAAGCTGGGGGACGCGGTCTACGAAATCGATCGCCGCGCTCCGGGACCGCCGGCGCTCCGCCGCTGCGGTGCCCGGAACAGCCACCGGTGGCCCGGTGGATTCGGTCGAGCCGGTTCCCTCCGCCGGCGCCCACGTCAAGCGGGTGACGGCGCCGCTGACCGGCGTCTTTTACCGGTCGTCGTCACCCGATACCGAGGCATTCGTCGACGTCGGCGACCGCGTCGAAAACGGCGACGTGCTGTGCATTCTCGAAGCGATGAAGCTTTTCAACGAAATTCAGAGCGACTACGCGGGAACGATCGTGCGCATTCTTCCCGAAAATGGCGAGTTGGTCTCGCAAGGCGCCGATCTCTTCTGGATCGAGCCGTAAGAAGCGCGACGATGACCGACGTCATGGGGAAGCGCGGCTTCGACGAGTTATTGGCCGACCGGCGCGGCCTGCTCGAGGCGCCGCACTACCGCGCGCAAGTCGAGGCCATCGCGGGTGCGATCGTGGAAGCGCTGCGCGCGCAGAAGAAGGTCTTGTGGTGCGGTAACGGCGGCAGCGCGGCCGAGGCGCAGCACATGGCCGCCGAACTCTCGGGCCGGTTCTTGCGCGAACGACCGGGACTCTACAGCGAAGCGCTGTCGGTCAACTCGTCGGCATTGACGTGCATCGGAAACGACTACGGCTACGACCGCGTCTTCTCGCGTCAAGTTGAAGCGTTCGCCCGTCCCGGCGACGTCGTGATCGGAATGACGACCAGCGGCAGCTCCCGCAACGTCGTGCTCGCGCTCGAAGCGGCCAAGAAATGTCGCGCGCTAGCCGTGGCGTTCACCGGCAACGGCGGCGGTCGCGTCGCCGAGATCGCCGATTTGACGTTGATGGGTCCGGACGGTTATGCCGCCATCGTCCAAGAAGTGCACCAAGTCATGGCTCACATCGTATGCGATTTGGTGGAACAGCGGCTAATCTTCGAGGATGGCCTTCATTAGTGCCGCGCTCATGCCGGCGTTGAAGCCCAGCGTCGCGCGCGCGCTACTAAAACGCACGCGCGAGCGCAAAATTCTCGTCGTCGGCGATCTCATGATCGACGAGTGGATTTGGGGAACCGTCACGCGCATTTCACCCGAGGCGCCGGTACCCGTGGTAGCCGTCAACGCGCATTCGTTCACGCTCGGTGGAGCGGGGAACGTCGCGAACAACCTGCGCGCGCTCGATGCGAAGGTCTGGCTTGCCGGTACGGTTGGAGACGACGCCTTTGCCGAGCAGCTGCACTCGCTGCTGCGCGAAAGGAAGGTCGACGGGCGGGGAGTCTTTGCACTCGCCGGCCGGCCGACGACGCGCAAAACGCGCGTCGTCGCGCATAACCAGCAAGTCGTGCGCGCCGATTGGGAATCGGTTGCGCCGCCCACGTCCGCCGATCGGGAGCGCGTTGCCGACTTCGTCCGGCGCCGCGCACCGAAATGCGACGCGGTCATTTTCAGCGATTACGGAAAGGGACTGCTGTCGCGCGAAATCGTGGAGGCGTCTTTCGGATGTCCGCTTATTCTGGCAGATCCCAAACCGCAGAACATCGACATCTTTGCCGGCGTCACGTGCATTGCGCCCAACGCCGCCGAGGCGGCGGCCGTCACCGGTATCTCCTCGTCGGACGATTCCGCGCTGGAAGCCGCCGGACGCAGTCTGTTCGAGAGACTGCGATGCCAGTACGTCGTCATCACGCGCGGCGAGAGCGGAATAGCGCTGTTTGCCAAAAAAGGACGGCGGTTTCAAGTGCCGTCGGTGGCGCGCACGGTATACGACGTGAGCGGCGCGGGCGACACGGTCATCGCGACGCTGACGCTCGCACTGGCGGCCGGAGCGCCCATCGAACAGGCCGTTCAACTCGCGAACTTCGCTGCCGGTGCGGTCGTCGAGAAACTCGGGACCGCGACCGCTTCCGCCGGCGAGATTCTGGCGCTGGTCGACCACGCGCATGTCTGAGTTCTTTGGACGGCTGCTTGGCGTCGACGAAGCGGCCACGTGGCGAGAAGCGTTGCGTGCGGACGGGAAGACGGTCGTATTTACAAACGGATGTTTCGACGTACTGCACGCCGGGCACGTCGAGTATCTGAACTGGGCGCGCGAGCAAGGCGACGTGCTCATCGTCGGATTGAACGATGACGCGTCGGTGCGCGCGATCAAGGGCGACGCGCGCCCGATCGTCCCCTTCGCTCAGCGCGCCCGCATACTGCTGGCTTTGCGCAGCGTCGACGTGGTCGTCGGATTCGGCGAACGAACCCCGGAAGTGCTTCTCGATCGAATTCGGCCGTCGGTTCACGTCAAGAGCGATCAATACGTCGCCGAGGAGCTACCGGAACGAAGCGTCGTTCTCCAGCACGGCGGCTCGATCGTCCTCGCGCCGCACGTCGCCGGAATCAGCACCACCGACACGATCGCGCGCATTCTGGATGCGTATAGCCGTCACGGCTAACGGCCCCGGCGAGGTCGCCGGCTGGCTGCGCCCGTTGTTGCGCGCGATCTACGAGCGCGCTCCCGACACGCAAGCGCACGTTTTTTTGGTGCCCGACGACTATGCGACCGGTCATGAAGCGCCGACCGTGCGCGCTTTCTTTCCGCAAGCGTCGGTCTACGACCCTAAGACGTACCTGAAATTTGCGTTAGGCGGCAGCGTGGCGGCCGTACCCGCCGGCGTCGACGTCGTGCAATATATCGGCGGAGATTTGCTCCATGCCGCGCGCCTGCACGCCCGATTGAAAGGTAAAACGGCCACGTACAAGTTCTCGCGCCGTCGCTATCGCTCGCTTTTCGACCGGGCGTTCGCGGTAGACGGCAAGAACGTCGAGCAACTCGAAGCCTGGGGTACGCCGAGCGGGCGCATCCGGCGCGTCGGTAACCTGGTCGTGGACGGCGCGCTGCTCGAGGCGCAAGCTCCGCTGGAAGCGGGAACCCCCGAAGACGGCATCCTCATCATGCCGGGATCGCGGGCGTACGAAGTCGAGAACTTGATTCCGTTCTATTTTACGACCGCATTACGTATTCTACGCGAGCGCCCGGGCCTGCCGATCGCTTTCGGCATTTCGCCGTTCACCGCGCTCGCGGAGGTGCGCGCGGCGATCGAGCGGGGCGGGGATCCGCGCGTCTTCGCGCAGCGCGGCAAGCTGGTGACCGAAGACGAGCGTACGTATCTCGAGTCTCTCGAGGGTAACGTTCGCGTGCCGGTGCTGTTCAACGCACTAGCAGCGGCCAAGCGCGCCCGTTTGGTGCTGACGATTCCGGGAACGAAGACGATCGAGCTGGCGGTGCTCGGCAAACCGGCAATGACGATCACGCCGCTCAACGCGCCGGAAATCATTACGATCAACGGCCCGTTGACCTATCTTCATCGCGTTCCGCTGATCGGCGTGCCGCTCAAACGGGCGGTGGCCGTCGGCGTATCGCGCCGCTTCAAGTACCACACCCAGCCGAACATGGACGCCGGCGATATGGTCGTGTGCGAAGTCCACGGCACGGTTACGCCAGGGCGGATCGCGCGCGTGGCGCTCGATCGATACGACGACCACGGTTGGATCGCGTCGGCCGGCGACCGGTTGGCCGGGTTGTACCGCGACCACATCGGCGCGGCGAATCGCATGGCTGAATCGCTGCTCGACCTGGCCGGGTAATGGACACTGTGATGCCGGCCGTATCCGTCGTGATCGCCACTAAGGATCGCGCGCTCTTCCTCGACCGCGCGCTCGCATCGTTTGAAACGCAAACGGGGGCGCCGCCTTTCGAGGTCGTCGTAGCCGATAACGGATCGGCCGACCAAACGCGCGACGTGGTCGAGCGCCGGCGCGCACGCTCGCGCTTTTCGGTGGAGTACGTCTACGAACCCGAGCCGAACCGCGGGAAGGCGCGCAACCGCGGCGTCGCGTCGGCGCGCGCCGATCTGATCGCGTTTTGCGACGACGACGTTCAGGCGCCGCCCGGCTGGATCGCGGCGCACGCGGCGGCGCACGCAGGAGCGCCGGCGCAAATCGTCAACGGGCCGATTCTCAACGTCGCGTCGTACGACGAGAAACCCAAACCGACGCTTGCGAACTTTTCGCGTGCGTCGCTCTGTACGTGCAACGCTTCGGTGCCGCGACGCGCGCTCGAAGCGGCCGGCGGCTTCGACGAATCGTTCGATCTGTACGGCTGGGAAGACAGCGAGCTCGGTATTCGCCTGCGCGACGCCGGCGTGGGCTGGAAGTTTGCGTGGGACGCACCGATTTGGCACGTGAAGCCGCCCGAATACAATACGCTGGACGTCGAGGCGCGCAAGGCGATCGAGAAGGCGCACATGGCGCGCCGGTTTCTCGAGAAGCACCCGTCCAAACGGGCGCGGCTGGCTACCGGCGCCCACCCGTTCAACCTGATGCGCGCGCGCTTGCTGTCGGATCGCTGGCTGGCGCTGCTGGCCGGCATCGCATCCGACGGCCGCGCACCCGCCTGGGTTACGTCGCTGGCGCGCGCGCAGTTTCTCGACGCGACGTATGCGCGCGAACTGGCGGACGCCTTGGCGAAAACGCGCAAGGACTCGCCGCCGTGAGCCGAGCGCTCCTGTACTGCGCCGGCGGCGGCATCGGCGACTCACTGGTTGCGTCGGTGGTCGGGCGCGCGCTGCGCCAACGCTTTGCGACCGTCGATGCCCTCACGCTGCCGGGTCATCGCGAAACCTTGGAACGCGTCCCGGATCTAGACGCGGTGCTCGTCGATGACGGCGGCGACGAGCGCACGCTGGCAGCCTCGCTCGCCGCCCGCCGATACGACGCGTGCGTCGTCACTTGGGCGACCGCGCGAACCGCGCGCATACCGCAACTGGCCAAAATTCCGGTTCGGGTCGGCCAAGCACGGCGTCTCTACTCGCACCGCTTCACCAACCGGGTCGTCGTCCGTAGCGAGTTGGGCAACGTCACCTCGCACTGGTCGGACATTCTTCTCGACTACGCTCGCGCTATCGGCTGTGATACGGGCGATCTCGCCTATGCTTTCGTGCCGACGCCGGAAGACGAGCGCGAAGCCGAAGCGGTCGCCCGATGGGCAGGCCTCTCGCCCAACGGTTCCTTAGGTAACTTCGTTATTCTCAATCCGTGCAACGCCATCGCATCGCGGCGGGGACGTTGGCCGGTCGAGGGCTGGGCCGCGCTTGCGACGGTGCTGCGCGAGCGGTTCGCATCGTCGATCCTCATCAGCGGCGGACCCGCCGACGTCTCGATCGTCGAAACGGTCTTGAGCACGGCGCGGGCGTCGGAATCTCCGGCGTCCGGCGCGGACGCGGGGATGACGTCCGTCGCCGGCAAGCTCGGCATCGGCGCGTTCGGCGCATTGGCGCGGCACGCGAGAGCGTTCGTCGGCATCACGACGGGATCCATGCACGTCGCCGCGGCGGTCGGCTGCCCGACCGTCGGAATCTTCCCGTTTCAAAGCGATTTTCCCGAACGCTGGGCGCCGCTCGGAGCGCGAACGGCGGTGGTGCGGCCGTCGTATCCGTGCCACCCCGGCGATACGAAGGAAGCGTGTTCGGACTACGCCTGCGTCGCCAATCTCGACGTTGCGCGCATCCTCGCGGCGGCCGATGCCGTCTGATCGATCGTAACGTGCGCGCGACCATCCAGCTCTGCACGTACAACCGCAGCGAGCTTCTGGAGCGCGTGTTGGACGCGTGTTTCGAGCAGACCGTACCCGACGACGCCTACGAGGTCGTCCTCGTCAACGATGGTTCGACCGACGGCACGGCGGCGACCATCGAACGGGCCGGCGCGCGGGCCGCCTGCGGTTTCACCGTGGTCAGCCAGCCGAACTCCGGTTTGGCCAAAGCACGTAACGCCGGTATCGCCCGCGCGACCGGCGAGCGGATCGTCTTCATCGATGACGACGTGCTGGTGTTGCCGAACTTCGTCGAGGAGCACTTGCGCTCGCACGCATCGCATCCGCAATCGATCGTTCGCGGCGGTGCGATCGAGGTCGAGAGTTTCGACGACTTGCCGCCGCCCGTGTGGAGCATCCGGAACTACAGCGGGAACTATTTCTGGACGACCAACGTGTCGGTGCCGCTGGCCACCATGCGCGCGATCGGCGGTTTCGACGAATCGTTTTCCGAATACGGCTGGGAAGACATCGACGTGGGCCTGCGGCTCCGCCGCGCCGGCGTAAAGGCTGCATTCAATCCGAAGGCGCTGGCCTACCACTTTAAGCCGCGTCCGCGCAGCGGCGGCGTCGAGAGGATGGTGCGCCAAGCCCGCGCGCAGGCCCGCACCGCGGTGCGCCTCGCGAAGCTCCATCCGCACTGGCGAACGTATCTTGCAACTGGCATCAATCCGTTGCAACGACGCTTTCACGAAGTTACGCGAGGCTTGCATTTTGCCGGCCGGTTCCGCGCGAGGATTGGCGACGTGACCTCCGACCGGCAGCTCAGCGACCGGGAACTCCGCGCCGCGCGAGGGCTGGCAGCCGAGGCGTACTTCGAGGAGTTGGAACGAGCGCTCCAATCCGAGCGCCGATGACGCAACGAATTCTCTTGTCGCGCACCGATCGCATCGGTGACCTGATCTTGTCGACGCCGGCGATCGCGACGGTGCGCGCGTCGTTTCCCGACGCGCACGTCACGATGGTCGTTAGCCCCTACAACGGCGTGGTGATGGAGCGGAACGACGACGTCGACGAACTCGTCGTGCTGTCCGAAAAGGCCGGCCGGCGCGGATTGGGTCGCGCGTACGGTACCTTCGATCTGGCAATCGCGCTGGCGCCGCGCGCCGTCGACCTGCGGCTCACCGGCGCGACGGGCGCGGCCATTCGGGTCGGGTACACCTACGAGCGCCGGTGGTTCGCGCGCCTGACGGCGCCGCTGTACGTGAACCGGCTGATGATTTCCGAAGCCGACCCTGAGCTGTGCGAGCGCGAGCCGAGTCGCATCGTGCGTCATGAAGTCGTGCAGTTGCTCGATCTGGTCGGTCTTGCGGGAGCGCACCGGCGCGTCGACCGGCTGCGCCTGGACATCGCCGAAGAGGATCGCGTGGTGGCGGCAACGCTTCCGCCCGATCCGATCGTCGTGCATTTGGGTCAGCGGTGGTTTCGCAACGGAAGCACGCTGCCGACGGCGCTGGCGATCGTGAAGCGGTTGGCGTCGTTCGCTCCGGTGGTCATCACCTGCGCCCGCGAGTGCGAAGACGTCGCCCCGGCCTTCGAGGCGGCCGGCGACGTCAGCCGGCTTCTTCGCCGTCTGCCGTTCCACCAGTGGGCGGCCGTGTTCGAGCGCGCGCGCATCGTGGTGACGGTCGACACCGGTGCGACACATGTCGCAAGTGCCGTGCGAAGGCCCACGGTCGTCGCTTTCGAACACCGCTACTTCCGGTTGAATTCGCAAGAGTGGGCGCCCTACGGCGTCCCTCACGTGCTGGTTCGCAAGCCGGCCGGCGAGGATACCGCGTCGCTCGCGCAGTTCTGCGGCGAAATCGAACGCGGCGTCTCCACCTTGATGAGCGCTTGACTCCCGTCTTCTTACATGCTTGATATTTCCGTCGTCATTCCTACCTACAACCGCCTCGACACGTTAGAGCACGTCGTCCCGACGTTGCTCGCTCAGGATCTGCCGCGCGATCGGTTCGAGTTGCTGGTGTGCGATTCGCAATCGGTCGACGGGACGGCCGAGTATCTCGCGCAGGTTGCCGCCGAGAATCCCAACGTTCGCCACCTGCCCGGTTCTTACGGCGGGCGGGCGGCCGCGCGCAACGCCGGCATCGCGGCCGCCCGGGGCGACGTCGTGCTGTTCAACGACTCCGACATCTTGGCGTCGCCAGATTTGCTCTCGCAGCATCTACGCCGCCATCGCGAGCGCGGCGGCATCGCCGTGGTCGGCTGGGAAGTGCAGGTGAAGGACCTCGCGGACTACGCACGCAAGCGCGATCGACCGGAAGAACGTGGCCGCCTTCATCCGCCGGCGCGCAAACGGCTGTCGTGGCTGTACTTTTTGACCGGTAACGCGTCGGTGCGTCGCGACGACCTTCAACGGGTGGGTGGCTTCGACGAGAGTTTCACCGGCTACGGGCACGAGGATCTGGAACTCGGCTACCGGTTGGAGAAGGCCGGGCTGGAAGTCGTGTACGAGCCGCGAGCGATCAATTACCATTGTCAAGACGTCGGCCACGACGATCAGAAGGAAAAGATGAAACTGGCCGGCCGGTCCACCGTGCGGTTCTACCGCAAACATCCAGACTTTGCGGTGAAGCTAAATCTCGGCATGACGCCCGTATCCTTGGGTTTGCACTCGGTGTTGACGCACGCGCCGCTGCTCCTGGGCTATTTCGATAAGCGCGCGGCCGGCTCGAAGTTCGCACGCGATCTCGTGCAACAGTACTATTACGTGTCGGGCATCAAAGAGGCGCTGGCTGGCCAAAAAGAGAGCGATGGATAAGATCAGAACGTCGTGCGGAGCGTTACGGGCGTCCGACGAAGGCCGGCGCGCGGAGCTATGCGGCTGGATCAATCGCCGGCGCGATCACGGGGGTCTCATCTTCGTGGACCTTCGCGATCGCGACGGCGTGACGCAGATCGTGTTCGACCCTCAAAACCCGAGCTTCCGGGATGCCGAACACTTGCGGCACGAGGACGTCTTGCAAGTGCGCGGAAGCGTGCGGCGGCGTCCGGCCGGCACCGAGAACGTGCGGCTGGCGACCGGCGAGGTCGAAGTGGCCGTCGAGGAGCTCGACATCCTCAATCGTTCGCAGGTGCCGCCATTCCAGGTAAACGCCGACGATGCGGTGGACGAAAATCTGCGCCTGGAATATCGCTACCTCGATCTGCGCCGCAATCGCATGCAGGAGAACTTGCGCGTGCGCCATCGCATCGTCAAGGCGATGCGGGATTTTTTCGACGCCCGCGATTTCGTCGAAATCGAAACGCCGATGCTGATCAAATCGACGCCGGAAGGCGCGCGCGATTATCTGGTGCCCAGCCGCGTCCATCCCGGAACCTTCTACGCGCTGCCGCAGTCGCCGCAGATGCTCAAACAGATTCTGATGATCGGCGGTTTCGGCCGTTACATGCAAATCGCGCGCTGCATGCGCGACGAGGACCAGCGTGCCGACCGTCAGCCGGAGTTTACGCAGCTCGACGTCGAGATGTCGTTCTGTACGGAGAACGACGTGCTCGAAACGATGGAGTCGTGCATGCGTTACGTGTGGAAGACGGCACTCGGCATCGACCTGCCGGCGTTCCCGCGCCTGAGCCACGAGGAGGCGATCGCCAAATACGGACTCGACAAGCCCGACTTGCGTTTTGGACTCGAACTCGCCGACGCCGGCGACGTATTCGACGACACGGAGTTCGTGGTGTTCCGGTCCGCGCTCGAGGCCGGCGGCGCCGTCGTCGCTTTACGGTATCCCGGCGGTGCGTCGCTGTCGCGCCGCGATTTCGATGCCTTGACCGAATCGGCGCGAGAGTTCGGCGCCAAGGGCATGGTCTGGATAGCCCTGGGTAACGACGGCGTGAAGTCGTCGGCGGCGAAATTCCTGAACGAACCGACCGTCCAGGCATTGCGCGCGGCGGCTGGAGCAGAAACCGGCGACGCCATCCTGCTGTTCGCCGACCCCCGGCCCGAGCTAGCCTACGCGGTCGCCGGCAAAATGCGCAACGAGGTCGGCGAGCGCTGCGGCCTCCGCGATCGATCGCAATACGCATTTTGTTGGGTAACCGGCTTCCCATATCTCGAAATCGACGAGGCGACCGGCAAGCCCGCGCCGGCGCATCACCCGTTTACCGCTCCGGCACACGGGCAGTGGGACCTGATCGAGACCGATCCGACCAAAATGCGCGCGCAGCACTACGACATGGTGCTCAACGGCTACGAACTCGGATCGGGATCGATCCGCATTCACAAGGCAGAATGGCAGCGGAAAATTTTCGAGATGCTCGGATTGACCCCGGAGCAGATCGAGGACCGGTTCGGGTTCTTCGTCCGCGCTCTCGAGTACGGCGCCCCGCCGCATGGCGGAATGGCGCTGGGCATCGATCGCATCGTCATGGTGGCATGCCACGAAGAGAACATTCGCGACGTGATCGCGTTTCCGAAAAATCAAGTTGCGCGCGACCTCATGATGGATGCGCCGTCGGTCGTGCCGGAGAAATTGGTTAGCGACTTGTACCTGCGAAGCACGGCCCCGAAGCCGCCGGAGTGATTTCGACTACGCTATGCGGACGTACGCGCTGCTCGCGATAACGCTGGCGCTCACCATCGCCGGCTGCACGAGTTCGCGGCACGTCGCATCGGCGTCGAAGCCGGCGTTATCTCCGCTGGCACCATGTGAATCGCGGGAAGTGTCGCTCGACGGAGCCGACGCGGTCGTCACGAGCAACGCCGACTCGACGCTGGCGTCGGTCCACTTCGTCGATGGCGCCGGCACTGCGGCGCGCCGGGAAGCGCTGGCCGCGATGTACCGCGCATTCGGTACCATCCACGTCGATACCGACCTCGTAGCACGATCGTCGAAGTGGGGCCTCGCGACCTGGACCGACCGGTGCGGCCGGCCCGTCACGTTTACGATCCCGATACGCCCGCCGTCCGTGCGTTGACGGCGCGGTCGCCGGCACCAGCGGCTTTCGTCTCGGCATATGGGCCGAACGCCTCATTTTTGCGCGGCGGCGCGGGAAGCGATGCCGCAGCCGGCAGAAACTGCGATAAATGTCACGTTATTATTTTTGGTTTCTCTGTTGCTTGTCCGCCGCACTCGGCGCCTGCAGCAGCAACGACTCAGTCCTGCACGCTGCGTCGAGCTTACCGCTCATGCCGGCGTCGCAAAAACATGCGACCGACGGAGCTTACATCAAGCACGTCGTGATCGTCGTGCAAGAAAACCGCAGTTTCGACAATCTCTTCGCCACCTTTCCGAATGCCGACGGTGCGACGCGCGGCAAAAACAGTGCCGGCAAATGGGTCAAACTCAAGTCGGAGAATCTGCACAGCGGGCTGGAATTGGAGAACAGCCTCGCGGCGTTCCAAGTGGATTACGACGCTGGAAAAATGGACGGTTGGAATCTGGTGTACGTCAATTCCGCTCCGTGCCCGCGTTGTGCCTACGCGTACGTCGATCCGTCACAAATCCAGCCGTACTGGTCGATGGCGCAGCAGTACGCCCTCGCCGACCACATGTTCCCCTCCGAATCGAGCGGCAGCTTTTCCGCCCATCAGGATCTCATTCGTGGGGACAGCGTTCTCGACAAGAACGATACCCTCGTCGATTTCCCGTCGCACGGGCCGTGGGGCTGCGACGCGCCTTCCGGTACCACGACGCCTTTGCTGAGCGCACAAGGCCAGTACACCCTGAATGGGCCATTCCCGTGCTTCACGTACGAAACGCTGCGGGATACGCTCGACGCAAAGTCCGTTTCGTGGAAATACTATACCCCCGCCCTGTTTACCGGAGGTCTCGCCGGCGCCTATTGGGACGCCTTCGACGCCATCAGCGCGGTTCGCAACGGACCGGAATGGACGTCGAACATCTCTTCGCCCGAGAAGAGCATCTTCAAGGACATTTCAAAGGGTAAGCTTGCATCCGTTTCTTGGGTCATTCCCGACGGACAGAACTCCGACCATCCGAGCTTCGCAAAGACGGATACCGGCCCGTCGTGGGTGGCCCAGGTGGTCAACGCGGTCGGTCAAAGCAAGTATTGGAACTCGACGGCCATCGTCATCGTGTGGGACGACTGGGGCGGGTGGTACGATCACGTAGCGCCGCCTCAACTCGACTACGCCGGCCTCGGGTTTCGCGTCCCGATGATCGTCGTTTCGCCGTACGCTAAAGCCGGCTACGTGTCGCACACGCAATACGAGTTCGGAAGCGTCGTAAAATTCGTCGAAGACGTCTGGGGCCTCGCCCGGTTGGGAACCAGCGACGTACGGGCGGCGAGCATCGACGACGTTTTCGATTTCACGCAACAACCGCGTGCGTTCACGCCCATTCAAGCGAAATACTCGAAGGCGTACTTCGAGCGTCAATCGCCGTCGCACGTTCCGGTCGACACGAACTAAACGCTGCCGCGCGGTCGTTGGTAGCACCGCCAAGCAGTCGCTAAGTAGTTCAATCGCTCAATGCGTCGAAAGTCCCATACTCTGGGACTTTCGACGCATGAGTCTCGGACGGCCGGCGCGAACCGTTGCCTCGACTTGGATTACAACCAAGCACCACCTAGCTGCCGGCGGGATGCGGCATCGAGGCAAAAATGGGTGTGCGCGTATTTCGGATTCGGCTCTTGTCCCTTGCGGCAGTAGTGAACGCGGCTCTGCTCGCCGCCTGTTCGGGCGGTATGCCACCGGAATCGAACGGCCGGATATCGCCGGCAAGTGCCGGGACCTTGGGCGCACGGCCTTCTTCTATATTTTACGGTTGTCCCGTCTTCAAGAATACGTACGCTCATGCGGTGACGAATTGGCCTCTCGATCCAAACAGCGCTGCGTACATTAGTTCCGTCATCCAGGCCGGCGACACCATGGGTTTTTACGCGTCGACCGGCGTCGAGAAAGCGAATCTTGCCAATAACCAAACGCCGTTGGTCACCGTGCACCAGAAAGTCCAATGGCATCAATTTCCCGTCCCGTACCCGTGGCAGTCGGGATTCTATATCGAGCCGCTGGGCGACGCGCACGCGATTGTCGTTCAGACCGATAGCTGCCATCTCTACGAGTCGTACTCCACGACGTACAGCAACGGTACGCTGAGCGCATACAGCGGGGCGAACTGGGACATGACGATTCGGTTCGTCCCGCTGGCTCCGGGCAATCCGTCGGCCATGGCGTCGGGCCTCTCGCTTTTTGCGGGAATGGTAAAGTGGGAAGACTACGAATCGGGCTCGATCGATCACGCACTCGACTGGTCGGCGATCGCGCATACGGTTGCGCAGACCGGGTTCGTTTGGCCGGCAAGCGATACGGATCACTTGCAGTTCAACGGAAAGAGCCAATACCAGTTGCCATACGGAGCGCGGTTGCGTCTGAAAGCCTCTTTTAGCACCTACGGTTGGGGCCCTCAGGCGACGATGGTCGCTAACGCGATGAAGACGTACGGAATTTATCTGTCGGACACCGGCTCGAGTGCGAACGGCATCTACTTTGCAAATGCGAGCAATGGGAGCAATCCCTGGAATTCGATCGACCTCTCGGCGTTAGGGCAAATTCACGTCGGCGACTTTGACGTGCTCAAGCTTCCGCCAATTCAAAACGCTCCCTAAAGACGGCCTAAAAAGCAATGGCGAGGTTCGCGGAGAAGTCGAGTCCGCGTGGCGTTAGGAAGTTCGGCGGTTCTGGCTACGGCGCTGACTGCGTGCGGACTGTTTGGAGCGGGCGGCTACTATTCCAATTCCGTTGTCAACGCTTCCGTCGACCCCAATAGCGACCGGTACGTACGATCGATCGTCGACGCGGGTGACCGAGGCGGATTCTGGATGGCCGCCGACCCAGCCGAGCTCGTCAACCTCGCCGACGACGCAACGCCGGCGTACTCGGTTCGTCAAAAGGTACCGTACCATCAATTCCCGGTACCGTATCCGTGGCGCCCGAATTTTTACATCGAGCCGCTGAGCGACGCGCACGCGATGGTGGTTCAAACGCACGCGTGCGAGCTGTACGAGACGTACCAGACGACGTTTTCAGCAGGCGTCCTCTCGGCGTACAGCGGCGCGCACTGGAACTTGCGCCGTCCTTTCGTTCCGCTGGCGCCGGGCACGCCTTCGGCAATGGCATCCGGCCTTTCGTTGTACGCTGGGATGGTTCGCTGGGAAGAAGTCGCGCGCGGCTCGATCGGTCACGCGCTAAACTGGGCCGCTCCTGCGGGCACCGTCGCTCAATGGAGTTTCGTTCGACCGGCTAGCGACACCGACGGATTGCCGTTTAAGGGAAGCGGGCGGTATCAATTGCCTTACGGTGCTCGTCTCCGGCTGCGGGCGTCGTTCGATACCTCTCATTTTGGCCCGCAAAGTGCGGCCATCGCTCGAGCGATGAAGACCTACGGCATATACTTGGCGGATACCGCACGAGAGGACGAGTTGTACGACGCACTGGCGTTAGACGGGGCGAACCATTGGAACCGTGCGGATCTGGCAGCGCTTGGCTCGATCCACATAATGGACTTCGAAGTACTTTCGCTCGCAACGATCGAGCGCGTACCCGGCCACTAAGTGACAACGCGAAAATTGAGCGCCGGTTAGCGGCCGGTGATAATCGTCGCGCCGAATTCGATCAGCATCGCGGCCGGCACGAGGACCAGCTGAGAGAGAACCATACCGATGACCGCCGTCATCGAGAGTCCGGTGACCAGGGCTTTCACGTCGTCCAACGAGCGCTCCCCGCGAACTGCGCGGTCGGTAATCAGCGCCGAGGCCGGATCGACGATGATGTTGTAGGCGATGGTGGCGAAGCCGTTGACCAGGCCGCTGGAAAGAACGGCGGTTCGCGCCGCTTGCGGATTGAGTACGCTGGCATAGGCGGCGGCCGCGATACCCGCACCGTATACCGCCGTAACGAGCACGTTCAGTATGAGCACGTCTTTCGGAACGCGCCCGAACGGAAGATCGCGCCACCGCGTCGCGACGCCGAACTTCACTTCTCCTATCACGGCCGCGATGGTGGCCGGTCGAAACATCGCAAGTGCGGCTTTGGGAATGCTGCCGTTGCGCTCGAGCGATCGAATCGCGCGCAGATAGAACATGACGAACGTCGGTATCGCCAGCGTACCGATGACGGCCCCGACCGTCCCTGAAAGAATGATCGAGCGTAGCTGCCATTGATAGACGCCAAGCGTCGCCGGGACCGCGCGATCGGAGAGAGCGCCGAGCATCGGTGTGTAAAACATCTGCGCGAAGCGGCTGCTGGTCGCAAAAATATTGAAGAGCGAAATAGCGGTGGCCACTCTGCCGGAGCGCGCGCCGGCAAGGCGCGCCGCGTACGCCGCGATCGCCAGCGCTTGGACGGCGCAATTGAGAACGATGGCCAGCAGCAGCTGCCACGACCAAAAGTGGGGGGGCACCTAGGTAGTCTAAAACGCGCGGTGGTCCACGCAATCTATCCTTCGCCCCTGTCGGTGGGACTTTCGCTTCTCGACGCCGCGGCACACGTACCGTATATTCGAAGGACCCGGATGGCCACACCAACCACGCAAATCGAGCCACGAGCCGCGCTCGCAGCCATCGCGCTCATGGGCGCGGCGGCCTTTCTTCTGCTCGTCGGCAACACGGGGGCCGGTGCGCTCGTCTGCGCGGCGGTCTTGGGAACGGCGGGGATCTATGCCGCGTTGCGATGGCCGCTCGATTCGTTGTTCGGCTTGTTCGTCTTGCTCGTGCCGTTCGACAACGTACTGAACACCGGCTCGTTCGGTACCTTAACCAAGCTCCTCGGCGTGGTCGCGGGCGCATTCTTGCTATTCTGGGTCGTGCGCCGGCGGCGTTTCAGCCTGGCGAGCAAGCCGGTGCAGGTGTTGTGCGCGCTCGTCGTTTGGATGCTCGCCAGCTGCCTGTGGGCCGTCGATCAGAAGGCCGCCCTGCAAATGATCCCGACCTACGCGGGCCTGATGCTGCTCTACGCGGTGCTCACCATGGTTCCGATTTCGCGGGCGCAGTTTCGGATGCTGTTGTTTCTGATCGTTATCGGCGGTGTGTGCGCGGCCGCTTACGGCGCGAATCTGTTCTATCACGACCCGTCGTTTGGGCAAGAAGCCCTTACGATGCGACGGCTCGTCATTCAGGTCGGCGATTATCACATCGACCCGAACCACTTTTCGGATGCGCTGCTGTTCCCGGTGGCGATCGTCGCGATGTGGGCGCTGCGTGCCAAGCGATTCTTCACCAGGATCCTCTGCGTCGCGGCCCTCGCCTTGCTGGTCGCTGCGGTTATGTTGAGCGGCTCGCGCGAAGGCCTGACGGCCATCGGCGTCATCGCCGCGTACTATCTTTGGCGGTCGCGCTACCGGTTTCGGCTGGCGGCCGGAATCGCCATCGTTCTCGTCGTCGTCGCCACCGTCCAGACCTCGGTATTCTTGCGCTTTTCAAGCGCGTTGCAAACCGGCGGCTCGGGGCGAACGTCGATTTGGGCCGTCGCGATCGAAGCGGCGAAACATCGGTTTCTGCAGGGTTACGGTATCGGAAACTTTACCGAGGCCTTCAACATCTACTATCTCAGCATTCACCAGCCCTACCCCTACGGCTGGGATAGCCCGGCGCACAATCTCGTGCTGCACTATCTGGTCGAACTGGGGATCGTCGGCATCGTGCTGATAGCCGGCTTTTTCGTCGCACAGTTTCGCTCTTTGCGCGACATCGATTCGAACAGCGAGTTTTACGACTATCGGATCGTGCTGGAATCGAGTTTGCTCGCCATCCTCGTCGTCTCGATGACGATCGACCTCTTCCAATACAAGTACGCGTGGCTCGTCTTTGCGATGGTGGCGTTGCTGCGAAACGTGGCCGTCGCTCAGCAGAGCGCCGCGATGCGTCCGGCCAGATCCGCCATGATATCCGACCTGTCGGCCCGGCTCAAAACGAGCTCCTTGCCCTTATTGCCGAGTTCGCGCAGCGCGACCTTATCGAGCAGCGAGAGCTGACGCAGCGCGTCGGCTAACGCGCCCGCGTCTCCGGCCGGAGTACATACCGCGCCGAGCGACGCACCTTCCGATTGGGCCTCTCCGCCGGCCGCCACGATGACCGGGCAACCCACCGACAATGCGTCGTAGAGCTTGGTCGGGATGCTTTCTTCGATCCCTTTGCGCAACGGAATGATCGAAACGTCCGCGTTCGCTACCTTCGCCATGGCACCGGCGCGGGATAAACTTCCGGTGAGGCGGAGATTGCGTATTCCTTCGGTGCGCACGCGTTCGTCGAGGCGCGTCCGCTGGGCTCCGTCACCGACGATTTCAATGCTAATGTCGTCTGTTGCGACCAGCTTGGCCGCATCCGCCAGGACGTCGATGTCGGTGGTGAGGCCGAGATTTCCGGCGTACACGGCGGTGAAGCCGTCGGCGCGCGGAGGGAGAGCCTGCACGTCGGGGACTCTCTCGGCTGCATTGCGCGCGAGAACGAGCCGGGACGGCTCGACGCCGCGCTGCGCGATTTGAGACAGTGCCGTCGGCGTGACCACTGAGACCAGATCGGCGCGGCTGTATAAGAAGCGGACGAATCGTTCGATCGTACGGGCGAAGAAGCCGTCGGACTTCCAAACGCCCATCGCGATCGCGATGTCCGGGAATACGTCGCGCACGTCGACGACGAACCGCGCGCCGTGCCGGGCCGCCCCGACCAAACCGGGTACCGTCACCGTAATCGGCGGCGAACTGACGATCACGACGTCGTAGCGCTGTTTCGTGCCGATCATGTATAGCGACTCCGAAAGCGCGGCCGTGAGCCAGTGCACCAGCCGCGCGCCCGGCATGCCGGGAATCAAGACCGAAAACAGCCGGACGATCCGAAACCCGTCGCCCTCGTCGACGCGCACGACGGGTCGCCGCCCATCGGCGAACCGGCCCCGAGGAAACGACGGGTAGCTGGTGACTACCGTTACGTCGTGCCCCGCATTCGCAAGCGCTTTGGCAAGCGTGCCGACGCGCAGCGATCCGGCCCCCGGCTCCGGCGGAAAAAAGTGGGTAATCAGCGCGACCTTCACGTCGCAGCCCCTCCCGATACCGTATCGAGTTTGAAGAATCGTTCGGGAAGACTGCCGAGCGTCTCGCCCAAGAGGCGCCGCCGGCTCGCCCGCGTTTCGGTGTAGGCCGTCCATCGCAGGGCCGCATCGCCGAACGAGGTCTCGTCGAACATCTTGGAAAGCACGTGCATCTGCGCGATGTGAAACTCGTGATACTTCAGGGTCGCGACGTGCGGCCGGCGGGTCGAGCTGCGCAAAAGACTGTAGAGCGTCCACCACCCAGTATCGAAGCGCGGTAGCCACCGCCGAAGCGTTTGCACGGACTGCTCCGAAACGTCGCCGAGCCACGGCTCGCCGGTGAGCTTCCACAGCTCCCAGACTCCCCACAACGCGTAGATGCATCCGTTGAGAACGTGCGGCGCGTGCCGGTTTGCGATCTCTTCGAAGAAGACGTCCTCGCCGGTTTTCCAGACGACGCCGCCGTGGTCGATGTCGGCTCGAAACGGTTCGGCAGCGCGCAGCGCGGCGGCGTCGAATCCGGCGCCCTTTTGCATCCCATGCGCGCGCAACAGCACCGAGATCGCCTCGCCTTGCGCCATCGCCGAAGTCCACCCCACTCCGGCGCCGTACTTGCGCCACGGAAAGGCAAACCGGTACGTTCCGGGGATGCCGTCGTTCTGTTGGCAATCTCGAAGCCACGCGGCCTGCGCGAGAAAGTCCTTACGCGCGTCGAGATCGCCGGTACGATGCCACACGCCGAAACGGTGCAAAGCAAACTGAGCGATACGGATGGCGTGATAGTACCGTTCGGGTCCGCTCAGCAGCACGCCGCTCGAATCGCGAGGCGCGCTCGTCCAATCTTCGCCGTATACGCCGTTTCCCGGATCCCACTCGATGAAATACGGGGATCCGCCCGGATCGCTCAAGGATTCAAAGCCGTACGCGCGGCGATGCGACCACGTTAGTGGGAAGCCCAACGCCACTCGGCGCAGCACGCTCACGCCACGGCCTGCCGGACGAGCGGGGCAAACTGGCGTCCCAATAGGTAGCATTCGAACCCGCAGCGCTGCCACTCCTCGACGGCAAAAAAGTTTCGCGTATCGATCAGCCGTGCGGTGCGCATCAGCGCGGCCATCTCCGCCGGACGGATGCTTCGGAACGCCGCGTGCGGCGTGACCAAAACCAAGGCATCGGCGTCGGCCGCAGCGAGCTCGAGCGATTCAGACAGAGGCTCGGTAAAGCGCGTGACGAGCGGATCGTAGACGGCGGTCGCATACCCGCGTTCGCGCAGCAAATCAACGATGCGAGCGGTCGGGCTTTCACGCGCGTCGTCGACGTCGGCCTTGTAGGCCGCGCCGAGCAGCGCGATCTTGCGGCCCCGTGCCGGGCCCACCATTTCGGCGATCCGGTGTACGATGTGGTACGGCATTCGATCGTTGACGCGCCGGGCAGATTGAATGAGCTCGCTGATGAACGGGCTGGCGTTTGAGAGAAATTGCGGGTCGACCGGAATGCAGTGTCCGCCGACTCCGGGGCCCGGATTCAAGATGTTGACCCGCGGATGCTTGTTCGCTAGTTCGATCGTTTCCCAAACGTCGACGCCGAGTTCTTCGGCGATAATCGAAAGCTCGTTCGCAAAGGCGATGTTGACGTCGCGAAACGTGTTCTCCACGATCTTGACGAACTCCGCACCGGCCGTCGACGCTAGCGCGATCGGACCTTCGCAGAACGACGAGTAGAGATCGCGGACGATTTCGCCGTCGCGAAGGGTGCGACCGCCGACCACCCGCGCGTTGCTACGCAACTCTTCGATAATCGCACCCGGGATGACGCGTTCGGGACAGTGGGCCACGTGATAGTCGTCGATCGATTTACCGGCTCGGTGCAAGGCTCGCTCGAAAATTCGTTCGGTGGCACCGGGGGGCACCGTCGATTCCAGCACCAGCAGCGAGTGAGGTTCGGCCACCGCCGCGACCGCGTCGGCCGCCGCCTCCACGTAGCGAAGATCCGGTTTTCCTTCGTGCGTCGGCGTGGGAAGACACAGAACGTACGCCCGAGCGGTCGGAACCCGGTCGACGACGTGCAGGTGGCCGCTGGCGAGGGCTTCCATCACGGCTTGGCGCACGGCGCTTTCGTTCGTGGCGATTTCGCCGCGCTGTAAGCTGCGACGCAGGTTTGGATTGGCATCGTATCCGTACACTCGGTGGCCGCTGCGCGCGAAAAGCGCCGCCGTCGGCAGTCCAATGTAACCGAGGCCGATAACCGCTACGTTCACTCTTGACCCTTTCGTTCGAAGGCAGATGCGAGCTCGCGCATTTGAGTGCGCACGTCGTGGCGCGCCGACACGAGATCGTACGCGCGTCCCGCGCGATCGCGGGCCGCGTCCGGATTGAGATAGACGTCTAAAAGCGCTGCGGCCAACGCGTCCGGATCGTCCGGCTTCACGAGCAATCCGCAGCCGTCGCCGAGTAACTCGCCGACGCTGCCCGAATCGGTTGCGACCACCGGCACGCCGAGGGCCATCGCCTCGAGCAGCGCCGAGGGCACGCCCTCCATCATCTTTTCACCGGCCGAGCGGCTCGCCAGCACGACGGCCGAGAACCACCCGAGCCGATACGCATTGTGCAGCGCGTCTCGGGCGATGAACCCTCCGAAGCGCACGGCGTCTCGGAGTTCCAGAAAATCAACCTCGGCCTCGAGTTCGGCTTGCATCGGTCCCGCGCCGTACAGGGTGCAGCGAACCGGGATGTTGGAACGGCGCAGTCTCGCCAGGGCGGCGAAGAGAACCTTATGACCCTTCACGGGAACGAATGCCGCCGGGCACACGATGCGAAACTCGGCGTCGTTGGGACGCACCTGCGTTACGCGATCGGGCACGACGGTCCCGAGGCGCAGCCGGCGAATGCGTCCGTTCAGGGCCGGCATCCTCGCTCGCAGATCGCGTTCTCCGCGGTCCGATATCGCCCGCACGAACGAAACGCTACGTTGTTTGACGTCGAACGCGTTGCGTTCGTAAATATCCCACCGGTGCGCCGTCGCGCTCCAAAGCGCGTCGCTTGCGAGCGCCGCCACCATCGCGACCGTGGACGGAGTCGACATCCAATACGCATGGACGTGGTCGAAGCGGTGCTCCCTCGCCCAGTCCGCCAGCGCCAACGCTTTCACCAGGACCGTGGCGTTCTTTGCGAAGCCGGGATCGCGCGAGGCCATCAACTGTCCGATCGCCCCAATCGTGGCGGCCGGCCGCTCGACCACGGTTCGTGCCGCCCGCCGCAGTAAGTCCGCGCTCACGAGCGGCCACGCCAGAACTTCGACGCCTTCGGGAACGCGATGCCGGGCCGGCTGCCGGGGCGGGCGAACCGGCACCACCACGACGCGATCGAAATACCGCACGAGTTCGTCGAGTTCCGACGTCAAGTACGCTTCCTGAGCTCCAAACGGAAAGCGTGAGGTGACGACGATTAAGCGCTTGGCGCGACGGCTCACGAGCTGGAACCACACAAGCGCAGGTACATCGTCCGGTGCGCGTCGGCGGTGCGTTTGATATCGTATGCCTCGCGCGCGTGCCGCTCGGCGCGCTCGGCAAGGGTGCGCCGAAGTTCCGGATTTTCGCGCGCACGTTCGATCTGAGCGGCAAGGTGTTCCGGCGCGAAGCCGTCGGCGATGAGACCGTAGCGTCCGTGGTCGAGCATATCGGAGGCGCCTAGCCACGGTGTCGTGACGATCGGCACTTTCGCGAGCATCGCCTCGATCAACGCTAACGGCATGCCTTCGAACCACGAAGTCATCAGCAGCACGTCCGCTCCGGGCAAGATCGAAGCGACGTCGGTACGGTAGCCGAGAAAGCGGACGCGGCCCGCAATTCCCAACTCGGTTGCGAGATCGCGTAGCATGGGTTCGTTCTCGCCCGCGCCCACGAACAGCAATACCGAGCGCTCGCGCGTCGCCGGTTCGAGCGCGGAAAAGGCGCGCAGCGCTAACGCGTGATTTTTTTGATATTCCATGCGCCCGACCAGCGCGATCGCGAACTCGTCGTCGCCGACCGCCAGCCGCTCGCGAGCGAGAGTCCGGTCTTCGTGACCGTCGACCAGGGTTACGCCGTTTTGAATTGCGAGCATCTTGCCGGCCGGCAGGCGCTCTTGGCGGCTTAGCGCGGCAACCTGCTCGCTAAAGAACGTCACGACGCGCGCGGTCATCCGATGCAGCAGCCAATCGGCCGCGCGTTCGAGCCGCGTGCGGCGCACGTCGCAGGGATTATGCTCGGTATGAACGATGCATCGCGCGCCCGCGAGTAAGGCCGCAAAGCGTCCCCAGTATTTGCCCACGTGGGTGTGAGTGTGAACGATATCCGGTTTGAAGCGCCGTATTTCGCGCGTCATTTGCCAGATGAACGCTCGGTCGCGGCGATCTCGCCGGCCGGCATGCAGCAACGGAAACGTCAACCTTTGCCGCAAATCGGCGGGAGGCTCGTAAATCGTGAGCAGCGCGGCATCGATATCCGGCGACGACAAGTGCCCGAGGAGATCGACGATAAGCCGCTCGGCACCGTAACCGCGGATCGACGGCAGGATGTGGAGAACGCGCACGGCTGCGGTCATGCGGCTCGATGGAAGAGAAACTCGCAGAGCGTTTGGAACAGCACCGCAACGTCCAGATAGGGCGACCAGTTTTCGAGATATTGGAGATCGTAGGCGAGCCGTTCGCCGGCCGCCGACGTGTCGACGTTGCGCTTCATGTGGACGTGCGACCAACCGGTGATTCCCGGGCGCACCAAGTGTCGCTGATCGTAACGCGCCAGCGTCGCCCGGAAGAGATCGACGAACATGGGCCGCTCGGGCCGGGGCCCGACCAGCGACATATCGCCGCGCAACACGTTGAACAGTTGCGGAAGTTCGTCGATGCTGAAACGCCGCAAGAACGCGCCGATGCGGGTTTTTCGTGGATCGTTGTCGGTGGCCCACACGGCGCCGATCGTGCTCTCCGCGTCTGGTCGCATCGAGCGAAATTTCAGAATTCGAAACGCCTTGCCGCCCATGCCGGCCCGCTCTTGCGAATACAAGATCGGCCAGCCGGAATCGATGACGATGGCGACTGCGGCCACCAGCATGACCGGCGAGAAGAGAATCAGGGCGAGGCTTCCAAACGCGACGTCCATCAGCCGCTTAACGAGCTGAGCACGCGGCGAGCACGCGCGCAGACGCGCCGGAACGATAAGCACTTGCCGTCCGTCGGTCTGAAGGCTGAGGTCGTAGCAATAGCGGATGACCGTGGGCGGCGCGAAGGCTAAACGAATTCTTTCCGACGCGGCGACCTCGAGAACGTGAGCGAGCAGGTGCGACGGAATCATCTCGGTCAGGATGAGCGCGTCGCAACCCCATCTGCGCGCGTGGTTGAACCACTCGATGCGTTGGAGTTCCGGATCGCGACTGAGGTCGATCTGGCCGATAGCCTCGGCAATGTCGTCGACGACGATGAGTTGAGTCTCCGCATCGTCGGGCAGCTCCAGGCTTTCGAGAACTCGGTCGATGTGGTCGGACGTTCCGACGAGGCTAACCCTGCGCCGGCCCTTGAACCATTCGTTGTGCCGGATACGGTGCAGCATCGCTCGGGACGAGCCGACCAGGACGATTGAAAACGCCAGCGCGAAGATCAGCGCGATACGCGAGGTCGAGATCCCCGGATAGATCGTAAAGAGGACGAGTTGCGGGACGGTTCCCAGCATTAACGCCGCGATCGTATAGTAGAGCTCGTCCTTCATCGATAAGGCGTACGTGCGCCGATACAAGCCCAAACGATCGAAAACGATCACCCAAAGCGCAACGTAAAGAACTTCGGCGATGAGAAGGTGCCCGACGATTCTCGGCGACTGCCAGTGATGGAAGCCGATCAGAGCGCCGAGACACGAAGCGATGACGAACAGCGTGACGTCGGTGATCACCAAGATCGCGACCCACCTCGCCGGGAATGCGCGAGGTGCGCCCCGAGTAATTGATTTCTGTTGGGGAGCCGGGCGCTCGACGATACGGGTTGCCATGAATGTTCAAATGATACGCGTCGGGGAGCCGGGCTCGGAGTGCCGTTAGCACTACGCGGCGTGACTCACGGAGAAAAGGACACAAGTCCCTCCATCGAAGGTCCCAACCTTTGAGCAGTGTCGTCCTTATGGAGCGGCCCCTTCGCAGCGTACTATTTGAGCACGATGCCAAATATAGCGCGGTTCGGGGGCCCGGCCTCGTTGACGCAGTACGAAGCGCAACCGGACCGGACAGACGACAAACGCGACCTCGAACGCCTGTATTCCGCCCTTGTAAAACGTTGGCGCGTATTTGCCGCGGTGGCGGGTGGATTCGTCGCACTGGTTGCGATCGTCACCATTTTGACGCCGAAATCGTACACGACGACGGTGCGAATGCTCGCTGGCCGGTCCGATACGAACGTTGCGACCTCCGATAACAGCACGACCCTTCCGGTCCTCAACGCCCTGGTGCTGCAGAGCGGAGTCCAGTCGGCCGAAACCTTCGCGGCGCTGGCGCAGCAGCGCGATATCGCGTCGACCGTCATCAAGCAACTCAACCTTACGATCACGCCGAAAGAGCTGCTAGGCAGAGTAAGCGTACGCCCGATCGCCAATACCGCGCTCCTCAATCTCAACGTCAGCGGGAAGACGCCCGATGAGTCCGCGCAGGTCGCCAATGCGTTTTCGAGCGCCTTCGTCGACGAGGAGCGCGATTTCGTCCGTTCCGAAGCGGTTTCGGCAATCGGTTACTTATCTAAGGAGCTGCCGAGCGCCCGCGATCGCATGCGGACGACCGCTGCCCAACTCGCGCAATTTCAATCGGCCCACGGTTATATGGACGCGACGTCACACGAGCAGGACGTGGTATCGCGCGTCGGCACCATCGATCAGCGCATCGACCAGTTGACCGTCGACGCGAGTGAGGCGAAGGCACTTCTCGCCAGCGCATCGGGCCAAATGGGCGCGCTCTCCGTCACCGTCGACAGCGCCCAGCAGGTGCAGCGTAACCCCGTTTCTTCCGACCTGCGGTCGAAACTCGCCGACGTCGAAACCCAGCTCGCGACGGCTCAGCAAAAGTATACGCCGGCGCACCCGACCGTCATCTCGCTTCAGCAGCAGCGCGCGGCGATCATCGCACAAATCGCGGCTCAACCTTCGGCCGTCGTAAGCGAGACGACGGTGGCGCCCAATCCGCTCTATCAATCGTTGCAGCAACAAGCGGCGACCTATCGGGCTCGCATTCAAGGCGATCAGGCGCAAGTGCGTTCGCTGCGTACGCAGCGGCGCGCCTATCGCGCCGACGTCAAGTCGCTGCCGCAACAAGCCGTGCAGTTTGCCGCCGTACAAGAGGACGCAAAACGCGCCGCAAACGTCTACAACGCGCTCGAACAAAAATATAGCGACGCGCTGGTTGCCGGCTCGACGGCGATTAGCGACATCATCATCGTTCAGCCCGCGAGCGCCGACGCGGCCATAAAGCGTCCGAGCTTGTCCATGAACCTGGCGATCGCGCTCGCGGTCGGCCTGCTTCTCGGACTGGCGGTCGTCTACGTTCTCGACGTGATCGAACGCCGGGCCGCCGGCGCCAACGTCGCCGGTCTGCTGGGACTGCCGGTCGTCGCGCGAATTCCCGAGTTCGAGGTCAAGAATCCGCGTATGCTTCCGTCTGTCCAAGCGATGACCGTGGAAGCGTTCCTGCATCTCTGCGTGACGCTGCATCACACAAATAGGCGTCGCTTGAGAAGTCTCGCGGTTTTGAGCGCCCGTCGTGGCGAAGGCAAGTCTACGGTCGCGCTCAACCTCGCCAAGAGTTTATCGACGCTGAACCCGGGCGTTCTGCTGATCGACGCAGACCTTCGCCAGCCGACGCTGCACGAAAAAGCCGCTTGCCCCAATACCGCCGGTTTGAGCAACGTGCTCGACGGCTCTATGTCGATGCACGAAGCGGTCCAGCATCTCGCGCCCGGCCTCGACATCCTCACCAGCGGTCCGGATTCGCTCGCACCGGTGCGGCTGCTAAACTCGCAGTTCGAAGCCCTGCTCGGCAAAGCGCGGGTGGCCTACGAGACCGTGATCGTCGACACGCCGGCTCTCTCGGCCGTATCCGACGGCCTGATGGTCGCCGCGCACACCGACGGTTCGCTCCTGGTCGTCGCCGCCAACGGAACCGACGAAAGCGACGCACGCAAGGCCGTCGATCAACTGAAACTCTTCGGTATCGATAACGTGCTTGGCGTCGTCGTGAACAAGGACGTGGTGACGATCAGCGATTACGACGACTACTTCGTGCGTATGCGCGCGCTGATGGCGGGGTCGGCATGAACGGCGTAACGGTCATCGTACCGGCCTACAACGAAGGACCCGGTCTTGCCGACGCACTGACGGCGATGGCGACGTATTTCGCATCGCACGGCGGGACGTACGAGTTCTCATACCTCATCGTCGACGACGGTAGCGACGACCACACCCTTGCCGTGGCCGAGGCGTTCGCGCGCCGGTGCAGGCGAGTTCGCGTTCTCAGGCACGAAGAAAATCGGGGTCTCGGCGCCGCGCTGCGCACCGCTTTCGACAACGTCAGCACGGACCTCGCGGTCGTCTTGGACGCCGATCTCAGTTATTCGCCGGCAACCGCCATGCAGCTGATCGAGGCTCTGGTAATCGAGCGAGCCGACGTCGCGCTGGCATCGCCATACGCCCTCGGCGGAAGCGTGCTCAACGTTCCGGTGCTGCGCCGGTTGCTGAGCCGGGAAGCGAATCGTTTCCTGTCGCTCGCGACGAACGGACGCTACGCGACCTTGACGTGCATGGTGCGCGCCTACCGCGTGGCCGCCCTTCGCCGTTTGGAGTTTCGCGGCGACAGAATGGTGGCCATCGCCGAGATGCTGCTGTGCGCGCTGCGGCTGAACATGCGAGTCGTCGAAGTCCCCGCAACGCTCGAGTGGAGCGAAGCGCGACGCAACGGCGGCCGGCGCATCAACCTCGCGCGGATCGCATCGCAGATCGGGGCGACGGTGCTTCTAGGGTGCCGTTACCGTCCCGCGCTCTGGCTCGCGCTTCCCGGGCTATTTCCCGGATTGCTGCCTCTGGTCGTCGCTCTGCTGCTCGCTTTTCGCGTAAGCCGCGCCACCCTGGCAATCGGCACCACTGCAACCATCGTCGTCCAATATACGAGCCTCGCGCTCTTTACGGGTCAAATTACCGCGTTTATCCGTCAAAAGTTTAACCAAAAACGCCGCTACCGATCGAATGGAGTAAAGAACAATAATGGCCTTAACGTTCCAACCCACACCGCATAGAGTCCTACCGTCCGATCAGGACGCATCGGGACGGACTCTGGGCGACGAAGAAATCGCCGCAGTCACCGCCGCTCTCCGAAGCGGAACGCTAACCAGCACGAAAGGCCAGTTCGTTTCGCAGCTCGAGTCGCGGTTTGCATCCATGATGGGTGCAAAATACGCATACGCGTGCTCGTCGGGGACTGCGGCCATCCACTGCGCGATAGCGGCGCTCGATCTCGAACCCGGAGACGAAGTGATTACGACGCCGATTACCGACATGGGCGCGCTTTCGCCGATTCTCTACCAGGGCGCGATTCCGGTATTCGCCGACGTCGATCCGCGGACGTGCAACGTGACCGCCTCGACGATTGCCGATCGCATGAGCGATCGAACCAAGGCCATCGTCGTGACCCATTTGTTCGGGAACCCTTGCGAAATGCCGAGGATCGTCGCGCTCGCCAAAGACGCCGGCATCCCCGTAATCGAGGACTGCGCCCAAGCTTTCCTCTCGAGCTATAACGGACAGTTCGTCGGAACGATCGGCAGCATCGGCTGCTTTAGCCTTCAGCAGGGCAAGCACATCACCACGGGCGAGGGCGGCCTCGTCGTCACCGACGATCCGCAGCTCGCCAGGCGGATGTTCCTCTTCATCAACAAGGCGTGGGGCTACGGCGATCAGCACCCCGATCATTACTTTCTCGCCCTGAACTACCGCATGTCGGAACTGTGCGGAAGCGTGGCGTGCGCGCAGCTCGATAAGCTTCCGGCCGTCGTAGCGCGACGCCGGATGCTCGCCGGAATCCTGACCGAAATGCTTAGCGACGTGCACGGCATCGTGACGCCGACGATTTTGCGCGGCGCGCAGCACAGCTACTGGAAGTACTGCATCAGGACGGACGCCTCGCTGCCGAAAGACGCGGTTCTCGAGATGGCAAAACACTTGAAGGAACGCGGCATCGCCTGTGCGCCGCGTTACATTCAGAAACCGGCGTTCATGTGCGAGGTCTTTGCGCGCCGTAAGACCTTCGGCAGCAGCGGATATCCGTTTAACCTCGCGCGCCCCGAAGCGCTCGACTATAACCCGGCAAGCTATCCTGGGACGCTGGCCGCACTCGAGCGCATCCTCGTAGTACCCTGGAACGACCTCTACGACGAAGACGACGTGCGATACATCGCCAACGCGATCTCGTCGGCCGCCGCCGATCTAACCTGTGAGGTAGCCTCGTGAAGAAGAAACGTTTTGCAATCGTCGGCGCCGGCGCAATCGCGCGTGCCTACGAAACCGCCTTCGCGTCGGTGGAGAACGCCGCCATCGTCGCGGTGTGCGACGTGGAAGCCGCGGCGGCCAAGGAATACGCGCGGCGCGTAGGCTGCCCCGCCTATCCCACGACGCGGCACTTGCTCGCCGGCGCGGACTTCGATGCGGCAGTCGTGTGTACGCCGCCGGTGTCGCACGAAACCATCACCTGCGAGCTCCTTCAAAACGGCAAACACGTGCTGTGCGAGAAACCGCTCGCGGTGAGCGTCGCCGCCGCCCAACGCATGGTGACGACCGCGCAGCGCAGCGGCGCCATTCTCACGATGGCTTCGAAGTTTCGGTACGCGGCCGACGTCCGTAAGGCGCGAGAGCTGCTCGCGTCGGGCACCATCGGGGAGTTGGTTTTTGCGGAGAACGCCTTCGCATCGCACGTCGACATGCGCAATCGCTGGAACTCAAACGCCGCGGTGAGCGGCGGAGGGGTGCTCATCGACAACGGGACGCACGCGGTCGACGTTCTGCGGTATTTCCTGGGCAATCTGTGCGACATTCAGGTCGTCGAAGGGCGCCGCATGCAGGGCTTGGCCGTCGAAGACACCGTGCGGCTATTCGTCCATAACGACGACGGCGTCGTCGGAACTTCGGATCTTTCGTGGAGCATCGATAAAGAACTCGAGACCTTCTTGAGACTGTACGGAAGCCTCGGCACGATTCTGGTCGGATGGAGAGAGTCGCGCTTTCGCCGGCGCGGAGAGAGCGACTGGCACGTTTTCGGGAGCGGCTACGACAAGATCCAAGCGTTTCGCGACCAACTGAACAACTTCTGCGACGCGATCGACGGCACCGACCGTCTCGTCGTAACGGCCGACGACGGCCTAGCCTCGGTCAAGGTTATTCAGGCCGCATATGCGGCGCTGGAAAGAGCGCGCTGGGAGCGCATCGGTACGCACCTCGAAGATCTCGAAATCGCTCCGCTGCGGGTCACGCGCGAGGCGGCGGCGTCGTAACATATGACCGTCCACCCTACAGCGAACGTCGAACCGGGCGTCGTCATCGGACGTAACACGGCCATTTGGGACAACGTTCACATCCGCCACTCCACGCGCATCGGCGCGGACTGCATCATCGGGGAGAAGTCCTACATCGCATACGGCGTCGAAATCGGCGATCTGGTAAAAATAAACGCCTTCGTGTACGTCTGTACCGCCGTAACGATCGAGCGAGGCGTCATGATCGCCGCGGGCGTCGTATTCACCAACGACCGGTGTCCGCGAGCGACGAATCCCCAACTGGATCGCTTGTTGTCTTCGGACCCCGATGAGAAGACGCTGAAAACGTTGGTGTGCGAAGGCGCTACGATCGGCGCTCAGGCGACGATCGGACCGGGCCTGCGAATCGGGCGCTTTGCAATGGTGGGCATGGGCTCCGTCGTAACGCGCGACGTTCCGGATTTTTGCATCGTTGCGGGTAATCCGGCAAAGCCGGTCGGATTTGCCTGCACCTGCGGGCGCACCCTGGTGCGCCTGACGACCGCAGAAGGCCGCCGCGAACTGCGCTGCCACACGTGCGATGCCGAATACGTTCTCGAAGGTACCAGAGTCACCGAAGCGGCGCTGATCTGATGCGATTTGGAATCGTCGGCGGCGGTTTACTCGGAATGACCCTCGCGTGGGATCTTTCGAAGGCCGGCCACGACGTAACCATCCTGGAAGGGGCTCCGCGTTGCGGCGGACTCGCCGGCCCGTGGCAGGTCGGCGACGTCGTTTGGGATCGGCACTATCACGTGACGCTCCAAAGCGATCTTGCCCTGCGACAGCTCTTGCACGAGCTCGATCTCGAGCCGGATTTGCAATGGGTGAAGACCGGCACCGGCTTCTTCGTCGATGGAAAGATGCACTCGTTTTCGGGAGCGGCCGATTACGCGCGGTTTCCGCCGTTGTCGCCGCTGCAAAAGGTGCGACTGGCGGCGACCATCCTCAAAGCCTCGCGAATCAAAGACTGGCGCCCGTTGGAGCGACTAACGGCCGTCGAGTGGCTCACGCGGCATTGCGGGCGAACGACCGTCGAGCGCATTTGGCTGCCGCTTCTGCGGGCGAAACTGGGACCGCATGCGACGCGCGCGTCGGCGGCGTTTATCTGGGCCATCATCGCTCGCATGTATGCCGCACGCGGAAGCGGACCGAAACGCGAACTCTTCGGCTACGTTCGAAACGGCTACGACCGAACGCTGCGTCGATTCGAAGAGAGGCTTTCGGCTCGGAACGTCGCGATTCGGACGTCGTGCCGGATCGAGCGGATCGAATCCGCCACGAACGGCGTCGCCGTCGTTTCCGCGGGCGAAACCAGCGTATTCGATCGCGTCGTCGTCACGTTGGCGGCGCCGCTGGCCGCTCGGCTGTGTCCGGGCCTAACCCCCCGCGAGCGCGCGCTTTGCGAAGGCGTCGAGTACCAAGGGATTATCTGCGCTTCGCTTTTGACCGACACGCCGCTGACCTCGTATTACATCACGAACATCGCCGATGCCTCGATTCCGTTCACCGCCGTCATCGAAATGAGTGCACTGGTGGACCGGAGCGAGTTCAAAGGCCAATCGTTAATCTATCTGCCAAAGTACGTGTCGTCCGACGATCCGGCATTTTGCATGTCCGACGACGAAATCGAAAACGCGTTCCTGTCGGCCCTGGAGCGAATGCACCCGGCGTTTCGCCGTAGCTCCGTTCGCGCATTTCGAGTCTCTCGAGTGCCGTTCGTTTTCCCGATTCCGACTCTGGGCTATTCGGAACGCCTGCCTCCAATCGAGACGACTATCGAAGGATTATTTATGGCGAACAGCGCTCACATCGTCAACGGAACGCTCAACGTTAACGAGACCGTCAAACTCGCTCACAGCTTGATGCCGTCGTTACTCGCGCAAGCGCAACCGGTCGACCAGGCCGCTGCGGTCGCATGAGGGCCTCGCTATCGCTCGACCTCGACAACCAATGGTCGTACATGAAAACCCACGGGGACGCGGCTTGGAAATCGTTTCCGTCGTATCACAACCTCCTGGTTCCGCGCGTGCTCGACCTTCTCGACAAGCTCGGGTTGCGGATAACGTTTTTCCTGGTGGGTCAAGACGCCGCATTGCCGGAGCATGCCGAGATTTTCGCCGAGATCGCTCGCCGCGGGCATGAAATCGGCAACCACTCACACCATCACGAGCCGTGGATGCACCAACGCAGCGAAAGCGCGATAGAGAGCGAGCTTGCGTGTGCTGAGGAATGCATCGAGAAGGTGACCGGGCAGCGGCCGCGAGGTTTTCGCGGACCCGGCTTTACGCGGTCCGAATCGATTCTGCAGACGCTCGTGCGACGCGGATATCTGTACGACGCGTCGTCGCTCCCGACGTTCATCGGCCCGCTGGCGCGAGCGTACTACTTCCGCAGTGCGAAGCTCAGCGAAGCCGATCGGCGAGAACGAGAGGACCTTTTCGGTGGATTCGCAGACGGATTTCGGCCGAATCGGCAACACACGATCCGTCTGCAAAACGGTTCGATTACGGAGATTCCCGTCACGACGTTTCCGTTCTTCCGCGTCCCGATTCACATTAGCTACGTCCTGTACGCTTCGACGATATCGCCCGCGGCGGCTCTGGCGTATTTTCGAACGGCGCTCCAATGGTGCAAGCTGACCGGCACGGAACCGTCGATTCTGCTGCATCCGCTCGATTTTCTGTCTGGCGACGAGTGCCGGGAGCTGGCGTTCTTCCCGGCCATGGCCATGAATCCCGAAACGAAGCGCCGCGTGGTCATCGAATCGATCGAGGCACTGGCGAGAGGTTTCGACGTGCGGCCGATGATCGACATGGTCGGATCCGCAGGGGATTCTCAGGGAACCAATGGTACGCTTGCAACCGTTTCCTACGATAGAGGCATTACGACGAACGTCGGGTAAGGGAATGGCCCGGCCGGCCGCTTCGGGTTGCCTTACAAGCAGCCGTGCGTTAAGAATGCCGGTTGGTGGTCGGAAGCCCGCGATGTATTTCGCGACTCGGGGGACGTGTCGGATGGCTGCAAGGACGGTCGGAGTTTCTCCGGTCGCGGTAACAGGTTTCGAAGGGCTCGATCGATCGCGTAAAAAGCGTATCGAGGCGCTCCTTCGGCGTGTCGTCGGACTGGTAAACGGCAAGGGCTGGGCCCTCGGTCTGTTCGACGTCGAGGGTGACCTACTCGATTACGACGTTTCGCGATCGGAAATAGGCGGTCGTCTCGCCCTTTCGCTCCTGTGCAAGGTGCCCTTTCCGGTCACTCAAGGCCCGGTCGTGCTGCAGGCTACGGTACCGCCGGCCGCAGACGCGCCGTCGGTGATCGGCGTTGCGACGCCCGCCGGCACCGGCAAATCCCTCGCGTTGATCGTGCAGCTCTCATCACCTCCCGAGCCCGCTCCGGGAGAACTCGCCGACGAACTTCAGCGGCTGACGCACCAAATCGCACTCGAAATCACGGTCGCGCCGACTCGCGACGGCGATCGGCGGTCCCCACCGCGAAGCGGCTTTCACGGGTTCTACCTGCTGGATCCGCGATTCAATGTGGAGCGCGCGTGGCACACCAGCGAACCGCTTTCGTGCGATTTTGCCGATCTGATCGAACCACGCGACCATCGTCTGCCGCCCATCCTCGAGCGTGCCGTGCGCCGGCTGACGGCATCCTGGAACTTCCTGAGCGTTGGGGCATGCGCGACCGGCGTGGCCTATCCGCTGCCCGACCTCATGCTCAAAGTCGTCCCTATGTCGGCGATCGGGCCCGAAGTCCACATCGGCGTGTTCGCCGAACAATGCGACCCCGCGCACGCCATCGAGCGCGCCGCAGCGACCTTCCGGATCTCATCTCGCGAACGCGAAGTGCTGCACGCGTTGCTCGACGGGAACTCCATCGCCGAGATCGCCGCGGCCCTCAACTTGGCCGAATCCACCGTGAACGACCACATCGCCCGCATGATATCAAAAACCAACGCTCGCAATCGAATTGAAATGGCTGCGATGCTGCTGGGTTGGCCAGATATTGCCGAACGCAGCGCCGCCGCACCGCGGAACGGACGCCTCGTCAAGTCGCGCGTGCGCTGTGCGTGGCGCTACAAAATCGCGACGACGCCTATGGGACCCGAACCGGTTAGCTAGTATCGCGGTAGGACGCAAGCACCATCCGACGGCGTATGACAAGTTCTTACTACGCGCGCAGGCCGTTCGTACTGCAAATGCTGTGTAAGACTCGTAGAGACCTAGGACCACGGGACCAAAAGACTCACGGGAAACCCGGGTTGTCGAGCCGCCCGCAATAATGTCAGACTTAGGTCGTGAAGCCCGCGTAAGAAGACTACGCGGCGTTCTTCATTAGCACCGTGCCGCCGGGTGGCTTTCTTGAGATGGAGTTTCTTAACAGGATGTCTGTAGTAGCAACCTTCCCCCTTCGCGTGCTCGTGATCGAAAAGCAAATGCTCTTCGCAAAGGCCGTCGCCCAGGTGCTGTCGGCCGATCCCGACATCAAAGTCGTGGGTATCGCCAGCGGTCGCGATTCAGTCGTTCCAAAGGATGTGGACATCGTCGTTATCGATATCGACACGGAAGAAATCGACGACGTGGTCGAGCACTTTAAGGCTAAGGCCCCAGGCGCCCGCATTTGCGCGCTCTCGGCGCACACTCAGGGCGAACTCATGCAGCATTGTTTGAGCGCGGGTGCGGACGCCTACATCGTTAAGGACTCATCCCTGCAGGAGCTCGTTACCGCCATCAAGACGATCGGCGAAGGCGCCAGCTACGTCGATCCGCGAGTCGCGGCATCGCTTCTGCGGCGCCGTGGTCCGTCGAACCGCTCGACGAACGAGCTGTCTCCGCGCGAGCGCGAAATCATCCGTCTGATTGCCCAAGGCCTGTCGAATCGCGACATCGGCCGCCGGCTCGTCCTATCGGAGAAGACCATCAAAAATCACGTAAGCCATATATTTTCGAAGATTCACTGCACCGCGCGTTCGCAGGCGGCCGTTCACGCGATCAGGATCGGCCTTGCATAATCTTGCGCCGGCAAGGAAGCGCTCGCGTCGGGCGGACGAAGGGCCGTCGCCACCGCCGACGCGAGCAGCCCTAAGAGGCCTAGCCACGCTGCCAGTTGGGGCGCAAAGACCGGCCTGGTTAAGGCAACGGTCGCGCGAAGATATCTCGCCCACGCAACCGGCGAGAACTCGTCCGGCGCTGCGTTAAAAGCATGCGTAACGATTTGGCCGGCTGACGGTCCCGGTTGAACGTGCGCGAGGAGCACGACGCACAACGTCGTCGCAACCGCACCGATCGACGCCACCGCCAGGCGCCGTCCTAAGCTCCCGCCGAGTACCGCAAAGAGCCCTCCGAAAACACCCGCAACGTCGAGCGCGACGGTAGCCCGCGAGATCTTTTGAGTCCAGACGGCGATCAGAAGCGCCAAAGCGGCCGCTCCGATCACGCGAAACGCCCTTGCCGGCACTCGCGACGCGAGCACGAGCGCGGCCGGGAGAGCGATCAGAATCTGAATGTCGTGCAGGTAGATGCCGAAGAACAGCACGGCGGCGGGCGGCAGCAACGGCACGAGGATATCTTGGCGGCTCCGCGCCGAAAGCACGCCGGCTAGGACGACTCCGAAGACCGCTGCGCACGCAAACCAAATCTTTCCCAGCAACAGTGCGAGCGGCGGCGATACGCCGAGGACGAACAGCAGCCGGCTCAGACTGTATTGATCCGACGCAACGATTTCGGCGTTGGCCATCAACGGAAGCACCTGCGTGAAGTACTCTTTGTTTTCCGCCACGCCAAGTGCGGCGAGACTCGATAGGGCCAGTACCGCCACGGAAACGATTACCGCGGCTCGCGACCGGTGCACGAACAAGAACATCGCGACGACCGCCGGGACGCCCACGTTAGGTTGCAAAAGGGCCAACGATGCGGCGCATCCGGCGGCGATCCATCGGTGCTTGGTTAAAAAGTATGCGGCGGCGCAAATCGCGAGCATCGCGAGCGGCGCGGTCTCGCCGTAAGCGACGTTGAGCAAGGTGAGCGGCGCAAAAGCGAGGAGGATGGCCGTATCGGAAGCGTGCATGGCCGCCGCCAAACAGCGCGCGCTTGCGACGGCCGCCAGCGCGAGGATTATGCAAAAAAGTTCCGCGGCTAACTTGGGCGGCAGCTTTGAGAGGACTGCGAACGGGAGAAGGACGTAACCCGGAAGGGGCGCCGGTTCCACGTAGCCGGCGGGCATGGGCGCGCGCTCGAGGCCGCGCTCGCAGGATCGCAACGGTTCGACTCGATACGGATCGTGGCGTTCCCGGACCGCGACGCCCGCGCAGTAGAACGCCTTAAAACTCTGGTGCTCGACGTCTCCTCGCGCGCCTAGCGCGAACGCCGCGAGCGTCACCAGCAGTGAGACTGCGGCGAAGGCGACGTTTCCGGTCGATCTTCCCACGACGTCGATCATAGCGTCCGGCCGGCATTGCCGGCGAGGGGCCGTGGGGCCAGCTTCTAGTCGAACGGCTCACACCTCCGACCGGGACCTTCGATTCACGCGATCATGGTTCGGTCTTATGTTGGCCGCGAGAGGTTCCGAGAGTATAATCGGCCCGGTGACTTCCGCAAGGCAAATTTCCGAAGTAAAAGCCAGCCGACTGTGGGTTGCGTTGATGGCGCTTGGGGTGAACCTCGTCATCACGCTTCCCCTTGCGGCTGTACTGAACATTTGGCAAGACGAAGCCTATACGCTGCAAACGACCAGCCGCGACCTCGGATACGCGTTTGCGCAAGCCATAGGTTTCGAGCAAAACGCGCCCCTCTATTTCGTCGCCATGACGGTGTGGCGGCACGCCGGCGACGGCATCTTTTTCTTGCGTCTTTTTTCGGTGCTTTGCATCGCGGCGACGGTCTTGCTCATTCCTGGACTCGCACGCCGATACGTCCCTCACGTCGACGGCGTGCTCGTTGCAGCGGTCGTGGCCTGCAATCCTTTCGTCGTCTGGGCGGCCGTCGAACTGCGCGTCTACGCGCTGATCGTTTTGCTTTCGGCGCTGCTTCTGCAGACATTTTTCGATGCGTTCATGGAGGAAAATCCCGGCAGATGGGCTGCGATAGCGTACGCGGTCTGCGTCGGGGTTGCGCTCTATACGCAGTATTACCTGGCTTTCCTGGTCGCAGCCCAGGGCGCGACGCTTTTGTTTTACAACCGGCGCGCGGTGCTCGCGTTCGCACTTGCCGGAGCGGCGGGCGCGCTCGCGTTCGTGCCGATGCTCGCCATCGTCCCCGCTCAGGTGCAGAACTTTAAAAGCATCTTCGCGCCGCCGTCGATCGTTCAGACGTGTATCAATCTCGCGGGCATTGGATTGCGGTACGTTCTGCCGCTACCGATTTTGCACGCAAAAAACGCCTACGTGGTGTTCGTGATCGTTGCGGTGCTCGCGCTGACCGTTGCGCGACCGTCTTTGAGAGCGATCGGAAGGAGTCCGATCGTTGCCACGACGGGGTTCGCCTTGGCGTTCTTCGCCGTCGGCACGTACCTGTCGGGGGTACACGTCTTGGATCGCCACGCCGCCGCGCTATACGTGCCCGCCACGCTGACGATCTTCGCCGTGCTTGCGACGGTGCGGCCGCCGAACGGACGCCGCGCCGTACTCGCCTGGTCGGCAGGGGTGATGGCCTTGTCGCTGTTCACGCTCGTGGGCAACTACCGGCACCTTGCCAAGCCCGGCGACTGGGTGCGCGTTGCCGCGTACCTTCGAACTCACGAGCGGCCCGGCGAGCCGATCGCGGTTTTCGAAGCCGAGAACGCACTGCCGCTTGCGTATTATTACGGCGGACCCAATCGGATCGTTCCCATCCCCCACCGGGTCGATTTCCAGCGATACGACATTAGTCGGTTCGTCGTGGAGAACGAGGCGGAACTTCAATCCACGGTACCGGCGGGCCGGCGGCTTTGGCTCGTAACGTCCGGCGAGTGCGCCTCGGCAAACGTCCGGTTCGGCTGCAACCGGCTCGAAGATTTCGTTGCCCGGCGTTACCGAGTCGGCTCCGACGCCCAATTTTTGGGCACCCGAATTCGCCTGATCGACCCGATCGGAGGGCCGTCCCGGGGCCCGACCGACCATAGCCCCCTAAAAAATTAGGCTCTTAGCGCTAGAAATTTCGCCCGATAAGGAGTAACCTAGACTCGCCTGGTCAATAATAGCTACGGCGTATTTGGATGCGGGAAAGGTGAGTTTCGGTGGCGTTTCTATTCGCGATTATCTTATTGTTTGCTAACATGCACCCGGCGGATACGCCAGGGGGGCCCCTCGATACGCCCGGCGGACCAATCGCAAACGCGTCGGTCCCGATTGGATCGGGAACGCCGCACGGGCAGCAGTAGGCGCGGCGGTAAAGGCCGCGCTTTCCTTTTGAGAGGTCCCGCTCCGTCTTTACGTTACTCTGAAAGGACCCTCGGGTCTCGGGTGTAATCTACCGTACTTAGCTTCGGGTGCGATCCGCGGTGCAGTATGCACGGTGGTTAGGAGCAGTTTTCTACTTGGGACCGCGCGAGTTATTTAGTACGGGTGAACTTTCCGCATGCGTTAACGCCACCGCCCGGGCTACGTCTATACCGGAGCGAGTCTTACACGTTCGCGCGCTTATGCGCCTGGGCCGGCATCGCGAGGCACTAGAAGCAATCGCCGATACTCGCGCGACGACGTCCGAAGAAGAAGCACTTTTTCGAGCCTTAGAGTCGTCGTGTCACGCTTTTCTCGGATCGGTCAATCTCGCGTGCGGGGCCTTGCTCGGCATCGGGAATCGCGCGTATAGTTTGGACACGCGTTACGAGATCGCCCACGCACACACGCTTGCGGCCTGGGTAAAAGGCTCGCCGGACGCGATGGAGGCCGCGCTGCGCGAAGTCGACGTCAGCTCGGCTCCGCACCTTTACGGTCACTGGCTGTTCTCGCTTTCCTGGGTCGCATCGTTGCGGGGTGATTATCTCGAACAACTGCAGCTGCTGGAGCAGGCGGCCGGACACGTCGCCGGCGTCCCAGCCGCGCAGGACGTGAGCCTGCTGGCCAATGCGACGCGATCCATGATTCACTTGGTACGCGAGATTTCCGCGAACACCACCCTCGCGTTTGCGATAAAGATGGCCGAGTCGATCCCGTGGACGCACGATCTCGAGGTGGAGCGGTTTCTTACGTTCCGCGGCCTCGCGTGGGCACACGCACTGCGGGGAGAACACGCAAAGGCCTTTCACTACGCGTATTTTGCGCGCGACATCGCCCCCTCCGTCATGTGGATCACGGCCTCCTACGCTGACCAAGCGTATCTCGCAAGAATGGCCGGCGAGAACTCGAGCGCCGATGCGCTGCTGCGCCATGCCGTGGCGTGCGCGCGCGAAACCGATTGGTCGACGATGGGTGAAGAGCGCGTGGCACTGCTCAACCTGATCGAACTCCTTTCCGACCGGGACATCGAGGCTGGAAACGCGCTGCTCGCAATCTACGACGGGATCCCGCTGCCGCTCTCGCCACGCTTCGCGCTCTCGCGCGATCATCGGCTCCAGGCGATGGAAGAGTACGCGCGCGGTAGCCTGCTCGCCGTCTCCGGCGATCGAAATGCGGCGGTCGATTTCTTGGCCAGCGCCTATTCGACGTTTCAATCGATTCACTATGCGTGGCGTGCGGCGGCTGCGGCATTGCGCCTCCACACGATTACCGACGATTCTTCTTGGATGCTGCGCGCCAGCGAATCGGTCGCAGCGTTTCCGGAGAGCTCGGTCGCGGATCAGATTCGCAAGAAAGCCGCGGTCGCCGAAGACGAGCGCATCGCCTCGCTCACTCCGGCGCAGCGGCGGGTATTCGGGCTGATTTGCCAGGGCCTAACCGACAAGCAGGTGGCTCAAACCCTGGGCATCTCGCCCGAGACGGCCAAAAATCACGCCGCCCGCGTCCGGGCCGCATTTGGAGTGCACTCCCGAGCCGCGCTCATTGCGGCAGTTCACCGCGAGGCGGTGTAAGCAGGCTTCGCCTGCCCTTTCGCCCCCTAGCCTTAAGGACTCCCGGACCAGAGCCGCTGCGCCTGCCGGGACTTCTGGTTGCGGGGATTCCGCGCTACCATCGAACCATGTCCCGAGCGTTCGCCGCCGCTACCTTCTCCCTGCTGTGCGTTTTTGGCGCGCAGCCGGCGCTTGCCGGCGGTGGCGCTGCCGCAGTTCCCTCTCAAACGCGTCATCCATCCGGGCGATCAGCTCGGCGTCCTCGTTTTCGGGGATCAATCCCTTACGCAGAACGTCATGGTGCTTTCCGACGGAACGATCGAGTTTCCACTGGTGGGACGCGTCGCCGTCGCCGGAAAAACGCCGACCGCGGCGTCGACCGTGCTCGCCGAGCGTCTCAGCCGCTACGTTCGTCATCCCGTCATTACCATTTCGATCGCCCAACTCGGCCAGCCAAACGTGCTCGTGCTCGGCGAAGTGAAATTGCCGGGCAAGTATCAGCTTCGCTCGGAAGCAAAGCTGACCGATGCCATTGCGGCAGCCGGCGGTATCACCGATAGCAACGGTGCCTTTCCCGATGCGCGCGTTGCCGACTCGGCCGGCAAAGTAACGGTTGTTTCACTTGCGAATCTGCTGCAGCGTGGAGATACGTCGCTCGACATGCCGCTCGCAGAGGGCTCCGTCGTCTACGTGCCCGGTCCGATACGCTTTACGGTCAGCGTTGCCGGCGCCGTCGATCATCCCGGCGACGTTCAAGTGAACGAAGGCGATCGTCTTTCGATGGTGATCGCCAAAGCCGGAAACAGCCAAAACGCCCAGGCCGACCTCAACCACATCCACTTGATTCGCATGGGTGCCGACGGCAAACAGACGACCACCGAGGTCAACCTCTACCTCGTCCTCAAGGGCGGCGATCCAAGCGCGGACGTCGCGCTGGAGAAGGGTGACGTCGTCTACGTTCCGCAGGGCGTTCGACACTCCGACATATTCTCAGGGATCGGCAGCGGCTTACTCTACGTGCTCACGCACTTCATCCCGTAGCGCCGGCGAGAACGGCTCGCGCGCGCGAAAAGATCGCATCGAACATCGCCCGGGTCAGCACCCCAGTGTTCGTGTTCTGCCTGCTTGGGTGATACGAAGCGATCGCGACGATTTGCCGCCCGTCTAACGTCGCAACGACTTCGCCTGCGTGTTTGAAAATCGGCCTTGGCGGATCGAGCGACCAGCCACGCTCGCGCAAGGTCTTCAGGATGGCGGAAAATCCAATCGATCCAAGTCCGATGACGACGCGCAAGCCCGCGAGCGCGTCGAATTCTTCGAGTAAATAGGGAAAACAGTTGCGCAGTTCTTGCGGCGTCGGTTTGTTCTGCGGCGGCGCGCAGCGCAGCGCTGCCGTGATGAGGCAATCGACGAGTTGCAATCCGTCGCCGAGGTCGACGGCGCGCGGCTGCGTTGCAAACCCGGCGCGAAACAGCGCGGGATAGAGAAAGTCGCCGGACGCGTCGCCGGTAAATGGACGTCCGGTTCGATTGCTGCCGTGCGCGCCGGGGGCAAGGCCGACCACCATGACGCGCGCACTGGCATTGCCGAACGCGGGAACCGGCTTTCCCCAATACGAGCTGCCGGCGTGCGCGCGCTTTTTCTCACGCGCGATCCGTGCCGTGTACGCGCGCAATTCCGGACAACGCGTGCATTTTACGACGGCGCGTTCGATCGACCCGAGCGACCTTTTCATGAAGGCGAGACTTCGCCGTATGTCATGATAGACTTTCATGGGCGACACTCTCGTTGCCGAACGCGTCGCACCGGTGCCGCTCGATCGCCCGGGCATCGCGCTCCTTTCGCTGGCGCACGTTGCGAACGACGCCAATCAAAGCGTCTTACCGGCGATCATCCCATGGCTGATCGTGCATCGCGGGCTCTCGCTGACGGCCGCGGCAACGCTGGTGCTCGCGATGAACCTCTCCTCGTCGGTCGTCCAGCCGCTTTTCGGTCACATCTCGGATCGCAAATCGCTGGTGTGGGTTATTCCGATATCGCTCTTGCTGGCGACGTTCGGCACGGCCGCCATCGGCTTTGCACCGTCGCTGCCGTTCATGTTTTTGGGGGCGCTGATCTCGGGGATCGGCGTCGCAGCATTTCACCCCGAAGGCTCGCGGTACGCGAACTACTTCGGCGGGTCGCAGCGCGCGACCGCGATGAGCTGGTTCACGACCGGCGGATACCTGGGCTTCGCCATCGGCCCGATCATCGTGACGCCGCTCCTTCTGGTATTCGGCTTGCACGGGACGGCGTTTCTCATGATTCTCGGGGTGATTCTGACCGGATTGCTCGCGCACGATATGCCGCGCTTCGAGCGCGCGCGTTTGCAGGCACATCAGACGCGGCGCCACCGTCGCGGCGTCAACGACTGGCGCGCCTTCTCGATCATGACCGCGCTCGTCGCGCTGCGGTCGACCGTGTTTTTTTCCGTCGTGACGTTCATGCCGGTCTTTGCCATCGCCGTCACCCACGTGGACAAAGCCTTCGGCTCGGTCGCGCTGGCGGCGATGCTGCTCGGCGGTGCGGCCGGCACGTTGTGGGGCGGCCGTCTCGCCGACCGGCTCGACCGTCGCCGCGTCATTTCGATCTCGCTGCTCTTCACCACGGTCTTCGGCGCAGCCATCGTCCTCGCCGGAACGTACGTGCCCCAGTTTGCGGTGCTGGTTCCGCTTGCCGTAGCTTTCGGCGTTTCCATCGGGTTATCGGCCGGCGTCATCGTGGTGGTAGGCCAAGAGTATCTGCCGCAACGTATCGGAATGGCCGCCGGCGTGACGCTCGGCTTATCGGTAACGATCGGCGGATTTGCGGCGCCGCTGTTCGGTGCGATCGGCGACCGCCACGGTTTGATTCCCGTGTTTGCGACGGCGACGGTCTTCGCGGTGCTGGCGCTCGCGGTGTCGCTGGTCATGCCGAAACCCGCGCAACTCGCGCGTGCATGACGTTTGGGGTGTTTAATCGAGACCCGGAAAGCTCAACTTTTCCAGCGCCGCGTAGGTTGCGATCCCGACGGCCGTCGAGAGGTTGATACTCCGCACGCTGTCCTCGCGCATCGGAATGCGCAAGGTGCTATCCGGATAGCGTCGGAGCAAGTCGCCCGGCAAACCCTTCGTTTCCTTACCGAATACTAGAACGTCGCCGGCGGCGAACGGCGCCCGAGAATAAACGCGGAGCCCGCGCGTAGAAAAGAACCAGCGCCGGAGCGATTCCGTTGCTTCCAAAAAAGCGCTCAGCGACGGATGCACCACCAGCTTGACGTGATGCCAGTAATCGAGTCCGGCCCGTTTCAATTCACGATCGTCGATACCAAAACCGAGCGGCGCCACTAAATGCAGCGCGCAGCCGGTAGCGGCGCACAGGCGCGCGACGTTGCCGGTGTTCGGGGGAATTTCCGGCTCGACCAGCGCGACGTGCAGCGGCACGTCGCCCAACGACTCGAACGGCCGAACGTTAGGGTGAGGCAATGATGCTCGCGTAGTCGATGCCGCCGGGCGCTATCACGTAGGCAACGCCGTCGTTGCGCTGCCAAATGCGTTCGATCGCGTCGCGCGGATAGACGACGCGGACGTTGGGTGCCGCCGGATCGTTCATCGCACAATCGCCGCCGGACGTAAAGCCGCACAGTACCGCAAGGTGCCCGTCGGAATGCTCGAGCGGGGCACCGGGCAACTCGCCGTCGCGCCACGAATACGAAATGGCAACCGGAAGATTTCGCTCGATCAACCGCTGCGCGTGATCGAGGTTCTGCAAGTGAGCGACCACGCCGCGCAGACCCAGGCTGCCGCTATAGGCTACGTTGAACGTCCAGTTCCCGGTGCCGTTATACGACCGGTCGAAAACGGCGCGTGCCGTTTCGTCGACCGGAACGTCGAAGCCGTGATAGGCGTTGATCATCGACAGGCTGGCTGGACTGCACCACCCGCGCTCTCCGGCATGCACGTATTGCGAACGCGCCGGTACGTCGAGGATCAGAGCAGCGCGCCCGTACGGAAGCGATGGACGGGCTCGCGCCGGCGAGGAAAACGCGATCAAATTAAAATCCACGTTCCAAGCGCGCACGTCGATTCCGTCGAACGGCTGCTCGGCGCGAATCACGTCGACGTCGACGCGCACGCCTTCGTGCTCCGGGCTGAACGACGTCGAGCCGTTCGGGTGCCAGAGCGCGTAGTCGATCCAGGACGTGGCCGGCAGGTGTGCACGCAGCAGGCGAAACGCGATGGTACCGCTCGCTGCATACGTGTTCCAACTGAGGACGCCTCCACGCGCCGGTTCGAAGAGGAGCCGCGCCGACTCGCGCACGTTCGACGCCTGCGCGAAACCGGCGAGGGGTTCTAAATGCTCCACTGCCACGAATTCCACGTGTCGCCGATGAAGGCGGCCGGTACGAAGTTCTTTACGTCGCTATTCATGGCCGTATGGCCGGTTTCCCAAGTGAATACCACCGCGGGGACGAGCTCGCGCAGGCGTTCTTCTTCCCGCTGGTACAGCGCTTTGCGCCGAGTTTGATCGAACGTGCGCTCGGCCGCCGAACTGGTGGCGTTCACGATCGGATCGTCGAGCCACGACGTGTTGGCACCCTTGGGCGGAATGAACGCGCCGTTCCAGCTGCCGGCGTTGTCGGGATCGGGTCCGTTGGTTTCGATCGACCACTCCAAATCGTACTTGCCGGTATAGAGTGGCCCGTTTTGCGCGAACATCAGGTTGGCCGGATAGTTGCGTATTAGCACGTCGATCCCGAACGGCTTGAGCATCGATTGCATCAGCACTTCGGACTGCTCGTTTTCTTGATGTCCGACGGTTGCAGAGATGGTCACGCGCATGGCCGCGTCTCCCTTATGCAGGACGCCGTCGCGCTGCAGCTGCCAGCCGGCATCGGCGAGCAGGCGGCGAGCGTCGCCAGGGTCGTAACGGTACGGCGGCAATACCGGCGCCGCCCACGACTCCGGAAAGATGTCGGACACGGCCAATCGGTTGATCCCGTGATAGACCGTATCGTCGATACGCTTCCAATCGATGGCTTCGGCGATCGCGCGGCGCACGCGGACGTCGTGCAGCAGCGGCCGGCTCGTGTTGATGCCGAGGTGCCGCCAGTTGGCCAGGAGCTGCTTCTTGACGACGATGCCGGTCACGCTACCGAGCTGAGGCACGGCGTTGGCGTTGACGCCGGGATACACGTCGATCTCGTGCGTGCGGAGCTGATTGAAAAGGGTATTGACGTCCGGAACGATCTTCCAGTCGATTTCTTTGAGTTTCGGCGGGCCGCGAAAGTACCGGGGATTCGGCACGAAGACGAGGGACGTCCCGCGATTCCAGGCTTGCAGCAGATACGGGCCGCTCGAGAGCGGCTTGCCGTTGAATTCCGCGGAGTTGAGGTCCGGAAGCTTTGCGAGCAGGTGCGCCGGCAGTGGCGGATAGCCGGCGCCACCCATCGCGAGTATTCCGAACGCCGTAACGTCGGCACGCTTGAGATGAATGACGATCGTGTATGGGTCGCGCGCGTCGGCCGAAGCGATCGCATCCCAGCCGTAGCGCGTTTTGACGTTGTTGCGCGGATTGGTCGCCGCGCGATAGGTAAAAAGCCAATCGGCTGCGGTCAGCGGCGCGCCGTCGGCCCAAACGACGCCTTTACGCAAGTGCACGACGATGGTCTTTCCGTCGCGGCTGATCCCGCCGTTGCGAAGCGATGGAACGACGGTGGCGAGATCCGGCACGTAGTTGCCATTCCGGTCGTAGCGAAGCAAGAACGAAAACAGCAAGCCGGAGATCTCGTCGGATGCCGCGCTGTGCGCGTACATGAGGTTTAGGCCGTCCGGTTCTTCGTCGGCGCCGACGCGCAGCACCCCGGGAACCGTCCACGAATTGCGTTCGCCGTTGCGGCCGGAGGAAGCGCCCCGCTGCGCGCAGGCGCTCACCGTTACGGCAGCGAGCAAAACGGCGGCGATGAAACGAATCGGCGTCGGGCTCACCTACGCGCGGCTGCCGAGCGGCGCTCGCTTGACGATGCGTGGAGCGATTTCGCCGTAGAAGCGGTCCGCGCCAAAACGCACGACGTCGTCGGCGGGCAGTCCCGTTTCCGCGCGCGCCCGCGCGATCTCGTCGCGCGCCTGGTTTTCGGACAGCTCGCGCGTATTGAGAGCGACGCCGACGATGCCGGCTGGTTTGACCGTCGCGAGCAGCGCCTCGTGAAGGTCGATGAGTGCCCGGTAGCCGAGCGTCGGGGTCGAGTACTCTTCGATCTGCCGGCGACGCGGGTCGCACACCAACACCAGCGCGTCCGCAGCGCTGCCGAACATGAGCGCGAGGGTCACCGGCGCGTACGCCGGATGATTGATGGCCCCTTGTCCCTCAACGACGATCAAATCGGACCCTTCGTGAGCGGCGTACAGTACTAGCTGCTCGGCGGCACCTGGCGCAAAGTCGGCAACCACGCGATCGACCGAAATGCCCCAACCCGCAATCATGATACCGGTTTGTCCGGTCGGCACGAAGCGAGGGTTAGCTTTTCCGGCTTCGCGAGCTGCGCGCACGAGCTCCAGGGCGACGCTCATCTTACCGACCGCGCAATCGTTGCCGACGGTCAACACGATCGGCGCTTTAACGCCGTAGACGTCGCCGCTGAATAAAGGGACGTCGGGTGGTTTGCGCACGTCCCAAATCGTCGCGCCGGACCGCATCGCGGCCGCGTGAAACTCGAGATCGTCGTCGAGCATGTCGTGCAAACCGCTCACGATTTCGAGCCGCGCCGCAATGGCGGCGAGAATGTCCTGCCGCCAAGACGCCGGTAAGGCGCCGCCGCGCGGAGCGGTTCCGATTAACAACGCGGTTGGTTCCAACGGCAAGGCTTCGGCGACGCTCGCGACGATCGGCGCGTCGCTGCGGAGATGCGGAAGCACGTCGCGCACGCGACGGCCGGCGCACGACGGGTCAACGACGGCAACGACGTCGTCGGCACCGTAGCGAATCACGCCGTGTGCGGTCTTCGCGTCGATGGCAAACCGCTCGGGCGCGAGGATGAGATACCGCCGGCGGGTCACGCCGGAACGACTTCGTGGACTCCCAGCCCGGGAGCGTCGGGCAGGATCAGCTTCCCGCGATCGTAGGTTACGCCGGCGAAGGGATCGCGGGCCGTGAGGAACGGTCCGTCGATGTCGGCCCAGTCGACTAACGGCGAGATGTGGGCTGCCGCGGTGGCGCAAACCGCGCTTTCGACCATGCAGCCGAGCATGATCTTCAGGTTCATCGCGCGCGCGGCGTGAATCATCGCGAGCGCGCCGCGCAAGCCGCCCGTCTTGGCAAGCTTGACGTTGACGCCGTCGACGCAGCCGTACAGCGCCGGCAGATCGCCGGCTACCAGCGAATCCTCGTCGGTCACGATCGGGATCGAAACCCGCTCGCGAATCGCCCGAAGCTGTTCGGGATGACCGGCCGGCACCGGCTGCTCGCAAAACTCGATCTCGAAGCGTTCGAGTTCTTTGAGAATTCGGACGGCGATTTCCACGTCCCAACCCTCGTTTGCGTCGATTCGAATTATTCCGCGATACCGTTGCCGAATAAGGGCAATCGTTTCGATTTGTTCGTTAGCGGTGCCGCTGCCGAGTTTGACTTTGAGGATCGGATGATCGCCCACTTCGGCCACTTTGCGCAGAGTCGTCTCGGGATCGGCGATGCCGATGGTAAACGAGGTCACCGGCGTCAGTTCCGGATCTAAGCCGAACAGCTCGTATAGCGGTTTGCCCAAGTCTTTGCCGATGAGGTCGTGCAGCGCGAGGTCGAGGCCCGCTCGCGCGGCCGGCGGAATTCCGGAATGCAGTAGGTCCTCGAGGCGATAGGGATTGCCGGTTGCGAGGGCGTGCGTCGCAAAGTAGTCGATCACGCTTTCGACGGATTCGCCGTAGCGATCGGTGGGCGCGGCTTCGCCGAGGCCTTCAAGATCGCCGGCGCGCACGCGGACGAGTGCGGTTCTTGCGACCGTTTCTTCACCCCGTGCGATTTTGAAAGGATGGACGAGCGGCAGCTCGAGCGGCGCCACCGTCACCGTCAGATCGGACATGCTAGGCGCTTTCCACCCGCCGTTCGCCGTTCCTCGCCGTTAGGGAGCTCTAAAGAATTGCATGCGAATGGGTGAAGCGACGTGATAACAGCGCGCTTGCGAGTATGCTGGATCGCTGCCGTCGCGGCTCGATGCGCTCACCCGCGAATACCAAGGCTGGCAGAAGGCCAACGGCCTCATCCTGGGCTCGGCCGACGAGCATTTATACGACAGCAGCCTTACTCCAGCACAACGGCAATGGCTGCACGATTTCTCTTGGCGCTGGGAAGAGGCCAGCAAGGAGTAACCAAAAGGGCAGCAAATTCTTCAAGGGCATCATTCTTGCGGTTGCCGACCATCTCCGCAACAGTGGGCGGCGCGCCCAGCTCTTTGATGAGACGCTTAAACCTACCCACGTCCCTGGCGGTGGTCAAAACACCGGCAACGCGGTCCTTCACGTCCGAAGGCGCGTTGTCGATCAAATCCCGCTTCACATGCGGAGGCAAATCGGCAAGGTACGGCTTCACTTTTTGGGCATCCTGCCTACCCGCCATATAGCCGACCGCAACACTAAGTCCGGCCTTGGCGGCGAAGTACGCAACGATCCCAAGCGCGATTGCGGTATAGGCCTGAATACCGAAGCCGTTGATTAGGGCGGATATCAGGGCAATCGCGATGCTTATTGCGGCGAGGTTGACTAACAGCACCATAACAATCTGTCCGAATATAGCATCAAGTTAGCATAGACAGGCCATCGGCTCACATAGACGTGGCGGTCTTCCGAGGTATTTTCGGCAACAAAGCCCTGAATGCGGTATCCGGTTTTAGGGCAGCGGTACATAAACGGCGGCATGCGGAAAAGCCTCAGACGAGGGGCGGGCAGTCGAGACCTTAACCGCGTTGTGAGGCTCGGCCAGGACCGCCTGCCCCGATGCGCGCGCGTGTGCCACCGATAATCGCCAGCCGTCTTTCGGCATTGATCTCGATCAAAGCTCCTCACCCGCGACGAGGCCCGGCGCATCGCCGCCAACATCGCCAAGCTGCCGGAGCTGGTGCGTCGGTCCTAAGCATCGGGCCACCACTCGACATTCTGTGATTTCGATCACGTTGACCGCTGCGAGGCGATGGCAACCTACCCAACGGCGGGCTGAAGGCTTGCTCCATTGCTATCTCAGTCCTCCACGGCCCCGGCCACGCGCATGTCGGAGTGCTCCCGTGGTCGGGGCTACCCCGGCGCAACGTCTGCTTTTTTATGTCCGCAGACGCGGGGTTTGTCGGTGGTTAGGATTTTGTTAACCGAAACAGGCTTTCAATAAACCTTCCGGAAAGGCTTCCGGTCCCTAAGGGAGGCTCCGATTTCGCCACGCGTCGGGGCCTCCCTTTTTCTCTGCGTCGCACCGAGAACCGCAGCCGCCTGCGCCTCAGCGAGTGCGGCTCTCCACAAGCAGCGCGCCTTGATCGGCTGTCTTGCCGTCGAAAGGTTCTGTTAACCGCGCCGGGCTTCAATGAGCCGCCGGAGAACTGGACCACTCTGGCCACACGCGGGAGGCCCCGGCAATGCACCCCCGCACCGCCGGGGTCTCTTCTCTCATCTCAGGTCTAGAACACGGCCGCTTGCGCCTGTGCGGCTTGCCAGAGCGGCGCGGCCGATTTGGCCTTGCGCGGCTTGCAATCGCGGGTCAGCGATAGTGCGATGATCGACAAGCCCGAGCCGCCGCTTCCCGCCGCCCTGGTCCGTCGAGGTCCCGAGGTAGACCCCGGCGACTAGAGCGTGCCAACCCCGATGCTACCCTCTTGCGCGGCATCGTTAGTCATCGTTCTCCGGCGGTACGATTTATCGCATCGCGCAGCGCCTGCGGCAATGGCACCGGCTCGCGCGTTTCGAGCGACATCATGGCGGTGACCATGCGGGCACGCAGGCGTTCGAGCCCAGCATGGTGGCCAACAATGGCGATACCCAGGGAGGAGCGGCCGATGCGCTCAACGAGCAACGTCAGTTCAATGACGTCGCCGATCCGGCTCGGGATCTTGAAATCACATTCGATGTGAACGAAGGGAAATCCGTACCGACTGCCCACAATAAGCGTGGCATAATTGTACGCAAGCTCTTGCGTGTACCAGTCTTCGATTAGCCCGTTGAACATGTCGAAGTAGTGCGGGAAGTAAACAATGCCGGCTGGATCGCAATGCGAAAAGCGGACCGGAACGCTGCGGGTGAAGGCACCGTTGGGCGGTAGGAATTGATCGTGGTCCATATCATGATTTCCTGATGCGCGCTTTCGGCGCGGTCCGACCAACGGCGCGTAGCTTTCTGGCCATCAGGTCGACTTCGCTCATTCGGACATCGCATTCGGTCAAACTCGGAAGTCGTCGATCATTCCATTGCCTCACGGCGCTCGGCGCGACAGCTCCTCCTGCAATATGTCGGCCAGCCGCTCCGGCATATCGAGCATCACGTCGTGACCGCAGCCCACCTTCTTATACTTCTTTCGTCGCTATCGCGCTCACGACGACAACTCATCAAGCAAGGCTTTTGCTTCTTTTAGATAAAATTGTCGAAGCCCTCGGTAAGCTAGCCGTGGACATCACGAATGCGTGCCGCGGTGGCCATGGCGCGCCACACGCGCTCCGAGGTGGAGGCATATCGATATCGACGATGCCGAGCGGCGCCAACGCATCCACCACCGCGTTCATGATCGCCGCCGGCGCGCCAATGGTGCCGGCCTCGCCGCAGCCCTTGGCGCCCAGCGGATTGTGCGCGCAGAGCGTGGTGTTGGTCTCGAGCTTGAAAGGAATGAAATTGTCGGCACGCGGCATGCAATAGTCCATGAACGAGCCCGTCTTGAGCTGGCCGCTCTCGTCGTCATAGACCGCATTCTCGTAGAGTGCCTGGCCGATGCCCTGGAAAGCGCGCCATGGACCTGGCCCTCGACGATCAGCGGGTTGATGATGCGGCCGAAGTCGTCGGCACCGGTGAAGTTGACAAGCTCGACCGTGCCGGTTTCGCGATCGACTTCTATCTCGGCGATATAGGCCCCGGCGGGATAGGTGAAGTTGATGGGATCGTAGAAAGCGGTCTCGTCGAGGCCGGGCTCCACCGTGTCGATGGGATAATTGTGCGGGACATAGGCGGCGAAGGCCACCTCAGCGAAAGGCACGGCACGGTCCGTGCCGGCGACGGAGAATTCGCCGTCGGCGAACTCGACATCGGCCTCAGCAGCCTCGAGCAGATGGGCGGCAATCTTCTTGCCTTTGGCGACGATCTTGTCCATGGCCTTGACCAGCGCGGTACCGCCCACCGCAAGCGAGCGCGACGCGTAGGTCCCCATGCCGAAGGGCACCTTGCCAGTGTCGCCGTGAACGATGTCGACCATCTCGAGGGGGAGGCCGAAGCGATCGACCACGAGCTGAGCGAAGGTAGTCTCGTGGCCTTGGCCGTGGCTGTGCGAGCCGGTGAAGACGGTGATGCTGCCGGTCGGGTGCGCGCGCACTTCGGCCGACTCGTAGAAGCCGGCGCGGGCGCCGAGTTGGCCCGCCATCACCGAGGGTGCCATGGCGCAGGCCTCGATATAGGTGCAGATGCCGATGCCGCGCAGCTTGCCGCGTTCTGCCGCCTGCTGACGCCGCCGCTCGAAGCCGGCGTAATCAGCCGCGTTCACCGCCATGTCGAGTGTCTTGAAGTAGTCGCCGCTGTCATAGGTAAGCGCAACAGGCGTCGTATAGCAGGTACGGTCTGTCGGGGATGAGTTGCGCCGGCGCAGTGCCACCGGGTCGAGCTTCATCTCACGCGCGGCGCGGTCGACGAGGCGCTCCACCACGTAACAGGCCTCTGGCCGCCCAGCGCCGCGATAAGCGTCGACCGGCGCTGTGTTGGTGAAAACGCCCCTGACCTCTACATAGACAGCGGGCGTCGCGTAATTGCCGGCGAGTAAGGTGCCGTAGCACCAGGTCGGAATTGCCGGGGCGAAGCTGCCGAGATAGGCGCCGAGATTGGCCAGCGTGGCGACCCGCATGGCGAGGAATTTGCCGTCCTTGTCGAGTGCGAGCTCCGCCTTGGTGAGATGGTCGCGTGCCTGGTTATCGGTCAAAAAGATCTCGCTGCGCTCGGCGGTCCATTTGATCGGGCGGCCGAGCTTGCCCGCAAGCCAGAGCACGAGCGCCTGCTCGGCATAGAGCGAACCCTTTGTGCCGAAGCCGCCGCCCACATCGGGCGCCACCACACGCAGCTTGTGCTCCGGCAACTGCAGCACGAAGGCAGCGATCAAAAGTCGATGGACGTGTGGCGCCTGGCTCGTGGTGTAGAGTGTGTATTCGCCGGTGCCACGGTCGAATTCGCCGGTGGCGGCGCGCGGCTCCATCGGGTTTGAGACCAGCCGATTGTTGACAAGGTCGAGACGCGTGATGTGGTGCGCGCTGGCGAACGCGGCGTCGACTGCCGCTTTGTCTCCGAGATGCCAATCGAAGCAGAGATTGCCGGGAGCCGTGTCGAACAGAAGCGGGCTTCCCGGCTTGATCGCCTCCTCCGACGTCACCACCGCTGGCAGCGTCTTGTAACTGACGTCGATGAGGTCGGCCGCGTCCTTCGCTTGCTCGAGCGTCTCGGCGACAACCACTGCCACCGGGTCACCGACATGGCGCACCTTGCCCTGAGCGAGCAGTGGATGCGGCGGCTCGATCATCGGCTTACCGTCCTTCGAGGTGACGAGCCAGCCGCAGGGAAGACCGCCCACTTGCAGATCAGCGCCGGTGAAGACCGCGGCGACGCCAGGTGGCCGCCTTGGCGGCAGCCGTGTCGATGGTGCCGAGCTTCCGCATGAGCGTGGGGGCTGCGTAGTAGAAACGGCAATCCAGGAGCTGGCCGGGCCGGTTGATGTCGTCGGTGTAGGTGCCCTGGCCCGTGAGGAAGCGGAAATCCTCCTTGCGGCGCACAGCAGCGCCGATACCGAAATCGCCCATGAGCCAACCCTCTGTTCCTTTGGCGAGCGTGTCCGGCACGGGACGGACACCTCTGAACGCCCGACTTTACACCGCCGCACTGCGAGCGGCACGGTTTTTGCGACGGTCTCCCACAGCGGTTTACATAGTTTGGCCTGAAGATTAGCGTTGGGATCCGCGGTCGCCGACGTTGTTGCACATTCTTTGGCTGGCGCCGCGGAGCCTTAACAAAATCGGGAAGGTTCACATGATAGCGCCCGATCGTCGCTCGTTCATGGCGGCGACTGCCGCCAGCATTGCAACACCAGTTGGTCTTGGCGCCAAGGAATGCCCCACCGCCGGAATGGACTGGATTACAATGTCGCTCGAGGCGCGCAATCTCGCATACAACAATGTCGAACACGTGGGGCCCGAGAACGCGCGCAAGAAAACCGAAGCCTGGGCGGCAGCTTCGAAGATGCTGCGCGAGCAGCGCCCGCAGCACCTCAATCTGGCCTACGGCAACGGAGAGCGCAGAACAAATTGGGACTTATATCCTGCCAGCGATTTGAAGGCGCCATGCTTCGTTCACATCCACGGCGGCTATTGGCAGCGCGGCAGTAAGGAGATTTTCGCCTGCCTCTCCGAAGGTCCATTGGCCCGGGGTTGGTCGGCGGCTCTACGTGGCTACACGCTGGCGCCGGAGGCGAGCCTGACGCAGATCACCAATGAGCTAAAAAGCGCGTTCGACTGGCTCGACGCCACGGCCGGCGAGCACGGCATTCAGGGGCCCATTATCGTTACCGGCTGGTCCGCAGGCGGGCATCTGACCTCATTCATTCTTGATCATCCCACGGTGGCGGCGGGGCTGGCGATCTCGGGCGTGTTCGATCTAGCTGCGCTGCGCGATTTTCCGCACGTCAACGAGAAGGTGAAGCTGAGCGAGGAGGAAATCCAGAAGCTCTCGCCTATGCGACGGCCAATCGTGAACAAGCCGCTGGGTATCGCCTATGGCACCGGCGAGTTGCCGGCCATGATCGCGAGCAGCCGGGATTACCTGCCTACCGGTCGCAAGGACATGCCCTAGGCGATTTGATACCTATCGCCAACACCAATCACTTCACGATTCTGGATGAGCTGCGACAGCCCAACAGCACCCTCACCCGCGCCGAACTGCGATGGCTGAATACCAGACCTCGTAGGGAACGGCTCGGTATTTCTCGGAGCGAATGGACGTACGATCGTCTCCCGGATGCATCATCACACCAGCCGCCAAGCCGCGCAGGGTTTCGATCCTTGTGCCGCGCATACAGCACAGCGGACTCCGGAAGCGGGCCGTCCGCAACACCCCATGGGAGGAGGTTGCGATGAACGCGGGTTTCATCGCTCTGACCAAACGAGCGGAGCGGCCATTTGAGCATGCGGCTTCCGGTCGAAAACGCCCGCAGACTTGCACCGAGCGCGAGCGCTGCCTCAGTTGCTTTCAAAGCGCCCGAGATACACCGTCGCATCATCGGGGCGTTGC
>CAWAXX010000025.1:0-84736 GCA_963786105.1 Vulcanimicrobiota bacterium
CGAAACGGTCGGGGTCTTGGAAGCGCCTCGGATCCCTATTTGGCCTGGCTGGTCAGGTTCAAAGACGCGAACGGCCAGCGGGCACGTCCGCCACACCGGCGATCTCGAGGTGTTGGCGGGCAATGCGGACGCGAAGGTGATCGGTGGTTCGTAGCGTAGGACTTCATCAACAGCGGACGGAGCAGCGAGCGGTCGCTTCGAAGCCGCTCGAGCTGATCGGGATGATCGAGGAGCGTGTAGAGTCCGCTAGCGATCAGGTTCCGCTCGTCTCGTGTCCGGCGAAGATCAGCTGGACGACCATGGCGACGAGTTCGCCGCTGTCGAGCCGGTCTCCCTCGGCCTGGGACGAGAGCGGTCAACAAGTCGTCGGCCGGGTGCGCGTTGACTCTGGCCAACGAGCCGCTCAAGCACATAGGCGTTGAACGCTTCCATCGGCGTTGTCGGCCGTCGAGAAGATCGCCGCGGCGCTGAGGACAGCGCCTCGGTCCATTCACCCATGCTCTGCTGATCGACAAACGGCACGCCGAGCATCTCGCAGATGACCTCGAGCAGCACCAGGCGGGCAAGACCCGAGGACGATTTCGCCTCCGCCGTGGTCAAGCAGCTCGTCGCAATGCGCAGCGGTCACGGCCGGATGTTGCCGCCCTCACCGGTCGACCGACGGCGTGAAGGCGTGGCTCACCAGTTCGCGGAGACGGTCGTGAGCAGGAGGATCGAGCATGACGATGTTGCGGCGTGTCAATTGATGAAGGCTCCGTCCGACCAGCCCTGGAGCTCGAAGAACCGTGCACCCATTGCACCGAGGCGGTCGTCGAGCAGCTAACTGCAACAGTCGTCGTAGCGGAGGAACATCGGCGCCTGAAAGTCAGGTACGAACACGGCGCGATCATCTCGATCGATCAAGGGTCGCATGGTGTCGTGCGGGTGCCGCCACCACTCCTCGTCGAGGCAGAGAGGTGAGAGGGTCTCGAAGTTGATGGCGGTCACCCGCCGAGATGCTATCCGGCCAAGCCCCTGATGACGCGGTAGACGTAGCCGTAACGACCCGGTCTGGGTCAAGGGGCTTCATGGTTGCGGTTCATTCGAGTTGTGGTCGGCGAACACCACGGCGTGACCGTGTGTATCGACGATCCTGATGGTCTCGAACTGGAGCCATCTGCTGCTGGTCACCATGTCGGTCGTGCTGGATTGGTGGTGGGGTCGCACCGACTGACTGGTCGAGCGGTGGCAGCTGCCTGAGGATCTCAGCGTCGACGACGCGTTCGTCGCCGGCCAACAGGAAGGCCTTGGGGACGATCGGCATAGCAGCCCTCCGCGCTCTTCGAAGGGCAGGAAGATTCGGTCGGGCTGGTCCTGGTCGGGCACGATGCGGACGAACTGGTAGTCCGGTTCGACGAACACGGCGGCCGACCGGAGGTGGATCTGATAGGTGGCGCGGCTGCCGCGGACTACGACCAGCCAGGGATAGTCGATCGTGCAGCGCTGGGCGATCGCGGTCGGCGGCAGGAGCCGGGCGAGACCGTCGCCGGAACCGTACCGCTTGCGCTATCGAAGGACTCTGCCAGTTGATTGGCCACGGGCACGAAGTCTGCGCCGGCTTGCCCGAGTTCAGCGCGGTCGCCGGGGACACCGGCCACACCCACCAAGAGGCCGATGTCGCCCATGGCCTCGCTGAACGCCAGCGTGGTACGGCTGGTAGCGGGCGTTGTGGACTGTACTGCGCCGACAAGTTGGCAGCGGCGGAGGTGGGGTGGACCTTCGCGACCCAGCAAATCTCCGGCCCAGCACCACTACTTCTAGTGGAACAACCCGGGATTCGCCGGCGTGAAGGGTTACGAGGATATGGAATTCGTCAAGACGGCCGACGTTGGGCATGCCGACGCGAGGATGGCGAACCACCGCAACACCCAGGCGATCGGCACCCCGGACGAGATCGTAGACCGCATCAAGTCGGTGCAGTGGGCGGTGAGCCTGGGGATGCTGGTGGTCACGCTTCGACGGCAACATGCCGTGTGAGAAGGCCGAGCGCAGCCTCCGCCTGTTCGCCGACAAGGTCTTGCCGGCGGTGCAGGCCATGGACACGCCCATCAATCCGGAATCGGTGCCGACCGCCGGGTGAGCGCCTTCGCTCGGCTTACCGCTCCCAGACGTACGAGGCGTGGTGCCCAGTGAGGCGCGATCATCGCCAGTCGAAGCGCTCTGGTGTTCCCCAGCGACACCAGCGGTGCCAGGCCGGAGGTTCGATCATGGCGAGCGGTCCGTACCCGTGGACAATGGCGACGACCGGGGGCGACGCCTGGACCTCACCAGATGAGCGTCGGCTGTCCTTTCGATGTCGAGAGCGACGGCCGGCCTACCTCACCGCCGTGGTGGTCGGCTGAGAACGCGAACAATTGCAGATGGTTTCAACCGGTCTGTGGCATAACGATGGCATACTGGTGCCATGACTCGAGTTCGTGTGAGCACTACGGTCGATGAACAGCTCCTTGCCAGCGCTCGGCACCTGCGCCGGGCAGGCCAGACTCCGCCCTGATCGACGAGGCGCTCGAAGCGCTGCTCGCTCACAACCGTGCCGCCGAACTTGATGCCGCTTACTCCGCCTACGACGAGCACCCCCTGGCCGAGGCCGACGAGTGGGACTGGGATCGTTCCGGGAAGGCGCCGCCGTCGTGAGTGTCATACCCGGGCGAGGGAAGGGTGCGGTGGTGCGAGCTATCGGACATCGGCCGGCGTCCGGTCGCGGTCCGTTGTGCCACGCCGCCATCGCCATTGGCGATGTGGTCTTGGGTCGCGGCGAACACGACGACCATCAGGGGATTGGCCAGCGGTTGCTCGACCCCGGCGAGGATCCGATTCCGAGAACTCTGCGGTGAACCTCGACTCGGTCGAGAGCGTCTCGCTCGGCGTGCTCGTCGAACGGCTCGGTCGCCTGGCCGATCTCCGACTGGTCGAACATCGGCGCGGGCTTCGGCAGTTGCCGTTGATCTCGCTAGCTGAGTTCGCCACGTCGGTGTCGAACCGGGTTATTCATCATTGGTTGCGGTAGCGGTTGGTCAGCCAGTCTTCCGCCACAAAACCGGCGTTACCTGTTCGGACCTTGCAGGTCGAGGTCGAGTCGATCGACCGTGCGAATTAACGTGATCGGCCTACGTTGCAGTTCGTTGACGCGCGATACGGCTGCACTTGGCCGTGCTGTCGAGATGGCCGTCGGATCCTCTGGCCTAGGTGTTCACCCCAGCTTCGGCGGTACCAGGCGATGATTACCGTATGCAGGGACGAAGTCGACATCCTTCACAACCGAAGCCTGTGCGCTGCACAACGACCATATCAGCAACACACCGTCCACATCCGCCACGCACTGTTCATCGAGCCCTGGGCCCCGCCGATTACCTGGCCGACGCCCTCGCCCGGTCGATCCCGACTCAGGCGCCGCCCGAGATGGACCTCCTGCTGGCTGACCCAGATCGCCGTTCGCCGTATCACCGACGCATGGAAGACCTACTTCGAACAGACGACGGCACAGGAATCCCCCAAGCCATTGGTGGCTGATTAGCGGTCAGCCTTGCCGAATGCAAGAAGCGGGAGGAAGTGCAAGCCAAAACTTTGGCCATCACCCTGAACTCGTCAAACATGAGCGCCTACCAGATGCAGGGCCAGATCAACGAGCTGAATTGCGCTGACCCGCCTCTGGAGCCAGCGGCTCGCGGCCAACGCTCTCCTCTACGCTGGCCTACCTGCTGTTCCCCAGCGGCTCGAAGCCCTCATCACCCACCTCGAGTCGCAGATCCGGAATGTTCAGACAGTTGCATGAGCAAGCAGGCCTTCGAGGCGTCGATGGGGTGGCGTTTCCCGTACAGCTGAGGCTGCTGTGACAGAAGGGCCTGCGCCTGCCGGACCAGCGTCCGATCGGGTCACGCTTCCATGTGCACGCTTCGGGATGCACATCGCCATGCAGGATTGGCAGATACTGCTTGGTACGGTGAAATCCGGGCCGGCTCGCTGACCGGCCTGATGGCCGACTAAGCACGGTTCGATAGGGGGCCGCTGGCAAAACGGAACAACGCTGCGGGGGCTGCTCGTCCCGGTCGATGTGCTCGACAACGCCACCGCCATGGCCGGTCGGGACCTCAACCACCGCGGCGTCGCCGAGCCAGCGGCCCACCTCACCGTCCTGAGCGGGCCACGACGGTGAACGTTCTGAGGCGAGTTCTGGATTGCTGGGCGTCTGCGGGCCAGCGCTCCGACCCCGTCGTTCGGCGTGAACTGTTGCCGAGTTGGCCGGTATTCGGCATGAACGTCTGTTCGCGCACTGTCCCGTACGGCACGTCTTGGGGAATGCTTTGGAGGTCGACTGGCGCGCTTGATCGGGCACACCTGCGATTGATCCGGTTGGCCTTTATACGGCACGAGCAGCCCGAGGGAGGTGGGAGGGCGGCGATGAGCCCGATGCGCCTTTCATGTCGAATAGTTACCAAGAAATCGACACCCTCCGAACGGACGACGCCGCGAGTGTGCCAGTGAATGGTGTTGATGGACGGTTAGGCCACCGGCTCACATCCGTGCCCGCTCGCCGGGCGAGGCGTACGCCGCGAACGTATCCCAGCTTGGCCAGTGCGGGGGACAAGCGCCGTCAAGAAACGGCGCTGCAGGTCGGCCACCGCCGCCTTGTCGGGGAACTGAACGAGACCCTGCACGAGATTTAGGCGCGAGGCCTCCACCCACGCCAGGACATCGGGGGTGTTCTGCCACTCCAGTTCGGTCCTCATTCCGGTCAGTACGTGCCGCACCCAGTCGAAGGCGCGTGGGGGCCATGGGTTCGGTCGACAGAGGCGGTTCTTCTCGGCCGTCGATCGTCCTGATGCTTCGACGAAGGCGATCAGGGCGGTGGAGAGGCTCAGGCTGACGTGTGTGACCGGTTGAAGGATGACCTCGTCGTCGCGAAGATCAACTTCGGTGGGTTGTCGCTGAGCGGCCGACGTGCAGCGGATGTGCAAGTGATCGGGGCTAGTCGGGATGGATCCTTGCTCAGGGTGATCTCATCCAGGTCGATGCGCTCAACGTGTCCGAGTCTGACCACATTCTCGATGCGTCGAAGCTGCTCGAGTTCGCCAAGACTCGCGGTGGCGCCTTTCAACATCGACGGCGGGATGGACTGGTCGATGCGCACCATCACCTGATGCTCCTCGAGTTGCTCGTAGACCTGATCCATCGAGTCGCATTCGGCGATGGCTTCGAGCTCCAGCACGACCCCCTCGAAGGTGAAGTAGGGCGCCCCTGCCCGGCTGGAAGAACGCCCGGTTCAGGATCCAGGAGTCGCGCAGGCACGGATCCAGGTGATGTCGTGGGGAGGAGTTCCTCGATCCAGCAACCAGCACCCGGCGTCCATCGCAGTTCTTACCGCCGCCGACGATCACGTAGCCCATGGGGCCTGGGTGACGCTGGCGAGCGCACCAACCGGGACGTAGGTCACCCTGTCGGCGACTTCGAACGGCGGCGGGTCGGTTGCCGGAAACGCGAGACGCCATGTAGGTGGCATCGACGACACGGCGACGCACCGACACGGCCGTTTCGACGCCTGGTCACTCTGGATTGGAAGCGCTGATCGCCGAGGTAGTCGCACATTGGGAAGAACCGCACCTCTACCCAGGCCAGAAATCGGTGACGCATGACCTCGTCGTAGTAGCCGGTACATCTTGGTTCCACCGGCTCGCTCATAAAGACCTGCATCTCGTCCGGACGATCCTCACTTGGTCCCGTCCGGAGCGGGGTCGAGTTCACGCCGTATTTCATGGACGGCTGGCTACTGAACGAAGGGATACGAGTCGAGCCAATGCCCACCTGGCCGGTGCCGCCGATCGACCATCTCGCGATCTCGGCGTCGGAGAACTCAATCAGGCTGTCGACAAACCCCATTCCGAGCGCCCCTGGCGCCGATCACAAGGTAGTCGGTCTCCACCTCCGTACCCCCACTCATGGCGTGGGAAGCTTAGCCCCACAGCCGGCTAAACAGGTTCCTCGCGGTCGACGAACCGACGAGAACCTCTGCCACACCAACCTGACTAACTGTCCCAGGGGCATCTGCATCTGCGCTTGGGAAGGCGGACCATCTCTATCGACATGGTCCAAGGGCTCATAGTCATCCTGAACTCGCTGGCCTCACTGTCGTCGGCATCATGATCAAGGACTTCACGAACGCAAGGAGCAACGAGCACGTGCCGGATCATTGGAATTCATCACGATCTCTCTAATGGGGGGTACACCCTCGGCCGGGTGAGCTCGGTGGTCGAAGGTAACGACGTCGACAGTGGCCGTGGTCGTCCTTTGCCGGCTCTGTCTGGATGGCGGCGTTGACCGCTCGGCCGCCCCCAGCGCAACATGCAACCATTTGGTCATCGTTGATCTCTTGGATCTCTCCCAGACCGCGACCCCGTGGACGGCACCAAAAGCATGACGAAAGACCGGGCCGAACGGGTCCACCAGGGCGACAGCTACGACATCGTGGTGGACACTACCGACACCGCGCAACAGCACAGTATGCTGGTCGATTGCTCCGACGCTGCAGGGCTCACACTCAGCTCTCCGGGCGTGGGCCGCTCATTCTCACGTCTCTGGCCACCATCCTGACAGAGCGGCGATCACTATCAGGATCAGTGCCAGCACGGTCAACCTGATTCCTATGTGCATGCGCGAGTTGAACGACTTCGGCTCTCCGCTCGCCGTGATCGATCGCGTCCACCGGGTATGCCACCTGGCTGACGGTGAAGATCGCCATACAGGCCACCGTCAGGGCGGCGATGGCCATATATTGCTGCGAGCACTTGAACCCAGCGTGGGGTCGACGTGGAGGTGCTGACGCAAGACGCCGCAGATACCCATGAAGCCCAGGACAGCCAGTTGGATCGTGTGCCAGCCTTGAGCCGAGGCGGAGAGCCGCTGCATCGCGTCGCCAGGACCGGCTGGTCCATTGTTGGGGGTGGACTCATCGGAGGGCATGGGCGATCCTATCCCGTGGGTTCGGTTCTGGAGTGATACCCCTCAAGCAGTTTCTCGGGAGCCACTATGTGAGTCAGGCGGCGTGCCGTCGTCTTCATGGCATCTGGTTTAGGGCTATCGGCTGAAGCTCGCCATGACCAGCATAGGGCCAGGACCACCACGGCGTTCGCTTACGTAGCTATCCGCACTGCGCCAGACCCCGAGCCCCAACTAGCGCCTCGCACTGTCCTCGGGCGCCGCCGGTGCTGGTCAGTAGCCCTTGACCTTGATCACGGTCTTGACTGCATCGGCAGGAACGCCCGCCCCGCCCTCTACGCACCAAACGGCGCCCAGTGTTTGACTCGTTCGAGAACATTGCGGACATTTTCGAGGCCAGTCGCTGACAGCCGGATCCGATGCTCTAGTTGAGCCTGACGGCCGGACGTGTTTGTGCTCGGGGATCGCGTCGATCGGGCTGTGCCTTGGATCGTGAGGGCGAAGTCGGCGCCGAACGCAGCGGCGGGACATCGTGCCGAGCACAGGTCGGACAGGGCTTCTTCCACGGCGCGGATGCTGGCGGCGGTGGTAAAGGCGTACGACTCTCCGGTTTGTAGCCAGGCTTCCTGCAGCGGCGCCGCTCGGAGCGTGGCGTGGACCACCCGAATCACGGCAGCCTGGCAGTTCGGTTGTCGGCCTCGAGTCTTGGGGGTTGACGGCGTCGGGGTCGGGCACCGCGGACAAGGCCACGATGTTGGGGGTGGCGGTGGCCTGGAACGCTGCTTCTAGGTCACCTGTGGGAAGGGCATCACGTGACAGGACCAGTCAGCAGGGTTTATGGTTGTGGCCTCCTGAAGCCAGCGGGTTGGGAGGGAGTTGGCCTGCTTGGCGTGTCCAGCCTCCGTAGGGGATATCTATAAGATAGAAGGTGCCCGAACGCTCGCCCTCGACTCCCTGGACAATCTTTACGTCAGTACTGCTGCGAACACTGTGAATGTCTACTCTCCGGGTAGCAAGACCTCAATACGAACCATTACAGATGGTATCGATCAGCCGGGTTCCTTAGACTTTGACAGTGCTGGAAACCTATATGTCGCAAATGGCCGGCCTAACTGCGGCGCCATAACAGTCTACTCTCCGGGGAGTAACTCGGTTCTCCGCACGATTTCTCAAGGCGTGTGTGGGCCCGCCGCACTGGTCTTTGATAGCAGCGGATACCTGTATGTCGCCAATGCGGGGCAAACGGGGTCATCAGGTAATAGCGATAGATTTACGCCCCCGGGAGTGGCACCGTCTCGCGCACGATCACCCAAGGGCTAAGCCTCCCAGAAGCCCTCGTTTTCGATCGGTCTGGAAATCTGTACGTAGCGAACAACACGGGTGCTAACATCACAATCTACGCCCCAGGAGCCACATCAGTATCGCAAACGATCCGCAAAGGCGTCAGCTATCCCACATCGCTCGTTATCGGGACATAACACTAAAGCAAAGCGACTGTCTTCCACGTGGTAGAACAATTAGCGCTCCATATATAATCCTTGCAACGGACGGAGCCGAGAACACCCCAGCCATCCCGCAGCCACGCCGCCGATCGTGGCGCCATTGCACCTGCGAGCGTCTCGCATACCGGAAGCCTAACCGCAGCCTGCTCGCGCATTCGCGCAGGGGCTCGCGTCCCGCATCCACGGCATTGGGAGGCGTTCCGCGATCTGGTCGAAGACAACTAAGCCTTAAGCGATGACAGAAGGTCGCTCCAAATCGTGCGGTTTTAACGGCTGAAGCGGAACTTCGCTACGGCTCGTCTCACTATTAAGCAATGACAAGTTGCCAGCGCGGCGCCTTTTTGACTCTGGCGGCTGCCTTTACGATCGTGAGTTTCGTGCCGATGCCTGCAAAGGCTCAAGCCGAGGCTGCTCCCCCGATAAGCGTCTCTGTTCAAGGGCAACCCATCACAATGGAAGACATTGGCGCCTTCACGCGCGGCATGTACTCGAAAGATGCACTACCGATCGAGTACGTTAAAAAGATCCCGAATGAAATGCCTCACGATGCGCCTTACGTTTCCTACCAAGGCCGAAACGGATCTCCGCCCAAGGAAATCATCTGGGTGGCGATGCCCGTCCAGAGTTCTAGCCAAATGGAGTCAACATCCGCCCAAAGTTCGGATCAATTGAGTTGGATACACGATAAGGAAATGGAAGCCTACGTCGCCGCCGTGGCTCTTGCGCTAATGGATGCAGGGAGAGCAGGCGACGTGCTACAGGCCGTGTATGCGAAGACCCCTCCCAGTCGCGTTGCGCGCCTGGATCTTGGAATCTCGGTTGCCCGCGCGTTTGCAGCAGCGAGCGACCAGATTGCTGCCAAAGCTGCGTCTCAGGCCGATTGGATAAAGACACGCCTTGTCGCAGGTGTGAAGCGCGAAGCGGCCTATGCGTTACTTAAGCCTCAGGGCTTCGTTGCCTATAACATGGCGTACGTCAAGGTTAAAGCGGAGGCAACCGAAAACCCGAGCCCCGGAACCACTTTTGTACGCTGCGATAATACTACCGATCGCGCAAGTGCTAACTGGCCGTACAGAAACGAACCACTACCCAAAGTAGAGGAAGGTTCGTGCGCGGATCTTCAGCGGCTCATGAGTGGCACGTTCACGCCGGAACCAGACGCACATGTCGTCCTCGACGGTGCCTTCAGCGTTATACCCACGTGCGGGTGTCATACTGAAATCACGATCACGTTTGACAGTGACGATCGCGTCAGTAGCGTCAAGATCGATAAGCCGCGATGCCCCTGCGTTTGAGCACCGCTTAGGGAACACGAATGATGAAGCCGACTGCTTCCGACAATCACAAAGGATGGCAATGGAAGCGCGGTTGGATCGCGTTTGCGATCTATGTCCTGGGTGTCGAAGGGTTGATTGCTGGCGGAAGTCGGTCATGTATGCCGTCGTTCGATCTTGGTATTCTACTTGGGCAACTGCTGCTGCTTAACGTATTAGGCTCGCCGATATTGTCGGGCGTCTTGGGCGGCTCCGCGTTTGTCGTCGCCGCCTCTCCTCAGCCAATCAGTAGGCGGCAGAAATGGCCGAGGCTTATATTCCTGGCAATAGGTCTCATCGCCGTCATACTGGCAATCGGCTTTAGGTTTGCCACGGGCACAATCGCGGTGGCGATTGGGTTCCTGGGATCCGCAGTACTCGTTGGTGTTTTAGTGAGAAGGATTGGAGTGGATTCGACGATTCTGGCTTCCCATCGGCATCGTCATCGCGGTCGCCGTAGGTTCGTTGGCTTGGGCATTTGGACACTACGGGCAGAACAACTGCTGGCCATGAGGCAGCTCGATTCCGGACGCAGCCGCCCCGCAGCCACGCCACCGATCGCGGCGCCATTTCAGCTGCGAGGGGAGGGCCCGACCCGCGAAACTAAGAGGCAATAACGCGAGCGAAAGCCGCACTCTCTAGAAGGAAGGGGGTTAACGTGCTCTTTTTCAATCTTCCAGTTGTTGCTCAGGCCTCATCCCCACTGCCGTCCGTCACCGCACCGACCAGCCAACCGCTGACCATTTCCTGGCCGACGCATATCGACATCTCCGCAGGATCGGCTGCAAACTTTGAACGATTCAACCATGGTTCTGGTTCGATGCTCGTGACGGTCAAGTGTGATGGTAGTAAGAGCCCAATGATACCGCCGACCCAAGACATCGATGGCGATCTCAGATCTGCGCTGATGAAATTCCTGTCAGAAGCGAAGGTCACCGTGGGCGCATCATGCCACGATCAAAACTTTTTGGTGCAATTTGAAGTCCCGAGCGGGAACATGACGGAAACCGAACTGCCAACTCCCCCTGGCTAAGCCCGCGTTCCGTTAACCACCCCGCGAAATCGTGCCGAAGCTCGATGCGTTCTCGCTAAGCGAAATAGCCGAGGCTACTGGACTTTCGCTCGCGGCCTGCTCGCGCTTTCGCGCTGGAACGCGTGTCCCGCATCCGAGGCATTGGGAGGCGATTGAGGAGTTAGTTGCGAGCTTAGGCTAGCCGCTAAGCTTCTAAAACTCCCATAAAGAATACGGACCCGAGTGGCCTCCTCACTTTGGAAACGAGAAGCATTGGCAGGTTAACGACGCGACTGATTTCTTCGGCGAGAGTTACGACTGCACCAAACTCTGCTTCGTCCTCAGCCTTACATTTTATGGCGATCGCATCGTAGCCACTTCTCTTTAACGCTTCCGCCAAAAGCGGAACTGACGCAGGTTCTTTGACTTCAGTCCTATCCCAAGCGTCGCCAGGCGCTACGACCGCGATGAGCGTGGTGCGGCTCTTATCGACATGTGGCTGCCACTCTAGCAGCGGTAGCAACCCGTGGGTGACACCAGCTACGGTTCCAAGATCGTCATTTAGGTCGCTAAAATCACCGAGTACGATTGGCGCGTAAGCAAACTCGAACTCTACAGGGCGATCCTCAGGTCGATCAAAATTCTCCGCTGGTTGCCACACCGCGATCTGCACGCCCGTGGGCAGATTGGCTTGTAGCAATGCCGCTTGATCCATCGTAAGGTTTCTAATCGCGACAAAGCAGCTAGGGTTTGCGCTAAGCAACGCGGGGAGATCAAGAAACGGTGGAACGCTACTGGCGAAAATCGCCATCTTTCCCTGCCAACTTGAATTCAGGCTCTGCACGGGAATTGCGGTTCTGCTTTACGGCTCGACTAGCCTATGCCTCGCAGCCACGCCGCCGATCGTAGCGCTATTGCAGACTGCGAGCGCCTCGCAGCATGGAAGCCTAGCTCGCAGCAGCAGTCCGAGTGAGCGCGGCAGGGGTGCTCTGTCATGGCGCCTCAGCGGCAACGCAAGCTCTGCCGCGCGATGGAACTTGGCACCGCTCGTGGAACGGAGCCTAGACCGCGCTTCGTTGCGCGAGATACAAGGGATTCACCTTAGATGACCAGCCACTCGGATATCCCCAGAATCGCGGCCGCATTTGCGGTAGATGCAGAACGCTTCGTTAGCTGGCTGGATTGCACGGCAACGGATGAAGGGTCTATTCTTAGTATGCGCGAGCTTCATGGGCTACTCGGCCTTCTGCAAGCTGCTGCGACTCGTCTTCCCGTGGTCGGCCCGGAAACCGAAACACTTCCTGATGTGGAAGGAAGACTCAACCCTTCTTTTGCGGCTAAAATACGCGATAGGCTTCCAGTAAAGGCATACAGCGTCGTCTTCGACCCCCTCGAATTCGACCCGTCGGAGCGGACCTCACCGCAACCCGTTATAGCAATGATTGACGATGATTTAGGTGATATCTACGTGGAACTGATGACTGGCCTAGTCCTGTACCGCACCGGCCTGCACCAGGATGCTGTGTGGCAATGGCATTTCTCTTACTATACTCACTGGGGACGACATCTCAGCCATGTGCAATCCGCCATTTGGCAATACTTGTCAGCCGGTAATTGGCGATAGCCTCCCCAAAAAAGACCGCCACCCCGCAGCCAAGCCGCCGATCGCGGCGCCATTGACGCACGAACTCGCCCTAACGCTTCCGCATTGGCGTGGATTGGTGCAACCGATCGCCGCACGGCTCGCGCAACTATTCCGTAATGCAACCACGGGCACGAACGTAAGGCGTCCAGCGCCTGTGAAATCGCCGCTGGTCGTAACACCTCGCAAAGCCTCGCAGCCACGTCCCTACGCGGGCAAAGCCTGGAGCACGCCACGCCTGGAGACTTTGTCGAAGGCCGCGGCCTCGTGCGAGCTATGCAGCGGCCCGGTATTAAAGCGCAGGCGTCGGCATTGCGACGCGTGCATTCCCAAGGTGCGCCGGGCTCACGGCCTGCGAGCAATCGAAGCCGCTCGCAAGGCGCTCGCAGCCCAAGCCGCAGAGGGCAACGATCCGCGCGCTAGCGATCGGGCCGGACGCAAGCGCGGTGCGGCCAATATCGAGCAGCATCGCCGAAATCGCGAATGGACGCGAGGCGCAACTGGCGCAACTGGCGCCGATCGCGATGCGGCATGGTTTTCGCGCGAGGTCCTGCCGAAGCTTGATGCTTTCACTTTAGCAGAGATCGCTAAGGCTTCGGGCTTATCGCTCGCGGCCTGCTCGCGCATCCGCGCTGGCGCTCGCGTGCCGCATCCGAGGCATTGGGAAGCCCTAGTCGCATTGGTCGGGCCGTGGGACCCGGCCAATAACTGCGCGAAGCAGTTTCGCAAAGACCACTCAACAGACTGAGGGAACAGTGACGCGATGCTAACGCTGCGTCGCAGACGGGCTTGGAATCCTTCGCATGAACAATCCATTGCAGTCGATCATTCGCTGGATCGCAGTCGGTTCAACAGCAATGGTCACCAGCTGCTCCTCAGTATCACCTGGCAATCCGCCTGCGTTTAAAGCCACATCATTGATTAATGCCCAAACAGGATTCGGGCCCGAAGCGGACGTTCTTGAGCCTACGCTGCAGAGCCGCCATCATACGGGGCTGAAGCCATCATGGATGCGCTTGCGCGGTGATAAGAACAGCGGTGGAGGCTACACATACGTCACCGAAGAGTTTTGGAGAGAGTTTAATCAATATCCATTGAGCAATCCGCACAATGCTCCCCCCGTTTGCCAACTGGGGCCGGCGGTCGTTCAAAGAGGATTGGCCAGTGACGCAGCGGGCTATATCTACGTCGCTGCCTCTACCACTCAAGGCGACTGGGTGGGAGTTGTGACGTTTAAGAAAGATTGCGGAAGTGCTGGTCCCAGCTTCTTGGAAAGAGACGGCGTACCAGAAGATCCCGTGGTGGACGGCGCGACCCTCTACCTGACGAATATATGGGATGGCTATCAGAAACCCGTGCATATCGACGTTTTCAACCTGAAGCACGGCCCGTACGTCTCTCGAAGGCTGTCTAGTCCGTTAGCAGCCGGAGGACTTTGGGGTTGCCGTGGACTCTCACCACAACCTTTTTTGGTCAACGACTACGCCGAACATTGGCGGTGGACAGGTCGATTGAATTCGTCGGCGGTAGGGAGCACGGTCAAGTCTTGTCCGCCACGTTAATCGGCACAGATTTTCCGGGTGGGGTCATAGTCGACCACTCAAACAATCTGCTCTTTATCGATCAAACGACAAGACAAAATTAAGATCTTTGCACCGCCCTATGCTCGGGGTCCGCGATCCACAATTCAGCTCATGGGAACAGCAGTCTATTGCTCCCTTGGGCCGACCGAACGACGCCTATTCTGCCTCGACTACGAATACGGCTCGGTTGATTTGTACTCGTACCCTCAAGGCGCGTATCTGTCTAGCTATTCCAATGGAATTGAAGTAAACCAAGATCCAATTGGTATTGTTACTGTGCCAGCTTCCTAGCTCGCGCCAAGTTGAAATCGCTACGCTTAATGCGTTGCGGCTTGGATCGCAGCGCCTTCGATTCGCCAGGGAAGGCTGAGCCGCTAGAAGGCGTAAAGCAACCAGCGGCACTGGCGATCGGCATCTAGCCGCCCTGCAGCCACGCCGCCTATTGCGGCGCCATTGCAGCTGCGAGCGCTTCGCATACCGGAAGCCTTACCTCGGCTTAACGGAATAAGATTTTGCACCACGAAGTCTTCTACAAGCATGACTTCGGACAGTAATCGACCGCGACGAGGCGGTTATGGGAATCCCGCGTTCATTGGTGGAGTGCTTATTGGCGCGTTCTTGACGCTCGTTGGTATCCAGTTCTTACTGGTTCGATATGGGAATATCACGTCGCTACTTTGGCCTGTCGTCATTGTCGGCGTCTCGGCGCTGGGTTTACTATTCGCGCTAAGACACGCCCAACAGAATTCACGCTTCCTTGCTGGCGCATATGTAGGGCTTCTAAGTGGACCGCTTCTTGCCGCGGCTTTCGCTATCGTGATGTGGCTCCTTGTTCTGCTCGGCTGGGACGCTTGACCCACTGCTGCTAGCACCCGCACCCACGCCGCCGATCGTGGCGCCATCGCACCTGCGAGCGCCTCGCAGCACGGAAGCCTCGCCCTCAGCCACCCCGCAGCCAGGCCGCCAGGAGAGGGGGGCTCGTTTTGAAGTGCCTTAACTCCCTTCCCAGAAAGCAGCGACGCCGTGGCACTTCTTGTACTTCTTTCCACTAATTTCCACTGGGTCGCCTACGTAAGTTCCGCAGTCATCCTGCTACGCAGCATGGCGCGTACTGAACTCGCATACCAGGCCTTTCCGCGGTGCGGCCTGACGCCGCGGTCCGTGAGAAACCGAGCGATCTCGCGGAACGAACCGCCAGTAGTATCCAGGCGCATCGCTTCTCGGAGGGCTTCTTGTTCAAGTGGATCCGGAAGAAGGGCGTCGCCCTCGCGGCGATACCCAAAGGGCGTGGGCGCGTACGCGCGTCCGGAGTGGCGCTTGTGGGCCAATGCGGCCGATGTGCGCTCGGCGATAGCCTCACGCTCCCATTGGCCGAACTGCGTCTGGATAGACCTTTTCTGTTTGTGCAGCGTCGATTTGATAAGAACGGCACGGCTGAGAACTGACGAACAAAAAATCGGGACCGCTCGGGTAAATCGACCCATCGAGTCGCAAGATGACCTGTCCAGATACCGTGGCGCTTGAGCCGGCAAGGACAGCGCCAAAGAGCGACGTTAGCAAAAGGAGGCCGCGCCAGGTTGCCATTGGTTTTGCACTATTCACAAAGCACAGTTAAGCACTAGCCGCCCCCACACTTTTCCCAGCGCCGGGGATCCGTCTCGTACGGAGCAATGAGATGGAACCTCTCGGGATCGACGCCGACTGGATCTTCTCAGCGGATTTTTCCATGGCGCGCTTTTAGCCGTTCTCGTGCCGATTCACTTGTAACGGCTCAACGTCGGTATGGTTCGCGGATGCCGTTCAAGCGGATGCCGTTCAAAAGGAAGGGCCCAGCTAACACTTAGCCGCCTCGCAGCCAACCGACCGATCGTGGTGCCATGCAACTAAGCCAAATCGCCAAGGTGACGGGTCTATCGCTCGCGGGCTGCTCGCGGATTCGCGCCGGGACTCGCATTCCGCATCCGAGGCATTGGGTGGCACTGACAGGACTAGCCGAAACGCTTTAGCAACGATGGGAGCATGAATCTTGAACGAGAACAGCCCGGGTACACGAAGGTTTACACGTTATGGGATGACGCGCTGGGCGTCAAGAGAATCCAAGAGGCGACACTGAATACCACTGACTACGGGATTTTGCAAGAGCATGGACTATTCGGAAGCCCGGAGTGGTGGTCAGCGATAGATAACGGTGAATTGGCAGTCCATACAGTATATGGAACTATCTGCGATCTAGCGATGGAATCCATGAACGATTGGCCGACCTTTAAAATTCTCTGCGACGATGGCACTGTAACGAAATCTATCACTCGCGAAAGATTGACAACGATATCGATATCAGACGACCTTTATCAAATCGGGCGACGGGTGATCTGGCAATATATCCACGTACGCCTTAAGAAACGAGTCGCCTTTCTCCCAGAACACGCTCCGCACACCGTGAGCATCTGGGTAGCATCCATCGAAATACTTTTTAGACCAGTTGGAGAAGAGGAACTCTCTCTGATAGCTGCATCCAACTTTTCTGCATTCCCGCCACGCCTGCCCGAGCAGCCAATATTCTACCCCGTTTGCAGCTCTCGCTATGCTGAAGAAATAGCGTCCAAGTGGAACACACCGCGGGGCTACGTAACAGAGTTCCAGGTCGCAAAAGCGTTCTTGGCAAAGTACGAGCGCCATCAAGTCGGCGGAAAGGAGCACGTCGAGTATTGGATCCCTGCGGAGGACCTCTCGCCCTTTAACAGGAGCATCGTAGGCAAGATCCGTGTTGTAAAGTCCTTCTCCCACACAACGGAAATTGCTCCCGCGCCCTAGTCGCCCCGCATCCATGCCGCCGATCGTGGCGCCATTGCAGCTGCGAGCGCCTCGCAGCACGGAGGCCCTAGTTCGCAGTAGCCAAAAAGCGCCTCTGGCGCCCTTGGTTGAGTTGCAAACGCCGGACCTAGTGAATGAACGATGCGATCGTCGTTAGCACATTGATTAGTCCGATTGTTATCGCTACTAACCCTACGAAAAATATCGTAATTCCATAACCAACGCGATTAAATCGCTCTCTGGGACTTGAAGTGGGTAACGGACGCGCATTCATCCAAAGGAACGGTCTAAGGCATCGAGCACCTATGCTACCATTGGACTCCGCCCAATCGTACAACGTCAGTGGAGCGAAGCGGTTGAGCCCGATCGATAGCAAACAAAGACCTAATGGAATACCGAGCAGGCTACCAACGAAATTGACCATTAGCTTGTGTGTTTTTCAATCGCTCGAACCGCCCTGCCCCGCGTTTTCGCCATCTCGGGTCCCTAGCCGCTCCACGGCCAGCCGCCGATCGTGGCGCCGTTACAGCTGCGAGCGGCTCGAACAATGGAAACCTTGCTCGCAGCTTAGCGCGCCAAACCTCGAAGTCTTGGTGACCGACATCATTTTTTGATTCCCGTCGCTTATTTGATTCCCGTCGCTTATATGAAGGCGAAGGGGATTCGTTTACCCCGCTGAAGGCGCTCTACGATTCTCACCGTGCGAAGGAGTGACCATGAAACGACTCGCTCTCTTACTCGTTGCTGCGTTGGCGGCTTGCGGCTCGCCTTCGCAATCGGGTGCGCTGCCTGCCGGCTCTGCGTTTTCGGCTAAAGCAAATACTCCGACGAGCAGCCGGATCAAGCACGTTGTCGTCATCATTCAGGAGAACCGCAGCTTCGACAACATGTTCAATGGCTTTCCGAATGCCGATACGCAGTCGTACGGTTACGCAAACGAGAACGGTAAGGAGGTCAAAGTCTCTTTGAAGTCTCGGAGTTTTACCAAGGGCGATCTGGGAGACTTGCCGCACGGTTACGCTGCCAATATCGTCGATTACGACGGCGGCAAGATGGACGGATTCTACGAGTCGATGCAGAAGTGGCCACGCCCCGGCGAACCGTACACGTATCCGTACGCCTATTTAGACCGCACCGACGTAGCTCCGTATTGGACGATGGCGCAGCAATACGTGCTCGCCGATAAGATGTTCGCCACCGAGTGGGGCGCAAGTTTTACCGCGCACATCGACCTCATCGCCGCTAACACGTGGCTCAACAACCAGAAGACACTGGCGCTCGTCGATACTCCCTCGGTATCGCCGTGGGGCTGCGATTCGCCGCCGAAAACGACGACCCCGACGCTCGACAACAAGTCTCACCGCAACGTCAACGGGCCGTTCCCGTGCTTCACGCGCTATGCGACGCTGGCCAAACCGCTCGACAACAAGCACATCGCGTGGCGCTACTACGCGCCGCCGCTCAACTCCAAGGGGGACATCTATTCGACCTTCGACGCGATCAAATGGGTGCGTTACGGCAAGGATTGGAACAACGTCATCAGCCCGCAGACAAAGATTCTGCTCGATGCTCCCAAACAGCTGGCGCCGGTGACGTGGATCGTGCCCACCGGTAAAGATTCGGATCATCCGGGACAGAAAAGCGACACGGGGCCGTCGTGGGTTGCCGACATCGTCAATGCGATCGGCCAAAGCCCAAATTGGAAGGAACACGGCGATCATCGTGCTGTGGGACGACTGGGGCGGCTTTTACGATCACGTTCCGCCGCCGCAACTCGATTATTTGGGCCTGAGCTTCCGCGTGCCGATGATCGTCATCTCACCGTACGCCAAGAAGAACTACGTGTCGCACGTGCAATACGAGTTTGGCAGCGTCGTGAAGTTTATCGAGAACGTGTTCACATTGCCATCACTAGGGTTCACGGACGAGCGGGCGAACGGACTTTCCGACGCGTTCGATTTCTCGCAGAAGCCGCGAGCGTTCCAGAAGATACCGTGCAAATATCCGCCATCGCACTTCACCCACGCTCAGGTGCCTAATGGACCGCCCGACACTGACGAGAACTAGCTAACGGACAAAGTCCGGCGGATGGAGTGGTGATTACGGTTGCCGCTGCCGCCCCGCAGCCACGCCACCGATCGTGGCGTCATTGCAGTTGAAACGGCCGCCTTTGCAAGCGATGACGCTTGGCGCGCGATGGATACAAGCCCGGCTCGTGGAACGAGCCTAGGCCGCGCTTCGTTGCGCGAAGAGAAGGGAACGCTCGGCACAATGAAGGTTTTCGCTCTAGGCCGCTACGCTATAGGCGCCTGCGCTATAGCTTTGCTCGCAGCTTGTAGCAGCGGCGAATCGCAAGTAGCACCGTCCATCAGTACCGTTCATGCGAACAAAACCATAGAAGCGAATCTATCGACGGCGAACCTTTATGTCGCAAACGGATACGGGAGTACCGTAACGGTTTACGCGCCGGGTGAAGTTTCGCCGTTGCGCACGATCGCGGAAGGCTTGACCGTGCCAGCGGCGCTGCTGTTTGATGCGAAAAGTAACCTCTACGTTGCCAACATTACCAATCCCGGAGGAACGGTTGCCGTTTATCCACCAGGTAGCATTTACCCTAAGAGGACCATTTCTCAAGGAGTGGCGGGTGCGGACGCTTTGGCCACCGACGCAAGACGGCGGCTTTATGTGGCTAATTTGATACCCGGAGCCGGAAACGTCGCGGTTTATCCGCCTAAACACGCGACTGCCAGCAAAACGATAACCGATGGAATCTCAGCCCCGGCCCAATTGCTGTTAAATCAGAGCGGCGATTTGTACGTCGTTAACGCCGATGGGTTTGTCACGATTTATGGTGGTACTGGTATGCACTTAAAGCAAACCATTACGGTCGGGCTAACGACACCAATTGCGGGGGCATTTAGTCCTAGCGGCGATCTCTATGTCGTGAATTGCGGCAGACTCTGCAACAGGTTTGATGGTACCGGCAGTGTCGTTGTATTCGACTCGACGGGGTCACTTATTCAGACGATTAAGAAAGGCATTAACAATCCACATGCCCTGGCTTTCGACGCGGCTGGCGATTTATATGTAGGAAACGCGAAGAACATAACCGTCTACGCCCCGGGAAGCAAAGATGTGCAACGAACTATCTCGTCTAACGTCTACAAACCCGACGCCCTCGCGCTCGATGCTGCAGGGAATCTGTTGGTCGCCAACACCGGACCTAGCCAGGGCTCAATAACAGAGTACGCCGCCGGCACGGGCTCCCTCATTCTTACCATCATCGATGGCATAGACTACCCACGCGCATTGCTGTTCGGACCTTGAATGGCGCCGGGCGCCTGACAGTGTTCTGCAGTGGACCTAGCCCGCCCTGATGGAACGCCCTAAGCATGCATCGCCAGCTATCGCGAAAAAGCCTTATGGCACATAGCGTTGTTCGACTCGTGGCGGTCTTTGCAAACGCGAATGCAAACTTTGCACGAGCCGCGCGCGAGGCCGGCAGATCGCGCGACATGCCGAAAAGGCCTTATTCTATAGGCTTTTAGCGCGATCGACGCCCCGAGCCGAGAGCCGAGCGCGAGGGAGGGGGTGGCGCCGTTTCAGGGCCCTTCCTCTATGCCCAGAAAGCAGCGACGCCGTGGCACTTCTTGTACTTCTTTCCACTAATTTCCACTGGGTCGCCTACGTAAGTTCCGCAGTCATCCTGCTACGAAGCATGGCGCGTACTGAACTCGCATACCAGGCCTTTCCGCGGTGCGGCCTGACGCCGCGGTCCGTGAGAAACCGAGCGATCTCGCGGAACGAACCGCCAGTAGTATCCAGGCGCATCGCTTCTCGGAGGGCTTCTTGTTCAAGTGGATCCGGAAGAAGGGCGTCGCCCTCGCGGCGATACCCAAAAGGCGTGGGCGCGTACGCGCGTCCGGAGTGGCGCTTGTGGGCCAATGCGGCCGATGTGCGCTCGGCGATAGCCTCACGCTCCCATTGGCCGACTACTCCGAGCATGTTGACGACCATGCGGCCCGCGGCCGATGAGGTGTCTAGGGTTTCACCGACTGATACCAGTGCGACGTCGTGCTTCGCGCATAGGTCGATGAGGTTCGACAGGTCGCGGATTGAGCGCGTCAGCCGGTCGAGTTTAGCGACGACGACCCGATCGATGCCTCCGGCTTGCACATACGCGACGATAGAGCTCATTCCGGGGCGTTTAAGGCTCTTGGCGCTCTCGCCGGCGTCGCGGACAACTTCTGATACGTTCCAATCCATCGCGGCGCAATAGGCGTCAATTCGCCAACTGCGCCTCGAGGGAGACCCCCTTCTCAGCTTGGCTATCGGTCGAAACGCGGACGTAGGCAATGGTCCGGCGGTTAGCCGGGGCGGCTTGACGGATACGGCGTCCTCTCATCGGTTCTCCTGTACAGTACCGTTCGGTACTGTACAACTCCCATGCTATCATAAGCCAAATCTACCCATTGAAGGAGAGGTGCGGATCGCCTTCGCTCGCGCCGTTCGCGTTCTGAAAGTAGCGCTCGTTTCCGTACGGCGGACAGTTGCCGGCGCCGTTTGAGTATGGGTAGCAGTTGCCGTCGCTTCCGTACGAACCGCCCATCATGTACTGGAGCATCTGCAGAAGTTGCTGCAGCAGCCCCGGAAGCGGCCCGAACATCGCGGTTTGCGCGGGGTTTGACGTTGCACCGGTGAGCCACGGCGCTGCGATGCGCGAAATGGCGTCGCCGGTGACGCTCCCCGGAGCGATCGCCGGCGAGAGCGCGCCTGCGCCTTCGCCGATGCTGGTAAAAGGCGAGAGTGAAGCCGGGCCGAGCGGCCCTTCGAGCGGCTGGATGGACATCGATCAACCTCCGTCGTAGTAGTTGAACGCCGTTCACGACCGGCGCGTCCGGCGACAAGGGAGCAGCGGCGGATTGTCAGAAGCGCGTTGCCGCGATGAGCGACACGCAGGTAACGACGATCGCGCGCCTTGACGAGCGTCTAGAAACGCTCAAGGAGCGTCTTTGACTACGCCGGAAAGAGCCGCCGCGTAATCGAGTTGGAGGAGCGTTCTCGAGCCGAGGGTTTCTGGAGCGATCCCGACGCCGCCCAGCGCGTCATGAAAGAACTGGCGGATCTGCAAGCCGAGACCGCCGCGGTCTCGAGCGTCGCGCGTTCGCTGCAGGACGCACGCGAAATGCTGGAAGTCTTCGGCGACGATCCGGCCGCGCAACCGGAAGCCGATGCGAGCATCGGTGCCGCTGCGTCCGCCGATCGATCAGCTCGAAATGGCGGCCAACTTCAATGGAGAGTTCGACGGCCATGGCGCGATCGTCAGCATCTTTGCCGGGGCGGGCGGCGTGGACGCCGCGGATTGGACGCAGATGCTGGCGCGCATGTACTTACGCTGGGCCGAATCGAAACGCTTCTCGACGCACGTCGTCGACGAGTCGCCGGCGGAAGAAGCCGGGCTGAAGTCGATCACGTTTTTCGTGCGCGGCCGTAATGCCTACGGAATGCTGCAAAGCGAACGCGGAGTGCACCGTTTGGTGCGCTTGTCGCCGTTCGACGCAGCGCATCGGCGGCATACCTCGTTTGCCGCAGTCGACGTGATTCCGGAGATCGAGGCCGGCGACGAGCTCGACGTCGAGGTCAAACCCGACGACCTGCGCGTCGAAACGTTCAAGTCGGGCGGCGCCGGCGGCCAGTACGTCAACAAGACCGAGTCTGCAGTCCGCCTAATCCACATTCCCACCGGCATCGTGGTGGCGTCGCAGCAAGAGCGGTCGCAGGCGCAAAACCGCGACGTCGCCCTCAACATTCTGCGCGCGAAGCTCGTCGTGCGCGCTGCCGAAGAACGCGATCGGCGTCTCGAAGACCTGCGCGGCGAGCGCCAGGCAAACGAATGGGGCTCGCAGATTCGTTCGTATGTGTTGCAGCCCTACCAAATGGTAAAAGACCACCGCACCGACGTTTCCGTCGGAAACGCGCAAGGCGTACTCGACGGGGACGTCGACGTTTTCATCTGGCCGTACCTCCAACAAACTCGCCGATGAAAGATCGCGTGCTGTGGTGGGGGTGTGCCGCCTATGCGGCGCTCTTTACATTCCTCGGTGCCGTCAAGTACGCAGTCCACCGGAACTTGGTCGACTTCGGCATCTTTCAACAGACCGCTGCCAGCGCGTTCGGCTGTTTCTGCAATCCGCTCGAAGGTAGTCATTGGGCTTTTCATTTCTCGCCTATTCTCTACGCCTGGGGCCTTGCGATCGCACTTTTTCCGTCGCCGGTAACGCTGATCGCCCTACAGGCGATCGCAGGAGCGTTGTGCGCGCCTCCGGTGTATGCAATCGTTCGCGCGCGGAGCGATCCTTCGGTCGCACGGCTGGCGGCGCTGGTCGTATGGCTCTATCCACCGCTGGCAGGGTTGATCTTCGGCGACGCTCACGAGAACGGCTTTGCACCCGCCGCCGTTGCCTGGACGCTCTATGCGTTCGATGCCGGACGGTTAGGCTGGGCCGGACTTTTCGCCGTACTGACGTTAGCCGTCAAAGAGGATCAGGCGGCGTTCATGGCCTTTGCGGGCATCTGCGGGGCCGTAGCCTATCGCCACGATCGCGCGCGTCTTCGTTTGGCGCTCGGCGTTGCCATAGTTTCGGCGGCCGTCGCGCTGACGTTCTTCCTCGTGATTCAACCGCACGCCAACGGCAATCCGGCGTGGCAGCCGGTACGCTTTTACTCGTGGACGCCGGCCGATTGGCGTTACCTCATCCCGCGCGGAGCGTTGGATCGCATGGGATTCTTGCTGCTGGCGTTCGCGCCGTTGGCGTTCGTGCCGCTACGGTCGCGCGTCGTGATTCTGGCCCTTCCCGCACTCGTCGAGGTCTTAGCGTCGCGCATGAGCACGACGTTCACGCTCGGCACGCATTATGCGGGCGCCTGGATCGGCTACGTCTTGGTGGCGTTTGCCGCCGGGATTTCCGATCTCGCGCAACGCGGTCGCGCGCGCCGGGCTCTATATTGGGCGCTGGCGGTGTGCGTCGTGGAGTTACTGGTGGCTAACCCGCTCCATCCAGGATTGAATCTTCGAACGGTGCAACCACGCGACCGCGCTCTCGACGCCGCCTTGCGCGCGCTTCCCCGCGACGCGAGCGTTGCCACCCAAGAGGAAGCCTATACGCACCTCGGGTTGGACGACCCGTTCGCACGTTTGTTGCCGGAGGATCCGACCGTCGAAACGCAGGCTTGCCTCGTGTTGATCGATCGCGCGTATCCGGAGTCCCCGCGACTGCAAGAATACGCCGGCGCGCTGACCGACTTAGTCGCGTCGGGACGCTACGTTCCGGTTTTGCGAGCCGGCGGCATCGAAGTGTATCGGCGCGTCACTCCCTGCCGTTAGTGATGCGGGCACTTCACAACAGTTGCGCCAGCGCGTCCGCCGCGCGTGCCGGCCAGCCGTCGTCGGCGCGGACGATCCGATGCGGTGCCGCCCACGGCGACCAACGGGCAACCTGCAGCGCAAAATGGCGCGTGGGCGGAAAAACTCCGACGACCGGCGTGCCCACCATCCCGGCAACGTGCAACGCGCCGCAGTCGGGCGTGACTAGCACCGGCGCGGCGCCAATGGCGCATTTCCAGGGTTCCATGGTATAGAAGCGCTCAACGTCGTGGCCGGACGCCGATGCTACGCGTGCGGCGTAGTCGCTTTCCGATGCGGGCGCCAAGACGCGCAGCTTTCCGAACGCGCTTAGGCGCCGCACCAGGTCGACGACTTCCTCGGTCGGGATTCCGAGGCGCTCCCATTTGTTGGTGATTTGCACGGCGATGCGATCGTCTGCCGGAGGGTCGGTTTCCAGGACCAGCGGCCGGAGCTCGGCCGGGTCGCGCGCCGGATTGGCCGTCGCGCCTAGCAGGGCGTGGCCCAGGCGGAAGAGGACGACGCACTCGTGAGGCGCGCGGCGGTCGAGACCGGCGCTGCGATACACGCTGCCGGTAAGGAAACGCCGCGACCATAAAGTCTTCGCCGGTTTACCCCATGCGTTCGAAAAGCCGACGCGGACCGGCACCCGCGCGGCCAACGCAAGACGATATCCGCTCGGATCTTCGGTCGCGACCAGCGCGTGCGTATAACCGCGCGATGCGAGATCTCCCCCGAGGCGTTCGATGGCCGCGAGATTCGGCGGCTTGCTCGATCGCAGATCGAAGCTGCTCACGACGATCGAGCGCGCGGCGCGCGAAGAAAAAATGCCGGCATTGCCCGGCCGTAATACGATGTCGGCGGGAATCGCGAGCGAACGCAGCGCCGCAAGCAACGGCGTCAGTGCGAGCGCGTCGCCGATCGCATCGAGGCGGATGATGAGCGCCGATGGTGAACTCTCCGGCATGTCTCCCCTCTCCGACCGCCGGCGCGCATCGGCCTGCTGCCGACAATGATCGCCCGCGACGACGTCGTCACGTTTCAGGAAGTCGACGGCTACCGTACCGTGCGCGCTTTTGGCTACGTTTCGGGCGTAGCTTCGCGGCCGCGCAATCGTTTGCGGTCGACCTTTCGCAGCCTCGGAATGCTGATCGGTCTAGCTGCCGGGGAGTTTCTAGGCGACGCGGAACAGCTGCGTAGCGAAGCGCTCGACGCGCTACGCTGTCGTGCCGACGCGATGGGCGCGAACGCGGTCGTCGGTCTACAGTTTTACGTGTCGGAAGGCACTGACGGTTCGTGCAAGGTCGTCGCCTTCGGTCAAGCGGTGCTGGTCGACAAACGCGTTGAAGGCGATCGCTCTGAGCCTTGAGGAGCGTGCGCGGCGCGAGCGCCTGCTCGCGCAGGCAGCCGCCGCCGCCAACGCCTGCCGTAAGTGCGCGATTGGTTACGAACGTCGCCACAACGTGTACGGTGAGGGCGATCCGCTCGCGGCACTCATGGTGATTGGTGAGGGACCGGGTGAGACCGAAGACATGCTGGGACGGCCCTTCGTCGGTCGTGCGGGACAGTTGCTCGAGCGAATGATCGCGGCGATTGGATTGGCCCGCGAGGACGTGTATATTTGCAACACGGTTAAGTGCCGTCCGACGTCGCCCGGCCCAAACGGTCCGCGTAATCGGGCGCCCGAGCCGGACGAGATGGCCAACTGCCGCCAGTTCCTCGACGAACAGATCGACATCGTCGCGCCCGACGTGATCCTCGCGCTCGGAGCGCCGGCGGCAAAATCGTTTCTCGGTCGCGATTTTCAGATTACGAAGATGCGCGGCCGGTGGTATGCGGGACCGAACGGCGTGCCCCTGATGGCGTCGTTCCATCCGGCCTACATTTTGCGGCAAACCGGCGGCGAAATCGAGGCGGTCAAGCGGCTCGTGTGGACCGATCTCAAGGCCATTCGTACCAAGCTCGACGAACTCGCCGCGTTTCGCGCCGCGCCACCCCCGGAAGCCCCGCCCGAATCGTCGCCCGAGCCGCAACAGGCCGGCTTGTTTGGCGACGCGCACGGTGTGCTAGAATAGGCGCCGTGACTCGCGATCCTATGGCCGTGTGGCTTACGCACTTCAGCTCGCGGGCCGGGTTTCCCGGCGTCGACGAGTTGGCACGCGAATACGACGTGAAGCCTTACCGCCTCCGTCAGATCTACCGGGCGGCTGCCAAAGAGCTGCTGGCGGGCGTTGAGGCGGTGACCACGTTGCCGAAGGAATTGCGTACGGCGCTCGCCGCTCGCGGGGTGGAGTTTTCGACTATCCACGCGGTGACCGTCCAACGTTCGAGCGACGGGCAAACGACCAAAGGCCTCTTTCGGCTTCACGACGGCAGTCAAGTCGAGGCCGTTCTGATGGAACATAGCGGCGAGCGCACGACCGTCTGCATCTCGTCGCAAGCAGGATGCGCTTTTGCCTGTGCGTTCTGTTCGACCGGTCAGGCCGGGTTTACGCGCAACTTGGATGCCGTCGAAATCTTCGATCAGGCGTCGTATTTCGCGCGGGAGCTGGCGAGCCGCGGCAAACGGATCACCAACGTGGTCTTCATGGGGATGGGCGAGCCCTTTCACAACTACGAGAACGTCATGAACGCGGTGGCGTTACTCAACGATCCGCTCGGGTTCGGCTTAGGTCATCGGCACATCACGATTTCTACCGTCGGCCTGGTCGACAAGATCGAGCGCTTTACCGACGAGCACTTACAGGTCAACCTGGCGATCTCGCTCCACGCGCCGAGCGACGAGCTGCGCTCGCAGTTCATGCCGGTCAATCGTAAGTTTGGCATCGATGCATTGATGGCCGCTTGCCAACGGTACGTTGAAAAGACTCGCCGGAAAGTGTTTTTCGAATACGTGATGCTCGAAGGCGTGAACGACGACGCGGCTTGCGCGCGGCAACTAGCGCAACTCATGCGCGGGCACTTGTATCACGTCAACCTCATTCCGTACAATGCGACGCCGGACGCACCATTCGGCGGAACGCCCGACGCGCGCATTTGGGATTTCGCGAGAATCCTGGAGGCTGCCCGGGTCCCCACCACCGTTCGGCGCAACATGGGCCGCGACATCGCCGCAGCGTGCGGCCAGCTGCGCGCGCAGACGCAGCCACGCGCGCACGCCGCGGTCGCGACCGGCGCGTAATCCCGTATGGCATCGTGGCGCGACGTGCGACGTATCGCCTTGGCTTTGCCCGGTACGAGCGAAGAAGCGACGTCGAGCGGGAACGCTGCGTGGATCGTCAACAAGAAATTCTTTACTTGGGAACGCCCGTTGCGGCGTTCCGACCTTGCAGCTCTGGGCGACGCCGCGCCGGCCGGCCCCATCTTGGGCGTCCGCACCCCCGATCTCGAAATGAAGGAAGTGCTGCTGGCGCGCGATTCCTCCGTGTACTTTACGACTCCGCATTTCGACGGTTACCCCGCGGTGCTCGTGCGACTCGGCAAGATTAGCGTCAAGGAGCTCAAGGACTTGATCGTCGAGGCGTGGCTCGCGCGTGCGACCAAACGCGCGGTGACCGCGTTTCTGAAAGAGACCTGACGCCGCCGCCGGCGCAATCGCCCTAAGGCGGGTATCCGGCGTACCGGTGAGAAACCACCGGCCGATATGGACACGGCGGCCTCGGAGCGGCGCGCGACGATGGAAGAGATTACGGCACTTGCAAAGCGCCGCGGCTTCATCTTTCAGTCGAGCGAGATCTACGGCGGAATCAACGGTTTCTGGGATTACGGCCCGCTCGGGGCGGTGCTCAAGCGCAACGTCAAGGATGCGTGGTGGCGCGATACGGTCGAGCTTCGCGACGACGTCGTCGCTTTCGATTCCGCGATCGTCATGCATCCGCTGGTCTGGAAGGCTTCGGGGCACGTTGATGCTTTCCACGACGTGTTCGTCGATTGCAAGGTTTGCAAACATCGCTTCCGATTCGACCATTTGAAAGACCCGTCGCAGTGCCCGGATTGCGGAAGTAAAAACTCGTTTACCGAGCCGCGCTCGTTCAACCTAATGATGAAGACGTTCGTCGGACCGATGGACGACACGACGTCGGCGGCGTATTTACGGCCGGAGACCGCTCAGGGCATCTTCGTTAACTTCAAGAACGTCTATCAAACGGGCCGCCGGCGTCCGCCGTTCGGAATCGCTCAAATCGGGAAATCGTTTCGCAACGAAATCACGCCGGGGAATTTCACGTTTCGCGTTCGCGAATTCGAGCAAGCCGAACTCGAGTATTTCGTACCCGACGACGGCAAAGACATGGAAATCTTTCACGAGTGGGTCGAGCGCCGTAAGGCGTGGTACGCGAGCTACGGTATCGCGTCCGAGAGACTGCGCTTCTGCGAGATTGCCGAGGCGGAGCGCCCTCACTACGCGAAGGCCGGGGTGGACGTCGAATATCTATTTCCGTGGGGCTGGGGCGAACTCGAATCGATCGCCCACCGCGGAACCTACGATCTCGATGCCCACATGAAACTCTCGGGCAAGGATTTACAGTTTTTCGACGAGGCAAGTAAGACGCACTACACTCCGCTGCTGATCGAGAGCTCGGCCGGTATGGATCGCACGGCTTTGACCTTCCTTATCGACGCATACGAGCGCGAAACGTCCGTCGATCCTAACGGCAAGGAGACAGAGCGCACCGTTCTGCGGTTCCATCCGAAAATCGCACCGGTGCAGGTTGCCGTTTTTTCACTCGCGCGAAACAAGCCGGAGTTGGTCGAGCGCGCCCGCAGCGTCGAAGCATGCCTGCGTCCGATCTGGCGCACCCAGTACGACGAAGGCAATATCGGTCAGCTGTATCGCCGCCAGGACGAGATCGGCACGCCATTCTGCGTAACGATCGATTACGAAACGTTGGCCGACGGCAGCGTAACCGTTCGGTCGCGAGATTCCATGTTGCAGGATCGCGTGCCGGCCGAACGCCTGGAAACGCATTTGAGGGAGCGCCTATAACGCCATGACGTCACACGTCGCCGCCGCCAAATACGTATTCTTCTTCGACGAAGGCAACGCTTCGATGGTCGACCTGCTCGGCGGAAAAGGCGCCGGCTTGGCCGAGATGACCGCGGCGGGCCTGCCGGTCCCGTCGGGTTTCGTCATCAGTACGGATGCGTGTTTAGCCTTTTACGAAGACGGGCGCGTTTTCCCAGCGGGCTTAGCCGAACAAGTCGACGTAGCGATGAGTGAGTTGGAACGGCGAACCGGCAAGGGTTTCGGCTCGCTCGACAATCCGCTGCTGGTATCGGTCCGCAGCGGTGCGCGCGTATCCATGCCTGGGATGATGGATACGATCCTGAATCTCGGACTCAACGATCGCACTGTCGAGACGCTGGCATCATTGACCGACAATCCGCGGTTTGCCTGGGATGCGTACCGGCGGTTCATCTCGATGTTTTCCCACGTCGTTCTGGACGTCGACAGGGAGAACTTCGACGAGCTCCTCGACGACCTCAAGCGGTCGCTCGGAGTAGAAAACGACCCGCAAGTAGATGCGGAGTCTTGGAAGAACCTGGTGGCCGAATTCAAGCGCATCGTGCGCGAGCGAACGGGACGCGACTTTCCGCAAGACGTCCGCGAGCAGCTGAAGCTCGCGGTCGCCGCCGTCTTCGATTCGTGGAACTGCAAGCGCGCAATCGACTATCGCCGGTTTAACAAGATTCCGGACGACTGGGGTACCGCCGTGACGATCATGGAAATGGTCTTCGGCAATTTGAGCGACGACTCGGGGACGGGCGTCGCCTTTACGCGCGATCCGAATACCGGCGAACGCATGCTTTTCGGTGAGTACCTGCGCAACGCGCAAGGCGAAGACGTGGTCGCCGGAATTCGGACGCCCGAAAAGATCGCCGATTTAAAGAACACCCAGCCGGCCGTCTTCGCGCAGTTCCAAGAAATCGCCGGGCGGCTCGAGCGCCACTATCGCGACATGCAGGATCTCGAGTTCACTGTCGAGCGCGGGAAGCTTTTCATGTTGCAAACGCGCAGCGGGAAGCGCAGTGCCGAGGCGGCGGTGAAGATTGCCCTCGATCTGGCCGACGAAGGGTTGATCGACAAGCGTCGCGCCGTCGCAACGGTCAACGCCCAATCGCTCGACCAGCTTTTTCACGCGCGCATCGATCCGAACGAACGGATCGACGTCGCCGGCAAGGGACTCAATGCGTCGCCGGGCGCGGCATCCGGCCAGGTGGTCTTCAGCGCCGACGACGCGGTAGCGTGGAAGAAGGACGGGAAGAAGACGATACTGGTTCGCGTGGAGACGACACCCGACGACGTGCACGGCATGATCGCCGCCGAGGGAGTCTTGACCGCCAAGGGCGGCGCGACGTCGCATGCCGCAGTGGTCGCTCGCGGCATGGGAAAGCCGTGCGTGGCAGGATGCGATGCGCTGGTCATCGACCGCCGGACGAAAACTGCAACCTTCGCCGGTAAGCCGTTACGCGAGGGCGACTGGATTACGCTCGACGGTACGACCGGAAAGGTCGCGTTCGGTGCGCTGACGTTGATCCCGGCGCCGACGACGTTGCCGCCGTGGCTGGCGACGTTTCTTTCGTGGGCCGACGACCTGCGCGTGATGGAAGTATGGGCCAATGCCGACACGCCGGAAGACGCTGCCCGCGCGCGTCAGCTCGGCGCACAAGGCATCGGATTGTGTCGTACCGAGCACATGTTCATGCAGCAGGACCGGCTGCCCATCGTGCAGCGGATGATCCTCGCGAACGACCGTCAAGCACGCGACGAGGCACTAGCGAAACTCTTACCGTTCCAGCGCGAAGACTTTGCGGGAATTCTCCAGGCGATGCAAGGGTATCCGGTGACGATCCGGCTGCTCGATCCGCCTTTGCACGAGTTCTTGCCGTCGCTCGAGGAACTGTTGGTCGAAGTGACGGAGCTGCGGATTACCCGGGGCAGCGACTCACCCGATTTCAAGATCAAAGATGCGGTTCTCCACCGCGTTCTCCAGCTGCACGAGCAGAATCCGATGCTCGGATTGCGCGTCTGCCGGCTTGGCATCGTGTATCCGGAGATCTACGCCATGCAGGTGCGCGCCATATTCGAGGCGGCGTGCGACTTGAAACGGCGCGGAGTCGACGCGCGTCCAGAGGTAATGATTCCCGGCGTCGGCACGACGGAGGAGATGCAGTCGACGCGCGAATCGGCCAAGGCGGTCGCCGACCAGGTGCTCGCCGAGCGCGGCGTCAAGATCGACTATCACATCGGCACGATGATCGAGCTGCCGCGAGCCTGTATCGTGGCCGACGACCTCGCCCGCTTTGCCGATTTCTTTTCCTTCGGAACCAACGACCTGACTCAAACGACTTACGGATACAGCCGCGACGATGCCGAAGCCTCGTTCATTCCAGTGTATCTCGAAAAGCGCATCCTCAAGACCGATCCTTTTCAGGTGCTCGACCGTCGCGGCGTGGGCACTCTGATGCGCGACGCGGTGCGACGTGGGCGTTCGGTGCGGGTGGACTTGAAGATCGGCATTTGCGGCGAGCACGGCGGCGAGCCGAGCAGCGTAGCTTTTTGCAATAAGCTCGGCCTCGACTACGTGTCGTGCTCTCCGTACCGCGTTCCGATTGCGCGTCTTGCTGCCGCCCAAGCAGCAATCGGCGCGATTGAGTAACCGCTAGCAAACTTCAACCTTCGCCTCCTCGATCTGGAATAAATCCACGGTTACTCAGCTCAGCGCTACGATTTCGGAGCAGATACGGCGCGCTTCGAGCACGTCGACCGCATCGCGGCGCACGAACAGCTTGCGCCAATACGCCTTGCCCGTGAGCTTGGCGATGAGGTCGGAGACCTCACGCGCGTCGACGAGCTGGTTGCCGTTTCCCACCCAGACGGTATGCGAGCGATCGACGCCGAGCGGGAGACGGTGCAGCACCTGAGTTTGTTCGTCGGCCCAGACGTTGCGTTCGCCGAACCGGTCGGCGAGCGCCCGTTCGCAGGCTTCGTATTTTCGCAAGTCCCGCTCGGCGTTGAACTCCGCGGCGACGCCGTAAACGACGATTCGCTCGCGCAGCGCCCGGGCGGCTTCGCTCTCCTTGTCGGCGAGTTCGTTGAGGACGCGGAAATCGTCCCACCGGACGAACTCTTCAATCGGGTCGAGCGCTCGGGGATTCGGCCACAACTCGCGCAAAACGTCTTGCAGCACACGTTCGAAGATTCTGGTCGTGTGATGAAAGTATACCGATGCAAACATCATGTAGCGCGCCATGACGAAGGATTCGAGCGCCACTACGCCGCGCGCGTCGATACCCATTACGACCTGGCCGTCGCGCTCGAAGAGACGCAAGGAAGCGACGAGCTGTTCGGCATCGTATCGCCCGGTCGCGACGCCGGTGAAATAGGCGTCGCGCTGGAGGTAGTCCATGCGGTCGGCATCGAGATTCGGTCCGCTCACCAGTTCGCGGAGAGCCGGATACGGGCTCGCGGGGTCGCCGACGATCAGGGCGAGCACGTCGTCGGGGTTCACATCGAGCGCAGCCAATCCCGAGTGCATCTCGGGCAAACGCAATAGTTCGCCGGTACGCGCTTCGTGCCGGACTCCGAGCACGGCTTCGCAGGCGTGACTGAACGGTCCGTGTCCGACGTCGTGTACCAGCAGCGCCGCGCGCACGAGCCGCCGCTGGTAGTCGACATCGGCAGAATCGGCAAAGTATTCCGGGCCCGAACGGACGAGTTCGTCGAACGCCCGCGCTCCCATCGCCAGCGCACCGAGCGCGTGGCTGAATCGCGAGTGCTCGGCGGCCGGGAACGCGAGATAGGCGAGGCCGAGTTGGCGCAAACGGCGCAACCGTTGCATGACGGGCAGATCCAACAAGCGCGCCTCGGCGAGCGATAGCCCGATGAAGTGGTGGATCGGGTCGAAGATTCGCTTCACCGCCGAGCGTTTTCCGCCATCGGCCGGTCGCTCCTCGCGAGAAGTCCGCCTCCGGCACGGAAATGCGCACGGGCGTAGAAACGTGACGTGGTGAGATTCGATCGGGGAGTCATCGCGGAAATTCACGCCCGCGTCGACATTGCGAGCCTCATCGGGCAGTACGTGCAGCTCAAGAAGCGCGGTAACGACTTGGTCGGGTTGTGCCCGTTTCACGGCGAGAAGACGCCCTCGTTTCACGTGCACCCCGATCGCGGGTTCTTCAAGTGTTTCGGCTGCGGTATCGGCGGCGACGTGATCGCGTTCGTGCAGAAGATGGAAAACGTCCCATTTTCCGACGCGGTTCGCTTGCTCGGAAGCAAAGCCGGGATCCAGCTCGAACCGGAGAATCCGTTCGCCGCACGCGCGCGCACCGAGCGCGAAGCGATCTACGAAGCCAATCGCATTGCCGCGGCGTATTTTGCACGCATGCTCGAGACGAACGCCGGGCGTCGTGCGCGGGCGTATTGCGACGAGCGCGGCATTTCGAAGAGCACGCTCGAGAAGTTCACGCTTGGATACGCCCCCGATTCGTGGAACGGATTGGTCGAAGAGTTGGAGCGCGAGCGTGTCGGCCTGTCGTCGGCTGCCGCCGCCGGCCTGGTGAAAAGCGGTCAGCGCGGCTATTACGATTTTTACCGCGATCGCCTCATGATCCCGACCTACTCCACCACCGGAGAGGTCATCGCCTTCGGCGGTCGAGCGCTCGGCGACGCCGAGCCGAAATACCTCAACACGACGACGACGCCGGTGTACACCAAGGGCCATCACCTCTTCGCCCTCAACGTCGCGCGCCGGGCGGCGCAAGCGGATCGTACGGTCATCGTCGTCGAGGGCTACCTGGACTGCATCGCGCTGCACCAGGCCGGATTCGCAAATGCGGTGGCCGCTCTGGGCACCGCGTTTACGTAAGAACAGGCGGCCGAGCTACGCAAGTATGCCGAGTACGTGTATTTGTGCTTCGACGGGGATACCGCCGGAAACGCCGCCGCAACCAAAGCCGTCGATATTGCGTCTAAGACCATCGAGCACGCCACTTCCTCGGTGCGCGTCGTCACGCTTCCCTCTGGAGACGATCCCGATAGTTTCATTCGCAAGCACGGCGCGGCCGCATTTGGGACGTTGCTCGATCGGGCCAAGCCCGCGATCGAGTTCCGGATCGATGGCGAAATCGAGCGGCTGCGCGCCGGCTTCGACTCACCCGCAAAGATCGTACCAAAGGCCGAGGCACTGATACGCGAAATGACGCCGCGAGAGGAATGGGACCGGTGGCGCGTTTACGTTGCGGGGCGCCTGCAGGTGAGCGTTGACGACCTTCGGAATAGCCGGTTCCTCGCAAACAGCGCGAACTTCGCGCCGCGTGCGGGGGGCGGTTTCTCCGGAAGCCGGCACGTGCGGGCGTCGGTCGAACCCCTCTCGTTCGAACGTGAGGTGCTCGGCATTCTGCTCGAAGAACCGTCACTGGTCTTGGAGTACGCCGACCGGATCGGCCCAGAGCGCTTTCGCAACGACGCGTACCGGCGAATCTACGAGCGCATCACCGGCGCCGGCGGAACCCTCGCGACCACGACCGACGTCTTTGGATTGTTCGCCGAGGACCAAGCTAGCTTGGACGCGCTGGCGGCGCTGGGGGCGCGCGACCGCAGTTCGACGGTGCGCTACGGCGGCTCCGACGAACGGCGTGCGCACTTGGAGCGGGTGGTGGAACGGCTGCACCTCGACGACGTGCGGCATCGTTATCGGGAGCTGTCGCGCCTGATCGACGAACACCTAACCGCCGGTCGCCCGGTTTCGCCGGAACTGCGCGACGAGTTCGAATTATTGGTAGCAAAGCTCAAACGATAAGGGACGGAAGTACGTAGATTGGAAAGTATGACTAGCGACTCAAAGCGAAAGGAGGTGAAACAGAAGATGGCTCGCAAAAAAGGCGCCGCCGCCGTGGCGGAAGCTCCCCCGGTTGCTGCAACCCTGGACGAGCTCAAGAAGAAACTGCTGACTCGAGGCAAGAGCCAGGGGTCGCTCACCTATGAAGAAATCAACTCGGCGTTCGACGCGCTGGAAGAGGTAACGCCCGAGCAGCTCGACGAGTTTTTCGAAGAAATTACGGCCGCTGGTATCGAGATCGTCGACGACCAAAAAGAAGAAAAGGCTGAGGCCGAAGGCGAGGAAGAGGCCGAGGCGCCGATTCCCGACGGGCTCTCGCTCGACGATCCGGTGCGCATGTATCTCAAAGAGATCGGGCGCGTGCCGCTGCTGTCGATGGAGCAAGAGAAGTCGTTGGCGATGCGGATCGAGGCCGGCGAGATGGAATCGAGGCGAAACGGCATCGCCGATTGGTCGATAGTCGACTCCGGCGAAGAAGCGAAGCGTCAGCTCACCGAAGCGAACCTGCGCCTCGTCGTTTCGATTGCGAAGAAGTACGTCGGCCGCGGAATGCTGTTCCTCGATCTCATCCAGGAGGGCAATCTGGGGCTGATCCGTGCGGTCGAAAAGTTCGACTACCGCAAGGGCTACAAGTTCTCAACGTACGCGACGTGGTGGATCCGGCAGGCTATCACGCGCGCGCTCGCCGACCAGGCGCGGACCATCCGCATTCCGGTGCACATGGTCGAGACGATCAACCGACTGATCAAGGTCTCGCGCCAGTTGCTGCAAGAGCTCGGTCGCGAACCTTCGGTCGAAGAGATCGCCGAAGCGATGGGGCTTACGCCCGAAAAAGTCCGCGAAGTCATGAAGATCTCTCAGGAGCCGATTTCGCTCGAGACGCCGATCGGCGAAGAGGAAGACTCGCACCTCGGCGATTTCATCGAGGATCAAGAGGCCGTCGCTCCGGCCGAAGCGGCGTCGGTGATGCTCCTCAAAGAGAAGATGCAGGACGTGCTGCAAAATCTCACGGAGCGGGAGCGCAAGGTGCTGGTTCTGCGCTTCGGATTGGAAGACGGCCACCAGCGAACGCTGGAAGAAGTCGGTCAGGAGTTCGGCGTGACGCGCGAACGAATCCGCCAAATCGAGGCCAAGGCGCTGCGCAAGCTCCGCCACCCCTCACGCGGCAAGGCGCTCAAGGACTACTGGAGCAACGAGTAGCCGCGCTCGTAGCCGCGCCGGTAACACTCCCGCTTGCTCGGACGTTAAACCAATGATGCTCCTCGCCGTTCTCGTCGCCGCCGCCATCGCGACGCCTAGTGCTTCACCCGCTCCCTCGGCGTTCGCCGCGGGAGCTCAAAACGATCATCACCGTTGTCTCCTCGCCTTACTGCAACGCGCTGGCGCAACACTTCAACGGCGCCCTAGTGCCGATGCTGGCAAACGACCGAGTCCTCGGAACGGTCAACGTGCAGCTCGGCGAGATGAACGACATGTTTAAATACTCCCGACTACGCCAATCGCTTTCTCGATTTGCGCACGAGGATCCTTAAGGAATCGGATACACTCGTTCGCTCGCTCTATCCGATCCGGCAGCAGATCGATCAGCTTCGCGAGGCGGCCACACTCTCCAACGATCCGGCTGCCCAAGGCGAGATGCGCGATGCAGCCGCGCAGCTCCAAGACGCGTACCTGCATCAGTTTCAGCTCGCGACCGACCTGACGGGCGTCGCCCATGCGATGATGCAGTACGATATTCAGGCAGGGACCCATCCGTTGAACGGGTGGACGCTGCAAGAGCAAGAGATGCCTGCCGACGAGAAGAACATCAAGGTGTACTTAAAGTTCGACAAGCAACGCACGAGCATCGATAGCGCCGAAAGCAACGCCGTCGACATCGCCTATTCAATCGCCGAGAAGCGTTGCACGAAAGCGCCCTAATTCACATATCGTCTTTTTCGGCGTTAGCGCTGGGAACGACCAGCGGATTCTTCATCGCGAAAGCGCCGTTCGGATTGGTCTTCACCCAGACGATCAAATCCCAAATCGACGGGAAGAGAAAGACCTTCTTGACCTCGTCCACATTCTTGGCGACGCCCATCTTGACGAGGGTGGCCGCTTGCGGGTCGTCGACGTTACCGCCGGCGGCGGCAAACTTCTTCGCGCTCGTCCCGCCGTACGTCTCGGTTCCGTTCGGCCCTGCCAAAATGTAGTGCACGTGCTCGCGGAACGAAATCCAGCGATGGTAGTCGACGCCCCACATTGATGGCGGCGCCGGCGAACTGCTCTGCCGCACCGAAAAATCAGCGCCTAGCAGGTTGCCGTGGACGTCGTACCAGAGTTGGCTGGGCTCCTGCGGATTGGCGCTCTGCCAGTGGAGGTTGGCGTAACTAATGGCGCCGGTGGAGTCCTCGTTTCCGTAGCGGAAATATCCGGCCCGCTCGGCGTCCTGCGCCGTCGGAAATCGCGCGTTCAGGTCTTTTTGTATGGACTGGACGAATGCGGCCTCGCTCGCCGAGGGAAAAGGTGAGAGCGTTGCCTTTGGAGCCGGCGTGGCCGCGGATGCGGTGACGGCGGTGCACGCCAGCATCGCGAGTACGGCTAGAGGTTCGAATTATCACGCGCGTACGATCCTTTTCTAAGCGCCGGAGGGCGAAGGGGTCGGCGTCGGTAGTTCCGGCGTCGGCCAGGGGGTCGGCGTTGGTGTCGGACTCGGCGCCGGCGTTTTCCTGCTCTTCGTGCCGCCGGCCGGACCGAACGGCGTTGCCAAGGGTTCGACTGGGAACGTCGATTTCGGCATTTGCAGACTTCGCGCCGGCGGATGCGGGGTTTCAATCGCGATCGCGCCGTTGGGCAAGGCCGTCAGCGTGGCTTCGGTGTGTGCGGGAAGCTCGGAGCCCGCTTTGAGCACGAAGTTTTTGCCCGTGCGGAAAATGTGATAAAGAAAGTGGTAGGGGATGACCTGATCTTCGATCGTGTCTTCCCAGGCCACCGTCGACTCGTGTCCGGCCGAAACGTGCGGTTCCAGCCGCGCGACCGGCGCGCGCAGCGGCAGCGCCCTCCCGTCGGAGAGTACGAGCGGTTCGAGAAAAATGTCGACGAAGCCGTACACGTCGCCGATGTCGGCCGCTGAGGATGCGACGATGCGAATCTTTTCCGGAGTTCCGGCGGGTGCGACGACGCGACCCCCGACGGCGAGCGGATCCTTCAGGTGTGCGGCGATCATCTGCCCGGCGCGCGACGACTTCGACGAAATCGCTTCGTCCAGCACCAGAACGAGATTTGAGTCGAACGGGAGCGAGTCGCCCGCGGGCACCGGCGTTGGGCTCGAGGATGCGGTCGGCTCAGGAGTGGGCGAGATCGGATAAGCCGCAGCCGACCCTGCGCCGACGACGAGGAGCGCTACGAAAGCCGCGCCGGCAACCCGTACCGACGCGCGGCGGTCGTTTCTAGCTAGCGCGTTTTTCGCGGGCTGCCGCGGAGGCGCGCTTGCCTTCTTCGATGAGTTCCTTGACTTTTTGGCCACCTTTTTGTCCGATACGTTCGTAGAAATGCGGCCCGTAGCGATCGCGGGTCGCCTCGCCGCCCTTCTTTCCACCTTTCTTGCCGATTTGCTCGTAAAACTCATGGCCGTGCGCTTCTTTTGTCGCTAGCCCGCCTTTACGGCCGATCTGCTCGTAGAATTCCGGACCGTACCGCTTCTTGACGGTCTCGCCGCCTTTTTGGCCGGCCTCGCGGACGGACATTCCGCCTGCACGTTTGGGTTGTTCTGGGGTGCCTGACATGTTGTTTATTTCACCTTGTCTTGCTGTGCCGTCTTAGGAGGACGGCGGTCTCTCTCACTATAGTAGAACGCAAGTTCGGGCTCGAAGGTTTGGTATTGATGAAACGGCTTGCTTTATTCTTTAGCGTCCTAGCGACATTAGTCGTGACTTTGGCCTCTCGCGTCGCCCGCCGCGCTATCGCCCGAGCCCTACTGTACGTATTCTGACGCTCGAAAGTGAGCGCTCCCTTGGAAACGGAGCGTTAGAGCAATTTTTGAAGTCGCCCAGCGAGACGGTTGCGGTCCGGGCCGCGCTGGCAATAGGCCGGACGAAGCAAGCCGCAGGCGAGCCGGCGCTGGCCGCGCATCTGCGCGACTCACGCGACGCGGTACGGGCGATGAGCGTGTACGCAATCGGATTGCTGGCCACCGGAGGGCGAGCGCAGGCGCTCGTTGCGGCGCTGAACGATCGTTCCGATGCGGTCCGCGTCGCCGCACTCGACGCGCTCGCGCGCTATCGAGCGGCGCATCGCTTGGCGATTGACGGCGAACCGCGCGCGCAGGCAGCGATCGAGACGGCGCTGGCACGCGACCGGTCGCCGATCGTGCGCGCACGCGCGGCCACGGCGCTCGTCGAGTTCAGGGACGGCGCGAGCGCGACCGAAGCCGCCGATGCGTTGTCGATCGCTTTTACGAGCGACTCCGACGCCGCCGTCCGTTGGCACGCAATGTGGTCGATCTATCGCGGCTTTGCCGTACGCGTCAGCCGACGCCTGGTGACGTCAGCGTTGAACGACCGCGACGAACTCGTTCGCATCGAGGCGGTGCGCGCGATAAGCCGCTACAAAGACCGGACGTTGGTTGCGGTGGTGCGCCCGTTACTGAGCGATCCATCGTGGAGAGTGCAGGAACAGGCCGCCGAAACGATTCGCGTGTTGGACGGGAAACCGCTAACCGACCACTGGACGTCGATCCCGTCGTTCGTGCATCTTCCAAAGACGCAACCCGACCCGTTCGCATCGTTGCCCGCGTTGCGAAACGACCGCCCCGCGAAAACCTTCGGCGCCGCAGCCCGGCCAAGCCATTTTCAGCCCGCTGCTCGACCCGTCGACCGCGGCCGGCATGACGTCTCCGGCTCGCGGCCTCCACCCGCGCGTGCGCATCGTCACGACCAAGGGCAATATCTACGTCGCGCTCTATCCGGAATGGGCGCCGTTGACGGTCGCCAACTTCTTGAATCTCGCCGCCGGCGGTTACTACAGCAACAATCGCTGGTTTCGCATCGTGCCCGATTTCGTGGTGCAGACCGGCGATCCGCACGACAACGGCAACGGCGACGCCGGTTACACGATCGGCGCCGAAGAGAATCCCCTCGAGCAACGCAGCTATGTGATCTCGATGGGGCTGAACTACGACGATAAGACGCAAACGCCCATTCGCGATTCGGCTGGAACGCAGTACTACATCACGCTTTCGCCGCAACTGCATCTGGACCGGGATTTCACCGTCTTCGGGGAGACGATCTCCGGTTTCGACGTGCTCGCGCGGTTGATCGAAAAGGATCGCGTTCTGCGCGTCGAACGCGTCCCCGACGTGCGGATCTAAACGGCTATCTTAGAACGTGCGTTTGGAGTCGAGCAGCAGCGTTACCGGTCCTTGGTTGATCAGTTCGACGTCCATGTCGGCGCCGAACTCGCCGTACGCGACGGCGATTCCCCGCGCGGCGACGGCCGCGCCGACGCGCTCGAACAGCGGACGCGCTTGCGGTTCTTTGGCGGCGCGAACGAACGATGGGCGGCGTCCTTTGCGCGTGTCGCCGTGTAACGTGAACTGCGACACCAGCAGAACGCTGCCGGCGGCTTCCGTGACGGAGCGATTCATCAATCCGGCGTCGTCGCGAAAGATGCGCAAGCCGCAGATCTTCTCGGCCAGCCAATCGGCATCGGAAGCATCGTCATCGATACCGACGCCGACGAAGACGAGCAGCCCGGTCGCGATCTCTCCCGTCAGACGCCCGGCTACGCGTACGCTCGCGCTCGAAACGCGCTGGACGACCGCTCGCACTTCCGCTATCTCGTGAACATTGAGGAGAGCGCGAACCACGCGTTTTCGCGGCGTTCGAGGACGCGGCGATAAAAGTAGCCGCCCAGTGCGTTCCGAACGGCACGTAAATTCGCACTCGGTAGCCTTGCTCGACCAGTTCGCGCTGCGTTTGCGGGCGGCATCCGTACAGCATTTGAAACTCGAACCGATCCGCCGAAATCCCTCGAGCCGCCGCCAGCTCTTTTACGCGGGCGATGAGCCGGCGATCGTGCGTCGCAATGCCGGGATATCGTCCCGCGCGCCAACAGTTCGCCGGCGAGCTGCATGAAATGCTCGCGAATCTCCGGCATGCCTTGATAGGCGATCTCCGGCCGGCTCGCTGTACGCGCCCTTGCATAGCCGGACGCGGGCTCCCAGCGCGATGGCTCGTTCCACGTCGTCGGCCGTTCGCTTAAGATACGCCTGAAGCACGATGCCAACGTTCGGTTGCTGCGCGAACGCTCGCTCGAAAACGCGCAGCGTCGGTTGCGTTACGGGCGAACCCTCCATGTCGATGCGAACGAACGGGTCCGGGTTGCGCTTCGCGCGTTCGACGATGCGAAGGAGGTTTTCGAGGGCGAAGTCTTCGTCGACGAGCAAACCCATCGCGGTCAACTTCACCGACACGTTCGAGTCGACGGCGCTCTCGGCAAGCGCGTCGAGGATTTGCAGGTACGTGTCGACGGTTTCGGTTGCCGCCCGGCGCTCGAGCACGTCTTCGCCGAGATAGTCCAACGATGCCGACATACCCGCAGCGTTGAGCTCTCGCACCGTTTCGACCGCCGATTCGATCGTCTCTCCTGGGACGAAGCGCTTTGCGAGAAAGAAGAAGTTTTTCTGAAAGGCTCGAGTCGGGAGCGAACAGACGATCGAGAATGGCCATCGCTTCAGAGTACGACGCCGCGTCGCAAAATCCAGGCGCCGGCGAGCACGGCGGCCGCCAGCACGACGAAACCATAGCACAGGGCCAGCGCTTCGCGCACGCCGGACGCCGATAGCGCGACGTACAGGGCAACCGGCAGCGAGGTCGGGTGAAATGCGACGATGCTGGTCGCTCCGTATTCGCCGATCGCACGCAACCATGCAAACGCGATGCCCGCTCCGACGCTTCCGGCCGCGCCCGGCAACGCGATGCGCGTGAAGATGCGCCATTCGCTCGCCCCCAGCGTGCGGGCGGCATCTTCGTATACGGGATCGAGCGCGCTAAATGCCGCGGTCGCGGCAATCGCAACGAACGAACCCGACACGAAGAACTCGGCTACGCCCACGCCGAGCAGCGTGTCCGGAACGGAGAGTCCGTGCGCCGCGAGCCACCCGCCGGCCGGGGACTGCGTACCGAGAACGTAGAGCAGCATCAGCCCAGACGCGACCGGCGGGAACGCGAGCGGAAGCGCCAGCAGAAAAATCGCGGCCGCGCGTAGTCTGGGGCGCATGCGCGAGAAAGCATAGCCGGCAGGAACGCCCAGGAGCGTCGCCGCTAAGGTTGCGCCGAGCGATGCGACGAGCGACACGCGCAACGCGTCGCGGCCGGAGGTGCTGAAGGCGACCGCCGCGTCGTGCGGCGACATCGATAGCAGCACCGCCACGACCGGTCCGACCGCGGCCGCGAGCAACAGCAGTGCGGCCACCGGAAAAAGGGGGCTTGGAAGCGGACGCGGCATCATTGAGACTTCGTGGCTGCCGTTCTAAAAGTCGTCTTCGTCGCGCTGAGTCTGTCGCTCGACGTTTTCGCGGTCAGCATCGGCGTCGGCATTCGAGGCGTCCCTCCAGGCGTGAAATGGCGCATCGGCATCGCTTTTGCCTGCGCGGAAGTACTGATGAACCTGATCGGCGCCGGCGTCGGGTTGGCTGCCGGGAGATTTCTCGGCGACGTCGCCGGCTACATCGGTTTCGTCGCCCTGGTGGCCTTGGGTTTGTATATGATTAAGGAAAGCCGTAGCGAGTTCTCCGGCGCGTCGAAGCTCGATCTCTCGAAGGGTTGGGGACTGACCGTCGCCTCGTTGTCGATCAGTCTCGATTCGCTGGGCATCGGCTTTTCGATTCTGTACATCGGCGTGCCGCTGCCGATTTCACTCGTAATCATTGCGATTAGCTCGGTGCTGCTCGACCGCCCTCGGCCTAGCTCTCGGAGATCGCTCTGGGAACGTTTGCCGAGCGGTACGCAGCCTTTCTCGGCGGACTGCTGCTCGCGCTCACCGGTTTGGCGTTCATCGGCCTAAAGATCTTCCACCTCGGCTAACGAACAGCGAAAACATGCACGTCGGGCAAGAGATTTTGGATCTCGCGAGGACCGCCGGCGCGCGAACGACGTTCGTCGTCGGCATCGGCAAGAACGTCGGTAAGACGGTCACGATGCGCGCGATCTACGAGGCAGCCTGCGACCGCGGCCTGCGCGTGGGCGTCGCCTCGATCGGGCGCGACGGCGAGGCGATCGATGCCGGCGACGCCGCTCCCAAGCCGCGACTCTTTCTGCGGTCGCGGAACGCTTTTTGCAACCGCGCGCGAAGCGCTGCCGCGATCGCCCGCCGTCGAACTGGTGGATCTTTCGTCGCTGCGGACTGCAGCCGGACCGTTGCTGTACGCGCGCGTCGCCCAGGGCGCGTACTACGAGCTGGTCGGACCTCCGACCGCGTCGGGCGTGCGCGAGGTCGTCGGTGCGCTTGAGCGAGCGGTGCGAAACGATCGTCGTAGACGGGGCGATCGATCGGGTGGCGGCGGTGGCTGGAACGCCGGGTGCAATCGTGGTCGCGGCCGGAGCTGCAGCAGCCGGAACGATCGACGAAGCCGCCGACGCCGTTGCCGGGTTGGTGCGGCGTCTGACCGTCGCGGCGTACGACGATCGCGAGGCAGTGGTACACGTCGAAGGCGCACTGACGGCGACCCGCGCCGCCCGGCTTTATCGCCTCGCGCGAATCTCGCCAAATCGTGGTTCGCGACCCGACCCAGATCGCGCTTTCGGGCAGAGCTGCATCGAACGCGTTCGAGCGGCTGCGAATCCGTTGCCTACGACCGCTGCACGTCGTTGCCGTCACCGTTGCGTCGATCGGACGCGAGCGAACGTTCGAACCGAGAGCGTTTGCGCGGGCAATCGCCGCCGCGGTCGGCTTGCCGACGTTCGACGTGTACGCGGGAGAACGCGCCGCGTGAACGTGACGACGCTAGCTCGATTCGGCCGGCGCCCGCGCCTTCGAGTCTGAGTGGCTCAGGGACGCGCTGCAGCCGGTGAGCGAGTACGGGTCGCGCATTTTCGCCGACGTGCGCCCGTTCTCGCCGGGTGACGAGGAGGACGCCCAAGCTCGCGCGCAACGCGTCGCCGATTGCGCCGCCGCGTTCGACATGGTTCGCTTCGACGCCGTTCGCGATGCGTTGCGCTCGGCACCTGAAGCCATCGGACCGATCGCGCGCGCGTCGATGGGAGACGTCCTCGCCGACGCTAACTTCTTCGAGTTGCAGCGCTTCTGCGATGCCGTCGACCACGTCGACGGATTGGTGAATGGGTCGGCCGGCATCGAGCCGATTCTCAATTCCGGCGTTCGTGCCGTGAGGGAGGCGCTGGCCCCGGGACGAACGGGCGCGTACGAGTTTTATTTGGCCGATGCGTTCGACGTCGCGTTGGCGGCGGCGCGTGCGGAGTTGGCGGATGCGCAAGCCGATCTCGACGCCGCACGCGGGCGTACGCTCGACGCGGATCGCGGATCGGCTAAAGCGCGACGACGTCTCGAGCGACGAGTTCATCGTTATGCGGGCCGATGTCGAAGGAGCGCTTCCGGCGGGAGTGCGCGTGCTTCGCGAAGCGCCGACGTACTATCTGTGCACGGTGGAGCTTGACGAAGCGAGCGCTGGCGACACTCCGGCGGCGCGACGCCGCTGCCGATGCCGTCGCTGCCGCCGAAGAGCGCGTCCGCACCGCGCTGTCTTCAATCGTCGCCGCCAACGCATCGCAACTCGACGCGGCTGCCGCCGCGTTCGGCGAACTCGACGTGCTCGTCGCGGCCGCCCGCTTTGCTCTTCATCATCGCTGCAGCGTCGCGCAAGTCGCGACCGCGCCGATGCTGGCGTTCGAGGGCGGCCGCTTCCTCCCGCTGGAGGTCGAACTGGCACGCGAAGGGCGGACATTCACCCCGATCGACGTCGACCTGAGCGGCGTGGCGGTGCTTACCGGCCCGAATATGGGTGGGAAGAGCGTCTGTTTGCGCACGTGTGGATTCATCGCGCTGTGCGCTGCGCTGGGACTGCCGGTGCCGGCACACCGCGCGACGGCCGGACTGTTCGACGAGATTGCGATGGCTCGGCATCGGCATCCAGGACGAGCCGATGGGCGGCCTGCTTTCAGCCTTCGCCCAGGAAGTCGTGCGCCTCCGCGACCTCCTCGCCCGCGACGCTCGACGGCTCCTGGTACTCGTCGATGAGTTTGCGCGTACGACGACGCCGCTGGAAGGGAAGGCACTGCTGGTCGCGCTCCTGCGTCGTCTTCGCGACCGGGCCGCCTGCGGACTGGCGGCCACCCATCTAGCGGGCGTTGCCGTTGAGGCCGGCGCACGCCATTTCGCGGTCCGCGGACTGCGAGGAATCCCGCAGCCGCCGCCAACGGGCGATCTGCATCAGGCCCTGGCGGCCTTGGCGGAGTCGATGGACTACACGATCGCCGAAGTCGGGGACGATGCCTCGACCGTCGCCGACGCGATCGCGCTGGCATCGTTGCTGGGACTCGACGCCGAGCTCGTCGAGATTGCTCGCCGGCATCTCGCGTCGCCGGGGAACCCGGGTTTGTCATCCTAAGCGTCGCGCCTCCGCTCCGGATGACACCGTGTTGCGCGACTCTCGGGATGCGAGAGTAGCGCGAGTCGGCGTGCTCGAAGAGCGTCGAGGTGGAGCCGCTGATCATCACGTGCGCCCCGGTCGGCGCCGAGCTCACTCTCGAGCAGACGCCGTACTTACCGCATACGCCGGTGCTGCTCGGAGAGACCGCGCGCGCGGTCGAGGAAGCCGGAGGCTCGATCGTGCACGTGCATTGCCGTAACGACGACGGCACGAATACGCACGACGTCGAGCGGTTCCGGGAGGCCTACGACTCGATCCGCGCCCAGAGCGATTTGATCGTGCAGTTCTCGACCGGCGGTGCGATCGGCATGACGCCCGACGGAGCGCGCCAGCGTGCTCCAGCTGCGACCGGAGATGGCGACGCTGACGTGCGGCAGCGTGAACTTCGGCGACGACATTTTTGAGAACAGCTTTCCGATCATGCGCGGGATCCTCGCGAAAATGGACGAGTTCGGCGTGCGGCCCGAGTTGGAAATCTTCGACAAGGGTCATCTCGCCAACGCGCGCCGTCTCGCCAAGGAGGGCTTGCTCGCCTTTCCTCAGCACGTCGACTTCGTGCTCGGCGTGCCCGGCGGGCTCGAAGCGACCGTACAGAATCTTTGCGAGCTCGTCGACGACCTGCCGCCCGGGTGCACGTGGTCGGTTGCCGGCATCGGCCGCCAGCAGCTTCCGATGGCCATGGCCGCGATTGCGATGGGCGGTCACGTGCGGGTCGGTCTCGAGGACAACGTGTACTACAGCAAGGGGCGGCTGGCACGCAATGAAGAGTTGGTCGCTCGCGTCGCACGGATCGCGCGGGAAGCCGGACGTCCGGTCGCTACGCCAAGCCAAGCGCGTGAACTGCTCGGTCTTCGCGTGCGGGAAGGCCTTTCGCCCGCGCCTGCTAACTAGGGAAGCTCATTCGGAGCCGCGGCTGAGGAGGATGTCCTAGCTGTTCACTTACGTCATACGCCGGACGCTGCAGTCGATTCCCTTGCTGCTGCTGATATCGATCATCCTCTACGCCATCCTTTACAACATGCCGGGTGGTCCGCTCGCGCCCTATCTCTCCAATCCGCATATCACGCCGGCCGACATCGCGCGGCTGAAACACAATCTCGGAATGGACCAGCCGGTTCCGATCCAGTACTTGAAATGGCTCGGACATATCCTCACCGGGGATATGGGCTATTCGACCAGCAACTCCGAGCCGGTTTTCCAGGCGATCGTCGAGCGCATCCCCGCGACCCTCGAGCTGATGCTCACCTCATTCATCTTTTCGGTCGTCATCGGCGTCGCGGCCGGAATCGTGTCGGCAGTCTGGCGTTACTCCGTGGTGGACTACTTCATCACGACGCTGGCATTCTTCGGTCAGTCGATGCCGGTATTCTGGTTCGCCCTCATGATGCAGCTCGCGTTCGCCGTTCACGGCATTCCGCTGCCGTTCGGGTATCAGATTCAGCTGCCGTCGGCCGGAATCTCGAGCAGCGACACGTTCGATCTCAGCGATCGCCTGTCGCATTTGGTGCTTCCGACCATCGTGCTTTCGCTCTTGTCGCTCGCGCTCTACAGCCGGTTCATGCGCTCGTCGCTCTTGGAAGTTCTCGGCACGGATTACATGCGCACGGCCGCGGCCAAGGGTTTGAGTTTCCGGACCATTCTCTTCAAGCACGGTCTCAAAAACGCCATGATTCCGGTCGTCACGATTCTCGCGCTTTCGTTGCCAGGAGTCCTCGGCGGCGCGATCATCACCGAGACGATCTTCGCCTGGCCAGGCACCGGCCGGCTCTTCTACAACGCGTTGACGCAGAGCGACATCGCGCTGCTGATGGGCGTGCTGATCATGCTGGCGTTCTTGGTCGTGTTCTCGAATTTGCTCGCCGACGTCGTTTACGCGTGGCTGGATCCGCGCGTGAAGTACGACTGAGAAAAACGCTTTATGGCCGCCACCCTTCCGGTTCCGTCCGCTGCGATCGAAGAAGACCTTCAAACCACCAAGGTCACATTCTGGACGCGCTTGCGCCGCCACAAGCTGGCCATCGCCGGACTCATCGTACTCGTTCTGATGGTATCGGGCGCCGTGTTTGCGGGACAGCTCGCGCCGTTCGATCCAAACGCGATCGACAACGTCCACTGGCAGGGTACGCCGCTGCCGCCGTGCTTCCAGGATGCGTCGCAGTGCGGCGGTCACCCGCTGGGCACCGACGAGGTCGGGCGCGATCTACTGTCGCGGCTGCTCTTCGGGGCGCGCATTTCGCTCATGGTCGGGCTCTTCGCGGTCCTCATGGAGGTAGTGATCGGCACCACGCTGGGCGCGATCTCCGGCTATTACGGCGGCTGGATCGACTGGGCGATCATGCGCGTTACCGACGTCTTTTTATCGATCCCACTGCTACCGCTGCTGCTGGTGCTGACGGCAATCGTGGCGGCCAGCTCGTCGAAGGCGGCGCTGAATTTCGGCGTCATCGTACTCATCATCGGCGCGCTGTCGTGGATGAGCGTCGCTCGACTCGTGCGCGCGTCGTTCTTGAGCCTCCGCGAGCGTGAATTTGCCGAAGCCGCCCGAGCGGTCGGGAACAACGACGGGCGAATCATCTTTCGCCACCTGTTGCCCAACGCCGTCGCCCCGATCGTGGTGCAGGCTACCCTCGACGTCGCCGGCGTCATCGTGCTCGAATCGACGCTCTCGTTTCTGGGCTTGGGAATTCAGCCGCCGACCGCCTCGTGGGGCAACATGCTTTCGAACGCCCAGGCCAACCTTCAGACTGCCTGGTGGGCGGCGGTCTTCCCGGGATTGTGCATCCTGGCGACGGTCTTGTCGATCAACTACATCGGCGACGGTCTGCGCGATGCGCTTGACCCGAATATGCGGTAGGGGCTAGACTCTAGTGTCCTCGTGACACGGGCACTCAGCCTGCGCAAGTGGCGGAATTGGTAGACGCACTAGCTTGAGGGGCTAGCGGGAGCAATCTCGTGCAGGTTCAAGTCCTGTCTTGCGCATGATCGCCCCGCGTGGGGGCCACTTTTTGTTCGATCTTTGATTCGCGACCGGCAGCCTTCGTGATACCCTGGCACTGCGGCCTCGCCCCGCGGGTGCCCGTTTCTGGGCACCGACGACACACAGATTATTAAGGCAGTCAGTTTGAAACAGTGGCCCAGCCCGCCGCGTAAAGCTAGACAAATGGTACCGACGGAGCTTTCGACGTGTGGTTGACGCGCTTTGCCATAACTCGCCCGGTGGTTACCGCGATGGTTTTCATCGCGTTGGCTATTTTCGGGTGGATCGCTTTCGAGAAGCTGGGGCGCAGTAACGATCCGCCGGGCACGGCGTTTCCGATCGTCGTCGTCTTCGCCAACTATCCGGGCGCGTCGCCGCAAGAGATGGAACGGCTGGTCGTCAAGCCGATCGAAGATCAACTCGCCGACATCGACAACCTCGATCAGCTCACCGCCACCGCCCAGGAAGGCGCGGCCTCGATCGGCGTTCAGTTCAAACTCGGCACGGATCTCAGCATGGCGGCCATCAACGTGCAGAGCGCCGTCGACACGGCGCGCGTCTACCTGCCGACCGATCTCGATCCGCCGCAGGTCTTTAAAAACGGCGCCTCCGAACCGTTGCTTGACATCGCCATCAGTTCCAAGGCGCTGGCGCCGACCGCCCTCGCCGATCTCGTCAATAATCGCGTACAGCCCCTGCTCAAGGCGATTCCCAACGTTCAGACCGTCGACGTGTACGGCGCGTCGGCGCGCGAGTTTCACGTCGAGCCGATTCCCGCCAAACTACTGGGCAGCGGCGCAACCCTTCGTGAAGTCTTCGCGGCGGTAGCCGCCAACAACGCGAACCTTCCGGGCGGCATTTTGCGCGAGCCGACGCAGGAGACGAGCGTCTCGGTTCACGCCGAAATCAACAACGCACAGGATCTGCTGAACATCCCGCTCCCCGTTCCCGGCATGTCGAGCAAGGCGATGCGGATCGGCGACGTCGCCGGGGCTTACGATTCGCACGTCGAGCCGACGTCGATCTCTCACTACAACGGCTTGCCCCGGCTGTACGTGGAGATGAGCCGGAACATCAACGCGGACGAGATCACGTCGACGAAAGTTGCACGCGAACATATCAAGCAGATCGAGGCGCAGTTCCCCGAACTCACCTTCAACGAAATCGACGCACCGGCCGATTACACGCAGCGGTCGCTCAACGGCGTGTGGCAGTCGCTCTTCGAAGGCATCCTCTTGACGATGATCGTCATGATGCTCTTCCTGCATCTTTGGCGGAACGCCATCGTCGTCATGGTCTCGATTCCGACGTCGATTCTCTCGACGTTCATCTTGATGAATATGTTCGGCTTCCACCTCGACACGATGTCCCTGATGGGACTTTCGCTAATCATCGGGATCTTGGTCGACGACTCGATCGTCGTGCTCGAAAACATTACGCGACATCGAGATCTCGGCGAGGATCCGATGGATGCCGCCATCAACGGCCGCAGCGAGATCGGCGGCGCGGCGGTAGCCATCACGATGGTCGACGTCGTCGTCTTCCTGCCGATCGCGTTTCTGCCCGGCATCGTCGGCATGTATCTCAAAGAGTTCGGCGCGGTGATCGTCATCGCGACGCTCTTCTCGCTGTTCGTTTCGTTTACGCTAACGCCGCTGCTCGCGGCGAGGTGGAGCGTCCGGCAGCGTTCCCCCGGACGGCCGAAATGGCTGGACGCGCTGCGGTCGTGGAAGGTCATGGCCGCCATGCTGGGAGGCGCGCTGGTCGCCTACTTCGTCCCGTGGCAGATACTGGCTCTGCCCAAAGAACTCAACTTGGTCATTCCGGTCATGATCGTCGCGGTATTGATCCTCAACGCTTTCGTGCAGAACTACGAAGGCATTCTCGGCTGGTATAAAACGCGCGCTTTGGGCTTCGCGCTCGAGCACGGTTTGTTCGTCGTCTACGTCTGCGCGGTGCTCGTCGTCAACGCCCTCACGCTGGCCGCCGGAGCGGGCAGCGCCACGATCGTAGTGAACGTCCTGTTTTTAATCTTTGCCCTCGTTTGGCACGGCATCGGTTTCATGATGCGCCGGCGCGTTGCGAAGGAGAAGCTCGGCCTGCGGTGGTCGCGCTTGCCGCAATCGCGCTCGAAGATGCAGCGCGCGTTAAAGTGGGCCTCCGACGCGGGCGCGAACGCCGTGCGGCTCGCCGGCCAATGGTTTTATGCGACCGGCCGCGAGCGGCGGCTGACCGCGATCACTTTAGCGATCCCGGTCGTGCTGGCGATCGTGTTTGCGGCGCTCGGTCCGATCAACTTCGATTTCGTCCCGGCCGTTCAAGACGGATCGATCTCGATGACGGTGACGTACCCTCCCGGGACGCCGCTGCTGGTGACGGAAAAATACGTGAGCCAGCTCGAGGAAGGCATCCTGAAGATCGACGGGCTCAAATCGGTCAGCTCGACCGTCGGCCGCAAGCCCGAGGGCTGGGGAACCGCGATCGGCGACAACTACGCACGGTTGAACGCGCAAACGACGGACGACCGCACCAAAGACACGTACAAGATCATCGACGAGATCCGTCAGCTCAAGTATCTGGTTCCCGGGAGCGAGTTCCAAGTTGCCGGCGAAAGTGGCGGCGGCTCCGGCGCGGAGATCTTTTACTCGCTGTCCGGTCCTGAGGACGCGATCGGGCCGGGGGCGGAAAAGGTCGCCCAGTTCCTGCGCGATACGCCCGGCAGCGTGAACGTGCAAACGAGCAACGAACTCGCCTCGCCGCGGCTCAACGTGAACGTCGACGCGCAAAAGGCCGAAGTGGTCGGCGTGGCGCCGGCCGACGCCGCCGCAGTCGCTCGCTTTGCGGTTGACGGCGCCGTAGCCACCAAAGTGCGAACGGATAACGGGCTGGTGGACGTGCGCGTACAGTTCCCGCTCGCCTACCGCTCCACCGTCGACGACCTCAGGGCGGTGCGCGTACGCGCGGAGGACGGCACCATCGTGCCGTTGTCGGACATCGCGAACTTCGTGTGGACGAAAGCCCCGGTACAAATCCAACGGCTCAATCGTCAGCGCGTCGTCAACGTGTACGGCGGCGTTCTCCCCAGTTACTCGCTCGGCGCGGTTACCGGTCCGCTCGAGAAGAAACTGCATTCGCCCGGATTCCTTCCGGAAGGCGTCCAGCTCACGGCGCAGGGCGACACGCAGTACATGATCGAGACGTTGAATAATATGATGATCGCGCTGGCGACGTCCTTCATGCTCGTCTATATCCTGATGGTGATTCTCTACGGATCGTTTGTCGAGCCGTTCATCGTCATGTTCTCCGTCCCGCTCGCTATCATCGGCGCGCTGGTCGGGCTCGCGCTGATGCACCGCATCGAGCCCAACGCCGGACAGTCGCTCAACATCATTTCGATGATCGGCGTCGTGATGCTCTTTGGACTGGTGTCGAAAAACGGCATCTTGTTGGTCGACTATTCGAACACGCTATGCCGTCGCGGCATGCGCGTGCGCGACGCCGTGTTGCAGGCTGCCGGGACGCGCTTTCGGCCCATCTTGATGACGACGTGCGCTATGATCTTCGGCATGCTGCCGCTTTCGCTCGGTTTTGCGGAAGGCGGCGAGTGGCGACAAGCGATGGGCACGGTCATCATCGGCGGTCTGGCGAGCTCGTTGATCCTCACGCTGTTCCTAGTACCGATGATTTACAACACGTGGATCGGGTTCTTCGAGCGCAACGCGGACCGGCACGCCATCGAAGCCGAGATGTCGCAGCCCACGGCACCCGCTACGGCCTAGCGCCCGCCGCCGGGCCGCGTTTAGGGGCGAGCAAGCGCGGGTAAACATCCGGCGATGCACGCACTTCGAAAGTTTACAATGGCGGCGCTCGCACTCGGCCTGGCCGCCGCGCCGCTCGTTATCGCCGCTCAATCGGTCACCGTCGTCGTCAACGGACAGGTGATGAACTTCGATCAACCGCCGATTCTTCAAGCCGGGCGCGTTTTCGTGCCGCTTCGGGGGATCTTCGAGCAGCTTGGAGCCAGCGTCGTTTACGCGAACGGTCAGATCAACGCGACCGGCCGGGGACGTACCGTCTCGCTCACGATCGGCTCGACGCAGGCGACGGTCGACGGACAACCTCAAACGTTGGACGTGGCGCCGTTCGTCGTAGGTGCCCGCACGCTGGTCCCCCTGCGCTTCATCGCGCAGTCGCTTGGCGCCACGGTTAACTGGAACGATTCGACCAGCACCGTCACGATCAACGGCGGGAAAGGAGGCGGGCCTGTGCCGGCGCCGCCACCCGCCGGAGCGGTCTCGTTGACGACCCGGTGGCCGACGGGTACCGTCTACAACCACTATCCGCAGATCCGCTTTCAGCTGAACCGGCCCGTCCGGATCGGCAGCTTCCAACTGCTGCTCGACGGACGCGACATCACCGGCGGGCTTCAAAGCAACGCGCAGTTCTACTACGCGCCCGTTCCGTGGTCGCTGACGATGGGCAACCACCGCGTCCGGGTTTACGGCCGCACCGTCGGTGGCGTCCCGTTCGATCTGAACTGGACCTTCTACCAGGGGAGCTACTAAGAGCGACGGCGCCTCATCCTAGCCGGGGAACCGCCGGTACGCGCTGAAACGGTTTTCCGATGAAACGCCGTGCGCTGGTGACCGGGGCGGCAGCCGGCCTAGCGGCCGGCGTAGCGGCGGCCTTGCCCGCCGCCGGGTTCGAACGCGTGGCGATTACGTATCGCGCAACCCTCCCAACGCAAACGCTGGCGGCCATCGAATCCGCGGGCGCGTCCGCCGGCGCCGCGCGCGTCGATTTTCTCGACGACGAGGCGACGGTTTCTGCCGCTCTTGACGAGCTGGTCCGCAACTGCGGACCGTTCGATACCCTGGTTCACGGAATCGGTCCACTGATCCTCAAGCGTTTCGAACGACTGACGATGGACGACTACCGCGAAACCTTCGACGGCAACGTTCGCAGCGCGGTACTGGCAACGCGCTCGGTCATTGCGGGAATGCGGTCGGCAAACTTCGGACGCATCGTTTTCTTCGCGATGCTCGGCTCGGGCCAAACGCAACCGTTTCGCGGGTTTTCGTTCTATCAGGGTGCCAAGAGCGCGTTGGTGGCATTCGCACGCTGCTTGGCTATCGAAGAAGCACGTCACGGGATTACGATCAACGTCGTTGCTCCCGGCGACATTCGGCAAAAGTCGCTCCCACGTGCTGAAGCGCTTGCACGTGAGGGTGCCAATCCACGCGGCCGGCCGGGCAGCTACGAAGACGTTTCCGACGCGGTGCGCTTTTTGGTCGCGCGAGACCGCGATTTCGTCACCGGAGCCGTGTTGGACGTCACCGGGGGGTTGACGCAAGCCGACGAGCGAAACGAACCCGCTCGATGAGGGTGCTCGACGAAACAAACGACCATCGCAGTTTTGCTTTACCTGGTTCGAGTCCACATTATGGACCCGACAAGGTCGTTGCGGTGGAGCACATCGATCTCGATCTCACCCTTCATTTCGACGAGGAAGCGCTCGACGGCATCTGCACGACGACCGTGCGCGCGCTGGACGAGGACGTCGAACGGCTGGTACTCGATGCCGTGGACCTCGAGATTGCGGGCGTAGAACGCGATCACCGTCCGCAACGCTTCGTGCGTCGCGACGGAGAACTGGAGATCGAGTTTGCGGCACCGATTCGGGCCGGCGAGCGTGCGACGTTCGCGGTTCGGTATCGATGTTCGAAACCGCGTCACGGTCTGTTTTTCGTGAAGCCGACTCCCGCGCACCCCGATAAGGTCGTCCACGCGTGGACGCAAAGCCAAGACGAGAACGCACGGTACTGGTTTCCCTGTCTCGACTATCCGCACGAAAAGCAGCCTACGTCGACGACGATTCGGGTGCCGAAGGGGAGCTTCGCGCTGGCCAACGGCGAGTTGGTCGAGCGAAGCGATCACGGCGATCGCACGATCTTTCGCTATCGTCAGGACGTGCCGCATAGCACCTACCTGGTGACGCTGGTGGCAGGCACGTTTTCCGAGGTCGCGCAGGGCGTTGCGGGTGCCGGAAAAATCCCGGTATTCTACTACGTCCTGCCCGGACGCGAGGCCGACGGGGAACGCGCCTTCGGCAACACGCCCAGAATGCTCGAGCTGTTCGAAGAGCGCACCGGAGCGGCGTATCCGTACGCTCGCTACTCGCAGATTGCGGTGAGCGATTTCATATTCGGAGGCATGGAGAATACGTCGGCGACGACGCAGACCGACCGGACGCTGCACGATGCGACGGCGCATATAGACTTTTCAAGCGATCCGCTCGTTTCGCACGAGCTGGCGCACCAGTGGTTCGGCGATCTCATCACCTGTCGCGACTGGTCGCATGCGTGGCTCAACGAAGGCTTTGCAACGTTTTTCGAAGCGGTGTGGCGCGAGGCCGACCTCGGATACGACGAGTACCTCTACGACGTTTTCGAATGCGTTTCGGCCTACCGCGAAGAGGATGCCGACCGTTACCGCCGACCGATCGTCTGCAACACGTACCGGGATCCCATCGAGATCTTCGACCGTCACCTCTATCAGAAGGGTGCCGCAGTGCTGCACATGTTGCGTGGAGAACTAGGGGACGCGCGTTTCTGGCGTTCGATACGACACTACGTCGAGTCCAACGCGCAGCAAAGCGTCGAGACCATCGATTTCATCCGCGCCATCGAGGATGCAACCGGGCGCAATATGCGCGCATTTTTCGATCGATGGGTGTTCTCCGGGGGCATCCCGACCTCGACGTCGCTCTTTCGTGGGACGAGAAGCGAAAGGTTGCGACGATGACGGTCGATCAGAAGCAGCCGATCGACGCAAATCGCCCGCCTTACCGCTTCGACGTTAACGTCGGTTTCGTCACCGAACCGGCGGCGCGGGCTGCGCAAAATGCCGGTCCGGGCCTGCTGCCGGGCGAACGGCGGATTCGCGTCGCCGTCGAGCGCGAGCACGAAACGATCGCGATCCCGCTCGATGTCGAACCGAAGTTCGTGCGTTTCGACCCGGGGGCATTCGTACTCGCACACGTCACGTACAAGCTCGGCGCAGACCTTGCGGCGGCCGTGCTTCGCAGCGATCCCGATGTCGTCGCGCGCATACGCGCGGCCCGCGAACTCGCAAGATACGGCACGCACGCGGCCATCGATGCACTAAGCGACGCGTTCGCCAACGAACCGTTCTGGGGGGTGCTTACCGAAAGCGCGGCGGCGATCGGATCGACGCGCGCGCCGTGGGCGCGCGGCCTGCTCCTCGAAGCGCTCGCACACTCGCATCCGAAGGTTCGCCGGGCGGCGGCGGCGGCGCTGGGGAATTTTCGCCACGCCGACGTTGCCGGTGCGCTCGTGCCGGTCTCCCGGAACGATGGTTCGTATTTCGTGCGGGCGGCGGCGCTGGAAGCGCTCGGAAAGACGCGTGACGCGCGCGCGTTCGACGTGCTAGCCGCGGCTTCTAAGGAGCGCACCTGGAGCGCCATCGTCGAAGGCGGTGCGGTACGCGGCCTCGCCGAGCTTGCCGACAGCCGTGCGCTGGCGATCGCGATGGATGCCGCCGGGCCTCGAAACGACGAAGGCCTCAGGCGCGCGGCTGCCGATGCGATCGCTCGCATCGGCCAGCTGGTCGAAGAGCAGCGAACGCGAGCGGTTGCGGCTTTGGAGGAGTTGCTCGACGATCCATCCTTCCTGGTGCAGCTGGCGGCGCTGCGAGCCGCCGAGTCGCTGGGCGACGCGCGCCTGTTGCCGGCGCTGGACCGTCTGTCGCAAACGGCTTTCGACGGTAGAACGCGGCGCGACGCGCTCGAGGCGGCGATTAGGGTTCGCGAAGGCGCAAAGGTTCCGGCGCAGGTTCGTGGCATGCGAAGCGATATCGATGAACTACGTGAAGATCAGCGGAAGCTCCAGGAGAAGATCGAGGCGTTGGCGCGGTCGTAGACGCAGAATCGTCGCGTTCGCTCTGGTCTGCACCGCAATCGTGCTCGTGGGATGGAGCTGGAACCGAACGCGGCCTTCAGGCGTCTTCGAACCGCATCCGGCGAGCGTCTCCGCGCCCGTCGGCAGAGCGCCGAAACCGGCGCTTGCGAACCCTTCGTGGCAAGCGCGGGACGTCGCGCGATTGCGTGGAGCGCTGCACGGCGCATTCGCGCCGGCTCTGTCGGGCGCGCGGCGGTGGAGCCTCGTCGTGCTCGACTCCGGCGGCCGCACGATATACGACGATCGCGCGCTGGTGGCGGTGGCGCCGGCCAGCGTTCAGAAACTGATCGTGGCTGCGGCCGCCATCGACGTTCTCGGCTCGGGATTCCGCTACCACACCGTTTTTGCGTCGCAAAATGCCATTGCGGGCGACGGATCCCTCGAGGGCAATCTCTGGCTGGCGGGCTCGGGCGATCCATCCCTGCGCGGCAGCGACGTGCGCGCCGGCGTCGCCGCACTCGAACGAGGCGGTCTGCGAAGCATTTCGGGAAGCGTTGCCGTCGACTCGACGGCGCTGCAAGGGCCCGAACTGAATCCTCATTGGGATCGCGACGATGCGAGCGAGGACTATGCCGCGCCTACGAACGCCCTGTCTATCGACGGCGATACGATCGAGTCGCAGAAGATCGTCGGCGGTATCCAAGAGCGGTTTTGGACTCCGGTGCACGACGTACCGCGCTACGCCGCAACCATGATCGAGCAAATGCTTCGGCAACGCAACATATCCATTGGAGCACGGCCCATCGTCGCTCGTTCACCGCTCGATTCGCTGGTGCTGTGGGATCATCGCTCCGCCACGTTGCGCGCGCTCGAAACGCACATGCTATTCTTCTCCGACAACCACTACGCCGAACAGTTGCTTCGCACGCTAGGAGGCGAGGGCGGCGCCACGGCCGACGATGCGGGCGGTTTGGCGGTGGAGCGCAACTTTCTGAGCGAGCGTGGAATACCGGATCCGGGTTTGCGCCTCGACGACGGAAGCGGCTTGTCGGCCGAAAATCGCGTCGCGGGAATCACGCTCGCGCGAGTTCTTTCCGACGCACAGCTCCGCGGCGGAGACTCGTCGTTGTATCCGCTCCTTCCCCAAGGCGGCCGTGAAGGGACCCTGCGCGACTACGATTTCACGACCGCACTCGGGCGGGTTCGCGCAAAGAGCGGCCACATCAGCGGCGTGTCGTCGCTCGCGGGATACGCAAATACGGCGCGCCACGGTCGCGTGGCGTTTGCGTTTTTGATCAACGGTTCGCCCGGCGATCCCGACGCCGCCATCGTGCGCGCCGTCGATCGACTGGCGACGTTTTGAGGTCGTCGATGCTTGATGAAGTGCTGGAGGAATCCGTTCTCGCGCGCCTGATCGGTCGTGCGCTCCGACGCGGCGGCGAGTTCGCGGACGTTTTTTGCGAGCGGCGCAACGCGCAGTCGTTTCGCCTTCAGGACGGGCGCATTCACGAGGCCTCATGCGGCGTCACGCTCGGCGTCGGTATTCGGGTCATCGCCGGCGAGTCGGCAGGATATGCGTATTCCGACGACTTGAGCCTCGAGGCGTTGATGCAGGCGGCCGACGCGGCGTCGCTGATCTCGCGCGGAGCTTCGAGCACAAGCGGGGGGAGTGCGGACCTTTGTCGGCAGGACGTTGCGTCGTGGTACGACGGGGCCGGCGACGGTCGTGCCGGTTCGGCGCGATTCGTCGCGCTGCTCGAACGAGCCGACGTCGCCGCCCGTGCGTTCGACCCGCGCGTGGTCGCAGTCAACGCGCACGTTGCCGAGGAACTGCAGGAGGTTTGGATCGCCAACAGCGACGGACGATTCGTGCACGACCGCCGGCCGATGATCACGCTTGGAGTGCAAGTCGTCGCCAGCGATGCGAAGGAGCGCGGCTCCGGTTATGCCGGCGACGGCGGTCGAACGTCGATCGCCTACTTCGACCAATGCTCGCCTGAGGCGCTCGCAACGGATGCCGCCAGAATCGCCTTGGTGAACGTATCGGCAATCCCGGCTCCGGCGGGGGAGATGGCTATGGTGGTCGGCGCGGGCGGCGGCGGCGTTTTGTTGCACGAAGCCGTCGGGCACGGACTCGAGAGCGACTTCAATCGGCGCGGCACGTCGCTGTACAGCGGCCGCGTCGGAGAGCGGGTCGCGAGCGAACTCGTGACGATTTACGACGACGGCGATCTTCCGGAGGAGCGCGGCAGCCTCAACGTCGACGACGAAGGTGTGGCCGGACAGCATAAAGTGCTGGTAGAAAACGGCGTACTCCGCGGGTACATGCAAGATTTACTGAACGCTCGTTTGATGGGAGTGCGATCCACGGGCAGCGGTCGCCGGCAGTCTTTTCGCTTTCTGCCTCAACCGCGCATGTGCAATACGTACATGCCCGGCGGCACCTCGTCGGTCGAGGAGATTCTGGCATCGACCAAGCGCGGACTGTACGCGAAGTCGTTTGCGGGCGGTCAAGTGGAGATCAGCAAGGGCGACTTCGTGTTCATGGTCGGCGAAGGGTATCTCGTCGAAAACGGCAAGATGACCGCGCCGGTGAAAAACGCTACCATCGTCGGAAATGGGCCCGATGCGATGACGAAAGTAACGGCGGTGGCCAACGATAGCCGGCTGGCTCGCCGTCACTACACGTGCGGGAAAGGCGGCCAGTACGTACCCGTCGGCGTCGGGATGCCGACCGTCAAGATCTCGTCGATCACCGTCGGGGGAACGCGACCCGAGAGCGGTCCCTCGTGAATGAAACGCACGCCCTGGAAGCTGCCGAGCGCGCTATCGCGGCAGCGACCTCCGCTGGAGCCGATGCGGCCGAAGCCACCGTTTCGATCGTGCGGCGCTTTCACGTCGAAGCGCGCGAGAGCGTCGTTTCAAAGCTCGAACAGTCGACTGGCAAATCGCTGCACTTGCGCGTATTTGTCGACGGTCGCAAGGCGTCGCTGACGACCACCGATTTGTCGCTCGAGGGGCTGGGCGGCGCGGTCGATCGAACGATGACGCGCGCCGGTCACGTCGCGTCCGACGCGCTGGCCGGTCTGCCGGAGGAGTTCGCCGCCGATCTCCCCACGCTCGAACTGCACGATCGCCGCATAGAAACGCGCGGTGGCGAGGAAAAGATCGAAGAGGCCTTGGCACTCGAACGTCTCGTTCGCGCGGCCGACACGCGCATCGTCAATTCGAGCGGGTCGCACTACGCCGACGCATCGTCGGTCACCGCCATCGCAAACTCCGCCGGATTTGCCGCTTCGTACGCGTCGACGCGGGCGAGCCGTTCGACCGGTCCGGTCGCCGTTGATGGCACGGTGAAGCGGACGGCGCATTACGGAACGGCCGCGCGCCACTTCGCCGAGCTCGAAGGCTCGGCAGCGGTTGCGCGGACCGCGGCACGTCGCGCGGTCGAACTCTTCGGAGCGAGAAAACCCGCGACCATGCGCGTGCCGGTCATCTTCGAGCGGGACGTGGCCTCGAGCATTTTGGACGATTTCTTTGCGGCGGTTTCCGCTGCCAACGTTGCGACCGGCAACTCCTGGCTGATCGACCGGCTCGGAACCAGGGTCGGCAGCCGCCACGTCAACGTCGTCGACGACGGTCGTATCGAAGGTAAACTCGGAAGCGCACCTTTCGACGGAGAAGGCGTCGCGACACGCCGGACTGCGGTGCTCGAAGGAGGGCTCCTACGGACCTTTTTGTACGACACCTACTATGCGCGCAAACTCGGCGCCGCCAGCACCGGCAATTCCAACGGCAGCGGGGTCGGATCCAACAACTTCTACCTCGAACCCGGGGAGCCGTCCCTCGAGGAACTCGTGGCGGCGACGCCGCGAGGCATTCTGGTGCTCGACACCATCGGCTTTGCAACCGAGCACGCCTCGGGTACCTACAGCCGCGGCGCGCGCGGCTTTTTCATCGAGGGCGGCGAACTCGCCTATCCGATCGACGAATTCACCATCGCGGGTGCGTACGTCGACATGCTGGCGGGGATCGATGCCGTCGCCAACGATTTACGGTTCGACGGCGCCGTCGTCTCGCCGTCGTTCCGAGTAGCGGAAATGACGATTAGCGGCAACTAGCGCCCCGAAGTGGGGCGCGCAACGGAGGCCAGAGGATGCCAATTCAGGCGATCAGTTTTACCGTCATCATGCGCATCGAAATGCCGAACGAGCCAGGCGCTTTCGGCGTTTTGACCAACGCGATCGGCGATGCCGGTGGAACGATTGCGGCCGTCGACATGCACTCGGTCAGCAAGACGCATATGATGCGCGACGTTACGATCAACGTCGCGTCGGACGCGGTCGCCAACGAAGTGCGGAGCGCCGTCGAGGGGATCGAGGGCGCGCGCATCATCTTTGCCTCGGACTCCACCTTCTTGGCGCACATCGGCGGCAAGATTCGCATCGAGTCGAAGATGCCGTTGAAAAGCCGTCAGGACCTTTCGACCGTCTACACGCCGGGCGTCGCGCGAGTCTCAATGGCGATTGCCGCCGATCCGGCCAAAGCGTTTCAGCTGACGATCAAGCGCAACTTAGTCGCCGTCGTCACCGACGGAACGGCGGTGCTGGGCCTGGGCGACATCGGACCTCTCGGCGCGCTGCCCGTGATGGAAGGCAAGGTTATGCTTTTCCGGCAGTTTGCCGGCATCGACGCGTTCCCGATCTGCCTCGATACCAAAGATGTCGACGAAATCGTCGAAACGGTTCAGCGAATCGCGCCGGTCTTCGGCGGAATCAACTTGGAGGACATCAGCGCTCCACGCTGCTTCGAAGTCGAAGAACGATTGATCGAGGCTCTCGACATTCCCGTAATGCACGACGATCAGCACGGAACGGCGGTCGTCATTCTTGCCGCCCTCATCAATGCGGCTGCGGTAGTGGGAAAGCGTCTCGAGGACTTGCGCATCGTCGTTTCGGGAAGCGGCGCGGCCGGGACGGCGACCATCAAGATGCTTCTCGGCGCCGGAGTTCGCGACGTCATCCCGGTCGACCGCAGCGGCGCACTCAATCGCGAAGACCGATACGAAAACCCGCAGTGGCGCTGGCTCGCCGAACACTGCAACCGAGAGAACCGGCGCGGTTCGCTGGCCGAGGTTCTCGAGGGAGTCGACGTGTTCATCGGCGTTTCCGCTCCGGGCATCTTGCAGCCCGAGCACATCGCTCGGATGGCACGAGATCCGATCGTCTTTGCGATGGCAAATCCTACCCCGGAGATCATGCCCGACGTCGCAGCGCCGGTAGCAGCGGTCATCGCGACGGGACGTTCGGACTTCCCCAACCAGGTCAATAATTTGCTGGCGTTTCCGGGAATCTTCCGCGGCGCTCTCGACGTGCGCGCCCGCCGTATCACCGAACGCATGAAACTGGCGGCGGCATTTGCCATCGCCGGCATCGTCACCGACGACGAGCGCAATCCCGAGTACATCATTCCGAGCGTTTTCGACGTGCGGGTGGTGGACGCGGTCGCCAAAGCGGTGGCGACGGCGGCGATGGAAGAAGGCGTTGCGCGCCGGACGCTCGTCAAGAACGAGGGCGAGGACCTTGCGGCGAGCGTGTAGGTTCGCGGCCTTCAGCGGTGCGTCATAGGGTGATGGTGCCGCCGTGGCGCTAGCCCACATTCTCGTGATCGAGAGTGACTCGAGCGTCGCCCGACTCGAACGTAAGGCGCTCGAGGGCGCGGGGTACGACGTGCGCTGCACGCGTAGCGGTGCGGAGGGTCTGGATCTCGCAAAGACGTATGCGCCCGACGTCGTCGTCCTCGACGTAGCCTTATCCGATCTCTCGGGTTTCGACGTGTGCGGGGTGCTCGCGAAATCTACGCCCGCGTTCATCCTGCTGGTCAGCGTGCGCGCGCGCCACCAGGACGTTTTGCGAGGCCTTCAAATGGGCGCCGACGATTGCATGACGCGGCCGTTTTCCGGCAGCGAGCTGGTCGCCCGAGTCGCCTCGTTCTTGCGCCGCCGTAAGAAACTCACGGCTCGTCCAGTCGACGGCAGCGTGCTGGACCTTGGACCCTCGTACCTCGACCGGAACTTCCACACGCTTTCGAACAACGGCAGCCGCACGACGTTGACGGCGCTCGAGTTTCGTCTGATGTGGTTCTTGGGCGAGGCCGAAGGCCGGCTGCTGACGCGCGCCCAAATCCTCGAGGCGGTCTGGAACGACACCTCCGGCGTCCCGACTCGCGTGGTCGACGTTCACATCGCGGCGCTGCGAAAGAAACTCGCAAGAATCCGTGCGCCGCTCGAGATTGCAAGCGTGCGCGGCATTGGCTACCGGCTCGACAAAAAATAGCGCGTTCGGAGCGTCGCTGCGGCTTGAGGCGGCCGACCCGCGTCCGCTGTACGTTCAGCTCGCCGACCAGCTCGTCGAAGCCATCGAAAACGAACTGGTGCGCCCCGGAGAGCGTTTGCCGGCGATGCGGGAATTGGCGGGCTCGCTCGATTGCGCGCTCGTGACGGTTTCGCAGGCGTACGAACTGCTCGCGGCGCGCGGTCGCGTGATATCGCGGGTTGGGAAAGGCACCTACGTCGCGCCGCCGCAAGACCGTACTTTGCCGTTCGCGAGACGGTGGGAACCGGACGTTGGACGCTTCGCGCGCGCTGCCCGATTGGAGGGCGTGATGGAGTTGTTAACGCGCGCGACGGTTCCCGGCGCGATTACGCTGGCAACCGGCCATCCGGCTCCTGAAACGTTTCCGCTTCACGATTTCGGCCGCGCTTTCAACCGCACGCTGCTCGACGATCCGCCGGAGCTCATGCAGTACCGGTCGTCTACGGGCGATCGCGATTTATGCGACGCGCTGGCGGCCCTCTTGCGGCGCCGAAGTTGCCGCGCCGACGCCGCCGACGTTATCGTTTGTTCGGGTGCCCAGCAGGCGGCAGACATCGTCGCCACCGTCCTGCTCGACGATCGCAGCGTCGTGGCGAGCGAAAGCCCAACCTATTCCGGAACGCTGGGAGTCTTCGATGCTCGAGGCGTCACCTACGTCGAAGTGCGCGGCGACGAGGACGGCGTGCGCGTCGACGACGTCGAGCGCGTCTTCGCCGAGTACCGGCCGCGCTTGTTCTACGTCAATCCGATCGCCCAAAATCCGACCGGCGCGGTATTGCCGGCGCGCCGCGCGCGGCAACTCGTGGCGCTGGCACGCCGCTACGACGTCGTCATTCTCGAGGACCAGACCGGTTGGGCGCTAGCCTACGATTCGGTCGCGCCGCCGCCGTTAGCCGCCCACGACACCGACGGTCGCGTCATCTTGATGGAGAGTCTTTCTAAATCGATATTTCCGGCACTCCGCATCGGATATCTCTACGCAAAGGGCGGTCTTGCCGAAGCGCTGGAGGTGGCGAAAGTACGTGCCGACGTCTTTACGTCTACGCTAACGCAGCGAGCGTTGTGGCGCTTTATGGACGGTCCCGCTTACGCGCGGCATCTGCGATCGTCCCGCGCGCTCTACCGCGGGCGACGCGACGCATTCATCGAAGCGCTCGCGCGTGAAGCGCCTTGGGCCGAAGTCAGAACGCCGGCCGCCGGCGTGAACGTCTGGCTTCCGCTGCCCGCGCGTATTTCGACGCAGGCGGCGTTCGACGCGTGCGCGCGCGAGGGCGTGCTGGTCATGCCGGCCGAGCCGTTCTATCCGACGCGCAGCGGTCCGCCGGCGTTGCGCCTGTCGTTCGGGCACCTTCCGGTGGAAGAAGCGCGGGAAGGCGTCGTACGTCTCGGCCGGGCCCTCGCCAAACTCCTCTGCTAACCATGGTGTCATCGTGCGCGGAGAAACTCCGTCATGCTCAGGATGACACGACACGGATGGTTTAGCGGCCGAGAGCGCGGTCTTCGACTCGGATGCGCCACGCGAGCAGCGCAACATTGAAAACTGAAAACGCAACCGCGATCCCGATCGCCCCGAACGCGAGCGGCAGCACGGCGATTTCGGCGCAAACGACGATATAGTTGGGGTGGCGCAGAAAGCGATACGGACCGCGGCGAACCAGCGGCGCGCCCGGAACGGTCACGACGCGCGTCGTCCAATGCGGTCCCAACGAAGCAACGACCCAAACGCGCAATGCTTGTAAAACTACAAAGATGGCGAGCAACCACCAAATTGGCGAAGTCGCCGGCGGAATAAGCACCGCCATAAAGACCAACCATGCGGCGTGCAGCAAGACGAATAGCGGGTAGTGCGAGGCGCCGGCTTCGATTCCGCCTCGTTGCAGCAATCGCGCCGTGTTGCGTTGCGCGTACAAGAGTTCGACGATGCGTTGCGCGGCAACGAGGATCAGAACGATCCAGAGAACGCTCATGCCGAATGCTAGCGTTCGAGCAACGTAAATCCGGCGGTGAAACCTGGTCCGAGCGCGCTGAGCAACGCGCGCTTCCACGGGATAGCCCCGTTGGTCAGCGTTCGCTCGAGTACGAACATTACGGTGGCGGCGGACATATTGCCGTAGTCGTGTAACACGTCGCGCGATTCGGTGAGCGTGCCGGGCTCGAGCCTGTAAGCCGATTCGAGCGCATCGATGACTTTCGCGCCACCCGGATGACAAATGAAGCGGTCGACGTCACCGAGGGTGAGGTTGCGTTCGGCGAGAAACGCGCTGGCGACGTCCTGGAGATGCGTCGTCACCAAGTTTGGAATGTCGCGCGAAAAGATCGCTTTGAGCCCTTCGCCGGTGACGTCCCATCCCATGACGTCGAGGCTGCAAGGCCAGGTGTACTCGCCGCCGGCAACGACGGCCGGCCCGTCGTCCGCGCAGGAAAGCAGCGCGGCCGCCGCGCCGTCGCCAAAGAGTGCGGTCGCAACGATGTTGCTTTTCGTAAAGTCGTCGCGGCGAAATGAAAGCGCGCACAACTCGACGACCAGAAAGAGCACGAGTTCGTCGGGCTGCGAAGCTGCCAAGGTCGCCGCCCGCGCGAGTCCGATCGTGCCGCCGGCGCATCCGAGACCGAAGATCGGCAGGCGCCGTACGGTTCTGCGCAGTCCCATTCGTTCCATCAGCAGCGCATCGAGGCTGGGGGTGGCGATTCCCGTAGTCGAAACGACGACGATCGCGCCGATGTCCTCGGAATGCCGGCCGGCGCGTTCGAGCGCTGACTGCGTCGCACTCTCGAGCAAGTCCAGTGCGGACGCGAGGTAAATTCGATTACGCTCCGGCCAGTCGTGCGGCCGTTCGTACCACTCGATCGGTACGCAAGAATAGCGTCGTCCGATTCCCGTGTTTCCGAACATCGGCAGCAGCCGCACGATTTCGGGTGAGCGCGGCCCAAGCGCGAGGCTTATCCGCCGAGTAACGTCCTCTTGATCGAGAAGGAAGGGGGGAACGGCCGAGGCGACCGTCAGAATTCGGGGCGTGTTGGTCACGCCCCACCTTTCCGTGCCCCTGCGGCGGCGTCTTTCCGGCCGGAGGCCACTCCCTGGCCGGGAGAAGGCTGAGCAGGGTAGGTGCGGCTTGCGTCAGTAAGCCTCTAGTCCCCGTGAGGTTTAGACGTATCGTAGCGGCGGCGCTGGCCGTTTTGACGTTGGGTGCCGTGCCGCGCCCAGTTCCGCTCATCATGTACTCGGCCCCGGCCGGCGACCGCCCGGCCGGAGCTGATACCGTCACGCCGACGACCGCGATCCTCCCGAACGGACGGATTGCGTCCCCGGCCGGCCAGAGCGTCCTCGTCGGCACGAATCCGTTGGCGGTCGCACTCTCGCCGGACGGTCGCTTCGCGATCGTCAGCAACGATGACGCGCGTACCGGCCGGCTGACGATTCCCAACGCGGCAGTCCCGCCGTCCATCGGCTATTCGCTGGCAGTCGTGGATACGCGAGCGATGACCCTCGCAAGCGTCTATCGCGACGCCTCGCCGGGATTTTTCATGGGCGTCGCCGCCGCTCGCGATCCGGACGATCCTGCTCGAACCATCGTGCTGGCTTCCGACGCCGGGCAAGGATCGGTTCGGGTCTTCGACCTGGACGCAAGCGGTCAGCTCCTTCCGGAGGCGGGCAGTATTACGCTGCCGGCAGCCGCCGGACGGCGCGCATTTCCCGCTGGAATAGCGCTCGCCGATGATGCGCGTTTTGCATACGTCGCGAACAACCTGGGCAACGCGGTGACCGAGATCGATCTCGCCAAGCGCGCCGTCGCGCGCAGCGTCGAGGTCGGAGACTTTCCGCTCCACGTTGCGGCGGCCGGCGGGCGCGTGCTGGTGAGTTCGGGCGGCCTTTCGACCTACACGGCGCTCGAACGGCCGGCGGCAGCTCCACACTTCGTCGTTCCGTCCTTCGATCCGAACAAATCCTCAACGGTTACCGTGTTCGATCTGCTTACCGGCGCGGATTCGCCGGCGAGTCCGGTGACGGTCCCTATGGATGGTGCCCCGGACGGTTCGCAAATCGTGGGCGGTGCTTCACCGGGCGCCATTGCGGTTCGCCGCGACGGTCGCTTGGCGTACGTCGCGCTCGCAAACGTCGACCGGGTCGCGGTCATTTCGCTCACCGGCGGGCCCCGAGTCGTTCGCGGACTCGACTTACGCCTTTTCCCGAACGCGCCATACGGGGCGCAGCCGAGTGCCGTCGTGTTGAGCAAGGACGAAAAGCGTCTGTACGTCGCGCTCGCCGGTCTCAATGCGGTTGCGGTGCTCGATGCCCGCATGCCGTCGCATTATCGCTACGGCTTGATTCCCACGGGATGGTACCCGACCGCGCTGGCGATGTCGCCGAACGGCCGTTATCTCTACGTGACGAGCGCGAAGGGCGTCGACGGTTGGGGTCTTTTCACGCGCGTCGACCTCAAGCACGCGTCGTTGGTGAAGACGACGCTGGACTCGCTGCGTTACAACCGCACGGTGTCCGCGGCAAAATACGACGCCGTGATCCCTCCGCTGCGCTCGGGCAAGCGCAGCGCGGCGATCGATCACGTCGTGTACGTCGCCGTCGGTCCGCAGACATACGATGCGACGCTCGGCGATCTCACGGATTCGGCCGGGGCCGCCCTTGGCAACGGGAACGCCGCCTACACGCTCGATCCCGAGCGGGTGACGCCGAATCTGCACGCGCTGGCACGAGCCTATGCAACTGCCGACAACTTCTACGCTTCGGATGCCGATGCTCCGGTGGCGCGCCTCTTTGCAACGACTGCGGACGCTTCGCTCTTCGCTCAACTCACGGCCGCGGTGAAGCCGGTCCGCACGCCCTTCGACGGCGAGGGCGTCGATCCTGAAGACTACGCTCGCGCCGGATACGTCTTCAACGCGCTGGCTCGCGCCAGCTTGTCGTTTCGCGATTACGGCGGACTGCTGCAACTTTCCGGGTACGACGACGGGCTCTATCATCTCGACGTGCCCGCACTCGCCGCCCTCGACGGCAACGTGGACTTGAACTATGCGGTCGGCGATCCGCGCGTGGACTCCGCGCATCGCGCTGGAGAGTTCGTACGCGATATGGGGCGCTATGTGGATGCCGGCCAAACCCCCAGCTTTTCGTACGTATGGCTGCCGACGCCGCGCCAAGGCGGCATTGGTGAAGCCGACCGCGCGCTCGGAACGATCGTGCAATTTCTGTCGCGCACCCCGCACTGGAGCTCGACCGCCGTTTTCGTGGTCCCCGAAGGCGTCAACGGCGGGGCCGATCACGTGAACCCGATGCGCAGCTACTGCCTGGTCGTTTCGCCGTTCGCACGCCGCGGCTTCGTGGGGCACGTGCATCTCTCGGCGTCGAGCGTCGTGAAGACCGAGGAGGAGATCTTCGGACTCCCGCCTCTCGGACTCGGCGATTTACTCGCGAGCGACATGGCGAGTTTCTTCGCGAGCGCGCCGTCTCCGGAACCGTATACGGCGATTCGTTAGGTGAGTGCCAGGAAGATGAAGGGCCTTCGCGAGCACCGTTCAGAAAACAACCCGCTATGACGACGAGAGACGGCGTTCATTTCGGGCCGCGCCTGGTTGGTTCTCCCACCGGGACGCTACGCATCGCGATGCTGGTGAAACCAAACCAAAGCATCGAACGGGCAAAACCGTTATCCGGCGAACCCGGAGCCGTTTATTCGAGAGCGCTCGAACAGCACGCCGTGCTCTGTAAGACGCTGCGATATTTCGGCGTCGAAACGGTCGTTTTCGATCCGCATAGCGACGATTCGTTCGAGGCGTCGGTCGCCGATGCAGCGGTGGCGTTCGAAGACGGTGCCATGCTGATGCGGCCGACTTCGATGTCCCGGCGTGCCGAAGCCGATCGCACCCAGGCGGAGTTTGCGCAGCTCGACGTCCCGCTTGCAGGACATATCGTGGCCCCGGGGCTGCTGGACGGAACCGACGTGATGCTCGCCGGGAATACGGCGTTTATCGGCGTCGGCAAGCGCGGAAACGACCTCGGCCGTAAAGGATTCGCCGAAGTTGCGCGCGCGCACGGCTATCGGGTGTCCGAAGTCCGTATCGCGGACGACGTGCCCGCGCTGCGAGCGGTCGCCGGCGCCGTCGCGAAGGACACGGTCGTGCTGGCGGCCGACAAAGTGGATCCCGCGCCGTTCGCGAGTTTCAAAACCATCGTCCTCGAACGTGGCGAGGAGTTGGCAGCCGGCCTATTGTGCCTCGACGACGGCCACGTGCTCGCCGACATCCGGTTTCGCACGGCGTTGACGGCGATGCGCCGCGCCGGCGTCACGGTGGATTCGATCGATCTGTACGATTTCTACAAGGTCGGAATTACGCCGTCGATGATGGTCCTGTCGCTGAAGCGCGACTGAGAGTTCAGTAAACTCTCGATGCGTCTCGGCGTGCTGTCGGACATTCACGGAAACCTCGTCGGTTTGGACGCCTGTTTGGCCGATCTGCAGGCACAAGGCGGCGCCGACGCGATCGTCGCCGCCGGCGATCTTTGCGTCGACGGACCCAAGCCGCGAAAAGTGCTGCAGCGGCTCGAGCAACTCGGCGTCGCCTGTCTGCGCGGAAACACCGAGCGCTACATCGCCGACGGGCGCCGGGAAGCGTCCGATCCGGCGGCGGAAGCACAGCTTGCGTGGACGCGCCGAGATTTGGGCGAGAAATGGGTGAACTGGCTGCGCGACCTCCCCTTTGCCTTACGCATCGGCGACGACGACAATCAGCTGTTGGTCGTGCACGCCAACCCGAAGACGGACTTCGAGCACCTCTGGCCGGATGCCGACGAAGCCACCCTCGAAAGGCTGGTCGGCGACGAGACCGCCACGGCGATTGCCTTCGGACACCTGCACCTTCCCTACGTGCGAATGTGGCGCGGCAAGCTTTTGGTAAACGTGGCGTCCGCCGGCTTGCCCAAAGATGGGGACCCGCGGGCCTGCTACGCGATCCTCACCGAACGGGACGGCGGTTGGCAAGTCAAGCATCGCCGCGTTCCCTTCGACGTGAAGAAAGTTGCAACCCAACTGGCGGATTGCGGGATTCCGGGCAGTGAAGAACTCATTGCAACGCTCCGCCATCACAGGTACAAACAACTAAAATCGCAAGTTCCATAACCGAGAAGATGACTCGCTTTCCAAACGGCGGCGCCCCCGCGCCGGCGGCTATCGACATTCGTGGTTTGGTGAAGCGCTACGGTGACTTTACCGCCGTCGACGGTATCACGCTGCGCGTCGAAGCCGGCGAATTCTTCGGCTTTCTCGGACCCAACGGCGCCGGGAAGACGACGACCATTAACGCCATCGTCGGTCTGGCTCGCAAAACCAGCGGAACGATTTCCATCTTGGGCTACGACAACGAGACGCAGTGGCGTGAGGCTCGCCGTTTGGTCGGCGTATCGCCGCAGGAGTTCAACTTCGACCGGTATCTCTCGATCCGGGACGTGTTGATTTACGCCGCCGGGTACTTCGGATTGCGCGGCCGGCAGGTGGCCGACCGAGCCGACATGTTGCTCGATCGATTCGGCCTCACGTCGAAGTCGAAGCTCGAATATACGAAGCTCTCGGGCGGCCAAAAGCGCCGCCTAACGCTCGCGCGCGCGCTCGTTCACGAACCCAAGGTGCTGATTCTCGACGAGCCGACCGCCGGCGTCGACGTCGAGCTACGGCTGGAACTGTGGGAGTGGCTGCAGGCGCTCAACGCCGAAGGGCTGACCGTCTTTCTGACGACGCACTATCTCGAAGAAGCGCAAGAACTTTGCAAGCGGATCGCGATCGTACGTGCGGGTCGGATCGTCGCCGAGAAGCCGACTCACGAGTTGATTGCCGACGGCGCATCCTTGCAAGACGTCTTCTTGGAGCTGACCAAGACGTGAACTCGACTGCGCTGTGGACGCTGACCAAGCGTGAGATGGTTCGGAGCCTCAAGGTCATCAATCAAGTCATTTGGCCGCCGATCATCACGACGCTGCTGTACGTCTTCGTTTTCGGGCTCGCGCTGGGCAGCCGCATCCCCTCGGTACAGGGCGTGACGTACGCGCAATTTCTGATTCCAGGACTCATCATGCTGCAGGTAATCGACTCGTCGTACGGGGAGTGCTCGAGCTCGTTGTTCCAGGGGCGGTTCATGAACTCGATCCAAGAGATGCTGATCGCACCCATGTCGGCAGTCGAGATCGTCGGCGGGTACGTGCTGGGCAGTCTCGCCCGATCGCTGCTGATCGCCGGCTTGATCACGGCGCTCGGGGTGGTTTTGGTCCACGCCGCACCGCACGATTGGGTGCTGTACTTCGGCGTGATTTGCCTGGTTTCGATCCTCTTTTCAGCGCTCGGACTGATCTTCGGGCTGTTTGCCGACAAGTTCGATCACATCGCCATCCTGACGACGTTCGTCATCACGCCGCTAACATTTGTGGGCGGTGTGTTCACGTCGGCGTCGATGTTGCCACCTGCGTTGCAACGCTTCGAGCTCTTCAATCCGATATTCTATACGATCGATGCGTTCCGGCGGAGCTATACCGGGGATAGCTTCCTCGCGCCGCTCTGGTCGGTTGCCGCCATCGTGCTGCTGTCGGTCATCGCTCTGGCGATCGTCTTGCGCATGATGGCGACGGGCTACAAACTGCGAACGTGAGCGAGGAAAGCCGATGATGGTGTCTGCGTTAGTGTTGGCAGCAGCGGTTTCGGGACCGGTTACCCGCTTGGTCGTCGAGCCATGGACCGGCACAAACCTGGCGACCGCGACGAGCACCGCCGTGAAGTATCGCCTGCGCGTCATCGGCGCGCCGAATGCGACGCTACAACTGCGAGCCGACGCCGTGGCGAAAGGATGGCTGGCGGCGTTCTGCACGCCGAAGGTCTGCGCGCCGGTGCGCGTCGACGTGACGCTTCCGCAGTCCGGCCAGGCCGTCTATCAGTTCGAGCTCATTCGCGAGGACGCCGGCGGTCCCGCGCAGAGCGGCGCACGCATCACCAGCGACGACGGCGCGACCATTAGTATCCCCGCGTTGCCCTGATCGAAGAAATTCAACGTAGGAAGAACGGGTTGTGCGCCTTTTCGAGCGCCACGGTGGTGGGCGGACCGTGTCCGGGCATCACCACGGTGTCGTCGGGCAGGGTAAAGATCTTGCTGCGCACGCTGTTGAGGATATCGTGGTACGTGCTCGCGTCGCCGTATGCCCCGCCAACGCTGGCTGCAAACAGGGTGTCCCCGGTGAAGACCGTCGAGCGGAACAGGAACGAAGACGATCCGTCGGTGTGCCCGGGCGTATGGAGCATGCGGATTCGGACGTCGCCGAACGGAAGGTCGTCGCCGTCCTTCACCCGCAGGGCTGTGCTCGCGAGCGGCCCAATGGCGTGCGCGTCGAGCGCGTGCATCACGATCTTGGCCGCGGGGAACGCGGACGCGACGTCGGCGGTGGCATCGCAGTGATCGGCGTGCTTGTGCGTGATGAGGATGTACTCTAGCCCATAGTCTCCGTCGCGGAGCACGCGCAGCAGGTTCCCCGGAATGCCGGCGGGATCGACGAGAGCCGCCCGGCGTCCGCCGTCGAGGAAGAAGACGTAGCCGTTGCTAGGGTGCGGTTTTTGCGGGTGATGCCGCACGTCCGGCAGCGCGATCGCCGGCGGATGCCAGCGCGCAAGGGCCACGTCGGCGAGCTTGCCGGGATCGAGCCGAAGAGCCCGGGCAACGGCACGCGCCTGCGCTTCGTCGGGAGCGCCGGCGTCCTTCAGCCACAGCTCGATTGCGGCGGCATCGATGCCGGCGGACGACGCCAGGTGCGCGGTGGCGGCGTGCGTTCCGCGCATCGCCTTGCGCAAGATGTCGCCGAAGGTATCTTCCAACGGCAACGGTTCGCCGGCCATGCGCGCGATGTTCACGCCTACGGCGCACATGTCTTGCAACCGGAACGTCAACGGCCGCGGTCGAAGCGGGCGGTATGGAACGCATGATCATCATCGGGTCCGGTCCGGCCGGACTGACCGCCGCCGTGTATGCAGCCCGGGCAAATCTCGCCCCGCTCGTCTTTGCCGGCGGTCTGTATGGTGGGCAGCTCATGCTGACGACCGACGTAGAAAACTACCCCGGTTTCCCCGAAGGCATCATGGGACCCGATTTGATGGTTCGCTTCCGCGAGCAGGCCGAGCGGTTCGGGGCCCGCGTGGAAAACGTCGACGCGACGTCGGTCGACTTCGCGAGATCGCCGCTCGTGGTTCGTACCGACGACGGCGAGCATCAGGCCAAGACGGTCATCGTCGCGACGGGTGCCAGCGCACGCTGGCTCGACGTTCCGGGAGAGACGCGTCTGCGCGGTCGCGGGGTTTCGACTTGCGCGACGTGCGACGGCGCTTTTTTCCGCGACAAGCACATCGTCGTCGTCGGCGGCGGTGACTCGGCAATGGAGGAGGCGCTTTTCTTGACGCGTTTCGGACGTCGCGTCACCGTCATGCACCGGCGCGGCTCGCTACGGGCCAGCAAGATCATGGCCGATCGGGCCCAGTCGCACGAGAAGATCGACTTCATGTGGCATACCGTCGTCGAAGAAGTCTTGGGCGAAACTCACATGAAGGGCTTGCGCGTTCGCAACCTTATCGATGACAGCACGTTCGATTTCGATGCCGACGCGTTGTTCGTTGCGATCGGTCACACGCCCAATACCGGCATCTTCCAAGGCCAGCTCGATCTCGACGAAGCCGGGTACATTAGTTCGCCGGACGGAACCTCGACCAACGTGGACGGCGTCTTCGTCGCCGGCGACGTCAACGACGTTCGCTACAAGCAGGCCGTGACCGCAGCCGGTGCCGGCTGCCGCGCGGCAATGGACGCCGAAAAGTACCTGGAAGCGATGGAGTTTGTGGTGGCGGGGCTACGCCAGTAAGTTCTCCAGAGCGCCCACGAGCGTCGGATAGGCGAACGAGTAGCCCCGCTCTTGCGTGATTCGCTTCGGAAGCACGCGCTGGCCCTCGATCGCTACCTGGGCTCCTTCACCGAGCAGCAGCTCTAGGGCCATCCGGGGAACCGGAAGCACCACCGGACGGTGCAGTACGGCGCCGAGCGCCAGCGTAAACTCCGCGTTGGTGACCGGATTGGGCGCGGTCGCGTTGAACGGTCCGTCGCCCCCGTCCAGGGCGCTGAGGTAGACGCCCACCGCGTCGTCGATGTGGATCCACGAATACCACTGCTTCCCGCTTGCGATCACGCCTCCAACGCCCAATCGAAACGGCGGCAACATTCTGGCGAGCGCACCGCCGTCGTTGCCGAGTGCCAAGCCGCTTCGCACGATAGCAACGCGCAGTCCGAGGTCGCGCGCCGCCGAAGCTTGACGTTCCCACGCGTCGCATATTTGAGCGAGAAAATTCGCACCCGGTGGATTCTCTTCGGTAAACGTTTCGGTTTCGCTCGTGCCGTAATATCCGATTGCCGATGCCGACACGTACGTTTTGACGGCTCGCCTATCCACGCGCCCGAGCGCTTCGAGAAAGCGTCGCGGAAGTTCCGTGCGGCTGTACGCGATTGCGTGCTTGACGGTTTCGTTCCAGCGCCGGCCGAGGGGTTCGCCCGCGAGATTGACGATGGCGTCGCAGGTCGTCGCTTGGCCGGCGGCAGCCGTAGGATCGCGCAACGAGCTAGCGACCACGCAGTCACCCCGCCGTTCGAGCGCCGCGCGAAGATGTCTGCCGACGAACCCTGAGGCGCCGAGAACGAGAACCTTCACTATGCCGTCGCGGGAACGCGAGCCTCGGAGCCGACGATCGCTTCGAGTTCTTCGATGCCTTTGGGAATCGCGGCCGTGAGATTTTCGTTTCCGCCGTCGGTAACCAGGATGTCGTCTTCGATGCGAATCCCAATCCCTTTGAAGCGTTCGTCGCAGTCGAGATCGCGGTGAACGTAAATGCCCGGCTCGACGGTCGTCACCATGCCCGGCCGGAATTTTACCGGCCGGTCGTCGGCATCGCGATACGGTCCAGCGTCGTGGACGTCGAGTCCAAGCCAGTGGCCAGTGCCGTGCATGAAATAATCCCGATACCGTTCCCGCTCGAGGTTTTCGTCGAGCGAACCGTTCAGCAGCCCCAAATCGATAAGCCCCTCGGTTGTGGTGCGTACGGCCGCGTTGTGGAATTCGTTGCGCGCGATGCCGGGCCCGACCCGGTCGATGGCCGCTTGCTGGGCCGCGAGCACGATCGCGTAGAGCGCTCGCTGCTCGGGCGTGAATCTCCCGTCGATCGGCCACGTGCGGCTGACGTCGCTGGCATAACAGTCGAGCTCGCAGCCGGAATCGATGAGGAGCAACGCGCCGGATTCCAGGCGATCGCGATTGGCGACGTAGTGGAGGACGGTGGCGTTGTCGCCGGATGCGACGATCGACTCGTACGCAGTGCTTTGAGCTCCGCCGCGACGGTACTCGCTTTCGAGAATGGCCTGAATCTCGTATTCGTAAATTCCGGGACGCGTCTGGCGCATGGCGGCGACGTGGCCGGCGCGAGTGACGGCAGCGCCTCGGCGCAGGATGGCGATTTCATCTTCGCCTTTGATCGCGCGCATCTCGTCGAGAACGAGCGACGGCTCGACGAACGTTTGAGGTGTCCGGCCGTGCCGGCGCGTCCGAACGCGCGCCGTTTCCAACGCTTCGCGCACGACTCGATCGGTCTCGGCATCGCCGGCGAAGCCATAGTGAAGACTGGCGGCGCCGACGAGATAGTCAGGCAGCCGCGCGGCCAGTTCGTCGATCGGGTAGGCGGCGTCGACACCCAGCGCCTCGCGGGCGCGTTCGGGACCCAATCGCTTGCCGTCCCAGATCTCTTGCGCGCGATCGCGCTTGCGTAGGAACAGCACGCAGCGTTCGTCGTCGCGCTCGGGTGCCAAGACGAGCAGTGCGTCGGGTTCGTCGAACCCCGTTAAGTAATGGAAATCCGAGTTTTGCCGGAAAGCGTATGAAGAGTCGCCGCTACGATAGGTGGTTCGCGCGGAGGGAACGAGTGCGACGCCTCCCGCAAACGCCTGCAGCGCGCGAGCTCGCCGCTCTTGAAAAGTATCCATCCTCGAATTCTATCAGGCTATATCATTCGAAGCAATGACTCCGCCTCGCGCTGGAGGCCTTGCGCGTAGACCTTAGGGTGCGTCAAGTAGAAAAGCGCCATTACGCGTAGCACGAAGCGGTGCGGTGCCGGATCCGGGAGCGACGCGAAACCTCGCAGGGCTTCCCCGGCGAGCTCGCCGACGCGCCGCCGCATATGCTCTTGGCCGGAGTACAGAGCGGCGAAGTTCAGCTCTCCGTGTTCCCGGTCTTCGGCTTGATCGATGTACGAGTCGAGCAAGATGTGAAGCGCGGCAACCGACGGGAAGTACGCTTCGTAGGTTGCCGAAACGGCTCCATCTTGACCCGCCAGGTGCGCGAACAGCGGGGCGAACACTTGAAGCGACGAGCCGGCGGCACAGGCGAATTCGTACCACGAGAGCCCGGCAAACCGTGCGTCGCTCCGCCGCGCGGACCACTCGATGCATGCCGCCTCGCGCCGGGCTGCCGGATAGTGCTTGTAGGTTTGCATTTCCGCATAGAGCATCGCGGCCTCCGAGAACGCCGCCAGCATCGTGCCGCTCTCGTCGAGGCATCTGAGCGAACGCTGCGTGCGAGCCACTAGGCGCGCCAAATAGCCGTTGTCGTCGCCGGAAGGGCCGAGCGCGTAGTAATCCCGGGGAGTCGCGAACGGATCGAGCGCATCGGCAATCGCCTGGTGCAGGACGGGATACGCTTCGACCGGCACGTCGGGATGCCGGTCGCAAAGATTGTCGAGATAGTCGTAGATCGATTCCAGGGGCGCGACGATCTCGACGTACCGGCGAGCGGCGGTTGGCGGTAAAAACGTCGCCAGAATGCAGCCGCCGGCAACGTGGTAGGCCTTGGCATCGATGCTTCCCAGCGCCTCGTCGCGCAGTCGCGGATCGGGAATCGAGCGCGCGAGTGAGGCGATGCCTTCGAGTTCGAGCGACGCGTGCGGTACGATTCGCCGCAGGAAGCGCAGCAACGGGATCGGGATCGCCGCGCCGTCGCCGAGAAGGAATCGCAAACGTGACGGACTGGCAAGCACGTGGCGGACGGCCCACGTGATCTCATCGTGCATCCCGCTCAGGATGACGTGCTCAGATTCCGCCAACGAACCGTCCGGGGTTAAGCGTACGGTTCGGATCGAAGCGCAGCTTTAAGGCGTGCATGCGGTCGATAGAAGCAGGTACTTGCCCCCAGACGCGCAGGTACTCGCGGTGCGGGTGCGCGCTCGCGATTACCTGAGCCCCGGGTTGAATTTCGTGCAGGCCGTCGTCGAACGCCTCGATCTTTGCTCCCAGCGCGTGCATGTCGAGATCGCTCACGCGCGCGATGACGTCGCCGTTCATCAGATCGACAATCGCTTCGCAACGCAACGCGAAATGGCGCGCCCGCTCGCTAACCGATCGTGCGATCGCTTCCGAACGCTCGGGAAACGAGAAAATCCGGTAGGTGACCGAGCGTTCGCCGAGCGTCGCGACGTAGGCGTCGACCGCGCGCTGAAACGACTCGCGTGCCCCCGCATCGACGATGCGCGTTTCGGGAACGCCCGCGCCGCCAAGTGCCGACCGCAGGTCGCGGGTCGCGCGTTCCAGCAGGGCGGCGCTGCCTTCCAAAAGGATCAACACCCGACCGTCGTCGCCCTCGTCGCCGTCAATGGCGTGATCGAATCCGTCGATCCAAAACGCGGCCGCGGGCCGGATCTTCAGCGACGCGATGTGCGCAAACGCTCTTGCGCGCGATCCTTCCGGAAGGCGTGCGAGAAAAACGCGCGCGTGCGGAGGCGCGACGAGCGCTTTCAGATTCGCTTGCACCAAAATTCCGAGCGTTCCGAAGGAACCCACGTAGAGCCGGCTCATGTCGTAACCCGCAACGTTCTTGACCACCATCCCTCCCGCGCGAGCCACCGTTCCGTCGGCCAATACCACGGTCGTGCCGATGACGTAGTCGCGCGGCCGCCCGTAAAGATGACGACGGGGGCCCAGCCAACCGGCGGAAAGCGTCCCGCCGAGGGTTGCGTACTGGGGTCGCGGCGCATCGAATGGGACGAACTGTCCGTGGACGGCCAGCGACGCGGCAACGGTTTGAATCGGCGTCCCGCATCGGACCGCCAGCGTCAAGTCCGCAGGCTCGTAGGAAGCAATGCCCGCGAAGCCGCCGGTTTCGATCGTGACGTCGGCGCGTTCGGGGGGATACCCCATGCCGGACAGCGTGTTGCCGCCGACGATCAGGACTTTGCGACCGTCTGCATCGCACCGTGCAATCACATCGCTCAGATTCGCGATGCTTTTCGGAGCGGCGCGTTCCGTGGCGGTCATACGGTTTCGACAGGAGGATCTGCCGGCGGTGTAACTTCGGCGCAACGCGTTCCGCTCGGAAAGATTTTTTCCGGATTGAGAACTCGCATCGGATCGAACACATCACGAACCCGCGCCATGGTTGCCAGGTCGGCCGTGGAGTACACGTGGGTCATGGCATCACGCTTTTCGAAACCGATTCCGTGCTCGCCGCTGATCGTTCCGCCGAGATCGATTGCCGCCTGGAGAATGGCGTTGCCGCTCTCAACGACGGCCGCCACCTGTCTGAGATCGCGCTTGTCGTACATAAGGAGCGGGTGAAGATTTCCATCGCCGGCATGGAACACGTTGCCGACGGTGATGCCATGAGCGGCCGTTGCTGCGTCGACCGCGCGCAGCGCTTGCGGTAGTTTGCTGCGCGGAACGCACACGTCTTGCGTGTAGTAGTTGGGAGCGATGCGGCCGGTCGCGCCGGCAGCGCCCTTGCGGCCTGCCCACAGCGCGTCGCGCTCGGCGGCGTTGGCGGCGCTTCGCCATGAGAGCGCGCCGTGGCCCCTAGCGATCGCCTCGATTGCGGCCTCGCACGCATCCATATCGTCGGCGAATCCGGCGTTCTCGATCAGCAGCACGGCCGCCGCGTCGGTGGGATACCCGGCGTGAAAGGCCGCTTCGACGGCGCGCACGATGACCGTATCCATCATTTCGAGGGCGGTCGGTATTATGCCGGCGGCCACGATGGCCGAGACGGCTGCCGACGCGGAATCGACGTCGCCGAACGCCGCGAGCCAAACGCGCACCGTCTCGGGAATCTGAAGCAGGCGCACCCATGCGGAGGTCACGATCCCGAGCGTTCCTTCGCTGCCCACTATGGCCGCCGTTAAGTCATATCCCGGGCCGTCGACGTCGGTCGCGAACACCTCGCCGCGCTCGTCAACGACTTCCAGACCGAGAACGTGGTTCACCGTCGTGCCGTAGGACAGACAGTGCGGACCTCCGGCGTTGGTTGCGATATTTCCGCCGATCGTCGAGATCTTTTGCGACGAGGGGTCGGGAGCGAAGAAGAGGCCGCTGGGAGCTGCGTATTTCGACACGTCGAGGTTGATCACGCCGGGTTGAACGCGCGCGCGCCGGTTGCGGACGTCAAGCTCGAGAATTCGGTTCATCCGCGCAAACGAAATCACGATCCCACCTTCGACCGGTACGGATCCTCCGCAAAGTCCGGTTCCCGCACCGCGCGGGACGATCGGCTCGGCGCATGCGCGCGCGATCTTCACCACCGCACTGACGTCGCGTGCGTTCGACGGCAGCACGACGGCGGACGGTAGCCGTCCGTCGGTATAGGCGTCGAAAGCGTACACCGAAAGGTCCTCGACGGCGGTTTTCACCGCGTCGCCTCCGAGGGCATCGATCAGCCGTTGCTTTAGCGTGAGTGAAGACACTAGTACAATAAATACTTCGAGCGAAGCGCGCGAAAGTCGGCGAGTCGTTCGCTCCAGCCCGCGACGATGGCGTCGGCGGCTAATCCGTCGAGAATCCCGCGGCGAAGCGTCGACGTACCCCAATCACGATCGAGCGCGTCGGCCTTGATGTCGAGAACGTGCGGAAAGAGCGTTCGAATCGCCACTAGAATTTCGACGGCAGTGCGAACCGGCACGAAGCGGCGGGGGGCGAATACCGCGAGCTCGACGCCGCCAAGCTCGCGGCCCTTCCAAAAACCGGCGATTGGAGCCCAGGCTGCCGGTCGAAACCACACGCCCGGAAGATTGCGCGCATTCAAAAAGGCCGCTAGGCGGGCGCCGTCGACGCCGGTCATTCCAGCCAAGAAAAAGGGCTTGGTGTACCCGGTCCCATTGTTAACTCCGGCGTTGTCGATCAAGCCGGTGCAGAGATAGACGAACGTGGTGAGCCACTCGGGAACGTTGGGAGAGGTTTGCACCCACTGCAACCCCGTATCGGACCAAATCATCGACCGTCGCCAGCCGTTCATCGCCACGACTCGAAGTTTCGCGCCGATACCGAAGTGCTCGTTGAAAAGCCGCGCGAGCTCGCCGACCGTCATACCGTGGCGCATGGCGATCGGATAGAGGCCGATGAACGACTCGAAAGCCGGCTCGAGCACGGGTCCTTCGACGACGTCACCGCCGACGGGATTGGGCCGATCGAGCACCCAGAACTCCTTGCCGAACGCTTTCGCGCTTTGCATCGCGTAAGCCATCGTCGAGATGTAGGTGTACGCGCGCGAACCGACGTCCTGTATGTCGAACAGCAAAACGTCGATCCCGCCGAGCATCTGCTCGCTGGGATGGCGCGACGCACCGTAGAGGCTGTACACGGGTAAACCCGATTGAGGATCGACGTACGAGCCCACCTGCGCGCCGGCCGGGCGATCGCCGCGCAAACCGTGTTCTGGGGCAAAGATTGCTTTCACCCGCACGTTTCCCTGATGCCGGATCGCGTCGACGATCGATTCAAAACGCGAAGTGACGCCGGACTGATTGGCGATAATGCCGACGGTCCGCGAGCCGAGTTCGCGCCAGGTCGCACGCAGGAAGACTTCGTCGCCCAGCTCGATACCGGCGCGGGGCAGTTGCTCGGCCGGCGCACGCAGCGCGCCGAATGCCGCCGCGGCGGCGGCCGAAGCGACGAACGAGCTGCGCCGCACGGTGCTCGATCCGTTCCTAAACGAAATGCGGCTCGGCCATGCGGCCGACGATTCCGGCATCTCGGGCTCGAGCGAATAAGGCGTGGGCGGCTTCGATTCCGACGTCGCCGAGATCGTCGGTGAATTCGTTGACGTAGAGGGCGATGTGTTGCCGGGCGACGTCGTCGCTCATCTCGAACGCGTGCTCGCGAACGTACGGCATGACGTCACCCTCGTTCGCGCGCGCAAACGCGAGGCTAGCGCGAATGGCGTCGCCGACGGACCGGGCCGTCGCGTCATCGACGTCGTTTCGCACGAGAATGGCCCCGAGCGGAACCGGAAGAAGCGTCATATTTTCCCACCATTCGCCGAGATCGGCAATGGCGATCAGTCCGGCCTCGCGGTACGTAAAACGCGATTCGTGAATGATGAGCCCGGCGTCGACCCGGCCTTCGGCGACTTCTGAAACGATGCGATCGAAGCGCACCTGCACGGTTCTCGGCCGCCGTCCCAGAGCCATCTGCAGCAGGACGAATGCGGTCGTGCGCTCTCCTGGGATAGCGATTTTTCGCCCGGCGAACTCGGCGAAGAGTGACGGCGATCCGGCCGGACGGGCAACCAGCAGCGGCCCACAGCCGCGGCCCATCGCCCCGCCCGAGCGAAGAATGCGGTAGCGCTGCGTTAGATAGGGAATCGCACCGTAGCTCACCTTGATGAGTTCGAACTCGCCGCGCGCGGCGGCCGCGTTGAGTTCGTCGATATCGGCCAAATGCACGCGCACTTCGGGCGCGTCGTCGAGCAAGCCGTTGGCCAACGCAGCGAAGACGTATGTGTCGTTCGGACACGGCGAGTAGGCCAGCGTCAAACTCATGCCGACCGGCTGCCGGTGGCGTCGACGATCTCGAACAGCGCCTGCGCGACGCGCGCTAAGCCCGAGAGTCCGGCGTCGAAATTCCAGCCGCTGCGCTCGCGGCTACCGACGCGGTTGGAGATGCCGCGCAGTTCGATCGCCCGGACCCCGGCGCGCTCGCACGCGCGCAGCACCGCAAATCCTTCCATCGATTCGACCTGTGCGCCGAAACCGGCAAGCCGTCCGGCCGTCTCCTCGCTCGACGTTACTCGCGAAACCGTGACGCCGCGTAGCGAGGTAAAGCCTCGCGCTTGCAACCGCTCGACCAGCGCGCAATCGGAGTGCGCTTTGTCCACGACCGTTTGCCCGCCGGGAAGCGAAATCGGCCGGCCGTTTTCCAGCGAAAGCTCGAAGGTCTCCTCGGCGACGACCACGCCGTCGCCCACCAGCGCGGCACCGTCGAACCCGCCGCCGATGCCCGCGTTGACGACGAGGCGGTAGCGCCGCTGCGCGAGAGCGCGCGCTACCGCCGACGCTGCCTCAACGGGACCGACTCCGGTCACGACGGTTTCTACTCCATACCGGCGCGCCCAATCGCCCAGTTCGCAATCGACGGCGCACGCTACCAAGACGTCTTTCATCATGGCACGCCGATGAACTTGTGGGTTTGCAGCGACAGGCGAAAACGGTGCGGATGGGCTTTCGCGTACTCGAGTGCGACGGCGACGTTCCGCGGTTTGTTCCCCTCCGGCTGCAGCAAAATAACGGATTTATCGGCAAATTGCGACAGATGCTCTTCGGGAACGCGTCCATCGACGATCAGCTTCGCTTCGTCGGCACGGGCGGCCATTCGCGGGTCGACGCGTTCCTTCGGCGAGACGCAAAGCCACACGTCGTCCGGCAGCGGCGCATAGATCGTGCCGTTGGATTCGACGTGAACGCGCCGACCATCGCGGCGTAGCGCCTCGATGAGGGCTGGCGTTTCGGTTTGGGCCAGAGGCTCGCCGCCGGTAAGGATCACGGCGGGACAGTCGCCGCCTGCGGCGCGCACTTCTCGCACCACCTCGTCGACGGCGGCGAACGATTTCGTCGAATAATCGGTATCGCAAAAATCGCACGCGAGATTGCAGCCGGCCAATCGTACGAAAACCGCCGGCATTCCCGTCCACGTGCCCTCGCCCTGGATGCTGTAAAAGACTTCGGCCATCGCTAGCATGGGCGCTAGCTTTCGGCGGGGTTGGCGGGGTGAAAGTCCGACGAGCGCAGCACGGCGCAGGCGGTGGGCGTTTCCCAGAGCACGAGTTCGTCCAAGCCGCTCAAGGCCGGCTCCAAACGCTCCCATAGCCACAGGACGATTCGCTCGGCGGTGGGGTTGTCGATGTATTCGTTGAGGCTTTGATGGTCGAGAACGTCAATCGCGATGCCGTGCACGACGCGATCGATATCGTCGAAGTCGACGATCATTCCGCGTGCGGGACCGTCGGCTTGAATCGGTCCCCGGACGGCGACCTCAAGCCGATACGAATGCCCGTGCACTCGCGCGCATTTTCCTAGATGAAACGGCAGTGCGTGGGCGGATTCAAACGAAAAATGCTTCCGAATTTGCAAATGTCAGGGATTCTCTCGCTATAGGGCGCCTTCGGGGCCCATGCTTTCCAGGCGCTTTTTGAGGTCGGCGAGGAACCCGCTGGCAACGTAGCCGTCGACCACACGATGGTCGAGCGACAGGCACGAGTTCATCATGTGCCGGATGGCGATCGCGTCGTCGTCGCGGACGACGGGCTGCTTGACGATCGTTTCCATCGTGAGGATCCCCGCCTGACCGGCGTTGATGATCGGCGCCGATGCCCACGAGCCGTTGGCGCCGTTATTGTTCACCGTAAACGTACCGCCGGCCAAATCGTCGACGCCGAGCTTGTTCTTGCGCGCCCGATCGATGAGCTCGCCTGCGGCGATGGCCAGCCCGCGAATCGACAGCAGATCGGCGTGCTTGATCACGGGAACGACGAGATTGGTGGCCAAACCGATGGCTACGCCGACGTTCACGTCCTTGTTGACGTAGATCCCCTCGGACGTGAACTTTGCGTTCATCAACGGGAAAGCTGCCAGCGACTCGATGGCGGCGCGCATGAAGAACGGCAGCAACGTCAGCTTATAACCGGTCTCTCGCTCGAAGCGATCCTTCTCGCGCGAACGCCATTTCCACACGTTGGTCACGTCGATCTGAACCATCGACCACGCGTGCGGAGCCGCGTGCTTGCTCTCGACCATGCGTTCGGCGATGATGCGGCGCGCTTGCGTGAGCGGGATCGTCATGCCCGGAATCGGCTTACCGTAGCTCGGTACGCCGGTTGCGGGTACGCCAGCCGGCGTTGCGGGTACGGGCGCGGCCGTCGCCCCACTAGTCGCGGCGAGAACGTCCTGTGCGGTGACTCGTCCGTTCGCGCCGCTTCCTTTGAGAGTGCGAATGTCGATGCGATGCTCGCGTGCCAAGCGGCGTACCGCCGGAGACGCCGCGCGCAACGCGGTTTCGGTGTCACCCGCAAGCGGGCTTGCGGCTCCGCTGCCGTTCGTCGACGGCGTCTGCGACGGGTTGGCCGAAGCGACCGGCGGAGGAGCGGATTGCGGGGCCGACTCGGCGGGGTCCGGCGCGGCGGCTGCGGCGCCCACTTCGTCGATGACCGCGATTGGTGTTCCGGTAGCGACGGTTTCGCCTTCCTTCACCAGCACTTCGCGGATCGTTCCGGTTACCGGCGATGGAACTTCGGCGTTGACTTTATCGGTCGAAACCTCGACGAACGCTTCGTACTTCTCGACCGAATCGCCGATCTTCTTGAGCCACTGCGCGACGGTTCCCTCGGTGACGGTCTCACCGAGCTGAGGCATCGTAATCGTGGTAGCCAT
>CAWAXX010000026.1:0-17501 GCA_963786105.1 Vulcanimicrobiota bacterium
TGAGTAGAGGTGACGCCTAGCTTTGTCATTCTGAGCGAAGCGCCGTAGGCGCGCAGTCGAAGGAGCGCGAGCGACGTTACGCGTCGCTCTCGGCATCCATGCCTCCGCTCCGCGTCCAGACGCCCTCAGTCGGCGCGCGTAACGTCGCTTGCTGCTCCTTCGACTGCGCTCGCTAACGCTCGCTCCGCTCAGGATGACAGAGCGAGGCGGCGCTCCGCTCAGGATGACAGAGCTAACGCTCGCTGTGCTCAGGATGACATTTGGAGTGTTAGCTGCCGGGGTAGTGGTAGCGCATGACCTTCGTGAGATCGATGCCGCGGATGATGCCGTTGGTGTGATAGAGCAATCCCCAGGAGTCGATCGACGACACGTCGGGTAGGACGCACGCTTCGAGCGTTTGATCGATCGAGTTTTTCTTGTACCAGCCGCCGCCGGCTCCGGATTGACCGATCTCGGCGCCGCCGAGCACGAAGGCGCAGTAGCACGAAGCGGGGTTGCCTTGGCACGAACCGCTCGGCGGTTTCAGAATGTACGCGAGGGCAGCGAGAGTCGGCTTCGTGGTGTAGAGCGTCGACAGTAAAATGTGGATCCGCGAGCTGGAGCTGCCTTTGCCCTTGGTGTATTGGCAGAAACGCTTAACGCCGGCGAGCGTCAGCGGGTTCGAGCCGTTCGACCCGTAGACGGCGACTCGCCGCTCGACCACGCCTTTGGTCTTCACGCAATACGCCGCCGCGGCGGTTTCGTTCGGGTCGGTGTCATCGGGAATCGTGATCTTCGCGTCCAGGCCTTGCGGCATTCGCGCCGCCAACGGCTGGCGCAGATTCGAACTCGATGCGACGCCGGTGTTCGCGCCCGACGCGAGCCCTGCCGGCGATTGGCTGCCGACGTTCCCGCCGCATGCCGAGAAGACGACGGCGCAAACGGTTGCGGTCGCCGCGATGGAAAGCTTCATTAACGTGCTCCTATGAGAATTGCGAGGTCGCGTCCATCGAATGGACCGATCGCCAACGTACTTCGGGAGCGCGCTGCGATGCCCATTTATTCCGAGCCGCCGGCGACCGCGAGGCCGTCGTCGTAGCGCACCGGTTTCGCGCACGTCCGCGCGACGCTCAGCCGATGCGCGTTAAACGTTGCCGGGCGATCGTTTTCGGCGACGGCGACGAGCAGAACGCGTTGGTCCCGCGCGGACGTGCACGGCGTCGCGTCCGGCAGGTCGATGGTGCGAGTCGACGGAGCAAGCACGTTGACGACGCCGGCGCGCAGCCCCCAGCCGCCGATACCCGAAGGCTGCGTCTTGGCAATCCATCCGTAGATTCCCGGCGCTTTCCCGTCGACGCGCAGCGCGTCGACGTAGTAGTCGACCGGATGTCGCGCGGCCAAGTGGGTCGCGAGGACGACGGCGAGTGCAAACCCGGCGGCGAGCGGCCACTGCCAACGCAAAGCCCGCGCTGCGATAACGTTGACCACCGCCACCAGCGCGATGACGATCGCTACGTGCGTTCCCGAGTCGTTCCAAAAAATCGCGAGCACCGAAGCGGCTCCGAAGATCGCCGACGCGATGAAGACGGCGCCGGCGAGCCACGGTGCGCGGGCCGCCGGTCGCGCGAGTAACAGCGCGCCGAGCGCGATCGCGGGCGCGGCGTAACGCAGCGACGCGCCGGTTTCGAGTTGCGGATGCTGGTCGGCATACGCCAGCGGCATGATCGCAAATGCGAGCACCGCCGCCAACGCCGCCCAACCCAACGCGCGCTGGTTTTCGGGCGCGAGCAACGGTCCGGCCACGGCCGCGAGCAGTGCCAAGAAAGCGAACGGCGACGCGTGCCACGTTACGGCAGCTAAGAGCATTAATGCCTGCGCGCCGTGTGCGACGATCGTCGATTGCCAGGTGTTACCGGACGACGTGCTGGCGGGCGCAACGATGGACGCATGCCACAATACCGCGTCGTGTATCAGCCACAGGGCGACGGCAACCGCGCCGGCGATCCAGACTCTCAGCGGCGCTTTGGCCGTCGTCGCGGCGATCGCGGCGAAAATCCATCCGTACGGCTTGAGCAGCACCATCACCGCGATCGTGCGCGCCGCCGCCGACGGTTCGCGCCGAATCGTCCACAGCGCTTCGAGAAAAAACGCCGCGAGCCAGCCGTCGTTTTGCAACGTTGCGGCTTGCAGGGCAATCGGAGCGACGGTGACGGTCGCGGCCGCCAGTGCGTCGGCGACCCATGCCGGTACGGCAGACTCGTCGCGCGCCCACTCGATCGTGCGAAAACCGAGCAGCGCGAGCGCACCAAACCCGCTCCATCCGAGCGCGAACGGTCCGGCAACGGCAAACAACCCCGAAGCGAAGAGCTCCGAGCCGGGCGGATACCACCAGTAACGCGGGTCGGTGGTCCACAGGCTTCGCGCGTGCACCCACGCGGCGGCATTGGGCAGGTGGTAGGAGAGCGAGTCTCCGTCGAGCAGCGGCCGCATCAGCGGCGGCCAAGCGATCAGCGCCAACGCGGCGATCAGGAGATACGGCGGTGGCGGTGACGGCTGCGGGTCGCGCTCGGGCCGCGGACCGCGCCGCCGATAGGCGATCGCCACGCAAGCCGCCAGCGCAAGCCAGCACGCAATAGGATAAAGCCCGTGAACTAAGCCGAGGACGAAGGGAATCGATACGCCTAAAATCAGCGCGTCGCGAATGCGATCGGCGAACGTGTAGCGCGTGCTCGTTCGCAGCGCCGATGCGGCCGCGAAGAGTCCAACCAGCCAGAGGGCGGCGAAGATGCCGGACGACGGCAACGCCGGTTACATCGAATCCGGTGCGCTGACGCCGAGAATTGCCAGCGCGCGCGCCAGGACGTTCTTGGTCGCGACGCACAGCATCAACCGCGCTTGACGCGTCTCGGCGTCGTCGGTGAGAATCTTGCACTCCGAGTAGAAGGCGTGAAAGTCGGACGCGACGTCGCGCGCGTATCGCGCGAGCCGGTGGGGTGCGAGATGTTCCGCCACCCCTTCCACCACGTGCGGGAATTCGACCAAACGCCGAATCAGGGCCAGTTCGGTGGGGTGAACTAATACGCGCACCGGCGTATCGTCTCCGAACGCCGGCGAATCGCCGGCACCGGCATTGCGCAGCACCGACGCGATCCGCGTGTGTCCGTATTGAACGTAGTACACTGGGTTTTCGTCGTTTCGCGCGACCGCCAGCGCGAGGTCGAACGTCAGCGGCGACTCCGGCGCCAACATCACGAAGAAAAAGCGTGCCGCGTCGTTGCCGACTTCGTCGAGAATGTCGTCGAGCGTCTCGATGTTCCCGGCGCGCTTGCTCATGCTCACCTGCTCGTTGCCGCGCATCAGCGCGATCTGCCCCGAAATTAACACCTCGAGCCGGTCCCGGAATCCCAGGGCGGCGGCCAGCGCCTTCAGACGCGAGATGTAGCCGTGATGGTCGGGCCCGAGAATGTCGATGGCGAGGTCCGAACGCGAGAGCTTTTCGTAATGGTAGGTCACGTCCAACGCATAGTACGTCGGGCGGCCGTCGCTGCGAAGGACGACCCGGTCTTTGTCGTCGCCGAAATCAGTCGTGCGGAAGAAGAGCGCACCGTCGCGTTCGTACGTCAGCCCGAGTTCGCGCAAGCGATCGATGCCCCGGCGGATTTTTCCGGAGTCGTGGAGTTCTTTCTCGCTTTGCCACAGATCGTAGCGAACGCCGAAGCGTTCTGCGGTACGCTTCTGGCCGGCGACGATCGCATCGCGGCCGAAGGTTTCGAAGGCGGGCAGCCACTCGCGTTCCGGCGCATTCGTCCACCGGTCGCCGTCGCGGTCGTACATCGCGCAGGCGATCGCGAGGAGATACTCGCCGGGATACCCGTCTTCGGGAAAAGGAAACGACGGATCGTCGATTTGCCGGTAGCGGGCGTAGATCGAACGGCCCAAGCGTTCGATCTGTGCGCCAGCATCGTTGATGATCCACTCGGTAAACACGTCGTAGCCGCAGAAGCGCATCGCGTTGGCCAGTGCGTCGCCGATTGAGAGCGCGCGCCCTTGCACCACCACGAGCGGACCGGTCGGATTGGCGCTGCCGAATTCGAGCGAGACGCGCTTGGCGGCGCTTCCGTCCTTGCGCTCGAACGGCGTGGGCGGCGTTTGAGCTTCAACGGCCAGGCGAACGAGTTCGCGCTGCCAGACGTGCGGGGTAAAGCGAACGTTGATGAAGCCGGCCACCGGCTCGATCGACGCGAACGCGTCGCGTTCGGCGAAGTGCTCGCCGGCGCGTTCGATGAGCGCGCGGGCGACGTCCTGCGGCGAACGGCGCGCGAACTTGGCGAGTGAGAACGCGACGTTGGTCGCAAAATCGCCGAACTCAGGACGGCGCGGCGCTTCGAAAAAGACCGTCGCGGGGGGCGCATCCGGATAGAGCGCGCGAGCCGCCGCGCCGACGGCTTCGCCGAGCGCGCTCAATGCGATTGCGTGCGGCTCAGCGATGGTACGGCTCATTGCGTCCGATCTTCGCCGCGCGATAGAGTTGTTCCAGCACGAGCATGCGCGCCCACTCGTGCAAGAAGGTCAGTTCCGAAAGCGACCAAAGAAACTCCGCGCGCACGCGCAGCGCGGGATCGGCGCCGTTCGCTCCAGCGATGACGAGGGTCAGCCGCTGCGCGCCGCTGCGTCCGATCTCATCGAGACGGTTTGCCAGCGCGGGGCTCGATAGCTGCGTGCCGGTTCGCTCCAACAGCCATACGCGGTCGTCGGAGCGCAAGTGGCGCGCGATGCGTGCCGCCTCCTCGCGCATTGCGGCACGCGGATCCCTGCCGTCGCCGGCGCGCACTTCGATCTCCGCGTAGGGATGATACACGCTCAAGCGCTTGCGTAAATCGGTACACGCTTCGGCGACGTACGGCGATCGCAAGCGATCGACGGCAACGATACGGACGAGCACAGATTCCTAGGGTACCACGGGGCCGCTAACGCGCACGGCACGGCGCGTAGACCGACGCTCCGCGACATTCGACTTTGCCGTCGAGTTCGAGGATGGCCAGCGCGGCCAGCGCCTCGGCGGCGCGAATGTTGGTAGCCGCGACGAGATCGTCAAGGTGCATCTCGCCGGCGCCGAGAGCGGTTAGTAGCGCACGCCCGGCGGGATCGTCGCTCCCGGCCTGCCCGTCGTCGAGCGGCGGGGCGCTGGGGTACCCGAGCGCTTCGAGCACATCGGCGGCGTTTCGCGCCAGGATGGCGCCGTCGCGAATCAGGGCGAGGCAGCCTTGGACGTGCTTGCGGTCGACGTCGCCGGGGACCGCCAGCACCGGCACTCGGCCGGCGGCCCAGCCCGCCGTGTTGAGTGCACCGCTGCGCGCCGGCGCTTCGACGACCACGACCGCGTCGGCCAGCGCCGCAACCACGCCGTTACGCGCCAGAAACTGCCACGGCTGGGCGAGCAGGTCGGGCGCGAACGGCGAAAGCACGGCGCCGCCGGCCGCCACCATGCGCTCGGCGAGCGGGCGGTTGCGCCGCGGGAAGAAGCGCCGGTGACCGCTCCCGAGCACGCCGATCGTTGGGGCGCCGGCGTCCAGTGCGCCCTGGTGAGCCGCTGTGTCGATGCCCAGCGCCAACCCGGAGAGAATGCAGCAACCGCCGGCGCCGAGTTGGGCGGCGAACTCGCGTGCGACGCGCGTTCCCAACGGCGTGGCCGCGCGGGTGCCGACGATGGCCACGCAGGGGCGCCGCAGGCCGGCCAGCGTGCCGACGCACCAAAGGCCGGCCGCCGCCGCCTCGAACGGGCGTTTGCCGCGGGCCGTCCGGATCTGCTCGGCGCTCTCGAACACCGGTTCGTCCACCTTCGGGCCTTCACGCGCGCTTGAGGAGCGGCAAGGCCCTGCGGTGTTGCCGAGGGCTGCCAGGGGGAATCGGCCGGGCCCACGGGAATAGGCAGGCCGACACGGAGGTACCCGAGGTGGCAGCAGAAGCGTATTGCGTTAAGTGCAAGACGAAGCGTGAGATCAAAGACGCCGTTCAGATCACGATGAAGAACGGGCGTCCCGCGACCGAAGGCAAATGCCCGGTTTGCGGCACGAAGATGTTCAAGATCGGAGCGGCGAGCTAGATAAGTTAGCGCTCGCTCGCCCGTCTTTCTTAGACGTGCTCAAAGGACCGCCATTGGCGGTCCTTTTTGCGAGGCCACCGATAGTGACGTATAATACGAGGACCCACTACATATTGGGCATGGCCCGATTGAGAGTTGTCGTCTGACCTGTCCGACCTGCCGCAAGAGCGAGACTCGCGTCGTGGATTCGCGCGACGACGAAACCGTGGTCCGCCGGCGCCGCGAGTGCTTGGATCCGCGCTGCAAGCACCGGTTTACCACCTACGAACGGATGGAATCGCCGCGGCTCTTCGTGGTCAAGAAAGACGGGCGGCGCGAGCAGTACAACCGGGAGAAGATTCTGGGCGGCCTGCGCAAGGCGTGCGAGAAGCGGCCGATTTCCGAGAATCAAATGGAGGCCGTGGCCGCCGACCTCGAACGCGAGCTTTTTGCGCGCGGAGAAAGCGAGGTCGCATCGACCCTGGTCGGCGAGAAGCTCATGGAATCGCTCAAGCGACTCGATCCGGTAGCGTACATTCGTTTTGCCAGCGTGTACCGGTCCTTCCGCGACATCGAGAGCTTCCGGGAAGAGTTGGCGGCGCTGCTTGCCAAGTGAACGGCGATGACTGCCGTACGCGTGGCGTTCAAGCGACTTCCGGAAGGCGACGGTTTACCGCTGCCGTCGTATATGAGCGAGCACGCCGCCGGCGCGGACGTGTTTGCGGCAGTTGCTGACGAACTGACGCTGCTTCCGGGCGCGCGCGCACTCGTGCCGACGGGTTTCTCCATCGCGCTGCCGATCGGATACGAGGCGCAAGTCCGTCCTCGCAGCGGCCTGGCAATTCGCAGCGGCGTCACGTGTCTCAACTCGCCCGGCACGATCGACGCCGACTACCGCGGACACGTGCGGGTCGTGCTCGCGAACTTGGGGACGGAACCGTTCGTGGTCCGGCGTGGCGATCGCATCGCTCAAATCGTCGTGGCCCCAGTGTCGCGTGCGTCGTTCGAACTCGTCGACGAGCTGCCGGCATCCGAGCGTGGTAGCGGCGGATTCGGTTCGACGGATCGATCGGGCAACCGAGCGTGAAAGTTTACATCGTCGGCAAGGGCGCGGTGGGAACGTATTTCGGCGATCAGCTTCGCTCGGTGGGTCTCGAGGTCGAGTACGCACCGCGATCGATCGACGACCTTCGCTCGACGTACGACGCCGACGTGGCCCTAGTAGCCACGAAATCGTACGACACGGACTCCGCGATAGAAACCTTACGCCGCGCGATCGCGCACCCGGAGAAATGCGTCTTCGTGTGCCCGCAGAACGGCGTCGGCAACGAAGAGAAGCTGGCCGCCGCGTTCGGCGCCGACAACGTGGTCGCGGCCGCGCTGACCACCCCGGTCGGCCGGGACCGCGACGGCAACGTGAAGCTCACCAACGAAGGCGGTCTGGCGCTCGCGCCGGTCGGGTCGAATGCCTACAACTGGCTGGTCGCCACCTTTGCCGGTACCGGCATGAACGTGAAGGTGGTCGAAGACTGGCGCGCCCTGAAATGGAGCAAGCTGGCGCTCAACGTGGTTGCGAACGCGAGCTGCGCGATCTTGAACGTTCTGCCGAATCGGCTGGTCCACTTCGAGAAGGTCTTTACGCTCGAGATTCGCATGATTCGAGAAGTGCGCGCCGTCATGCAAGCGATGAAAATCACTCCGGTCGACTTGCCGCGCTATCCGGTACGCGCGCTGTTCAACGTCGCGATCCTGCCGAGCCCGGTCGCGCGCGGATTGCTGTCGCGAAACATCGTCAGCGCGCGCGGGACGAAGGCGCCTTCGCTGTTGATCGATTTACGCAACGGCCGGCCCCAAACCGAAGTCGACGTGCTTAACGGCGCGGTGGCCGCCGCCGGTCACGAACATCACGTTCCCACGCCGGTCAACGCCATCTACTGCCGGGTGCTCGACGACATCGCGCACACTCCGCCGCTCTGGGCGAAGTATCGCGAACGTCCCGAGCGTCTCGAAGCCGAGGTGCTCGCCGAAATGAAGCGGGCTAAGACGCTCGCGCGGGCCCAAGCGTAACCGTGCGCGACCCCAACGTTCCCGAATCGCTCGAAGGATGGTGGATCCTCCACAGGATGTTCTCGCTGGACCGGCGGACGTGGGACGGGCTGCCGGAGAAGCGTCGCAACAAGTATGCGGGCCACGCGATCGACTTGGTCGACCACCTCAAGAACAGCGACGACGGCGACCTCGGCCTCACGCAGATCGTGGGCCATAAGGGCGACCTGATGCTGACGCACTACGCGCGCACGTTCGACGACTTGGCGTACGCCCAGACGCTGGTCGAGAAGCTCGAGTTGCGCGAGTTTTTGCGCCCGCTCGGGTCGTACGTGTCGGTGCTCGAAATCGGGCTGTACGACGCCACCGGAAAAATTCACGCCGAGCTGAACGCGCGCGAGCTTCCGCCGCAATCGCCGGAGTGGATCGCCGGCTTCGACGAGCTCGTGCGCAAGCAGAAAGAGAACCCGCATATCACGGCGCGCCTGTGGGCCAAAATTCCACAGCGCCGCTACGCGTGTTTCTATCCGATGAGTAAGCGGCGCGGCGAAGTACAGAACTGGTATATGCTCGGGTTCGACACGCGCGCCAAAATGATGAGCGAACACGGCGTCGTCGGGCGATCGTACCACGGGCAAGTCACGCAAGTGATCTCCGGCTCGGCCGGCTTCGACGACTTCGAATGGGGCGTCGACCTCTACGCCGACGATCCCCTGGTCTTCAAGAAACTCGTGTACGAAATGCGTTTCGACGAGGCCAGCGCGCGCTACGGCGAGTTCGGCGCCTTCTGGGCCGGCCTTCAGTTCTCACCCGCGGAGCTCTCGGCGTTCCTTAACGGGGACGCAGTCCCGCAACTCATCGCCGAATAACGACGCTTCATCCGAAGCGCGTGCCACCTTCGGGACGTTCGCGTTTTCGCGTCCGTGCGAAAACGCTACTGCCTGGCGCGTCGCTCCCGGCATCCGTGCCTCCGCTCCGCCTCCAGAGCCCCTCAGGTTGGCACGCGCTTTGGATGAAGCGTTGTTTATGGCTACAGTTTCTTAAAGAAGAACACTTCGGGGTCGCCGGGGTCGAGATTTTCGAGCCGGCCGACCGGCACGAAGCCGCGTTTTGCGAGCAGTTGCTGCATGGTGGCATTGGATTCGTTCGTCGAGGTATAGATGCCGTGGCCGGCGTTGAGCTGTTCGACGTGCTCGATGAGTTTGGACGCGACCCCGAGATGCTGATGGGCCGGATCCACGCCGAGCATCCAGAGAAACGATCGGGCGTAAAAGCCGCGATCCCACACCACGAAGCCGGCGATGGCTCCGTCGATCTCGGCCACCAGACACTCCTTTGACCCTAACGCGTGCCGAATGAACGAGAGGTGATGCTCGTAATGCAATGCATGTGGCATCTTTTCGAGGATAGGGAACTCGGCTTGCTGGGCTTTGCGGACGTGCATCCACGCCGCTGCGACGGCTTGGTAGGCCTTCCCTTTCACGAATCATCACGCGGCGGCACCGATGCGCTCGAGGCTACGGTACTGGATGGCTTCGGCCACGTGCTCGGCGCGAATGGACGGCTCGTTGCCGAGGTCGGCGATCGTGCGCGCGACCCGCGCGATGCGATCGAGTGCTCGGGCTGAAAACTGGCGCTTCGCGCTGGCGAGCGCGAGCAGCCGCACCGCCGGCTCGTCGAGCGCGCAGTGGCGGCGCATCGCGTTACCGGGAATTTCGGCGTTGCAGGTCAGCGGCGTTCCGGTGAAGCGCGCGCGCTGTCGTTCGCGCGCAGCGACGACGCGTTCCCGAATCTGCGCCGATTTCTCGCCACCTTCGTATCGCACCATGTCGTCGAACGGAACGCGCGCGATTTCTATTTGTAGATCGATGCGATCGAGCAGCGGTCCGGAGAGCTTGCCGACGTATTTCGCCACCGCGGCGTCATCGCAGCGGCACTCGGCATTGCGCGTGCCGCGGTATCCGCACGGACATGGATTCATCGAGGCGACCAACTGAAAGCGCGCCGGATACGTAAACGTTCCGGCGGCGCGCGCGATACTGACGGTACCCTCTTCGAGAGGTTGGCGCATCACCTCGATCGCGCTGCGCGAAAACTCGGGCAGCTCGTCGAGAAACAGCACGCCGTGATGGGCGAGCGAGATTTCACCGGGCTTGGCCAGCGCGCCGCCGCCGACCAATGCCGTCTGCGAAATCGTGTGATGCGGAAATCGAAACGGACGCGCGCGGACGATTCCCGCATTGCCGCTCAGAAAACCGGCGACGCTGTAAATCTTCGTCACTTCGAGCGCTTCGGCGAGCGACATCGGCGGGAGGATCGACGGCAGGCGTCGCGCGAGCATCGTCTTCCCGCATCCCGGCGGCCCCACGAGCAAGAGATTGTGACCGCCGGCGGCCGCAATTTCAAGCGCCCGTTTGGCGGCCGCCTGACCGCGAACGTCCGCCAGGTCGCCGTGCGCGTCGCTGCCGGGCCCGTCGAGCGACGGCGCCGTCGTCCGCCGGCGCCACTTAATACCGTTCCCGCCGATGACGGCGACCGCCGCCGCCAGCGAGTCGATGGCGTAGAGGTCGATGCCGTCCACCAGCGCGGCCTCGTCGGCATTTTGCGCCGGAACTATCAGCTTGTGAAAGCCGGCGCGCCGCGCGCCGAGGACCATCGGCAGAATGCCGCTTACCGGCTGGAGCTTCCCGTCGAGCGCGAGTTCGCCGAGCGCGATGAACTCTTGTAGCGCGAGACGGTCGACCTGCTCGTCGATGGCCACGAGCGCCAACGCAATCGCGAGATCGAAAGCCGGGCCGGCCTTGCGAACGTCCGCCGGCGAAAGATTCACGAGCAAACGGCCGGCCGGGTATGCAAAGCCCGAATTGAAGATGGCGGCGCGCACGCGATCGCAGGCTTCGCGCAGAGCCCGGTCCGGCAGGCCGATGATCGAGAACGACGGCGTCCCGGCGGAACTATCCGCTTCAACGCGGACCACGTAGCCTTCGATGCCCAGCATCGCCGCCGAGAATGCCAGCGAAAGCATATCGCGTCTCCTCTGCGCGCAGCGGCGTCAGTAACTAGGGACGCAAGAGGACAGTCTGCACGCGGGCCGTAACGCGCGCGTGATGCTGCTGACGAGACTCGATTGGTTCATCATCGCGCTCTCGCTCGGCGTGACGTTCATCCCCGCAATCGTGCTGGCGCGCCGTGCCGGGCGCAACATCACGGAGTTTTTCGCTGCCGGCCGGCAAGCGCCGTGGTGGCTGATCGGCATCTCGCTGGTGGCGACGACGTTTTCGACCGATACGCCGAACCTGGTGACGAACTTAGTTCGCGACGGCGGCGTTGCGGAGAACTGGGTGTGGTGGTCGTTCTTGCTCACGGGCTTGGCGACCGTGTTCTTCTACGCGCGGCTGTGGCGGCGCAGCGGCGTGCTGACCGACCTCGAGTTCTACGAGCTGCGGTATTCCGGCCGCGCTGCATCGTTCGTCCGCGGCTTCCGGGCAATTTATCTCGGACTCTTTTTCAACTGCGTGATCATCGCGAGCGTGAATCTCGCGGCGGTCAAGATCGCAAGCGTGCTCTTCGGGTGGCCGCGGCTCGAAACGCTGCTCCTGCTGGCCGCCGTGCCGATAGTATTTGCCGCAACGGCCGGTTTATGGGGCGTCATGGTCACCGACACGATCCAGTTCTGTATTACGATCACGTCAGCGTTCGCGGCTGCGTACTTCGCGATTCACGCGCCGGGCGTCGGCGGTCTGCACGGCCTGATCGCCCACTTTGGCGGACCTCAAGCCGGCCTGCTGTCGTTCATCCCGAATTTCAAAGATTGGCCGACGGCGCTCGCGATCTTCATCATCCCGTTGACGGTGCAGTGGTGGTCGGTCTGGTATCCCGGCGCGGAACCAGGCGGCGGCAGTTACGTCGCACAGCGCATGCTGGCGGCTCGCACCGAATCCGACGCGCTCTACGGAACGCTCGCGTTTCAAGCGATGCACTACGCCTTGCGCCCGTGGCCCTGGATCGTCGTAGCGCTGGCTTCCACGATCGTCTATCCATCGCTGCACGACATTGCGTTGCGGTTTCCGTCCGTGCAAGCCGGTTTGATCGGCAACGACATCGCCTATCCGGCGATGCTGGTTTTCCTGCCGGCGGGTTTTGCGGGATTCATGGTCGCCGGTCTCTTCGCGGCATATCGCTCGACGATCGAAACGCACCTCAACTGGGGCACGTCGTATCTCGTCCACGATTTCTATCAGCGCTTCATTCGGCCGCATTCGAGCCAGCGCGAGCTGGTTTTTGCCGGGCGCCTGGTTACGGTGCTCCTGATGGCTGCGGGCGTCGCGTTTTCGCTTTCGCTGGACACCGCAAAGGACGCATTTAACCTGCTGCTTTCGATCGGCGCGGGAACCGGTTTGATCTACTTGTTGCGCTGGTTCTGGTGGCGCATCAACGCCTGGAGCGAAGTGAGCGCGATGTTTTCCTCATTCGTGGTATCGCTCGCGTTTTTCGCTGCCGGCAAGATGGGGCACGCGTTTGCAAGCACCACGATCTTACTCGTTACCGTGGCGGTGACCACCATCGTGTGGCTGGTCGTCACCTATGCGACGCCGCCGGTAGAAGCACGTACCTTGGCCGCGTTTTACGATAAAGTACGGCCTGCAGGTCCCGGATGGACGACCGTCCGCAAGGCCGGAGGGCTGCCTCCGTCGCCGGATTCTCCGGCCCAAGCGCTGCTTGGCTGGGTCTTGGGACTGGCGGCAATCTACGGCGCGCTCTTCGCTACCGGGGAGTTCGTCTACGGCCGCCCAATCGGCGGCTCGGTATGGTCAGTGGTCTCGGCGGCGAGCATTTTCGGCTTAATTACGCTTGGAAGACGCCTCTTCTCCACAGATTGCACAAGATGAAGTCGCATGCTGTGGACAACGGAGGCCAGCGTTCGACGCGTGCCCAAGCACCAGTCTGGCACTCCGACCGCCCTTCGAGGAGCACAAATTTGACGAATTATCTTCGGATCGCTTCAGTATTTGCGCTGTGTTTCGCGGCGGCAGCGTGTTCGCACGCCGCCTCCGGAGGCTCGGTTGCCTCGGGTGCTAAAACGATTGGCGTTTCGATTCAGAATCGTGAGGCGCAGTTCTATCAAGATATGGAAGCCGGCATGCGCGCCGAGGCCGCAAAATACGGCTATACCTTGGTGGTGGTCGACGCGAATCGCGACAACGCCAAGCAGCAGAGCCAAGTCGAGGACTTCGTCTCCAAGAAGACCGACGCCATCGTTTTGACGCCGTACGATTCGCAAGCGATCGGCAGCGCGATCGTCGAGGCCAACAACGCCGGAATACCGGTCTTTACGGCCGACATCGCCAACACCAGCAACGAAGGTAAAGTCGTGGCGCACATCGCAAGCGACAACGTCCAAGGTGGTTTCCAAGCCGGCAAGCTGATCTGTCAGGCGGTCGGAAACGGCGGTGCGGTCGCGATCGTCGACGAGCCCGAAGTCACCAGCGTCCAGGATCGCGTCAAGGGTTTCAAACAAGCGCTCGCGCAGCTCTGCCCGTCGGTGACCATCGTCGCCGACGTCGATTCCGGCGGCACGCGAACGAAAGCCAGCAGCGATACCGGCGACATCCTGCAAGCGCACAAAAACATCAAAGGCATCTTCGGCATCAACGACGACTCGGCGCTCGGCGCGGTGACCGCCGTCAAAGCTGCGGGCATGACCGGGAAGGTGGCCATCGTCGGTTACGATGCGACGCCGGAAGCGCGCGCGGCGATCGCCGCCGGTTCGATGTACGGCGATGCGATTCAGTTCCCAAAGAAGATCGGCGCGACGACGATCGACGTCATCCACGATTACTTTGCCGGCACGTCGCCCGCGCCGATCGTCAAGATCGCCGTCGGTACGTACACGCAGGCCGACGCCAATAAACCTTAGCGGACCGACGTTGCCAAACGATGCGGCTCCGTTGCTCGAAATGCGCGGCATCGGAAAGACCTTCCCCGGCGTCCGCGCGCTGTCGGACGTCTCGCTGACGTTGAACGCGGGCGAAGTGCTCGTGCTGGTGGGCGAAAACGGTGCCGGAAAATCGACCCTGGTGAAGATCCTGGCCGGAGCGCAGCCGGCCGACGAAGGCGAGATTCTCGTCGACGGAAGTCCGGTGCGAATCGATTCTCCGTACGCCGCCGAGCGGCTCGGAATCGGCATGATCTATCAAGAGTTCACGCTGGTACCGCAGCTGAGCGCGCCGGAAAACATCGCGCTCGGTGCCGAACCGATGCGCGGCCCGTTCATCGACGAGCGAGCGGTGCGCGAGCGGGCGTCTACGGAGTTAAAGGAACTGGGGCTCGATCTGCCGCTGGACATTCCGGTGTCGCGGATGTCGGTCGGCCAGCAACAACTCGTCGAAATCGCTAAAGCGTTGGCGCGAAACGCGCGCATCCTCGTGATGGACGAACCGACCGCCGCGCTGAGCGGCCGCGAGATCGAGCGGCTCTTCGCGATAATCGACCGCTTGAAAGCCGCCGGTGCCGGCATCATTTACATCTCGCATCGCATGGACGAGCTGCCGCGGATAGCCGATCGCGTAACGGTACTGCGCGACGGAAAAGCGGTAGAAACGCGCGCCGCCGCCGATTTTCCCACCGACGAAATCATCCACGCGATGGTCGGGCGGCAGGTCGACGCGCATTACCCCGAGTTGCCGCCGGTCGCGCCCGATGCGAAGGTGGTGCTCGACGTACGCAATCTCGCGCGCAAGCCGTTGGTTCGCGACGTCACGTTTTCGGTGCGCGCGGGTGAGGTCGTCGGTCTTGCCGGTTTGGTCGGCGCCGGCCGCACCGAGATCGTTCGCGCCATCGCCGGTGCCGACGTCCCCGAGCGCGGCGAAATCGCCATCGACGGCGAGCGCGTGCGCGTGCGCGCGCCCGAAGACGGGATCGAAGCCGGCATTGCGTTCATCACCGAGGACCGCAAGGCGCAAGGGCTGGTGCTGGGCATGACCGTTCGCGAGAACATTACGCTCGCGCATCTGGCGGAGTTCGTCGCGCGCGACCGTTTGATCGACCGCCGGCGCGAGCGCGAGGCCGCCGGCGCCATGGTCGCCGAGCTTCGGATCCGGACGCCCGGAAGCGAGCAGATCGTCCGCAATCTGTCGGGTGGGAATCAGCAGAAGGTCGTGCTCGCAAAATGGCTGCTCGGCAAGGCCCGCGTGTTCTTGTTCGACGAGCCGACGCGCGGTATCGACATCGGAGCGAAGGCCGAAATTTACAACCTGATGCTCGAACTGGCCGCTCGCGGAGCGGCCATCGTCATGGTTTCGAGCGACCTCCCGGAGGTGCTCGGAATGTCGCATCGGGTTCTCGTGATCCGCGGCGGAACGATCGTCAGCGAGTTGGCGCGAGCCGAGGCAACGCCGGATCGGGTTATCGCAGTCGCCACCGGAGCGGCAGCGTGAACGATCGCGAGCGCCGCATATACTGGCTGCGCATCGGCGGGGCCGCGCTGTTCTTGGTAGCGATGATCGTCGTGGTGAACGTCGCGTCGCACGGATCGTTCCTCGAACCAACAAACATCGTCCGCGTCCTGCGGCAGATTACCTACAACTGCGTGCTGGGCGTGGGCCAGACGTTCGTCATCATCACCGGAGGCATCGATCTCTCGGTCGGATCGCTGGTGGCCTTGACCGGCGTCGTGGCGGCGCTTTTTGCCAACACGCTGCACTTGAGCGGATTTCCGTTGATCGCCGCCACGCTGATCGTGGCGATCGCGGTCGGCGGCGCCGCCGGATGGTTCAACGCGCTGCCCGTCGTCAAACTCAATCTGCCGCCGTTCATCACCACCCTCGCCATGCTCGAGATGGCGCTTGGGCTATCGTTTATTCTCGCGCACGGGCGGCCGGTGGCGCTGCAGAGTTCGGATTTTCAGAACACCGGCATCGGCTCGTTTCTCGGCGGCGTCACCTCGGCGCTGCACCTCCCGAGCATTCCGATACCCGTCATTTGGATGGTCGTCATCATCGTCGGGGCATCCGTACTGCTCACGCGCACCCGCTTTGGGCGGTACGTCTTTGCAATCGGCGGCAACGAGGAAGCGGCGCGGCTAGCCGGCATCAACGTCGCCCGCGTTAAGACGATGGTCTACGTCATCAGCGGAGTCTGCGCGGCGATCGTCGGGTTCCTCTACATGGCGCTGTTCTCGTCCGGCTCGCCCCAGACCGGAACCGGTGACGAGCTGCTCGAGTCGATTGCGGCCGTCGTCGTCGGCGGGACCAGCCTCACCGGCGGACGCGGCAGCATCGTCGGCACGTTTTTCGGCGCACTGCTCATCGGCGTGCTATACAACGCCATGAACCTTTTGAACGTCGACTCGTACTTACAGAAAGTCGTCCTCGGCGCCGTCATCCTGCTCGCCGTCGTGCTGGACGAGCTCCGCAAGCGCTACCTGTCGGCCTAACAGCCGCGTCTTAAGCGGGGAAAGCGATGATGAGCGCAGTCGAAAATGGCTGCGTCGATGGGAATTATCCGCTAACCTGAGGGCGTCTGGACGCGGAGCGGAGGCATGGATGCCGGGAGCGACGCGCCAGCCGAGTAGCGTTTTCGCACGGACGCGAAAACGCGAACGTCCCGAAGGTGGCGGATAATTCCCATCGACGCCGTCCTTCGACTGCGGCGCTTCGCGCCTCCGCTCAGGATGACAGGGGCCCTCCGCTCAGGATGACGTGGGGCGAGCTAGAACGGGAAGTCGTTTTGCGTTAATCCGACGTTGGTTTTGAGATCGGTGATGCTTTCGTCGAGAACGATTTGTGAGCCGGCGTACAGGATTTGGCGGATCGGCCAGTGCGTTTCCTGAGAGAGGTAGAGAATCTGTTGCGAGATTCCGTCGTTGCTGGCGGGATCGGCGACTTTGAGTTCGAGCCGATCGGTCAGGACGCCGCCGATCTTGCCGCCGGGCGCTTGGCTTAGCGTTCCGGATATCGTCGCGTACCGGTGCACGACATTTTGGATCAAGCCTTCCGGAATCGTCACGCCGCGCAGCGAAACCGCGCGAGAATCGTGGATGCTCACCTTAAGATGAATGCCGGAGAGCATGCCCCCTTGATGACCGCTGACTTGATCGCCGCCGGCCCACACGCCGCCGGATCCCCGGCCGTCTCCCGACTCGATGAGCGTCTTCGCAAAGTGCGGCTTCATGAACCACACTTGATAGACGCGGTCTTGGGTGGCCGACCCCTTGACTTCGTGCACGCGCTCCTTGCACGAGTAGTCGTTGGTCGCTGCGAAGGCTTGATCGAATGCCGTTATTGCGGGTGCCGTGTTGTCGGCGCGTGCCGCGGACGAGAGTCCGAACGCGACGAACAGCGCGATCGACGCGGCTGCAACGTATGAAGAAAGGATGAACCGATTGCGCATTGTT
>CAWAXX010000027.1:0-23033 GCA_963786105.1 Vulcanimicrobiota bacterium
AATGGCATTGTAAGACCTAACGATGCTCGAGAGCCAGACTGGCGCGATTCTGATCGTCACCGGCACCTTAACCCTGCTCGCCGCCGCCGCAGTCGTGGCGCCCGCCGCGGTTTTGCGGGCCGTGCTCGGCAGCACCGCGCCCGATCGCGTCACTCGCGCGGTAACGAGGCACTGGGGGCTGCTCGTCGCGCTCTTCGGGGTGCTGCTCGTGTACGCCGGCTATCACCCGGAGGTGCGCGCGCCGGTGATGCTCGCCGCGGCGATCGAGAAGCTTGGCGTCGCCGCGATCTTCGGGATCGCGCTGCCGCGCCGCCCGCTGCTCGTTGCGATCATCGCGGGCGACGTAGCGATGGCGATTATCTATCTCGTGATTCTCAGCGCCTCGTTGCGATCGTTGCGGGCGCAATAATCGGCGCGGTTCCTCGTGCTCTGTCGCGGGTTGCGGGTGTCGGACCCGGGTATAAGCGACGCATGAGAGCAACCTGGAAACCGCACGAAAAGCACGGGCGCCTTACCAAACAGAGCGATCTGCCCGATAGCGTCTATGCTTTCCCGTCGGAGCGGAAGGAGCCGCTCACGGATGCCCGGCACGTCCGCAATGCCGTGGCGCGCTTCGATCAAGTGACCGGCGTTTCGGATCGCGAGCGGGCCCTCGCCTTCGCCAACATCAAGAAAGCGGCCGAGTATTACGACGTCGATCTCTCCGAGAGCACGTGGCACGACCTAGGCGTCCGCCCACAGCGTAATCGCAAGGCGGCCGCACGCAAAGCGGTGGCGACGCGCAAGCGCAAAACCGTGGCGACGCGCAAGCGCAAAACGGTGGCCGGTGGGTCGTCACGTAAGAAGAAGGGATCGCGCAAGAGCGCATAATCTTGCTGATCCGGAGGTAGGACGATGGATAAGATGCCGCACGAGCATGCCAACGGGACGGTGCACACGCACGAGGGTGACAAACCGGGCCACTCGCACGATCATTTGCACCCTCACGAGCATTACGACGGAACCGTCCACACGCACGAGCACAGCCACGACGGCTCGGATGCCGATCACCAGCACGAGCACGAAGAGGCTGGGCGCGATGCCTCGAGCTAAGGGATCGGGAAAACTAGGTCCGGTGAGATCGCTGCGGTTGCCGCTCGAACTCGACGGCTGGTTCGAGCAACGGCTGCGCGACGATGGGGCTCGCCCTGCGAGCGACATTCTCTTAGAGGCGGTACACGGCGGCTTACGCCTGCAGCCCGGTTATATGATCCGCCAGCACAGCGCGCTCGGCCAGCTGGTTCGTGCCGGCGACCGGATTCGCTACGACTCGTACGTTTGCGCGCTGGCCGACTCGTTCGGAAGCGCGTACGTGAACCATCTTGAGGCGTGGCTCTTTGCCGACGGAACCCTTCCATTCGATACGGAAACCTCGACCGAAGCAGAAATTGCCGTCACGCGATAACGCTGCAGGGCGTGGACTCCCATCGAGCCTGCCCAGGCTAGCGCCAACGCACCGACGATCGCGAATCCAAGCCAGCCCACCGAGACGTTAGCGCCGGCGATGCTCGTCAACTCGACGCCGCCGACGATGACGGCAACGAGTACCGATGCCGACGTGATCGCGAGATTGTAGTAGAGCTTGCGTTCGGGCTTGAGAAAGGCCCAACCGTACGCGCCGAGCATTAGGACGCCATCGGTCGTATCGACCAGCGACATGCCGGCGGTAAACAACGCCGGGAAGATCAGAATCGCCCACACCGGTAAGCCTTTACCGGCTTCGATCGCCGCGAGGCCGAGGAGACCGACCTCGGTGGCGGTGTCGAATCCGAGACCGAAAAGCATGCCGATAAGATACATGTGGCGGCTTCGTGTCACCAAGCGCAGCAGGGGCTTGAAGATACGCCCCAGCAACCCGCGTCGATCGAGCGATTCCCCGAGGCTCTCCTCGGAGAATGTTCCGTTTTGTCGCAGCCGCAGCAGCGCTTGCACGATGTCGACCAGCACGAACGCATTGATGGCGGCGATCACGAACAGGAAGGCTGCCGAAATGCCGGTACCGGCGAGCCCCCCAAAGTTTTCCAAGCTCGAGAGGTGCGAGCGAATGCTTCCCGCGCCGAGTACGATGGCGAGTGTCAACAGTACTACGATGGTCGAATGCCCGAGCGAGAAGAACAGGCCGACGCTGACCGGCCGTTTTCCCTCTTGCATCAGCTTGCGCGTGACGTTGTCGATCGCGCAGATGTGATCGGCATCCACGGCGTGGCGCAACCCGAACGTGTAGGCGAGCAGCGCCGTGCCTAGCAACAGCGCGTGCGGCGGAGCGAAGAAACGAAAGGCGGCGACCCAGACGAGCACGTTGGCTCCAAGCAGGAGCGCGTACGTGATTGCAATCTTGGTGCGCGTGGATTCGGCCACGCGATCGCGTTCTACGCTACGAAGACCTGAACCGCCGCGTTTCTGTAGACAAATTCACGAGGGAGCGGTTTGTGCGAAACGGGTACGATCGCGCCGCATCGCGTCTTGTGCCAACGTTTGCGACAGCTCTCGCCGAACTTCGGCGAGATAGGCGGCGTACGGTTCGAACCAGCTCCATCCGGCCACGTGCGCCGGGGTGCGATCGCTCCAGCTTCCCAGCAGCCGTTCCACGCGCTGCCGTTGCGACTCGCCCAACATACCCGCGCCGCGGACCGAGTGCAGGACGTTTTCGATCTCGCGAACGTCGCTGCCGACGTGCTCTCCAAGCGCGTATCCGTTTCTCGCGTTTTGAATCGACTCGCGATCTCCGAGCTGCGCGCGCGTTCGCGAGACGCACATCTTCAAGGCGTTGACGGCGCCTTTTCGGTCGAGCGCCGGCCAAATGGCGGCGGCCAGCCTTTCGTTGGCCGTGCCGTTCTCGAAGAGCGCGAGCGCGGCAAGCAGTTCGAGACCGCGGTCGGAGACGTGAAGGATCTCCGCACCGCGCCGGACGTGACCGCGGATGACGTCAACGAAGAGCCGGCCGTGGCGTGCCCTCAACGGCGATCGCGCGACGCGCGCGGCGAGACCTTTGAAAATGCCGTAATCTTCCAGTTCGGGCGAATCTACGAGCAGCTCGATCGACGTCTGAAGTGGCGGCGATTCGATCGAAGCGGCAATCGAGCGCGCCTCGAGCAGCCGGCGGCGTTGCGGCGGAGCGAGCAGCGCCGCGCATACGCGGATGACGACGCGCAGAAAGTCGTTCTCGCTTCCGTCGATACGCTCGATTGCGCGATCCATCAGCGCGACGGCCCGATCTCCGTCGTAAGAGGTTAGCGCCTCTTGAAGGTCGACGAATGCCGCAGACTCTATCGCGGCGCCGTCCCGCGCAGCGCTGACGACGAGGATCTGCCGCGCCGCCGCGACGCGATCGTCGTCGTCGCGGAACCATGCCGCTTGCGCGACGGCACGTGCTGCCTCGACGATGCGCTCGCTGGGTCCGGTGCGTAAGGCCGATGCGAGGCGCTCTTCGCTGAGTTTGAGGAGATCGTCCCAGTTACCGTGCGTTATGGCTTTTGCCGCGGCGATCTGGGCGCGCTCCTCGTCAAAGCGCAGATGCCGCGCTTCGTAGATGCCGGCAGCCTCTTCCACGAAACGGTCGGCATCTATGAAGCGGCCTTGTTTGGCGGCGACCACGGCTGCAGTCATCAAAGCGAGGCGCTGCTCTTCGGGCGTTTCGCCGGGCGATGCCAGCGCGGCCAGATCGGCGAGCGTTGCGCGAGCCTCTGCGAGCCGGTCGAGCTCGCACGCGAGCATCGCCCGCCGGACGCCGAGACGCCGGTAGAGCGCCGGAGAGGCGTCGGGCGAGACCGCCTGCTGCAGCGCGGCGGCTTCTTCGTAGAGACGCGCGGCCTCCGCACTACGCTGCCGGTTTTTGAGCGTAGCAATCCACAAGTTGGGACGCGTCGCCAGCGACGAAACCGGAATCTTGGCGAGGGCGTCGACCAGTCGCGAGGACGGCTGCTGCAAGGTCTCGAGCGACAGGCGATCGAGTACGGCGGCTGCAGACTCGCGTTCGCCGGCGACGTTGTAGAGCTCCGCGGCTCGCAAGAAATCACCCAGGCGTTCGTTTCCGCGCGCCGCACGCAGGACGTAATCGGCAAAGTCGCTTCCGTACCGGGCGCGCAGCGCGGCGTGCAGAAGCGGATGTAACGTATACGTTCCGGACTCGTACGTAATGAAGCCGGGGAGGCGCAATAAACCTTCGATAACCGGCGAGGCGTGGGCGATGCCGCTTGCTACGGAGATGTCTTCGAGCGTTGCGTGCGGGATGGCCGCAGCGGCCAGCATCGTTGACGTCATCTCCGCGGTCAGCGCCGAGAGGACCTCGTTGACGAGATACTCGTGCAGATCGGTCGGTATCGTGCCGAGCCGCTCGAGCAGGCCGCCGAGGTCGGCTTCGTAATGCGCGATGCGTGCCAGCAACAGGAGCGCGATCGGCCACCCTTCCGCCAAACGGACGATCCGATCGATCGTCGGTTCTGCGAGATCGGTGCCCTGGAAGATGGCGGCCGCTTCTTCGGCATCGAGCTGCAGTTCATCGCGCGCGAGCGTGAGCACTTGATGCGGCTCCAAATAACGCTCGACTTCGAGCGGCAGCGGTCGCCGCGAACTTACGAGCAGCACGCGCTCGGCCGGACGCGCGGCAAGAAGATCACCGATAAGCGCAAGCACGCTGGGCTGCTCCGCGATAGTATCGGCGCTCTCGAGAATCAACAGCGCGCGCTCTTGACGGAGCTTCCAGAACTCGAGAAGCGCGCGGCTCCACGCAGCCTCGCCGGCCTGGGTCGCGTGCAGCGCCAATCGGGTGCGCGCGATGGTCTCCCCGCCGGGCGATTCGCCGGCGAGCGCCGCCATCAGACGTCCGGCGAAGTCGACGGTTCCGGCAAGCTCGGCGCAGTTGCAGATCGCGTGACGATCGAATCGGCGGGCAAAAAGCTCGGCGAAATCCGTTTTGCCGTAACCGGGCGGGGCGCAGAGAAGGACGAGGCGCGGTTCGGCTGCACCGAGGCGGGCCAGCAAGCGCCGGCGGGCGAGAATCATCCAGCCGGAGCGAGCGATTTCGTGCGGATCATCTCCTCGAGTAGCGCGAACCACTCGTCCATGCCTGCTCCGGTTCGCGCCGAAAGCTCGAGAATCCGCGCTTTCGGATTGACTTGACGGATGCTGGCGGTAGCCGCTGCCCGATCGTAACCCACGGCCTCCGCGATGTCGATCTTGGTGATTGTCGCGACCTGCGAAGTATTGAACGCCAGCGGATATTTGAGCGGCTTGTCCTCGCCTTCGGTCACGGAAAAAAGCACGACGCGCAGGTCTTCACCCAGATCGTATTCGGCCGGACAGATCAGGTTGCCGACGTTCTCGATAAAGAGTACGTCGAAGCGGCGCGTTTCCCAGGCGTCGAGTCCCGCGGCAATCATGTCGGCGTCGAGCCGGCATTCGGCACCGGTGGTGATTTGACGCACGGCGACGCCATCGCGGCTCAAACGAATCGCGTCGTTGTCGGTAGCTTGATCGCCCACGAGCACGCCGACTTTATAACGAGGTCCCAGTCGTTCCAACGTGCGCTCGAGCAACGTCGTTTTACCGGAGCCCGGGCTCGACAGCACGTTGATGACGAGCGTTCCGCTTGCAGCGAAGCGCTCTCGAAGCCGGTTTGCGATCGCATCGTTCTTTACCATGAGATTTCGCGCGATAGCGATGACGCGCATCTGGTTCATGCCGGAACCTCCATTGCGACGAGCTCCATTTCGCGTCCCCGAACGACGCGCGGCGAGACGGTTTCACAATCGGGGCAAAGCAAACCCGATCCGGGTCGCGGTGCGCGCTCGCCGAGACACCGTTCACAATAGACAATCAACGGAATCTCTTCGAGGCGCAGCTGGCTGCCTTCGCAGATCGTCTCGGCCGTGACGGCATCCCAGGAGAAGAGCAAGGCGTCACGCACGATGCCGCTGAGCGCTCCCACGCGGACGTGAACCGCGTTGACGCGGTCGATCCCCTGCTCGCGAGCCGTCGTTTCGACGCCCTCAAGGAGACTGAGCGCTACCGATATCTCGTGCAAACGTTCGCCTTCCTTGCGACAGACGGTTTGAGCATTAACCATAACCGCTGAGGGGCGATTTGAAAAGCGGCCCAGCGCCGTCGGCCCGCCTAGTGCTCGCTCACTCGTAACCGTCCGGTAACGCCATTCTTCCGCACAGATTGCCTCGAAATTCAGAGCGGCGCGCTCGCGGGAGCGGTCGTTCGCGCGAAGCCGCGGCGAATCTCAAAAGTCCGCGGTTGCAGTAACGATTCGGTAACTGATTTGCGCGCATTTTCCCGATAAAACCGCAGCTGTACACCCTTGTAATTCGCAATTTTTTTCACTAGCCTGATTGGTACGGTGTCCTGCGCGCCGCTGCGCGACGTTCGGTTCTGCGGCGCATTACGTGTGAGGATAATTGCATGGCGGAAACAGTCGTAAACGTCCTCTGGATCCCGGCCGGACTTAGCTGCGACGGCGATTCGGTAGCGCTGACGGGTGCATCGCAGCCCAGCATCGAGGAGATTGCCCTCGGAGCCCTTCCCGGACTGCCTCCCGTCAAGTTCCACTGGCCGCTGATCGAGTACAGTTTGGGCGGCTCTGAGTTTCTCGAGGCCTTCTTCAAGGCCGAGCGCGGTGAGCTCGACCCGTTCGTTTTAGTGATCGAAGGCTCGATCGCCAACGAAGAGATAAAAAAAGAAGGCTACTTTACGGGCTTCGGCAACGCGCCGGGCACCGATCAGCCGATTACCTTCAGCGGTTGGATCGACCGCTTATCGCCCAGAGCCTGGGCCATTTTGGCCGCTGGAACGTGCGCGACGTATGGCGGCATCCATGCGATGGCCGGCAATCCGACCGGAGCGATGGGCATTCTCGATTATCTGGGCCACGACTGGAAGTCGAGCGCGGGCCTTCCCATCGTTTGCGTACCCGGATGTCCGATCCAGCCGGATAATCTCTCGGAAACGATCCTCTATCTGCTTTGGCAGGCTGCGGGACGAGCTCCGATGATTCCCATCGACGACCAAGGCCGTCCGACCTGGCTCTTCGGCAGCACCGTGCACGAAGGTTGCGATCGCGCCGGTTACTACGAGCAAGGCGAGTTCGCCACGGAATACGACTCGCCCACGTGTTTGGTCAAGCTCGGATGCTGGGGACCGGTCGTTAAGTGCAACGTTCCCAAGCGCGGCTGGATGGGCGGCGTCGGAGGCTGTCCGAACGTCGGCGGAATTTGCATCGGCTGCACGATGCCGGGCTTCCCCGACAAGTTCATGCCGTTCATGGACGAGCCGCCGGGCGGCAAGATCTCGGCGACGGTCTCCACCGCGACCGGCACGGTGATCAAGGCATTGCGCAACTTCACGACGGCAACGCTCGACAAGGAGCCGAGTTGGCGCCGTAAGGGCAAGCAGCTCACGACGGGCTACATTAAAGGCTGACAGGAGCGTAGAAAGATGGCTATCAAAGATCTTCCCGGCACCGTCACCGGAACTCAGCCTTCACGGCTGGTCGAGATGTCGTGGGATCCGATTACGCGGATCGTCGGAAGCCTCGGTATCTACACCAAGATCGACTTTCAGAAGAAGATCGTCGCCGAATGTCACGCGACCTCGTCGATCTTCCGTGGTTACAGCATCTTCATGCGCGGCAAAGATCCGCGCGACGCGCACTTCATCACGTCGCGCATCTGCGGCATCTGCGGCGACAACCATTGCGTCTGCTCGGTGTACGCGCAGAACATGGCCTTCGGCGTAAGGCCGCCGGCGATGGGTGAATGGATCATGAATCTCGGCGAAGCGGCCGAGTATATGTTCGATCACAACATCTTTCAGGAGAATCTCGTCGGCGTCGACTACTGCGAGCGGATGGTTCGCGAGACCAACCCGAGCGTTTGGGAGAAAGCCAAGAAAACCGAAGCGCCGAACGCCGGAATTCACGGCTATAAGACGATCGCCGATATCATGACGGCGCTCAACCCGTTTACCGGAGACTTCTACCGGCAAGCACTGCAGATTAGCCGCTACACGCGCGAGATGTTCTGCCTGATGGAAGGGCGCCACGTGCATCCGTCGACGCTCTATGCCGGCGGAACCGGAACGGTCGCGACGCAGCAGCTCTTCACCGACTACTACTCGCGGCTCATGCGCTACATCGAATACATGAAGGTCTGCGTGCCGCTGCACGACGATCTCTTCGACTTCTGGTATCAGGCTTTGCCGGGATACGAGCATAACGGCGAGCGGCGGACCTTGCTGGGCTGCTGGGGAGCCTTCCAAGATCCCGACCATTGCGACTTCCAGTATAAGAACATGACCAACTGGGGCCGTCATATGTTCGTGACGCCGGGCGTCATCGTTGACGGGAAGCTGGTGACCAACGATCTCGTTCAGATCAATCTGGCGATCCGCATCCTGCTCGGCCATTCATATTACGACGACTGGGAGAACGAGGAGGTCTTCGTTCCTCAAGATCCGCTGGGCAATCCGGTCGACCGGCGTCATCCCTGGAACATGCACACGCTGCCGACGCCCAAGAAACGCGACTTTGCCAACAAGTACAGCTGGGTGATGTCGCCGCGCTGGTTCGACGGCAAGGATTATCTGGCGCTCGATACCGGCGGCGGGCCTATTGCGCGCCTCTGGTCGACCGCGCTCTCGGGTTTGGTCGACATGGGCGGCTACGTCAAGGCGACCGGCAACAGCGTGAAGATCAATTTGCCCAAGAGCGCGCTCAGCGGGCCGGTTTCCTTTGAGTGGAAGGTGCCGAAGTGGTCGAACACCCTGGAGCGTAATCGCGCACGCACCTACTTCCAAGCCTACAGCGCCGCCGCCGCACTCTTCTTCCTAGACAAAGCCTTCGAAGAACTCAACGCCGGCAGAACGCGTTCCTGGGAGCCGTTCACCGTCCCGAAGGAGGCAATCGGCTGCGGTTTTACCGAGGCAGTGCGCGGCGTTCTCTCTCATCACATGGTCATCCGCGAGGGTAAGATCGCCAACTATCATCCGTGGCCGCCGACGCCGTGGAACGGCAACCCGCGCGATATCTACGGAACTCCGGGACCGTACGAAGACGCGGTGCAGAACACGCCGATTCATGAGGAGAACGGACCGGACTCTTTCAAGGGCATCGACATCATGCGCGCGGTGCGTAGCTTCGATCCCTGTCTGCCGTGCGGCGTTCACATGTATCTGGGCGAAGGGAAGAGCATCGAGACGATACATTCACCCCTCGCGCCGTTCGGATAAACGTTAAAGAGATGAGCTCCGACGTCGCTGCCGTGGGAAGGCGGATCGAAGAGCTGCTCGCTGGTTTCGGCACACCTGGGGAGCACGACGAAGCCCGCGAGCGGGCCGAGGAGCTCGTTCGGACGATCGTGACGCTGTACGGTGAGGGACTCGAACGTCTGCTCACGACCGTGCACGCTGAGCTTGGCGACCGTTCGGGCGAGCTCTTCGAACGGATCTGCGAAGACCGGCTCGTTGAGGGGCTCCTCTGCCTGCACGGATTGCATCCCGTCTCGCTCGAGGATCGCATCGACCAAGCGATGCAATCGGCGTTGCCCTACATCCGGTCGCACCATGGCAACATGGAGCTCTCGCGGATCGACGGCGATGTCGTCTATTTGCGCCTCGAGGGCAGCTGTGACGGCTGCGCCGCCTCGGCCTCGACCCTCAAGCTAGCCGTCGAGCGCGCCATTTTGGAACGCGCGCCGGAGATTCGGGAGGTGCGTGCCGAGGAAAGCTTGCTTGCGCAGAGCGGCCTGCCGGAAACTTCGCTTCGGGTCGTCGCACGGGTGTGAATGACGTGAATAACGGCGGGGATAATCAGGCGTTACTGCAGCGCATGCTGCAGAAACGCCCGCCACCCGGCGAGCGCTGTGATTTCTGCTCGGCGCCTCTTGCACCGGCGCACAGCCATCTCATCGAGCTTGCCGCGCGGCGGATTCTTTGCTCCTGCCGGCCCTGCTACATCGTCTTCGAACCGGAAGGCGCCGCAGTCGGGCGATACCGTCCGATTCCCGAGCGTTATCTCGGGCTCGCGGATTTCGCCCTCGAAGATGCGACGTGGGACGCGCTCGCCATTCCGATCGGTCTAGCCTTCCTGTTTTACAACTCGCTGGAAAAGAAGATGGTCGCCTTTTATCCCAGTCCGGTCGGCGCTACAGAATCGTTGCTGCCGCTCGATACGTGGGGCGAGATTGCAGCGGCCAACCCCGTACTATCGTCGCTGAGTCCCGACGTCGAAGCGATCCTCATACAACGCTCGCCGGAGCGGCCGCGCTGCTTTATCGTGCCGATTGACGCCGCCTACGAGCTGGTCGGCACGATCCGGAGCACGTGGAAGGGCTTCGACGGCGGAGAGGAGGCGCACCGCCGCATCGGCGAGTTCTTCGACAGGGTCGAGGAACGGGCGCGCGGCAGCGTGACCGCTCGCGTGACATGATCGATCTCTCGTTTAGCATTACCGGCGCTCGCGTCGACCGCTATGCAGCATCGCCGTGCATTTTGCTGCGAGTTGCCGTGCGGGAACGAACCGGTGCGCGCGTAGGTGCGATCGCGCTGCGGGCGCAGATTCAGCTCGAGGTCGCACGACGGCGCTACCTCCCCGAAGAGAGCGCGCTGCTCGCCGAACTTTTTGGCGAGCCTTCACGTTACGCGCAAACGCTCAAACCGATGCTTTGGACGCACGTCGCGCAGACGGTGCTGGCATTCCAAGGCGAAGGCGAGTTCGATTTGCCGGTGCCCTGCAGCTACGATTTCGAAGTAGCGTCGAATAAGTATCTGGCGTCGCTGCAAGACGGCGCGATACCCATCAACCTGCTCTTCAGCGGCGCAGTCTTCGTAGATGGGCCGGATGCCGTTACTGCCGAACTGGTGCCATGGAGTTGCGAGGCGCGGTATTCGCTCCCGGTGGCGCTGTGGCGCGAAGCGATGGAGGCTTTCTTCCCCAACTCCGCGTGGATCCGCGTGAATCGCGACCTCTTCGACGAACTGCGACGCTTCAAGACGGCCACCGGCCTACCGACGTGGGACGCCGCGCTCGAACGTCTCTGCGAGCTGGCACGGGTGAAGCCGTGAACTCAATGGCGCCTGCCCTCGCCGTCGCCAACGCGGTGCTGTACGAAGGCTATATTCTCTTTCCGTACACCGCGTCGGCAAAGAAGAATCGCATCCGTTGGCAGTTCGGCGTGATCGTGCCGCAGGCGTACGCCGACGGCGGAACGGGCGAGCCGGCCGAAGCGCAGACCGAGATCTACGTCGAGTGCGAAGAGTCGACGCGCGTAACGGTGTTGGTCCGCTTTCTCCAAGTCGAGCCACGGTGGGTTCAACATCTCGAAGGCGGCAACTTCGTTACGGTCGATGCGCTCGAAATCGATGGGCGTCGAGTGGTCACGTTCGACGAAGGCGTCGAACGCGAAGTCACGTTCTGCGTCGATCCGGCAATGCGATCGATCGCCGTTCCGATCGCATTCGCCGCGGAGGAGCGGATCGAACCACTGCACGATGCTGCCGGCAACCTTCGCGGCCGGATTCTTCGCCGGCGCTGGGCGTTGCACGGCTCGGTGACGGTCGATTGCGAGCCGGTCGTCGCGAAGGCGTCGCTGCGCAAACTGCGCGTTCGCATCGCTAATGCGTCGGCCGTCGTCGAGGGCGAGCGAAGCTCGGCGCTGCGCACGGCGTTCGTTTCGACGCACACGCTGCTAAATGCCGAACGCGGCCGTTTTCTCTCGGTGCTCGACCCGCCGCACGAGGCTGAAACGGAAACCGCGACGCTGGTCAATCGGCACACGTGGCCGGTTCTGGTCGGCGACGGCGAAGCCGACGCGCAGCGCTCGTCGCTCGTGCTCTCCTCGCCGATTATTCTGTACGACTTTCCGGCGGTTGCGGCGCAGAGCGAAGGCGATACCTTCGACGCCACCGAGATCGACGAGCTGATGATGCTGAGCGTGCGCAGCCTCTCCGACGAGGAGCGCGAGGAAGCGCGAGCGACCGATCCGCGCGCCCGCGCGATCGTCGAGCGCGCGGAGCGATTCGGCGCCGAAGAGCTGACCGAGCTGCACGGTGTGCTCGACATCCCGTCGATGGATTGCGTATTCGTGCAAGGAACGAAGATCGCGAAGGGCTCGGTGGTTCGGCTCCATCCCAAGCGCCGCGCCGACGTCTGGGATCTCTTTCTCGAGGGCAAACTTGCTACGGTGCGCGCCATCCATCAAGACGTCGACAATCAAATGTACGTCGCCGTAACCGTCGACGACGACCCCGCCAGCGAACTGCACGACTGGTACGGGCGCTCGCTCTTCTTTTATCCCGACGAAGTCGAACCGGCGTCGATGGTTGCGGAGGGCTCGGGGTGAAGCTGCTGGTGGCCGGCATCGGCAACATCTTTTTCGGCGACGACGGATTCGGTCCGGAGGTGGCACGTGCGCTGGCAACCGACGAGTTCCCCGGCGTCAAGATTGAAGACTTCGGCATCCGCGGGCTCCATCTCGCCTACGAGCTGCTCTCGGGCTACGACCGCGCGTTCCTCGTCGACGCGGTTCCCCGTGGCGGACGGCCCGGCACGCTGTATTTGATCGAGCCGGAATCGCCGCGTTCGGCAACGATGCCCGATGCGCACCGAATGGACCTGGAAAACGTCTTTGCGTTTCTCGACCTGCTCGGCGGCAAGCCACCGCCGATTACCCTCATCGGATGCGAGCCATCGCAGATCGACGAAGAGATCGGGCTCTCGCAGCCGGTTCGCGACATGGTCGTGCCGGCGGCCGATCTCGTGCGCAAACTCCTGAGCGAAACCTTAGCCGCAACCAAAGCGGCGGAAAAGAGAGCAAGGTATGGTCAGAGGCATAATCGTGGGCGCGATTGCGTTTGCAGTTGCATTCGCAGCCGAACGCGTCATTGCCGGCATGCAGCCGGATCTCGAGCGGTACGACGCCATGCGCAAGATGTCGGGTGAAGAGCCGCTCCCCAAAGAGCTGCTCTCGACGGTTGGATCGTTGTTCTCCGGGTCGGTGAACAAGAGCGCCGTTTCCTCGCTCATCGACTCTCTCACCAACGACGCCGTACGCTATGCGAAGATGCGAGGCATGTGAATCGAATGGCCGCGCCCGCGGAGACGGTCATCCGCTACGACGTCGATTCGGCAGACTCTTCGCTGGCGATCGAAGCCCGGTCGACCCTGCACGCCGTGCGAGCGGCCGCCTCGGGGCTCACCGGATACGTCGTCGCGGGCTGGAACTCCGACGGCAGCCTGGCCGCCGCCCCGGCCCCGATCGTGCACGTCGAGTTTCCTATCGACCAGGTTCGGTCCGGCAACGCGATGCAGGATCGGGAGATGCGCCGTCTGGTCGACGCGGGAAGATTCCCCAAGGCAAGCGGCGACCTTCGCAGCGTTGACTCGATCGCACCGCCGGGGCGCTATCGGGCCAGCGGCGAGATCACCCTGGTAGGCCGCTCGCGCACGTACGCCGGCGAGTTTACGATGACAAACGACGAGGGAATTGTTACCGTCGAAGGCGAGTTCAGCATCGATATCCGCGATTTTGGTCTCAAACCACCGAGCTTGCTGATACTCAAGGTCGATCCCGTCTTGCGCGTGATCTTGCGGCTCGTTGCGAGGAAGGGCGCGTGACGGTCATCGAAGAGCGATGCGACGAGCGTGTACAATTGAAAGTCATGGCAGAAAAGCCGAGCTACGAACGCTTCGATGTTGCGAGCGGCGACTCGTCGCTGACCTTCTTTGCGACGTCGACCCTCTTCCCGGTGTACGGAAAAGCGACTGAGATGACCGGCTATGTCGAGGCGGCCTGGCACGAGAACGGAACGCTGGCCGTCGATCCGCCGCCGCGGATGTACGTCGAGCTCAAGGTCGAGAGCCTGCGCACCGGCAACGAGCTGCAGGACCGCGAGATGTGGAAGCTCATCGACAGCAAGCGCTTTCCCAAGATCGTCGGAGAGCTGCGCGAGCTGAGCGCGGCTGCGCTGCCCGGGCGCTACACCGCCGCGGGCAATATCACGCTGGCCGGCCTGGCGCGCCGCTACGAAGGCGAGCTATTGCCTTCGCGCGATGGCGATTCAGTGCGAATCGCCGGCGAGATCAACGTCGACGTCCGTGACTTTGGATTGAAGTCGATGAACCTGCTCGTGCTCAGCGTCGAGCCGCTGGTGCGCGTGCGCCTGCGCATGGTCGCGCGTAAGAAAGGGTAGAGGCCGCCATGTGTTTGGCCATTCCCGGCCGCATCATCGAGATTTCGCCCGAGCAGTCGGCGCTCGCGAAGGTCGACGTGGCCGGCGTGCGGCGCAACGTCAACATCAGCCTCCTCGAGGACGAGGGCGTGCAATCCGGAGATTGGGTCTTGATCCACGTCGGATTTGCGATGAGCAAGATCGAGGAATCGCAGGCGCGCGATCAGCTGCAAATGCTCGCGGCGCTGGGCGAAGACGAGATGGCAATGGACGAGATACGAGGTTATACGTTTGCCGAACGCGAGTGAAGGCTGCACGGCCTGCGGCGACACTGCGTTGGCGCTGCGTGTCCTCGAACGCGACGGCAACCGTGCGATTTGCATCGGCGCGGACGGTGGACGGAGCGTCGTAGAGCTGGATTTTGTTCCCGACGCTACGACCGGCGACGTCGTACTCGTTCACTTCGGCGTTGCAATCGCGCGGGCGCCACGGGAATCGTGAGATGAAGTTCGTCGACGAGTTTCGCGACCCGCAACTCATTCGCAACGTTTCGCGCGAAATCGCCCGGTTGGCCAACTCCGATCGTCACTACCGCATCATGGAGGTCTGCGGCGGGCATACCCACGCCATTTACCGGCACGGCCTCAAGAATCTGTTGCCGCCCAACGTCGAGCTGATTCACGGACCGGGATGTCCGGTCTGCGTCTTGCCGATGGGGCGCATCGACGACGGTCTGGCGATCGCCGAACAGCGCGACGTAATCATGACCGCCTTCGGCGATATGATGCGCGTCCCCGGAACGAGGGGAACGCCGCTCGAGCTCAAGGCGCGCGGCGTGGATATCCGGATGGTCTACTCGCCGCTGGACGCGCTGCGCATCGCCCAGAATACGCCCGATAAGCACGTCTTTTTCTTCGCCATCGGCTTCGAAACCACGGCGCCGTCGACGGCGCTGACGCTGGCGCGCGCGAAGGCGTTGGGGATTCGCAACTTCTCCGTGTTTTGCAATCACGTCACGATCGTTCCGGCGATTCGCGCGATTTTAGATTCGCCCGATATGCGTCTGGATGCGTTCGTCGGGCCGGGACACGTTTCGACGGTAACCGGATGCCGGCCGTACGAGTTCATCGCGCGCGACTATGGCAAGCCGGTCGTCATCTCGGGCTTCGAGCCGCTCGACATCCTCGAGTCAATCCTGATGATCTTGCGGCAGCTGCGCCATAAAGAGTCGCGCGTCGAGAATCAATATCGCCGCATCGTTCCCTGGGAAGGCAACTTGCCGGCACTGGCGGCAATCGGCGAAACCTTTGAGCTGCGCCCGTATTTCGAGTGGCGCGGTTTGGGATTCATCTCGCAGTCGGCGCTGAAAGTCTCCAAGGCCTACGCGCAATGGGATTCGGAGGTGCAGTTCGAGGTACCCGGCGTGCGCGTTACCGATCCGAAGGCGGCGCAGTGCGGCGAGGTGCTCAAGGGCGTGCTCAAACCGCCGCAGTGCAAGCTCTTTGGAAAAGAGTGTAATCCCGAGCATCCTATCGGCGCGCTGATGGTCTCGAGCGAAGGTGCCTGCGCGGCCTACTATCGCTACGTGGACCTCAACGAGTCGGTGACGGCTTAGAGGCCTCCCTGGCATGGACACCATCGAACGCGCCGCGCCGCGTGTGCGTTTTGGCGACAGTCAAATCGAAATGGCGCACGGTGCCGGCGGTAAAGCCTCGCGGCGTTTGGTCGAAGGCCTTTTCGTTCCGTTGCTCTCCAACCCGATTTTGGAGACGCTCTCCGACGCCGCAATCTCCGATTTCAACGGGTCACGGATTGCCACGACCGCGGACGCCTACGTCGTCAAGCCGCTACGCTTCCCCGGTGGATCGATCGGCGAGCTGGCGGTCAACGGAACGGTCAACGACTTGGCGGTCTCCGGTGCAAAGCCGCTCGGGCTCATGGCGGCGTTTATTCTCGAGGCCGGCCTGACCGGCGAGGCGCTGCGAGCCGAGGTCGAGGCGATGGCCGCGGCGGCGGCACGTGCCGGGGTTGCCATCGTCGGCGGCGACACCAAAGTCGTCGAGCACGGAATGGCCGACGGAATGTACGTCACGACATTCGGGTTCGGCGAAGTCGATGCGCGCGCGCGTCTCGGACCGGCGCGAGTTCGCGAGGGCGATCGGGTGTTGCTCTCGGGCCCCATCGGCGATCACGGCATCACCATTTTGCTCGCGCGTGGCGAACTCGATCTCGAAGCCGATTTGGTTTCGGACACCCGCTCGGTCGCGCCATTCGTCGACGCGCTACTCGATTCGGCCGGGGACGCGCTGCACTGGATGCGCGATCCGACGCGCGGCGGCGTGGCCACGGCACTCAACGAGCTGGTGCATGCGACCGAACTCGGGATAACGCTCTTCGAAGAAGCGATTCCGCTGCGCGACGAGGTGCGCGGAGCCTGCGAGATTCTCGGCCTCGATCCGCTGCACATCGCCAACGAAGGGCAGCTTCTTGCCGTTGTCGCGCCCGACAGCTCCGATGCGGCCCTGGCAGCGATGCGAGCCGTGCCGGGCGGCGAAGGTGCCGTCTGCATCGGTGAAGTGAGGTCGAAACCGGCGCGAGCGGTGCTGGCGGTGACGAGCTATGGCGGAAGCCGCATCATCGACATGCTCGTCGGCGACCCTCTGCCACGCATATGCTGACGCACGAACCGTCGCTGGAGAAACTGGAGCGATGGATCGCACGGCGCTTCGCGGAGCGCGATGCAGTATCCGAGACGTTCTTCCCGCAGCAAGCCCGGCCGCTGGCTCTGGCCTGCCGGCAGACGTTCGAGCGGTTTCGCCGCGGCGGCCGTTTGCTGGCATTTGGAAGAGGCGCCTATGCGACCGACGCGCAGCACGTCTCGGTGGAGTTCGTTCACCCCGTCATCGTCGGAAAGCGCGCCTTGCCGGCGATGGATTTGAGCTTGGCTTTCGCGCCGTGGATCGACGCGGTACTCGATCCGAACGATATCGTGATGGGCTTCGGGCCGCCCGAAAGCGATCCCGAGGTTATGCGCGTGCTGGAGCGGGCGCACGAGCGCGGCGCGCTCACTTTTGCGCTACCCGGAGAAAACGCCGATTACTCGGTAGCGGCTCCCAGTACCGATCCGCACGTCCATCAAGAGATGATCGAGATTCTCTGTCACACGCTATACGAAACCGTGCACGTTTTTTTCGAGCACGACGAGATGGGACACGACGTCGGCGCGTCGAGCTTTCTCTATCCGTTTTTGGGCGAACGCAGCGGATCGCAGGATTCGCTGGTGGACGAAGTCGCCGCCTCGATCCTCATGAAAGCACAAGACGCGCGTCGCCTGCGCGGCGAGGTCGTCGCGAGCCAGGCCTCCGCGATGGCGCGCGCCGTAACGGCAATTGCCCGCGAGTTGCAATCGGGCGGCAAGCTCATCCTCTTCGGTAACGGAGGCTCGGCAACCGACGCCACGGATTGGGCGCTGGACTGCGTGATTCCCGAAGGAGACGTTCGTCCAATTCCGGCCATTTCGCTGGCCCTCGAACCGGCCATCCTTACCGCCATTGCCAACGACGTCGGCACCGAGGTCATGTTCCTCCGGCAACTGGTCGCGCAAGCACGTCCGCACGACGTGGCCATTGCGCTCTCGACCAGCGGCGGATCGAAAAACGTCGTCGCGGCGCTCGAAGAGGCGCGCAAACGTGAGATGCTCACCATCGCGCTGCTCGGATACGATGGCGGCGAGATCGTTCGCCGCGGGCTGGCCGACATTCCGATCGTCGTTCACAGCGACTACATCCCGCGGATTCAAGAAGTCCAGGGAAGCATCTATCACGTCATGCGTGAGGCGTTGGATAGACTGGGCAGCGATGCCGCTTGAGCTTTACGGGACGCGTTCGTGTCCCTATACCGCCGAACTTCGCTCCGAGCTGCAGTGGGACGGCAAGCCGTTCGTCGAGTACGACGTCGAAGCCGACGCCGAGGCGCGCCGGCGTCTCTTCTCGCTCGTCAGCGGCGCGGTTAGCGTGCCCGTACTGGTCGAAGATGGGCAGGTCATACAGGTCGGCTGGAACGGCCAGGGCTGTTACGTAGCCGCCGCACGCACGTGATCGAGGCCCGGCACGTACGCATCACCGGGATCGTGCAGGGCGTCGGCTTCCGCCCGTTCGTCTACCGGTTGGCCCGCGCGCACGGTCTGCACGGCTGGGTGCTCAACGCCGAGACCGGCGTAGAGATCCACGTCGAAGGCGCGCCGGCGGCGCTGCCTGGTTTCCTCGGTGCGATCGAATCACAGGCGCCCGCGGCGTCGCGCATCGCGTCGTTCGACATCGTCCCGACGCTGGTGTCGGGATTCGACGATTTCACCATTCGCGAGAGCGTGCGAACGAGCCGTCCGACGGTGCGCGTTTCGCCCGATTTGCCCGTCTGCGAGGATTGCTTGCGCGAAATGGGCGATCCGGACGACCGCCGCTTCGGATACCCGTACATAAACTGCACCAATTGCGGCCCGCGCTACAGCATCATTCTAGGCTTGCCCTACGACCGTCCGCAGACGACGATGCGCGACTGGCCGATGTGCGAGCGCTGCGCCGCCGAATATCACGATCCGCTCGACCGCCGCTTTCACGCGCAGCCCATCGCGTGTCCCGTTTGCGGACCGTCGTACTATTTGACGGGCGACGGAATTATGGAGCGCGGCGACGCAGCGGTTTCCCGCGCCGCCGCACTGTTGCGCGAGGGTGCGATCGTAGCGATCAAAGGTTTGGGCGGCTACCACTTGGCTTGCGATGCAACGCTGCCCGAGGCCGTCGCGCGGTTGCGCGAACGAAAGTATCGAAAGGAGCGGCCCTTTGCGCTGATGACGCGCGATTTAGAAACGGCCTCGGCTTTGGTAGACCTCTCGCAGGAACGCGAACGCCTCTTGCAATCGGTGCAGCGGCCGATCGTGCTGGCTCCGGCAACGGTTGAGTTAGAGGGCGTCGCCCCGGAGAATCGCGATTACGGCGTCATGTTGCCCTATACGCCGCTACACCATTTGCTCTTCCGGCAAAGTGCGCCCAGCGTGCTGGTGATGACGAGCGCGAACCGCTCCAGCGAACCGATCGCGTACGCCGATGCCGACGCGTTGGAGCGGCTCTCCGGAATCGCCGACGCGTTCTTGGCCGGAGCGCGCGAAATCGCGCGCCGCGTCGACGACTCGGTGGCGGCGGTCGGCCCGTACGGTCCGGTCGTGCTCCGTCACGCGCGCGGCGGCGCGCCGGCTGCGATCGCCCGGCTGCCGACGCGCCGTCCGACACTTTGCACCGGCGCCGATTTGAAGAACGCGGTCACGCTGGTCGTCGACGGGCAAGCATTTACAAGCCAGCATATCGGCGATCTCGATCACTATGGATCGTTCGCGGCGTTCAAAGAGACGATCGCCGATCTCTGCACGATGTACGACGTGCCGATGGGCGAGCTTCTCGTCGTCCACGACGCGCACCCGGAATACGCGTCTACCCAGTACGCTCGCACGCTTCCGGGCGAACATCGAGCCATACAGCATCATCGCGCGCACGTCGCCAGCGTATTGGTCGAACGTGAGGCGTTCGATACGCCCGTCGCCGGGATCGCTTTCGACGGAACGGGTTACGGCGACGACGGAACGATCTGGGGCGGAGAGATCTTCACCGGCAGCTTGCGCGAGGGGCTAACGCGTGCCGTTTGGCTGCGTGAAGCCAAGCTGCCCGGCGGCGATGCCGCCGCGCGCCATCCGGTGCAAGCGGCGGCCGGCTTTTTGAGCGAGCTCGACGCACTGCCCGATCTCACCGCCGCGCCCTTCGACTTCCCGGACCGCTACACCAAAGCAAAGCGGTTAGCCGAAAGCGGCCTTCGTACGTTCACCACGACGTCGGTCGGCCGGCTCTTCGACACGGTGGCGGCGCTGCTGGGCTTTACGCGTCCGATTACATTCGAGGGGCAGGCGGCGATGTGGGTCGAGCATCTCGCCTGGTCGGGGGCGAGCGAAGATAGCTATCCATTCCCCGTCGTCGATGCGCAGCTGGACTTTCGACCGTTGCTGGCGGCCATCGTCGCCGATCGCCGGCGCGGCCGCGACGTGCACGAGATCGCGCGCGGCTTTCATCGCGCGTTGGCAGACGCAATCGCGAGCGCCGTCGAAACGCTCGAACCAAAGCAGATCGTCGCGTCGGGCGGCGTCTTTCAGAACGCCCTGCTGGTCGAGCTGCTGGCGCAGCGGTTCGGCGACCGGCTTTGGATCAACCAAAAGGTTCCTGCCAACGACGGCGGGATCAGTCTTGGCCAGGCGGGCATTGCCGCCGTTTACTCCGGCGCGACCTGTTAGGGTGACGCCGGCGTCGTGCCGCGCTGTCTTTCGGCCGCCAGCCGTCTTCGATGGAATTCACCGGTCATCGATAGAATAACGCGACCATGACGCTAAGCAGGAGGGCGTAATGTCAGGCATTCCGTGGGAGTCCGATTATAAGGCGGCGCTCGAGCGCGCCAAAAAGGACCGGAAGTTCGTCTTTCTGGACGTCTTCAACCCTGGTTGAGGGGGATGCCTAGCGCTGGATACCGTGACGTATCCTCAAACCGAAGTCGCCGAGACGATCCTCGCCCATAGCATTCCGGTTCAGTTCGACAACTCGAAGAAAGAGAACAATCTCTTCCTGCACGACCTCCATCACATCTGGACGCCGGACATTCGCATTCTCAACCACGACGGGTACGAGCTCTATCGCTGGGATGGATTTCTACCGCCGTCCGAGTTTATCGCGCGCACGCTCTGCGGGTTCGCGCTGGCGTACTTGCGTCTTAAACGCTTCGAACAGGCCGAAGCCGTATACGTCGACGTGCTCAAGCGCTTCTCGACCACATACGCGGCGCCCGAGGCGCAATACTATCTCGGCGTGACCCGGTATCGCCGCGATCCCGACAGCGACGAGCTGCTGACCCAATGGGCCAACCTGCGTTCGCGCTATCCGGAGAGCGAGTACCGGGTCAAGCAGTCGTTCAAGGATTTTCCGTAGCGGCGTCGCCGCCCGGCCGCCTTGCCGTTACGTGCCTTCCTGTACCTCGATCAGGTGGTCGGCGACCAGGCCGTGCGCTTCGCGATGTACGGCGCTGGCGGCTTCGCGCGACGGTGCTTTGACGAGGCAAAAGACCTTGCCGGTTCCCTCGTCAAACCAGTAGCGCAAGTACTCGACGCCGTGTTTGTCTTGAACCTTGAGGTCGGCTTCGTGGGCGTGGGCCACGCCGTCGGCGGTCAACCCCTCGACGTGATCGTGGACGTCCATGTAAAGTGGCACGAAAAACTCCTATCGTGACGACGAGACGGAAGGTGAATGTGGTTAGTCTACGCCGGGAGGACGGGCGGGTAAATGACCGGCCGTCCCGAGTACCATGCTAATCGTCCTAAGGGGCTTGCCGAGCTAGTGGACCCACTCTCCAGCATGCTGCGCGCCATCCGCCTTACCGGTGCGGTCTTCTTTGAGATCGACGCGGCGGACCCGTGGGCCGCCGAAACGCCGCCCGGCAGCAGGATCGTGGATGCGGTTATGCCGGGTTCCGGACACCTGATTCCCTATCACGTCCTGACCTACGGGAAGTGCTGGGTGTGGCCCAATGGCGGTCAGCCGATTCAGCTGTCGGCCGGCGACATCGTGGTCTTTCCGCACGGCGATGCCCACGTCGTCGCCAGCGAACCCGGCATGCAAACCGTGCCCGACTACGATCGCTTTCGCGCGCCTCACGACCGGCCATTGCCGTTTCACCTGCGCATGGGAAGAGCGTCGGGAGAGTCGAGCGCGCACATGGTCTGCGGTTATCTCGGCTGCGACCGGCTCCCGTTCAATCCGTTGCTCGACTCGCTGCCGCGTGTGATTCACATCGGCGATCGCGACGGCGGCGCGCTGGCGGCGGCCTTTGCGCTGGCGCGAGAAGAGGCAAAGCACGACCGGATCGGCGGCGAGACGGTGCTCGGGCGCCTCAGCGAGCTGATGTTCGTGCAGGTCGTGCGCCGGTATTTGGAGACGCTGCCGCCGGAAGAGACGAACTGGCTCTCGGGTCTTCGCGACCCGGTCGTGGGCGCCGCGCTGACCGCCCTGCACGGCAATCCGTCGCGCGAGTGGACCTTGAATCTACTGGCGCAGGAGGTCGGCGTATCGCGCTCGCGGCTGGCCGAACGTTTCACGCAACTCATGGCAGAGTCGCCGATGCAGTATTTGCTTCATTGGCGGATGCATCTCGCCGCCAACCGCTTGCGTGACGGCTCCGAAACCGTCGCTGCCGTTGCCGATGCGACCGGCTACGAATCAGAAGTGGCCTTCAGCCGCGCATTTAAAAAGATCGTCGGAATGCCGCCGACGCAGTGGCGAAAAGAAGCGCGTTAATTGGTTGCGAGGGCCTTACGGTTGATTCCACGAATTGCGCCGCATGATCGGGGATCTCGCTATCCGCAGGTTCCGTCGCGCGTCGAGTACGACTCACGCCGCTGGGGCGCTCGCTCTGTGGGCCGCTCGGTTCGCTCGCCCAGACTCGGTTCGACGTGGGCCGCGCCGGTGGCTAAGGCGGCACTGCCGGCACTCTTCATCGGTCACGGCAACCCGCTCAACGCGCTGCGAGAGAACGAATACACGTGCGCGTGGGCGTCCTTGGGAGAGTCAATCCGCCGGCCGCGGGTTATTCTCTGCGTTTCGGCGCATTGGTGCGCCCCGCAAACGTCGGTGACGGCTATGGCGCGGCCGCGTACCATCCACGACTTCGGCGGTTTTCCGCGGGCACTCTTCGAGGTGGAGTATCCGGCGCCGGGAGATCCGGCGTTTGTCGATCGCGTTGCTGCG
>CAWAXX010000028.1:0-13449 GCA_963786105.1 Vulcanimicrobiota bacterium
CGAAGGTAGACTTCTCGCGAGGAGCGGCGGGCCGATGGCGGAAAACGCCCGGCGGTGAAGCGTATCTTCGACCCGATCCACCACTTCATCGGGCTTTCGCTCGCCGAGGCGCACTTGTTGGATCTGCCGGTCATGCAACGGCTCCGCCGTTTGCGCCAACTCGGCCTCGCCTATCTCGCGTTCCCAGCCGCCGAGCACTCGCGATTTAGCCACGCCCTCGGCGCGCTGGCGATGGGAGCGCGGGCGTTCGACGAGCTCGTCCGTTCGGGACCGGAATACTTCGCCGATTCTGCCGACGTCGACTATCAGCGGCGACTCGTGCGCGCAGCTCTGCTGGTACACGACGTCGGGCACGGGCCGTTCAGTCACGCCTGCGAAGCCGTGCTCGGCGTCCGGCACGAAGCGCGCACCGGCGAACTGCTGCGTTTGCCCGAGATGCACTCGGGATTGGCGGCACTCGACGTGAACCCCGCCGACGTGCTCGCCCTGATCGTCGGCGACTCCGCGAGCCGGTATCCCGCCCTCCGCGAACTGGTGAGCGGGCCGAATCTCGATGCCGACCGCATGGACTACCTCCAGCGCGACGCGTATTTCACCGGCGTCGCGACTGGGCGGTACGATGCCGAACAGCTCGTCGCTTCGCTGCGTCTCTTCGAGCGCGACGGCCAGGTCGTAATGGGCATCGACGCGCGCGGCGTGGTGGCGCTCGAATCCTTCGTCATGGCGCGTTATATGATGTTTGCTTCGGTATACTTTCATCACACGACCAGAATTTTCGAACGCGTGCTGCAGGACGTCTTGCGCGAGTTGTGGCCGGATCCCCGAGCGCTCGACCCGATTGAAGAGTTCGTGCGGTGGGACGATTTCCGCGTACTCAACGAGCTCGCCGACAGGCAGAGCGAAGCCGCTCGGGCCCTGCGCGAGCGAATCGTCGTTTACGGCGTCGCCGCCGAGTTCAACGCCGAGCGGGATCTGCGAAAATACGAAGCTTGCGAACGGGCGCTCGCCGCCCGGTTCGGCGAGCGCAACGTCTGGGCCGACGAACAAACTCAGGTGCTGCACCGCCTCCCGCTCGGCGTCGATCGCTCGCACACCGTCTGGGTGGGAAACGGCAACCAGCTCGTCGACGCGCGCGAGGTCTCCGACCTCATCGCCAAGCTCACCGGCAAAGCCTATTGGCGCAAGCTCTTCGTACGCCGCGATGCGGTCGACGTGCTCGAAGCGCGCCGTATCTGCTCCGAAATCGTTGCTCGGACCTGAGTAACGGTTACTCAATCGCGCCGATTGCTGCTTGGGCGGCAGCAAGGCGGGCGATCGGAACGCGATACGGAGAGCACGATACGTAGTCGAGGCCGAGCGTATTGCAAAAAGCCACGCTGCTGGGTTCGCCGCCATGCTCGCCGCAAATGCCGATCTTCAAGTCCTCCCGCACCGCACGCCCGAGTCGCACCGCGTCGCGCATCAAAGTGCCTACGCCTCGACGGTCGAGCACCTGAAACGGATCGGCCTTGAGAATGCGCTTCTCGAGATACACTGGAATAAACGAGGCTTCGGCATCGTCGCGGCTGTATCCATAGGTCGTTTGGGTTAAGTCGTTCGTTCCGAAGGAAAAGAAATCGGCAAAGCGCGCGAGATCGTCGGCCACGATGCAGGCTCGTGGCAGCTCGATCATCGTGCCGATGTGATAGTCGACCTTGACGCCGCGCTCGGCGAGCACCTGATCGGCGACCGCCTTGGCCGCTTCGCGCGTCGACTGCATCTCCTCTTTCGTGCCGACGCCGGGAATCATGATCTCGGGACGCGCGTCGACGCCGCGACGCTTCAAGTCGCACGCCGCCTCGAATACGGCGCGGACCTGCATGGCGTAGATCTCGGGATACACGATGCCGAGACGGCAGACGCGCAATCCGAGCATCGGATTTTGCTCGTGCAGTTGGAGAACGCGGTGGAGCACCGCATCTTTGATCTTGAAATCGGGTGAGTCGCTGCCCCGGGTGATCCGCAGCTCCGTCACTTCGACCAACAGCTCTTCGAGCGACGGTAAGAACTCGTGCAACGGCGGATCGAGCAGCCGGATCGTCACCGGATGCCCCTGCATCGCCTCGAGAATTCCGACGAAATCTTCGCGCTGGATCGGCAAGAGTTTCGCTAATGCCTCATCGCGCGCCTGACGGTCGTCCGCAAGGATCATCCGCTGCACGATGGGCAGCCGGTCCTGTTGCATGAACATGTGCTCGGTACGGCACAATCCGATGCCTTGCGCGCCAAGCTGACGCGCGCGGGCAGCGTCTTCCGGCGTATCGGCATTGGCCCATACTTCCATGACGCGCAGGTCGTCGGCCCACGAAAGAAACCTCGCCAGCCAGGGCGGCAACGTCGTCGGCGCCGGGATCAACGTCAGCGCACCGAACGCGACGTTCCCAGTCGTGCCGTCGATCGTGATCCAGTCGCCTTCGCGTAACGGTTTACCGGCGAAGGTTGCAGTTTTCGTCCGGCGGTCGATGACCAGCGCGTCGCATCCGGCCACGCACGGCTTGCCCATGCCGCGAGCCACCACCGCGGCGTGCGACGTCGCGCCGCCCTTGGCGGTCAGAACTCCCTCGGCAGCGATCATGCCGTGCACGTCGTCGGGCGTCGTCTCGACGCGAGCCAGAATCGTCTTCTTCCCGTCCTTCTTCCAAGCTACCGCGTCGTCGGCGCTGAAAACTACTTGGCCGGATGCCGCGCCCGGCGACGCATTGAGTCCCTTGGCGGCGACGTCGATCCGCTCGTGTGGATCGATGCGCGCATGAAAGAGCTGGTCGAGCGATTGAGCGTTGACCGATGCGACGGCTCGACGCTTGTCGATCAGTCCTTCGTCGGCTAAATCGAGGGCAATCTTCACCGCGGCCTCGGCGCTGCGCTTTCCGCTGCGGGTTTGCAACATGAAGAGCTTCCCGCGCTCGACCGTGAACTCCAGATCCTGCATGTCGCGATAGTGGCGTTCGAGCCGCCCCGCGATTTCTTGGAACTGCGCGAAGACTGCCGGTTGTGTTTTCTTTAGGTCGGCGATCTTTTCGGGCGTTCGAATTCCGGCAACCACGTCCTCGCCTTGCGCGTTGCGCAGGTACTCCCCGAAGAGCATGCGTTCGCCGGTATTCGGATCGCGCGTAAAGGCGACGCCCGTCCCCGAGTCGTCGCTCAAATTGCCGAAGACCATTTCCATGATGGTCACGGCGGTGCCCCAGTCGTCCGGAATCTTGTTAAACCGGCGATAGTCGATTGCGCGCTTGCAATTCCAGGAATCGAAAACGGCGGCGACCGCGAGCTTCAACTGCTCGCGGACGTCTTGCGGAAAGTCGCGTCCCGTTCGCTCGCGCACGATGCGCTTGAATTCGGCCACCAGGTTTTTCCAGGACTCCGCATCGACCTGTGGATCGTTCTCTACACCGAGCGACCTTTTGAGGTCGTCGAGAAGCTCGTCGAAGTTCTCCTTATCGACGTCGAGAACGACGTGGGAAAACATCGAGATGAACCGCCGGTACGCATCCCAGGCAAACCGTGGATTGTCGGTCAACGACGCCAGCGTCTCGACGGTGCGATCGTTGAGCCCGAGATTCAGGATCGTATCCATCATCCCGGGCATGGATACCCGCGCACCGCTGCGCACCGATACGAGCAGCGGGTTGTCGAGCGAGCCGAAGCCTTTGCCGGTTCGCTGTTCCAACTCGCTCATCGCGGCGTCGACTTGTTCGGCCAAGCCCGCCGGGAAAACGCGCCCGTCTTCGTAAAAGGCCAAGCAGGCATCCGTAGTGATAACGAAGCCCGACGGAACCGGCAGCCCCGCCGCGGTCATCTCGGCCAAGCCGGCGCCTTTTCCGCCGAGCAGGTCGACCATCGAAGCATTGCCTTCGTCGAAGAAGAATACGTATTTGGCGGCGGCGACGGGTGACGTCATGGCGTTATAGGCGCTCCCTCAGATGCGTTTCCAGCCGTTCGACCGGCACGCGATCCTGCAACATGGAATCTCGCGACCGTACGGTTACGCTGCCGTCGGCCAACGTTTCGTAGTCGATCGTTACGCAGAATGGCGTGCCGATCTCGTCCTGCCGGCGATACAGCTGACCGATATTGCCTTCGTCGTATTGGGTGCGCCAGATCGGGCGCAGGCTCGCCTCGACGCCGCGAGCGCGTTCGACCAACTCCGGCTTGTTGCGGGCGAGCGAAAAAACGGCAACTTGCACCGGCGCGATTTTCGGATGGAAGCGCAGGACGGTGCGCTCAGTCTCCTTGCCGTTAGGATCGACGGACGTTTCGCGCTCGTATGCATCGATAAGGAAGGTCAAAGCCGTGCGATCCATACCGGCGGAACTCTCGATCAGCAGCGGAGTGTAGTGCGTCTTACTTGCCTCGTCGAAGAATTGTAAATCCTTACCCGAAAGCTTCATGTGGGCATCGAGGTCGTACGTTCCGCGGTGGGCGATCGATTCGAGTTCGCCCCAGCCCCACGGAAATAGATACTCGACGTCCACCCCGGCCTTCGCGTAGTGTGGGCGCTCCGCCTCGGCGAGCTCGTTGAAGCGCAGTCGATCCGAGGCGATGCCGTAGCTCGCGTACCACGCCTTCCGGCGCTCGACCCATTCGCGAAAGGTCCCCATGTCTTTGCCGTCGTCGGGTACGAAATACTCGAGTTCGGCTTGCTCGAATTCGCGAACGCGAAACGTGAAGTTCCCCGGCGTTATTTCGTTGCGAAACGATTTCCCGATTTGAGCGATGCCGAACGGCGGCCGCCGGCGGCTCGTTTGATAGACGTTCTTGAAGTTGACGAAGATGCCCTGAGCGGTCTCAGGCCGCAAATACGTCGCCGACGACGTGTCGTCCATCGGTCCGACGAACGTCGTCATCATCAGGTTGAACGAGCGCGGCTCGGTGAACGAATTTTTGCTTCCGCAATCCGGGCACTGCGACGGGTCCTTCAAATGGTCGAACCGGAAGCGATGCTTGCAGACCTTGCAATCGACGAACACGTCGTGGAAAGCGTCGACATGACCCGAAGCCTTCCATACCAGCGGATGCATGACGATCGCCGAATCGAAAGCGACGACGTCGTCGCGCAGCTCGACCGTATCGCGCCACCAAGCATTCTTGACGTTGCGCTTGAGCACCGCGCCGAGCGGTCCGTAATCCCAGAAGCCGTTGATCCCGCCGTAAATCTCGCTCGACTGAAAGATGAAGCCGCGGCGCTTTGCAAGTGCCGTAATCTCTTCCATCGTCGCGCGCCGCTGCGAGGCCGCCGTGTCCATACCGGCCGGTGGTTTCTCACCGGTACGCCCGATACCCGCCTTAAGGCGATGGCGCCGGCGGCGGCGTCAGGTCTCTTTCAGAAACGCGGTCACCGCGCGTTTGGTCGCACGCGCGAGCCACGCCTCGACGATCAAGTCCTTTAACTCCTTGACGCTAATCTTGCCGAGTCGCACCAGCACCGCGGGGTAACCGTCGAAGTGCGGAGTCGTAAAGTACACGGAGGGATCGCGCGCTAGCAGCACTTCCTTCATTTCGAGATCGGGGGTTCGGACGCCCAAGATGGGCCCGGTGGGCGCGGCGTCGCCGAGAGCTGCAAGGTCGGAACGCCGCAACGGGCGTTCCCAAGTAAAGAATTTTCCATTGACGATCCACGCGGCGTTCCCGCTCGACGTCGTTTCTTCGCTCGTGCCGGGCAAGGCTAAGGCGATCCGTCGCACGTCGCGCCACGCAGCCATGCGGGATTACGCGCCGCTCGCGACGGTGGCGTGCGCGCGGGGCTGCGTCTGCGCGCGCAGCTGGCCGCAGGCAGCAGCGATGTCGCGGCCCATGTTGCGCCGAACGGTGGTGGGAACCCGGGCCGCCTCCAGGATCTTCGCGAATTCCCAAATGCGCGCGTCGGGCGTTCCGCCGAACGGTGCGTCCGGCGTCGCGTTGTACGGAATGAGGTTGACGTGGTACAAATGCCCGCGCATGATTTGCGCCAGCTGCCGCGCGCAGGCCGCGCCGTCGTTCACGCCTTCGAGCATAACGTATTCGAAAAACACTTTTCGGCGCGTCTTTTCGACGTACCGTTGGCAGGCGCCCATCAATGCGTCGATGCCGAACTTGCGATTGACCGGCATGAACTGCGAGCGCAGCTCGTCGCTCGGCGCGTGAAGCGAGATCGCCAGGTTGATCTGCAAGCGCTCTTCGGTGAAGCGCTCGATCTTGTCGACCAGGCCGACGGTAGAAATCGTGATGTGCCGATGGCCCAAGCCGAACCCGTGCGGATCGTTGAGTAATGCCACCGCGTTCATAACGTTCTCGTAGTTGTGAAAAGGCTCGCCCATCCCCATGAAAACCACGTTGGTGATTCGTTTGCCGCGTCCGGCCAGCTCCCGCGCGAAATACGACGCCTGATCGAAGATTTCGACGGCATCCAAGTTGCGCGTAAACCCGGCCTGGCCGGTCGAACAGAACGCGCAAGCAAAAGCGCATCCCGCTTGAGACGAGATGCAGACGGTCGTGCGCTCGCCGCTATGTTCCATCAGAACGGCCTCGACTTGGCTGCCGTCGTGAAGACGAAAGAGGCCTTTAGTCGTTTGCCCGTCGCTCGAACGTTGGACGGTCACCGCGTGGATAGTCGAAAACTCCACCCCGCGAGCGGCGAGTGCGGTACGCAGCTCCTTCGGCAACGTGGTGACCGCCTCGACGCCCGCCAGCAACTCTTTGGCTGCCGCCCGGTAGATCTGGCGGAGGCGGTAGGGTTTTACGTCGTATTCGCGAGCAAACTCGTCGACGCCCGGAAACCCGGCCCGCGAGCTGAAGTCCGAAAGCCACACGGCCATGGGATCGCGAGTCACGGCGCCTATTCTAGCACACCGTGCGCTTCGCCAAACAAGCCGGCCTGTTGCGGCTCCGGCGACGGTTCGGGCGGCTCTTCCGGGGGACGCGGCGCCGCGCGCAGCGCCGCCAGTTCGTCGAGCTTGGCGCGAACGGCCTTCAGATCGTGCCATACGAGCCGCTTGACCGCCTCGATTTCGCCGCCGGTCTGCCGCAGAATGTAGGCCGGATGGAACGATGCCATCAGGGGCACGCCGTTTGGTCCCGCATACCACCGGCCGCGCATCTTCGTAATCTGAAAATCTCGACCGAGAAACGATTTTGCCGCCGGCGCTCCGAGCGCGAGGATCACGTCGGGCGCGACGACGCCGATCTGTTCGTCGAGGAACTGACGGCAGTTGGCCATCTCGTCCGGCTCGGGAGCGCGATTACGTGGACCGTTCGGCCCGGGCGACGTCGGACGACACTTAACCGTATTGCAAATATACACGTCTTCGCGGGCTAATCCGATCGCGGCGATCATTCGGTCGAGCAACTGTCCCGCACGACCGACGAAGGGCCGTCCCAGCACGTCTTCGGTTTCACCTGGTCCCTCACCGATCACCATGAGTGCCGCGAGCGGATCGCCCTCACCGTACACGTTGTGGCGACGTTCGTAACCGATCGCGCACTTACGGCAAGCGTTGGCGGCGGCCGCTGCCTGCGCGAGCAGGCGCTCGCGCCGCGCGCGCTCCTCAAGGCTCAGTGTGCTCGCCCTCAACGCCTTTGTCTACCATCACCGCCTGACCGAAGGCGACGACCTTGCACGAACCGTCAGTGCCCTCCGAGACGTAAAACTGCAAGCCGATGACCGCGTTCGCGCCCATGGCATCGGCACGACGGCGCAGCGCGTCGAGCGCTTCGCTGCGCAGCTGTTCCGCGTCGCCGAGAAACTCGCCGGCAGCTAGACCGATCAGCATTCCGAGACTGCGAAAGGTCGACCGCAAACGATTGCGCGGCCGCGATGCCACGCCCGAAACGTAGCCGAAAGCGCGTACGGTACGGTAACCGTCGACTTCTTGAAACGTGACGAGATCGTCGCGGGCAATCATCGCGGGCGGCAGGCCGATTCGCGCCGGCGGTCGGAGAGGAGAGACATGCCGGAGAGTTCACCGTCGGCGCTCATCATCCGCCTCGATGCGATCGGCGACGCCCTCGCACTAACACCGTTGCTCGCGGCGCTGCGCTCGGCCGCGATTCCCGCCGACATCGTGTTACGGCCCGGAAACGCCGGCATTTTTTCTTCGCGCGCTGCGCGCTCGATCGTCGTGAGCGGCTTCGAGCTGCGATCGAGCAAGCCCGCGAACCTCGCGGCCATCGAACGCCTCGGGCGAGATCTCGCATCGCGCCGCTACACGCACGCGCTGGTCGCGACCGAAGATCCGAGCGGATATCGTCTCGCGTTGGCCGCACGAGTACCGGTCCGCATCGGCTTTTCGAACGCGTGGGGCAAACCGGCGAAGACGCTCTGGTCGCGGCGTTTCCTTACCGACAGCGTGTATCGCAGCGCCGGTCTCGACCGCCGCGCGCCGCACGAGTGCGGGGTGCTCTTCCGCTTGGGCCACGCGCTGCTAGGCGCGACCGCCCAGCCGGCGCGCGATCCGGCCGTGCTCCGGCCGCTGGTCCTGGAAACGGACCCGCCGGCAGACGATCGCATCGCCGTGCAAATCACCGACAAATGGGAGCGGCTCGGAATCCCGGCCGAAGACGTCGTCGACCTCGTGCGGCGGTTAAGCGCGTTTGGAACGCTGCGCCTCCTGGCGCCCGCATCGGAAAGCGACTATGCCGCGCGCGTCGCGTCGGCAGCGGGCCACCACATCGAGAGCTTCGATACGACGGAACCGTGGAAATCCGCTATCGGCGCCGCGCCGGTGCTGGTTACGCCCGACTGCGGCGCGTTGCACGTCGCCGGGATGATGGGCACGCCGGTTGTCGGAGTTTTTCCGCCCACGCGCCATTTCGCGCTGCAGGTTGCCCGCTGGTCGCCGTGGGCGGCGCCGCATCGGATCGTTCGCGCCGGCGAAGGCTGGCCGTCACGCGCGGTGGACGCGCTGGCGCAACTGCTGTAAAGGCGCCCGCAACCGCTAACGGCAGGGAGTGACGCGCCGGTACACTTCGATGCCGCCGGCTCGCAGAACCGGAACGTAGCGTCCCGACGCGACTAAGTCGATCAGCGCGCCGGCGTATTCTTGGAGCCGCGGGGATTCGGGATACGCGCGATCGATCAACACGAGGCAAGCCTGCGTTTCAACGCTCGGATCCTCCGGCAGCAAACGTGCGAACGGGTCGTCTAACCCGAGGTGCGTATACGCTTCCTCTTGGGTTGCAACGCTCGCGTCGCGGGGAAGCGCGTGCAAGGCTGTGTCGAGCGCGCGGTCGCGCGGTTGCACCGTTCGGAGATTCATTCCGGGATGGAGCGGATTGGCAATCAGCAACTCCACTACGCACACCGCCAGCGCCCAATATAAGGCCCGGCGCGCGCGACCGCGCTGCGCGAGATCGGAAATCCCGGCGGCAAACGCCACTAAGACGTAGCCGATCCAGGCTCCCGCGTAGTGCGTGCCAAGCGTGAACGTCGTGCTCATGCGCGACGCGAGGACCTCGACCAGTGCGGGAAGGGCCAGAATCACGACGCGCGACCGTAGCGGCACAAACGCCAGCGGCGCGAACGCCAACAGCAAGAATCCCGCACGTTCCAACAATCCGCGCGGGACGAGGTAACGCCAATCAGCCGAAGTCCACGCGTAAAAGCGCACCGGCTGCCACGCGAGATTGCCGTTGGCGTGCGGTTGGATGACGCGGAAGAACGTCAGCGCGACCGCTACCGAAACCGCGGCAACGCCGAGCGCCAAACGAAGACGGGCGCGATCGTGGCGATAGGCGACGGCCCCGCAGATGCCGGCAAAGGCCATGAACACCGCCTGATCCTCTTTAACGGCTAACGTCAGCGCGGCGAAGAGTGCGGCCCAGCCTAAACGTCCGGCATCGAACGCGTACAACGTCCAGGCAACCGCCGCCGGGGCGAAGCCGTTCTCGTGAGCGTCGCCGAAGATCAACCCTGCCAGCGGCGGATAGAGCCATACGACCAGCGCCGCGAGCCGTGCGACCGAACGATCGCTCCGCGCGCGAACGATCGCATATACCGGCGGCGCGCACAACGCTCCCGCAATCGCCTGTAGAGCGATCAACGTTATCGGCGACGGAAAAAGCGCGATCGCAAGGCCCCACGCATAGAGAATCGGCGAGAAATGAAACGCCCAATGACTACCTTCGAGCGGATTGCAGAAACAGCCAAACGCGCTGGCGGCAGTCTGCTGGAAGATGCCGAAGTCGACGAAGTTCCGGTGGACGGCGTACTTGACGGCACCGAGGAACGTGAAGAGCGCCGCATAACCGGCACACCCCCACCACAGCACGCGGTCTTTCATCGGCGAGTTTGTTGCAGGTATGGCCAGATGAAAGCGTCGACGTCCCCGTCGAGCACGCCTTGCGCGTTTCCGACGGAAACGTCGGTGCGGTGGTCTTTTACCATTTGGTAGGGCTGCAACACGTACGAACGGATCTGCGAACCCCATTCGTTTGCCTGGCGCTCGCCTCGCAGGTCTTCGAGGCGTCGATCGCGTTCTTCGGCAGCGCGCACGACGAGCTTCGCGCGCAGAATGTTGAGCGCGACGTCGCGGTTTTGCGCCTGCGACCGCTCTTGCTGGGACGCCACCACGATGCCGGTCGGAATGTGGATCAGGCGTACCGCGGACTCCGTCTTGTTGACGTACTGACCACCGGCGCCGCCCGACTTAAACGTTTCGACGCGCAGGTCGTCGGGTTTGACGTCGACATCGAGCTCGTCGCCGGCGTCGATCTCCGGAATCACGTCGACTGCGGCAAACGAGGTATGCCGCCGATGCGCGGCGTCGAACGGCGACAACCGCACCAAACGGTGCACGCCGCGTTCGCTTTGCAGCATTCCATAGGCGTTACGGCCGCGTACGAAAAACGTGATCGACTTGAGCCCGGCTTCTTCCGCCGGCGACTCGTCGACGACGTGCGTCGAGAAGTTTTTGGATTCGGCCCAACGCAGGTACATGCGCGCCAGCATCTGCGTCCAGTCCGCGGCATCCACGCCGCCAGCTCCGGCGAAGATGCTGACGATCGCGCCATGACCGTCGAACTCTCCATTGAAGTTCGCCGCCATTTCGAGTTGATCGATGGCGGATTGCAGCGGCGCCGATGCTCGCATCGGCTTCCGGTTGCGCGGCCGGATCGTCGCCGAAGACTTCCAGCATTTCGCGCGCGTCCTGCAGCGAACGCGCGACGCTCGAAACCGCGCCGGTCTCGGCTTGCAGATCCGCCAGCTCTTTCATGACGCGCTGGGCTGCGTCGGGATTGCTCCAGAAACCCTCGGCTCGAGAACGCTCCTCTAGCTCGATTACTCGGCGGCTCTTCCCCGCGTAGTCAAAGACGCTCCTTGAGCGTTTTGAGACGCTCGTCGAGGCGCGCGATCGTGGTTACCTGCGTGTCGCTCATCGCGGCAACGCGCTTCGGACAATCCGGCGCTGCCCCCTTGTCGCCGGACGCGCCGGTCGTGAACGGCGTTCAACCACTACGACGGAGGTTGATCGATGTCCATCCAGCCGCTCGAAGGGCCGCTCGGCCCGGCTTCACTCTCGCCTTTTACCAGCATTGGCGACGGCGCAGGCGCGCTCTCGCCGGGGATCGCTCCCGGGAGCGTCACCGGCGACGCCATTTCGCGCGTCGCACCGCCGTGGCTCACCGGTGCCATGTCAAACCCGGCGCAAACCGCGATGTTCGGGCCGCTCCCCGGGCTGCTGCAGCAACTTTTGCAGATGCTCCAGTACATGATGGGCGGTTCATACGGAAGCGACGGCAACTGCTACCCGTATTCAAACGGCGCCGGAAACTGTCCGCCGTACGGAAACGAGCGCTACTTTCAGAACGCGACCGGCGCGAGCGAAGGCGATCCGCATCTGTCCTTCAATGGAAGTAAGTGGAACAGCATGGTCTCGCATCCCGACTTGCTCAACTCTGACTCGATTCCAGGCGGGTTTCGAATTTCGACGCAAGTTACGACTCCGAACGAAAGAGGCGTCACCCGAAACCAATCGGCGACGATTGCGCTGGATAACGGCCAGACGAAGATTTCGATGAACAACGACGGCCAAGCTTCGATCACCGAAGACGGCCGGAACGTTTCGATCTCCGCCGGTCAAACGCTGCAGCTGGGCAACGGCGCGAGCGTCACGTGCAATCGGAACGGCTCGCTCACGGTCGATGCGTGTAACGGTGCAGGCGGACGTATCGACACGACCCTGACGGCAAAGGGCCAAGGCGTTAACGTCGACGTCACCGCACACGACGTCGACCTCGGCGGTGCGCTGGTCAGAGGCCCGGAACACTGGGCGCAACCTGGCCCCATTCCCGGCAGTCCGCACTCGGGCCCGATCGAAAACCCAGGCCCAATTCCCGATCCGTACGCCGGGAATCCGTACTCCGGACCCATCGAGAACCCGTTCTCAAACCTCAACTCGCCGGTCTACGATTGGTCGCAATCGCAAAACGCGTACGACCTCGTGGGACTGTAAACGCCCGGAGTTCCAACGGCAGATTCGTTAAGAAAGATGGGCTCGCGAAGGCGAGCCCATCTTTGTACCCGGTGCCGGCGCGCGGTCACAGGGTAATTCGAAAGATCGTTCCGCAACCCGGGCCGGTGTTTGCGCACCCTTGTCCACCTTCAGAGGCACTCCCGAAAAGGTGGCCGTTGAGGGTCGTCAGGTTCGCCTGCGGCGACTCGCCGTCGGCGTTGCCTTGGAAGCTGTAAAGGACGCTTTCACCACCCGATGCCGTCATCGCGAAAACCGTCCCGCAGCCATTGTCGCTCGGCTCGCATCCCGAGCCGCCGGCGCCGCCGCCGGAGGTTGTGCCGTAAAGCGTGCCCTTAAAGTACGTTAGCGCAGCGAACGGATTTGCGCCATCCGGCGGACCCGCGAAGCTGTAGATGACGCTTTCTTGCCCAGTCGGAGTGACTTGGAAAACGGTGCCGTCACCGCTCGCGCCGCCCGACCACGTTGTCCCATACAACATGCCGGCGGCGTTCACCAAGGTTGCGACCGGGCGCGTGCCGTCCGAACCCGACTGACCGAAGCTGTATTCGAGCACTTCTTGGCCGGACGTCGTCACGCTGAAAACCGTTCCGCAACCCGCCGGATTATAGTTCGAGCACGCGCCGGTTCCGCCGTACTCCGTGGTACCGTACAACGTCCCGTTGACGACGATTAAACCCGATCGAGGAGTTGCACCGTCCGGTTGCCCTTGAAAGCTATAGAGAACTTTTTCCTTGCCGGATGGCTTGATCGAGAAGACGGTTCCGACGTTGTTCGCACCGCCGGACTCCGTCGTGCCGTAGAGGGTGCCGTTATAGGCGAGCAGCGTGGCCATTGGGCTTTTTCCGTCGCCCGGGGAACCCGCAAAACTATAGATCAACCGCTTCGCCCCGGACGAAGTGATCGAAAAGACCGTTCCATTGTTATTTGCGCCGCCGGCTTGGGTGGTTCCGTAAAGCACGCCATT